>NZ_JAUXZE010000037.1 GCF_030694085.1 Tabrizicola sp. | reverse complement strand
GCGGGGTCATGCTCGACCTCGATGCGGCCGGTGTTGAAATGCACCTTGGCGGCGGTCACGCCGGGAGTTGCCGCCAGCGCCTTCTCGATCTTGGTGACGCAGGAGGGGCAGGAAAATTCGTCGCTGCGCAGGATGGTCTTGCTCATGGCTGGTTCCTTTCATGTCGCCGCCCGGTGGGGCGGTCATTGCTTGTGACCTCAAGATATGCTGTCCTTTCAGGATCAGGAGTGGCAATTTCGACAAGGGATCATTGCATGAATGCACAGGCGCAGGATTGGGACGATCTGCGGTTGTTTCTGGCCGTGGCGCGGGCGGGGTCGCTGTCGGGCGCGGCGCGCAGCCTTGGCGTCACCCATTCGACCGTGTTTCGCCGCATCGGCGCGTTCGAGGCGCGGCTGGGGGTGCGGCTGTTCGACCGGCTACCCGGCGGCTATGCGCTGACGGCGGCGGGCGGAGAGATGCGCGATTCCGTCATCCGCATCGAGGAAGAAATCACCGCGCTGGCGCTGAAGGTGACCGGGCAGGACCAGCGGCCCCATGGCACCATCCGCATCACCACCACCGACCTGCTGGCGGTGGGCGTGCTGCCCCCCCATGTCGCCGCCTTTCGCGCCGCATGGCCCGAGATCGAAATCGAGGTGATCGTTGCCGACACAGTGCTGGACCTGACCCGACGCGAGGCCGACATGGCCCTGCGCATCGGCAATCCGGGGCAGGAAACGCTGGTCGGGCGGCGGGTCGGGAGGCTGGGTTTTGCCATCTACGCCGCAGCGGGCCGGGCGCCCGCTGACCTGGGCGAGTGCGACTGGATCGGCTATGGCGCGGCGCATGGTCCGCTCAGCCGCAATCTGGCGCGCTGGTGGCCGGATGCGCGGCAGGTTTACCGGACAAACTCGATCACCGCCGCCCATGCGGCGGCAAAGGCGGGGGTCGGACTCGCTGCCTTGCCTTGCGTGATCGCTGATTGCGACCCCAGCCTGATCCGCGCCGCCGCGCTGCCCGAGGACTTCATGCTGGACCTGTGGTTGCTGATTCACGAGGATCTGCGCCAGACCGCGCGCATCCGCCTGTTTCTGGACTTCATGGCGACGGCCCTGACGGCCGATGCCGACCTGCTGGAGGGGCGCTGCCCGTGCAAGACAAGGCCGGCGCAGGCGTGACGCCCGCGCCGGCCCATGCCTGCGCCCATGGCGTCAGTCGATCATCTGCCAGCCCGGATGCTCGAAATGCTCGCCATAGGCGTTCAACGCCTGAACGATCGTCACCGCGCCAGTCTCGACCTCGCCGGCCTCCAATGCCGAGATGCCGGTCATCACCTCACCAAGGACGATATGGAACTGCTCGTCTACCTCGGGTTCCAGCACACAGTTCTCGACCATGAAATCGACCTGCTTCTGGACATCGGCAGCGACCCCATTCGCGGCATCGGCAGGCAGGGTGCCGTTGTGGATCGCGTCCAGGTTCGCGGCCATGGTTCCGTGAATCGCGGTCATGCCGGTGATCATGTTCTGATCGCCCTGCCATTTGGCGCCATCGTTCAGCGTGATCTCGATAGCCCCCGCGCCATGGCTGTCATGTCCCTGGGATTGCGCGGCGGCAATGCCAGCTGACCCCAGCGCGAGGGCGAGAGCGACAGCGACGGTGGTGAAAGATTTTACAGTCCGCATAGTGATCTCCTGTATCTGCCAAGTGGTTCTGGCCGCGGCGGGCATCGACAGACGCCGCCGGGCTTGGGATAGACATAGGCTGTCCGTTTTCGCACGAGAATTGACGAAACCTGCAAAGACCTATTGCACGAATGGACAGACCTCAGGCACGAACCAGACCCTCTCGGCCTGCCGCCGATACCATCGGGCTGTCGAACAGCGCCCCGACGGCATGGGGCCGGATGCCGTCTGCCTCGCGCATCAGAAACAGCGCATCGAGGGAAAGGTGTGCGGCGAGTTCGCCGCCAGCCTGCGGACCCAGCACCATCAGCGCGGTTGCCCAGGCATCAGCCTCGGCACAGCTGCCCGTGACGACCGTGACCGAGGCCGGCGACGACCGCAGCGGGCCGCCCGTCGCCGGGTCCATCGTATGCGACAGGCGCTGGCCCTGAACGGTGACATGATGCCGGTAATCGCCCGAGGTGGCGACGGCAGCATCTTGCAGCATCAGGACCGAATGGGGCGCGCGGCGTTCGGGATCGGGCGCCTCGACGGCGACGGTCCAGGGCATGCCGTCGGGCCGCAGCCCGGAGGCTCGCATCTCGCCGTCGATGCCAACAAGGAACCCGGTGATGCCGAAGCCCCGTAACATTTCGGCCAACCTGTCGACGCCGTAGCCCTTGGCGATGCCGTTCAGGTCGAGCGTGATGGGTGCATGTTTCCTGACCAACCCGGCCGCGCGGTCGATCTCCAGCACCTCATGCGCGGGCGGGCGCGTGGTTACCATGGCCCAGCGGATGGCTTCAGCGCTGGCTTCCTCGGGGCCAAAACCCCAGGCGCGCACCGCATCGCCCATGCCGATATCGAACGCACCGCCCGATGCCGCACAGATCCGCAGCCCGAGGTTCAGCACCTCGGCCAAGCCGGCAGGAACGGCCACCCAGGCGCCAGTGGGCGCCCGGTTCAGGCGCATCAGGTCGCTGTCGGGTTGCCATGTCGACATTGCGGCATCAACCTCCGCCACGGTCGCTTGCAGGGCAGCCTGCACCGGGGCGGGGTCCAGCCCGGCATCGGCGTGGAAACGCGCCGACCAGCGAGTGCCCATGGTCGGGCCGTTCAGCGCGTGGCGGCCCGGGTCAGTAGATATCTTCGGCATAGCGCCCCTCCGCTTTCAGCGCGAGCGGGGTAAGACCCGTCGGCGCGAGGATGTCGGTCAGCGCCTCGGCCACGCCCGAGGCCATGTCGCGCCCGCCGCAGACCATGATGCGCGCGCCTTCGTGTACCAGCCGGATCAGTTCAGCGCTCTCGGCCCGCAGCGCGTCCTGGACATGGCGCGGCTTTGCCCCGCGCGAGTTCGCGGTGGTCAATCGCGCCAGACGGCCATCGACCTGCCAGCCGGCCAGATCGTCGCGATACAGGAAATCGCTGTCGGGGTGGCGCATCCCGAAGGCCAGATGGATGGGCCGCTTGCGGCTGTTGCCCCGGATGAAGCCCGCAAGCGGGCCGATGCCAGTGCCGGCGCCGATCAGGATCAGCGGCGAGCGTCCTGCTGCGGCATGGAAAGCCGGATTGTGCCGGACGAAGGCGCGGATCGCCTGGCCCGGCTTCAGCGCCAGAAGCTGACCCGAGCAGAGGCCGCCGGGATGCTTGCGCACCACGATCTCGACGAACCCGTCGCGCCGTCCGGAGGCCAGCGAGTAGAAGCGCGGCAGATCCGCACCCTCGGGCAGAACGCCGAGGAGATCACCGGCCTGAAACCGGCCAAACCCCCGACCTGTCAGCCGTTGCAAAAACGTCGCCTCGGGTAGGGCAAAGCGCAGGATCGTGGTCGGCGCCTGCACCTCCGCCCCGTAATCACGGCGCGAGATCAGGGTGAGCCGCCCCGTCACGGGCGGGGTTGGCACATGTTCGAGCGTAAGCTCGATCCCCAGCGCCGCCCCCAGGGCGCGGCCCCAGCGGGCGAAATCCTGCGGCGACTGGCGATCGACCGTGTCGAAGGGCATCAATTGCGCCCAGCCTTTGGCAGCAGCCCGACTCCCGACTTCATCGGCGAACGCGCAGAACGCGGGAAAGCTGCGATCGCCGAAACCAAGCACGGCAAGCGGGGCCTCAGGGACAGATTCCAGCGCCGCGAGGCGTTCAATGAACCCCTTCGCCGTGGCGGGAGCCTGTCCCTCGCCCCAGGTGGCGGCGAGAATGACGAACCGTTCGGCCTGCGGATAGCGCGCCGGCTCGAAACCGGACATTGGCGCGACATGAACATGCTGGCCCGCCGTGGTCAGCGCATGTTGGAGCGTCGCAGCGAAACCCCAGGTGCTGCCGCCGTCCGAGCCCACCAGCAAGATGGTCGCAGCGCCGTTTGCAGGATGATTGCCATGGAGACGCGGTCTTGACCGCCGCCCCGCGAACCAGAGCACAAGACCACTCACCCCCATTGCCGGCACGCCGAGCGCCAGCACACCCAGCACGAGGCCGAGAGATGCGGCCCCCTGCCCGGTATGCAGCATGTAGATGGTTTCAGATATCTGTTCCCACATCGTCAGCTCGGCCCAGGCCAGAAGCTCACCCGTCCCCTGATCGAGATAGCCGGTGCCGCGATCCGTCTTCAGAGTGAAGGCGTCCGTGGCGTCGCCAGGATAGGGAAAGCTCAGCTCGCGCAACTCCGTGACAGCAATCACGGAGAGCGGCTCCATCGCAGCAAGCGAGACCCCAGTGCTTCCGCTGACCTCAGTCGGAAAGGTCGGCGGTGCGGCTCCATCCGGCAGAAGATCGAAGGTCGAGGCGGCCATCCACAGTGCAGTCGCTGAGGACAAAACCAGCCCCGCGACCGCCACGCGGGCGATCCCGGTATGGCTGCGGCTCGACGCCGGCCCGCGCAAAGGGGCGAACCAGCGCCGCCAGCCGCCCATGCGCCGCGCGACCAGCATCGCGCCGGAGACCGACAGGATCAGCATCGCCACGGCGCCAATGGCCATGGCGATACGACCGGCATCGCCCAGGAACAGCGAACGGTGAAGGTTGGTCATTGGCATTTCCTTTCGTGTTGCGGCTGGCGGTTCGGGTCTGTTGCCTTCTTCCGCCGATGGGCTGCGCCTCGCCGGTCTGACCTGACGAATACGCATGTATTCGGCTGGACAGAGTGGGGAGGGCACAGCCCGACCCACGGGCCTGACCGAGACTGTGAACACCGCGCAAAACTGCCTTTTGCGTCACGAAACTACCTCGTGCGTGTGTTTCCGACATTTCCCGTTCGTGCCCTTCTGATCCGCCGAGTGGCGAAGCCATCCGTGCTTTTCACTTTGGATGACCTCATGTCATCCGAAGGGCAAAGCAGGGTGGGCGCAGCCCGACCTGCGGCCGGACGGTGATCTGACACACGGGGCCGGAGCGGTGAAATTGGGAGGGGCCCGCGCCCTGGCGCGGGAGGAACCGGATTTCTCCGTGGAGGCTGACGCGCAGCGGCACCAGAGCCCGTGTTCAGAGCGCCGGCCGGATGGCAGGCGGACCTAGCAAACGGAAAGGTGTCGGACGTGCCAGAGCGGAGCGGAGGCGCGGCTGTCCTTCCGATCAGCGATCGCGGCCATAACCGCGATCACCGCGTCCGCTTCCAAGGATGCCGGTTCCATCTCGGATGCAACACGACGGTGCCGGCAGCCGGGCAGGGCGGAGACCTCCGCCATCGCAGCCCTGACCGGCTGCCATCAGTGACGCCCTCCGGTGAGCAGCTGTTCGCGGAACACCTCGCTTGGCGTTCGGAAGCCCAAGCACTTGCGGGGCGTGGCATTCATGCGTTCACACAGGGCGCTCAGCGTCCGCGGCGGCAGGCGCAGCAGCACCGTGTCACGGGGCAGCCAGCGCCGGACACGCTGGTTCGTATTCTCGACCGTGGGCTTCTGCCAGGGTGCCTGCGGATCGCAAAACCAGGCCTGAGCCCCCAAGCCGCGCTCCAACTCGCGCCACGAGACGAACTCCAGACCGCGATCGAAGGTCAGGCTCTGCCGGGCCCCCTGGGGCAGAGGCGCCAGCAGGTTGATCAGGCTGTTCATCAGTGGACCCGAACGGCGATCGTTGTTGCGCCACAGCACCGTGTAGCGGCTCACCCGTTCAACCATGCAGGCGACATTCGCTGAGCCGTGCTCCTTGCGGAAGATCATCAGGTCGCATTCCCAGTGGCCGAAATCCTCCCGCCGGTTCACCGCAGCAGGGCGATGCCGGATCCTGCATCTCTCTGGGAAGACGAGGCTCCTGGGCTTGCGGCCGTAGCGCGGCTTGCGCTGACGGCGGCGCGCGGGAAGATGACGGGCCAGCTCCTGGGACTGTCCGTCCGCCGAATAGACATAGCGGTAGATGGTCTCGTGACAGACCCGCGGCCGACTGCTTGCAAGCTTCAGCCGACCAGCGATCTGCTCGGGCGACCAGCCTTCCTTGAGGCGGTCGAGCACGGCCGCGCATAGGCCCGGATGCCGGATCAGCTTGCGCTGCCGCGCCCGCCGCGCCGCCGCAAGCTGCTGGGCCGTCACATGCCAGTAACCCGTGGCCATCGGCACCTCGGGATCATGCCAGAAGTTGCGCCTGATCTCGCGATGGATGGTCGAGCGATGACGGCCAAGCTGCGCCGCGATCTGCGCGATGCTGACCTTCTGGTGCAGAAGCCCAGCCAGGATGCGCCGCTCGTCGAGGGTGAGGTGGGGTGCCAAGGTCCGGTCCTCCATGCCGCAAACGCCAGCCAGAATAGGGCTGTCGCGTTTCAGAATGGAATCCGCCGGATTTTAGGTAGAGTGCAGCATAAGCATCGATGTGCATGATCATGATTATGTCATCCACCTGAAACGTAGTCGTCATATTGCGCGCCTAGTGATCGACCCATCCTATCGCGACCGCAGAACGATTAGAAAGATGCATCATCATGTTGGCTTTGAACAGGGTTGCCGTGACCTATGGGAATGGCACACAAGCTCTAAAACCGACCTCGCTGAAGCTCGCGCAGGGGCAGTTTGTCGTCCTTTTGGGCCGCTCTGGCGCGGGTAAATCCACACTCATCCGCACCCTTAACGGCTTAGTTGCTCCTACGTCCGGTTCGATTATCGCTGATGGCGTTGGATCTCTGGACGGAGAGCGGGCGCTCCGAGTGCACCGCAGGCGCACCGGGATGATTTTCCAGCAGCACCAGCTCATCGGGCGCTTGAGCGCGCTTGATAATGTGATGACCGGTCGCTTGGGCTATCACTCATCCTTTCGAACCCTCTTTCCTCTTCCGCGTTCTGACCGGCAACTTGGGCTGGAATGTCTTGCTCGGGTTGGCTTGCTCGACAAAGCCTTGGTGAGGGCTGACCAGTTGTCGGGCGGCCAACAGCAACGTGTCGGCATCGCCCGTGCTCTGGTTCAGCAGCCCCGATTGATACTGGCTGACGAACCTGTGGCCAGCCTCGATCCGGAAACAGCCGTCGAAGTCCTTTCGCAACTCCGCCACATTTGCACGACGGATGGCATAACGGCTGTCATCAGCCTGCACCAGATCGACTTGGCGAGGCGCTTTGGTGATCGGGTCATCGCCATGCGTGATGGCTCTGTAGTCGCAGATGCGTCCGTTGATGAACTGACAGATCAGATGTGCGCCTCGATCTACCGCAGCGAAGCTTCAGGCCGGAGTTCGCAGCAAGCGCATCACCATTCATCCCACTCCCAACCACAACCTGTTGCTGCCATGGAGGCCGCCCTATGAAGAAGTTGCTCCCCGTTGTCGTTCTCGCTGCTCTCGGCTGCGGCTCCGCAGTGCATGCGGAGGCAAATCCAGAAACTCTGCGCGTGGCGCTGTTGCCCGACGAGAACGCCGCCACAGTGATCAAAAACAATCGTCCGCTGGAAGAGTATCTTGAAGAAACTCTTGACCGCGACATCGAGCTGATCGTGACCACCGACTACTCCTCGATGATCGAGGCGATGCGGTTCGGTCGGCTTGAACTCGCATATTTCGGTCCGCTTTCCTACACGTTGGCCAAGACGAAGGCCGAGATCGAACCCTTTGCGGCACTGATGAAAGACGGCGAGACAACTTACCGCGCCGTTGTCATCGGCAACGCTGAAGCCGGCATTGAGACTATTGCGGATGCTGCCGGCCACGATGTGGCATGGGGTGACGTGGCATCTACTTCCAGCCACCTGATCCCGAAATCCATGCTGCTTAAAGCGGGTCTAGAAGCAGAGACGGATTACAGTGAGAACTACGTCGGCTCCCATGATGCCGTGGCGCTGGCGGTGCAAAACGGCAATGCCCAGGTTGGTGGTCTTTCGCTGCCCATCTTCAACGCTATGGTTGCTCGCGGCACGATCGACCCCGCGAAAGTTGTTGCGCTCGAAGAGTCCGATCCGTTTCCGCAGTATCCTTGGACGATGCGCTCTGACCTCGATCCGAACCTGAAGCAAGCCATCACCGACGCGTTCATCAACCTGAACGATGAGGAAGTGCTGGCGACGTTCAAGGCAGATGGTTTCGCGCCGATCAACGACAAGGCTTACGATGTCGTGCGGGATCTCGGTAAGATGCTGAACCTCGACCTCAGCAAATAAGACATATCAACCGCCATTCATTGCGGGCGCAGGCGAAGTCTGCGCCTCACTTTTCAGGAGCACGTCAATGACAGCGCTTTCCCAAAGTTTCGACAGCATCCTTCAGCGCCAAAGTAGAGCTTGGAAGCGCGCTGCCGTGATCGCGGTGATCATCGCTGGCGTCATCATTGTCAGCAGCTACCACTCCGGCTTGCTTGATCTGGAGCGGCTTGGTTCCGGCCTTCCTTCGCTTTGGCAGTTGGGAAGTGAAATGGTTCCGCCCGATTTCAGCCGTGGGATGGAGTGGATCGGCCCCTTGGTTGATACTCTTGCCATGAGCATCGCCGGGACGGCAATCGCGGTTCTGATTTCGCTTCCCGTTGGCTTTTGCGCTTCGCGAAAAACAGCGCCAAACCGCGTTATCTACATGATCGCCCGCGGCCTGCTGAACGGCCTGCGCTCGATCCCTGAGTTGATCATGGGTATCGTTTTCGTTGCAGCGGTAGGCTTCGGGGCTCTGCCCGGCGTTCTTGCTCTAGGCCTTCACTCCGTTGGCATGGTCGGAAAGTTCTTTGCAGAAGCCATCGAGCATTGTGACAATGCGCCAATCGAGGCGGCGCGGGCCGCCGGTGCTTCACCCTTCCAGATCGTCACGCGCGCAATCCTGCCGCAAGTCCTGCCTCAACTGGCCGATGTCACGATCTACCGTTGGGAGTATAACTTCCGCGCCTCCACCATCCTTGGCACGGTCGGAGCCGGCGGCATCGGCTTTGAGCTGATGACCTCTCTTCGGATTATGAATTATCAGGAGGTTCTTGCCATCATGCTGGTCGTTCTTCTGATGGTCACCGTGGTCGATCAGGTCGGCGCTCTTCTTCGCCGCCAACTTCAATAAAACAACAACAGGGAGCGCGACATGTTGCCCAAGATCGTTATCACGCACAAAGTCCATGACGAGATCCTGACCAAGCTGGCGCCTTATGCCCGCGTCAGCGTCAACGAGTCGGACGATACTTGGGCGCATGACAGGCTTTTGGCAGAACTCAGTGATGCGACTGCGATGATGGCTTTCATGCCGGATCGGATCGACGCTACGGTTCTGAGCCACGCTCCTAGCCTGCGGCTTGTAGCTTGCGCGTTGAAGGGTTACGACAACTTTGATGTTGCTGCCTGCACGGCACGAGGGGTCCATGTCTCCATCGTGTCCGATCTTCTGACTGATCCGACCGCAGAACTGACCATCGGCTTGATGATTGGCTTGGGGCGGCACATCCTGCCGGGGGATGAAGCTGTCAGAATTGGCTACAAGGGGTGGAGACCGCGTTTCTACGGCGTGGGCCTGAAGGGCGCAGCGGTTGGCATCTTAGGCATGGGAGCGATCGGCAAGTCCATTGCTGAACGGCTCACGGGCTTTGGAACGCAAGTGAGCTATTGGGACAGGCGCGAGCTCGGTTCTGATGATGAAGAAAGGCTCAAGGTTACGTTCACGGATTTCGAACGGCTTCTTTCCACTTCGGATTTCGTAGTGTGTGCCCTTCCGCTCGCCAACGACACGCAGCATCTGCTCGGCGCACTGGAAGTTGCGAAGATGCGGAAGGGGACGCTTCTGATCAATCCATCACGTGGGAGCGTTGTGGACGAAGGGGCCGTGGTGGCTGCGCTGGAGGCGGGACATCTGGCGGGTTACGCCGCAGATGTCTACGAGATGGAGGACTGGGCGCGGCCGGATCGACCTGAAGCTGTCCATCCTGGCTTGGTGCAGCGTCGCACGGACACCTTGCTGACACCCCATATCGGCTCGGCGGTTACCAAGACTCGCCTTGCGATCGAGCATGAGGCGGCTGACAACATCATTGATCTTCTTGAAGGCCGCAGACCGCGAGCCGCTATCAATGAGCCCGCGTCTGTTCTCTAACAAGGTATCCTGCATGTATCATCTGTCTCATGTCGCTGCCTTCGTTGAAGTCATCGGGTCTCCACTGTCGGCCAATCCGGCTGCGCGCTCCACGCCGATACGGCTTCCGAGTTGAGCCATTGACGAAGCTCGTGGCCGGTTTTGAAGGTGGCGCCGGTGTCGGTAACAGCCTTGATGGCAGCTAATCTCGAATTGAAGCCAGCCTGGATAAGGATCGAGGCGGAACGATTCAGCGTGCCAGTTTCGACGGCGGGAACGGCAAGGCCGAGTTCATGGTCTTCGAGGGGAAGATCAAAGACGCCGACCGTATCGCCGTTCGCGGCTGCTCGGACGCGAATAGCCTCCATTGCCCATGGAAGACGATAGATCAGCCCCCCTTCGATGAACCGCAGCGTCTCCGATTCCTGTCCGGCAGCAATACCGGCAAGAGGCTGGCCGAAAAGCCAAACGCGCAAGATGTCCTGCCAATTTTCTGGCATTGACTCGGGCGTGAACGGGTAGAAGGTGAAGACCCGTTCGGCCAAAGCCGTGATAGCAACGATTGCTGCCTCGGCATTGCCTTCGGAAATTGCGCCATTGGCCTGGATCAGGAGGAGATTGGCATCCGCGGCGATTGCATCGAGCGCATGTCCGGTCGTAAGTCCGACCCCGGCCAGAAAATAGCCACGACGGCGTGCCGGCGTCGATTGGCTCCAGATCAGTTTGCTTCGCGACACAAGACCTGCCTTAAGAACCTGCCGAACCTCCTCGTTCTGGCGCAAAAGGCGACGGTGCCAGAGCGACGATTGAAGAATGTCGTCCAGCGCAGCCTCGATTCCGTCGTCAGGGATGTCATTTTCGCCGATCAGACTGAGGATGGCTGTATCGAGCGTCGCGACATGCCGCTCCCAGTCGGCAAGCGCGCGTTCCCGATCCTCGGGTTTCTCATTGGCAATCTCAGGGAAAGTCCAAGCCGCAGCGTTGTTAACGACATAGTCCACGAGCTGATCAAGATCGCCGCCGATGCGAGCGCGCATGCGTAGTAGCAGCACCGCGACCAGTCGCACCAAACCGCTCTCCATCTCCCGAGCGCCGAGGTCGGTGATGAGCGCTTCCCAGTTGCGCCGTTTCTTCGCGATATCGTCGAACATGGGGAAAAGCACGATGCCTTCCACATCGACATAGGCGCGGCCAGCGCGCCCGATGACATTCTTGAACTCGGAGATTTCGATTTTCTCACCATTGCGGTGAAGCGAGTGCATGACAACGGCCGTGGCTGACAGGTTAAGGCCCTGCGCCAAGGTCGGCGAGGAGATCGTTACCTTGAGCACATTATCGCGTAGCAGGCGCTCCACCTCCTTGCGGTATGCGGTCGGCAGGGCACCGTGATGGAGGGCGACGCCCAGGCGAAGACACTTCAGGATAGCATTGTTCGGCCCCAGCCACTCCTCTCCCAGCACGATCGCGGTGTTGAGGACGGCAGGATCGGCTTCAAGCAGAGAGCGCAACGCCCCGCGCTCGTGGAGGTCCACGATCACATCTGCAAAGGGCTCGACGCTTCGACGCTCCGGGCAGAAGATCAGGACGGTTTGTCCATCGTCGATTAACCGCCAAGCCGTCGCCAAGCAGAGTTCGCGTTGATTGTCGGGAAAGAGACGTTTTCGGCGCTTCTTTGGCGGAACCCAATTCGGTGGCGCGGTGCCCGTGAGAAAGCGCTGCACCCAAGGACGTTCATCGCCGACGCGAAGGTTCAATCGCGCGGTCGGCGACGTCCACACCACCTCACCGAATCTTAGCCGGGTCGGACGCCAGTCGCTCTTGATCAAGCCGCCGGGGTGGTCACGGCGCAACCAAGCCGCAAAGTCATCGAGTTGATCGCCATCGGGCAAAATCGCGGACAGGCAGACGATCCGACGCTCGTGCGCATCCGACCGGCGAAGAAGCCGCTGGATTTGCACTTCGTAGCGCACTTCGCGCTCATTGAGGCCAATCATGTGCCCTTCGTCAAAGACGAGCAGGCCGACGTCATCGAGAAGGGAGGGATCGTTGCGCAGCGCGAAGTCGAGCTTCTCCGGCGTCGCCACCACGATATCCCGTTCCCGGATCGCATCCTCATCAAAACCGCTGACCCCGATACTGCCGTAGAGCGCCGAGATTGTCTTTCCGAGCGGGCCAAAGGTCCTCTGCAGGGTGGTTTCCGTCTGAGCCGAGAGGGCACGTAGCGGGGTGACGAAGGCTACGCGTTTGCCGCCGGCAAGGCAGCGCAGGATGCACAGCTCGGCGATGCGTGTCTTGCCTGCACTGGTGGGAAGAGAGACCACCAGGTCGTCGGACTGGTCGACCGCGCGTACAGCCGCCTCGGTCTGGGATGGCCACAGATCGACCTCAGCCTTAGGACGCCGTTGCAGTAGTGCGATGAACAACTCTCGAAGCCTGGGCCAATCGGCCGCTTCGCCACCGACCGGCTGGAGCGGCACCTTTGCGTGGAAAGTGCTGGACCAGAGGTCGGGCAGGAGGTGGAGCGCGATACGATGCACCCACCACTGCGGCACCATGTTCAATTCGCTGCAAATGACGAGGCTTGTCTGAAGACGCGCCAGCGCCTGATCGAGCAGCGGTCGCTCGCCGCGTTCCAGCGCGAGAAGAAACAGCGACATGGCCGCCACAAAGGCGTCGGTCAGCGCCGTGTCGAGGCCGTCGAAGAGGAAGTCTCTGCTGTCGTCGATGGGGTTGGCCGCGCCCTCGGCCTGATCGAGAACGGCTTGGATGGCGGCGGTGATCCGGGCATCGCTGCCTTCGCCCGAAGCGCGATAGTCGAGGACACTGGTGCGAAGATCCCCGAAACTCCGTCGCATCAACTGCGTGAGCACACGTTCGATCAAAGAGAAATTTTCGTTGGCTTCGACGATTGCAAGCAGAGAGTAGGCACGGGCCGAAAGGTGCGCGAGATGATAGCTCGCTGCCGCCATAACGAAGTGGAAATCGCGATCAACCTCCTCGCGGTCGCCTTTGGCGATGACTGCTTCGAGGGCAGTTGCGGCTTGTTCGAAAGCGGCGCGCGCCTGTGCGGAGTCGCCATCAAGTTCGCGAAGGCGAAGGCCGAGTCCGAGAAGCGCATAGCCGTAGGAGTGCAGATCATAGCTGAGCTGCGGCGCGAAGGCTGGCGCGTCGGGCGGAAGCGCGCCGTTACGCCAGATTATCGCGCGCGCTTGGCCGCGTGCAATGAGGCGGCCTCGAAAGCCGGCAGTTGCTGCTTCTGCGATATCGGCCGCAATCGCTTCAGGCGTTGTTGGCATCGGCAATCACTCGATCATAAACAGCTCCGATGAAAGCCCCGTGACCCTCAACGCGCAGCCCGATCCCCCATTGATTGATGGGACCGGGATACGATTGGAGCGAAGCGGCCAGCAGCGCGTCAGGCGCGTTGCCGGAGAACGTGAAAAGCAGATGCCGGACACTCTGCACCGGAATACCGTGCTTCAATAGTGCATCATCGATCGCGTCGGCGAATGGCAGATTGCCAAGTTCGAGAAGGCGGGCCGAGATAAACGACAGAGCGTGGGCGGAAGGCAGTCCACCATCCTTGTCGAGACCAGCGCGCGCTTCGGTGAGAACCTGGCCGGTAAGAGCCGCACGGCTCTTCGCCTCAGTTTTGAGAAATTGGAGACGCTGCGTCTGGGCGTCTTGCAGGATGCCGATAACATCGTCTCCGCGCATCGCCATGTTGCGATGGTCCTTCCAACGCAGGCGCTTGATCGGGGCGTGGTAGCCGCCGCTGTGGGCGTCGATCCACTCCGTCGCGTAAATCTCGCCAAGATCACCGGAACGGATCGCCTTGGTTGTTGGAAGTTTGCCCTGTATTAGTGCTGCTGCTTCGAGCTTACCTAGCCGGGCAAATGCCCGCGCCATTTGCTCTTCCGATGCATAGTGCCCGGGCACGATGGCCGCCGTCGCCTGAACGCCGGCAGCAAGGTTCGCAGCCTGCCCAGTCATGACCCGGCGAAAATGGTTCCCAACCGGCTCATCGACCGAAAGGCACCAATCGTTGAACTGCGCCATGCTCGTTTCCCTGATCAGTAAGGAGCGAGCATGGCGCACACGAATAACGAGCTAACCTGAGATGGATGGAACAACAAGTACTCGGCGGAAAATACTGGAAAGATCATTTTTTACCGCCCTTCAACTCGCTCCCTGCATTGAAGAACATAGGAAAGAAGCTGCGCTGTGTCTTTACCTTGATGACATCATTCACGCCAATCGTATTGGCTTTTCGACGCTCGCCTCCCGCCGGAGTAATTACCTCCAAATCAGGGTTCTCGATGATCGCCGCATGAACGTCATCAGCATGTGCTGGCGTGACGTTGTAGATGCTCTCGTAAAACTCCATCACGGACATCGCGTCGCCGGCATCGGTCACGAGACGCGGAATATCTCCGAGTAACTGAGTCTTGGCCGAAGCACGGCCGCTATCATCAAAGAGATAGAGCGAGCCCTCGTCGTGACGCGGATCATAGGACAACATGTTGAGCCCAGATCGCCCAAAATGCGCCTGAAGGCTCGCATTGTCGTGCAAGATGTTATTGTAAACCTGCCTAGCGCGATAGGCGTTGGCAAAATGGATCAGCCAATATCGCCAGCCACCAGGGTTATTGATCGAAAATGGACTGACATAGGGCGCACAGAGCCGGAAGGCATCGAAGACGATTTTCTCGGCCGTGCCGAGCCAGTCCTTCTGGTTCATCATCCCTTCAAGCGCCTGGACATCATTGTTGCGCAGTCCGAGATGGTCAAGCTGTGCTCGCAGGCGGTCTGGCTGATCCTTTTGAAGGAAGGCGAGCAATGAACTGATGACAAAGGTGTAGAAGATTTCTGCAGCGGGATATGAATGCATGATGTCGAGTATCGTGTTCCGCTCGACATGACTGTGGCCGCACTGGTCCAGATTGAAGATTACGCTTCGGTAGCGGCCTTGCTCCAGAAAGCGTTTGATCGTGGGATAGGCAGCCTCGAAGAACTCATTCAGATACTCGACGCGGAGATGAAGTTTCGGACATGTCGCGGCGATGTCAGCCTGAACCGGCGCAACATGGGTCTTCAAAAGTTCGATCGCGTCACGGCTGGCGTCGTTGAAGACAAGCAGGCACTCGACCTCGATCGCGCCGAGCCCCTGAACCGCACGATGAGTGTTCACGGCGTCAGTCGCGCGCTTCAATTCCTCTATGAAGATCAGCGGGGAGCCCTGCGCACCGCACTGGTAGCGGCCGCCGCCGGAAAATCCATCGACGATAGCAAGGCGAAACCGCTCCTGCTGCGGCAGCTTGCAGCGAACAGTCAGATAGTCGAAAACATACTCGCGGAGAATTTTGTGTTTGCGCCTGGAGTGCTCTTCGAGTTTCGCGCCATCGACCCATTCATATCGTTTCTCGACCATGTTCCGCCCCCACCTCGCGCCGGGTCGTTATGCAACCGCTTGTGGAGCAGCAGGCATTTCATCCCAGGTGCGGCCACGATATTCGCGGCCATTTGCCTTCTTCGACCGCTTCTTGTTGTCCTTGCCCCAGGTCCCCCACTGTTTGAAGAAGAAGGCCGTACTGGCTGACAGGCATTGAACATAGATTTCATCGATCCATTCTTCACGGATCGGCCGTGCGGACTTTCCACTTTCTCCGCCCACAATGGCCCAATGAATGCCCTGGAGATCAACTGCACCCACCGACCCGATCAGTGGTTCGAATGAGATGAAACGGATAGCGGCCGGTGCAGCGCGCAGATGACTAATTCTGTCGACAACGCTCGCGTCCTCGATGCTGGTTCCAAGCCATACATTCGGCAACACCTCCCCAATCTTGCTGGCTACAAGTTCAGCCATGCGTTCGGGTCGCTTGGTCAGGATCTGATAGTTGTGATGCGATGTCTCGCGCATCACCTGCCAAACGTCGAGAATGAAAGCATCGCTGACCCGTTCATGGAACAGATCACTCATCGAATTGACGAAAATCTTGCGTGGCTTGCGCCAGCTATGAGGAATTGCGAGCGCGTTGCGATCCTCCCGCACGACGCCATTCCAAACGGTGCGCTTGCCCGTTTTCCGGGTCAGACCAGCATATTTCTCGATGCCCATTGCCTCCAGGCGCTTGGCCATCTCCATCGCATAGCAATGGGTGCAGCCGGCTGTGACGATTGAGCATCCGGCTACCGGATTCCAAGTGGCGTCTGTCCACTCGATCTGAGTTTCAGCCATGACGCCCTCCTGAGCTTCTGTCGAACACTGTCGGCATCAGTCTCCTCCCCTTAGGGGATTGATGATCTCCAGCCCGGCGAAGTCCTTTTCGTTGTCCGTGATCACCACGCAGTCGTTGGCTCCCGCCACAGCGGCAATGATCATATCCAAGGCGCTGCGCGGACGGCCAGCGGCCTTGCCCTCCGCCATCAAACGCGCCCAGATCAGGCCCGCTTTGTCGTCGAACGAGAGAATGCGGCCGGTGAAGAGCTCTTGCGGCCCCTCCGGTCCCGAGAACCAGGCGTCGAGTGCATCGCGCTTTTTCCCGCGCGGTTTCTCCAGAATGCCGCGCCGGATCTCGGCGATAGTCAGCGCCGAAATGAACAGGTCTTCGTCGCGCTGCTCCGCCCACCACGCCAGCAGCGCTTCCGACGGCTGCGGCTTGATGACGTTGCTGATGATGTTGGTGTCGAGGAGATAGCGCGTCACAGATCGACCCGGCGCCCCTCTTCGCGAGAGCGCACTAGATCAAGATCGGCGCCAACCAAAGGCGAGCGGCGCAGGGCCGACAGGATACCGCCGGTCTTCGGCGGTTCCCCCGAAACCAGAGCCTTCACGGTCTGTCGGGCTTGCTCCGCTTCTGGCCCCTCCTCCGCCAGTTGGCGGGCGAGCGACCGGATCAGCTCACGATCGGATTCCAGCGCCAGGACCTCGAAGCGCTTGAAGCCACGCTGTGTCAGGCGTGTCCGGTAATTCTCGATCGCCCTCTTCTGTGCGGCATTGCTCATGGCTGGCCTCCGTGCTATATATCCTGACATATAGCCGATGTCGGCCTTGAAAACAAGGGATGTCAGCGATGCCGCGAGACTCGCACCACAAGCCATTCTTGCGGAAGAATACTGCGCGTTCCCGCCAGTATTTTCCATATGCTGTGGCACGCCATGCTCCGCCCGAGCGCGACAACGCCGCCGTTATCGCCCCGACCACCGCCAACTATACGGCTTTGATTTCAGTTGCTTACGTTAGAAACGCCGGGAATGCTGCAAGTTATGACCTTGCGAGCCCCCGGAAACACAGCAAAGATGTCAGGACGAGAGCGCGAAGCGCTGCTCGAATCCCTGATGATCGACGAGCCGGAACTGACGTTCACGGCGCGCGGCGATCCCGATCCGCGCCTTCTGCGTCTCGTCGAGTTTCTGGCGCGGCAGGCAGCGCGGGAATGCTACGCCGAGGAAGTGAAGATGATGCGTCGACGGAGGAAGCGCACCTCCTGACGCTCAAAGGAGATGTGCAGTGAAAGTCGCGATCTACGCCCGCTATTCGTCGGACAATCAGCGCGAGGCGTCCATCGCCGACCAGTTCCGCATGTGCCGGTTGCGGGCGGAGAAGGAAGGCTGGACGGTGGTCGAGGAATATTCCGATCACGCCATCTCCGGCTCCAGCATGATCCAGCGTCCTGGCATCCAGGCGGTGATCATGGATTCCGCCCGAGGCCGGTTCGACATGATGCTGGCCGAGGCACTGGACCGGATCAGCCGCGACCAGGAGGACATCGCCGGCATCTACAAGCGCATGCGCTATGCCGACGTGAAGATGTTCACCCTGTCGGAGGGTGAGATCAGCGAGTTGCATGTCGGGCTCAAGGGCACGATGAATGCGCTGTTCCTGAAGGATTTGGCCGACAAGACCCGCCGAGGGCAGCGCGGCCGCGTAGAGGCCGGCAAGTCCGGCGGCGGCAATTCCTACGGCTATGACGTGGTGAAGAAGTTCGATGCCAACGGCGAGCCCATTCGTGGCGACCGCACCATCAACGAGATTCAAGCCGAAGTCGTTCGCCGCATCTTTCGCGACTATGCAGCCGGCAAGTCGGCCAAGACCATCGCCTTCGCCCTGAACAGGGACGGCATCCCTGCTCCTTCCGGCGGGCATTGGGGTTTCAGCACGATCAACGGCAACCCGAAACGTGGAAACGGCATCCTCAACAACGAGATGTATGTCGGCAAGATCGTCTGGAACCGCCAGCGCTTCGTCAAAGACCCCGATACCGGCAAGCGTCAAGCACGGCCCAACCCGGAATCGGAATGGGTCATTCAGGAAGCGCCCGAGCTGCGCATCCTCGATGACGACCTCTGGAACGCCGTGAAAGCCCGCCAGGGCGAAATGCGGACCGAACGGGACGAGAGCGGCGCAGCCGACGTAGGCAAGATGAACTATCGGCGCCGACCGAAGTATCTCTTCTCCGGCCTGACGAGATGTGCCTGCTGTGGCGGCGGCTATTCGGCGATCTCGGCAACCCTGATCGGCTGCTCGACAGCCCGCAACAAGGGCACTTGCAACAACCGGGTCAATATCCGCCGCGACGAGTTGGAGACGCGGGTACTGAATGCGCTTCGCACTCGGCTGGTCGACCCCGAGTTGTTCGCCCATTTCTGCGAGGCATTCACGCGGGAGATGAACCGCCTTCGGATGGAAGGCCGCGCGGGCATCGCCACAGCCGAAGCCGAGATGGCGAAGATCGAGCGTGAACTGGCAAAGCTGCTGACGGCTATCAAGGCCGGTGGCCCGATCGAGGCCATCGTGGGAGACATGAAGCGGCTGGAGGCACGGAAGGCCGAGCTACGCACGTTTCTCGCCGAGGCGGAGGAACCACCTCCCCTGCTGCATCCCTCGATGGCGTTGCAATACCGCAAGCGGGTCCAGCAACTCTATGAAGCCTTGCAAGACGAAGAGGAAGAGAAGCGGATCGAGGCGGCGGACATCCTGCGGTCGCTGGTGGACAAGATCGTGCTGACCCCGGCCGACGGCAAGGTCGAGATCGACGTTCAGGGCGATCTTGCTGGAATCCTTACGCTTTCCGCGCAAAAGCAAAACCCCGCAGCGGGCGCTACGGGGTCGCAAGTAAAGATGGTTGCGGGGGCAGGATTTGAACCTGCGGCCTTCAGGTTATGAGGGTGACCAGCGAGCGGACCTTGACCAGATAGACGTCGGCATCAGAGGTGGTTCCAGAAATCTGAACAGCCGGGATAAGTGGATTTTCCGCGCAACAGCAGCATGATGCTGCGAGCGAGGAGAAGACCATGGCAAGACGACCGCGCCGGAACCACAGCCCGGCATTCAAGGCGAAAGTGGCGGTAGCCGCGATCAAGGGTGAGAAGACGCTGATCGAGCTGGCGCAGGAGTTCGACGTCCATCCGAACCAGATCAAGCAGTGGCGAGACCAGCTGCTTGAGGGGGCGACCGGGGTGTTCGGTGCAGCCCCGAAGGCCGAGCCGGAGCCGGCCATCGATGTGAAGACCCTGCATGCGAAGATCGGAGAGCTGACGCTGGAGAACGATTTTTTGTCCGGCGCGCTCGGCAAGGCGGGTCTGTTGCCGAGCGCAAGAAAATGATCGATCCCACAGCGAAGCTGAGCGTCAGCCGCCAGGCCATCGTGCTGGGGATCAGCCGGGGCAGCGCGTATTACAAGCCCCGCCCGGTGTCTGACGCAGATCTGAAGCTGATGCATCGGATCGACAAGCTGCACATGGAATTCCCGTTCGCGGGCAGCCGGATGCTGCAGGGCTTGCTGGTTCAGGAAGGGTTCAGGGTCGGGCGGCTGCATGTTGCCACGCTGATGAAGCGCATGGGCATCGAAGCCCTCTATCGACGGCCAAACACCTCGAAACCGGCGCCAGGGCACAAGATCTACCCCTATCTGCTGAGAAAGCTGCCCATCACCCGGCCCAATCAGGTCTGGGCGATGGACATCACCTACATCCCCATGGCACGCGGGTTCATCTATCTGGCTGCCGTGCTCGACTGGTTCACCCGGCGCGTCCTGGCCTGGCGGGTATCGATCACGCTGGAGGCTGATTTTTGCATAGAAGCTGTGGAGGAGGCGTTGGCACGTCACGGCACGCCCGGAATCTTCAACACGGCGTCATTGGCACAGGGCCGAGCACAAAGGTGGAGCGCCTATCTCAAGGCGCACATGCAGGGTACGTCTTCGGCCCACTTTTTTCACTCAAGAGCCTCGATAAACCGCCCATACTCCTCGCTCACCTCCCCGGCTTCCACAAAGGCCCGCGCGCGTTCCTCATCGAGGCAGCGGAAGTAATCCTGTACATCGGCGATGTAGGCTTCGAAATCCCCCCGGATCAGATCCGCATAGGCGCGCATGTCTTCGCGTGATGTGGGCAGGAACGGCCGCTCCGGCGGGGTGCAGGCATGTGCCGGACCACTCACCACAAGGACGGTAATCAGCAGCGCTAGGGGGATGTTGCACGCACAGGACATGTGCAGGGCAAAACTCCTTTGCCGCCTTTAAGATCACAAGTTTGTCAGCTATCACCGTTATCGGAGCAAGGCAATCTGCGTCAAGTCGTTTTAATTGTTTTGCTATCGTTCATGTTGTCTTGTATCGCCCACGGTGCTGCGACTCCGTGGGCCCGAGACTGCACCCAAGCAGAAAAGGGACCTGAAGCGGATGGCCATGATAGAAGAAGCCCCGAATGTGGTTACAGAAGACGGACTGCGCGGCCTCCTTGCCGAAGGCTACCTCATCGAGGTGGTCTGCAAGGAAGGGGCCGAGAAGCGCCACAACAGTTGGTACGGCGCCTGGGTCATCCGGGCCGTTGCCCCGGACGGGCGCGACGACAAGATGCTCGTCACCAGCCGCAGCGTCCTCAAGCTGCGCGATTTCAAGACCATCGTCGGCCTTGTCAGCTTCCTTGCCGACATGGGCTGCACGACCGCCAGCATCCCGCTCATCGAAGGCGCCCGCGAGCGCCATGCAGCACCCGGGCGCACGCCCGAGCCACGAACCGGCCCGGTTCTGGTCAAGGACAACTGACCGCGCTTTTGCGCTCGTCGTTGCATTGGGTACAGGTGTTTGTTCAGCACCCCCGGCCCTTGCCGACGGTTTCATCTTCCAGGTCAGCCCTGATGGCCGACTGATCGACACCGCCGAGACTGCGAGCAGCCTGCGCTCGTTCACCGGCGGCGACGACGCCCAGAACGGGCCTCTTTCAGATCGTCTCTTTCTTTTTGCAGAACCGCAGTCCCGTGGGGATGATGATCCCCTGAACGATGTGACGGCTGCCGCAGCGGTTACCCCGCGTGCTGGCCGCGCCTCCCCCGAAATCCTCCACGCTATCGAAACCACGGCACTGCGCTACGGCAGCCATGACGCCCTGCGTCAGGCGGGTCTGTCGGTCACCGACTGGACGCTGTTCTATCGCGCCAATATCGAGGTCGAGAGCGCCTACAATCCCGGCGCCTTGAGCCCGGTCGGGGCCATCGGGCTTGGCCAGTTGATGCCCGACACCGCCCGCGATCTCGGCGTCGATCCCCATGACATCGCCCAGAACCTCGACGGCTCGGCGCGGTACCTTCTGATGATGCTCGAGCAGTTCGGCGATCCAGCGCTGGCGCTCGCGGCCTACAATGCCGGTCCCCATGCGGTCACCCGCCATGGCGGCATTCCCCCCTTTCGAGAAACCGAAGGCCATGTGGCCCGTGTGACAGCCGTGTTCCAGCGGCTGAGAGGAGACCTTTCGTGACGTCCAAGAATCTTCAAAGCGTGCTCCGCGCGCGGGCCATTGTCGCGCTCGGCGCAACCGCCCTCATCGTGCTGGCGGGCCCGGCGCTGGCCCAAAGCATCGACCTCTCGCCCGTGCAGACGCTGCTGCAGGGCATCGTCGACGCGATCACCGGCCCCTTGGGCATCGTGATCGGCACGCTCGCGCTGATTGGCGTCTTCCTCTCCTGGCTCTTCGGGATCCTCGATTTCCGCCAGGCGCTCTGGGTCGTGGTTGCGATCGCGGGCATCGCCGCGGCGCCCACCATCGTCGCCGCCATCTGGACGACCTGAGCCAAACCGATGTCCGACCAGTCCCGCGTTTTCATCGGCCTTCTGAGGCCACCCAAGCTGATGGGCTTGCCGATCATGTACGCCATGGTCTGGCTCTTCGGATCGACGCTTCTGTTCCTCTGGGTGCAGAGCTGGGTTGTGGCCGTCTTCGCGGGGCTGGCCTGGCCTGCGCTCTGGAAGGCCGCTGACTGGGATCCGAACTTCCTCGACGTCCTAGTGATCACCTTGCAGGAAACCCCACCCACGGCGAACCGCAAGCTCCACGGGGGCGACAGCTATGCCCCGTGATGGAATTGGCCATGACGGGGCCGACGCCCTCGACCCGCTGACCGCTCTGCCTGCATGGGTCAAGGGCGAGAAGCGGCTCTCGTCGATGCTGCCTTATGTGAGCCTCGTGACCGACCGGACGATCCGGACGCGGGGCAACGAGCTGATGCAATGCCTTCGCCTCGAAGGGGTGAACAGCACCACGAGCGAGGATGCACATCTCGACCGGATCGGCGGGCTTCTCGCCGGGATCGTCGCGCAGGTGGGGACCGAGTTCTCCTTCTACCTGCACAAGGTCTCGAAGGCGGTCGACGTGACCCTGCCGCCCATCCAGGGCGAGGGCTTCGCAGCCGCCGTCGACCAGCGCTGGCGCGCGCATCTGGGTCAGGCGGGCCTGCGTGACAAGACACTGACCCTAACGGTGCTGAAGCGCCCCGAGGCGGGGAGCCGTTTGCCCTTCGGTCTGGGGGCGTCGCGTGCGCGACATGCAGCGGACACAACCCGCCGCTTGCGCAAGCTCGACGAGGTCGTGGGTTTTCTCCTGTCGTCCTTCGATGAGTTGAAGCCCCGCCTGCTTGCGGCCAGCACTGGCGAGCTTCTGGGCTTCCTCGGCTCCCTCAACACCGGCGAAGAGCACCCGCTCTTCCCGCGGTCACGCCTCGGCGTGATCGCAGAGGATGTGGCCAATACCCGCGTCACCTTTCGCGGTACGACCATCGCGCTTTCCGACGGTGCCGTAGGCGACAAGCTCGGCGCGATCTTCGCGGTGAAGAACTATCCCGCCAAGACCGACAGCCTGATGCTCGACGAGCTGAACCTGCCCGTCGACATGGTGGTCACGCATTCCTTCGTGCCGACCAACGCGAACATCATGGCAGGCCGCATCAAGCGGCAGCTGCGGCTTATGCAGGCCGCCAACGACGGAGCCGTCAGTCTCGCCCAGGAACTGGAACTCGCGCAGGACGATCTGGAGTCGAAACGCCTGATCTTCGGCGAGCACCACATGACCGTGGCGGTCTATGCGCGCAGCCAGGCCGCGCTCGACGACATCGCGGCCGAGATCCGCAACATCTCCGCCACCTCCGGCATCAACCTGATCTCGGAAGCCTTCGGCGCGCGGGCGCATTTCATGGCGCAGCATCCCGGCAATACCGGGGCCAGGAGCCGCAAGGCCGCGATCACGAACCACAACTTCGCCGATCTCGCCACCTTTCATCGCACACCGCTTGGCAAGACTGGCCGGGAAGTGCCCTGGGGCGTACCGATCACGCTCTTCCCGACACCCGAGCGCAGCGGCTTTCGCTTCAACTTCCACGAACAGGGCGCACCGGATCGTGAACCCACGGGTGGCCACACGCTGATCCTCGGCCGCCCCGGATCGGGCAAATCCGTGCTGGCGGCTTTCCTCATGACCATGGCACGGCGGGCAGGTGCGCGGGTCTTCGTCTTCGACTATCGCGTCGGCATGGAAATGGCGGTCCGCGCGCTCGGCGGCAGCTATTCGACCGTGCGGGCAGGGCGACCCACGGGCCTCAATCCCCTCCAGACCGAGATCGACGCCCGCGGGCAGGCCTGGCTTGCCGACTGGCTTGCAAGCCTCCTCGAGCGCCGGGACCGGCCCTTGACCCCGGTGCAGACTAACCGCCTGCAGGAGGTCGTGCGCCAGAACGCCAGTGCGGGGAACGCGGGGCTGCGCAACTGGTCTGATTTCGCCTCTCTCCTCGTCTCAACCGATGACGATGGCGATCTCTTCGAGCGTATGCAGGAATGGACGGCCGAGGGTCGCTACGGCTGGATCTTCGGGGCGAACGCAGAAGACACGTTCCAGATCGGGGGCAGCACCGACGCTGACGTCGCGGGCTTCGACCTGACCGGCATCCTCGATTCCGAGAGCGAGCGGGAACGCATGGCGGTCCTCTCCTACCTCTTCCGCCGGGTCGAGCGGGTGATCGAGGACCGCAAGCCCACGATCATCGTCATCGACGAGGCCTGGAAGGCGCTGGACAACGCGTATTTCGCGGAGCGGCTCTCGAACTGGCTGGTGACTGCCCGCAAGCAAAACGCGGTCGTCGTCATGATGACCCAGTATGCGAGCCAGCTCGAGCGGACCCGGACCGGCAAGACCATCGTGGAAGCGGTGCCGACCCAGGTACTCCTGCCCAACATCCGAGCCTCAGCCGCAGACTACGCGATGCTGGGCCTCAGCGACAAAGAACTCGATGTGCTTCTGGGCGTCGGGTCGGCGTCACGGCTCGCCCTAGTCCGAGATGACCGGGGTGCTGTGGTGATCGATGCCGATCTCAGCGCCCTCGGCCCCCTCGTGACCATCCTTGGCGGCATGGAGAAGGGCGAGGCCCTTGTCGGCCCCGATTACCGTGACCGCCCTGATTTCTGGAGAGTGACATGACCTGTACCATTTTGCGCAGCGCCGTGCTGCTTTGCCTCGGTCTGAGCCTGACAGCTTGCGCCCAGCATAACCCTGCGCAGGCCAACTGCTTCAACTTCCGCGAGGCTCCTGCGCAGGCAGGAGCCGCCGCCGCCACGATCTCGACCATGGGCACGGAGGTCACGCGCCGCGACACGGCTTGCGATTTCGTGATGCTGGGGGCGGGTGGCTGAGCGGATGCGGAGCTGGCTCCCCCTCTCGATGGTCAGCCTGGCGCTGGCTGGCTCCGCTGCCGGGCCAGCCAACGCCCAAGGCGTGCCGACTTTCGACGTGCGCCTCTTCGCAGAGCGGCAGGCAATCCTCGATCAGACCGATCAGGATCTGGCGCTACAGCAGGACCGGCTGACCCGGGAAGAGGAGCTGGCCGAGATTGAACGCGAGCAACTCGCCTCCCTCGAAGGATTGGTGGATGCCATGTCCCTCGGCTCGGGCGATGTGGCTGGCACCGTGGCCGGGCTCGAAGCGGGGCAGGGGGCGGTTGAGGACGTTGAGAGCGCTGCGGCCAGCCTCTACGCGCCCGAGGACAACAACCCGGCCGCAGCCCGGATGTTCGGCGATGCGCGGGAAGGGATCGAGGAGCTGATTATCCGCGCTGCGCGCGACACCCATAGCCTGCCCGGGGTGAGCCGCGCGGGGCTGTCGCTGGTCCAGTGGCGCTGCCTGCTGCAAGCGCTGATCTGGCAGGAAAGCCGGTTCCAGATCGGGGCACGCTCCCCCGTTGGGGCTTTCGGGCTCACGCAGATCATGCCCGCTACCGCTAGTGATCTCGGCATCAACCCGGCCTATTACGACGACCCGTACCTGCAGGTCACAGGCGGTGCGCGTTACCTCGCGATGATGCTGAACATGTTCGATGGCAACATCATACATGCGCTTGCCGCTTACAACGCAGGCCCAGGCAACGTGCAGAACTATGGTGGCGTGCCACCCTTCGCGGAAACCCAACACTACGTCGTGGTGATCCCGCAGCAGTACAACAGCTACCTCGCCGCCGCGGGCGGTATCGATGCGCTCGGCACGATCGACCCGGTCCTTCTGGCGAACGCGAGCTTCAGCCTCTCGGCCCATGGCGCGGGCGTCTATGGCGACTATTCGCTGGTTTCGGTCCGCGCGGCCGCCCTGCGTGTTCAGGATATCATCACCCGCATCGGCGAGACCGAGGACCTGCACGAGGCCATCGCCCTCAACACCTATGCGCGCGCCGAGCTTGCCCGGCTGGTCGCGATCCGGACCCGGATCAAGGCCGCCCACACACGAGCGTTAAGCGAGGAACAACTCGCCATGGCCGCCGCCCAAGCCGCCGAGCGGCAGTTCATGGATTTCACCTTGGAGAGTTTGCGATGATCCGGCGCTTGCGCATTTCCCTCACCACCACCGCCGCGACCCTCGCGCTGGCCACAGTGCTCGCGGGTCCTGTCGCAGCGCAGGGCGTGCCCACGGTCGATACCCAGAACATCGCCCAGGAAATCCGCCAGCTTCAGCAGATGCTGCAGGATTTCGGGATCCAGACCGATCTTCTGGACAATGCGCTGGCACAGCTCGACCTTCTGCAGCAGCAGTTCGATCAGCTCGAGGAGATGTATGCCTCGCTGACCGGGCCGCGCAGCATCCTCGGTCTCGCCATGGGCGGCGATCTCGACGGCCTCCTGCAGGCCAACTTCGAAGACATCCCCGGTCTGATCCGAGGCATCCAGGCGGGCGACTGGTCGAGCCTGATCGGCCCCAACGCGGGGCCCCTGCGCACGCAGATGGAACAGGCGCTGGCCAGCGCCGGGTTCGACGAGGACTCGCTGCGCGAGATCGCCACGAGTGGCAATCCCGGCGCAGAAGGTGTCGCCACCCGCGCCACGACCGGTGCCGTGATGTCGGCGGCAGCCCAGAACAGCCATGCCGAGGCAGCGCAATCCCTCGAACGTGTCGAACAGCTCGTCGCGATGATCCCCGACATGGAGGACCTCAAGGAGTCGATGGATCACAACACCCGCGTCACGGCGGAGCTGGCCATCGCCATGACACGGATGTGGGAGCTTGAAGCGATCCAGACCCTCGGCGCGGGCAATGCGGGCGTGGTGGATGCGGCCACCGTCGCCGAAGAGCGCCGCTACATGGACTTCACCCTGCCGAGCCTCGCGCCATGAGCAAGGCACCGGACATGACGGCAGGCATGAGTGCGCGGGAACTGGTTGAGGAGGAGTTGATCCACGGCGCGCTACGCCGGGAACAGCTCTGGCGGATGATCGGCCTTGGCGGGGCGGGCTTTGGCGTTTTCGGCTGCCTTGCAGCCGCGGCCGTCGCCCTGATGGTCGAGACGCCCCCGCCCGTCGTCGTGCCCTATGATCCCGCGACCGGTCTCGCTCTGCCGAACGCCACGGTGGAAACGGTCTCGCTGGCGGAGCGTCCCGCCATCATCGAGGCGCAGATCTACCGCTACATCCTTGACCGCGAGGCCTATAACCAGCTCGACAACGATCTGCGCGTGCGCCGCGTGCTGGCGCAATCCACCGGGGCGGCCGAAGCCAGCATGCGCGCCATGTGGACCTCCGGGCAGGAGAGCTATCCGCCGACCCGCTACGGCCCCTCGGCAGAGATGGCCGTCGAGATCGCCTCGATCACGCTCATCGGCGACAACCGCGCGCAGGTGCGCCTCAGAAAGCGCCTGACCAGCGCGCAAGGGGCGCAGGACGGATCCTTCACCGCCACGCTGATGTTCGCTTTTCAACCCGAACGGACCCGCTCGATCGACGATGTCTGGCAAAACCCCTTCGGCTTCACCGTCACCCAATATGCCATCCGATCGGACCGTTCCGAATGACTTCTGTTCCCGTTCTCACATCCGTCCACGCCCTTATGGTCGCTGGTGCGCTGGCGCTCATGGCGCCCGCAGCGTTGGCCGAGACCACACCGCGCCCGGGGGCCCATGACAACCGCATCCGGGTTGCCAACTGGACCGAAGGCCAAGTCTACCGGATCGTCACCACACTGACTCGGGTGACCACCGTCGAATTCGGCGAGGGCGAGACCATCCGCTCGATCATCGCGGGCGACACGGTGGGCTTCCAGTTCGACGGTGTGCCGGGCGGACGCGCCTTCGCGATCAAGCCTGCGGCCTCGGGTGTGGCCACCAACATCACGGTCTACACGAACCGCCGCTCCTACTATTTCCACGTGGTCGAGGCGCGCGAGACCCCGCATTATGTGGTGCAGTTCCGCTATCCTGAGAGCCGCGTTCAGCCGACCCGTGCGGTCGCGGCCGATGCGCCCAATGCGAACTACGCGGTCAGTGCAAGCGAGGAGTTCACACCAACGGCCATCTGGGACGACGGGACCTTCACCTATTTCCGCTTCGCGCGGAACGCGCCGGTCCCGGCGATCTTCCGCTATGCCAATGGCGGCGAGCGGGCGGTGAACAGCACGGCACTCGAGGACGGCGTCATCCGCGTCTCGGGTGTCAATCGCCAATGGGTGCTGCGCCTCGGCGAAGACGAGGTCTGTGTTCAGGATATGGGCGGACCCACGTCATGAGCCAGGACACCGAAGACCTCGCCGCGCGCCTCGCGGCTCTCGAAGCGACGGGCGACAAGAAGCGCGGCGCAGGACGTCCCTCCCCGATAGCCGCCATCCTTGGCGTTGCCGGGATCGTGACCGTGGGCGGCCTGGCCTGGGCCGCGCTGCAGCCATCGCCGGAAGCGCCTCTGCCGACCGCAGCTCCGGAAGAATTCCAGACCACGGGATCGGGCTTCGGCGATCTCGCACCCATGCCCATCGCCGATCCTGCGCCGCCGCCATCGGCCGAGACCGGCCCCACCGAGTCGGAACTGGCGCTGATGGAAAGCCTTGCGACGCTGCGCGCGGAACTCGAAGACCTGCGCGCGCGGCCCGTCGAGGCATCGGATAGTGGCGCGGAGCAGGCCATCGCCGATCTCACGGCCCAGATAGCGGCCGAGGATGTCACGGGCTTCGAGGACGATGGTTTCTTCCTGGGGGGTCATGGGAGTTCTCGCTGAAATCCGCAGGCCGAAGCCCCCTGCCCTCTCAGGGCGGGGCCACTGGCATGCATTTGGAAGGGGAAAGCGC
>NZ_JAUXZE010000036.1 GCF_030694085.1 Tabrizicola sp. | reverse complement strand
GAAGATCCAGCTCAGACCTTCGTCGGTGAAGCCGAGGTCAGCCTGGATGGCGGGCAAGGCCACGCCGATTATCGAGGTGTCGAGGATCACGATGAACTGCGCGGCGCACAGAAGCGCCAGCGCCTTCCACCGCTTTGGATCGAGTAAGGGTGTCATGGTTTTCAGTCCTTCGCAGACCGGGGTTGGGCCGGGGCGAATCGCCCGGTCCTCCCTGTCGTCGCGGTTCCAACGCTGTCAGGGTCAAGCGGTCGGTCAGAAAATTCTTCCGCGGCCGGGGTGTTGACCCTCCAACACTGGGAAGCCCCATGTCGGCTGAACGGCACCTTCGCCGACAGCAATGAAAGGATCTGAAAATGCTTGAACTGACCCTTCCCGGAATGACCTGCGGTGGCTGCGCGCGTGGCGTGACGGCGGCGATCAAGTCCGTCGATCCGGCGGCCGAGGTCGTGACCGACGTCCCCGGCCGGACTGTCCGGGTCGAGACCTCTGCCAAGCCGGAGGTCATCAAGGCTGCGGTCGCCGAGGCCGGATATACCGCCGCTTGAGCACGTCGGCTGAGACGCACACGGATCGGGCCGGGAACGAATTCCCGGCCCGTTTCTTGTCCAGAGGGGCTTCCAGAGGCCGTGAGAACTCGCTTGACCCTGACATCGTTGGAAGCCCCAGAACCCGATTCGACGCACATCGCATCGAAAGGATTCCCACCATGAAGGACGTCATCGAAATCCCGTCCGGGACGGCCCAGGACAGCCTCGGCATCACCGGAATGACCTGCGCTTCTTGCGTTTCGCGGGTCGAGAAGGCCATCGCCCGGGTTCCCGGCGTGGCCTCCGCCTCGGTCAACCTGGCGACCGAGCGCGCCGACATCCGCTACGAAGACGCTCCGGGCCGCGAAGCAGTGATCACGGCGATCCGCGGTATTGGTTACGACGTCGAGGCCGCGACGCTGGAAGTCGGGATCGAAGGCATGACCTGCGCCTCCTGCGTTCTGCGGGTCTAGAAGGCGATTGCCGCCGTGCCGGGCGTGCTGACCGCTTCGGTCAACCTGGCGACCGAACGGGCGACCGTGCAGACCACCGACAGCTCACCCGCGATGACCCGTGCCATTGAGGCCGCGATCCGCGGGGCGGGGTATGAGCCGCAGGCGGCGCGGGTCGATGCCACCGGCAAGGCCACCGCGCGCGCGGAGGAACAGGGTCGCCTGAAGCGCGACCTTCTGATCGCGGGCGGGTTGACCCTGCCGATCTTCCTGCTGGAGATGGGCAGTCACCTCATCCCGGCACTGCACCACTGGCTGGCGATGAGCGTGGGTCGGACGCCGCTGTATCTGCTGTATTTCGTCCTAGCGACAATCGTGCAGTTCGGCCCCGGCCTGCGGTTTTACCGCAAGGGCGTCCCGGCGCTTCTGCGTCTGGCGCCTGACATGAACTCGCTGGTCGTGCTGGGGTCTTCCGCTGCCTGGGCCTATTCGGTCGTGGCGACCTTCGCGCCCACCCTGCTTCCGCAGGGCACGGCCAACGTCTACTTCGAGGCCTCCGCTGTCATCGTCACGCTGATCCTGCTGGGCCGCTTTCTGGAAGCCAAGGCAAAGGGCCGCACCTCCGAGGCGATCAGCCGGTTGATGGGTCTTCAGGCCAAGACCGCCCGCGTCCTGCGCGGTGCGGAGTTCGTCGATGTCGCACTGGACGAGGTGCAGCCGGGCGACGTGGTCCAGGTCCGCCCCGGCGACCGTGTCCCAGTCGACGGCACGGTGCTGACGGGCTCCTCCTTCGTGGACGAGGCGATGATCTCGGGTGAACCGGTGCCGGTGATGAAGTCCGAGGGTGCGTCCGTCACCGGCGGCACGATCAACAAGACCGGCAGCTTCACCTACCGGGCCGAGAAGGTCGGCGCGGACATGATGCTGTCGCAGATCATCCGCATGGTCGAAAGCGCGCAAGGGGCGAAGCTGCCGATCCAGGCGCTGGTCGACAAGGTCACGGCGTGGTTCGTGCCCGCGGTGATGCTGGCCGCAGCTGTGACGTTCGGCGTCTGGTGGATCTGGGGTCCCGACCCGGCGATCACCTTCGCGCTGGTCAACGCGGTCGCCGTCCTGATCATCGCCTGCCCCTGCGCGATGGGCCTGGCCACCCCGACCTCGATCATGGTTGGCACCGGGCGGGCGGCGGAACTGGGGGTCCTCTTCCGCAATGGCGAGGCGCTGCAAAGCCTGACCTCGGTCGATGTGGTCGCACTGGACAAGACCGGCACCCTGACCGAAGGCCGCCCGGTGCTGACCGACATGGTGCTAGCTGAGGGCTACGCTCGTTCGGTCGTTCTGGCCCTGGTCGCGTCTGCCGAGAGCGTTTCCGAGCATCCCGTCGCCACCGCGATCACCGAAGCGGCACGGGCTGAAGGGCTGATCCTGGCCGAGGCCGACGCCTTCGAGGCAATCCCGGGTTACGGTATCCGTGCCAGCGTCGCCGACCGCCTGGTCGAAGTGGGCGCTGACCGGTTCATGACCTCGCTTGGCCTTGACGTGACGGCCTTTGCCGAGGCTGCGGCTGCGCTTGCCTCCCGTGCGCGGACCCCGCTTTACGTCGCACTCGACGGCAAGGTGGCAGGACTTGTGGCTGTCGCCGATCCGATCAAGCCCACGACTCCGGCTGCGATTGCCGCCTTGCACAAGCTTGGTCTGAAGGTCGCGATGATCACCGGCGACAACCGGCGCACGGCCGAGGCCATCGCGGCAGAGCTTGGGATCGACGAAGTCGTGGCCGAGGTCCTGCCCGAGGGCAAGGTGGCCGCGCTGAAGGCGTTGCGTGACGGGGGCCGCAAGGTGGCCTTCGTCGGCGACGGGATCAACGATGCCCCGGCGCTGGCCGAGGCGGATGTGGGTCTGGCCGTTGGCACCGGCACGGATGTCGCCATCGAAAGCGCCGATGTGGTGCTGATGGGTGGTGACCTGGGTGGCGTGCCCAAAGCCATCGGTCTGTCCCGGGCCACGCTGCGCAACATCCGGCAGAACCTGTTCTGGGCCTTTGCCTACAACGCGGCCCTGATCCCCGTGGCGGCGGGGGTGCTTTACCCGCTGAACGGCACGCTCCTGTCGCCGATGCTGGCCGCTGGCGCGATGGCATTGTCGTCGGTCTTCGTTCTGGGCAACGCCCTTCGGCTCAAGCGCTTCGCCCCTGCGAACCCGGCGCGTCACGCGCCGGGAGAGGCCCTGTCCGCGCAAACCCTGTCCTGAAGGAGGCACCGATGTCCCATTCCCATGTCGAAATCTACACCACCCCCACCTGCCCCGACTGCGCCACGCTCAAGCGCTGGCTGACTTCCCAAGGCGTCCACTTTGTCGAGCGCGACCTGACTAATCCCCGCATCGCCGACGAGGCGCGCCGCCGGACCGGTCTGCGGATCGCGCCCATCACCCTGGTCGACGGCAAGGCGATCTGGGGCACGGCGGCCGAGCAGTTGCCGCGCCTTCGGCGGCTTTTGGCGACCGACCATGCCTTCTGAAGCAAGGTCGCACTTAGGGCTTGACCTTCCAACGATGGGAAGGCGCAGGCTGTTCTTGGTCGCCCAGAAGGGAGATGAGTCATGAACATCGGCGATATCGCGAAGGCCACCGGAATCTCGACCAAGATGATCCGCTACTACGAGGAGACCGGCCTGATCCGCCCCGCCACGCGGGCCCTGTCGGGATACCGGGTCTACTCGGACAACGACCTGCAGACGCTGCGCTTTGTCCGTCGCGCCCGCGACCTGGGCTTCACGGTCAAGCAGATCGACGATCTTTTGACCCTCTGGCGCGACCGCACCCGGGCCAGCGCCAGCGTGAAGGAGATCGCGATGGGCCACGTCGCGGCGCTGGAGAAGAAGATGCAGGAATTGAAGGACATGTCCGACACGCTGTTGCACCTGGCCTCACACTGCCACGGCGACGACCGGCCCGACTGCCCGATCCTGAAGACGCTCGGCAGCACCGAGGCCGTGGCGCCGCTTTCGAGGACACGCGACCGGCGCAAGACGCGGGCCTTCGACCGCGTTCGCTGAAGTCCCAGATCAAAATGGAGGCCGCCATGACCCACGATCACAGCCAAGCGCACGGGATCTACACCTGCCCGATGCACCCCGAGGTGCAACAGCACGGACCGGGGAACTGCCCGAAATGCGGCATGACGCTGGCGCCGGTCGAAGAACCCGCAATCAGGGCGAAGTCCGTGGCGACGGGCAGCTTTGACAAGGTGCCCGAAGGGTGGCGCGGGGTAATCTTCACCTGCCCCATGCATCCCGAGGTGCGGCAGACCAAACCCGGCTCCTGCCCGATCTGCGGCATGGGGCTGGAGAGGGATGCGACCGGCGCACTGGACGAAGGCCCGAACCCCGAACTGGTGGATTTCACCCGCCGGATGTGGGTGGGGGTCGCGCTGACGCTGCCCCTCCTCGTCCTCGGCATGGGGCCTTTGCTCGGGCTGGGCTGGATCCGAGAGGTCTTTGGCGAGAAGCAGTCGATGTGGATCGAACTGGCGCTGGGGACGGTGGTGGTCCTCTATTGTGGCTGGCCCTTCCTCGTTCGTGGCTGGGTGTCGTTCCGGACGTGGCGGCTGAACATGTTCAGCCTGATCGCGATGGGGGTGCTGGCCGCCTGGACGTTTAGCGTGGTGGGCGTCTTCGCACCACATATCTTCCCGGACGGCTTCCGGGACGAGCATGGCCATGTCGGCCTCTACTTCGAGGCGGCGGCGGTGATCGTAACACTGGTCCTCGTCGGTCAGGTGATGGAGCTGCAAGCCCGCGAGGGCACAGGCCGCGCCATCCGGGCGCTGCTGGACCTTGCGGCGAAGACCGCGCGGGTGATCCGGCCCGACGGGACCGAGACCGAACTGCCATTGGAAGAGGTTCAGGTCGGCGACCATCTGCGGGTCCGGCCGGGCGAAAAGATCCCGGTGGACGGGGTCGTGATTGAGGGGCGATCCTCGGTCGACGAAAGCATGATCTCGGGCGAGCCGGTTCCGGTTGAAAAGGTCTCTGACGACCCGGTGACGGGGGCCACTATCAACGGCACCGGAGCGCTGGTGATCCGGGCGACGCGGGTCGGGGCGGATACGGTGCTCAGCCAGATCGTCGAGATGGTCGCCAAAGCGCAAAGGTCGCGTGCGCCGATCCAGAAATACGCCGACTATGTCGCGGGATTGTTCGTGCCCGCAGTCATGGCTGTGGCGGTTCTGGCATTCCTCGCCTGGGCGATCTGGGGGCCGGAACGGGCGCTCTCTTACGGGTTGGTCGCAGCGGTCTCTGTCCTGATCATCGCCTGCCCCTGCGCGCTTGGGCTGGCGACGCCGATGTCAATCATGACCGCCACCGGGCGCGGCGCGCAGGCCGGGGTGCTGATCAAGAACGCCGAGGCGCTGGAACGGTTCGAGACGATCGACACGCTGATCGTCGACAAGACCGGCACTCTGACCGAAGGCAAGCCCCGGCTGATCGCGGTCCTGCCGGAACCCGGCCACGACGAGGCCGAGGTGCTGCGCCTTGCCGCCTCGCTGGAGCGTGGGTCGGAGCATCCGCTGGCCGAAGCCATCGTGCGCGGGGCCGAGGAGCGGGGAGTGCAGATGGTCGAGGCGAGCGATTTCGAGGCGATCACCGGCAAAGGCGTGAAGGGCGTCGTCGATGGCCGTCCGGTCGCGCTTGGCAACCTGCGGCTGGTGCAGGATATGGGCCTCAGCGGCGAAGCTCTGGTCGCCAAGGCCGATGCTCGACGCGACCAGGGCGAGACGGTGATGTTCGTCGTGCTGGACGGGGCGGTCGCCGGCTTGGTCAGCGTGGCCGACCCGGTGAAGGAAACCACCCCCGCCGCATTGAAGGCTTTGCACGCGCAGGGCCTGCGGATCATCATGGCGACTGGCGACTGGCGACAACGCCCGCACGGCGCAGGCCGTCGCCGCGCGCCTTGGGATCGACGAGATCCGCGCCGATGTGCTGCCGCAGGACAAGGCCCGCGTTATCCGCGAGTTGCAAGAAGCTGGGCACCGCGTGGCGATGGCCGGCGACGGCGTCAACGACGCCCCTGCGCTGGCGCAGGCCGACGTGGGCATCGCGATGGGCACCGGGGCGGATGTGGCGATCGAAAGTGCAGGGTTCACGCTGGTGAAGGGCAACCTCGACGGCATCGTCCGGGCGCACAAACTCTCGCGCGCGACGATGAGCAACATCCGGCAGAACCTGTTCTTCGCGCTGATCTACAACGCGGCAGGTATCCCGGTGGCGGCGGGTCTGCTTTATCCGTTCACCGGCATCCTGATCGGCCCGATCTTTGCTGCTTTCGCGATGAGCGCCTCGTCCCTCTCGATCGTGCTGAACGCGCTGCGGCTGAGGCGGGCAAGTATCTGATCCCCCATGCCGGAAAATTCGCGCCAGGGTCTTGACCTTCCCACGGTGGGAAGCCCCATCTTCACACAAGAAAGGCTGGAACGGATCCGGCCCAAGGAGACCAACCGATGCTATCCCTACATATCCCCAACTTGAACTGCGGCGGCTGCGCCCGGGGCGTCACGGCCGCTATCCAGGCGGTGGACGCCGAAGCCCGGGTCAATCCGGACCTGCCCGCCCGCACCATCGCGGTTGAAACCAGACTGCCCGAGGCCGCCGTCCGCGCGGCGCTGGCCGAGGCCGGGTTCGCCCCGGCCTGACGCCGCACAAGAACAGGCCCGGGGGCGCGCGGGATTGATCCTGGTCATGCCCGCCCCCAAAGGAAGCTGCCAACCTGCGCCAAGAAAGGAAGACTGATCGGTGCTGCGCATACTGGCCCTGATTTGCGCGTTCGCCCTGCTGCTGGCCCCCCTGGGCCCGGCGCAGGCGAATACGCCGTGCACGATGCTGGCAGTGTCGCAGGACGCGGTCCATGCCGCACATGGGCCTGACCATCAGATGCCGGTGTCTGGTCACGCGAGCCAGGCTTGCAAGCAGCATTGCGCAATCGTGGGCCTTCTGGCCCCGGCCGAGCCGGTCCTGATGCCGTTCCTGATCGGGGCCCAATCGCCGCGCGCTGTTGTGCGCTTGCTGCAATCTCGGCTGCCGGACCCATCGGAACGCCCGCCGAAACACCTGATCTGACCTTCTTCCCCTTCAGATCAGCGCCTCTTGGCGCCAACAGTTTCGGAGCAACGAACATGCAATCCCTCTCTCGTCGCGGCTTCCTTGCCGCCAGCGCGGCCCTTGCCGCCCCCCTTCTTCTCCCGCGCAGCTTGCGGGCCGAGACGCCCTTGCGCAGCCTGCGTGCCACGACCCGCACGCTGGACATCGGCGGTCGTGCCGTCAGTGTGAAGGGAATCCTGGACGACCAGGGTCGAAGCGGCCTTGTCCTGAACCCGGGCGAGGCCTTTCGCGTCGACCTCGTGAACGACCTGGACACGGAGACAATCCTTCACTGGCACGGTCAGATCCCGCCCAATGCTCAGGACGGCGTGCCCGACATGCCGCAACCCGCGCTTGCTGCGGGGGAACGGCGGTCCTTCGACTTCGCCGCCACGCCCGGCACGCACTGGATGCATTCGCACATCCCGGTGCAGGAGATGGAGCTTCTTGCCGCGCCCCTGATCGTGCGGCGGCCCGAGGACCTTGCCGCTGACCGGCAGGAGGTGTTGGTCCTGCTCCACGACCTCAGCTTCCGGCCCGCCGAGGAGGTATTGGCCGAGATCACCGGAGGCATGGGAGGCATGACGCATGACATGGGCGGCATGGCGCATGGCAAGGAGGGGATGGGTCACGACATGTCCGGCATGATGGATGGCGCGGTGATGGGCGGCATGTCGATGGGGGCGATGGACCTCAACGACTTCAACTTCGACGCCTATCTCGCCAACGACCGGACGCTTGACGCCCCCGAGGTCGTGGCGGTCGACAAGGGTGGTCGCGTGCTGCTCCGCATCATCAACGGCTCGGCTGCGACGGTGTTCTGGATTGATACCGGTGCGCTGCAGGGCCGGGCGGTGGCCACCGACGGGAACCCGATCAACCCTGTCGCGGGCACGCGCTTCGGTCTGGCGATGGGCCAGCGGCTGGACATCGAGCTGGACCTGCCGGTAGAAGGCGGGGCCTTCCCGGTGCTTGCGCTACGCGAGGGCGCGGTCGAGCGGACGGGGATCATCCTCGCCAGCAAAGGCGCGGCGGTCGAGCGGCTATCATCTTTGTCAGACACGACGCATCCGGCCTTCTCGGCTGACCTGGAGCAAGAGGCGCTGTTCAGCGCCGTGAAGCCACTGGCGGACCGCACAGTGGATCGCAGCGACAGTCTGATGCTGGGCGGGTCGATGATGCCCTATCTCTGGACCATCGACGGCCAAAGCTGGGGCACCCACCGACCCGTGCAGGCGCGCAGCGGGGAACGGGTCGCGCTGACCTACCACAACATGTCGATGATGGCCCATCCGATGCACCTGCACGGCCATCATTTCCAGGTCGTCGCCCTGAACGGCCGTGCCATCGCCGGGGCCCTGCGCGACACGGTCCATGTGCCGCCGATGAGCATGGTCACCGTTGCGCTCGACGCAGGAGAGGCCGCACGTTGGATGCTGCATTGTCACCACATGCCGCACCTTGCCACCGGCATGATGACCGAGTTCGTGGTGTCGGCATGAAGGGGAACCATATGATCCACCGTCTGGCATTGATCGCCGTCCTCGCCACGCCCGTCGCCGCCCAGGAGACGATGCCACTGTCCGACCTCATGGCAGCCACCCATGTCCACGGGATCGGCCCCGGCGCAGGCGGCGTGGACAGCCTGACGCTTGCAACTCACAACGGCCTTTGGGCCGTTGATCTGGCAAGTGACACAGCGACGCGGCTGGGTCCGTCGCAGGATGACTTCATGAGTTACTCGGCGGTCCCGGGCAGCCCCGGCACGGCCTTCGCCAGTGGCCATCCTGCGACAGGAGGGAACCTGGGGATCATCCGCACCGAGGATGGCGGACAGACATGGGCCCATGTCTCGGACGGCCTGGACGGGCCGGTCGACTTCCACAACATGGAGGTAAGCCGAGCCGACCCCGTAGTGATCTACGGTATCGGCCATGACGGCCGAGTCCAGCGCAGCGCGGATGGCGGGCAGACCTGGGACGCTTCGGGCCAGGCCCCGGAGAAGCTGATCGACATCGCCACCTCGCCAGAGGACGCCGCGCTGCTATACGCTGCAACCGAGGCGGGCCTGTTCCTCAGTGCCGATATGGGCGCGACCTGGACAGCGATGATCGAGGACGTTCCGGTATCGACCGTAGATTCCGGGGCAGATGGCGTGGTCCGGGCGGTCGACCTAGGTCAGGGGCTGGTCACGGTCGGCGCTGGCGGAGAGATCACCCTAGTTTCGGGCGACCTGCCGGACGGTTATCTCCTGCTGCTGACCACTACATCGGTCGATCCGCTACGTCTGGCGGCACTCTCCGCCAAGGGGAGGCTCGTCGTCTCGGACGACGCGGGCGTCACCTGGACCGATGTCCTGATCGATAAGTAGACCATGACCCTGCCCGCCGTCTCGCCTCTGCAACGACGGACCATCCTGCGTTTCCTTGGCGCGATGGCGTCGGGCAATCTCCTGTGGGAGTTGGGGCACATGCCGCTTTACACCTTCTGGGTCGAGGGCACCTGGGGCGAGATCGCCTATGCCGTCCTGCACTGCACGGTCGGCGACGTGATGATAGCAAGTGTCTGCCTACTTCTGTCTCTGGCCGTGGTCGGCCGAAGCGCCTGGCCCCTGAAGCGGTTCGGCGCGGTCGCTGCTGCCACCATGCTCCTTGCCTTGAGCTATACAGTCTTCTCGGAATGGCTGAACACAGAAGTGCGGGGCGTCTGGGCCTACCGGGACGCCATGCCGCGTTTTCCCGGGCTGGGCACGGGCGTGACCCCGGTCCTGCAATGGATCGTCGTGCCACTGCTGGCCTTCCAGTGGTCGAAGCTGAGGGCGGTCGAGTAGCAGGGGATGTCTAAGCTTTTGTGACTGATGGTTGGCAATGCCGCCTTCGCTTTGGGGTGAACCTCAATGCGGGGACGGGGACACCCTGTCGCAGATCTGGGGCGGCTCTTCACCGTTTGGTCAACCGCGCAGCGACACAGGATGCCGAGCAGGCACGACGTAGGCCTCAAGGCCGGACCGGACACCCAAGGATAACCAACCCGCCCGCTTACCTGCCTGCATGGCCGCTGCCGGAATTGACTTTCCCCCTTGGATGCAGGGCTGGACAGCCTTGCGGCAGCTTGCGCTGTCCATCCTTCTTACTGCCTTCTTGGCGCCGGTGCTGCAAGCTCCGGCCAAGTTCGGCGCTGGACCCAACGCGATCCACGAGAACCACGCCGTCATGACTGGCCGTTGCGTCGGGGATAACACGAAGCAGCTGGCGGACTCCGCCCTGAATTGCACCAGCGATCCGGGCGGCATCTGCTGTCCGGCAAGCCTAGCCGTGGTCCCGCCCGCTGGGCCGCAGTCTGTCGCCCTGCAGCAGGCTGGCGAAAGCTCCCGACCGGAGTCGCCTGTCTTGCGCGCAAGAATCCCCGATCGCCTGTTCCGACTGCCACAGACCGTCGTTCTGTGACGCGCCGAACCTGCGCATGAAGTTTTACGCCGCTCCTCCGGATTGTTGCAGGCGCACCCACGGGTTGTCCGAGATGAACCGAACCGCCATCACCTTATCGCTTGCCCTTCTATCAGGACTGCTTGCCCTTGCACATGAAGGGCACGATCGCCTTCGCTGCCGTCGCGCCGACTGCCTGGTCGAGCGCAAGCCGCATCAGGTAAGCGGGGTCGACCTCCAGCGCCTTCGCGTGGGACGGCACACGGTCGAGGGGGACCTTATTCCGACCGTTCTTCAGGAAGGTCATCATGTTCGCGTTGGGGAAGCCCGCCTCGCTGGCGATCTCGGCCTGGGTCGTCTTGTGTTCGAGGTCGCGGATACGGTCAGTGATTAGTCTTTCGGTCGCGGTGTTTTGATAGGGGTTGGTCATATCGTCTCTCATGTGGTTGGTCACATGAGTTACTTACCTGCGTGCACCGGTGCGGTCGGGTGGGAACAGAGTGGTTAGACTTGGAGCTTCTGCGAACGCGAAGTCCTAGAGAAACGTCCTTACGTCGATGGGGAAGCACTTTGCCCCAGCCGGTCTTGGATGGATGAATCCTCCGCTCCCATCATCGAGTGACCCCTCTTGGCCCAAAACGTCCGTTCAACCTGCTCGGAACCTATCGCCGCGGCCGCGAAAATCGGTCATTCGCATCTGCGAATGCTTGAGCCACCGGCATCTAGATCAGATGTTCTCCCGATTATGCATGTCGAATGGAGTCACGCTTGACCAGTTGCCGCCATGGCGGTTGGTGGTGGCTTTGACCATGCCTCGGATCAGGTCACGGGACATGCGGTCTAGGGGGTGGGAGATGACCAGGGTTAGCGTGCCATCCAGTAGGGCGGTGCGGGTGACGTTTGTCAGCTCGTCCCCGATGACAACCATCTTGCCTGCGGTGCCGTGCGCGCGCAGCGCGGCGATCGCCCCGCTGATGCCGCCGCCCGTGATGTAGAGCCCCGCGAGATCTGGATGGTCGGTCATGAGTTTTTCCGTCACCTCTTGCGCGACGGTCGAGGACTCGTAGGTGGACAGCGGTTCCAGTAGGGTGAATTCCGGCTCGTTCTCGCGGAAATACGAGCGGAACCCGATCTCTTTCATCTCCTGGTTCCGATAGCGGTGGCTGCCCGTGATAATGCCGATCTTGCCTGGTTTCTTGCAATGGCTCGCAATGGTCCAGGCCGACGTGCGACCGACCTTCCAGTTGTCGAGTCCAATGTAATGCATCTGCCCTGCCGCCGACAGCTGGGTGATAAAGGCGAAGACATGCACGCCGCGCGCAGCGATTTCTTCGACAGCGTGGATGACTTGCGGGTGGACCGCCGACGTGATGGCGATGGCCTGACACTCCTGTGCCAGGGCCAGAGCGGCCTCTGCGGTGTTCTGCGGCGAGAGGTCTTCCAGAAAATCGATTCGCATCTCGATGTCGGCTTCAGTCACTGACGCGGCCGCGTCACGAAGTGCAGCCGCGACGTTCTGGTAGAAGGGGCGGTGAGGTTGCAAGAGCAATGCACCGAAACGAAGTTTGGGGCGGCTGGATGCGACCCGGCTCTGGATCGTTCCCAGCCCATAAAACCCAATTCTTTCTGCAGCTTCCTTGACTGCATCGCGACGTGCAGCGGTGACGCCCACGTCGCCTGCGATCACGCGGTTCACCGTGGAAACAGAGACTCCAGAAGCCTTTGCTAGGTCGCGGATAGTGGGGCGGTCCATGCAGCCTCCATGAGACAATTTATCTCAAAACTACCGAATCTTGAGATAGAAGAAACGATATTTCATCCTGACCATCATCTGCGCTTGATTTGATTCACGTCAAGGCGTCATTCATTCGTCAAGCGCGGACCTGAGGCCTTTGGACGCAGGACCGCCAGACGGGGGGCATTCGAGCAACAACGCAGCGCAAGCACGGCTTTGCCGGGCGCGGCTTTTTGCTGCCTGTCACCAGACGAAGCGGGAGTGGACGATGGACGATCTGAAATACGGCACGCGTAACAAGCGGGGCGACTGGGCTCCGAAAGATCCGCTGGAGGTTGCGCCCTTCTGGCAGTGGCCGCTCAAGCCCGGGAAAATACTGGGCTGGCTTCCAAACTACATCTGGCCGTGGAACACGCTGCACATGGCGATCACTCTAGCCTACTGGTATCTCGTGATACCTGACCCCGAGGTAATGAAAACCCTGTCCTGGGGCTGGGCGCTTTGGCTTTACGCGGTGAACGCAGGCGCGATCTTTGTGATCTACGGATCAGTGGAACTGTTCTACTACGCCAAGCGCAAACAGGGAAACCGCTTCAAATACAATGCGAAGTTCCCGTCGGAGAACCCGTCTGACGTGTTCTGGTTCAAGTCGCAGAACATCGACAACTTCCTGCGGTCCTTCTTCATATCGATCCCGCTCTGGACGCTGGTGGAAGTTCTCTTCTTGCACGCGTTTGCATCGGGCTACGCTCCGTGGCTGACCTGGGCGGACAACCCGTTTTACCTCGCGGCGCTGTGCTTCATCGTGCCTGCCATCCACGAGGTGCACTTCTTCTTCATCCACCGCCTGATTCACACGCCCTTACTTTATAAGTGGATCCATTCGGTTCATCACAACTCGATCAACCCGAGCCCCTGGTCGTCGCTGTCGATGCATCCGGTCGAAGGGTTCCTATATCACGCCGTGGCCTTCTGGCATCTGGTGATCCCGTCGAACCCGATCGTGGCGCTGTTCCAACTGCATGTTGCGGGCTTCGGGGCAATCAACGGGCATATCGGTTTCGAAAAGCTCGAACTGACCGACGAGAAGGCGATCAGCAGCGAAGCCTATGCGCACTACCTGCACCACAAATACTTCGAAGTGAACTACGGCGGCGAGGGGCTGATCCCCTTGGATAAGTGGTTCGGCACTTGGCACGACGGCTCGAAAGAGGGTGATGCCATGATGAATGCCCGTTTCGAAAAGAAGAAAGCCAAGCTCAACGCAAGATCAGCCTGAGCAGCACCGAATTTCGGCAGCGCAGACGAGGAGGTCTGCACTGCCGGAAAGAACCGGCCATTCGACCGACGAATGGTCAAACATCCAAGCGAAAACCGCCAGACGGGCGGCATATCAGGGAGGAAACAGAGATGACATTTTCCAAGGGCTTCATGCGCGCAGCGCTGACGGCCGTGGCACTGACGCTGACGGCAGGTGCCGTCATGGCCGAAGGCACCACCATCGCCGTGGTGGGCGGCAAGGCGGACGACCCGTTTTTTGCCAAGGTCAAGAAGGGGATCGACGACGCAACGCTTGTCGTCGAAGCGCACGGCGGCAGCGTCAATTACCTGATGCTCCAGAACTACGACAACATCGGAGGCGACGCAGCGAATCTGATCCGAACCGCCATTTCTCAGGGTGCCAGCGTCATCGCCGCGCCGAACTGGGTGCCGGACACGATGGACGAAGCTTACAAGGCTGCTCTGGCCGCCGGTATCCCCGTCATGCTCTACAACGCGGGCGGTGGCGACAAGGCCAAGGAACTGGGTGCCATCAACTATATCGGCAACGAAGAGTATCCCGCAGGTCTGGCCGGTGGCGAATACTTCGGATCGCACGGGCAGAAGAACGTGATCTGCGTCAACACCGTTCCGGGCGCGCAGAACCTTGAGGACCGCTGCAAGGGCATCTCGGATGGCATCACCAAGTCCGGTGGCGTTTCGACCCAGCTGCCGCTTCCAGCGTCCAGCTTCGGCGATCCGACCGCTGTCGCCGAGGCGATCAAGGCGACGCTTCTGAAAGACCCGACCATCGACGGAGTCGTGACCGTATCGGCGGGTGACGCCAACAGCGCTGCCACCGGCATCGATCAGGCCGGTGCTACTGGCAAGGTCGCCCTGGCGTCCTTTGACATGGACGGGGCCGGACTGGACCGCATCAAGGCTGGCACCCAGCTTTATGCCATCGACCAGCAGCCCTGGCTACAAGGCTTCCTCGCCGTCACGATGTCGGATGCTTACGTCAACTACGGCCTCGACCTGGCGACGACACCGGTTCTGACCGGGCCAGGGATCGTCGATGCGTCCAACATCGACGCAACGCTGGCCGGTGCAGGCGCCGGTTACCGGTAATCCACCCATAAAGAGAAACTGTTTCGTCCACGGGGCTTTTCCCCGTGGACGCCAAAGGGAGAGAGACCTTGAAATACACCAAAATCCTGACCACGCTCGCCACCGTTTCAGCCATCGCGCTGAGCGCCGGGGCGGCAATGGCCGAAGGCGCGAAGATCTTTGTGGTCGGCGGCAAGGCAGATGACTCGTTCTGGTCCATCGTCAAACGTGGTGCTGATGACGCAGGCAAGCTGGTTGCCGAACAGGGCGGATCGGTGACGTGGCTTGGGCCGCAGAACTACGACAACCTCGGCCCTGACGCGGCCAACCTGATCCGCACCGCCATTTCGCAGGGTGCGACCGCAATCGTCGCGCCGAACTGGGTGCCGGAAGCGATGGACGAAGCCTTCAAGGCCGTCGTCGATGCAGGCATCCCGCTGGTGATTTACAATGCCGGTGGAGTCGATGCGGCAGACCGTCTTGGCGCGATGAACTATGTCGGATCGGACGACTACCAGACCGGACTCGCAGCAGGCGAATACTTCGTCAAGAACGGCCAGACCAAGCTGATCTGCGTGAACACCCTTCCGGGTGCGGCCAACCTCGAGGCCCAGTGCAAGGGTCTTGCCGACGGAGCGGCCAAGAACGGCGGCTCGGCCGAGCAGCTGCCGCTGCCCTCGACCTCGTTCGGGGATGCGACCGCCGTCACCCAGGCCGTTGCTGCCTACCTTCAGCAGAATGCCGATGTGACCGGCGTCTACACCATAGGCAACATGGACGCGGTTTCGGCCAATGTGGCGATCGCGCAAGCGGGTGCGGTTGACCGAGTCAAGCTGGGCGGGATGAACATGGACCAGACCATCCTGGACAACATCAAGGCCGGGACCCAGCTCTTTGCGATGGATCAGGAAGACTACTACCAGGGCTTCCTCGCCGTCACGATCCTGAACAACTACGTCAACTACGGCCTCAGTGTGCCAACGCGCCAGATTCTGACCGGACCGGGCATCGTCGATGCATCGAACGTCGATGCGACGCTGGCCGGTGTGGCTGCGGGCGTCCGCTAAGACACTTCGGAGACCGGCACCGCGCCGGTCTCTGTTCTTGGCCCCGACCATTCGGAGAACCATCATGTCCTCATCCCCCAGCCTTTCCATCGGTGCGCTGCTGCGCCGACCTGAAACCGGCTCGTTCCTTGGCCTTGTCGCCGTGTTCCTGTTTTTCACGGCCTTCGGTGGGACAAACTTTGCCTCGCCCACGGGGGCGGCAAGCTGGTTGAACGTGGCGGCACAACTTGGCATCGTGGCGATCCCGATCGGGCTTTTGATGATCGCGGGCGAGTTGGACATTTCCATCGGCTCGATCATTCCCGCCGGGTCGATGACCTGCGCGATCATCTCTGGCTATTACGATCTGCCGATCTGGATCGGGGTCGGGGCGGCTCTGGCCCTTGGGGCGGTGATCGGGCTGATCAACGGCATCCTCGTGATCCGCACCGCAGTGCCGTCTTTCATCGTCACGCTGGGAACGCTGTTCGCGGTGGCAGGCATGACGCTGGGCTTTTCGGTTCTGGTTACAGGCACCACGAGTGTCGCCATCAAGGTGCCGGAGGCGAAGTGGCTGCTGGGTGATTTCATCGCCGGAATCTATCAGGTCACGATCTTCTGGTGGATCGGGGCGGCGCTGTTCTGGAGTTTCGTGCTGCACGCATCGCCTCTGGGGAACTGGATCTTCGCAATGGGGGGCGACAAGGTTTCCGCTCGCAACGCGGGCATCCCGACCGAGCGTATGACAGTGATGCTGTTTGTCTGCTCTGGCATGAGCGCTGCTTTCGTCGGCCTGAGCCAAGCCATCCTCTACAACTCGGCGCAGGTGTCGGCCGGGCAGAGCTACATCTTCAACTCGATCATTTCGGTCGTCGTCGGCGGCGTGCTGCTGACCGGAGGATACGGGTCGGTCTTCGGCATCGTTCTGGGCACTCTGACCTTCGCGGTAGTGTCCCAAGGCATCTACTTCACCGGCTTTGATGCCAACTGGGCGAGCCTCATCATCGGCGTCCTGCTTCTTGGCGCGGTCCTGATGAACAACACCTTCCGCAAGGCGGCGCTGAGCTACACGCCGAAGAAAGGAACCAAGTGATGGCCGCTCCGATCCTCAAGCTATCGAACGTCAGCAAAAGCTTCGGGCCCATCGACGTCTTGCACGACATCAGCCTCGAAGTCCGTGCGGGTGAAGTTCTGTGCCTTCTGGGCGACAACGGTGCCGGCAAGTCGACGCTGATCAAGCTGATGTCCGGGGTCTATCAACCGACCGCCGGCCGCATAGAGATGGACGGCAAGGAAGACCATTTCCCCAACCCGCGCGCGGCTGCGGAAAAGGGCATCGCGACCGTTCACCAGTTCGGTGGGACGTTCCCGCTGATGTCCATCGGCCGGTCGTTCTTTGTCGGTGTCGAGCCAACCAAGGGCTGGGGTCCGTTCAAGGTTTACGATCGCAAAAAGGCCAACGCCATTGCGGTCGAGGCGGTGCAAAAGCTTGGCATCACCCGCATCACCGATGGCGATCGTCTGGTCGGTGGCCTGTCGGGTGGCGAGCGGCAGTCGCTGGCGATTGCACGCGCCGTGCACTTCGGGGCGCGGGTGCTGATCCTGGACGAGCCCACGGCCGCCTTGGGCGTGAAACAGGCGACCCACGTCCTGCGGATCGTGAACGAAGCCAAGCGGCGCGGGTTGGCGGTCATCTTCATCACCCACCAGGTGATGCACGCGATGGCCGTGGGCGACCACTTCGCCGTCCTTATCCGCGGGGCCATCGCTTCGGATTTCCGCAAGGGTGAAAAGACCCGCGAGGAGATCACCGATCTGATGGCCGGTGGCGCGTCGATGGCCAACCTGGAGGCTGAGATCGAAAGCGCCTTTGGCGAGGACGACGAGAAGACGCCCCGCGTGGCGTGACGGAACACCGGAGCGGGAGTCCTTCCCCCGCCGTCCGGCAAAGCCTCGTCCGGTTGCGGTTCACTCGCGACCGGACGGGCAAAAACACCAACCTGAACAAAGGCAACACATCATGCCCAGCTGGACCCGCGCCTGCGCAACCGACGACATCGAACCCGACGACATGATCCGCTTCGACCACGGCAGCCAGACCTTCATCATCGTCCGCAGCGAAGAGGATGAATTCTTCGCGATGGATGGCATCTGTTCGCACGAGCATGTGCATCTCTGCGGCGGCCTGGTGATGGAGGGCATCGTCGAATGCCCAAAGCACAACGCGACGTTCGACTATCGCACGGGTGAGGCGAAGCGGGCACCAGCCTGCATCAACCTGAAGACCTTCCCGGTCAAAGTCGAAGGCGGCGACGTCTTTGTTGAAATCTGACTGAGCCCGAGGACATCATGCACAAATCATCCCGCCCCACGGTCCATGACATGCGCGCCATGAAGGCGCGGGGTCAGAAGATCTCGATGCTCTATGTCTCGACGCTGGACGAGGCCGCTGCCGCCAGCGCGGCTGGTATCGACATGCTGTCGATTGAAGCGCGCTTCTTTTCCCCGGCCATGCGCGAAGCTGCCGGAAGCTGCTTCGTGCAGGTCGGCTTGCCCTATGGCGGATGGGGTCGCCTGAACGGGTCCTATCTCGCAACGCCCGAAGACTACCTGCGCGCCGCTTTCCAGTTCTCAGAGATGGGCGGCGACTGCTTCTATTGCTCGGCGTCCTACGAAATCCAGAAGACACTGTGCGACAACCACCTGCCGGTTGTCGCCCATGTCGGTCTGATCCCATCCTACATCACCTGGACAGGCTGGCGGGCCGTCGGAAAGACCGCGGTCGAGGCAGAGCAGGTCTGGAAGCATGTGAAGCGCCTGGAAGCCATCGGTTGTTTCGGGGCCGAGCTTGAGGTGGTGCCGGACCGTCTGGGCGAATTCCTGTCGAAGAACTCCTCGCTCATCATGCTGGGTATGGGCGGCGGGCCGGGGGCGGATGCGCAATATCTGTTCGCCGAGGACGTGCTGGGCCATACCGACGGCCACAAGCCGCGCCACGCCAAGACCTATCGCAACTTCGCCGCTGAGTTCGCGAAGCTGCAACAGGAACGGATCGCGGCCTTCGGCGAATACATCGCCGATGTGCGGTCCGGTTCCTACCCCGCACCCGAACATAACGTGACGATGGCAGACGACGAGTTCGACGCGTTCATGGCATCGGTCGGGGCCTGATATGCTTCGGATCGGAGTGGTCGGATACGGAACGGGCGGCAAGCATTTCCATGCTCCGTTCATTCAGGCTGCGCGCGGATGCACGTTGGCCGGGGTGGTAGCCCGCGCCGAGAAGACGATCGCCGCGGCTAAAGCCGATCTGCCTGACCAGCCGATCTATCCCAGCCTGACGGCAATGATCGCTTCGGGCCAAGTAGATGCGGTGGCGATCACCACGCCACCGGAAACCCGCCGCGAACTGGTCCTCGAGGCTATTGCTGCAGGACTCCATGTCGTGGCCGATAAGCCTTTCGCCCCGGATGCGGCCAGGGCGCGGGACTTCGACCGCGCCGCGAAGGCCAAGGGTGTGGTGCTGGGGGTCTACCAGAACCGTCGCTTCGACAGTGATATCCAGACGCTGAGGCAGGTCTTGATTGACCGGCGTCTGGGTCGCCTGTGGCGCATCCATTCGCGGATGGACTTCGACGATCCCGCAACGCTCGAGGCCGGTCCTACAGGAGGGCTGCTGCGTGATCTGGGCAGTCATCTGGTCGACCAGATGCTGTGGCTGCTTGGACCAGCTATTTCGGTTGATGCACAGATGGATCATGTCAATTTGCCAGGAGGCCGCACGGACGCCAGTTTCACGATCACCTTGCGTCATGAAAGTGGAGTTCATTCGCATATCTCGGCAACCAAGCTGAACCGGCTGAACTGCCGCGAATTGCGCGCCTATGGCGAGGCAGGGTCCTACGTTACGCAAAGCACCGACATCCAGGCGCAACAGCTTTTTTCGGGAAAGCGGCCGGCCGCCGATCCAACGACATGGGGTTACGAACCCGAAACCCATTGGGGAACGCTCAGAACAGTAACCGGAGCAGAGATCATCCGAGCCGCGCAAGGGCGATACCACGACTACTATGATCTGTTTGCAGCTGCCGTCCGCAATGGCACTCCACCGCCCGTGACCGCCGAGGTCGGCGCGCGGACTTTGGCAGTGCTCGATGCCGCCCGGCAAAGCGACCTGGAAAACCGTTCGATCACTCTGGATGTGCCGCATGGATGACCTGAAGTTCGGCACGCGCAACAAGCGGGGGGACTATACCCCGAACGAGCCTTTGACCATCGCACCCTTGCTGGTCTGGCCGCCGCGACCGCTGGCGCTGTTGCGTTGGTTGCCAGGGTATCTGTTGCCCTGGAACGCACTCTTCTTCGCCTTGGGCGCGGTTTGGTGGTTCTACCTGACACCGGCGAAGGAGACGATGCAGACCTACGCGTGGGGCTGGGTGCTGTGGGTCTTTGCCCGCAACTGCGCGGCCGCTCTGTTGGTCTTCGGCCTACTGGAACTGCGTCTTTACATACTTCGCCGCCAAGGAACGCGGTTCAAGTTCAACGCCAAGTTTCCGGCCGACGTGCCCAGTGACGTATTCTGGTTCAAGTCGCAGAACATCGACAACATCCTGCGGACCTTTGGCACGGGCCTGCCGATCTGGACGGCGTATGAGGTTTTCCTGCTGCACGCATGGGCCAACAGTTGGGGGCCTTGGACCACGTTCGAAGCCCATCCGTGGTTATTGGCCCTGTTCGGCCTTGCTCTGCCGCTGATCCACGAGCTGCATTTCTATTGCATCCATCGGCTGATCCACGTGCCGGTTCTGTATAAGTGGATCCACTCGGTCCACCACAACTCGGTCAATCCAAGCCCGTGGTCATCGCTGTCGATGCACCCTGTCGAGCATCTGCTTTACTGGTCCGACAGCTTGATCCACCTAATCGTGCCGTCGCATCCCCTCCTGGTGCTTTACCACCTGCACATCACTGGAACTGGGGCGGTCGTCGGCCATATCGGGTTCGACAAGATCGAGACGGGGCCGGATGGCGCGGTCAGCAGCCATGCCTTCGCGCACTACCTGCACCACAAGTATTTCGAGGTGAACTATGCCGACGGGTCCATCCCCTTGGACCAGTGGTTCGGCACCTGGCACGACGGCACCAAAGAGGGCGATGCCATGATGAATGCCCGCTTCGAGCAGAAGAAAGCCCGCCTGAACGCAGGCAAATGAAAGAGACGAGGAGACGAACATGACCATCCGTATCGCCGTGATCGGCGCAGGTTTGATGGGGGGCGACCACGCCCGCATCTTTGCCGAGGATCTGCCGGGGGCGAGCCTTCAGGTCGTCTGTGATGCGTCCGAAACGCGCGCGCGGGCCGTGGCCGATGCCTATGGCGCGGCCGATGTGGCAAGCGACGCTTCGGCGGTGATCGCGCGGGCCGATGTCGATGCCGTCGTGATTGCAAGTCCCGACTTCACTCACGCGCCGTTGTCCTTGGCCGCTATCGCCGCAGGAAAGCCGGTGCTGTGCGAAAAGCCGCTGTCTCAGTCTTCGGTGGAGTGCGTGCAGGTAATGGACGCGGAACAGGCCGCGGGCCGCCGCTTCATCCAGCTTGGCTTCATGCGCCGCTACGACCAATCCTACGCCGAAATGAAAGCCGCTCTCGCCGACGGCTCGCTGGGCCGCGCCCTGATGATGCACAACTTCCACCGCAACGTCGAAACCCCGGCGTCCGATTTCACTGGGGCTATGGCGATCACGAACTCCGCTCCGCACGAGTTCGACGTGGTGCGCCATGTGCTTGGCACGGAATACGCAACGATCTCGGCCTATCAGCCGAAACGGTCCGATGCCCTTGTGGCTCCGGTCTTCATGGTTCTGGAAACTGTCAGTGGTCAGCTGGTCAGTATCGAGATCAACAACAACGCTGCCTATGGCTATGACGTCCGTGCCGAGTTGGTCGGCGAAGGCGGATCGGTCGCCATGAGTGCGGTTAGCTACACGACCCGCGACGCCTCGCTGAGCCATTCGGCGGCTTATGCCAGCGACTGGCGCGCGCGCTATGCCGAAGCCTATCGCCAGCAGAACAAGGACTTCCTACGCTTCGTGACGACCGGAGTGTTCCCCGTGATCGCTTCGGATGCGTGGGATGGCTATGCCGCCGCCGTTGTTGCCCAGGCGGGTGTGAAAGCCTTGTCTCAGGGCGTGAGGATGCCCGTCTCGATGCCAGTGAAACCATCTCTCTACGCTCACAAGGGGATCTGACCCATGAAACTCGGCTTCGTTTCCGACAGCCTAGGTGCAATGCCGTTCGCCACCATGCTCGATCACGCCGCTCGCATGGGCGTGCAGGGGGTCGAAGTGAACACAGGCGGGTGGTCGACCGCCCCGCACCTGAACCTTGCTGACATGCTGAAAAGCGCCGAGGCGCGGCGTGCGTTTCAGACGGCTTTCGCCGATCGTGGGCTCGAGGTGATCTCCCTCAACGCGAACGGCAACCCTCTGCATCCCACTGATCCGGCGCAGGGCGCGTGCCTGCGCGACACGATCCGTCTGGCAGGCGAAATGGGCATCAAGACGGTCTGCACCATGTCGGGTCTTCCGGCTGGCCGCGACGGCGATCTGATGCCGAATTGGGTAGTCTCCTCTTGGCCCCCCGAAACGCAGACCATGCTGCGCTATCAGTGGGAGGAAAAGCTCCTGCCGTTCTGGACTGAGATTGTTACGCTGTCGAAATCCTGCGGCGTCGAAAGGATCGCGCTCGAGCTGCACGGCAATCAGTGCGTTTACAACGTCCCGTCGCTTCTTAAGCTGCGTTCGATGGTCGGCTCTGTTGTTGGCGCGAACCTTGACACCAGCCATCTGTTCTGGATGGGTGCTGACCCGCTGATCGCGGCTGAGGCGCTGGGTGACGCCGTCTACCACGTCCATGCCAAGGACACCTTCCTGAACGCCCCTGTCCAAGCAACGACCAGCCTTCTGGAAAACGGCTCTCTGATGGACATCCAGAAGCGCTCATGGTCCTACATCACGCTCGGCTTCGGACACGGCGAGGAATGGTGGCGGCAGTTCTGCTATCGGCTGAAGATGGGCGGATACGACGGTTGGCTGTCGATCGAGCATGAGGATGTGATGCTCAACAGTCTCGAAGGTCTGGAAAAGTCGGTGACCCTTCTTCAGGGCGTCATGCCGAAAGCCGCAGCCGATTACGCACCGCAGGCGATCTGATCGCGCAGTGCATCGCGAGTGTCCGCGCAACCGGGTGCGGATTGTGCGGAATAGCAGATTTGGGAAAACTCTGCCCTTTGGCGATCGGAAAGACGAAGGACCGCTTCCGGCCCAAAGCTGCCACAGGTCCTCCGCCGCGCCAGAGTGCAATGAAAATGGACTGCCCCCCGCCCAGCGTCGCTCGGCTTTTCTGTCGAACACGGTGGGAGGCAGAAGCAAGTTGGTCCATCCCAGCAAACAGCATGAGCTACTCCCCGATCCTTGGACAGTTTTTCGGGTTGTTTAAGCTACAGCCTGCACCTGCTGATCGGCTTCGATGGTGTTGAAGTAGACCACGGCGGGAGGTTGACCGCCATGGGCAGTATGTGGGCGTTGGTGGTTGTA
>NZ_JAUXZE010000030.1 GCF_030694085.1 Tabrizicola sp. | reverse complement strand
GCCCGAGTTCAAGACCTACCAGGCCCAGGTCGTCAAGAACGCCCAGGCCCTCGCGGATGAGCTGATGAAGGGCGGTCTCGACATCGTCACCGGCGGCACCGACACCCACCTGATGCTGGTCGACCTGCGCCCCAAGGGCGTGAAGGGCAACGCCACCGAGAAAGCCCTCGGCCGCGCCCACATCACCTGCAACAAGAACGGCATCCCGTTTGACACCGAAAAGCCGACGATCACCTCCGGCGTCCGCCTCGGCACCCCGGCAGGCACCACCCGCGGCTTCGGCGAACCCGAGTTCCGCCAGATCGGCCGCTGGATCATCGAGGTGACCGAAGGGCTGGCTGCAAACGGTGAAGACGGCAACGGCGCGGTGGAAGCCAAGGTGAAAGCCGAGGTCGAGGCCCTGTGCCAGGCCTTCCCGATCTATCCGGGACTGTGAGCAGCGACAGGGTGCGCTTCGGCGCGCCCTACGCCTTGATGTCGGGCGGGGTCGTAGGGTGGGCTATCTGCCCACCGCCCTTTCTCAGAGCATCGTCTCGCAATCGGTAGTGGCGCCGGGGTAGGCCGTTCTTTTCCAGTCGGCACAGGTCAAACTCCCCGGAAACATGCAAGACCTGCGGATAGGTGGTGCACCCATATTTCTCGGGCGTCTGATCGGGATACCGGTCTGCAATCCACCGCTTCGCCGCTAAAATTTCTGTCCATCCATCGACACTCAAAGCCAGCGCCGCCTCGCGCAGCGCCGCCACGATGCCCGCGCCGGGCCAGAACACCGTGCCATCCGGGTCGATGCCGCTGACTACGGCGTCTTCGTACGCGTCCGACTGGACATACTCCCATACGTCGTGAAGGACCTGCTCAAGATCGGCCGCCCATTCCTGCAGACGCGCCAGATCCGCACCGATGCGGTCACAGGTTGCATCCAGTTCCTCCAGCGCAATCCGGCACCCGTCCAGGCTCCAGAGATCATGCCTTTCCATGAAATGATGGATCAGATCATTCCGTATCTGCACCAACTCTCGCAGGTCCAGTTCGGTGCGGGACAGCTCCGCTTCCGTCAGTCCAAGCCGCACCGTCATTCGAAATGTCGGAGGACCCGTCTCGTCTTCGGCCTCCCGCTCCTCCACGGCGGCAGGCTCTCCACTCACCAGAACCGAGCCGACAAGCGCCTTGATCAGGCTTCCCAGGGTCTGTCGCGATGTTGCGGTCAACCTGGCGTCGCGGCCCGATTCCAGGTCCTGCACCGGGCCCGAAATATCATGGTGCGCAAGTATCGATTTGAGCTGCAACTCGTACTGTTGCAACCGCAGAACGCAGCGCCCCACCAGTCGGTTCACCTCTTCCTGCCGCGCCTTCAGATCTTCAGTCGTCATGAAACATCAGCCCAATGTTGCGCCCATCCCAGCACATACGCTGCCCGTTCGCCAACCCCCAGTGCTGCGACCGTCTGCATTGCCGCACCTTGACGCACCACCTCGCCACCGGTCTCATCGCCCCAGCCACACATCGCAGGACCCGCATGACCTCCACCGACACCCGTTCCCTCGAACACCGCATGGGCGACTGGGCCCGCGCCCGGCTCCCATTCGCCGTGGCCGAACTGGTGATGTTCGTCCTGAAACAGGGCTGGGCCTGCTTGTTCGGCGGGCTTCTCCTCCTTGCCATCATCGGGACCAAGCTGATCTGGCAGCCCGACTGGCCCCTCCACCGCTACGACGCGCTTTTCCTCTTCGCCATCGCGACACAAGTCGTCTTCCTCTGGACAAAACTGGAAACCTGGGAGGAAGCCCGCGTCATCCTGCTTTTCCACCTCACCGGCACGGCGATGGAGTGGTTCAAGGTCCATGCCGGGTCATGGGCCTACCCTGAACCTGGCATCTTCAAGCTGATGGGCGTGCCGCTCTTCTCGGGCTTCATGTATGCCGCTGTCGGCAGCTACATGGCCCGGGTGATCCGGGTCTTCGACATGCGCTTTGCGCCCTATCCCAGCTTTCCGCTGACGGTGGCGCTTGCCGTGGCGATCTACGTCAACTTCTTCGCCCACCACTTCCTGCCGGACATCCGGCTGGCGCTGTTCGTCGCGACTGTCGCGCTCTACGGACGCACCCGGATCTGGTTCCGCATCCATGACCGGCACTGGTGGATGCCGCTGCCTGTGGCGGCCTTCCTGTCGGCCCTGGCTCTTTGGGTGGCCGAGAACGTGGGCACTGCCACCGGCACCTGGATCTATTCGGGGCAGGTTACCGGAGAATTGGTAAGCCTCGCCAAACTCGGGTCCTGGTATCTGCTCCTCTACGTAGCTTTCGTGACGGTGACCCTCGTCACGCGCCGCGCGCTATCGTCCCAGGCGACGGACCTGGGGCATCACAGGCAAGACCTTGCCAAATCGTAAACGCCCGCGACCAAGCTTCTGATTTTAAAGAAACTCTGACGTTTGTCCACCGTGGACAGCCGGTCAGAAATATCCGCGCCAGGCCAGGAACCCAAGGATCGCCACGGCCAGCACCAGCACCCCGAACCCGACCGAGCCGACCATTCCTGCGAACATGTCCCGCCGACGGCTGACCGGGTCGATCGCGATCAGATGCTTCACACAGACATCATAGGCCTCGGTCACCTCGCCCATGTCGATCTGACCCAGGAGCTTCGGATTCTGTGCCCGGTGCGCCGAGGTCGCAAGCAGCCGGCCGCTGTCGCGCACCTTCTTCGGCAGTGTCCGCCCCGCCCGCTTCAACTTCGCCGCAAGGTCGCGTCCGCCCAGCCCCAGCCTCTCTTCCAGAAGCTGAGCCACCCGATCCGCCATCTGCTGGATCGTCACCGCACTCATCGCGCACCCCATCGACACCCTGGGGGAGAACCTAGAAGCGATTGCCGCCATGTTCAACCGCTCTGGCCTGATCCGGGCGACAGGGCTATCAAGGGCCATGCTCGCCACGATCCGCCACCCCGCCAGCGCCGCAGTCCAGGCGCCACCCCTGATCATCGCCCACGGCCTTTATGGCTCGGGCCGCAATTGGGGCGTGATCGCCCGCCGCCTGGCCGACCGACGCGAGGTGGTTGCTGTCGACATGCGCAACCACGGCGACAGCCCGCGGTTCCCGACACAATCCTATCCCGATATGGCGGCCGATCTGGCCGAGGTGATCGAAAGCTTCGCCGCGCCGGTGGACCTGCTGGGTCATTCGATGGGTGGGAAGGCGGCGATGCACCTGGCCCTGACCAGGCCAGACCTGATCCGCCGCCTGGTCGTGGCCGATATCGCCCCCGTTGCCTACAACCATGACCAGACCCGGAATGCCCAGGCGATGGCCTCGCTAGACCTGACGCAGATCACCACACGGGCCGAGGCTGATGCAGCCCTGGCCCAGCGGATTGACGACCCCGCCCTGCGCGCCTTTTTCCTGCAATCACTGGACCTGCGCCACAAGCCACCGCGCTGGAAGCTGAACCTGCAGGTGCTGGAGGACGAGATGCCGAAGATCGTCGGCTGGCCCGGCACGCAAGGGGCCTTCGATCACCCCGCCCTGTTCCTGACCGGCGCGGAAAGCTCATACGTTCGCCCCGAGCACCGCGAGACGATCAAGGCGCTTTTCCCGAAGGCCCGCTTCGCGAAGATCCCCGAGGCCGGGCACTGGCTGCACGCGGAAAAGCCGCGCGCCTTCGAAGAGACGGTGCGGGTTTTCCTCGAAGCCTGAGCGGACGGAAAGCCTGGCCGATCTGAAAGCCTAGTCGATCTGGCGGGCGACGGCCCAGGACGCCGGCAATGCCAGCACCGCGCCCGCGACAGCCGCGATCACGATGGGCCAAAGCGTGTCGTAGCCCGCGCTTAGCACCGCGATCACACCGCTCCCGGCCAGAGCGGTCGCGATCATCGAGTAAAGAACCATCATCAGGCGCATCGAACGTCCCTCCTTCGCAGGCTTTGCGAGACGTCTAGCCATTCCGGTCCCCGGCCGCATTGATCGGGATCAAGAAGAAGCGTGGGAGTAGGGTGGGCGATCTCGCCCACCCTACGCCTGCTCCAGCACCTCATGCAGGGTCGCATCGGGCAAGGCTACGGGATTGCCCTTCGTCGACGAGGCGTCCTTTGCGACCGCAACGATCACGGCGTGCTGATCCTCGGTCACGCCCAGGGCGGCAAGCCCCGGCAACCCTTCGGCCCAGGCCCAGGCCTGCAGCGCCGACGGAGCCTCGTCCGCGCTGGAGCCAAGCGTCCCGGCCAGCACCGCGCAGACCTCGTCCAGCCGGTCCCGCGCCACGCCCGTTGCCGCCGCCCGGTTCGCCTGAAGGACCGGCCCGAGAAGCGCCCCACAGATCGCGCCATGCGCCGCGCCCGTCATGCCGCCGATCACGCCCGCAAAGCCATGCACCGCGCCGAGGCCCGCATTGGCCAGCGCCAACCCACCACAAAGGCTGACCCAGGCCATCCGGTCCCGCGCCTCCGGGTCCTCGCCCTGCATCAGCTGCATCAGCGCCACCATCCCGATGCCGATGGCCGGTCGGGCCAAGGCGTCGGTGTAGGGCGTGGCCTTTACCGAGACATAGGGCTCGATCACCTGCGTCACCGCGTCGAGGCCCGAGGCAAGCGTCACCGCCTTCGAACATCCATCTGTCAGGGCCGGGTCGACGATGGCCAGCCGCGCCACCATGCGATCATCGCGGAGGCTGACCTTGCGGCCAAGGTCGGGCAGGCCGATGACCGCGTTCTTCGTGACCTCTGCCCCTGTGCCCGCCGTGGTCGGGATCGCGATGAAGGGCAGCGGGTCGGCTTTCAGGGGCAGACTTTGGCCTGCGACCTCCAGATGCACAAGCGGCCCGTCGGGGGCCGGGATCAGCGCGGCGAGCGCCTTGCCAAGGTCTAGGGCCGCGCCGCCGCCCAAGGACGCGACCCAGGACGGACGGTGGGCGCGGCCGACAGTCAAGGCAGCCTCCAGATCGGCCAATGTCGGCTCTCCCACGCAGGGCAGCGTCAGCACCTGTGACCCCAGCGCCTCGACCAGCCAGGCAGCGCGCGTCCGGTTGGCACCATGGATCAGGACCCCGCGATCCCCGAAGGCGCGGATCAGTCCGGGGGCCTTGGCGGCCTCGCCCCGGCCAAAGAGGATGCGGCCCGGTGTGGTAATTCCGAAGGGGGTCATACCGACATCGTGGCGGCGATGGCCTTGCCCCAGCGGGCGTATTTGGCGTCACGGGTGGCAGGATCCATCTGCGGCGTGAAGCGGCGATCCAGCGCCCAGGACCCCGCGAACTCGTCCGGCCCGCCGATCACGCCCGCCTGCATTGCGGCCAGGTAGGCGGCTCCCAGCGCCGTGGTTTCGGTCACCTTGGGTCTGTCAACCGGCGCGCCCAGGATGTCGGACAGGAACTGCATGGTCCAGTCGCTGGCGGTCATCCCGCCGTCGACGCGCAGCACACCTTGCGCCTCGGTTCCCCAGTCGGCGCGCATCGCCTCAAGAAGGTCGCGGGTCTGGTAGCCGACGCTTTCCAATGCGGCGCGCGCGAATTCCGCCGGACCGGAGTTGCGGGTCAGCCCGAAGACCGCGCCCCGGCAGTCCGGCCGCCAGTAGGGCGCGCCAAGGCCGGTGAAGGCGGGGACAAGGATCACGCCCTGCGCTTCCTCGGCGGCCTGGGCCAAAGGCTGGGTCTCTTTCGCCTCACGGATGATCTTCAGGCCGTCACGCAGCCACTGGACCACCGCGCCCGCGATGAAGATCGATCCTTCGAGGGCGTACGTCGGTTGCCCCTTCAATTGGTAGGCGATGGTGGTCAGCAGGCGGTTCTTCGACGGAACCATGTCGGTGCCGGTGTTCAGCAGCGCGAAGCAGCCGGTGCCGTAGGTCGATTTCATCATGCCGGGCTGGAAACAGGCCTGACCCACGGTGGCGGCCTGCTGGTCACCCGCGACGCCAAGGATCGGGATTTCGCGACCGAAAAGGTCAGGCCGGGTCATGCCGAAGGGGGCGGCGCAGTCATGGACCGTGGGGAGAAGGGACATCGGCACGTCCAGAAGCTTGCAGATGTCCGCATCCCATTCGCCCTTGGCGATGTTGTAAAGCAGGGTGCGCGAGGCGTTGGTCGCGTCGGTGGCGTGAACCTTCCCGCCGGTCAGGTTCCAGATCAGCCAGGTGTCGACGGTGCCAAAGGCAAGCTCACCCCGGTTGGCGCGGTCGCGGGCGCCTTCGACGTGGTCAAGGAGCCATTTGACCTTGGTCCCCGAGAAGTAGGGGTCGAGGAGGAGGCCGGTGCTGGCGGTGATCATGGCCTCAAGGCCCTGGTCTTTCAGGACAGAGCAGGTGTCGGCGGTGCGGCGGTCCTGCCAGACGATCGCGGGGTGGATCGGCTGGCCGGTCGTGCGGTCCCAGATCAGTGTCGTCTCGCGCTGGTTGGTGATGCCGATGGCGGCGATGGAAGTGGCGCTGACCCCGGCTTTTTCAATCGCGGCGCGGGCCGTTCCGGCGACGGTGGACCACAGATCGGCGGGGTTGTGTTCGACCCAGCCGGGGCGGGGGTAATGCTGCGGGAACTCTTCCTGGGCTTGCGCCACGGGGCGCAAGTCGGCGTCGAACAGGATCGCCCGCGATGAGGTGGTGCCCTGGTCGATGGCAAGGATATGGGTCATGTGCTGTGCTTTCCCTGATCTAGCGCCTGCGTCACCCTTGCAGCCCCAGCGTGGCAAGCGGCAGGGCGGGGACGAAATTGCCGTCGCGTCCGGTCATCCCGTCATTCGCGATCATGCTGTTCAGAATGGCTTCCTCCGTTGCCTGTACCACGGCCTCGAAGAAGGGGTCGATATGTTCGTCCGGTACGAAGCGGACGTCGCGCAGGGCTGGCGTCTGTTGTCCGGCAAGATCCTGTCCCGCCGTCGAGAAGGCCAGGAAGATGTCTCCCGAAGAATGTCGAGCGATCCCGCCCAGCCGCCCGACGCCAAAGCTGGCCCGGCGGGCCAGGCGCTTCAACTGGTGCGGCAGGAAAGGCGCGTCCGTCGCGATCACCACGATGATCGAGCTGAGGTCCGGCGCGGGGGCACGGGTCACCATCAGAGGCAGGCCCGGGTCACGGCCGATACGGCGACCCTGGATCGTGAGATCGCCGCGCGCACCGAAGTTCGCCTGCACGAAGACCCCCAGGTGATAGTCCGCGTCATAACTCACCCGCCGCGAGGCGGTGCCGGACCCCGCCTTGAAGCCGAAACACTTCATGCCCGTGCCGCCGCCAACGCTGCCTTCGTCGATGGCGCCGCTGCGGGCGCTGTCGATCGCCGCGCGCACATGCGCTTCGCTGATATGAAAGCCGTTGATGTCGTTAAGGAAACCGTCATAGGTTTCGGCCGCGACCGGCAGGGCGAAATCGTCGCCCAGATCATCTGGGAAGGCATCGACGGCCCAGCGCACCGTTGCATCGCGGGCCAGACCGCAGGAATGGGTGTTGGTGATCGTGATCGGCAGGCCGAACTTGCCCGTCTCTTCGATGTAGTGGCTGCCGGTCATCTCGCCATTGCCGTTCAGGCTGAAAAGGCCGGCAAAAACCGGGTCCCACAGCCGGTCGACCGGGCGTGGCAGGATTGCCGTCACTCCGGTGCGGATCGGGCCTGTGCCGCGACGCAAGGCGCCGTCGCCTGCGATCAGCGTCGTGTAGCCTACCTTGACGCCCGGCACGTCGGTAATGGCGTTCCAGGTTCCCGGAGTGCCGTCAAAGCGCAGGCCCGCGCCAAAGGCGCGCGTCTTGCCCGAGGGGGTGGTGGTCCAGAAGGCTGTCATCGCTGCGGGTTCGCCCGGCATCGCCCGGGCACCAAATCAGGGAGGTGGGAAGATTGCATGGCAAAAGGGCGGGGCAAACATGCCCCGCCCTTCGCAACATGGCTTACTGCCAGGACTTGATCAGCTCGTCGTAAGAGATCGTCTCGCCCTGGGGCTTCTCGTTCTCCAGTTTCGCGACAGGCGAGCCCGGCTCGTCAAGCCAGACCTGCGGGTCCTGCGGCTCGTTCAGCTTGGGGCCGATGTCGCCCTGGACGCCAGCGCGCTCGATCCGCTCCAGCACCTTTTCCTGCTCTTCGCACAGGGCATCCAGCGCTGCCTGCGGGGTCTTCGATCCCGACATGGCGTCGCCGATGTTCTGCCACCACAGCTGGGCCATCTTCGGATAGTCCGGGATGTTGGTGCCGGTGGGCGACCACTGCACCCGTGCGGGCGAGCGGTAGAATTCCACCAGACCGCCCAGCTTGGGCGCGCGTTCGGTGAAGGACGCGTGCTGGATCGTCGATTCCCGCGCGAAGGTCAGACCAACGTGGCTTTTCTTCACGTCCACCGTCTTCGAGGTGACGAACTGGGCGTAAAGCCAGGCGGCCTGGGCGCGGTCCACCGGCGTGGAGTTCATCAGCGTCCACGAGCCGACGTCCTGATAGCCGACCTTCATGCCGTCGACCCAGTACGATCCGTGCGGCGAGGGGGCCATGCGCCACTTGGGCGTGCCGTCCTCGTTCATCACGGGCAGACCTTCCTTGACCATGTCGGCGGTGAAGGCGGTGTACCAGAACATCTGCTGGGCGATGTTGCCCTGTGCCGGAACGGGCCCCGCCTCGCCGAAGGTCATGCCCTGGGCTTCCGGCGGGGTGTACTTCTGCAGCCACTCGATCGCCTTGGTCACGGCATAGACCGCAGCCGCGTCGTTGGTCGCACCACCGCGCGCCACGCAAGAGCCGACGGGACGCGAATTCTCGTCCACGCGGACGCCCCATTCGTCGACCGGCAGGCCGTTCGGTTCACCCACGTCGCCCATGCCGGCCATCGACATCCAGGCGTCGGTGTAGCGCCAGCCAAGCGAGGGGTCCTTCTTGCCGTAGTCCATGTTGCCAAAGACCCCGGACGCCGGGCCACCCGCATAGGACATGTCGCGGCCGGTGAAGAATTCGGCGATGTCCTCGTAGGCGGACCAGTTCAGCGGAACGCCAAGGTCGTAGCCATACTTGGCCTTGAAGTCTTCTTGCGTCTTCGGGTCGTTGAACCAGTCGTAGCGGAACCAGTAGAGGTTCGCGAACTGCTGGTCGGGAAGCTGGTAAAGCTTGCCGTCCGGCGCGGTGGTGAAGCTGGTGCCGATGAAGTCAGCAACGTCGAGGTTCGGGTTGGTGACCGCCGCCCCTTCGCCCGCCATCCAGTCGGTCAGGTTGCGGACCTGCTGGTAGCGCCAGTGGGTGCCGATCAGGTCGGAGTCGTTGACATAGGCGTCATAGATGTTCTCGCCCGATTGCATCTGCGTCTGCAGCTTCTCGATCACGTCGCCTTCGCCGATCAGGTCATGAGTGACCTTGATCCCGGTGATCGCGGTGAAGGCCGGAGCCAGCACGTTGGCTTCGTATTCATGCGTGGTGATGGTTTCCGAAACGACCTTGATCTCCATGCCCGCATAGGGCGCGGCCGCGTCGATGAACCACTGCATTTCCGCTTCCTGTCCGGCGCGGTCGAGCGTCGACTGATCGCCGATTTCGGCATCGAGGAAGGCTTTTGCCGCCTCGATGTCGGCCCAGGCGGGGGCCTGCATGGCGATCAGCGCAAGCGCCATCGCCGTTGCGGTGGAACGAAGTCTCATGTGATTCCTCCCAGAATGTTGAGACGTTTGGTTAGCTTATCCCCGGGCCGGTCTCCTTGCCCGCCCCGGGGCCGTCGTTGCCCTGCCTAGACCAAGCGGAAGACCGCGAAGGCATAGGCGAGGGAGAGGATAAGCGCGCCCCAAAGCACGTCGGGGCCCGCGAAGAAGAGCCAGCCAAGGTGGATGAAGGCCGTGCCCAGAAGGGTGATGAAAAGCCGGTCGCCGCGGGTGGTTTCGATCCGCAGGATGCCGACGCGCGGGGTTTCGGGGAAACGGATCGCGAGCAGCGTCATGATGATGAGAAGTGCCGCGATGCACCAGAAGAAAAGCGCCACCGGGAAGGTCCAGGCCATCCAGAAGCCGGGGATCAGCTGCCCGGTCCATATGCGCGTGCCATCCTCGTCGACAGGGACGGCCCAAAGGAGGAGGGCTAGGATCGCAGCCATGATGGCGGCGAGGGTGAGGTAGATTGGGGTCCAGCGGGTGGTCGTCATGCAGATTGCCCCTTCTCGGCAGGGTCCCCGCCCCGGACCTGTTCCGGGGCCTCGCAGTCCGCAAGGTGGTGCGAGGTGTCAGGGAGGTCCCGGGTCAGGCCCGGGACGGGGTTCGCTTCGGAGCCGCCCGCCATCACACTCTCCCCAGGGCGAAGCCCTTGGCGATGTAGTTGCGGACGAAGTAGATCACCAAGGCACCCGGCACGATGGTCAGGACGCCTGCAGCGGCCAGCACGCCCCAGTCCATGCCCGAGGCGCTGACCGTGCGGGTCATCGTGGCTGCGATGGGCTTGGCATCAGTGGTGGTAAGCGTGCGGGACAGCAGAAGCTCGACCCACGAGAACATGAAGCAGAAGAAGGCGGCGACGCCGATGCCGGACGCGATCAGCGGCATGAATATCTTCACGAAGAACTTCGGGAAGGAGTAGCCGTCGATATAGGCGGTCTCGTCGATTTCCTTCGGCACGCCGCGCATGAAGCCTTCCAGAATCCAGACCGCCAGCGGCACATTGAACAGGCAGTGGGCCAGCGCCACTGCGATATGCGTGTCGATCAGGTTCATAGCGGAATAGAGCTGGAAGAAGGGCAGCGCGAACACGGCCGGGGGCGCCATGCGGTTGGTCAAGAGCCAGAAGAACAGGTGCTTGTCGCCCATGAAGCTGTAGCGGCTGAAGGCGTAAGCTGCGGGCAGCGCCACGGTGATGGTGATGACGACGTTCAGCGTCACGTAGATCATCGAGTTGACGTAGCCCATGTACCACGAGGGGTCGGTCAGGATGACAACGTAGTTGCGGAAGGTCAGGTTCTGCGGCCAGAGCGTGAAGGTCGAGGTGATCTCGGTATTGGTCTTCAGGCTCATGCTGAGCAGCCAGTAGATCGGGATCAGCAGGAACAGAAGATAGATCGCCATGACAATGGCAGACGAGCGGATGCGCATCAGCGGTTCTCCTCGCGGTCAAGGTTGGTCATGACAGTGTAGAAGACCCATGAGATCAACAGGATGACCAGGAAGTACATGATCGAGAAGGCAGCGGCGGGGCCCAGATCGAACTGGCCGGTGGCCATCTTGGCAAGGTCGATGGAAAGGAAGGTGGTCGAGTTGCCGGGGCCGCCGCCGGTGACGACGAAGGGTTCGGTGTAGATCATGAAGCTGTCCATGAAGCGCAACAGGACGGCTATCAGAAGAACGCCCTTCATCTTGGGAAGTTCGATGTAGCGGAACACGCTCCAGCGGGTCGCCTGGTCGATCCTGGCGGCCTGGTAGTAGGCCTGGGGGATCGACTGGAGACCGGCGTAGCACAGCAGGGCGACCAGCGAGGTCCAGTGCCAGACGTCCATGACGACCACGGTGATCCAGGCGTCAAGCGGGTCATTGGTGTAATTGTAGTCGACGCCAAGATTTTTCAGCGTATGGCCAAGAAGACCGATGTCGACGCGTCCGAAGATCTGCCAGATCGTGCCGACGACGTTGAACGGGATCAGCAGCGGCAGCGCCATCAGGACCAGGCAAAAGCTGGCCCAGAAGCCGTTCTTCGGCATGTTGAGAGCGATGAAGATGCCAAGCGGCACCTGGATCAGAAGAATGATCACCGAGAACAGGATCTGTCGCCCCAAAGCCTCATGCAGGCGGTTGGAGGTGACCATCTCCTCGAACCACTCCAGCCCGGCCCAGAAGAATGCGTTGTTCCCGAAGGTGTCGTTGACGGCGTAGTTGACGACGGTCATGAGCGGCAGGACGGCCGAGAAGGCCACCAGCACCAGCACCGGCAGGACAAGGAACCAGGCCTTGTTGTTCTGGGTCTTTTCCATCGGTCAGGTCCCCATCGGCGCGACGCGCCAGTCGTTTGCGTAGACGTTGATCTTGCCATGCGCGAAGGCGACGCGCGGGTCTGCCGGGACCGACATGCCCTCGGGCAGGATCGCGTTCAGCGGCTGGCCCTGGAACTCGGCCCGAACGATGCGGTGACGGCCCACGTCCTCGACCCGCAGCACGGTGACCGGCAGCCCTTCGTCCGAGATCGTCACATAGTCCGGGCGGATGCCGATCTGGGTGCGCCCCGTTGTTGGCCCGTACGCCGCACCAAGGGCAACCTGCACGCCTTGCAGACGCGCCTCGGAGCCGGTCACTTCGGCGTCCAGAAGGTTCATCCCCGGCGAGCCGATGAAATAGCCGACGAAGGTATGCGCTGGGGTCTCGAACAGTTCTTCCGGCGTTCCCATCTGCACCACGCGGCCCTCGTGCATGACGACGACCTTCTGCGCAAAGGTCAGTGCCTCTGTCTGGTCATGCGTGACGTAGATCATCGTGTGGCCGAACTCGCGGTGCAGGTCCTTCAACTGGGTCCGCAGCTCCCACTTCATGTGGGGGTCGATGACCGTGAGAGGTTCGTCGAACAGGATCGCGTTGACGTCCTCGCGCACCATGCCGCGACCAAGGCTGATCTTCTGCTTGGCGTCGGCGGTCAGACCGCGCGCCTTGCGGTTCAGGCGGTCCTCCATCCCGATCATCTTCGCGATCTGCTCGACGCGCTTGCCGATATAGGCCGCATCCATCCCGCGGTTCCGCAGGGGGAAGGCCAGATTGTCGCGCACGGTCATCGTGTCGTAGACGACGGGGAACTGGAACACCTGGGCAATGTTGCGCTCGGTCGTCTCGGCGTCGGTCACGTCGCGGTCGCCGAACAGCACTCGGCCCTGCGACGGGCGCACAAGGCCCGAGATGATGTTCAAAAGCGTGGTCTTGCCGCAGCCCGAGGCACCAAGCAGCGCATAGGCTCCGCCGTCTTCCCAGACATGGTCCATTTCCTTCAACGCAAAGTCCGCGTCGCTGGTCGGGTTCGCAAGGTAGCTGTGGGCAAGGTTGGAAAGCGTGATCCGGGACATTCAGGCCGCCATCGCATAAGGGGCGGGCGCGGCAAGTCGGCCCGTTTCATCGAACAGGTAGACATGCGCGGGGTCGACAAAGACCGGGCAGGCCGTGCCCGCCGACATCGGGTGGACTCCGTGCACCAGGCCCACCCAGCGGTCCGACCCGTGGTCGAGGTGCAGGAAGGTCTCGGACCCGGTGATTTCGGTCGCGCCGATGGTGCAGCGGAATTCCACCGCATCGCCGGAGTGGCGGTTCAGGGTGACGTGGTTCGCGCGGAACCCGGCCATGTAGGTGCCGTCGGGCAGGTGATAGCCCGGTCCCGTCGCCGGAGCATGGGCACTTTCGCCGAAGGTCAGGCGGCTGGCTTCCTTGCGGGCTTGGACGAAGTTCATCGGCGGATCGCTGAAGACGCGCGCGGTCGTCGCGTCTTCGGGCAAGCGGTAGACATGCGGGGTAAGACCGAACTGGGTCACGCGGCCCTCCCACAGCGTCGCGGTGTTGCCGCCCAGAAGCAGGGCCTCTTCGGGTTCGGTTGTCGCATAGACGAAGATCGCACCCGAGGCCTCGAAGATGCGGGGAATCTCGATCCGCAACTCTTCGCGCAGCTTGTAGTCAAGGTTGGCAAGGGGCTCGTCCAGAAGCACCAGACCCGCCCCTTTGACAAGCGCCCGGGCAAGCGCGCAGCGCTGCTGCTGGCCGCCCGAAAGCTCCAGCGGCTTGCGGGTCAGCATCGGGGTCAGGCGCAGCATCTCGGCGGTCTGGCGGACGGCTTTGTCAATTTTTGCAGACGGCTTGCCCATCAGGCGCAGGGGCGAGGCGATGTTTTCGTAGACCGTCAGGCCGGGGTAGTTGATGAACTGCTGGTAGACCATCGCCACCTTGCGGTCCTGGACCTTGACGCCGGTCACGTCCCGGCCTTCCCAGAGAAGGCGGCCCGTGCTGGGTTTGTCGAGGCCCGCCATCAGCCGCATCAGGCTGGTCTTGCCCGCCAGTGTGGGCCCAAGCAGCACATTCATCGTGCCGTTCTTCAGCGTCAGGTCGGTGGGGTGGATATGCGCCCTGCCCCCGACCGAACGTGAGACCCCCTGCAGTTCCAACGTCATCCCGTTCCCCCTATTCCGCCGCCGGGCTGACAGCCCGCGACGCATCCGCCCCGACCTCACTGGTCATGAAGCGGTCGAGTGTCTCGATCTGGTCCGCGGTCATCCGTAGGCCCAGTTTGGACCGACGCCACGCGACGTCGGCGGCCGTCGTCGCGTATTCGTGCGACATGAGCCAGCGCACCTCTGCCTCGGTCAGGGTGGCGCCGAAGTCGCGGCCAAGGGCCTCGGCCGTGGTCGCGTTTCCCAGGATCAGCGCGGCCTCGGTTCCGTAGGCGCGGACCAGACGCGCGGCCCAGTAGTCGGTAAGGAAGGGGTGCCGGGACTTGAGGCTGGCAGTCAGCGCCGCCACGCCGTCATGCGGGAAATCGCCGCCGGGAAGGGCGACACGCGCGGTCCAGGCGGGTTTGGCTTGCGGGAAGAACGGCGTCAGCTTTGCCAGCGCGCTTTCGGCCAGGCGGCGGTAGGTGGTGATCTTGCCGCCAAAGACGTTCAGCAGCGGCGCGCCGGTCTGGTCAAGGCTGAGGACATAGTCCCGCGTCGCGGCGGTGGCCGACTTGGCGCCATCGTTATACAGGGGGCGCACCCCGGAATAGGTCCAGACCACGTCGTCCTTCGTCACCGGCCGGGCGAAATACTGCGACGCGAAGGTCAGAAGGTAGTCGCGTTCCTCATCCGTGCAGTGGGCCTCGTTCGGGGCGCCCTTGTGGTCCTTGTCGGTGGTGCCGATCAGGGTGAAGTCCTGCTCGTAGGGGATGGCAAAGATGATGCGGCCGTCGGAGCCCTGGAAGAAGTAGCAGCGGTCGTGATCGAAAAGCCTTTTCGTCACGATGTGGCTGCCGCGAACCAGCCGGACACCTTCGGTGGAATTGATGCGGGCGACGTTGCGGATCACATCCTCGACCCAGGGACCGCCGGCATTGACCAGGGCGCGGGCGCGATGGGTCGTGGGGCCGTGGGGTCCTTCGGTGGTGACGTGCCACAGGTCGCCCTGGCGCACGGCGCTGGTGACGCGGGTGCGGGTCAGGATGCGCGCCCCGCGCCGGGCGGCATCGCGGGCGTTCAGCGCGACAAGGCGCGAATCCTCGACCCAGCAGTCGGAATATTCGAAGGCCTTGCGAAACTTTGCCTGCAGGGGCTTGCCAGCGGGATCCTGCGTCAGGTCCAGCGTCCGGGTCGCGGGCAGGATCTTCCGGCCGCCCATCGTGTCGTACATGTAAAGGCCAAGGCGGATCAGCCAGTCGGGCCGACGGCCCTTGGCCCAGGGCATCACCCAGCGCAGGAGGCGTGAGGTCGGCGTGTCGCTTTCAAAGCGCATGTCCGGCGACAGGGGCAGAACGAAACGCATCGGCCAGCTGATATGCGGCATGGCGACAAGCAGGGTCTCGCGTTCCTCCAGCGCCTCGCGGACCAGGCGGAACTCGAAGTATTCCAGATAGCGCAGACCGCCGTGAAAGAGCTTGGTCGAAGCCGAGGAGGTGCCCTGGGCAAGGTCGCCTTGTTCGGCCAGCGTGACGCTCAGCCCGCGCCCGGTGGCGTCGCGGGCGATGCCGCAGCCATTGATGCCGCCACCGATGATGAAGAGGTCGGTTACAACCTCTGCGGTTCCGTTCGTCACTGTGCGGGTCCTCCCCCGGGCAAGAAGCTGCGATGTTGTCACGGCTTCGTCAACCATATTTTTCGTTTTTGCGCGAGTTGTCCGAAAGCGAACATTTCTGGGGGAGCTATCGCGCAAATGCAGCATGATTTGCTGCAAGCGCAAAATATCGCGCGCATCCGAAAGCGAAATAATCGCTGACATACGCTGACTGGCGTGGCAGAAAGCCGAAACGCGGGTTACGAGGGAAATGGAACGTTGGCCCTGAACTTTCGGCAGACAGAGATCCTGGAACTCGCGCGGGCCGAGGGCCGGGTGGTGGTCGAGGATCTTGCCCAGCGATTCGACGTGACGTTGCAGACGATCCGCCGCGACCTGTCCGACCTGGCGGATGCCGGGCATCTTGACCGGGTGCATGGCGGGGCGGTGCTGCGGACCGGGGTCGCGAACATCGGCTATGAGGCGCGGCGACGGATGAACGAAGGCGCGAAGGCCGCGATCGCGCGGGCCTGCGCGGCGGCAATCCCGGACAATTGCAGCCTGATCCTGAACCTTGGCACCACGACGGAAGCGGTGGCGCGCGAGTTGCTGGCGCATCGCAACATCACGGTGATCACCAACAACATGAACGTGGCGAACATCCTGGTGGCGAACCCGGGCTGCGAGATCGTCGTGGCGGGCGGCGCCCTGCGGCGCACCGACGGCGGGCTGGTGGGCGAGTTGACCACCCAGTTCTTCGAACAGTTCAAGGTCGACTATGCGGTGATCGGGGTTTCGGCCCTGGACCGGGACGGCGACCTTCTGGACTTCGACCTGGCCGAAGTGCGGGTGTCGAAGGCGATCATCCAGCAATCGCGGCGCAGCTACCTGGTGGCGGACCATTCCAAGCTTGACCGCTCGGCCCCGGCCCGGCTGGCGTCGCTGTCCGAGATCACCACGCTGTTCACCGATGCCCCCCTGCCCGCCGACCTGATGCGGAAATGCGAGGCATGGGGCACCGGGGTGCAGATCGCGAGCTGACCGCGCGGGCCGGGACGGGTTTCAGACGGAGCGGCTTGCGCCGCCGGTCCCTTGTCTTGCCCTTTTGCGTGAAGGACGCAAAAGGGCCTAGGGGAAAAGTGCCTCCGGCGGGGATATTTGGGCAAAGATGAAAGGCCGGGCGATCAGAACCCGGCGGTCAGGACCCTGGGGTCTAGAAGCTCGATCCGCTGCCGCGCGGTCTTGATGGCGCCGCGCTTGGCAAGGCCGCTCATGATCCGGCTGACCATCTCGCGGTTCGAGCCGATAGTGGCGGCGATCTCGGCATGGGTCGGGGCCTCGGCGATCACGCCACCGACCCGCAGCGCGCCACGGTCGACGGCCAGGCCGAAAAGGTAGGACGCGACGCGCTGTTCGACGCTGTAGGTGGTCAGTTCCAGGTTGCGCGCCGTCAGGGTGCGGACGCGGGCCACGAGACCTTGCGTGATCCGCCAGCGCAAGGTTGGGACCTGATCGAAAAGCTGGCGGAAGGTCGCACCGGGCAGGGTCAGCACCGTGGCCTCGCTGCGGGCGACCACGGCGAGCGAGCGGTCGCCGTCGTCCAGCGCCGCAAGTTCGCCGAGATGATCGCCAAGACCGAAGCGGGTGAAGATCACCTCGCGCCCGTCCGTAGTCCAGTAAAGGGCGATCAGCGTGCCCGAGAGCAGGAAGTGGACATCGCGGCTTTGGTCTTTCTGGTTGAAAAGGATTTCCCACGGTCCCAGGTGGCGTTCGGTGATCGGAAGGTCGATCCCGGCGAGATCCGCCGGGGACAGGCCCTGGAACAGCGGCAGGTCGTGGGCAAGCAGGGTGTCCAGGCTCACGATACGGCCAGGTGGGCGCGGGACTGCGCCAGTTCGGGCAACGCGGCGTCGGCCGGGAAGCGGGCAGCGACCTCGGCCAGTCCGGCGGCCGGGCCGCCCTGGTCCACCCGGTCAAGCAGCGCGCGGATCAGCCAGAGCGCGGCACCCTGCGCCGTGGCGACCTCGATTGCCCTGTCCAGCGCCGCGCGGGCGTCGGCGCTGCGGCCTGTCGCGCGGCAGTTGGCCGCGTGCAGGCGCAGGATTTCGGCATGCCAGCAATGCAGGCCTTCGGCCTGGGTCTCGACCAGCGCGCGGGAGGAGATCTGGAGCGCCTCATCGGCCCGACCGGCTGCCAGAAGCCGGGCGGAGTGGACGGCGGAGAAATAGGGCACGCCTACGTTGGCACCAATGGCGCGCAGCGTGTCGATGAGCTGGCCGAAGCCCGCGATGCCCTCGGGGGTCCGGGCGAGGTCGGGGTTCATCACGCAGGCCCAGGTCTTGCCGATGAACTGCCAGAACAGTGCCCCTTGCGCCTCGGCGGCCTCGATCCCGCGGTCAAGGCGGGCGAGCGCCTCGTCAAGGTGGCCGGCGTAGAACAGCGGCACCGAGCCCCAGACCAGCGCATAGGGCTGCATGACGGGGATCGACAGCGCGGCCTGGTGGGCGTCGGTTTCGGCGACCAGCGCGGGGACGCGGTCGGTCTGGCCCAGGATCGCGCGGGTCGGGCCTTCGAACATCTGGGCGGCGGCGAACATGTCCATGCCGTAGCGGGCGATCATCCCGGCGTGTTTCTCCAGCCGGTAAATCGGGCGGATCTGCGCGATGCAGTCCAGCTGTTCGGCGAAGCGGCCCTGGTAGAAGCGGGTGCCGTTGCGCGCGGCAAGTGCAACGAGCCTGATCTCGTTGCCCTGGTCATCCTGACCCGCGCTGTCCGCCATGCGGTCCATCAGGTCACCCAGCCGGTTGGCGCGCGCTTCCTGCGCCGAGATGATGGCATGGGTATGCGCGCCCAAGAGCGCCGGGGCGGTGTTCGGCCCCAGCGCCGCCTGCGCGCTGGAGATGTCGAGAACGGTGTCGAATTCCTGCCGCACGGGTTCGGCGGTGAAACCCTGGACCTGCATCAGGACCGAGCCGATCATGGTATGGGCGGCGATCTGAAGCTCGGGGCGGCCTTCCTCGGGCAGTTCGGCGCAAAGGGCAAGCGCGGCACGGGCCATCCCCTCGGCGTCGCCGAAGGCACCCTGCATCAGAAGCTTCTGGCTGGCCTGCAGGTAGCTGACGATCGCGGGCAGGAACTGGCGGGCCTTGTGCTGGTGATCGGCCAGAAGACCCGGCTCGCGGGCCAGGACCTGCGGGAAATGTGCCAGCAGCATGTCGGCGATGCGGGCATGCAACCCTTCGCGCGTGCGGCGGAGCATGGACTGGTAGGCGGCCTGGGCCAGAAGCGCATGGGCGAATTCCCAGGCGTTGTTCGGGCGCGCGACCACGACCCCGGCCCGCGCGGCGGCGCGCAGGTGCGGCAGCGGGTCCTCGCCGTCCAGCGCGCGCAGCATTTCGACCCGGAAGCTGCGGCCCAGGGCGGCGGCGCGTTGCAGGACGGGCTTGGCGTCGCCCGTGCTGTCGATGCGTTCGCCCAGAAGATCCATCAGCGTGGCGGGAAGGGCTGCATCGGGCCCTGCCCCGCGCCGGGCAAGCTGGTGCAGGAACAGCGGCACCCCCCCGGCCCGTTGCAGGACCTGCGCGCGGATGTCCGCCGTCAGGCTGTCTGGGGCGAGGCGGTCGAGAAGGACGCGGGCGTCTTCCTCGGGCAGGGGGTCGAGGGCAAGGGTCAGCAGGCCTTCGGACGGAAGGTAGCGGCCCAGCTTGGCGTCCTCGCGGCTGGTCAGGATGATGGTGAACTGCCGCGCTTCCGGTGTGGTGAAGATGTGGTTGATGACGCCAAGGCTGGCGACGTCGAACCAGTGCAGGTCCTCGAACAGAAGAAGCCCGCGCTGTTGGCGGGCCAGGATCGCGCGCCAGATCGCGCCTTCGATCAGGCCCTTCAGCGCAAGGCTGGACAGCGTGGCGATCAGGACCTGGCCTTCGGGCAGGCCCAGGATCAGGGCAAGCGCCTGGCGATCCTGGGTGGCGAGGTCCGGGAAGGCCTCGGCCAGGGTGGCGTAGTCGGGGTTCGGGTTGCCGATCCGGTCCAGCAGCCAGTCGCGCAGGGGCAGGAACGACGAGCCGTGGCCGATCGCGTCGCCTTGGAAGACCGACTTGGCGGCAAACTGCGATGCAACGTGGCCGACGAAGGCGGTCTTGCCGACACCGGCCTGGCCGATGATCAGGACCGGGCCGTCGGCGGCAATGAGCTTGGCCATCTCGCGGGCGCGGCCGACAAAGGTTTCCGGCTGGTCGATCCCGCCCGCAGGCAGGCGCGCGGTGACCTCGTAAAGCGGGACCTCCTCGGCAAAGCCCTTCAGGCGGCGGGGGCCGAGGGCGCGGGTCTCGAACCGACCGCGACAGAGGGCGCGGTCTCTTCGGCGATGACGACGCTGCCGGGGGTGGCCTCGGTCTGGATGCGCTCGGCCAGCGTGGTCACGCCGCCGGTAAAGCGCGGCAGACCGTCGGCGGCGGCAGCAAGGCGGACGACGACTTCGCCGGTCGCCACCCCGGCGCGCAGGCGGACGGTGATCCGGTTCTGGTAGTTCAGCTTGATCGACTGCACGGCGCGCAACGCGGCATCGACGGCGCGGTCGGCGGACAGCTCCTCGGTCCGGTCTAGACCAAAGATCGCCACGACCCCGTCGCCGAGGTATTCGGTCACCTCGCCCCCGGCCGCCTCGATCAGGATGCGGGCCTGACGATAGTAGTCATCCAGCCAGGACTGCAGGTCCTCGGCATCCGCCTCGCTGGCGATCGAGCTGAAATTTTCAAGATCGATGAACACCGCAGTCACCTGCCTGCGTGTGCCGGCGCTTTCCACATCTCCTTTCGGCATCAGTGATTTCCCCCCCGGGCTGCTATTACGGTAGCCTAGTCCGCGCCGCTTCTAAATGGGCAATTCGCTGTGAGTCCAATGGATTCGACAGGGTCCAGGCGGTGCGGATGCGGAAGGCCCCCGGCAAGCCCTTGCGGTGGCGACGCCCGTCCTGCGGCATGGACAACGGGTGCGCGGTCATCCGTCCGGCGGGCAGTTGGGCAAGCGTCGGATCGTGGATGTCGATCTCGGCCGCAACGGGGGTGACATAGGCAGAGGTGAAGTCGAAGTCGAAGGCCGAGAAGTGCCAGCGCGAGAGCTTGCCCTCGGACACGATGGTCTGGCCGCAGATCGTCTGGACGATGCCACAGTCGGGGCTGTCCATCAGGCTGTGGGCAAAGCCGCGCGACTGGTAACGGGCGGACCAGATGGGACGGCCGTCGGGCGTGGCGACCGAATAGGAGCCATTGCCCATCTGCAACTGGCCCAGCCGCTTGTTGTAGCCATAGAACAACAGCCCGGCGATCTGGGCGGGCTGGTTCGACAGATAGAGGTTCGGCAGGTAGTTGAAGATCCCGGGCTGGCCCTCAAGCTGCACGCAGGCGACCGAGACGATGGCTTCGAAATAGTTCGGGAACCCCATGAAACGCGGCAGGGCCGAGGGGCGGACGCCGATCTGCTGGTTCGCCAGCAGGGTGACAGGGTGGGTGCCGGGCTGCGTGAAGCTTTGCGGATGCAGCGACATGCCCGGCGGCAGGATGGCCTGCACCGCCTTGGCATCGACCGCGTGGAAGCTGAAAAAGCCGTCCAGCGTCCCGGTGCCGAAGAACGGCGTCAGCGGCCAGTTCGCGGTCTGGGCATAGGGGCTTTGCAGTTCCACCGCGTCTTCGGGCGTGCCGTCGGGGGCAAGATCGCCCTCGCCCACCACCTCGAACGGGTGGCCGGTCAAGCCGCGCGCCGCGACAAGGCCCGAGATCGTCGCGGCCTCGACGCAGCCCGCGTTGATGCCGCAGCGTGTCCAGTCGCCCGCCAGATACAGGTTCTCGAACCCGCTGTCGTCGGGAGGCAGGCGATACTGGACCGATCCGGGGACCGACAGGACATAGCGTTCGGACCCGTAGAAGTTCTGCCGGAAATATTGCGCCTCGAACGCCTCTTCGGGGCTTTGCCCCGGCGCGGCCCAAAGCAGCGACAGGTCGAACTGGCCGTCCTTGGCCGCGCCCGGCCACATCCGCGTCAGGTCGCGGTCGGCCCAGGCGCGGACACGGTCGGTGAAGGGGGCCGTCTCGCTGCCGACGTCTTCGGTGGGACTGCAGAAATAGGCAAGCTGGACCGGCGGTTTGTCCTTGGGCCAGTCTTCGCGCACCAGAAGGTCGGACATGTCGGCCCAGGTGTCCAGCGGCTCGGAAAAGCTGGTTATCACAGTCTTGAGGTCGGTCTGCGGCCCCCGGTTGTGCCTGGCCACCAGAGCGTTCCAGCCAAGGTCGGCCGCCGTCCGGTTCAGCCAGAACTGCGCGGCATGGGTGGCGACGGTCTGCACCTTGGTCACCATCGCCCGCCAACGCGGTTCGGCTGCGATCAGTTCTTCCGCAAGATAGGGGAGCGAGCCAAGCGAGGCCCCAAGGATCACCTGGTCGAAGTCCTTGCCGCGCTGAAGGGTATATGCCCGGCCCTGCGGCGGAGCCTTCTCGCATTCGAAATCCGGCCTGCCGGTGTAGGATTTCGGGTCAAGCTGGTCCCAGCGCGGCTCGGACGGCCAGCAGGGCAGGTCCTGCACCGGGACCAGAGGATCATAGTCCTGGCCCGGAAGCGGGGCGGCCTGCTCCACCATGTCGATCGCGTGGATGCCCAGCTTCTGCCTGTCCAGCCGCAGGGCCGTGGCGGCGTTGAAGAAGCGGAACTTCACCCCGCGGGATTTCAGCACCAGATAGTAAGGCGCGAAGATCGTGTCGCCCATCCCGGCCTGCATCTTGTAGAAAAGGTCGCCCTTGTAGGTGAAGGCCAGCCGCAGCAGCCCCCGGATCGCCGTGCCTGCGCCGACGCCCCGGTCGTTGGTCACCCCGCCCGGATAGCCGAAGACATAGTCGTAGCAGCCGCGGAACAGCGCCGAATAGACCGCCTCGTGGCTGGCGCCGAAATGCAGAAGCCAGGCGCTGATCTCCTGGTCGTCGATGGCGTCGAAGCCCGCGCGAAACAGGCCCGTGTCCACCGCGCCCCGGAAGAAGGCCGAGGCAAGGCTGACCATATAGCCCATCCGTCGCGCCTCGTCGCCGTCGTCCAGCGCCGACATCCGGTCGTGGTGCCAGTCCTGGGCATGGGCAGCCAGCGCGGCCAGGTGCAGCGTCTCGTGCGTGCGGTGATGGTGGGGATTATCCGACATCCGCCGGGCCAGGGCGTGCAGGTGATGGAACGGCGTCGGCGCGGCAACGGGCAGGCCAAGGCGGCGGAACCCGGTGTGGAAATGGTCGGGAAGGACATGCTCGGGCGGCGCAGCGCCGACCAGGCCACGGTCGAAGAACTTGGCGATGGCCTCGGCAAGCATCTGGAAATAGGCGAAGGGGGTCGGCAGCATCCGGTCCTTGCCGTCCTTGCTGGGCACGCCCGGAAGGTTCGAGTTCGTCTCGAAGTCGATTCGCCAGGGATGCAGGCCAGTCGTGCCGTCCGGGCCGGGGATGTCCTCGGCAATGAAGAAATGCGACAGCCCCTTGAAGGCGTCGTCGATGGTCCCAAGCGGGTCTTCGGGCTTGCGGATCTTCAGGTCGGTCATCTGCGCATAGCAGTCGCGCATCAGGCGGAAGGCGTTTTCGTAAAAGCCCGCCCAGATGTGCAGCCCGTGCTCTTCGATCCGCCGGTGTTTCGTCGGGTCCGGGTTGCGCCCCGAAGCCCCCTTGCCGCCGCACCGCCAGCCCATCTGGTAGACGGTGATGTCGTAAAGCTTGTCCCATCCGGGGATCGTGGTGACCGCATAGGTCGCCGTCATCGCCCCCACGCCGCTGCCGATGACCGCGATCTTCTGACGTTGTGCAGACATGATGCTCCTCCAGGTCACACAGACCTATCTGAATTTGTTAACCATATGTTGCGACTTGTCGAAGAAAAGCGCCATTTCATCAGCCGTCCTGCGGCCAAACGGCCGGGACCGCAATGAAGCTTCGAGGGGCCGCAACCGCAGGATGAATTACCAGCCCGGTCTGTGCGTTTTGACACAGATACTTGCTGCCCCGCCCGGCTAGCACAGGGTCACCGGCTGTCCGCATTTGGTGGCCGAGATGAAACGGTGCGAATGCGATGGAACCCTTGCTTGGGTCGATCCTGCTGTTCGGAGGCAACTTCGAGCCGAGAGGCTGGGCGTTCTGCAATGGTCAGTCGCTGGAGATTGCCCAGTACTCGGCGCTTTATTCGCTGCTTGGCACGACTTACGGCGGTGACGGGATCACCTCTTTCCGATTGCCGGACCTGCGCGGACGGGTTCCCGTCCATGCCGGCCCCGGCGCCGGGCTTTCGCCGCGCTCCCCCGGCGACGCCTTCGGAAGCGAGACCGTCACGCTCGCGGCCGGCCAGGTTCCACCACACAGCCATGACCTTGTTGTCGCCAATGTTCCCAGTGCTTCCGACCGCGGGCAGGGCGACATGCTTGCGCGGTCACAAATCTATTCCGAAACCAGTGGGCCGACGCTGACGCTGAACCCGCTGTCCATTGCTTTGACCGGAGGCGGTCAGCCGCATGACAACATGCAGCCAAGCCTTTGCGTAAATTATATTATCGCGCTGGAGGGCATTTATCCTTCGCGCAACTGAACCCCGCAATGTCCCTGTTGCGGGCTACTGGCCGGTGTCGACCCCCTCGCGCTGGCCCGGACCTGCAAGCCTCCCCGTGGCTTGCAGGTCCATTTATGATCAGGACAGGCAGAAGAAGGGCCAAGAGCCCGGTGTCAGATTAAAGTGCGGGAAGGTGATTGGTGGAGCAGAGGGGGGGCTCCACCAAGATTCTAAACCATTGAGAAGCAACGATGAAAGAATGTGCAATTTGTCGCGTGTCGCACCATACGGCCACACTCATCTCGCTGGCAAGGGGCTAACGCCTTTTCTTTGATCCAGTGCCCGATCGTTCAAACAGTTCGCGTTGCTGTGGCTGTCGGATATCGTGTGCGATCCTCGCTGCGCGTTCTAGGAGGACTTGCAATTCCTCAATTCGAGCACGCTCACGAATCAAGAACGCCTCCTGCTCTTCGATCGCTCTTCTCAATGCGTCTTCCCGTCTCACGGCAGGACTGCGGAAAGACCCCGACACAGAACCCAATAGTCCAACGACTAATGTACCCGAGTTCCCAGTGCGTATGCCATCTTCCCCAAACGCCTTCTCGCCAAGTACATCAAGTTCTTCGACTTGCACATCACCTTCCGGCACACGAAAAACTGATCGAACTTCACGAAGATCCCTCAAAACGCGCTGTCCCAGACAGTTGGCTGTCGAAAGAATGTCGGACTGCGCATGAAACGCCGACAAAGCACCAAACCAAAGCGCGGCTCGTGGTCGGCTCTTGCTAACCGTTTCAAGCAAGCCGAGATGGCCCATAGAGCCATTCCCAACCATTGAGAGAAGTCCACCAGCGAAGAAATCGGAAACGCTTCGATCAATCTTCTCAGAGAAAAGCTGCTCCAAGATGCGGGGCAAAGAACGCACTCTCTCTTCGCGAGCACCCTTCAAGGGCGAAATACTAATCTCCACTCCAATCGTTTGCTGGATAGTGTCCGGGAACCAAGCTTCAAAAGGAGCCCCTCTAAGTGCAACGCCCAGAGACCGCACAATTGAACTATCTCCGTATCCCTGATCGATTTCAGGCGATTTATCAATCGCCTGGGCTAAACTCCCCCAAACAGCGAGAACATCCTCGGTGGGCACCGCGGTCGGCGACTGCCCGACTATACGCCGTGCCAAGCTCCATCGATCAACAACATCAACGAGCAATTCGCCGCGATAGCCCTTAAGAATTGCACTCAAAAGGCATGCCGATAGGGTAGCCTTTACACCCTGCACTGAAAGCTCTGTGAGTGAACGCAATCGACCACCAGCATTGACAAAGCCCTCGGCAAATGAAACGCCTATTAGCTTGTCGACTGCCGGTAGGTGCTCTGTTTTGCGCTCCTCCATCGACAACAAAAGAGCAAGGCTCTCCACTGAGACCACATGGTAGAACGCGGAAAGTGGTCTCAAGTTTGCAGCATAGGTGCTAACGAATGCAAAGAACTCACGCATGCCTTCGCGTGGCACGGCTATAACGGGGTGAGTTGCCTGTCCCAAGCTAGAAGGTGTAACAACGAAGACTTCGCTGGACGAAAGGCGTCCGGCGAGCTTAGGAAAGTCACTCTCAAATTCTCGAAGCTCTAATCGACCACCTAGCCAGTCGATCAGCCTTTCTCGGTCGAGCTGTATGTACTTCATATTGCTCCCGGCCCAAAAAGTTCATCCAGCTTCGGCTCTTTTGCAGGACCCGAGCATGCCTGGAGCCCGTTCTCGAGATATCCAGGAAGATCCCCATCATGATAAACGCACAGCGAAGTTTTGCATCGGGTCACCGCAGTATAGGCTAGCTTCTTTTGCAATTGGAACTTCTTCACAGTCTCCGCCGCAACAAAATGCCCTGCTCGGAACTCCAGACCCTTAGCGCCATGAACCGTTGTGAGCACTACGCGTCGATCCAAAGACAGAGGCTCATAGTCTCCGTGTTGCACGTGAACAGACGACGCAAGTCCTGATCCTAACAGCCTTTGTGCAACAATGTCCAGCTCCTGCTTTCTAGGGCAGATGACACCAATGTATTCGTCCGGGTACGCACTAAGCTGATCCGGTATTCGTTCAATGAGGAGTGAAACTTGATCCTCTAACGATAAGCCTCCGTCGCAACTAACTGTCGATGGAAAGGTGTCTTCATCATAGTTTGAAGTTGCTTCTAATCCTTCAGGATTATCCACTAAACCCAAAATACCGTCGGCCATACGACAAACCTTCAGTCCGTTGCGATAGTGGAACTTAAGGCTCGTGACGTTAAAGCCTTCCCCTGCCAGACTGTCGAGCGCGCTTTCATCCTCAGACTGGATTCGCTGGTTCTTATCCCCCACAGCGAAGAGTCGAGGAGTGAAATGCATCAGAATTTTAAGCTCCTCCGCAGTATAATCTTGCGCCTCATCTATTAGGATGCAGTCGAAAAGGTTCTCAGGTCTTTTGCGCGCAGCTATCCGGCCAAGGCTTAAGATAATCTCAGACCGTGTTGCCCCAAAATCTTCTTCCTTTGGTGGAGCTATGCCGTTTTCTCGAAGAACCGTCGAACCCCATCTCACATATGTTTGTATCTTATCCGCTGAGAAGGCATAGTTCGCTGATCCACTTGCAAGAAACTCACGAAGTGAGCGAGCAAAAGTTAGCACAGCTATGTTCTTTAGGCCCCCCCTGTGCAAATAGGATGCCCTAAGCAGAAGTAGGTTCGTCTTACCACATCCAGGAGGACCTACCACTAGGTGGTGCCCATCGCGGCCAAGTGATACAACGGCCTTCTGTTGTTCATCGAGGTCTGCTGGATTGGTCCACCAAGTATTAGACATGGGCAGCCTCGCTAGTAAAAGGGGTGAGTTCCAAAACTATGTCATCGTTTGAGGTATCAACGCTCTGAGCCTGATCAATTGCTTCGTACAATACACGCTCCAGTGCTACTGTTAGGTCTCCGCTTGAGGAAAGGCCGATGAAGATTGGTACATGCTTATCTGGCGGCGGTGCATCCTTTTTCGTAAGTAGTCCTTTTGCAAGGATTGCGACGAGACCAACCTCGGAGTCAATTACTTGAACCTCAAGCCAAATCCGAAGATTTCCATGAAGGCTATGCGGCGGGGACCTATCGAACCCTATGCATAAGATGTCGCCTTCGCGAGAGATATTTATGGGAGGAAAAGCACTTCGGTTGGCAGTTCGTATTGCGCGAGCCTTTACCTTTAAGTGTGAAACAACATCCTCAATCAAAGCCACAACTGCATCTGTTGACTGCATCACTGATTCGGATGATGAGTCCCCCATTATTGATGATCGCCTTGATACACGTTCGCGTAAGGCCGTTAGGGTGTCTAGAGAAGGTTCAGGCGGATGGAATGACCTCCAAGTTAGATGGTTGAGTCGCTGACGAAAGTCTTTCATGAGACCCAGTTTTGCCGTCTCGATTAGATAACTTGGAACCGCCGTGCTATCAATTGTGGGCGTATTGTGCTGAACTGCATTCACGAGCCTAGCGTATGGCTGGACATTATCTGCGAAAATTGGCTTCCGCATTATGAGATCGTGCATCACTGCTGCTATCTGATAGAATGTATGCGCTCTCCAACCGTCAATCGAATCTTCTTCCTGCCTTAGTAGGAATTCTGGAGAACTATATTGCAAGGTTCCCACAAATGATTGCACACCATTGTCATCAGTAATGTCTCCACGTCCAAATGGTCTCACCACGCCAAAGTCTAGTAAAGTTAACCTTGAGAAGTCGTCTGAAATCACTATGTTCTCTGGTTTTATGTCCCGGTGCGCCAACCCAAGACATTCTAGATACTCGCAGCAATCTGCTAGTTGTGAAACAAGGGCGGGGACGTTGTCCATTGGTATTTTATCAAGGCAGTCCTTTATATTCTTCCCCGAGATGTACTCCATCACGATGAAGTGGTTACCGGTAACTGGATCAAATCCGCCTCCAAGTATCTTAACCATATTTGGATGCGATTTGCCTATAAGTTCGAGTTCTCTCGAAATTCTCTTCAGTTGGGCGGCATCCCCATATTTTTCGATCAGCTCATCATCAAATATCTTTATTGCGACAAAGCTATCGCTGTGCACGTTCTTGGCATAGAATACCGCAGCCGATTTTCCGAAGTTAATCAGGTTGATGATTTGCCATTCCTGCAGCACGTTGCCTTGGAGTTGGCTCTCGATTTCAAGTGCTTTGACCTTATCCATCGCTCTTATTCCTGCAACCGGTGCGTGTGATTAGGTATCCAGGAAGACGCGGAATGCAAGCGGCAAATGAATGGCTTAGACTTAATGGCCAGTTGTGAGCGCTCGCGAGAGCCTTTCGTACCTTTGTTCTTTCGGTACTGCAAACGTTAACAGGCTCTCTGCTAGATGCTCGGTCGGCCAGGTTCATCTTGGTAGAGAACAGCTTGCATGCGTCTGAAAGCATTTCTTACCTCAGCTAACTCACCTAGCTTTCGCTTACTCTCTCCTACACTGCCATAGCGTGCGGTCAGGAACTGGGCCAGTTTGGGGGTGGCAAGCTCGCTTTCGCCCTTGGCCTCATAGGCGTTAAGGATCAAGAGCAGAAGGTCGGCCATCTCGCCCTGAAAGCCCCCCATGCGACTGTGTCGGACAACTCGAGCCCTGTCATGCCGCGTCTTCGGAGGGTTTGTGAACAACACGTATGCCAGCACGTCGTATAGATCGCTCTGTGATGCATCAATTAGTTGGCGGAGGTCTTGTAGCCGGTCTTCGTCATAGCCATAGTCTTCGAGTTGCTTGAGAAAATGCGCTCTGTTGTCGGGGTCACTCCAGGCAGTGCGCAGTTGGTCTTCGTCCGCAATCAGCTTGGACAGATCGCCGAACAGCCTCGACAGGAAGTCTGCCGCCGAGATCGGTTTGCCGTCCGCGTCCCAGTAGGTGGTCGATGCGATGAAGCGGATAGACCGGGCCTTGCCGTCTGCCAACTGCACCACAATCTTCTGGCGCGGGCCGTCATCTACTTCGTCCTGTTCCTCGCCTGACAGTTGAGGATCACCCGTTTGCTCTGGTGTGGCTCGGGGTGGCCCAGGGGGTTCAGGTGCAAGAGGTTCGCCATCCCATTCGGGGTCGTTGAAGTTCTCGTGGGCCTTCACGAAGTCCCAGATGGTAAAGAAGTCCTTGCCCTCATAAGTGCGGGTTCCGCGTCCGATGATCTGCTTGAACTCGATCATCGACCGTATGGGGCGCATCAGCACGATGTGGCGGACGTTGCGGGCGTCCACTCCGGTGGACAACTTCTGTGATGTGGTCAGGATTGTCGGGATGGTCTTCTCGTTGTCCTGAAAGTCGCGCAAGTGCTGGTCGCCGATTGCCCCGTCATCTGCTGTCACCCTGTGGCAGTAGTCAGGGTTCGGGCTGGCCTTCACCTGATTGATCAAGTCCCGCACAAGTGCTGCGTGGTTCTGGGTGGCACAGAACACCAAAGTCTTCTGCCGCTGGTCGATCTGCCCCATGAACTCCCGGACACGGGCCAACTCGCGGTCTGGGATGATGATGCGGGTGTTGAAGTCGCTTTCGGTGAAAGCCTCGCCGTCCTCAACCTCGCCAGCCACCACCATGTCAGTGCCGTCATAGACGTACTCGTCAATCGTGCTGGCCATCTGCCGCACCTTGAACGGGGTCAGGAAGCCGTCTTCAATCCCGTCCCGCAGTGCGTAGGTGTACACAGGCTCGCCGAAGTAGGCGTAGGTGTCGGCGTTGTGCTTGCGTTTGGGGGTGGCGGTCAGACCTAGCTGGGCTGCGGGGGCAAAGTACTCTAGCAGACTGCGCCATTCACTTTCGTCTTTGGCCCCGCCCCGGTGGCATTCGTCGATCACGATGAAGTCGAAGAAGTCCGGGGCGTACTGGGTGTAGACGGGTTCACCTTCGCCGGTCATGAAGGTCTGGAAGATCGTGAAGAACAGGCTGGCGTTCTTCGGTGGCTTGCCCCGGTTCTTGCGGATGGTGTCGGGGTCGATCCGGGTGACGGCATCGTTCGGGAAGGCCGAGAAAGCGTTGTACGCCTGATCAGCTAGGATGTTGCGGTCGGCTAGGAACAGGATGCGGGGGCGGCGGGTCGGTTCGCCCGACAGGTTCCACTTCGCCTGAAACAGCTTCCAAGCGATCTGGAACGCGATTGAGGTCTTGCCGGTGCCGGTGGCCAGCGTCAGGAGGATGCGCCTGTCGCCCTTCGCCACAGCCTCCAGCACCGCAGTGATGGCGTTGTGCTGGTAGTAGCGGAGTTCCCACTTGCCGCCGTCCGTCTCGAACGGCACGGCTCCGAAGCGGTCGCGCCACGGGTTGGGATCGGGGAAGGTGCGCGCCCAGAGGTCATCGGGGGTCGGGAAGGGCAAGGACAGGTCGCCCTCGGCCCCCGTCACCATGTCGATCTGATACCAGCCGATCCCGTTCGAGGCGTAGGCAAAGCGGGCACCCAGACGGGTGGCATAGTCCTTGGCCTGCCCCACCCCGTCACGGTGGCTGATGCCCGCCCGCTTGGCCTCCAGCACGGCCAGCTTGTGGCCCTTGTGGGTCAGGACGTAATCGGCAGAAAGCCCCTTCTTGCGCTTGCCGCCGGACTGGATGCGACCGGGGCAGATGGTTTCCCGGTGGACCCGCGATCCGTTCAGCCCCCACCCCGCCGCTGCCAACACGGGGTCGATACGGTTTGCGCGAGTATCAGCTTCGGTTTCCGTCTGGATCATATCAGCCCGTCAACGCTTAGGCCCGCAGCGCCACCTTGGCATTCGGGACACTTGCGCTGGTGGAAGTCTGACCCGTTCGCTCCATAGCGATGGCTGCAGAGCGCGCCGGTTCCCAAGCGCCGGGCGCAGACCAGCACCCACACATACTGCATGTGGTCCGTGCCGGGACACTCTGAGCGCGCGATCAACACTTGATCGTTGATGTTGACGTCACCGAGTTGGCGCTTTGAGGTTCCCATGGGATTTAATACCTCAGGTGAGTTCGCCCGCGAAGGCTTTTTGCAGAAGGGATTGGCGGAGGTCGCTGAGCGATTGAAGTTTCTGTTTTGCGAGGTCAGTCAGTTCCCAGTACGCCTTGTGCGCTTCGTCGATCACTAGGGCGATCTTCCTTTGTGCATCTAGTGGCGGCAAGTCGAAGGTGTAGGCAAACATATGATTGCGGTTAACCTTTGGCATACCCGCACGGTCTGAACCGCTGATAGCATACTCAGTGAAGTCATGCCCCAATTGAGCTACTCCCCGATCCTTGGACAGTTTTTCGGGTTGTTTAAGCTACAGCCTGCACCTGCTGATCGGCTTCGATGGTGTTGAAGTAGACCACGGCGGGAGGTTGACCGCCATGGGCAGTATGTGGGCGTTGGTGGTTGTA
>NZ_JAUXZE010000028.1 GCF_030694085.1 Tabrizicola sp. | reverse complement strand
GACACCAGACTTGTAGGTCGTGGTCGTGGTGGTCTTCTCGTAGCCGTATTCGTTCTTGCTGGACGAGGTGGACTTGCTGGAAACAGCTGACCCGGCTTTGCCCGAGTCCCCGCCGCCGCCGCCAGAGCCGCTGTACTTGTCCGCGTAGCTCTCTTGCTTTGTCTTTGTGGAGGCACTTCCACTAGTAGGGCTACCGCTACCTTTCGAAGTCGAGGATGCCCCATACCCGTTGCTGTTATAGCCGTACGCTGGACCGGGTCCGGGAATACCGAACAGGTCTTCGTCCATAATCGGTTCGTTGCCGTTGGAGACCTTTTCGTTTGTGATCTTAGCCTTGTTTGCCTTCGCCAGCGCCTCTTCGGCGCGCTTAACTTCAGGGCTCTTGGGGATAGATGGGTCGTTGTAGATGCCCATTAGGATTGCGTTCTTCAGATGACCACTATCAGAATCTGCAGCTTCCTTTTCGGCGCGAAGCCTATCGGTTTCTATCGGGCGATCATAGTATGATGCAGCAGCGAGTTCAAAGAGCTTTCCCACGCCGTATGCAGTGCCTACAACTGCACCGGCCAAAATGGCACCAGCAAGAAGTGGAGAAGATGCTACAAGTGCACTACCTGTCAGAACAGTCGTGCCCAAAAGAGTTGCAACGGTGCCACCGGTAACTGTGCCAGCAAGACCAGCACTCTGAATTACAACGTCGCGTTCTGTTCCATTCCTTACTGCCCCAACGACATCTATCACTCCGAACCCAACTTCCAACGCAAGGCCAACCCCCGGAATCACGCGAGTGGCCGCACTTCCCATCATGGTAACGCCTGCTCTGGCCAAGCTCACTTCGGTTGCAATAAGTTGACCTTCAACAATCACGTCTATTGTCAAGCCCGCCCAGTCAGGCATTTCGTTGAATGTCGATGCGTCATTTTGCCTTTCGACCATCTTTATCTCCGATCAGGCTGAATAGCTGCTAACTTTGCAGCCAAGAATAGAAGGTGTAGGCCATTCAACATGAAAAATGAGGCCCCTAGGGTAATGCTCACAGATACCGGCCAAAGGACAACCCTGTCGGCTATGGATCTGTCAGTAGCGGCTGATATGTAGCCAGAGAATAGAAGTGGCGCAAAGGATGCCAAAGACAGGAAAATTGAAAAAAGAGAAAGCTTGGGTAATTCAGGAAAAGCGTGCCCCATTACTTTTGCCTTCAAAATCAAGTTGTTTGAAGCGCGGGCTAACAGTACTGCAAAGCAGGGCGGCAGGAAAGAATAGATTACAGCCTGGGCTAGATAGGTTATTCCAAACTGTGGCCCCAACCCATTTAGCAGAAGAATCTGATTCTGAAAGAATGAATCTGGAGAAGCTTCCATAAGACTTGAAGTCAGATTCCTTCCAAATGATGTGAATGCCAGAAGGCTAGTTGGAAGAAAGTAGGCTACAAGCAATAGGATGAAGAACACCTTATAGAGCCTACCAGCTGCTTTCAAGTAATCTGAATCTTGTCTCGCGTACTCGGCAAACTTCATTCGATTGAACCTAGTCTGATCAGTGCTATCGGTTTGGAGTAGGACCTAGGTTGCCGGTCAGTGTAGAATAGCTCACGGGTCCATTGGTCTGTGCCCAATCGGACTTCCCTAAACCTCAAGACTGAGGCCCACGCCCAGCCCAATCCCCAAACCCCTGACTCCAACCCCGTCCATCCGCGCACCGAACCGTTAACCACGCTCTCACCAGACCTCACACAACCGTGAGCTGTCAATCCTCCCTGACACTTTCTGACGTTGCCCCCTCGGCCTAATCCAGTTTGAGGTAGACTCTGGCCCAACCGAGAGGACCAGAGATGAAGCGTAGCAGGTTCACCGAAGATCAGATCATCGGCATTCTGAAGGAGCATGAGGCTGGGGTTTCGGTCGCCGA
>NZ_JAUXZE010000027.1 GCF_030694085.1 Tabrizicola sp. | reverse complement strand
CGTTTGCCGTGCAGTTTGGCCTCTACGTTTCTCCCGTGGGCTTCCTGAGCACCAAGGTCCCCGAGGAGTGGCGCCTGCTCTACTCGGTCAATCCCATGGTCGGCGTGATCGACGGCTTTCGCTGGTGCCTGCTGGGCGGCCAAAACACGATTTACTGGCCGGGGCTCTTGCTCTCGCTGCTCGTGGTGGGGTTTCTGCTCGTGACGGGCATCTGGTATTTCCGCAAAACGGAAAAGGGGTTCGCCGACGTCATTTGAGAGCTGCGATCAGGTCGAAACCTCTCTGCCTTGAGGTGACCTGAAACCTGATGCACGATTTTTCTCCATGGCCACCGGCTTCTCCCTCTCCCCGCACCGGGAGCGATAACCTTTTTTATTCTCCGTGAGCGTCCCTGTGATCCAAGTCGAGCGCCTGTCGAAAAAATATGTCATCGGCCACCAGCGCGATGCGAAGGACGGCCTGCGCCATGCGCTGGAGGACGTGTTTCGCAGTCCGCTGCGGTGGCTGCGCCAGCGGCAGGTCGCGCGGGCGCAGACGCACGAGGACTTCTGGGCGTTGAAGGACGTGTCGTTCGACGTGGCGCAGGGCGAGGTCGTGGGCATCATCGGCCGCAACGGCGCGGGCAAGTCCACGCTGCTGAAGGTCCTCAGCCGCATCACCGAGCCGACCTCCGGCTCCGTGCGCATCCGCGGCCGCGTCGCCAGCCTCCTCGAGGTCGGCACCGGCTTCCACCAGGAGCTCACCGGCCGCGAAAACATCTTCCTCAACGGCGCCATCCTCGGCATGAGCCGCGCCGAGATCCGGCGCAAGTTCGACGAGATCGTGGCCTTCTCCGAGGTCGAGAAGTTCCTCGACACGCCCGTGAAGCGCTACTCCTCGGGCATGTATGTGCGGCTGGCCTTTGCGGTCGCCGCGCACCTTGAGCCGGAAATCCTGATTGTCGACGAGGTGCTGGCAGTCGGCGACGCGGAGTTCCAGAAAAAGTGCCTCGGCAAGATGGGCGAAGTCTCGAAGGCCGGGCGCACCGTGCTGTTTGTGAGCCACAACATGGCCGCGACCCGCGCCCTGTGCACGACGGCGATCTGGATGGACCAGGGTGCGGTGAAGGAAATCGGCCGGGTCGC
>NZ_JAUXZE010000025.1 GCF_030694085.1 Tabrizicola sp. | reverse complement strand
GTAACCACGCGCTGTAGGCCGCAGGTACGCTGATTGATCTGCTGATCTGTCCAGTTACCGGTTAGACCGTTAGACTTCGTCGGACTCTTCGTTTTTCGGCTTGATCATCGCAGCGAGCACGTGGCGGCGTTTTTCGATGATGCTGGGGTCGTCCTTGTGGATTGCGATCAGATTTGTGAGATTCTCGATCCCGTCATCGGTGAACGCCATCACCCCGTCTTCACCGACGCCGACGACCCATAGCTGGCCATCCTCGGTGTCCATTTCTTCGGCGACCTCGAACAGCCATTCCTCGTCTTCACCGAGCATCTCAGCGACATGGCTGAGAGTGAAGACGTGGCTGACTTTGTTGACGTGCCCCATCAAGCCGCCTGCGCCGCGAGGCCTTGCTGTTGCGCAATCTTCCAGTTCCAGGGCAGCAGCTCATCGAGCCTGTGGGCGGGGTGGATGGCGATGCGAGCGAGTACATCGGCGAGCCAGACCTGAGGATCGACGTCGTTCATCTTCGCAGAGACGATGAGGCTATACATGGCGGCGGCGCGACGCCCTCCGCGGTCGGACCCACAGAATAGCCACGACTTTCTGCCCAATGCGATGCCGCGCAGCGCTCTTTCGGCGGCGTTGTTCGAGAGACAGATGCGGCCATCGTCGAGGAAGCGTGTGAAGGAGCTCCAGCGCTTGAACATGTAGTTCATGGCCTTTGCCAGATCGTGACCGCGGGAGAGCTTGGCGCACTGCTCACGCATATAGGCTTCCAAATCGGCAACCAACGGCGCGCTCTGCGCCTGGCGGACAGCCTTTCGGTGGTCGGCGCCTTGGCCATTGATCGTGCGCTCGATTGCGAAGAGGGCGTCGATGCGACGCACGATCTCGACCGCAATCGGCGAGAGAGCGATCTCCTTCTTGCCAGCAGCCTTACGTCGCGCGTTTTCCTCAATATCCGCCATGGCAAAGAACGGGCGCCGGGCATGGACCCAACAGGCCGCTTCCCTGATAGGCCCAGGACTTCGCTGGGGCTCGTAGAGTTTGGTGTATCCGCCGAAGGCGTCGGCCTGCAGGATGCCGCTATAGTTGGCCAGATGCGCCTGCGGATGCGCGCCCCTTCGATCGCGCGAGTAATAGAACATTGCCGCCGGCGGATCTGAGCCGCCGAAGGAGCGGTCGTCTTTCACATAGACCCAGCATCGGGCGACATCGCACTTGCCCAAGGCCAGCACGGGCACGGTGGTGTCGTCGCCGTGGAGGCGTTCGGATGCCATGACGTGGGCTTCCAACAGGCGCAACAGCGGCTCCAATACCGTGCAGCACGCTCCAACGGCGTCGGCTGCGGTCGACAGACTGATCGGCACGCCTTCCAGCGCGTAACGCTCGGTCTGCCGGTTCAGAGGCTGATGCTGGCCGAACTTCTCATAGAGGAGCATGGCCAGCAGGCTCGGCCCCGCCCATCCTCGCGGGATCACATGGAATGGCGCCGGTGCCTGGCTGATTTTCTCGCAGTCGCGGCAGGTGAACTTTTCCCGAACCGTTTCGACCACCTTCCACTGACGCGGCACCGATTCCAGCGTTCGGGTTACGTCTTCGCCGAGCTTGCGCAAGCGACTGCCGCCGCAGCATTCGCATGCCGTCGGCGGATCGATCACCACCCGCTCGCGCGGAAGGTGGTCTGGGAACGTGTTGCGCTCAGCGCGCTTGCGCGTAAATCCGACAACCGTCGTCGTTTTGGCGACTGCCTGCTCCGCCGCCAATTCGTCTTCCGTCGCGTTCACTTCCAGTTCTTCGAAGGTAAGCGCCAGCTGGTCGATCAGCCGCGCCGAGCGCTCCGATTTCTGGCCGTAAACCTGGCGCTCAAGCTTCGCTATCCGCAAGGTCTGCTGCACAATCAGCGCGGCGTCCTCCGACGCCTTTGCCCGCGCTACCGCCAGCTCCGCTTTCAGCGCGGCGTTTTCTTCGGCAAGAGCGGCGCGATCAGCATCCATGAGACGAAGTGAATCATAGTTTTAGTGATTTGTGGCGCCCCAAAATACGCGGGCCTCCACATTTTTCTTCGCTCATCCCGCCCTTGTCGGCCGCCACGTCAGTTGTGGATTGCGCCAATCAATCCCTTCGAGCATGTACGCCATCTGCGCCGCCGAGATCGATACCGCGTCACCTGACGCCGAAGGCCAGATGAACTTTCCGCGGTCCAAGCGTTTCGCATAGAGCGACAGTCCGATCCCGTCATGCCAGAGGATCTTTGCCAAATCGCCACGCCGGCCTCGGAAGATATAGAGATCGCCGGCGTGGGGATCCCGCTTCAGGCTCTCCTGAACCTGCAAAGCCAGACCCTGCATGCCGCGCCGCATGTCGGTGTGGCCGGTTGCGATCCAGACCCTGACGCTGCTCGGTATCGGGATCATCGCCGGCTCAGAACATCGAGGACCCGCCCCAACGCGTCAGCATCGACATTCTCGTCAACGCTGACACGCTTGCCGCCACCGAGTTCGATCTCGATCAGGCCCCGGCGCCTCCGGGACGGAATCGCGGCTGGGGCTTCAGTCGATGAGACGCTTTCGGCCGCAGCCGGGGTGAGCTGAACAGGGACAAGTTTCGGTCCCGCCGAAACGACACTCGCCAGGCGAGCCCGCCGCCGCCACGTGAACACCAAACTCGTCGAAATGCCGTGCCGCCGCGCGATCTCCGTAACAACCGCGCCGGGCGCCAGCGTCTCTTCGATGATCCGCATCTTATCGTCGCGAGACCAGCGACGACGACGCTCAACCCCGTCCAGAACCTCTACCCGCATCTACCGACCTTAAGGCTAGCCTTAAAGCTAGATCCTCGCCGGATACCTGTAACTCAACAAGGCGGCCCACCCCGGAGGAATACTCTCCGACAACGGCACCGAGTTCACCTGCAATGCCATGCTGGCCTGGTGCAAGGACACCGGCGTTGACTGGCACTTCATCGCACCGGGCAAGCCGATCCAGAATGCCTTCGTCGAGAGCTTCAATGGGCGCATGCGCGATG
>NZ_JAUXZE010000019.1 GCF_030694085.1 Tabrizicola sp. | reverse complement strand
TAGGCTCAGGACTCATTGATCAGAGCCAGAAGATGACGGTTGCGGCGATGCAGATGGCCGACATGAATGTGTGGGCGCAGCGGTCGTAGCGGGTGTGGATGGGGCGCCAGTCCTTGAGGCGTCCGAACATATTCTCGATCTTGTGGCGCAGACGATAGACGGTCGGATCGTATCCGACCGGCATCCGCCGGTTGGACCTCGAAGGGATGCAGGGGACGATGCCGCGTTGCTTGAGGGCGGTGCGGAACCAGTCGGCATCATAGCCCTTGTCGGCGAGCATGGTCCCGGCGTCCGGGATGGCATCGAACATCAAGGCAGCGCCCTTGTAGTCGCTCATCTGGCCTTCGCTGAGCAGCATGACCAGCGGTCGGCCCTGGCCATCGCAGACGACATGCAGCTTTGAGTTCAAGCCGCCCTTGGTGCGCCCGATACGTCTGGGAACAGCCCCTTTTTGAGAAGACTTGCCGCAGTCCGGTGCGCTTTGAGGTGGGTCGCATCGATCATCAGCCGCTCGGACCTGCCGCCCTTGGCCGCCAGTTCGGCGAAGATGCGGTTGAACACCCCCAGCCGGCTCCAGCGCACAAAGCGGTTGTAGATCGTCTTGTGCGGTCCGTAGTCCTTCGGCGCATCGCGCCAACGCAGCCCGTTCCTGATCACGAAGATGATGCCGCTGATCACCCGCCGGTCATCCACCCTGGGCACACCGTGCGACACAGGAAAACACGGCTCGATCCGGCGCATCTGCGCCGCCGACAACCAGAACAGATTACTCATGGCAGCGCCCCCTTGCGACGCCACTGAATCAGAACCCCGTTGCCATGTGAATCCCTTTAATGGGTCCTGAGCCTAGTCACAGTCTCGAGGTAGCCCGACGCGTCGTACGTATAGTCGATCGTATCGCCGGTGCCCGATAGTGGACCATCGACGCTCTCCAGCAGGCCATCGGCTGTGTAGGTGTAGGTCCAGGATCGCGTCTGGCCATTGGTGGCGTAGGGCAGGCTGTGTGAAGTGGTGTCGGTTTGCGTAAAGGTGCTCAGCCGCCCTGCCAAATCGTAGGTATAATCGGAGGAAAGACCCGGAGCATCGACGCTCGCCAGTTGGTGGTCGCTGGTCCAGGTCATGTCGGTCTGCCGGGCGTCGGCCGTGCCGAATGCCTCGATGGTCTGCGTCGGCCAACCGTCTGCGTTGCGCTGGTACTTGGTAACGCGGCCTTCTTCGTTGGTTAGGTCGTGTGGACAAAGTGCCTGACCCACAACCGGATTGAAGCAACGAGAACGAAGCCGAGGAAGCTATCGGCGGTCTTATCGTAACGTGTGGCTAGGCGACGGCTATGCTTGAGCTTTGAGAAGCATCGCTCGACCAGGTTTCTCAAAGCGTAGATGTGGCCGTCGATGACCGGCTGAACCTTGCGGTTTCGCTTGGCCGGGATGACGGCGGCGACGCCGCGAGCCTCCAGATCGGCCAGGATGAAGTCGGCGTCGTATCCCTTGTCGGCGAGCAGGACGCAGGGCCGTGGGCCTGGTTGGTCCATGATTGGCGCGTAGCCTTTCACATCGGAGACCTGTCCGCCGCTCAGCGTGACTGCGACAGGGAGGCCGAGTGCATTGCTGCGGAGATGGATCTTGGTCGAGAAGCCACCACGAGAGCGGCCAAGACCCTGGTCCGCATCCCTTTTTTTAGCGCGCCGGCGGCGTGCTGATGGGCGCGGATGATGGTGGAATCGATCATCTGGACGCTGTCGTTGCCCGCACCGGTCTCGTTCAGTGCCTCCAGCATCACGTCCCAGATCCCCGCCTGCGTCCAGCGCCGGAACTGGCGATAGACTGAGTTCCATGTGCCGAAGTGGCTGTGTAGATCCCGCCAGGCAGTCCCCGTCCGTGCTATCCAGAACACCCCGTCCAGCACCAACCGATGGTCACGCGGCCGCCGACCTCGCCTCGGACCTTTCTCGACCACGAACGGTTCGAAGAACGCCCATTCTTCGTCCGACATCAACCCGCGAACCAACGCCGCTCTCCGCAAAAGAACAGCCTTGAATCAGTCAGTTGCTGATTTGGGAATCCTCTTTGTCCACACGGCCTAG
>NZ_JAUXZE010000017.1 GCF_030694085.1 Tabrizicola sp. | reverse complement strand
CTTCGCGGTCGAGTTGGGTCTGACCACGGTCCCCGTTCCTTTGAAGAAGGGCGAGAAGGCGACCTGGACCCATGACGCAGCGGTGGAGCCCATTCCCTGATCTGACCCTCTGCGGCGGGCTGGCGCTTTGGCTCATTGCCGCACAAGGTGCCGTGGCCGAGGTCATCGACCTTGGCGCAGGGACAGAGGACCTGCGGGTTCGGGCCAGCGTTCTCGATTTTGGCAAAGAGCTTCCCAAGCGCGGCGATCTGAACGGCGTCGAGTTCACAGATGGTGTTGAGACCGATGCAGCTGACGAAGGTCTCGTTGTGCTTGCGTCCTATGGCACGACCCCGAAGGGCAGGGGTCCGCGTGGCACAGCCGAAATCGAGGATCTCGTACTCGACGTCGGCGACGACTACCTCCGCCATCCTGCGCTGAAAGCGGCGGGACTTTCCGGTACGGAATGGCTCGCGCTTTTCCGGGCCAACATCGCCGTGGAATCCGCCTTCAATCCGGATGCGCGCTCATCGGTCGGTGCCATCGGCTTGGGTCAGCTGATGCCCGGAACCGCCGATCTCCTCGGCGTCGATCCTCATGATCCGGAAGACAACCTGCACGGCTCGGCCCGCTATCTCCTCGCCCAGCTTGAGGAGTTCGGCGCCGCCGATCTTGCTCTGGCCGCCTACAACGCTGGACCCGAAGCGGTCCGCGACTATGGCGGCATTCCCCCTTATGCCGAAACCGAGGGCCATGTGGCCAAGGTTCTGCGGCTGACCAACGCAACCCTCAGTTCGGAGTGATCCACATGTTCCGCAATCTTTTTGGCGCGCGCTTGCCGCGCCTGGCTTTGCACACCCTTTTGCTGGCACTGCCCTTCGCCGCGATCCTTGCGGAGCCTGCCCTCGCACAGAACCTCGACCCGCTGGAAAACATGCTCCAGGTCGTGGTTGACGGGCTGACCGGACCAATCGGGCGGCTGATCGCCATCCTCGCCGTCGTGGCTGCGGGCTACATGATGTTCACCGGCCGCCTGAACTGGCCCCTCTTCCTTGCGATCTTCTTCGGTGTGGTCCTCGTCTTCTCGGCCGCGACCATCATCGACGGCTTTGCGGCCCCCTGAGGCGGGATAGGCGACATGCCGGGTGGCCTCGCACACCCGGCTTGGCCGATCCCCCGGATGTTCCCCATGCATGACGCGCCCCTGTTTCTCGGCCTCACCCGGCCGCCGAAGATCTTCGGCCTTCCCATCGGCTACTTCGTGAGCCTGATGCTGGGCTCGGTCATTCCCTTCGTGGGCGCAAACGACTGGCGGTTTCTGCTGATCGGGGTCGTCGGCTATCCGGTCCTGTGGTTCGTGGCAGACCGCAACCCGAACCTCTTCGAGACAGTCGCGGTAGTCTTTTCCCGAACACCGCGCACGCATGGCAAGTCGGCCTTTTGCGGAGACCGCCATGTCAGCTGACCTCAAATCCCTCTTCTCGGCCACCCCGGCGCTTCGATCTGTCTTGCGGCCTGAGGATCTCGCAGCCGAAACCCTCGCCCGTCACTTGCCATGGCTCTCCGCACCAGCGGACAATCTGATGCTGACCCGGCAAGGTGACCTGATCGCCTCTGCGGTGGTCGAGGGGCAGGACAGTTTCACGACGGAAGAGGGGGACCTCTCGCTCGCGACCACCTCGCTTGCGCGGCTGATCGGCCAGCTCGGCGAAGGCTTCGGGTTCCATGTCTCCAAGCTGACCCTGCCGGACGCACCTCAGCTGAAGCCCTTCGATGGCGAGGGCACTGGGGAAGCGTTCGCGGCCATGGTCGATGCCCGCTGGCAAGGACACCTCCTTGCCCGCACCCTGAAACGTCGGGTGCTGATGGTCTCGCTTATCCTGCGCCCCACCGCGCTGAAACGTGACCCGCTGATTGGAGCACTCTTCAAGGCGGCTTTCACAGGCGATCTTGGCCAGCGGATCGAGCGGCTGAATGAAGCGATGGGGCTTTTGGCCGGGGCCTGCCAAGGATTGGGCTTCCGGCGCCTAAGCATCTCTTCCGGGGAATGGCTTGGTCTCCTTGGCGTCCTTCTTGGGCAGCCGATGGCCAAGGTGCTTCCGATGCGCGGCCAGTTTCTCGCCGAGGCTGTCGCGTCATCGCAGATGACCTTTGCTGGCAAACGGGTGGAAATCGAAACCGGCGAAGGGATGCGTTTCGGGACGATTTTCGGCGTGAAATCCTATCCGGCCCGCACCTGGGCGCGGATGCTCGATGCGCTGGAACTGCCCTACGACATCGTCATCACCAACAGCTTCACGCCAGCACGCAACAACGAGATCGAAGAGCGCATCAAGCGCACGGCACGCCAGATGCGTGCCTCCGAGGATGCCGCCGAAACCCTGCGGCAGGAGCTGTACGAGGCCGCAGACAATGTCGCCTCTGGTCGACAGGTCTTCGGCAAACATCATCTGACGGTCATGGTTACGGCCGAAACCCCGGAACAGCTGGAGGAAGCCGCCTCCGAAGTCTGGCGCGCGGGACAGGACTGTGGGGCAACCCTTGTCCGCGAGAGCTTCGCGGCCCGCGCGGCCTGGTTTGCCCAAGCCCCGGGCAACTGGGCCTACCGTCCCCGCACAGCTCTTCTGTCAGCCCAGAACTTCGCGCACCTCGCGGCCCTTCATCGGGTGACCGAGGGCCGCCCGAAGGTGCAATCGCCCTGGGGCGAGACGATCACGGCGCTGCCGACGGTCACCTCGAGCCTCTATCGCTTCAATTTCCACGACAGGGGCGAGCGTGGTGCCGAGCCGAGCGCTGGCCACACGCTGGTGTTGGGCCGCACGGGATCGGGCAAGACCCTCGGCACGGCCTTCCTCATGGCGCAGGCGCGGCGGGTCCATGCCCGCCTCCTCGTCATCGACAAGGACCGGGGCCTCGAAATGGCCGTGCGGGCTTTGGGGGGCAGCTATTCCGCGATCCGGATCGGCGAGGCGACAGGCCTCAACCCGTTCCAGACAGAGACCGACGAGCGCGGTGCGGCCTGGCTCACCGATTGGCTGGGTGACATTCTTGCAGGGTCGCGCCCCTTCGAGACCGCCCAAACCGTCAGCCTGAACGCCGCCGTCCGGCAGATCGTCTCGGCGGATCCGCGGCTTCGGACCTTTGATGGGCTGGCAACCCTCGTCGCCTCGACCGACGACGAGGGCGATCTGGTGGGCCGCGTCAGGGAATGGGGGCAGGGGGGGCGGCATGGCTGGCTCTTCGGGCCCGGGGCCACATCCCAGATCAGCCTGTCCGAGGATGTGGTCGGCATCGACATGTCGGAGATCCTCGATCTCGGGACCGAACGCTCGGCACTTCTCGCCTATCTCTTCCGCCGCATCGAGCGAGTGATCGAGGATCGCCGTCCCACCCTCATCGTCATCGATGAGGCCTGGAAGATGCTCGACGATCCGATCTTCGAAAAGCGCCTGCACGATTGGCTTGTCACCATGCGAAAGAAGAATGCCGTGGTGATGATGCTGACCCAGACACCGACACACCTGAGCCGGGTCAAGGTTGGCCAGATCATCGCGGAAAGCGTGGTGACCCAGCTTCTCTACCCAAACCCGCGCGCCAACCCCGAGGATTACCGAATCCTGCGGCTGAACGAGAAAGAGGCCGAATTCCTCTGCACGCCCACGGGTGGCCTGCGGCTCGCCCTTCTGCGCTCGGCCGGGGACTCGGTCTTCGTGAACATGGATCTCGCGGCCCTGGGTCCCGCACTCGCCGTTCTCGGCGGCGGCCGATCCGGCGAAGACCGCGCACCCTACGGCTGGCGCGATACCCCCGATTTCTGGAAGGACATGACGTGACACGACGCAACCGCCTGATCCCCCTTTCCCTTCTCGGGCTCACCCTCCTCTCCGCCTGCGCCGGTGTCGAGACGGGAGCCGTTTCTCCCTGCCACGGCCAATTCCGGGCCGAGGGCAAATACTTCGCGGCGCGGGAGCAGAGTGACGGCACGACGGTCGTCGTCTCCACGATGAACGCGCCCGACGTGCGCTGCGCGAACTGAGTCACCGCATGCGTCGTGCCCCCCTCCTTCTCGGGCTTCTCCTCGGCAGTGCGGTGCCTATGGGCCTTCTGGCCCAAGGCGTGCCAATCATCGACGGCTCGCGACTGTCGAACTTCATCTCGCGTCTTGTCGAGCAGGCTGAGGACGCGGTGAAGCAGAGCGAGAAACTCGATACCCGCTCCGAGCTCAGCGAGATCGAAGACGACCAGCTGGCCGTCTATGAGCGTTTCCTCGCAGACACGACCGGTGTGACCGACCTCAGCGGCTTCGAGACAGGGTCGGGAACCTTCCCTCCTGTCGACGAGGTCTATCCTCTTGAGGAGACCAGCCCCGAAAGCCAGCGGCTCTTCGGGGAAGGTGAGACGGTCGAGGCGATGATCATCGCCACGGCGGCGCGCTATGAAACGCATCCCGGTGTCGTGAAGGTCGGGCTCACGCCCACGACCTGGCGCATTCTTTTCCAGTCGCTGGTGAAACAGGAAAGCGGGTTTTCCAACGCGGCGATCAGCCCGGTCGGGGCCATGGGCTTTTGCCAGTTGATGCCGGGCACTGCCGCCGATCTCGGCGTCGATCCGACCGACCCGCTGCAGAACCTCGATGGTGGCGCACGCTATCTCGCGACCCAGCTCAACAGTTTCGGCCGGATCGACTTTGCGCTCGCGGCCTATAACGCCGGCCCGGGCAACGTCCAGAAATACGGCGGCATCCCACCCTTCGAGGAAACCCAGAACTACGTCCGCCGGATTTCGGGCTACTACGACGCCTATCTGTCAGTGATCACCGGCGCCGACGTAACCGGCACTTTGGCGGGGGTGGAGGGTGCAAGTGCCGAATGGGGCAACATGTCCTCGGCCTTCATCGGCTATTCCGGCCAGCAGTCGGGGCAGATCGAGGCGGCGATGGCCCGGATCAAGGGGTTCCTGGAAGAGGCCAAGCCCCAGACCCCGAAAGAGGCGGTCGACCAGAACACCTATATGCTCGCCGAGCGCGCCCGCCTCATGGCCCTGACGCTTCGGCTGCGCGCGGGCGCCGTCAAGGTCGAGGCGGCCCGTGGGCTCTCCGAAGCCGCACAATCCCTGCAATACACCACCTTCTGGGAGTACACTCCGTGAGACCTGCCGTCCTTCGAACGAGGGCGCGTCTCGCGCTCGCCGTCTGTGCATCGCTTCTGGCATCACCTCTTCTGGCGCAAGGCGTGCCCGTCATCGACGGCACCAACCTTGCCAAGAACATCGAGCAGCTGCAGGCGGCACTCCGCGATGCCGAAAACCAGGTCGCGCAGATCGAAGAGCTGAAGAAGCAGGTCGAGACCGGTCTCGAGCAGCTGACCAACCTCGAAGGCATCCTCGGGTCGATCTCGGGCCTGAACGAGATCGCAAGCCTTTACAATTCGGTGGAGGACCTGCGCTCGAGGGCGGCCAAGATCACCGATCTCTCCGGCTTCCAGGATGCGTTGACCATCGGGGATTTCGACGGGCTTCTGGACAGCCTGCTCGATGGCGATGTGACCATGGGCGACAAAATGGCCGCCGAATACATGCGGGACACGCTGGAAGGGGCCGGGCTGACCTCGGAAACCCTGGCCGGACTGTCGTCATCGGAGAACCCGCAGGACAAGCTCATCGCGACGACCGCTGCCACGAGTGCTACGGCCATGGGCGTGGCGCAACTCTCCTACGAGGAAGCCGCCCAAAGCCTCGCGCGAATTGACGGCCTCGTCGACGAAATCGCGAACCAGGAGACGCTCAAGGAAAGCATCGACCTCAACACGCGGATGGCCGCCGAGACCAACTACATGCTCGGCCAGATGTGGCGGTTGAACGCAGCTGCAGGGCTGGCCGCCGGACAGACGGGTGTGAATTGGGCCGCAGAACAGGCCAAGGAAAAGAGCTTCTTCGATTACTCGGGGGCCGAATGATGCGGGGGGCGTCTCACCAGATCGCGGCGGTTGCAGTCCTCGTCTGCCTTGCCAGCTTGGCTGCGGCGGAAGACCTCACTTCATTGAGCGTCGTTCAGCTGGCTGAAAGAACCCGGGAAGCGGTAGGGGCGCAGGATGCGGAGGCCGCGCTGGACCTCCTGACCGAAATGCAGCGGCGCGGGACCGGGATCTTCGCCGGAATGACCATGGGCACCTGCAACGAGGAGATCGACTTGCCCGAAGGGATCACCGACTGGCGCTTCAAGGGGGCCGCGCGGCAGGCCTACATCACGGCGGCGAAGACGAAGGCCCTGGAGGCTGGGACATGCGATTGCCTCTTCAATGGTTTTAGCTTCGACAACTTCACTTCCGAGGTCTTGGGCAAGCCAGGTGCAGACCTTGTCAACGATGATCGGACTGAGTTTGAGGGTTACCTCACACAGCACCAACGCGAGACCGACGTGCGCTATCGCGACCTCGAGACCGTCTGCCGGTCCATGTGATTCATGGCCATCATCGCCGACATCCTGACCCAGGTCGATGCTGCCGCTACCGCGGTTGGCGCCACGGCGTTCGACGCCGTGGCCGCCGAGATCGTACCGGTCTTCCGGGTCGGCTCGGTTCTGGTGGTGGCCCTGGTCGGGATCAACCTGATAGCGCAGGCCGTGCCAATGACCCTGCGCAACGGGCTCGGCCTGATGGTCCGCATCGCGGTTGCCTCGGCCTTCCTGTCGTCCTGGACGAACTTCAATTCGGTCTATGGCGTCCTGACCAATGCCCCCAGCGAGGTCGGGGCCGTCGTCCTCGAGGCCTTCGGCGGTGGATCAGGCAACCTCTATGAGGGGCTCGACTCGCTCTACCTTCAGGCCCTGGATGTCGGGCAGGCGATCAGCCAGAACGGCAGCTATATCACCGGTGCCCTCGCGGGCCTTCTGATGTTCCTCGTGGCTGCGCTGATGGCAACCGTCTCGATCATTGTGATCTCGGCAGCGAAGATCATGATCGGCGTCCTCGTGATCTTCGCGCCGATCGCGATTGCCTGCACGCTCTTCAAAGTGACCGCCCCTCTCTTCGATCGGTGGGTGAACCTCGCCCTCGGCTTTGCTCTCTATCCGATGCTGACCTCGGGCATGGCGGCCTTCACCATCGCGATCGCTCGCGACCTGACACCCGCCTCCTTGGCATCCGTCCAAACCATCGGCGACGTCCTGAGCTTCGTGGTCGTCATGATGCTCGGCACCGGCCTCATGGCCATGGTGCCGACGATCGCGCAGTCTCTCGCGTCAACCGCAACCGGTCTTGGAAGCGTCGCAGCCTCGACCTTCCGCACAGCTGACAGCGCTAAGGGATATGGGCGCACCGGCATCGCGTCCGCGATCGGCGCTGGCCGGGGAGCGGCTGGATTGGATGCCGGTGGCCGCCGTCCATCGGATGCACGCCTGAACGGCAATACCGCCGGACAGGTCGGCCGGTCCGCCGTGCAAACAGCAATGCGGCTCGCCAGCCGGACACCAAACAAGAACTGATGCCCCAGAATTCGAGAAGTGGAGGAACGCCAATGGAGGCGCATGGGTTTGATGTCGATCTCGTTCTGGAGCCACGCCTCTCGGCTCGGCGTGCCTGGATCGTGGCAAGCGCCGCAGGCGGGCTAAGCCTGATCCTTGCAACCGCGCTGGTCCTCGTCCTGCCGTTGCGGGAAACCCAGGTCTTCACCGTCCTCGTTGATCGCCAGACCGGGGACGCAGAAAACATCCTGCAGGTCGCGCCGACCGGGATCGAGGACCAGGAGGCGCTGAAGCAAAGCCTCCTCGTGGCCTATGTCTCCGACCGCGAAGGGTATTTTCTGGCCGGCATTCAGGCCCGGCTTGAGAGCGTGCAGCGCCGCTCGACAGGGGGTGCCGAAGAAAGTCTGCGCCTTCTCTGGTCGAAAGGCGGGGGAAACACGGCCTATCCGCCCGATGTCTATGGGCCCGGTGCGGAAGTCACGGTGACCGTGCGCCGGATCACGTTCCTCGCGCGAGACGTCGCCCAGATCCGTTTCCTGAAAACCCTGCGCAAGACGAAGCAGGAGCCGGTGACGCAGCCCTTTGTCGCGACGGTCGAGTTCGCCTTCGAGCCGAAGACCGAACGCTCCCTCGCCCATGTCTGGGAAAACCCGCTCGGCTTCACCGTCTCGGCCTACCGCGTCGACGCCGAAACCCTGGAGACCAATCCATGACCCGTTCTCTCCTCCTCCCGGGACTTGCCTTCGCCTGCGCCCTCGGCTTCGCGACTGTTACCTCCGCCGAAGTCGCCCCCGCATCGATGGGTGCCGACGCGCGCGTCCGGTCGGTCCTCTACAACCCCGTCGATGTCATCCGGCTCGACACGCATCTCCGCGTGAACACCGCCATCGAACTGGGCGCCGGAGAGCGGATCGACTCGGTCCTTCTCGGCGACAGTGAAGCCTTCGAGGTCGAGGTGCTCTCGAACCGGACCACGGTTTCCGTGAAACCCCTGATCGCCGGGGCCGAGACCAACATGACGATCTATACTGGGCGGCGCACGATCTCGCTGTCGATCAGCGAGGGCAGGTCTCGTAACCCGACCTATCGGCTCGTCCTGCGCTATCCTGAGACGGGCACAAGCCGGACCGCCCGCAGCACGGTGGCCGCAGGTTCGCGCGACATCGGCTATGCCTGGTCGGGCGATGAGACCCTGAAGCCCGTCCATATCTGGAATGATGGGCAAGCGACCTACTTCGCCTTCGCCCCGGGCCTTCGTCCCTCGATCTTCGGCGTCGATGCGACGGGACGCGAAGTGACGCTGAACTCCGGCACGCGCGGCAGCATCGTCCGCGTCTCGGGCCTGCGCTCCGCCTATTCGATCCGGATCGGCGGCCAGGTTCTGTGCATCGAGCGCGTGGACGGCGGCGTGACCACCGATCCGGCCCTGCTCGCCAAGCTTCAGGGATGGGAGTTCTGACATGGCTGATCCCGAGATGACCGATCCGCAGAAGGGCACTGAGCCAGACTACAAGGTCGAGCGACCCACGCCAAAAATGACCCGGCAGCAAAAGCTTGGCATGGGCGCACTGCTAGCCGGGGCGAGCCTTGCCGCGCTCTGGACGGTCTGGCCTTCCAGCCGCGCCATCCCCGATGTGGAAACCTCCGCTGTCGAGGAATTCCAGGAGCAGGGTGGCGGCTCGCCCTTCGGCGCGATTGAGCCGGGACCGGAAGCGAAGCCCTCAGGTGATGGGTTCTCAGACATCGAAGGGGAACTGGCCTCACAGCGCGAAGACCTCGAAGCGCGGAACGCCACACTCCAGTCCGAGGTCGAACGGCTGCAGCGCGAGTTGGGTGATCTTGCCGACAGGGCCGATGCCGAGAAGGACCAGACAGCCAAGGAACTGGCGCTCGCGCTCGAAGAGGCACAGTCCCAGAACCTCGCGCTCATGGAGGACATGCGGCGGCAGTTCGATCAGGAGATCGCCGTTCTGAAGGCAAGCGCCGACACCGCTGGTGCCGTCGATGCCGCGCGGGAAGCAGAATTGGCGGCCAAACGTGCCGAGCGCGCGGCGCAGCTTGCTGCCCGCGTGGCCTCGCCTTCGGTCGTCTTCGACGATGGTCAGAAGGGTGGCGCGGGGGATGCCGGTATGGGGATGCCCGAGGCCGCAGCCGAGGGCCGAGATGCGGCAGGTCGGGATTTCGTGCAGTCAGGGAGGGAAGCCACCGCCACCGAAGTGAGCCAGGTGATCGCCAATCCGTCGAACACCGTACTTCAGGGCACGATGATCGAAGCAACGCTCGAGAATGCGGTCGACTCGAGCCTGCCTGGCCAGATCACAGCGATCGTGACCCGGCCGGTCTGGTCCTTCGATCAGGCCCAGATCCTGATCCCCGCCGGCTCGCGCCTCTTCGGGGACTATTCCTCAGACGTGGCCATCGGCCAAGGTCGCATTCTTGTGGCCTGGACCCGGCTCGTCACCCCGGATGGGCAGTCCGTGCAGATGGAAGCCTTCGGTGGCGATGCCCAAGGTCGTTCCGGCATCACCGGCACGGTAAACACCCGGTTCGGTGCACGGTTCGGGTCGGCTGCGCTCATCTCCCTTCTCGGGGCGGCCCCCGCCGTCGCCGCCGCGAAATACACCGACGAGATCAGTTCCGACATGGCTGAGAGCATGGGCGAGGACCTGAGTGCGGCCATGGGCTCAGCGGTCGAGGCCTATACGAGCCTGCCGCCAATCATCACGGTCGCCCCTGGGGCCGCGATCACGGTCATGGTCGACCGCGATCTGGAAATTTGGTGATGGATGATCGGCCGAGTTTCCTCGGCACCTACCTGACACCGATTGCACCCCTGTTTATGCGAGACGATCTGGTTGAGGTGGCGATCAACCCCGATGGAAAGGTCTGGATCGAGCGGAAGGGCGCGACGCACATGGAGCGGGTCGCGCATCTGTCCATCGATCGGGTCCTGTCTAACAACCTTGGGCAGGCAATAGCTTCTGCCGTTGGCGTGCAGTTCTCCGACAAGAAGCCGACCGTTTCTGGAAAGATCGTCTGGGGCGATGTGGCGATCCGGGCGCAGGTTGTGGCGCCGCCCATCGTGGAAGGCGGGATGGCCATTACTTTTCGGCCATTCAAGGTTTCTGCCGATCAGCTCATCGAGCCGCGCCTCTTACACGGTGGTCTCGTCGATCTCGACGCCAAGCGTCGGAAGAGAGCGGAGGAGGCGATGAAGCTGGCTCAGGCTGGGCAGGTCGTCGAGGCCATGCGTCTTTGCGTCGAAGAGCGCATGAACATCCTGATCTCCGGCGGCACCTCGACCGGCAAGACGACATTCGCTCGGTCTTTGTTATCGATGGTGGATCTTGGGGAGCGAATCCTGACCATCGAGGATTCCTATGAGCTGTTTCCCCGTCAGGAGAACGCCGTGGCACTCAAGGCAGATCGTAGTGCCCAAGGCGAGCGGACACCGGCGCGGCTGCTGGAAGCCTCGCTCCGGATGCGACCTGATCGGATTATCCTAGGCGAGCTGCGGGGGGAGGAAAGCCGGACTTTTCTCGAAGCAATCAACACCGGGCACGGTGGGTCGTTCACGACGATCCATGCCGACACTGCACGGAAAGCCATCGATAGGTTGGCGATCATGGTCATGGCCGCTGGGCTGGGTATGGGGTTTGAAGAGGTGAAGCGGTATTGTGAGGGGAGCGTGGACTTGGTGGTGCAGCTTTCGCGGCAGGGCGGGCGGCGTGGGGTGGCGGAGATATTGTGCCTCTGAGGATCGCGAAGGGCGGAACGTGGAACCGAGCAGGTGCGTCATCGCACCTGCAGCATTCCAGGATAGTAGTCATTCGCGCCGGCGGGTGTGTCTACTCTGAGCAAATGGTCCAGCGGGGCGCGGAACTGCCGTTAGGCAGGATCTGGAACTGCCCGAATGTACACTGACAGCGGTCACCGAATGCAGGCAATGGGATTGCAGTCCAACCGCTTTTTGAGCAACCGACTTGAAAGCGAAGCATGCAGTGTGTAAACCTGATTGGCAAGGCAGTGAAGGTTGAAGCCGCTGACCGACGGAACCCGATCCAATTGAGCATTGTTCAGACTATTCTTCTGAAATCGACGGATCCCGGGGTGATTGCTGCCGTATCGTCGGCGCTGAGCGAGGCTGACGGCTATCGGCTGATCTACTGCGAGGATGACCGCACCGCGATCCGACGGATGGACGAGGTTCTCGTAAACCTGTTCTTGTATGATTGCGGAGACAGCGGACACATCGATGAAAGCGCGCTGATCCATTCGCGCCTTGCGCATACCTCCTGCGCCCGGATCGTGGTCTTCGACCCCACAAGCACGCCGGAGGGGTTCCAGCTTGCCAACCGGACGGCCGCCTACGTGTTTCTGTTCAAGCCTTTGGACCCGGCACAGCTGGGCGTAATGGCTAAACGCGCGCTGGAACAGGCGGAACTGGCTAGGCGGCACCGCATCCTCAGTCGCGAGCTGAAGCTGTCACTGGATGAGGACATCTTTCAGACCACCGCCGACGGATCGGTCCAAGGTGGCTACTCGCAGTTCGAAAGGCTGGTCTTCGTCAGCGCCAAGATGGCCGATCTGGTGGCCGAGGCGAAGATGTCGGCCAGCACCAACATGCCCGTGCTGATCCAGGGCGACACCGGCACCGGCAAGGAACTGCTGGCGCGAGCCATTCACTTCAACTCGGGCAGGCGCAAATCGCCGATGCTGGTCCAGAACTGCGGCGGCATCGCCGAGAACATGCTGCACTCGGAACTCTTCGGCCATGTGCAGGGGGCCTTTCCGGGGGCGATTTCGGACCGGCTGGGCCTGTTCCGGGCGGCGGATGGCGGGACGGTGTTTTTGGATGAGGTGTCCGAAATTTCGCCCCAGTTTCAGGTGGCGCTGTTGCGCTTCCTGCAAGAGGGCGAGGTCAAGCCCCTCGGGTCGGACACGATGCTGCACAGTGATGTGCGGATCATCGCGGCCTCCAACAAGTCGATCGAGAAAATGGTGCAGCAAGGCACCTTCCGCCGCGATCTTTACTACCGGCTGCGCGGGTTTCAGCTGGACGTGCCCGCCCTGGCCGACCGGCCCGAGGATATTCCGGTCCTGACCCGGTTCTTCGTCGAGAAATACGCCGGAGTTGTCGGGCGGCGCGTCCTTGGGGTGACCACCGATGCCCTGAAGCATCTGGAGGCCTATCCCTTCCCGGGCAACGTGCGCGAGCTAGAGACCGAGGTCCAGCGCATGGTCGCGGTGGCCGAACAGGGCGGCTACATCGCCCTGCGCCATTTGTCCGAAAAGATTTCCTCCACGCCGATCAATGACACGGGTTCGGGTGGGTTCGCACCCACGGGCGGCACTTTGAAAGACATGGTCGAAAGCCTTGAGCGCGCTATTGTCTTGCAGGCCTTGGACCGTAGCCACTGGAACCAAAGCAAGGTGGCAACCGACCTTGGGCTGTCCCGGGTCGGATTGGCGAACAAGATCAAGCGGTACGATATCAAACGGGGACGTGGGGGATGAGCGAACAGCCTGAACGATCTGTCGTCGTGCCGTTCCCCGGCCCGCGCCCGGCGAAAGCGCCCGCGAAACCTCGCGACCTTGGCCTGACGGCCCTGTCGAAATCGCTTGGCCCCGTGGCGATCAGCGCCAAGGGCCATTGGTGTGACCGCTGCAACGGCATCTGGTACAGCTATTTCGGCGAGGCGCGTTGTCCGGTCTGCGGCGGTCGCTGCTAAAGTCGCTGCAAAGAAACTTTGCAGGGCCGCACTCGGCATCGTTTTCAGTTTACACTTCGTTGCAGCAATAACCGTTGGCCGACCCCCGAGTTGATTTCCCACAGCCCGCTTCCCCGATTAGCATGTCAGGAAGATCGGCCACTTCAGAGCCGATCACCTTGATCGTGCCGCTGTCGCATCCGGCAAGTGGCGTCATCACCGGGAGGAACGGATGGCTAATCTACTCTGGCTGCAAGGCGGCGCCTGTTCGGGCAACACGATGTCGTTCCTCAATGCCGAGGAACCAAGCGCCTGCGATCTGGTGACCGATTTCGGTATCAACATCCTGTGGCAACCCTCGCTGGGTCTGGAGCTTGGCGACAACGTCAAGACGATCCTGCAGAAGTGCATCTCGGGCGAGATCAAGCTGGATATCTTCGTCTTCGAAGGCACCGTGATCAACGCGCCCAACGGTACGGGGGAATGGAACCGCTTCTGCGGCCGCCCGATGAAGGAGTGGGTCAAAGAGCTTTCGGGCGCTGCGGATTTCGTGGTCGCCATCGGCGATTGCGCGACCTATGGCGGCATCCCGGCAATGGCGCCGAACCCGTCGGAAAGCGTGGGGATGCAGTTCCTGAAGCGCGCCAAGGGCGGGTCGCTGGGTGCCGGGTTCAAGGCGAAATCGGGCCTGCCAGTCATCAACATTCCCGGCTGCCCCGCGCACCCGGACTGGGTCACCCAGATCCTTGTCGCCGTCGCCACGGGCCGTGCGGGCGATCTGACGCTGGACGAGTTTCACCGGCCAAAGACGTTCTTCTCGTCCTTTACTCAGACTGGCTGCACCCGGAACATGCACTTTGCCTACAAGGTCTCGACCACCGCCTTCGGCCAGCGCAAGGGGTGCCTCTTCTATGACCTCGGCTGCAGGGGCCCGATGACGCACAGCCCCTGCAACCGCATCCTGTGGAACCGCCATTCGTCCAAGACGCGCGCCGGGATGCCCTGCCTTGGCTGCACGGAACCGGAGTTCCCCTTCTTCGATCTGAACCCCGGCACGGTGTTCAAGACGCAGACGGTGATGGGCGTGCCCAAGGACATGCCGACGGGCGTCGACAAGGTCGGCTATATCAAGCTGACCGCCGCCGCCAAGGGAATGGCCCCCGCATGGGCCGAAGAAGACATCTTCGTGGTCTGAACCGCGAACAGGGAGCAAATACATGTCAGCAGTTGCAGCAACCGTCGAGACGCTCGACATCTCTCCTGTGGGCCGGGTCGAAGGCGATCTGGACGTGCGGGTGGAAATCGAGGGCGGCAAAGTCACCAACGCCTGGACCCACGCGGAACTGTTCCGCGGGTTCGAGGTGATCCTGAAGGACAAGGACCCGCAGGCGGGTCTTGTCGTCACCCCCCGCGCCTGCGGGATTTGCGGGGCCTCGCACCTGACCTGCGCCGCCTGGGCGCTGGATACGGCCTGGGGCACGACCGTGCCGCGCAACGCCATCCTCGCGCGGAACCTGGGTCAGATCGTGGAGTCGCTGCAATCGCTGCCGCGCCACCACTACGGCCTGTTCATGATCGACTACACCAACGAAAACTATGCCGCGTCGCCCTTCTACGCCGAAGCGGTCAAGCGCTATTCGCCCTTCACCGGCACCTCCTATGAGGCGGGGGTCACCATCTCGGGCCGCCCGGTCGAGATTTACGCGCTTCTGGGGGGGCAATGGCCACATTCGTCCTTCATGGTGCCGGGCGGCGTGATGTGCGCACCGACCCTGACCGACGTGACGCGGGCCTGGTCGATCCTGGAGCATTTCCGCCAGAACTGGATCGAACCCCTGTGGCTCGGCTGCTCGATGGAGCGGTACGAGGAAATCCAGACGCTGGAACAGTTCGAGGCCTGGCTTGAGGAAAGCCCTAAGCACGCCAATTCCGACCTGGGCCTGTTCTGGCGCATGTCCAAGGAGATCGGCCTGCAGCACTATGGCAAGGGCCATGGGCGTTTCGTGACCTGGGGCTACCTGCCGCATGAGGACAAGTACAACAAACCCACCATCGACGGGCGGTCCAGTGCGGTGATCATGAAGTCGGGCACCTATGACGGTGCGACTGATACCTTCGGGCCGATGGAGCATATCTTCACCCGTGAAGACACGACCCACGCCTGGTACGATGAGGGCGCGGCGGTCCATCCGTTCGACCGCACGACGAAGCCCATCGCCAAGAACAAGGTCGATCCGGCAGGCAAGTATTCCTGGGGCACCGCTGTGCGCCATGCGGAATCCGGCGCGCTCGAGGCCGGGCCGCTGGCCCGCCGTCTGATCGCGGGCAACACCACCGGGCAGGCGTTCCAGCATTCTGACGGGCTGGTACTGGACATGTACCGCAAGATGGGCGGCGCCTCGATCATGCTGCGCCATTTCGCGCGGATGCATGAGCTGTGCATCCTCTATCGCGAGGCCGAGCGCATCCTGCGCGAGTTCCGGCTGAACGACGAGTGGTACATCAAACCGACCGAGCGCGACGGCAAGGGCTGGGGAGCGACCGAGGCAATCCGGGGTGCGCTGTGCCACTGGATCGAGGTGAAGAACGGCAAGATTGCCAATTACCAGATCATCGCCCCCACCACCTGGAACGTCGGCCCCCGCTCGGCCGACGGTCAGCGCGGCCCGATCGAAGAGGCCTTGATCGGCACGCCGATCAAGAACAAGCACGATCCCGTCGAGGTCGGTCACGTCTGCCGGTCCTATGACAGTTGCCTCGTCTGCACGGTGCATGCCCATGACGGCCAGACCGGCGAGGAACTGGCGCGCTTCAGGACGGCTTGATCCGGAGAGCGGCGGTCGGGCGACATCCCGACCGCCAAGGGCTGCATCCGGGGAGGGGAAAGCCATGACAGAGGAGGCAAACCGCAGCCTGCGGAACCAGACATTCATCGCGCGCTACGGGGTCACCCCCGCAGAGGCCAGCCATGACATGCTGCTGCAGATGATCGAGGACATGTTCGCCGACGGGCTGGTCACCGAGGTGGAGCCGTTCCCCGAGACCGACAAGGAGTTCTCCAAGCTTCTGGACATCCTGCGCCCGCTGGATGCGAACGAGTTGCGGAAAAAGCTGGTGATTTCCGGCTGGTTGCTGGAGCCTTACGGCCCCGACAAGATGCGTTGCCAGGAATGCATGTATTTCCTCGTGCACAAGCGTTGGTGCGACCTGCCGGAGCTGAACCTGCCCGCCAAGGCGGACTGGTGGTGCCGCCTGTGGCGGATCTGAGGGGGGGAAGATGGACATGGACGCCCTGCGCCAGGAAATTGCCAGCCGCCTTGCAGGGGGCCTGCAGACCGAGGTCTGGCCCCGCGCCGGCAGCAGCGAAGAGGTGAACGCGCTGGTCCGCCGCCTGCAGGAGGAAGCGGGCGATGATCTGGAAAAAAAGCTTGTGATTTCAGGCTTTACCGTTCACACCATCGTGGCCGAAGACATGCCGCAGCCCTGCGAGACCTGCATGTACTACAAGGTTCACGCCCGGTTCTGCGATCTGCCCGAACTGATGCTGCCGGTCGAGCCGGAATGGTCCTGCAGGCTATGGCGGATCTGAAGGGGCCTGACATTGTCGTACTTGGCTGCGGCAATCCGAACCGCAGCGATGATGGGGTGGGGCCACGGGTGATTGCGCTTCTGCGGGACAAGGGTTTGCCGCCTCAGGTGCGGCTCTTTGATGTTGGCACAGACGGCATGACAGCCATGTATCGCGCACGCGGGGCCACCCATCTGGTGGTCGTGGATGCCCGCGTGCCCGGCGGCAATCCCGGCGCGGTGTATGAGGTGCCGGGCGAAGTTTTGGCCGCACCGCCCGCGAAAGGCGCGGGCCTGCACGAATTCCGCTGGGACCATGCGCTTTATGCCGGGCGCCGCATCTATGGAGACGCCTACCCGGCAACGGTGGTCGTCCTGTTGATCGAGGCGGCGACGCTTGACCTTGGCCTGGCGCTGAGCCCCCCGGTCGAGGCTGCGGCGCACAGCGTGGCAGGGCGGGTTCGCGGCCTTATCAATGGCTGGCTGGCGGCATGACGGCGGTCGTGTCGGTACGGGACGGGTCGGTCTACCTGCCCGCGGTGGTGGTCGAGACCTATTTTCGCGGCATCGCTTCGGTGGTGGTGCTGATCCGCGACGGCACTCTGATGATCCTGCCGGTGCATCAGGCAACGGCGGGTGGCTGTCTTCTGAAGCTCCGCAATGCTGCGGGGGACCGCGTGGCGCAAGCGCGGGACGTGTTTCAGGATCAGGGTCTGCTGGGCCTGAACCTGACCGACCTGCCAGCAAACTGGGTATCCGATCAGGGCGCGCTTTGCGCAGAACTGCCGCCAGAATTGCAAACATGATTTTCAGTTGAAAAAGAAAGTAGACAGAACGCGCGGCAAGTGATCTTCTTTCCGCACAAGAAGACGCGACACGCCCGAGTCGCGCGGGGAGGGAGTCCACCATGGCTGCAACCAGCCGCACCAAGCAGCAGGTCGATGCGGCGCTGATCGCTGTCGAGGACGCCGACGCGTCCGACGCCGACAAGGCGCAGATGCTGATGGAAATCGCGATGGGCCTGCAGCAGGCCCCGCGCGAAGCGGCCGACCTGCACGCCGCCGTTGACCTTTACCGCCGCGCCCTGACGCTTGTTCCTGCGGGCGAGGCCCTGGGCGGTGCCCGCATCCGCGCCCGTCTTGCCACCGCGCTGATGGCCGTCCCGGCCGAGGATGAGGGGCCGATGAAGGCCGCGAAGGCGGAAATCACCACCGCCATCGCAACCCTGACCGCCGAAGGGTCCGATGCCGAGATCGCCGAGGCCGAGATGAACCTTGGCCTGATCTGCCAGACCCTCGCCGGATGGGGCATGATGCCGATCCAGCCCGCGATCAGCGCCTATCAGCGGGCTTTGCGGACGTTCGACAGATCGGCCTACCCCAAGGAATTCGCCATCCTGCAGAACAACCTGGCCACCGCCTTCATGTCGATGCCCTTCACAGACGAAAGCGGCAAGCTGCGTGAGGCGTTGGCGGTGCAAGCGTTCGAGGAAGGGCTGAAGGTCGTCACTCTGATCGACCATCCGGTTGAATATGCCATGCTGCAAAACAACCTTGGCAATGCGCTGCAGTATGTCTCGACCGCGCACCGGGTAGAAAACTGCTTGCGCGCGCTGGATGCCTATGACGAGGCGCTGAAGGTCCGCACCCTGCGCGACATGCCCGAGTCCTATGCCAACACCATCGCCAACAAGGCCAATTGCCTAGCGAACCTGCCCGACGATCTGGAAAACCCCGAAGCGGGCAACTCGCGCCATGTGCAAGAGGCGGTGGCCCTTCTGCGTGAGGCGCAGAGGATATTCCAACAGCGCGGAGAGGGCGAGAAGGCCCGTTCCGTGGCCGAAGCGATTGTTGATCTGACCTCGGCCCTGGCGCCGCACAGCGCCTTTGCCTCGCACCAAAGCCATTGACCCAAGACCGGGAAGGAACCCTGCGCGTGACTGTTGTCCTCTCTCTCATCCTTGGCCTTGCGGCTGCCCTTGGTGCCGGAGCCCTGTCGGGCATCCGCATCGGCAAGGACGCCCTCGGCACGGAACTCGCCGCCTATATGGGCGGGCTTTACGGCATCATCTCGGGCAGCGTCGCGGTCGTTCTGACCGTGCTCGTGTTGTCGCTGACGTAAGGGGGGCGCGCATGTTCGGCATGGCAGTGAATTCCGCAAAGCAGTTCTTTGCGGGCAAGCTTTTCAAGGACAACCGGATGGTGATTCGGCAACTGGCCATTGGCACGGGTGCGGGTCTGATCGTTGGGCTGGTCCTGGGTCAGTTTGCGCCAATGTGGCTGGCGGCGATTGCCGCAGGGGCGGTGGCGGGGATCGCGCAGCCGATCCTGCTCAAAGACGTGAAGTACGCCTGAGGCCATGAAAGACGCCTCGCCCCCCGCCGCAGATGCCCCCAGCCTTGACCGGCTCTTGGGTGATCTGCGCGCGCTGGAGGCGCTGGCGGAGCATTGGGATGACGCGGCCCGGATGGGGGCAAAGGCCCAGACCGAAGCACTGGACGCGCTGAACGCCGAGGCTTTTCGCCGCCTGATCCGCAGCCTGAAGTCCCAGCCGGGCTTTGGCGCGGCCCTTGCCGAGGCGGTGCGGGATGAGGTGGTCTATGCCGTCCTGCGCCGCCATGGCATCCTGAAACCCTCGCTTTTCGAACGGGTCGAGGCGGCGCTGGAAACCGTGCGCCCGATGCTGGCGAGCCATGGCGGCAATGCCGAGGTGGCCGCCGTTGAGGGTAACCGCGCCGATATCCGGTTTCTGGGGGCCTGCGATGGCTGCCCGGCCTCGCAGCTGACCTTCTACGCCGGGGTGAAGAAGGCCATTCAGGACGCGGTGCCCGAAATAACGGATGTGCGGCAGGTCAAGGGCCTCGGGGGCGGCGGGGCGGATACGGTGCATTTCACCTCACCTTTCGCCGATACGCTGGGCGGGGCCTGGCACAACGCGCTGGACCTTTCGCGCCTGCCAGATGGGGCGGTGCTCTTTGAAACTGTGGGCGGTGAGGGGGTCATCGTCTCACGCCATGGCGACACGGTCACCTGCTTCCGCAATGCCTGCGCCCATATGGGCCTGGAGATGACAGATGGCGCGCTGGACGGTGGTATCCTGACCTGCCCGTTCCACGGCTTTCGCTATGCGCTGGAAAGCGGCGAGTGCCTGACCGCGCCCGAGGTGCAGTTGCATGCCCATGCGGTGCGGGTGATCGGAAGCCGTGTGCAGATCAGGATCGTGCCATGAAGGTCTCGCTGTCGCATTCCTTTTCGCCGATCAAGGCCGAGGGCACGGTCACACTGGGCGCAGCCCTGCTTGATCCCACGGGCGCGCGGGTGATCCTTGGCACCGACGGCGGGATGCTGGCAGACCCGATCACGCCCGCCGCGCACCGCCTGTTCGGGCCGCGCGGGGTCTGCCTGCACCCCGATGGCTCGCTCTGGGTGGCCGATACCGGCCATCACCGGGTCCTGGGCTGGCGGACGGTGCCAACGGTTGACGACACCCCCGCCGATATCCTGCTGGGCCAGCCCGCCTTTGGCCGTGAGGGGCGCAACGCCAAGGGGCCGGTCACGGCGGCCACGCTGAACGTGCCGACGGGGATCGTCGCCTTTCGCGGTGGCCTTGCCGTGGCCGATCCCTGGAACCACCGTGTTCTGATCTGGCGGCAGTTGCCGACCGGACCAGACTGCCCGGCCGATATCATCCTGGGCCAATCCGCGCCGGATGGTGCCCTGGCCAATCGGGGGGCGGATGCGCCGACCGCCTCGACGCTGCACTGGCCTTATGGCGTGGCCGAGGTCGATGGGCGGCTTGTCGTCTGCGACACCGGCAACCGCCGGGTGCTGGTCTGGGACGACCCGGCAAGGACTGGCCAGCCTGCTGACCTTGTGCTTGGGCAGGACAGTTTCACCTGCCGGGATGAGAATGCGGGGGCCGCCGTCTCCTCCCGCTCGATGCGCTGGCCGCATATGGCGGTGGGCTGGCAGGGCGGGTTGGCGGTGGCCGATGCGGGCAACAACCGGGTGATGGTCTGGACGGCGCTGCCCGTGGCGCATGGCCAGCCCGCCGATGCCGTGCTGGGCCAGGGCGCGATGCAGGATTGCGACCTGAACCGCGCGGCCTATTACCCGTCGTCGCTGGCGATGAACATGCCCTATGCGCTGGCCGTGCTGCAGGGCAGGCTGGTGGTGGGCGACACCGCCAACTCGCGCCTCCTGGGGTTCTCGGATACCGCGATGGGCGCCCATGCCGACCGCCTGACCGGCCAGCCGGATTTCGCCGCCAAGGGCGACAACCGCTGGGGCATGGCGATGCGCGACAGCCTGTGCTGGCCCTACGGGTTGTCGGCACTCGGGGATACGGTTGCAGTGGCCGATAGCGGCAACAACCGCGTGCTGATTTGGGATGCCGCACCATGAGGGGCGCGCAGGTCACCGTGCGGGGGCAGGTGCAGGGCGTGGGCTTTCGCCCCGCCGTCTGGCGGCTGGCGCAGGAAATGGGCCTTGCGGGCGACGTGAAGAATACGGCTGAGGGGGTGGTGATCCGCCTCTGGGGCGACGGCCTTGCCACCTTCCCCGACCGTCTGCACGCGAGCCTTCCCGCCCTCGCCCGGATCGAGGAATTGCGGGTAGAGCCTTTGGAGGCCGAAGCGCCCAAGGGCTTTGACATCGTCGCCTCCGAGGGCGGCGAGATGCGCGGCTCGGTCACCCCCGATGCCGCAACCTGCCCGGATTGCCTGGCCGAGATCCGCAATCCGTTCGAACGGCGCTACCGCTATCCCTTCACCAACTGCACGAACTGCGGCCCGCGCTTTTCCATCGTCACCGCAGCACCCTATGACCGGGCCAAGACGACGATGGCCCCCTTTGACCTGTGCGAGCCCTGCGCGACCGAATACCGCAACCCCGTCGACCGCCGCTTTCACGCCCAGCCTGTGGCTTGCGGCCGCTGCGGGCCGCAGATCTGGATCGAGAAACTGGGGCGGGGGGCGGTGCAGCACGAAGCCTTTTCGATGCTGGACGATATCGACGCGACCGGCGGCATGATCCTGAACGGCCATATCGTGGCGATCCGGGGCCTTGGCGGCGTGCATCTGGCCTGTGATGCGACGAACGCGGCGGCGGTGGCCGAACTGCGCCGCCGCAAGGGCCGCGCGGGCAAGGCCTTCGCCCTCATGGCCCGCGATCTGGGAGTGGTGCGGGAATACTGCGAGGTGTCGGAGGTGGAGGCCGCTGCGCTGAGCGGTCCCGAAGCACCGATCGTCCTTTTGAAATCGCTGCCGAACAGCCTGCCGGGCAGCATCGCGCCGGGGCTGGACCGGTTGGGCGTGATGCTGCCCTACACGCCTTTCTACCACATGATCCTGCGCCGGATCGGGCGGCCCGTGGTGATGACATCGGGCAACCCCTCGGGCCAGCCGCAGTGCATCACCAACGAGGACACGCGCGAAAGGCTGGCCGAGATCGCCGATTTCGCCTGCCTGCATGACCGAGAGATTGCGAACCGCATTGATGACTCGGTCGTCCGCGTCGACCTTGGCCGCCCCCGCCTCTTGCGCCGGGCGCGGGGCTATGCGCCCGCTGGCCTTGCCCTGCCGTCGGGCTTTTCGCGTGACCTGCAAGTGCTGGCGATGGGGTCAGAGGTGAAGAACACCTTCTGCCTTGTGAAGGGGGGCCAGGCGATCCTGTCTCAGCACATGGGCGATCTGGAGGATGCGGCGACCCATGCCGATACCGCCCGCAACCTTGACCTTTACACCCGGCTTTTCGACCACGCTCCCGATATCATTGCGGTGGACCAGCACCCGCAGTACCTCGCCACCCAAGCCGGTTACGCCCGCGCCGAAGGTCGCCCGGTGATCGCGGTCCAGCACCACCACGCCCATATCGCCGCCTGCCTGGCCGAGAATGGCCGCGCGCTGGACGCCCTCCCAGTTCTTGGCATCGCCATGGACGGCACCGGCTTGGGTAATGACGGTACGATCTGGGGCGGCGAGTTCCTCGTCTGCGACTATCGCGGTTACCGGCGGGCAGGCAGTCTGAAGCCCGTCGCCCTCCCGGGTGGGGCGGCTGCGGTGCGAGAGCCGTGGCGCAACGCCTATGCCCACCTCATGGCGCAGATGGGCTGGGCAGAATTCTCGATGAACTTCTGCGGGTTGGAGATTCATCGTCGCCTGTCCCACATCCCCCGCGCGACGCTGGATGGGATGATCACGAAGGGGCAGAACACGCCGCTGTCCACCTCTTGCGGACGCCTCTTCGACGCAGCGGCGGCGATTGCGGGCGTGGCCTGGGGGCCGCAAAGCTATGAGGGTGAGGCGGCGATGCGGTTTGAAGCAGCGATTGACCCCGCCGCGATGAAAGAACCCGAGGACCTCGCCTATCCCTTCTCCACCCCGCTGCTCGGAGGGCGCGGGATGCCTTACATCGAGCCGCTGGCCGTTTGGCGGGCGATGCTGGGCGATCTGATCCTTGAAACCCCGGTGGGCGTGATCGCGGCCAGGTTCCATCGTGGTCTGGCCATGGCCATCGTGCGGATGGCTGAGCGGATCACCAAGGATACCGAGATCGATACCGTCGCCCTGTCGGGCGGTTGTTTCCAGAACGCCACGCTCTTTGCCCTTGTGCATCAGGGGCTTGAGGCATCCGGCAAGCAGGTCCTCAGCCACGGACAAATCCCCGCGAACGATGGCGGGCTGGCTTTGGGTCAGGCTGTCGTCGCCCTCGCCGTCACCGGAAAGGAAACCCCATGTGCCTAGGCATCCCCGGACAGATCGTTGAAATCGCCGACGCGACCCGAAAACTGGCCATCGTCGAGGTGATGGGCGTGCGCCGTCAGGTCAACGTCGCCTGCATCCTGAAGGACGAACCGATTGAAAGTCTGATCGGGGCCTGGTCCTTGATCCACGTCGGCTTTGCCATGAGCCGGATCAACGAAGAAGAGGCCGCGCTGACCCTCGACATCCTGCGTCAGCTTGGCGAGGCGCAGGAAGAGATCGAGGCGATGCGCGCGTCCGAAAGGATGCTCGCATCATGAAATACGCTGACGAATTCCGCGATCCGGTTGCCGCGCGGGGGGTCTTGGCCGCCATTGCGCGCGTCACCGACGAGATCGGTGCGACCAAGGACAAACCCGTCCACATCATGGAAATCTGCGGCGGCCACACCCATGCGATCTTCCGCTATGGCCTTGATAAACTGACGCCGCCCGGCCTCGAATTCATCCACGGCCCCGGCTGCCCGGTCTGTGTCCTGCCGATGAGCCGGATCGACGAATGCGTGGAGATTGCCGAACGCCCCGGCGTCATCATGACGACCTTCGGCGATGCGATGCGCGTGCCGGGGCGGCGGAAATCGCTGATCCAGGCCAAGGCGGACGGCGCTGATGTCCGCATGGTCTATTCGCCGCTGGACGCGCTGGAGCTTGCCCGCCGCCACCCCGACCGTGAGGTGGTGTTCTTCGGCCTTGGGTTCGAGACGACAACGCCCTCGACTGCGCTGACGATCCTGCAGGCGGCGGCGGACAACCAGACGAATTTCTCGATCTTCTGCAACCACATCACCGTGCCGCCGCCGATCAAGGCGCTGCTGGATGACCCGCACATGGTGCTGGATGGCTTTGTCGGCCCCGGCCATGTGTCGATGGTCATCGGCATCCATCCCTATGACTTCATCGCGCGCGACTACGGCAAGCCCATCGTGGTTGCGGGGTTCGAGCCGCTGGACCTGCTGCAATCGGTGCTGATGGTGCTGGAACAGATCCGCGACGGGCGGGCGGAGGTGCAGAACCAGTATGCCCGCGTGGTGCCCGATGACGGCAACCCCGTCAGCATCGCCGCCTGCGCCGAGGTTTACGAGCCGCGCCCCAGCTTCGAATGGCGGGGACTGGGTGAGATTGACGCGAGTGGCCTGCGCATTCGTCCGAAATACGCGGCATTCGATGCCGAAGTGAAGTTCGGCATCGGCTATGGCAAGGGCCCCCGCGCCGTGGCCGAACCCGAAGGCTGCCGCTGCGGTGACGTCATGACCGGCCGGATCAAGCCCCACGCCTGCCCGCAATTCGGCAAGGGCTGCACCCCGGAAATGCCGCTTGGCGCGCTGATGGTCAGCTCTGAAGGGGCCTGCGCCGCCTATTACCAGTACGGCGGCCTCAGGCTGGAGGAGGCGGTATGAACGCCGGCCTTCGCCCTGCTCGCCGCGTGGTGTCCGACCGGGTCACGCTGGCGCATGGCGGCGGCGGCAAGGCGATGCGCGATCTGATCGAGGATGTCTTCACCTCCGTCTTCGCACCCCCCGGAATGGAAGATCAGGCGCGGCTGATGCACCCCTCGGTCCTGGAACCCGGCGCGCAGCTGGCCTTTACCACCGACAGTTTCGTCGTCTCACCCATGGAGTTTCCGGGCGGCGACATCGGCACGATTGCGGTCTGCGGCACGGTCAACGATCTGGCCGTGGGCGGCGCGCGGCCCCTTTGGCTGTCGGCGGCCTTCATCATCGAGGAAGGCGTGCCGATCACCACCCTGCGCCGGATTGCGGCCTCCATGCAAAGGGCGGCAGAGGCGGCAGGGGTCAGGATCGTGACTGGCGATACCAAGGTGGTCGGCAAGGGCTCGGGCGACGGGGTGTTTGTGACGACCTCAGGCGTAGGGGTGATCCCGCCGGGGCGGACCCTGATCGCGTCCTCGGTGCAGCCCGGCGATGTGGCTATCGTGAACGGTGTGCTGGGCGACCATGGCGCGGCGATCCTTGCCGCGCGCGGCGACATGGCCCTGACCACGGATATCCAGTCCGACTGCCAGCCGCTGAACCACCTGATGGAGGCCGTTCTGGCCGCAGCCCCCGCCGTGCGCTGCGCCCGCGATGCCACGCGCGGCGGCCTCGCCTCGGCCCTGAACGAGATCGCCGATGCGGCGGGCGTCGGGATCGAGATCATGGAGGCAGACCTGCCCTTGCGCGCCGAGGTGAAAGGGGTCTGCGAGATCCTGGGCCTTGATCCTCTGTACCTTGCCAACGAAGGCACGCTGGTCCTCTTCACCCCGCCCGAACAGGCCGAGGCCGCACTTGTCGCCATGCGGGCGACCAAGGCTGGGCGCGGGGCCTGCATCATCGGACGCGCCACCACCGCCCATCCGCGCACTGTCGTCATGAAAACCGTTTTCGGCGGCGGACGTATCGTCGACATGCTGGTGGGCGAACAACTGCCCAGAATTTGCTGACCAAATGGAAAACACAGGAGAGGGACGATCATGAAAAAGTTGACCAGCGGCCTTGCCGCCATTCTGGCCTTGCTGCCCGCGGCGGCGATGGCCCATACCGGAACCGGCGCACATATCGACGCGATGCACGGCTTTCTGCACCCGCTGACCGGGCTGGACCATGTGCTTGCGATGGTCGCCGTAGGGGTCTTTGCGGCGCAGCTTGGTGGGCGGTCGCTTTGGGCTGTGCCAGCGGCCTTTGTGCTGGCGATGGTGGCGGGCGGTGCGCTTGGGTACTTCGGAACACCGCTCCCGATGGTCGAGCAGGGGATTGCGCTTTCGGTCATCGTCATGGGCCTTGCCGTGGCTTTCGGGGCGAAACTGCCGGTTGGCCCCGCAATGGCGCTGGTCGCCGTGTTCGCGGTCTTCCACGGCCATGCACATGGCGCTGAAGGAAGCGCTGCCGGGTCGTTCCTTGGCTACGCTGCGGGTTTTGTGGTGGCGACCGCGCTTCTGCATGCGGCTGGGGTCGTGCTTGGCCGGACGCTGGAACGCCTGGGCGGCGGGCTTGCGCTCAACTCGCGCCGACTGGTGGGTGCGGCGGGTGCCGTCGCCGGTGCCGCGATCCTGATGGGCTGACCGCTGTTGGCGGGGCCATCCCCGCCAACCCATCAGAAGGACTGGACCCATGCATGAGCTTGGCATGGCGCGCAGCATCGCTGCCATCGTTGAGGAACACGCGCGCGGCCGCCCGATAAAAGGCGTGCGGGTCGCCATCGGGCCGCGCGCCTGCATCGAACGGGGTGCCCTGGCCTTCTGCTGGGACATCGTGACGGACAAGACCGTGCTGGCGGGGGCGACCTTGGGCTTCATCGACGCCGAGGGCGACACTTTCACCGTGCGGGATTTCGAAATCAGGGAGGAAGCGTGATGTGTGGTGTCTGCGGCTGTGCCGATCCAAAGAGCGAAGTCTCGATGACCAACGTAGATACTGGGGCTACGCAGCTTTCGCGCGCAGCCGGTCAAACTCTGGCCGAGGCCCATGCCTTTGCGCATGCCCATGGCCTGCCGCATGACCATTTGCATGACCACGATCACGAGCATGGTCATGATCATCATCATGCGCATGATCACTCGCATCACGGCCATAGCCACGATCATCCGCATGATCATGTGCTGCAACAGCGCCCGGCCGGAAACCATGTGGCACTCGAAGCTGCAATTCTGGGCAAGAACGATGCCATCGCCGCCCGCAACCGGGGCTGGTTCGAAGGGCGCGGCGTGCTGGCGCTGAACTTCGTTTCCTCCCCAGGTTCGGGCAAGACCGCCCTGCTGGAGGCGACAATCAAGGCGCTGAAAGGTCAGGTCGCGATTTCCGTCATAGAAGGCGACCAGATGACCACCAACGACGCCGACCGCATCCGCGCTGCTGGTGCGCCAGCCATTCAGGTCAACACGGGTGCAGGCTGCCATCTCGAGGCCGACATGGTGGCCGAAGCCGCGCGGGCGTTAAACCCCACACCGGGCTCGCTCCTGTTGATCGAAAACGTCGGCAACCTCGTGTGCCCGGCGATGTTTGATCTGGGCGAGGCAATGAAGATCGCGGTGATCTCGACGACCGAGGGCGAAGACAAGCCGCTGAAATACCCCCACATGTTCCGCGCCGTTGGCATCGTGATCATCAACAAAATGGACCTTGCCCCTCATGTCGGGTTTGACGAGGCCGCCTGTCGCGCCAATATCGCGACTGTGAACCCGAAGGCCGAAATCATCGAGGTTTCCGCTCGGACCGGAGCGAACTTTGGTGCCTGGACAGAGCGGCTCCAGTCCCTTCTGGCAGAGGCGAAAGCACGATTCTGACGAGAGGCTTGGCCGAAGCCAGACCTACGGGTGTGGAACTAAAGGGAGGCCCGAGTGTGGAGTGGCCACTTTGCAGATCATTATGACACAGCTAGTGGTAATCACTAACGGCGGCCAATGGGATGTTGCACCGCAGCGCCACTTTAGCGCTGAATGACCGCTGAGGGCCAGAATTTGCCTGTAGGAGCATACGGTGAAGTTCAGCGACTAAGCATCGGTTAGACCCGAATCGGCACTTTCCGTGTGCGTTTGGCGCTCTCCGTAATTTCCTGAAACACCCGTGCCGCTTCTCCGAAGACCTCGGCGCCCGCAGGTCCAGCGGACGCAGCCAACCCTGACAGCTTCCCGACAGGCGCTAGCCTGCTATCCGCCCCGCTCCCCTGAATAGTTGGCAATGCCTTCCCCTTCCGCGCCCGATCAATCGGCGCAAAGTGCCGATCCTCGTAGTACCGGATGTGCCGCGCCCGGATCGGATAC
>NZ_JAUXZE010000014.1 GCF_030694085.1 Tabrizicola sp. | reverse complement strand
GCGCTGATCTGGCAGGAAAGCCGGTTCCAGATTGGTGCGCGCTCCCCCGTGGGAGCTTTCGGGCTCACGCAGATCATGCCCGCCACCGCAAGCGATCTCGGCATCAACCCGGCCTACTATGACGACCCTTATCTGCAGGTCACAGGGGGCGCGCGGTACCTGGCGCAAATGCTGAACATGTTCGATGGCAACATCATCCACGCTCTTGCGGCCTACAATGCGGGCCCGGGCAACGTGCAGAACTATGGTGGCGTCCCGCCCTTCGCGGAAACCCAACACTACGTCGTGGTGATCCCGCAGCAGTACAACAGCTACCTCGCCGCCGTCGGCGGGATCGATGCGCTCGGCACCATCGACCCCGTCCTTCTGGCGAACGCGAGCTTCAGTCTCTCTGCCCATGGGGCAGGCGTCTATGGCGACTATTCGTTGGTCTCGGTCCGCGCGGCGGCCCTGCGGGTCCAAGACATCATCACGCGCATCGGTGAGACCGAAGACCTGCACGAGGCCATCGCACTCAACACCTACGCTCGGGCCGAGTTGGCCCGACTGGTCGCGATCCGCACCCGGATCAAGGCCGCTCACACCCAGCCGCTGAGCGAGGAACAACTCGCCATGGCCGCCGCGCAAGCGGCCGAGCGGCAGTTTATGGATTTCACCTTGGAGAGTTTGCGATGATCAAGCGCTTGTCCCGTTCCCTTGCCACCGGTGCCGCGACACTTGCGCTTGGCCTCGCTTTTGCAGGTCCCGTCGGGGCACAGGGCGTGCCCACGGTCGATACTCAGAACATCGCCCAGGAAATCCGTCAGCTTCAGCAGATGCTGCAGGATTTCGGGATCCAGACTGACCTTTTCGACAATGCGCTGGCGCAGCTTGACCTCCTGCAGCAGCAGTTCGACCAGCTCCAGGAGATGTATGCCTCGCTGACCGGACCACGCAGCATCCTCGGCCTCGCTATGGGTGGAGATCTCGACAACCTTTTGCAGGCGAACTTCGAAGACATTCCTGGCCTGATCAGGGGCATCCAGGGCGGCGATTGGTCGAGCCTGATCGGCCCCAATGCGGGTCCGATGCGCACGCAGATGGAAGAGGCACTCGCCAGTGCGGGCTTCGACGAGGACACGCTCAACGAAATTGCGACGAGCGGGAATCCAGGCGCCGAAGGCGTGGCAACCCGTGCAACGACAGGCGCTGTCCTGTCGGCTGCGGCCCAGAACAGCCATGCCGAGGCAGCACTTTCGCTCGAGCGCGTCGAGCGACTGGTCTCCATGATCCCCGAAATGGAGGACCTGAAGGCGTCGATGGACCACAACACCCGCGTCACGGCGGAACTCGCCATCGCTATGACGCGGATGTGGGAACTGGAAGCGATCCAGACCCTTGGCGCTGGCAATGCCGGGGTGGTGGATGCGGCGACTGTCGCCGAAGAGCGACGCTACATGGACTTCACCCTGCCGAGCCTCGAACCGTGAGTGGGGCACCAGACATGACTTTGAGACTGACTGGGGGCATGAGCGCGCGCGAACTGGTCGAGGAGGAACTGATCCATGGCGCGTTGCGCCGGGAACAGCTCTGGAAGATGATCGGCCTCGGCGGCGCTGGTTTTGGGGTTTTGGGCTGCATCGCAGCCGCAGCCGTCGCCTTGATGGTCGAAACCCCGCCGCCGGTCGTCGTGCCCTACGATCCCGAGACCGGTCTCGCTCTGCCGAATGCAACCGTCGAGACGGTGTCGCTGGCTGAGCGTCCCGCCATTATCGAGGCGCAGATTTATCGCTACATCGTTGAGCGCGAGACATACAACCAGCTCGACAATGACCTGCGCGTGCGCCGCGTGTTGGCGCAATCCACCGGCGCTGCCGAGGCCAGCATGCGCGCCATGTGGACCTCGGGGCAGGAAAGCTATCCGCCGACCCGCTACGGCCCTGCGGCAGAAATGGCCGTCGAGATCGCCTCGATCACGCTTATCGGCGACGACCGCGCGCAGGTCCGGCTTCGGAAGCGCCTGACCAGTCCGAACGGAGCTCAGGTGGGCCTGTTCACGGCGACGCTGATGTTTGCCTTCCAACCCGAACAGACCCGCTCGATCGACGATGTCTGGCAAAACCCTTTCGGCTTCACTGTCACCCAATATGCCATCCGATCGGACCGTTCCGAATGATCATGTTTCCCGTTTCCGCCCTTCTGATCGCTGG
>NZ_JAUXZE010000008.1 GCF_030694085.1 Tabrizicola sp. | reverse complement strand
GGCGGAGACAGCGGAACGGCCCCGGCCGATGACGTTGTAGACGGTCTTGGGCGAAACCTTCAGCGCCGCGCTGATCGCACCAACCGAGACGCCTTTCGCCCGTTCCCGGACGATCTGACGGCGCTCCTGATCGGTCAGTCTGCGACTGCTGCCCATGTGAAGTATACGTTCCTATTTCTTGCCAACTTCGTACAAGCCCGCCTTCTCCCAGCACAAGCGGAGAAGGAACCAAGGGCTTGTACTCAATGTAGAAAATCGGCCTGGCAGGCCGATTTGACGTCCTTTGGCAAATGCAGCGCGCATCGCGCTCAATGCAACGCGTTCCGCGTTCTCTGCACTGCGCATCGCGTCCTTTGGACCGCGTTTTGCGCGCCCAGCAGCACGTCTTCTGCCCAGCGTCAGATGGCATGTGTGGCCCGTATCGCGCATAGCGCAGGATGCGTCACGTCCCGCGCGGGATGCATTTTGTTTCGTGCATCCGGAACTATGGCCGATGTCGAGTGTCGCACGGCATCTGCAGGCTGCGTCGCGCGGACTGGAGGACGCCCTCTGTCGCACGTACGGTGCTTTCCGCCAGATGTGCGAAGCACCGTGCGCCCCGCATCCCGCCTCGGGGACCACGCATCCCGCCTTCTGCTTGACGCCGTCGCACGCGGAGGTTAGCGACGATCTTACATCTTTGCTGCATATAACCACTTTTGCGAGAGGTCCGTCCCCATGCCGAACGACAATCTCGTGGTGATCGCCGCGATGGCCCGGAAAGGGGGGAGTGGCAAGACCACGCTCTCGCGGGCACTGATCAGTGCTGCGGTTGCCGCCGGCCGCCGGGTCCTTCTGATCGATACCGACAGCACAGGCGTGCTCGGCGCCTGGCACAAGCGGGCTGAAGCCGCGGGTCTGGGATCACCGCTCCTGCGCTCGGCAACCGTCGAGAGCGTGGGGGCCGTGGATCGTCGGATCGAGCAGGTCTATGCGGCGGACTCGGCGGATTTCATCTTCATCGACACAGCGGGCGTCGGGGCCGAGTGGTCAGACGGGATCGCCGTTCTGGCAGATCACATCGTGACCCCCGTCATGCTGTCGACCTCTGATCTCGATGTTGGCGCTCAAACGGCCGAGTGGTTCGAAAAGCTCCGCGCCCGCGTCGATGATCCTGCCAGTCTACCCCGTCACCATGTCGTTCTGAACATGGTCGACCCCAAGACCACACGCGCCGATGCCGCCCTCATCGAAACGGCAATCGCGCGGTTTCCGGTGGTCGAGACCGTGATGATGCGGCGGAACGTCTACAAGGAGATGGACGAGAAGGGCCTCCTGCACGCTGTGGCGTTGCAAAAGCAGGCCGATCCGAACCCCCTCATGCGCCCCCATGTGCGCCATGTGGTCGAGGCTCTGGAAGAGGCGACCGACATCCTCAACAACATCCTGGCCGCGTGAGGGCAGGGCGGTGAGAAAGAAGATTCCGACGATCACACGGACCGACCCGGCTTATGCCGCATCCCTGCGTCCAGAGGTGGAAGCAGACCCGGGAAGGGAGGAGGTACAGCGGGCTGAGGCAACGCCAGAGCCCGCAAGCGCGCAGCCCGTCGTCGTGGACGATCACATTGCCCCGCCGCCAAGCACGCCGCCTCCGGTCACACTACGGCCCAGTCAGGAGACGGCCGGACGCGCTGCGCCACCGACACTGGCATCGCCAACTCGAACACGACGCATTCCGGCGACACGCAAGATCGACATCCGGGTGAATGCACTGGAACGGCAAGAGGAAGCCCTGATCGATTGCGGCGTCGATCCTGCTCATGTAATCCGCGCCGCTCTGCGCCGCGCGGTCAAGAATTGGCAACTCGGTCCAGACTTTATCGCCCCTTCAGAAGAGCAGCGCACGCGGATCACCGAATGGCGCGCACGAACCTCGCTAGCTGTCCACGCTGGCGCTATGAACGCCCTCCTGCGCGCCCATGATCCCCTCGACGTCCTGAGCAAGTGGACCCTGATCCGCGGCCAGCTGGAGCCCCGAGTATGGGCAGAGATCGACTCAATCCTGGACGAGATCGAGGATAGACACCCTGAAGGGTGAGTGTAGCTTTCTGAACCTCAGGCTCTGGCAGCGTTGCTGTCTAGCGTTGTACGACGAGGGGCAGGGGGCTCCGGCGCTCCGTCGGACGTTCAGAATGTCGGGTCGGCGAATATCAGGCCGCGACGGGTGGCGATAGCAACGGCATGCACCGCATTGCGTGCGCCTAGAACTTCGCGCGCGCGTTCCAGACGCTTCTTGATTGTCGCGGGGCTGACACCGCGCTGATCGGCGATCTCGTTATGCGTCAGCCCGGCCGCCAGATCACGCAATGCCTCCAGTTCGACCTCCGTTAGGCCCGCGTGTTCGCCGACGGCATCGGCTATTTCCTCGAGAATAGCTGTCATGCTTATCAGTTCCGAAGCTCGCAGATCGCGATCCTCACGCGCACCAGAAAGGACACAAAGGCAGTGACTGCCAGCAGGTCCTCTCGACGAGACTACGCCACCATAGTTCAATCCGAATTGGCTGGCATGGTCCAGAATGTGCAAACCGGCAGCTCGCGAAAATCCTGTCGGGATCTCACTCCAGCGTGTGGTACCGATAGAGAAACGGGCCCAAGCGACAATGGGATCGAAAAGAACGTAGCGTCGCTCGGTGTAGATCGTGACCCAGTCCGAGGGGTAGGTCGACTTAAAAAACTCTGGTGTCAGATGCCGGATATTCAGGGCCAGCATATAGCCAGCAGGTACGATCGTCCGTAAACGAGTTTCGAGTTTTTCGATATCCGGCAGTATCTTGTGCAGCATGACGCCTCCTGCGGTTCCATAGCGCGGGCGAGACGCGGTTGGGAGGGCCTTACCAGATTTGGTAACCGGCTGGAACAACCTAAGCGTGCATGCCACACCCCCGGCCAAGCAAAGCCGAGTATCTGATGGCTGCAGCTCCAGTGCCAATCCAACGCGAAGGGAACAGACGTGATCCATCACCGAAACATGCGGCACCCGACGACCGACACTGCCGGATCTTCAGCGTCAGACTTGGTGGCGACGTTCCTGGTTGCCTGGGAGAATGCGGCGATTTCCTACGAACGCTTGCTCGCAACTGGACTTGCGCAAGGCGATGGTGAGCTCGCCAAAGACCAGGACTACGCACGCCTCCTGAAGGCGGGACAATGCATCCTATGGATAGGTGGTCACCGGGCGACCGCACATGCCGCTCGCCTGATCGCGAGACAGGTACCTGAAGGATCCACCGAGCATTTCGACCGGCTCTGGTGCGGTCTCATGCCGCAGGGAAGCGGCTGAACCGTCCAACCGTCGGACATCGTCGCCAAACGGGCAGGGCAGGGGAACACCCTGCGACCAATATCACAACGGAAAGCATCATGAAGAAAGAGCCGCGCCTTTGTGCGCGACCGATAGCACGTCTGATTTGCGCAGAGACGAACGAAACCGTCGGCTACATGTACGAGTGGAACAACGGGGACCGACAGCCGGCTTGGTTTGGACCACGCGTGAAGAACGTGCGCTCCGGACCAATGGCAGAAATGCAGAACGGGCATGTAGGCACCGACCCTAGCACCAGGTTAACACCTAACCGTGCAGCAGGTTAGGGGACCGGCTTGCATCATGGATCAGTCACGCTCGAAGAGTCTGGTCCAGCATTGACGCCGAGAAGCTCATCAAGGTTTGGAATCGAGTCCTACCGATAGATTCAGAAACCTGATTGGACTTGGTTCCGCCAGGAGGTGATGCTTCCTGCGGGAGGTCCCATGCAGTCCATCCTTCTTTACCACGTCAATGCCGAGGCAAACATGGCTCGGTTCTATCACATTGACATCGCACGGACGCTCTTTGGTGAAGTCTCCGTGCTTCGAAGCTGGGGCCGCATCGGGACGCACGGTCGGACAAGCGTCCAGACCTGCGCGACGCCTGTGGAGGCGGAAACAGCCGCGGACCGAACACTGCGTCAAAAGGTCCGGCGCGGCTACGTCACGGTATTCCGGATGCGCATGTCTGACCTACCACGCTGAAATTTCTCAGGCTCTGCTTTGCAGACTGCCTTCCAGCTCGGCACCAGCCTCAACTGCAATCCGTTCATGGCTGATGTCGGCATGCACAACGGCGCTTGGCGCGAGTCGAACGTTTCGCGCCGAGATCATCCTGGAAACCGCTCCAAGCACGGAGAGGTCGTTTGCGACAGCGGAGCCTTCAACTCGACCGGAACCGCCAATGACGGTATCGGGCGCGCGCATCGAGCCAATGATCTTGCCGTGCACGTCGACTGGACCGCTGGAGGTTGCATCACCCTCGACTACAAGGTCCTGGGCGAGAACGCTGCGGCGTGTGTTTGCGTCGGCCGGGTCCGGCCAACGGTCGAGGTCGCCATCTGGGGTCTTCATCTTGCTGCCGCCTCACTCAACTTCGTGCGCCGGACTGGACCAGAAGCGAAACGAAAGGGCAACGCTAGGTGCTTCGATCGGCGAAGAAGCGCGGTAGGCCTCGGTGTTGCACAACTCGCCCGACCAGAGTCGTCGGTAGTCGTCTCTCATGAGCTATAAGCTTAGCGCCTATCGCTCATAGCATATCTCCAAGCCGTGGTCCCGCTGCTAATCAGGTGTAATTGGGTGCGGAAACAGGTTGCAAGAAACGTGTGTTTGCGAAGCGCCTGCTTGAAATCGCAGTCACGCACATGTATATGTCCATGCATATGCAATGAGGGGTCACCATGCCGCAAGCTCAGATCCATGACCACTTGCCGGGCCGGGAAGCCAAGCTTTTCCGCAACAACAAGAGCCAGGCCGTGCGCATTCCGGCCGACTTCGAAATGCCCGGCGATCGCGTGATGATCCACCGGGACGGGGACCGCCTGATCCTGGAGCCGGTAAGGCGGCGGGGCCTGCTGGCAGTCTTGGCAGATCTGGAACCACTTGGGCCAGATGACCAGTTTCCCGACGTCGACGACACATTCTTGCCCCCGCGCGAGGTCGACCTTTGAGCCGACTTTACATGCTGGACACGAACATCGTGTCAGATCTGGTGCGCAACCCGCATGGCCCGGTCACACGGCACATCGTCAAGGTCGGGGCCGAGGCCGTCTGCGTCAGCATCATCACCGCCGCAGAGCTTCGCTACGGCTGCGCGCGGAAGGGGTCAGCCAAGCTGCTTGCCAATGTCGAGGCAATTCTGGGCAGTATCCAGGTCTTGGCCTTCGATGTCCCGGCCGATGCAGAATATGGTGGGATCCGGGCCGAGCTTGAAGCGGAAGGCAAACCCATCGGTCCGAATGACCTTCTGATCGCGGCACATGCCAATTCCCTCGGGGCTGTTCTGGTCACGGCCAACACGGGCGAGTTTTCTCGCGTGAGGGGCCTTCAGGTCGAGAACTGGCTGAACTCGCCTTGAGGAGGGACGACGGAAAGTTAAGCACAATCATCGCTCTATCTCAGCACAATCTTGTACGGGCTGACCGGACCAGAAGCGAAGCGAAAGGAAAGCGCGCGGCGCTTTGATCTGCGAAGAAGCGCGGCAACCCTCGGCGCTGCGCAACTCGTCCAGCCAGGGTCGTCGCCAGTCGTCCTTCCTGAGCTATAGATTCAGCGGCTATCACTCATCCATGGCCTCCAGACCATCATCCTCTTCCGATCGTTGAAAACATGCCGTAGAAGGGCTATGGTGCTCCAATGGACTACCATTGGAGAATATGATGGGCGTACACAAACAGAGTGTCAGCTTCACGGATGCAGCTTTCAACTTCGCCCGAGAGCTGGTCGAGAGCGGCGAGTATCCGAACATCAGCGCAGCGGTCTCTGGTGAGATGGCACGCGCGCGGGCAACGCGGGAGAGGGAACGTCTTGTCTTCGAAGCCGAAGTCCAGCGGCGCCTCGCTCTTCCCCTTGATGCGTGGGAACCTGTCCGAACGGGCGAGTCCATCACATCCGGCGCGCGCGTCCACCTTGCCCGACGCGCCAAGGTCGGCGGTGGCACCGCCGCCTGATGCGCATCACTAGACATCCTTTGGTCGACCAGGACATTGCTGCTTTGGTTGATCACATCGTCGAAGTCACCGGTGGGGACTTCGAGGCTGCCGGGAGGCGCCTTGACGAGGTCGACGACCTTGTCGCCGACATCTCTGCCAACCCGATGTCCGGCGTTCGCTTGGCGCCACCGCTGGACGGATGGCTGGTCCGCCATGGCGGCCGCGGCCATCGTCTTGCCGTCGTGTTCCGCGCAGATCTGGCCCAGGACTGTGTCTTCGTCGCACTTGTTGCCTTCGGTGGGCAGGACTGGATGAAGGAAGGCGAGACAAGGAAAGCCTTCGGCGGATGACCGAGGTGCGCCGAGTCCGTCCGGGCGGGTGCGACGCTTCAACTTTGCGTACACAAACCTAGGTCGTGGAATTTTGATTATGTCATCTCCATCGACGCGATGGGCGGGAGCGGGATTTCGCTGCAAATGCACCTGTGATACGGGAGTAGCATCGAAGCAGGCATTGGCCAGGGTTGAGCCAGAAACTCACCGCTACGAAATGAAGTTGGGAGTCCCCAGGCCAGTGACGGCGGACATACGAGCACACTTGCCCTCAGGAAAGTCGTTCCCACGATGTTCATGCCGGGCGTATAATGTCGCTCGGTAGTATTCAAACGGACCTAAAGGACACACAACCAGGGCTTTCACGTTGGCAAAAATCGGGCGCAACCATCCCTGCCCATGCGGCAGCGGCAAGAAGTACAAGCACTGCCACGGGCGACTCGCTGGCAATGCGTTTCATCCCGGTGCCAATGATGCCTTCGAAGCGAAACTGAAGGAGCTTGAGGCCGAGAATGCCCAACGCCAAAAGCAACAAGGGCTCGGAAAACCAATTATCTCAACCGAGTTTCAGGGACAACGCATCGTTGCCGTGGGGAACCGGGTCTACTACTCGCCCAACTGGAAGACCTTTCACGACTTCCTACGTGAGTATATCTTCATGTTACTCGGGAGAGACTGGATTGAAAAGCAACGAACAAAGCCACCTATAAATCGTCATCAAATCGTGCGTTGGTTTGATCAGGCTATGGGCGATGCACGAAAGATGGCCGTAGAGAAGGATGGATTGTTTTCTGGCCCCATGACCGGGGCGCAACGGGCGTTCCTGAACCTTGCGTATAACTTGTATCTCATTGCGCATCATTCGGATCCGGGGAAGGCCGAAGCGATCCTTCAAAGCTTTGTCCATCGCCTCAAGAGCGCAAGGACCGACGACTTCATCGGAAAGCTCTTTGAAACGTATGCCTCGGCGGCAGTACTCAAGGCTGGGTTTGAGATTGAGTACGAGAACGAAAAGGATGGAAGCGACAGCCATGTGGAATTCATTGCAACGCATCCACAAACCGGGCGTCAGTTTGCAGTTGAGGTGAAGGCTCGTAATAGAACTATCGGCATGGACGGGCCGATCGATGACGCCAAGCGTCTGCGTGTCGGGCAAAAGCTGGCGAAGGCGCTTCGCAAGCGTGCGGACCATGAGAGAATTGTCTTTATCGAGGTCAACATTCCTGATGTCGTCGGAGAAGACTATTCGGGAACGTGGGTCGAGTCCGCCCTTGATCAAATAAAAGAAGCAGAGGATTACCTTGATAGCGATGGGAAGCATTATCCCCCGGCCTATGTCGTGGTGACAAATCATGCCTACCACAATAATCTGGAAGCGGCAGACATCGGTTTGCAGGCAGTTGCAGACGGTTACCGCATCGCCGATTTTGGCCCTGGCGCTCAGGTCAGCCGTTTCAAGGATTACCTAGAAAATCTTGGGCGCCACAAAGAAATCCTTGTTTTATTCGATTCACTGAAAGAGCACAGCCATATCCCAATCACGTTTGACGGGGAGATTCCAGAATTCGCGTTTGGTGAAGACGATGAGCACCCAAGGCTGCGAATTGGGCACGAGTATTTGATTCCAGATGAAGGGGGTGAGCTGGTTCCCGGCGTCTTGGAACAGGCCATCGTCGTGGAAGCTTGGGGAAAAGCTCAAGGCGTGTATTGCCTGCAAGACGGTCGGCGCGTCATGGTCTCGCATGAACTAACAGAGCGGGAATGGGCCGCATGGCGGCGACATCCAGAAACGTTCTTCGGGAGACTCGAGGAAAAGCGCTCGGAACCAATAAACTGGTTGCAGTTGGCCGAGTTCTTTTACCGATCTTACAAAGACACGAACAAAGAACGACTTCTGGAATTCATGGCCGGGGCAGGAGATTTCGACGAACTTGCGAGGATGACACAGGACGAGTTGGCAATCGTCTATAGCGAACGTGCCGCGTGGTCTGCTTGGCATCAAACCCGCAAAAATGCCGAATGCCCCACGTCCTTTCTCGATAACGCTGCGTTGCAGCACTCTGTTGCATCGTGAATGACCGCTCAGGGCCGAACACGTCGATGTCGCCGCGCAATGCGTCTCTCGAGGTACGAACAGAGACCACGGCCCGCGCTCTCGAAGGGCCATCTCATGGTTGCAGCAGTCCGCCCCGGCATGACCGGCGTCAGTCCGGGGCGACCCTGTCCTGCCGGGCCGGTCGCGCCGGGCTAGGGACCGCGCCGCGGCCAAGCATCAGCGAGGGAATCCGCCTCGAAAGGCGTTCGAGCCGTGACGGGTCATCTGCACGCAAGGGCTCTGCCGAAGGGCGCGCCGCGCGCAGGGCTTCGATCATCGCGGCGGAAAAGAGGTCGGAAGCATCGGTCGACATGGGGGGCGAAAAGCCGCCGGTAGAGGCGTGAGGCCCCGCCGGCAGCCGAGCGCAGCAACCAGACGTTTGGACATTGGAAGGCGCGCCTTGCGCGATCGACGTTGCGATGCTCTTCCCCGATGTTCACCCGGCACCGGGGCACGGCTGTAAGACAGCGCGTCGCGAGTCATGCTACCGCATTTGACCTCCTTGGCGGCTTCGGTTTCCCGGCATTGCACTTGCCGATCACGCGTTTACGCCGAGATGAACACCGCGTCAGGTACGTCCCGCCCAATCAACCGTTTTGCTCTCTCTTTGCTTCGGTCTTTCATGGCGGCCTTCCGGGCTCGTTGGAATACAGGCGCATATTGCGTCCATAGAGTTCCGGCTTTGGTTCCGTTTGACACCCGCGCGTCCATGCAGGTCTTTGCGATTGTCAGGCACCGCCAGAATTCCTCAGCGGTTTTGGCGTCCCACATCTCCCCAACCCATTTCTCAGCCCACTCAGCATCCAGATGGGATACCTGCGCGACCTTAGCCGCGTCGCCAGACAGGCCAATGTTGTTGACATACCGCTGAACTAATTCAGTAACTTCAATTCTTTGATCTGAGAAGCCAGCGATCGTGACCGCGTAGGCATGATCCAAGCTGTCCGTGCTTTCCGCTAGTTTGAAGACCAAGTCACGGATAAAGCCATTAGGTCCAAAGCGTTCAGCTGCCAACACCTCTCTCGCCAAGACTTCATCGTTTTCAGCGCCGAAAAGTCGTTCTCTCCATAGGATTTCAAGGGCTTCGGAGCGCGCAGAGCCCCAAATGGCCGCATGCTCTAGCGTCAGATCATCTCCCAGGGCGTGCGTCACAAATCCCTGTGAAGCCAGCGCGCGCCGGAGGATCGAAGCAGCTTTGTCCGGCTGCTCTCGGGAGATCATCTTTGCGACAGCGAAGGCCAAGTTTTTCAACCAAATCAGTTGTGACTTGTCGGACTGTTCAATGATTGAGACCAGATCCGGCATGACGGAAGGAACCGTTGCAATAAGGCGTTCGAGGTCTTCAATTCTGATCCGGTTCAGGAGCAGTCTCGCATCAGATCCTTTAAGACTTTCAAGAAACTCGTCCGCTATCTCATGCAAACGATCACGCGTTTCTTCGAATTTGTCGTCTCCGCCGAGAACCTCAGACAGGCTCTTCTGTTTTGGAAAACGCTCCGCATTTCTGTCTGTTTCCTCTACGGAAAGGAACGGATACGGCGCTGGAGCCGTCATCGAAATTGTCAGATCGGCTTGCGGAACAGGAATCTCTGCCACGCTTTTAACGCCACGGCCGAGATGATGAATGAAGCAATCAGCCATCGGTTTGGTGAAGTTTTCACCGAGACGGGCGGCAGCTGCAAACCATGTCTTGTGGTCGATGCGCTTCAGCAGTTCATCAATGGATAGCTCATCATAGGCGCAGGCTTCAACCAACAGGATCGAGCCGTACCAGCTTTCGTAGGTGCCACCTTCGGCACCCTGTGCTTCCCAAGCGCTTTTCACATGTGCGCTTCTGACGGTCGCCAGATCTCTCTTAATGGCAAGCTCGAAGGAAACGGCACGCAGCATCGCGCTTTTCCGGACGGAACACGCAAGAATTTTCTCTTCGAGAACAACAGATATATCTGTGCCACCATACAGGGCCGTCGATAGAATCCGGAATGCTGCCTCTTCGTCGTTCCCGTCCAGAACTTCACTCAGGGCGCGAACGATGGCCTCGGTCGGTTGCGGCTTCAGGGATGGAATGACAGACAAAGAGTAGGTGTCCCCAAACGCGGAGCCCTTCAAGCACTCAAGTTGGTCCTCCGCCGTCAGCTGAGCTGCGACCGTATAGAATGCAATCCATCGGCAAATTCGTTCATCCGCCTCAGGTATTGTTTCAATGACATTAGTTTCAACAATGCGCTTAACGAACTGCTGCGCTAAATCTGCTTGAACCAGCGGGATGCGCTCCTCGCTATTTACAATTACTTGCCTGAGAGGGAACCCTTCCCGTGTCAGCATTCCAGCCATGATCGCACGCCCCTTCTCAAAGGCGACTTCGGGCGCGAATCTACATGCTATCGGAAGAAACTCTTCGTAGTGATGATACGGCGCCCCCGAATGCATGGTTAGCAGCATTTCCTCCGTGTTGAGTGCGGCGAAGTCCTCAAGGCCTGACTGCAAGTCCGTCGGAGGCTGAGCCAGCGGATCTGCGGCTTTGATCTGTCGCCATTTTTCTGGGTCCGGTGGACCGAAGCGAGGCCAGTCCTTGCGCAACACGTCCGCAATGCCCTGTGCCTCTGCCGCATCAGCCTCGTCACCGGTCGCGTATAGCATACGAACAACGGTCCATTGGCCACCTTGCGAGGTATCCTTGGCCCGAAGTGGTTCCAGAGCTATGTGAAACGCCTGTCTGGTCGCCGATTTCTCTACTCTGCTAAAAGTTGTCAACTGCTGGAATGCTTTCCGAGCAGAGTACAGTCCTGTATCGAGTGCAAGCGCCAAGCCCAACGACACAAAGCAATCGGAGAAGGGGGCGAGAGACCGCCCTGCCAGCAACTCGAGCGCAAGCGTGATTAGCGTGTCCGGCTCCTCGGGAACTTCTGTCATTTTATTCAGAAGTTGCTTTTCGAAGGGAGAAAGGCAGGACAGTTCCTGCTCAATCTCTTCCCGCTTTTCATGCAGTTTCTTCTCGTACTCGGCCTCGTCACGTCGGTGGTAGCGCCTGGTCTGTGTCTCTTGGGATTTGTTGTAGAAATGCAGCCAGCGACGAATTGCGTCTTCTGCTGCCGGTTCGCCCACGTTGCTGTTCGCGACTTCGAACGCCGCATGGTAGAACCAGTCGTGATTGATCCGCCGCCCTCGTTCGAGGAAGAGTTTTTCAATGACCTCAAAAAAGACCGTAGGCTGATGCTTCACAATCTCCACAAATTCCTCGAACCGCTGGTCGCTTATGTTCTGAAGATTGGCGAATGCGTCAAGAATTGCCGCAAAAATGTCCCTGTGAAAGCGGGTTGTCTCATCTAGCGCGCAAACGAGCAAAGCTGAGAATACAACATCCGCAGTTCGGTCGATGGCGTTGATGGGCTCAACCAGTTGAACCACCCGTTCAGGCAGGCTGTGTCCCTCTCTTCGCGCTCGCCAAAGTTGATCCACCAGAGCGAACCCAAGAGCAAGCGTAAGCCCTTCTTCCCGAAGTTCGTAGAGATCGCCCGGGCCTTCGAGAGAACGAAAGAAGCGTGTTTCAATGACGGCATTAGCGTTAGCCTGAAAGTGCTGCGGAGGTGCATTTCTTGAAGCGTCTACCCGTTCCAACACCGTTGCGGCATGCTCGCTCAGTCGCTGGGTCAGCGTGGCGAATGGCTCGGCTTCGAAGTTCTCACGCTGCGAGGATCGAAGGTGCTCCATCAACAGCCGAACCGTTGTCAGCCCCTTCCACGCGCTTGGCTCGTGGCGCGGCAGTGTCTGTATCGCAACGCCGAGAAGCCTAGGATTGCAAAGTGTTTTACGAGTGGGATCATCAAGCCAGTCCTGATGTATACCGTGATAATCAAGCAGAATATCTCTCTCCTGTGGTGACCATTCCGGAACCTGAATGACCGTCGGCGTGAGGTTCAATCCTGGGAGAATAACCTTATTCCAAAATTGCGGACGCGCAGTAATAATCAGGCGCGCCCCGATCTCTTGCAGCGTGAAATGAAGCGCGTTGAGGATACGCCCCCAATGCAGGCTTTCTCTCTGATTGATACCGTCGACAATGACCAAAAGTTGCGCCAGAGGCGGAGAAGCTCGCCATGCCTTCAATCGATGGCCCCAACGGTCTCTAAGCGGCCTATCCGAGGCGTCGCCCGACTGCTTGATGAGCATGTCGATGAGAAATTCTTCGAGTTTGTCGGTGGATATTCCGTCAAAACTCTCGGCGCTCAGGAACAGGCCCATACCCTGCGTGCTGGAGCATATCTGGGCAGCAAGCCAAGACTTTCCATGCCCCTCATCACCGAGCAATACGACGTCTTGGCCCGCCTTCACCTTGTCAAAGATGTCTTGACGTAGGTCCTGTCGCAGTCTTGGCAGGTTCGGATCCTCCGCAACAGCAATAGCTTGGCCCAATGTGATCCTAGCCCTTCTTGCGGCGCCAAAGACTTCCTTTCGCCATTGGGCATTTCGCTCGACAGCTTTGGTAAATGCCAACTTCGAAACGTTCAGGTTATCCTTGAGTCTCTTGCAGCTTGCTATGAAATCGGGGTGCGCCGAAACAGAGGCGAAGGCGTCGGCAAGGGCTTCTCGGGATACAATTGTCTGGCCAACTGAGGGATCAAAGTTATTGATCAAGAAATCTATAGCTTCGTCGCCCGCAGCAACGATTGCTACGGCTAGTGGTGGTAAGGGCGCAGAGAGCCAGTCGAGCACGAAGGTGGAAATCGCATTGCGATCACCGTCCTGCGCTACCTCCGATGAAAGCTGCGCATTGGCCTCGGCCGTCACGCCTAGCACCCAAAGCCGATCCGCGTCAGGCCTTGAACGAGCCAAGTCGGCGATCTTTGTAAGCACCGTTTCACGCTTAGGACTCTCTGAATAGCGTTTGGCCTCAAAGCAGACGGCATCTGTGGGTAGCGCTCCATCACCATCCATGCCGCCTTGAAACCCACTAGCTGCCAATCGAAATGGGATACCGGTGAGCCGCGTAAGCGCAAGGCTCAGTGCCCCCTCAAAGCCGTCTTTCCCAGATGGCTTAAGAGCGAGTAGTGCGCATCGGATCAGTTCAAGTGAATGATGAAGATTGTCAGGCATCTAAAACCACTAGCTTTTGCTCATCATAGGTTCGGCAGCGACGCCGTACCTTCATGGCCGGAATTTCGCTGCGGCGCTAGTCGAGCGGCGGGTTAGTGGAGTGCGGTCATGCAGCATCCGAAACGACCGACCGGCGGCAAAGGGCCGTAAGCTGATACTGAGGGGGCTCACGCCCGCTTCTCGAACTTCATAACCGGGATGCCCAGCTTCTTGGCCTTGTCGGCGAGGTTCTCCTGGATGCCATTGCCCGGGAATACGAGGACGCCCACCGGCAGCACGTCCAACATCGCATCGTTGCGCTTGAAGGGGGCGGATTTGGCGTGCTTGGTCCAGTCAGGCTTGAAGGCCACCTGCGTCACGCCACGGGCCTCGGCCCATTTGGCGGCGATGAGCTCTGCGCCCTTGGGGCTACCACCGTGCAGAAGGACCATGTCGGGATACTTGGTCCGGACCTGATCGAGCTTACCCCAGATCAGGCGGTGATCGTTGAAGTCGGTCCCGCCAGTGAGGGCGACCTTGGGGCCTGCCGGAAGCATCACCTCGGTCTCCGCGCGGCGCTTGGCGGCCAGGAAGTCGCGGCTGTCGATCAGCGCTGCGGTCATGTGCTGGCGGTTCACCATCGAGCCGGTGCGGGGGCGCCAGGCAGAGCCCGTGTGATGGACAAACTCGGTCGCGGCGTGATCGCGCATCATGTCCATACAGTTGCGCCGTTCGATCAGGGTCAGGCCTTCGGCCGTGAGGCGCTCGAGTTCGGTGGATTTCACCTCGGAGCCGTCCTGTTCGCGCTGCAGGCGGCGCTGCGCCTGCTCGTTCTCGTCAAGCGACCGCTCGATCCGGGCCGTGGCGCGGTGGAAGAGGTTGACCTGGCCCCAGAGCACCTCTTCGAGGTCGGGTTCCATGCGGGTGTCTTCCAGGGTCGCGACGAGGGCATCGAAGATGTCGGCAACGGCGACCGCGAGGCGCTGCCCATCGGGCATCGGGCGCGGATCGGGCTCGTCAAAGGGGCGGTAGCCATAGAGCTGCAGCTCGTCGAGCGCATGGGCGGTCTGGGATGCGGTGTGGGCGGGTTCATAGGCGTCGTCGTGGGTGTGGATCGTCATCGGTTTCTTGCCTCCGGGCCTGTCTCGTCCGCGCGGCATCCCGCGCGGCCTTCATGGGCTGCGAAAGCCGTGGAAGGGGACGCCCCTTCACCCCCTCTTTGGGGCCGGAACGCACGTGGAGGAGGACGGGGGGCGGCTGATTTGATGATGTGGACACCCCCACCCCAACCGTCGAATCTGGTTTCAACGGTTCCCCGGGAAGAAGGAGTGGTTGGATATGTCCGGAATGATCATTGGCCTCGATCTCGCGAAGAGCGTTTTCCAGGTCCACGCTGTCGATGCATACGGAAAAGTCGTCATTGCCCGAAAGGTGCGGCGCTCCCAGATGCTCGAGTTCTTTGGGAGGTTGGATCCGTGCCTGGTTGGCATAGAGGCGTGCCCCTCCGCGCACCATTGGGCGCGGGAGCTTTCTGCCCTGGGCCACGAAGTCCGGTTGATGGTCGCGTCCTACGTGAAGCCCTACGTCAAGCGCCAGAAGAACGACATGGTCGACGCCGAAGCTATCTGCGAGGCGGTGACCAGGCCGACAATGCGGTTTGTCCCGATCAAATCTGAAACGCAGCAGGCCATTCTCATGGTCCACAAGACCCGCGCCCTATTGGTCCGACAAAGAACAATGCTTGTGAACGCCCTGCGAGGCCATCTCACCGAGATGGGCGTCGTAGCGCCAAAGGGGATCAGACGGCATGCCGATCTCGTCGAGCGGGTGCTTGCACACGGCGCAGACGAGATCGACTTGCCGCCGCTCGTGCGTGACATCGTTTTGTCCTCTGCCCGACAGATCGGCTCCTTGAATGCCGAGATAAAGGAGCTCGAGAGGAAAATCCTGGAATGGCACCGCACGAGCGAAGCCAGCCAACGGCTGGCGACGATCCCCGGCGTCGGCGTGATCACCGCATCCGCAATGGCGGCCAGTGTAGTGGACCCTGCTGCCTTCAGATCGGGACGAGATCTTGCCGCATGGCTCGGCCTGACGCCCCGATCCAACTCCTCTGGGGGTAAAGAGCGACTTGGACGGATCACAAAAGCCGGAAACCGATATCTGAGAACCTTGCTGGTCATCGGGGCGACAGCCGTCGTCGGCTTCTCGAGGCGCACAGCCGAAGGGCCATTGATGAGCTGGGTCCGAAAGCTCCTGCAGGTGAAATCGGCACGCCTGACAACGGTGGCCCTGGCCAACAAGATGGCACGGATCTGCTGGGCCGTGATGGCACGGAAAACCGTCTACGGAGAAGCAGCCGCATAGAATACGACGCACTGGCGTCGCAACAGTTCGGAGGGTCTGCCCAAGAAGCGTGATGACTACCGGTTTTGCCGGGGATCAGGAAAACCCGTTCGCGAGACAGCGCCCAAAAGCGCGATGATTTGATAGGGACCATGATCCGCGGATATCATCAGGGCCCGCGGCCAACCGGCCGCACTACGAGGCCGGACATATGCAAGCACCCAACCGGATTCGACGCGCTTTGAGGAAAGACTTGACGAAGGGGGTGTCCACATATGTCTCGCGATGCAAAGGCGG
>NZ_JAUXZE010000003.1 GCF_030694085.1 Tabrizicola sp. | reverse complement strand
ACGGCCTCCAGCGCCACACGGGCCTTGAAACCAGCGTCATGGTTCCTGCGTTTCTTCATATCCTGATCTCCTCGTTCTTGGAGACCAGCAGACGTCAGATCGTAGCTTCCGTCACTGCCCGATTTTCGGGGACTAGCTCATACTTATGTCAGAAACTGTGTTGCCTCAGGTTACACAAGAGGTAGCACATGCGTGGTCGTCATCATCCGATCGGGGGCCTTCAAGGTCATGTGTCAGCACATCGAACTGCCCAAGAGCACCTACTACTACCGACGACGCATTCCGACATTTGCTCAAGAGTTTCACCGTTCAGGCTCCACGGAAAAGCGCCCGATGCAGGTATACTTTAGCTTAATGACTTCAGCGTAAAGACTTCCGAAAAAATGGCGGCAAACAAAGCGGCATATGTTCAGACACGCAGGCTCGATGCGCTCTGGAGAACGCTGCAAGGAATGGAGGAGGGGCCTAATGCCTCAATGTCCCTGGCACTTCTAGAAGCACGCGGACTTAGCCATGCTTCAGGCATATCGTCCATGACCGGCGCGAGACTGTCTGGGTAAGTCTCCCGGGCCGGCAGAGCTTACCACGTCCAAGTCGGCCCAATCTTTGGCGACCGGCCCTCAAACCGTGTCGATGCTGCGCTTGAAGGCGTCAGCCCAGTCCGGGTGCCAGCGCGACAGGGCAGGGCGGTTCTCGATGACGTCCCCTGCCGCCCAGGCGATCCGTCGTTCATCCAGCGTCCGGCTGACATCGTTGTCGGGGCAAAGGATGTAGAAGTCTCCGCGGACAAGGCTGTCGAGCATGAAGTCTACAGCCTGCTCTGGTGTCCAGGCTCCTGCGGGCTTCGGTGCGCCTGAGGCAGCGGTCATCCCGGTGTGCACCCAACCCGGGATCATAAGATGTGCGGACACCTGCGACCCCGGCAGAGTGCGCAGTTCGTGGGCCAGAAGCTCGGTATAGGCCTTCACGGCCGCTTTCGAGACGTTGTAGGCCGGATTGCCGGGCGGCAGGGTGATGCCCTGCTTCGATCCGGTATTGATCACGGCACCTGGCAGTCCATGCGCCAGCATCGCCGGAACAATGGCCTGTGCAACCGTCAGGATGCCACCGAAGTTGACCGCAAGCGTGCGGTCCCATGCTGCGCGGTCGCCAAGCGCGGTAGACGGCAGGCCAAGACCGGCGTTGTTGAAAAGAAGCGTCACCGGCGGCATCTCGGCAGCGATGGTAGCGGCGGCAGAAGCCACGGCCTCTTGGTTTGCGACATCGACCGGGAGGGCCCTTGATCCGGGCAGGGCAGCGGCAGCTATCTCCAGCGCCGGGCTGGGCAGGTCGATCAGGGCAATGATCATGCCCTGGGCTGCAAGCGCTCTGGCCGCAGCAAGACCGATGCCCGACGCGGCCCCCGTGATCACGGCGGTGTGGCCTTCGGCGATGGCGGGGTGGGTCATGGGTCTACCTTTCTGCGAAACGGAGTGGGGCGGAAACATCTACTGGCTGACGGGAAGGCGCGGTACATAGGGCGCTTCCAGCCGGGCGATCTGGTCGCTGGTCAGCACAAGGTCCAGTCCGGCCAGCGCTTCGGTGAACTGCTCGGGTCGCGAATAGCCGACGATGGGGGCCACGACGCCCGGTTTCTGTCGGACCCAGGCCAGAGCCACCTGGGCCATCGGCCTCCCGACCTCGGCCGCCACCACTTGCACCGCACCGATCACGGCGGCGTCCGCGGCCTCGGACCGGGCGAAAAGCATTTGCCCATAGGCGTCGGTCTCGATCCGCGCCGTGGCGACGCCTGCGGGCCGCGCCAGCCGACCCCGGCCGATGGGCGACCAGGGGATCAGTCCCACGCCCTGATCCAGGCAAAGCGGGATCATCTCGCGTTCTTCTTCTCGGTAGATCAGGCTGATCTGGTTCTGCATGCTGATGAAGGGTGTCCAGCCATTGCTCTGCGCCGCCGTCTGCATCTTGGCGAACTGCCAGGCGGACATGGTTGAGGCGCCGATGTAGCGCACCTTGCCGACTCGGATCAGGTCATCCAGTGCATGCATCGTCTCTTCGATGGGGGTCGTGGGGTCGAAGCGGTGGATCTGGTACAGGTCGACATAGTCGGTCTTCAGCCGCTTCAGCGACAGGTCGATCTGCCGCATGATCGCCCGCCGGGACAGACCCTGGTGGTAGGGATCGACGTCCCCGAACACCTTGGTTGCAAGAACGATTCGGTCGCGTGGGGCCAGGGACCAGAGCGTGTCCCCCAGAATTTCCTCGGACGAGCCGTCGGAGTAGACATTGGCGGTGTCGAAGAAGTCGACCCCCGCCTCGATCGCCTGCGCGATCAGCGAACGCGATTGTTCTGGGGGCAGGGTCCAGGGATGTCCGCCCCTGAGTGGTTCGCCAAAGGTCATGCAGCCGATGCAGATTTCACTGACCCACAGGCCCGACAGCCCGACTTGCTTGCGTTGCATCTCCTGAACCTCATTGGTGCCTGTCGATTATGCAACGCTTGCGCCCCGCCAGATGCAAGCGTCAAACTGACTCAGGGTTTAGCCGCCAACCCGGCCCGAGGCGCCAAGGCCGCGGATCACCGCGCGGCAGGCCAGCGTCACGGGGGCCTCGGTTTCCCGCAGGATCGCGATCCGGTCAAAGCGCGCCGGGTCACGCTCGACTGCCTCGCGCAGGGCCTCGCCAAAGGCCATGCGCAGCTCGGTGCCGATGTTGAACTTGGCGATGCGGCTTGTGGCGGCAAGGTGCGTGCGGTCGGCAGCAGGCACGCCCGACCCACCGTGGATCACCAGCGGCACGTCGGTCAGCGCCTCGATGGCGCGCAGGCGGGGCAGGTCCAGTCCGCCGCCGGGTGCCTCTTGCAGATGCAGGTTGCCGACCGAGATCGCCATTGCATCCACCCCGGTCTCGAGGGCAAAGCGCGCCGCCTCTGCCGGGTCGGTCCCGGCCGATGCCGCCCCGCCGGCATAGCCGACAAAGCCGATCTCGCCCTCGCAGCTGATGCCCGCCGCATGGGCAAGTTCGGCGACTGCTGCGGTCCGGTCGATGTTATCCTGCAAAGGCAGGCGCGAGCCGTCGAACATCAGCGAGGTAAACCCCGCGTCCAGCGCCGCGCGGCAGTCGTCCAGCGAGGTGCCGTGGTCAAGATGCGCCACGACGGGCACACTGGCGGCTTCGGCCAGATGGCGGAACATCCGGCCCAGGATCGGCAGCGGAGTGTGCTCGCGGCAGCCAGGCCCGGCCTGCAGGATGATCGGCGCGCGCTCCGCCTCGGCGGCGGCAACATAGGCGCGCATGTCCTCCCAGCCCAGACAGACCAGGCCGGGGACGGCATAGCCTCCCCTCAGCGCCGGTTGCAGCACCTGGGCCAGGGTCGCAATCGTCATTTGAACTTGGCCACCATGTCCATGATCCCTGGGATCGTGTGCAACTGAGCGGCGTGGGTCGGCTGGAAATACTGCTTGAGGCTGCGCTGGCTTTGGCCGCCAAGGATGGTGAAGTAATACATCTCATACCCCGGCAGCACGCAGCAGGGGTGATAGCCCTTGTCGATCAGGACTGTGGACCGGTTCATGATGTGATAGGCATCGCCCGGTTCATTATCGACCCGCTGCAACATCTGCAGGCCCGAGCCATAGTCGGGTCGGAAGCGGAAGTTGTAACATTCGTCATGTCGCGTCTCGTCGGGCAGGCGGTCGGTGTCATGCTTGTGGCTGGGGAAACCGGACCAGCCGCCCGCGCCGACTGTGTAAAGCTCGGACACCAGCAGGCGGCCAACCCGGTCATGGTAGGCCGCGCCCAGGATATGCTTGATCTTCCGGTGGGTCTTGGTGTCGTCCGATCCGTATTGCACCTTGTCGATGTCTGCGGCCCGGACGGCGAAGGGGCGCAGGGTTTCCGAGTATTTCGCTCCGGCGAGGAAGATTTCTGTATCTGTCAGCGCCGAAATCCGCGCGCCGGTGTCCTGCGGGACATAGACGCCCTCCGGCTCGCCGTCCCAGACATCGACGCCCCGATTGCCGATGCCCGCAAAGGTCTCGCCCGCGGTTTCCACGGTCACCGTCCCGGTGGCGGGGACGACGCAGGTCTCATAGCCGGGGGTGCGGTAGTCGAACTGCCCGCCCGCTTTCAGGTGGATGATATTGAAATAGACGTAAGGGACCAAAGGATGCTCCCGGTCGACGATGGGGCAGTTCTGGTTGTCATGGGGGGCGATGTGCATGGGGGGTCCCTTTATCCGGTCGGGCCGCTGTGATGGGCAAGGAAGGCGTCAAGCTCGGCATGGGTCGGCATGGCCGGGGCGCAGCCGACGCGGGCCACGACCATCGCAGCGGCCGCCGATCCCCGCAGGACCGCCGCCCGGACCGACAGTCCCGCAGCAAGCCCGGCGATGAAGGCGCCAAGAAAGCTGTCGCCCGCGCCAGTGGGTTTCAAGGCCTGGGTCGGATAGATGCCGGTGGAGACCTCGCCCTCGGGGGTGATCGTGACCGCGCCCTTTTCGCCCATCTTGTAGACGACGATCTGCGCGCCTTTGGCGATCAGGCTGCGCGCAGTGTGCAGGCCCCGGTCCGGGTGCCCGGCCATAAAGCCGAACTCCACGTCATTGCCGACGATCACGTCGCACAGGGCACCCGCGCGCGAGTAGACCTCGGCGGCGACGGCGGCAGAAGGCCAGGAATATGGCCGGTAATCCTCATCGAAGATCAGCGGCACGCCAGCGGCACGGGCCAGCTCGAACGCCCGGAAAGCTGCACTGCGCGAGGGTTCGGCAGCCAGGACCGTGCCCGTGGTGATAAGGGCCGAAAAGGCCGTGTAGTCGACGGCTTCCACATCCGCGACCGTCATTGCGAAGTCGGCGGCGTTATTGCGGTAGATGACTGACTGGCAGTCCTGAATCCGCGTTTCGACCACGGCCAGCGAATTGCGCGGCTCGCCTGCAATCGCGCGGATATGAGTGCGGTCGATGCCGTAGGCGTCAAGCTGGGTCAGGCAGAAGCGACCCACCGCATCGTCCGACACACAGGTGACCAGCGCTGCGCGGCACTCCTGCCGGGTCAGCGCCACGGCGATGTTGGCCGACGATCCGCCAAGCGCCGTCGTGAACCGCGTTGCCTCTTCGATCCGCGTGCCGGGCGGATCGGCGTAAAGGTCCATGCCTGCCCGACCGATGACCAGGAAGTTCCGGCCCTGCAGACGCGCAAGATCGGCCATCAGACGCCCCGCCTTTGACCCGCGCGGCCCGCTTCCACCTCGGCATGCTTGGCGCGGACTTCGTCGCTGGCCGAAACTTCGGCGGTGCCGATCTCCCACCATGCATGGCCTTGCGTGGTCCAACCCTCGTAAGCGTCGACCTGCATGACGATGACGCTTGTCTTCGTCGAAGCCTTGGCGCGCTGGAACGCCTCGGCCAGCGCGGCAGGGTTGGCGACCGTCTCGGCATTGGCGCCCATCGCGCGCGCGTGGGCCTCGAAATCCACCGCGAAGGGCTCGGCCACGGTCGGGCAATCGGCGATCAGGTTGTTGAAGCTGGCCTGCCCGGTATTGTTCTGCAACTTGTTGATGACCGCAAAGCCGCCGTTGTCCAATACCAGCACGATCAGCTTCTTGCCCGTCAGGACCGACGAATAGATGTCCGAGTTCATCAGAAGGTAACTGCCGTCGCCGACGAAGACGATGGTATCTCGGTCGGCCTCGCCTTCAGCCTGAGCGATCCGCGCACCCCAGCCTCCGGCGATCTCGTAGCCCATACAGGAAAAGCCGAACTCCACGTCCACCGTCCCGATCCCCAAGGTGCGCCAGTTGGCGGTCACTTCGGCCGGCAGGCCCCCGGCCGCCGTCACCACCCGGTCGCGCGGATGGCAAAGCGCGTTCACCACGCCGATGGCCTGGGCATAGGAGTTTGGCCGGTTCCCATGTGCCACGTTCCCGGCGACATAGGCGTCCCAGGCCTTGCGTTCACCTTGCGCGCGGGCGACCCAGTCCTCTGGCGCGCGGTGGCCATCAAGTGCAGCGTCCAGCGCCGGAAGCCCCAGCTTGGCATCACCGACCACAGGCAGCGAAAGGTGCTTGGCCGCATCATGCCGCCCCGCGTTCAAGCCGATGAGACGGGCCTCGGGCGCAAAGACTGTCCAGGATCCGGTGGTGAAATCCTGCAACCGTGTGCCGACCGCAAGCACGACGTCTGCCTCGCCCGCGATGGTATTGGCGCTGTCCGATCCGGTCACGCCCAAGGGGCCGACGTTCAGAGGATGGTCGGCCAGCAAGTTCGCCCGGCCCGCGATGGTTTCTACCACGGGAATCCCATGCGCCTCGGCAAAGGCGGTCAATTCCACCACCGCGCCTGAATACTGCACACCGCCCCCCGCGACGATCAACGGGCGCTGCGCGGCGCGCAAAAGGGCGGCGGCCTCGGCGATCTCAAGCACGTCAGGCGACTGGCGGCGGATGCGGTGGACACGTTTGGCGAAGAACGCCGCAGGGTAGTCATATGCCCAGCCCTGCACATCCTGCGGCAGGCCCAGGAAGGCCGGGCCGCAATCGGCGGGGTCCAGCAGGGTGGCCAAAGCGGTGGGCAGCGATTGCAGGACCTGAGCCGGGTGGGTGATCCGGTCCCAGTAGCGGCTGACCGCCTTGAAGGCATCGTTGACGCCAAGTGTCGGATTGCCGAAATGCTCCAGCTGTTGCAGCACCGGGTCGGGCAGGCGGGTCAGGAAGGTATCGCCGCACAGCATCAGAACGGGCAGACGGTTGGCATGGGCAAGCGCGGCGGCGGTCAGCAGGTTCGCCGTTCCTGGCCCGGCGCTTGCGGTGCAGAACATGAACCGCCGACGCAAGTGATACTTCGCATAGGCTGCCGCAGCAAAACCCATGCTCTGCTCGTTCTGCCCGCGATAAAGCGGCATCTCCTTGTGGACCGGATACAGCGCCTCGCCCAGACAGGGCACGTTGCCGTGGCCAAAGATGCCGAAGCCGCCGCCGCAGATGCGGACCTCTTGATCACCGATCACAATGAACTGGTTCATCAGCCAGCGCACGATGGCCTGTGCCACCGTCAGCCGGATGGTCTCGTCTACTCTGGTCCCAGTCCTGGTCATCGTCGTATGGTCCTCCCCGCCGGGCGTCCACACGGGACTTGCGCGGCCTGCCGAGTGAGGATACAGCTTTTGCAACCGGTTGCAATACTGGTGAGCGGGGGGAGGCACGGCGTGACGAACATCGGGATCGGGCTGGTCGGTGGCGGCTATATGGGCAAGGCGCATGCAGTGGCCTTGTCGGCTGTAGGTGCGGTCTTCGACACCACCCTGCGGCCTCGGCTCGAGGTGATCGCCGCCACCAGCGCGGACAGCGCCGAACGCTATCGCAGCGCCTATGGCTTTGCCCGGGGGACGGACGACTGGCGCGGCCTGGTGGCTGATCCAAAGGTGGAAGCGGTCGTGATCGCCTCGCCCCAGTCGACTCATCGCGCGATTGCCGAGGCGGCCTTTGCCGCGGGCAAGCCGGTCTTCTGCGAAAAGCCGTTGGGCGCCTCTTTGGCGGACGCCGAAGCGATGGTCGCGGCGGCCGAGGCGTCGGGTCTGCCGAACATGATCGGCTTCAACTATGTCCGCTCACCGGCCACGCAGTTCGTGCGGCAACTCCTGGCACAGGGTGCAGTCGGTGAACTGACCTGGTTCCGCGGCGAGCATACCGAGGATTTTCTGGCCGACCCGATGCTCCCCGCCACCTGGCGCACAAGCGGTCGTGCGAACGGTTGCATGGGCGATCTCGCGCCGCATCCGATCAACTGCATGCTGGCGCTGATGGGTCCGGTGGCCGAGCTTTCTGCCCGGATCGAGACGGTCCACGCGGCCCGCCCAGGCCCCGACGGTTCTGTCGCGGTCGACAACGACGACCACGCCCAACTCATGTTGCGCTTTGCCTCTGGCGTCATGGGTCACCTTTACATCAGTCGCGTCGCCACGGGGCGGAAGATGGGCTATGCCTATGAAATACATGGAACAAAAGGTAGCATCCGCTTCGACCAGGAAGACCAGAACGCCGTCCACCTTTACCGCGCCGAAGGGCCAGAGGCGACGCGCGGTTTCACACGCATCCTGACCGGGCCGCAGCATCCCGACTACCTTGCGTTCTGCCAGGGTCCCGGCCACGGCACCGGCTACCAGGACCAGATCATCATCGAGGCGAAGGACTTCCTGACCGCCATCGCCACCGGCAAGCCGGTCTGGCCCACCTTCCGCGACGGCCTTGCCGTAAGCCGGATCATCGACACCGCCTTCAAGGCATCCGACGACGGCCGCTGGCACGCCGTCCCCCAATGAACCTTCACGGCATGAGGCCCGAATGACCATCCGTATCGGCAATGCGCCCTGCTCCTGGGGCGTCGAGTTTGCAGACGACCCGCGCAACCCGGCCTGGCGGCAGGTCCTGTCCGATTGCGCGGGCGCGGGCTACAAGGGGATCGAGCTTGGCCCCATCGGATTCATGCCCGAAGACCCAGGTGTTCTGGGCGCGGCACTGGCCGAAAACGGGCTGGAGTTGATTGGCGGCGTCGTCTTCCGCCCGTTTCACGACCCGGCCAAGTGGGATGAGGTCTGGGATGCCGCGGTGCGCACCTGCAAGGCGCTGACGGCGCATGGGGCGCAGCATCTGGTGCTGATCGACAGCATCTCGCCTCGCCGCGCGCCGACTGCGGGCCGGGCCGACGCTGCCGAGCAGATGGACCAGGCCGAATGGACCGCCTTTCGCGACCGCATCGCCAAGGTCGCCAAGCTGGGGGCCGAGGACTATGGCCTGACCGTCGGCGTCCACGCCCATGCCGCAGGCTTCATCGATTTCGAGCCAGAGCTGGAGCGTCTTCTGAACGAGGTGGACGAGAAGATCCTGAAGATCTGCTTCGACACCGGCCACCATTCCTATGCGGGCTTTGATCCGGTGGCCTTCATGCGCCGGCACATCGACCGAATTTCCTACATGCACTTCAAGGACATCGACCCGGCCGTCAAGTCTGATGTTATCGCCAAGAGCACCGGCTTCTACGACGCCTGCGGCCAGGGCATCTTCTGCAACCTTGGCACCGGCGACGTCGACTTTCCGGCCGTGCGCCAGATCCTGCTTGACGCAGGTTTCGAAGGCTGGTGCACGGTCGAGCAGGACTGTGACCCGACGCTGGACGTCAGCCCCATCGACGACGCACGCAAGAACCGCGCCTACCTGCAATCCATCGGCTTTTAAGGGACCATCATGGCAAGACTGAACTGGGGCATGATCGGTGGCGGCGAAGGCAGCCAGATCGGCCCGGCCCACCGCCTCGGCGCTTTGGCAGACGGGCATTTCAACCTGGTCGCGGGTGCGCTGGACCACCGGGCCGACGTGGGGCGCGAGTATGCGCAGCGCCTGGGTGTCGCCGCCGACCGCGCCTATGGCGACTGGGAAGAAATGCTGGTGGGGGAAAAGAATCGCCCCGACCGCTGCGATCTGGTGACAGTGGCCACTCCGAATTCCACCCATTTCCAGATCACCAAGGCTTTCTTGGAGGCCGGGTTCAACGTCCTGTGCGAAAAGCCGATGACGGTGACGGTCGAGGAGGGCGAAGAGATCGTCCGCATCGCTGCCAAGACCGGGAAAATCTGCGCGGTGAACTACTGTTATTCCGCCTATCCGATGGTCCGCCAGGCCCGCGCGATGGTGCGCAACGGTGACATCGGCAAGGTGCGCCTTGTCGTCACCAACTTCAGCCACGGTCACCACGGCGACGCCACCGACGCCGACAATCCCCGCGTCCGCTGGCGCTATGACCCGGCAATGGCGGGCGTGTCCGGCCAGTTCGCCGACTGCGGCATCCACGCGCTGCACATGGCCAGCTTCATCTGCGATGACGAGGTGGAAAAGCTTTCCGCCGACTTCGCCTCGACCATTCCGTCGCGTGTGCTGGAGGATGACGCGATGGTCAACTTCCGCATGGCGAAGGGCACGGTCGGCAGGTTATGGACCTCCTCGGTTGCCATCGGGCGGCAGCACGGCTTCGACATCCAGGTCTTCGGCGAAACCGGCGGCTTCCGCTGGGCGTCCGAGCAGCCGAACCAGCTGATCTACACCCCCGTCGGCGGGCGCACGCAGATCATGGAGAAGGGTGAAGGCGGACTTTACGAGGACGCCAAGCGCCTGTCTCGTGTGGCCATCGCCCACCCCGAAGGCTTCCCGCTGGCGGTGGCGAATATCTATTGCGATCTGGCGGATGCGATCCGCGGCGAACAGCGCGACGGGCTGCCGACGGCCCCCAGCGGGTTGCGGTCGATGGCGGCAGTCCACACCGCTGTCGCCTCGGCCAAGGCTGGCGGCGCGTGGATGGACGCCCGCCCGCCGATGTTCCGCTAGGGCAGGGCGCGCAAAGTCTGTCGCTCGACCACGCGGCAGGGGAACAGGCGGGTCTCGGGCGGACGTCCGGGATCCTCAATGGTTGAGACCACAAGTGCGATGGCCGCGTCGATGATCTGCGCGACTGGCTGGCGGATGGTCGTCAGTCCGATCATCTGCCAGCGCGCCATTTCCATGTCGTTCAGCCCGATCAGGCCAATGTCGCCCGGCACCGACAGCCCCGCTTCGTGAATGGCACTCAGCGCCCCGACGGCCAGCAGATCGTCGCCGCAGAAATAGGCCTCGGCCGGGGTGTCCTGCAAAAGCTGCTGCATTTCGGTCCGGCCCGCGTCGAAGGTGTATGCGCTGGCATAGCTCGCGCTCACATGTACCTCAGGGCAGCCGGCCAGCGCACCCAGAAACCCCGCCACGCGGTCCTGCGTGGAAGTCGCACTGCGTGGCCCGCCCAGAAAGGCGACCCGCCCATAGCCACGTTGCACCAGCGCCTCGGCTGCCATCCGCCCGCAAGCCACGTTGTCGATCCCAACCACATGCACATCGGGCGCCGTCGCATAGCGCCCGAAGGCATGCACGACGGGCAGTCCCGCCGCCTTGAACGCCAGCGCAAAGCTGGAGGGCAGGGTAGAAGAGGCAACGATCACCCCGTCCACCGAATACTGCCGCAGCATCCGCACCGAATCCGCAGGGTCCGTCGCATCGCTGAGGTTGACCAGCAGCGGCCGCAGCCCGCGGTCCTGCAGGCCGCGGGTGAAAAGGTCGAACACCTCCAGGATCAGCGGGTTGTGGAAGTTGTTGGCAATCAGGCCGATCATCTTTGTCCGGCCCGTCGTCAGACTTGAGGCCAGGGCGTTGGGCGCATAGCCCAACTCGCTTGCCGCCTTCTCCACCTTGGACCGGGTCTTGGCCGAAACCGATGCCCCATCGGTGAACGTGCGCGAGACTGCCGACCGGGAAACCCCGGCCCGTTCTGCCACATCCTTCAGTGTCACACCCATCGCCTTGTCCGCATACCGATGCCCGCGCTGGATAACACTTGGGCCTTGACCAAAGCCAAGCCCGCATCGCCCGTCATTGCAAGCGGTTTCAAGCCGGCCGATGTCACCGACGATCGTGCCCGGATGTACGGCAGGCCGCGGGCCTGGCAAGGTAAGTGCGGACTTCTGGAGGTGGGGCGGTCCTGGCCTCCTTCGGCTCTGACACAATCAAAAGTTGGCTCTCTGCCCTGGGAGTTCGGCCAAGGCGCCATCGCAGTCCCGGTGATCATGCTTTTGCCCACCATCCACAATGAGCCCGACGATGGTCTCCGTAGAGCCAGACGTATCCACGCGCGTGCATTGCCACGTATCCCTGCCATCGGCAGACTTCGCTCTGATCCTGCAGGAAATTAGGCAGTCTGGACGTCAAGTTCGCCCAGCTGTAGCGCGTTTACATAGATGTGGTGATCTACGCGAAATTTCATGCTAAAGAATGTGGTGTCTGGATACTCACTTGTTAACCTTGCGTTCATATTCCCCTAAGCTGCCTCGAATTCGCCACTTCCAGACCTGAGGGCGTGGCGGGGTGACGGCAGGACCGGAGCGGGCATGGCGACGATCAATGGCGGGCCGGGCAACAACAGCCTGGTCGGTGACAACGACGGGAATTTCAACGACCTCATCTTTGGGGGCGGTGGCGATGACACGCTACGTGGGCTTACGGGCAATGACATTCTGTACGGTGGAACCGGCCGGGACCTTCTGGACGGCGGACCCGGCAATGACACGCTCTATGGCGGGTCCAACGACGACACGCTGATCGGCGGCGACGGATTCGACTTCGCCAGCTATCTCGGCGTTGGCGCGTCGGTCACCGTGAACCTCGGGACCGGTACCGCCACGGGCGAGGGCAGCGACGTCCTGTCCGGGATCGAGGGCGTCATCGGCGGCAGCGGTGCGGACACCATCACGGGCGACTCGATCGGCAATTTTCTGCAGGGCGAAGGCGGCAGTGACCTTATCTCGGGCGCGGCTGGCCTTGATACGCTCTATGGCGGCGCGGGACTTGATGTCCTGTATGGCGGGGCCGACGCCGACCTGGCCTATGGCGGCGTCGAGGCTGACACAGTCGCCGGCAACGATGGGGCCGACACGCTGTACGGCGATGCCGGTCTCGACGTGCTCTACGGGGGCAACGATGCCGATCTGATGTTCGGCGGCGGGGACGCCGACGTTCTCTTTGGCGATGCAGGAGCGGACACGCTTTTCGGGGACGCCGGTATTGACACTCTGTACGGCGGTGCGGACGCGGACACGCTATACGGTGGCGGCGACGGTGACCTGATCTATGGCAACGACGGCTTCGACGCCCTCTACGGGGATGCCGGGACGGATACGCTTTACGGCGATGCCGGGGACGACCTTCTCGACGGCGGCTCCGAGGCGGACTCGCTGTTCGGTGGGGCCGGTTTCGATACGCTTTTCGGTGGCACCGGGGCCGACTCCCTGCGCGGGGGCGACGACGGTGACCTGCTCTATGGCGGCGACGAGGGTGACATCCTCTTCGGAGATGCCGGCAACGATACGCTGTATGGCGGGGCTGGCTCGGACACACTGGACGGCGGCGACGGAAACGATTTCCTGCAGGGCGACGCGGGCGGCGACAGCCTGATCGGTGGCAACGGGGACGATACCCTGCGTGGCGGCGACGGCGCGGACACGCTGATCGGCGGGACGGGACTTGATTTCATCGACTACAGCGATTCCAACGCTGCGGTCTCGATCAACCTTGCCACCGGAAGTTTCTCGGGCGGCTTTGCCACTGGGGACACTGGCTCGGGCGTCGACGGGATCATCGGATCGGCGTTCAACGATACGCTGGTTGGCTTCGACGGCTCCAGCACGCTTGCGGCAGACGCGTACACCAACGTCTTCTATGGCGGACTTGGCAACGACAGCATTTCAGGCCTTGGCGGTGGCGACAGCCTCTTCGGCGGCGCGGATGACGATACGGTTTCCGGTGATGCAGGCAACGACCTGGTCGACGGCGGGGCAGGCAACGACAGGCTCTTTGGTGGCGCAGACAACGACACCCTCTACGGGGGGTCCGGCCAGGACACGCTTTACGGTGGGTCGGGCCGGGACGAGCTGTTCGGCGGCGATGACGAGGACCAGTTCTTTTTCACCTTCACCGGCACGGTCAACGACATATCGGGCGCCGAGATCGTCGACGGCGGGCTCGGCGGGGCCGACAATGATCGGCTTATCCTGGATATCACCGGACTGGGCTGGGGGCGCATCGACCTCACCTACGATCCGCTTAACGCCGAGAACGGAACGATCACCTTCTTCGGGCCGGACGGGATCACGGTCATCGGCACGCTCAGTTTCTCGGACATCGAGACTGTGGTCATCATCTGCTTCACCCCCGGCACGCGGATCCTGACTGATCGGGGCGACGTGCTGGTCGAGAGGTTGCAGCCGGGCGATCTGGTCCAGACCCGCGATCACGGCCTTCAGCCCTTGCGCTGGGTCGGACGCCGCCACCTGTCGCGGCAAGACCTTCTGGCCCGTCCCGCCCTGCAACCTATCAGCATCGCTGCCGGCGCGCTGTTCGGTACGGGTCCTGACCAGCCTTTGCTGGTCTCGCCCCAGCACCGGGTGCTGGTCGAAGGTGCCACGGCGGAGCTTTACTTCGCCGAGGACGAGGTGCTGGTTCCCGCCAAGCACCTGCTGGGACTGCCTGGCGTTACCCGGGCCTGCCCCGATGAAGGCGTGACCTATGTCCATGTCCTTCTGGACCGGCACGAGCTTCTGCTTTCGAACGGGTCCTGGACGGAAAGCTTCCAGCCAGCCGAACGGACAGTCGAGGCGCTGGATCAGGCCGCGCGGGCCGAAGTGCTGGAGCTTTTTCCCGAACTTGCCAACCAGGCCAGCGCGTTTTCCAGTGCGCGCGTGTCGCTCAATGCCCACGAAGCACGGGTCCTGGTCGCCGGCTGACTGCGGCCGGACCTTGGGCTCAGGCCAGGCCCGCCAAATGCAGGGTCAGTCCCAGACCGGCCGCGCCCGCCAGCACGGTCGCCAGGCCCAGCTTCAGCCGGAACACCGCCAGGATGGCCAGCGCCGACAGACCTGCCGCCACCCAGTTGATCGAATCCGGCACCGGCAATTCCATTGTCAGCGGGCCCAGACTGATCCAGGCAACCTTGCTCCAGACCACATGGATCGCGAACCACAGGGCCAGGTTCAGGATCACACCAACCACCGCTGCAGTGACCGCCGAAAGGGCCGCCGAAAGCGCCAGGTTGCGCCTCAGGCCCTCCATGTAGGGGGCGCCCAGGAAAATCCAGGCAAAACAGGGAGCGAAGGTCACCCAGGTCGTCAGCAGTCCGCCCAGTGTCGCGGCAAGATAGGGGTGCGCCCAGCCCGCCTCGCGCAGAGCGCCCAGGAAGCCGACAAACTGAAGCACCATGATCAGCGGCCCAGGCGTGGTCTCGGCCATGCCCAGACCATCCAGCATCTCGCCCGGCCCCAGCCAGCCATAGGTCCCCACGGCCTCCTGCGCGACCCAGGCCAGCACGGCATAGGCCCCACCGAAGGTCAGGACGGCCAGTTTCGAGAAGAAGGTGGCGATGTCGGAAAAGACGCTTCCCGGCGCAATAATCAGGATGACCGCGACCGGCAAAAGCCAAAGACCAAGCGCTGCAAGCCCCGCGCGCAGCGCTTCTCGTCGCGCCGAGGGGGGCAGGGCCGCCTCCTCTCCCAGCAAGGTCGCGGCATCATCGACGTGGGTCGCGCCCACGGCAGCGTGGCCCCCACCCGCCCGGAAGGCGGCCAGACCGGTCTTGGCGCCCACCCAGCCGATCAGCGCGGCCACGGCGATGATCACCGGGAAGGGCACCTGAAATGCGAAGATCGCCAGGAACGAGGCCGCGGCGATGGCCCGCAACACGCCATTGCGCAGCGCTCGCCGCCCGACCCGCACGACCGCCTGCAGCACGATGGCCAGCACCGCGGCCTTCAGCCCGAAGAACAGCGCCGAGACTATGCCGATCTGCCCATAGGCCGCATAGACCCAGGAAAGGCCCATGATCGCCACGACGCCCGGCAGGATGAACAACAGACCCGCCACGAGCGCGCCCCGCACACCATGCATCAGCCAGCCGATATAGGTCGCCAGCTGCTGCGCCTCGGGTCCTGGCAGGAGCATGCAGAAATTCAGCGCGTGCAGGAAGCGTCCATCGCCCAGCCAGCGTTTCTCTTCGACCAGGACGCGGTGCATGACCGCGATCTGTCCCGCTGGTCCGCCGAAGGACAGGGCAGCGATCCTGGCCCAGACGCGAGTGGCTTCACCCAGAGTCGGATGGTCGGATCGCTCGGTCATTTCGCTTTCCCGGCTTTCGGCCAATCATGCGTTTCCTCTGTCGCATCCCGCGCCCAGCGAAAGAAGGCATCGTAAAGCTGCAGGCCTGCGTCAAGCTGCGCCTGATCGTCCGCGTACATCCGGGAAAGGCCCAGCGAGGCGGCCAGCAGCCCTGCACATTCCGGCGCAAGCTCTGGCCGCGCCGTGTCGGCCCCCCGGACGATGGTCGCCAGACGGTCCAGTGCGGGCAGGCGCAGTCCGAACTCGGCCAGCAGCGTGTCGAAGGTGCACAGATCACCCCGATGGCTCCAGAACGTATCCTCGACGTCGAAGGCCGCAGCACCTAGCATCTCGGCCACGGCAGGTACCTCGGCCGGAGCGACGAAAAGGAAGACTGCCCGTGGGTCGATGAAGCGGCGGATCAGCCACGGACAGGCGATGCGGTCGATCTTGGGTCGCGACCGCGTGACCCACAGACTGCGTCCCGCATCGTCGCGCCGACCCAGCTTGCTGGGGTCGAAACTTTGCAGGCCCGCAGCGACCCAGGCCTCTTGCCCGCCCTCCAGATACTCAGCCGCTATCCCTTCGGTCCGCAGGACAGCGGCCAGCCCCTGACTGCGCGCATGCCCGGCGGCGCAGATAACGACGACCGCTTGATTCCTCAGCCCTGGCACCAGAGCGAGGGCGTCCGCGGGGTTCAGGGCGGTTTCGTCCAGCAGCCGTGCGCCCGGAATGGCGCGTGGGTCGTCCCGACGCACCGCCGCGCGCCGGACGTCCAGGATGACCGGCGCCCGCGGGGTGCCGATCAGTTTGGCAAGCTTGTCACAGGAAATCGCATCGGGCGCAGGCATCTGCTGTCCTTATGTTGGTTTTGTTTCATGTCTGTGAAACGCGACCTTCGGCTGACGCCTCGTGGGGAGCGCGCGATCCCCATAAGATCTGTCTCGCCCTGGTGTCGCAAATTGTCAATGGGCCGGCATCCTGCCTGGATCGCCCGAGGTGGCAGAGGGCAGTGCACAGGGATGAGGCGTGACTTTGAAAGGTCATGCCGATCGCTGCGGAACGTCGCTTGCCGGATGGATTTACCTTACAAAACACTTGCCGGACCGAAGAAAACAGGCAAGGGTCCGCCGTAACGCAGATTGGTGGGAACAAATATCGGACCGGCGGCGCAGGGGTTCCGCCCTGAATTTGGAAATGCGCCCGGATCGGTCCGTTCCAGACCCCGAACAGAACAAATCGAAATGTCGGACAGTTTTGGCCGACGCTGAAACAGACGGATCAATCCGGGCCGTAGGGCAGGATGGCAGACATGGCCTGCAGGCATGTGGTGTGCGACAAAGTGAGTGTTTGGTGATGGCGGGGGCCGCTGCACATATGGCTGCCACCGTGGGGCAGGGGTTGGTCGCCCGGGCTGCGGCGCGGCATTGGGATGCCATCGTGGTCGGCACTGGCGTCGGGGGCGGCCTCGTCGGTCGCCGCATGGCCGAGCGTGGCCTTTCGGTGCTCTTCCTGGAAAAAGGTCCCGTCGGCCACCGGACCGAGGGCCAGGACCTGCGGACCGATCTCGCGGATTATTCGGCGCGCCAGGCACGGGGCTTCTGGCCCACCCAGATCGAAACCCGGATCGACGGAGATCGCCCCGACCGCTTCTTCGCGCCGCTGGGCAGCGGGGTCGGGGGCTCGTCAGTCTTCTATGCTGCGGCTGCCGAACGACCCGAACGCCACGATATCGAAGCGACCGATGCCATGCCGCACCCGACGGGCGGCTGGCCGGTGGGGTTCGACGCTTTCCGCCCCTACTTCACGCAGGCCGAAGAGGCCCTGTCGATCCGCGGCGAGAAGGACCCCTTGTCCGATCTTCCCGGGCCGCAGCTGTCCGCGCCGCCCCTCACCGCGGCCGAGACGCGCATGTTCGACGACCTCCGCGCCGCCGGTCTGCATCCCTACCGCGCGCACGAGGCACTGCGGCGCCTGCCCGGATGCACCGACTGCCTGGGTCGCAAATGCCCGCGCCCCTGCAAGATGGATGGCCGCTCCGCCGGGGTCGAGCCGGCGCTGGAAACCGGCAATGCGACCCTACTCCCCAACTGCCCCGTCGAGGAGCTGATCGAAGGGCAGGGCCGCATCACCGCCGCGCGGGTCCGGGCCGACGGGCGCGATTATCTGCTGCAAGCCGATGTTTTTATCCTCGCGGCGGGCGCACTGAATTCGCCGAACCTTCTTTTGCGCTCGACCGGCAGCCACGCGTCTGGCTGCGCCAATTCCAGCGGTTGGGTCGGTCGCGGGCTGATGTTCCACGTCTCGGAGATGGTGGCATTCTGGCCCCGTCGCGGCAGTCCTGCAGTCGGGGCGACAAGGACCTTGTCGTTTCGCGATCTCTACGCGCACGATGGCCAGCGTTTTGGCCTTGTGCAGTCGATGGGCGTTGCGGCCGATGCCGGGCAGATTGCCGGGCATCTCAAGGGCATTTTGTCGCGCAGCAGGCTTCGCCGCCTGCCCGGTGCGTCTCGCCTGGCAACAATCGCCGCAAAGATCGGCGCCGATGTCTTCGGGTCGGCCACTGTGCTTGTCGGACTTCTGGAAGACCTGCCCTATGCGGACAACCGCGTGGAGCCGCACCCGGAGGACCCCGAGGTTCCGCTGATCCGCTATCGCATCTCGGACGAGCTGAAGGCCCGCCGGGCGCTCTTTCGCCAGCTCTTGCGCCAGAAACTGCGCCAGCACCGGCTGATGTTCCTCAACTTCGGCATCGCACTCAACTTCGGCCACCCCAGTGGAACCTTGCGCTTCGGTTCGGATCCGGCGACCTCGGTTCTGGATGCGGACTGCAAGGCACATGATCTTGACAATCTTTATGTCGCCGACGCCTCGTTTATGCCCACCTCGATGGGGGTGAACCCAAGCCTGACCATCGCCGCCAACGCGCTTCGGGTCGGAGATATCGTTGCCACGCGCCTCTCGACCGCTCGTCGCAAAGCCAGTTGATGCGAAACGGAAATTCAATGCACGAACTTGTCGAAGTCGCCGTGATCACCGAGGCCAGCTGGGGCATCGGCAAAGAGCTGGCGCTGGCGCTGGTCCGGCGCGGCATTGCCGTGGCTGGCATTGCGCGCGCGCCGTTCCAGGCCGAGGGTGTGCTGTCCATCACCGCAGATATCCGCCAGCCCGAAGATGTCGCCCGCGGCTTTGACGAGATCCGCGAGAGGCTCGGCACGCCAACGATCCTGGTCAACAACGCGGAAATCTACCCCGACCGCGACATCCTTGACGAAACCCCGGCCTCGTTCATGGACACCGTGCAGTTCAACCTTGGCGGAGCCTTCAACTGCTGCCACGAGGTTCTGCCTGCGATGGTGGCCAGCGGCTCGGGCCGGATCATCAATGTCGTCACCTTTGCCGACGTCAGCCCCGCGCCGCTGGCCGCCGGCTATTCGGTCTCGAAGGGGGCGCTCCGCATCCTGACGCGGGCGCTGGTCGCGGATCTCGGCGACCGTTTTCCTGGCATCGTCGTCACCGACTGGGTTCCGGGCACCCATCAACCCCGCAAGGGCATCCCGGACGGCGTCGATCCTGTCCAGGCTGCCGAATGGGGTGCCACCCTTGCGCTCATGCGGCAGCCCGAGATGAACGGGCGTGTCTTCCTCCGCGACCGGGAACATCAGATCCAGCGGTCGCTCAAAGGCCGGGTCAAGGACCGGGTCCTTGGCCGCGGGCGGGTGCGCATCCGACTCTGATCTGCCTCGGGGGTTTGCACAAATCTTGGGCACTTGATCACGGCCTTGGCGGATTTCGCGTGTCGGGCCTTTTCGGCACTGTCCGGCTCTGTTCTATTCGGAAAAAGGAAAGCCCGGGGGACACGAGTGACGCAGTTCAACGAGATGTATCAGGGTGTCGATGTCCGCCCGCCCTATTCGCGCCTTCGGGACTGGGTCGGGCAGATGCCTCAGGAACTGCGCAGCCTGAAGCAGGCCGAGGCGGAGGCCCTGTTTCGCCGCATCGGCATCACCTTCGCTGTCTATGGCGAGGGTGGAGATCCTGACCGCCTGATCCCCTTCGACATGTTCCCGCGGGTGTTCTCAGGCTCGGAATGGGCAAAACTTGAACGTGGCATCAAGCAACGTGCGCGCGCGCTGAACGCCTTCCTCGTCGATGTCTACGGCCGGGGCGAGATCATCCGCGCCGGCCGCATCCCTGCGCGCCTGGTCTACCAGAACGAGGCCTACGAGAAGGCTGTCGCCGGTTTCGTCCCGCCGAAGGGCGTCTATTCCCATATCGTCGGTGTCGACATCGTCCGCACCGGCCCGGAAGACTTCTACGTGCTGGAAGACAACTGCCGCACTCCCTCGGGCGTAAGTTACATGCTGGAAAGCCGCGAGATCATGATGCGGATGTTCCCCGATCTTTTCCGCGAAAACCGGATCGAACCCGTCGACACCTATTCCGAAAAGCTGCGCCGCACCCTTTCCAGCGTGGCCCCCGCCAAGTGCGAGGGTGAACCGACCGTGGTGATCCTGACGCCGGGCCACTTTAACAGCGCCTACTACGAACATTCGCTTCTGGCCGACCTGATGGGGGTCGAGTTGGTCGAAGGCCAGGACCTCTTTGTCGACGGCGAATACGTCTATATGCGTACCACTGAAGGCCCGCAGCGGGTGGACGTGATCTACCGACGCATTGACGACGCCTATCTCGACCCACTGTGCTTCCGGTCCGACAGCATGCTGGGCATCCCCGGCCTGATGGACGTCTACCGCTCGGGCGGCGTGTCGATCTGCTCGGCGCCCGGCGCAGGGGTCGCCGACGACAAGGCGGTCTACACCTACGTTCCCGATATGGTGCGCTTCTACCTTGGTGAGGAGCCCATCCTGCAGAACGTCCCCACCTGGCAATGCGGGAAGCCGGACGACCTGAACTACGTGCTGGACAAGCTGCCGGAACTGGTCGTGAAAGAGGTCCACGGCTCGGGCGGCTACGGGATGCTGGTCGGACCGAAATGCACGAAAGCCGAGGTCGATGCCTTCCGCGCCAAGATCGTCGCAGACCCAGGCAACTACATAGCCCAGCCGACGCTGGCGCTGTCCACTGTCCCGACCTTCGTCGAGGAAGGCGTCGCCCCCCGCCACGTCGACCTGCGCCCTTACTGCCTGGTCGGCGAGCGGATCGAGCTTGTCCCCGGCGGCCTGACCCGCGTTGCGTTGAAAGAAGGGTCACTGGTCGTGAACTCGTCACAGGGCGGTGGGGTCAAGGACACCTGGGTTCTGGCGGAATGACGGGGACCCACATGACAACTCTCGTTTCTCTTGCCGCCCGCTTCCCCCTCACCCTCTCCCCCAAGGAGAGAGGGAAGCGCAAGCTGCAATGGCGGGCCCGGGCAAACGGCGTGGATTTGGCGGAACGGACGGGCCGGGATCACCCTCTCCCCCTGGGGGCGAGGGCCGGGGTGAGGGGAAACCAGCCATGCTAAGCCGCACCGCCGACAACCTCTACTGGATCGCCCGCTACATGGAGCGCGCAGACACCGTTGCGCGTCTTCTGGAAGTTGGCAGCCGGATCAGCCTGCTTCCCAGCGCACAGGGCTACCGCAGCGAATGGGACAGCCTGCTCCATGCCACCGGCATGGCCGAATCCTTTGCCCAGAAATACGGCGACCCGGTGCAGCGCAACATCGAAAGCTTCCTCTTCTTCGACCGCGACAACCCCTCGTCCATCGCCTCCTGCATAACCGCCGCGCGCGAGAACGGCCGCATCGTCCGCACCGCGCTGACTACCCAGGTCTGGGACGCGCTCAACACCGCCTTCCAGGAACTGCGCCAGCTGGAACGCGAGGAGCGCTCCAAGCTTGAGCTTTCGCGCCTGACCGACTGGACCATGCGCCACGCCGCAATGCTGCGCGGCGCGATTGACGCCACGCTTCTGCGCGACGACGGGTTCAACTTCCTGAACATCGGCTACTACCTGGAACGCGGCGACAACACCGCGCGGCTGATGGACGTCAAGTATTACGTCCTTCTCCCCCGCGTCGATTTCGTCGGCTCGGGCCTCGACAACTATCAGTGGTCCACGCTTCTGCGCGCGATGGGGGCGCAGCGGGCGTTCCATTGGGCCTACGGCGGCGAGATCACCGCCGTGAAGATCGCCGACTTCCTGATCCGCAATCCGCAGTCGCCCCGGTCGCTTGCCACCTGCTCGGCTGGCCTCGTCAACCACCTTGGCCGCCTGTCCAAGGCCTATGGCCGCGAAACCGAGGCGCAACTCGCAGCACAAAACCTTCACGCCGGGATTGAAGGCGCCACTGTCGAGGCGATCTTCGACGAAGGACTGCACGATTTCCTGACCCGTTACATCGCCGAGGCCGCAGGGCTGGCCAACGCGGTCCATGACGCCTACCTCAGCGGAGAGATGCGCTGATGCGCCTGACTGTCGACCATGTGACCCGCTACACCTACGACCACCCCGTGCGATCCGTGGTGCAAAGCCACCGGCTGTCACCTGCCAGCTATTCCGGCCAGAAGGTCATCGACTGGGAGGTGACCGTGTCGGGCGGCCGCAAGGGCGCGCGGCACCGTGACGGGGCCGGCGACCAGATCCAGGCCTGGACCATCGCCGGTCCGGTGACCGAGGTCGTGGTCCATGTCCGCGGTACGGTCGAGACCGAGGACCTCGCCGGCGTGCTGCGCGGTCACCGTGAATCCGTGCCCCCCGACTGCTACCTCTGCGACACCCTGCCCACGCGCCTTGACGTGGCACTGATGGCCCTGGCCGACAGCGTGGCTGCCCCGGACGCCCTGTCCCTGTCCCATGCGCTGTCCGCCGCCGTCTCCGATGCCATTGCCTATCGCCCCGGGGTGACCCACGCGCACACCACCGCCGCCGAGGCCCTGGCCCTGGGCGAAGGCGTCTGTCAGGATCATGCCCACGCACTGATTGCCTGCGCCCGCCATCGCGGCATTTCTGCGCGCTATGTCTCGGGCTACCTTTCGGTCACGGAAGACGGCTCCCCGCACGAGGCCGCGCATGCCTGGGCCGAGCTGCACGTGCCGGGCCTTGGCTGGGTTGGCTTCGACCCCGCGAACCGCTGCTGCCCTGACGCCCGCTACATTCGTCTCGGCTCCGGCTTGGATGCCCAGGATGCCGCCCCGATCCGCGGCATCGCGCGCGGCGGCGGGCGCGAAGAGATGGATGTGACGGTTGCGATCCAGCAGGCCGCCCAATAGGCTGCACCTCAAAAGCCGGGCCCGGAACGGGTCTTGAACCGAGGGACGGACAATGACGTACTGCGTGGGGCTCATGCTGAACGAGGGCATGGTGATGCTGTCGGACACCCGGACCAATGCCGGGCTCGACAATATCTCGACCTACCGCAAGATGTTCACCTTTGAAGAGCCGGGCGAGCGCGTCATCGTCATCATGACCGCAGGCAGCCTGTCGGTGACCCAGACCACCATCGCCCAGCTGCGTGAGGCGATCGAGGACCCCGAGGCCACGCCCGATACGTCGATCATGCTGGCACCGACCCTGCTGAAGGTGGCCGAGATTGTCGGCAACCAGCTGGCGTCCGTCCGCGCAGAGATTGACCACAAGCTTTCCGCCGCTCAAGGCGCCAGCGCCAGCATGATCGTCGCCGGTCAGCGCAAGGGCGGCACGATGCGGATGTTCCTGATCTACCCGGAAGGCAACTTCATCGAGGCGACCGAGGACGCGCCCTTCCTTCAGATCGGTGAGCACAAGTATGGCAAGCCGATCCTCGACCGCGTGGTGAAGCCGACGACCAGCCTGTCGGATGCGCAGAAGGCCGTGCTTCTGTCGATGGATTCGACCCTGCGCTCGAACCTTTCGGTCGGCATGCCGCTCGATCTTGCGGTGATCGAACGCGACACTCTGAGGGTCACCCTCCGCCGCCGGATCGAGGCCGGGGACCCCCAGTTCCGTGCCATGTCCGACGCCTGGTCCACCGCGCTGCGCGAAGGCTTTGCGAAGATCACGATCTAGTCGGAAGGCTTGTCGGGGGGCTGTCTTCACTGCACACCGCTCGGGCTTGCTCGATCAGGTCGTCAGTCCGCGTCCCCCGCGACCTGGCTCAGCACCTGCCCCCGTCCTCGCAGCCGCATCAGCATCGGCACGATCAGGAACACTGCCGAAATCCCAAGCAGGGTGGCCGAAACGGGCGTTGCGACCAGCGTCGTCCAGTCGCCCTGCGCAATCGCCAGGGCCCGGCGCAGCTGCTGCTCGGCCATCGGCCCCAGGATCAGCCCGACCACCACAGGCGCGATAGGATAGCCATAAAGCCGCATCCCGTAGCCCATCAGGCCGAACAGGATCAGCATCCCCAACTCGACCGGCGAGGGGTTGACCCCGATGGTGCCCAGCGTTGCAAACAGCAGGATGCCACCGTAAAGCCAAGGCCGCGGGATCGACAGCAGCCTGATCCACAACCCGATCAGCGGCAGGTTCAGCACCACCAGCATCAGGTTGGCGATCAGAAGACTTGCAATCAGCGTCCACACGAGCTCGGCGTTCATGACGAAGAGCAAAGGCCCCGGTTGCAACCCGAACTGCTGGAACCCCGCCAGCATGATTGCCGCCGTCGCCGTCGTCGGCAGTCCCAGTGTCAAAAGCGGCACCAGCGTCCCTGCCGCCGCCGCGTTGTTTGCCGCTTCCGGCCCCGCCACGCCCTCGATGGCACCCTTGCCGAACTCTTCGGGGTGCTTGGTCAGCTTGCGTTCCGCTGCATAGGACAGGAAGGACGCCACGTCCGCTCCCCCCGCCGGCATCGACCCGATGGGAAAGCCGATGAACGTCCCCCGCAGCCAGGCCTTCCACGACCGACGCCAGTCCGTCGCCGTCATCCGCACGCTGCCCGTCACCCGGTGCATCCCGTCGGGCGGCGTCAGCATCGCCGCCACCGCCAACGCCTCGCCGATGGCGAACAGGGCCACTGCCAGCGTCGTCGTCTCGATCCCGTCCATCAGCTGCGGCACCCCGTAGGTCAGCCGCGCCGCACCCGTCAGCCCGTCGATCCCGACGCAGGCCAGCGCAAGGCCGATGAACAGCGAGGTCAGCCCCCGCAAGGCGCTGTCGCCGAAGGTCGCCGACACAGTGACAAAGGCCAGCACCATCAGCGCAAAGTACTCACGGGGCCCCAATGTCAGTGCCAGCTTCACCACCTGCGGCGCGAGGAACGCCAGCAGCAGCGTCGCAATCAGACCCGCGACGAAGCTTCCGATGGCCGCAGTCGCCAGCGCCGGACCGCCGCGCCCCTGCCGGGCCATCTGGTTGCCCTCGATCGCCGTGACGATCGACGCGCTTTCGCCGGGCGTGTTCAGCAGGATCGAGGTCGTCGACCCCCCGTACATGCCCCCATAATAGATGCCTGCGAACATGATCAGCGACCCCGCCGGGTCCAGGCCGTAGGTCACCGGCAACAGCAGCGCCACCGTCAGTGCCGGGCCTATTCCCGGCAACACCCCGACAGCGGTGCCCAGCGTCACCCCGATCAACGCGTAAAGCAGGATCATCGGGTCCATCGCCGAGGCCAGGCCCTGCATCAGCAGCGAAAAGCTGTCCATCGCCTATCCCCTGAAAATAAGCCGCTCCAGCGGCCCCGCCGGCAAATTCAGCTTAAGAAGCTGGTCGAAGACCCCATAGATCACGAAGCCCAGCACCAGCCCGACGGCCACCGCCTTCCACAAGGGGCGCTGCCCGAAGCCCCGTGCCGTCATCCCGAACAACAATGCGCCCGAGATCACGAAGCCCACCACATGCAGCAGCACCAGCTGACCCACGAGCCCGCCGAGAATCCACAGCACCGGGGCAGGGGCCTGACGCGGTGGCTTGGGCAGGTTACCCTTCCACCCCGACAGCGCGGTCAGCACCGCCAGCACCAGAAGCCCGTAGGCGATGATCCGCGGCACATCGCCGGGACCGACGCCCGCATAGCCGCCGTCCTGCTTCAGCCCGGCGGCATCCAGCAGCAGCAGCACGGCCAGTCCTGCAAGCCCGGCCGCAATGATGAACGCCGCCCCCCTGGGACGGCGTTCGGGGGAGAACCCCTGGCTCACTTGACCAGACCGATGTCGCGCAGCACCGTTTCGGTCGCGGCGATGTCCGCGTCCAGCTGTGCGGCGAAGGCATCTCCGGCAAGGTAGGTGTTTGTCCAGCCCTTGTCGGCCAGCATCTTGGTCCAGCCAGCCGAGCCGTTCAGCGTCTCCATGTCTGCGCTGATCTTCGCCACCTGTTCCGGCGTCAGGCCCGGAGCAGCCGCGACCATCCGCCAGTTCTCCAGCACCACGTCGAAGCCCGACTCCTTGATGGTCGGCGCATCGATCCCCGGCAGACGCTCGGCCGAGGACACCGCCAGAAGCCGCATCGTCCCGGCTTTCACCTGCTCGGCGAACTCGCCGACCGAGGAAACGCCCGCCGTCACCTGATTGCCCAGGATCGCCGCCATCGCCTCACCGCCACCCGAGAAGGCGATGTAGTTGATCTTGGTCGGGTCCACGCCCGCCGCCTTGGCCAGAAGACCTACCGTGATGTGGTCCGTGCCGCCCGCCGAGCCACCGGCCCAGCTGACCGCGCCCGGATCGGCCTTCAGCTTTTCGACCAGATCGGCAAGCGTCTGGATGTCGGACGCAGCCGGAACCACGATCGCCTGGGTATCCCCGGTCAGCCGCGCGATGGGCGTCACGTCCTTCAACGTCACCGGCGATCCGTTGGTCAGGATCGCGCCCACCATGACATAGCCGCCGACGATCAGCTTTGTCGGATCGCCGCCGCTGTCGGCCACGAACTGCGCCAGACCCACGGTCCCGCCTGCGCCCGGCACGTTCACCACCTCGACAGAGGGCGCAATTCCCTCGGCCTGCAAGACCTCCTGCATCGCACGCGCCGTGCCATCCCAGCCGCCGCCGGGGTTGGCCGGGGCCATGATCGTGTAGTCCTGCGCGAAAGCCGGAACTGCCAGCGCGGCCGCAAAAGCCACGCCCAGAATTGCGTGTTTCATCCTGTTTCCTCCCTTGGGGCAACCGTGGTTGCCGAATCCGCCGGGGCTCCCTCCCCGGAACGACACCAGCAAACCACGGCAACCTGTCACGAACCTGACATGGTCCCCGATGGCTATTCGCCCCCCTCAAGTGCCGCGTTCCACTCGGCCAGCACCCGCGCCCGGCTGGCTGCATCCAGATAGGCCAACAGGCCCGGAGATACCGCGACCGGGCGCAGCTTCGCCCCCAAAGCCTCCTGCATCGCCGCCGCCGAATCCTTGCCCCGGACCTCCAGGCTGACCGCCGGCAGGCGCAACCGTTCGGCCAGCACCGTCTGCCCTTCCCGCGACATCAGGAACTCCAGGAACGCCTCACCCAGGTCTGGATTGGCCGCCGCGCGAGGGACCAGCGCCACGCGGCTGATCACCACCACATAATCCCGCGGCAGCACCAGCCCGATATCCGGCAGTCGCGACGCCTGATCCGCCGCGTAGGACCCCAGCACGTTGTAGCCCAGCTTCAGCTGACCCGAATTCACCCCGTCGATAACATCCTGCGAGGTTGGAAATGTCTGCACCCCGGCCCGTCCCATTGCCCGCACCAGCGGCCAGAGGTCGGCGAAATGCTCCTGATCCCGCATCAGGTACAGATAGCCCACCGCCGAGCGTGCAATGTCATAGGTCCCGATCTGGCCTTTCGGGGCCGTCTCCAGCCAGTCGATCAGCGCGGCCCTGGTGTCCGGGGGGCCATCGGGAAACGAGGGCCGGTGATAGACGATCACCCCCGGCTCGAAGGTCAGCGCAAAGACCATGCTGCGCCACGCCGCCCAATCCGGCCAGGCCGCGGCCCCCGGCACGTCTGCCTCACGGGCATAACCGTCGTTGGCCAGTTTCACCGTCACGTCCATAGCCGAGGAAAAGACCAGGTCCGCCGTGGGCTTTCCTCCTGCGTCGGTCTCCTGAACCACCCGTTCCGCGATCTCTCCGGTCAGCAGGTCTTCGTAGCGAACGGTGACGTCCGGCCTCTGGCGCTGGAACGCCTCGACAAGCGGGCGGGCAAGGGGTGAGTCGAGCGACGAATAGACCACCAGCTCTCGCTCGCCGCCGTCAGGCGCCGGAAAGACCACGACTTCCGCCCCGGAGGGGAAGGCGAGACAGACCAGCAAGGCGCGCAGTCTCCACATGGGACCAGCCTAGCCGCAACGTCCGCGCCCCGGCAATCGCAGCTTCATGCAGAGCGCCCCGCGCGATTAGTGACGAAGTCATCGACGAGCCGCGATTCGGTGAACAGCATTGCTGTTCCCGCGTGTTTTCGACCAAAGAGACGGGGGGAGTCCACAGGAAGACCGAAAGGAAGACAGGTGGCTACGGCAATGGCCGTGGGATTGGTCGCGTAAACAAGAAGTTGCGGGGTGATCCTGCTACGCGAGACCCGCCTGCCTTCGCTCTTTCTCAACCACGACCACCTGTCCTAGGCTCGACGGCATGAGAATCCTGCTTGTCGAAGACGACCTGCCCCTGGCCGAGGCGCTGACCACGCTTCTCGTCGGCGCGGGCTATGCTCTCGACGTCACCCACGACGGTCTTTCGGCTGAAAGCCTGGTCGGGGCTGAACGGTTCGATCTTGTGATCCTTGACCTGAATCTGCCGGAAAAGGACGGCCTTTCCGTTCTTCGCTCACTCCGGGCAAAGAGAAATCCCGTTCCAATTCTGATACTTACCGCCCGAGGCGAGCCGGCCGAACGGATTGCGGGCCTCGACCTGGGCGCCGACGATTACATGGTCAAACCCTTTGACGTCGGCGAGTTTGAAGCCCGCGTCCGTTCCGTCCTTCGTCGTCAGGCCGGCCACCACGCGTCGGAATTGCAGATTGGTGCGGTCCGCTTCGACATGGCCGCCCGCCGCTTCAACGTGGGGGACGAGATCCTGGACCTGCCACCGCGTGAGCTGGCCCTGTTGGAGCTTTTCTTCCTGCGCGCCGGGCGTGTCGTCGGAAAAGATGCCATAGTCCAATCGCTTACCTCGCTTGATGACAGCCTCTCCGACAACGCGATCGAACAATACGTAAGCCGGCTGCGCCGCCGCCTGGGTCCCCACGGCCTGACCCTGCGCACTGCCCGCGGCCTCGGGTATCTCCTGGAACGCCCCGGTGGATGACCGCCCCGCCTCGCTTCGCCGGACGATCCTTGTCTGGCTCGTCCTTGCCACGGCCGCCATCGGCGCGCTTGCCCTCATCGACACCCGCATCGAGGCGCAAAGAACCGCGCGCGACGTGTCCGACCGGGTTCTCGTCGGCTCTGCGATGGCGATCGCCGAAGGGGTCAGCGTTGACGCCTCGGGCCGGCTTTCGGTTACGATTCCGTTCTCGGCGCTGGATATGCTGTCGTCAACCGCCCAGGATCAGGTCTTCTACCGGGTCGACGGACCACAAGGATTTCTGACAGGATATCAGGATCTTGCGCCAGTTTCTGTAAGTGCGGACCAAGGAACTGCCCTGACCGACGCGATCTACAAGTCCGTCTCGATCCGCACCGCCACCCTCAGGCGCGACCTTACGACCGGCGAGGGCACCCTGCCATTCACCGTCACCGTCTCCGAAACCACCCGCGCCCGCGAAGCGCTTGCTTCTTCGATCCTGACCCGCTCTGCCCTGCGCATCGCCGGCCTCATCGCCGGGGCCGCCGCTGTCGCCTGGACGGTCGCTACCTATGCGCTCCGCCCGCTTGACCGGCTCTCTCGCACCATCGCCGACCGCGAACCGCATGACCTGACCCCCATCGAAACCGATGCTCCTGCGGAACTGCGCCCCGTGGTCGATGCCCTGAACGGCTTTCTTGTCCGTCTGTCACACGCAATGGCGGCCTTGCAGAACTTTGCCAGCAACGCCAACCACCAGATACGCACACCGCTGACAGTGGCCCGCACGCAGATCGCGGTGTCTGGAAAATCAAACGCGTCCAATGCCTTGGAAAAGGCGGACTCTGCCCTGGTCCGCATCGAGCGCGTCCTGGCGCAGCTTCTGCTTCTTGCCCGGGTCGAGGCGAGCGGCACCCGTCCCGTGCTGGCCGAGGTCGATGTCGCCGCCCTTGCGCGCGGCGTCACTGCCGACTTTTTACCGCAGGCGGTCCGACTTGGGCAGGACCTTGGCTACGACGGTCCGCAATGCGCGAAGGCCCTGACCGAGGACGTCCTGCTGGGCGAGCTTCTGCGCAACCTCATCGGCAATGCGCTGACCCATTGTCCCAAGGACACGATGGTCACCCTGCACGTCGCGGATCACGGGCCCGACGGCCTGGAACTTCTGGTCACCGACACCGGTCCAGCCTTAAGTGACAGCGCCTTCGCCGATCTGCGTGCCCGGTTGCAGCCCGGGCGTGAGATGCGGTCCGGCACGCGGGGTCTGGGGCTTCACATCGTCGCCGAGATCGCTCAGGCCCTGGGTGCACGCATCGGACTTGAACGGGGTCCCTTGGGCAAGGGACTCGCCGTCCGCATCACGCTGGCGGGCGAAAGGGAAATGGTTGGCTGGGGCGCTAGGATTCGAAGCCCGAGGTAGGACGGGTACCGGAATGATGCCGGGCTCGTTGGCAGTGGGGCAACGGGTGGGGCATCAACGGATCATCAAAAGGCCCTACCAACCGCACGCTTCGATGACAGTTCTCCCTTCGTTAGAGAGTGCGGCTACATCAATAACTTGGGTATCGCTGCCTGTCTCGCTGGTGATCCGATAAGCGAACTTTCTTGCCTGTTTCAGCGAGGCGATCAACTTTTCGGCCGGTTTTCCTCTCAGTTCCGCAGCCATCCCGTCGGCGGAACGAGACCACACGTCATTTTCTTCTGCTTCTCCTTCGTCCAACCTCGTCACCACCTGCGGCGCATCGATAGAAATGTAGAAAGGAGTTGTAACACTTACAGCAGTCTCTACACCGTCCTGCCCACCGCAAACTAGGCTCACAAGGCCTCCTGCTGCCGTAGTGTAAAAAACACCTGCCGTAAGTGCATCGGAGATAGGGTCCTTGCCGATGTAAGGTACCCACTTGGGTGTCGGGATCAATTTAGTGCACTCTACCGGATCGCTCGCCCCCTGCGACGTGCAGGCCATCCACCTGTCGGCAATCTCTTGAGATGGAATTCCTTGGTTTGTGGCGAAGCTGTCCAGCGCTTCTCCCTCTTCTTTGGTTGGCTCTCTCGTTATTTCAGACAGTGTAGGTTGGCTAAGGCAGAGCAGTAGCAGTGTGCTCAGAGGAAAGCTGGACCTCCGGCGTCCTAGTGCAGCAAGCGCAACTTGAACCTTCAGGCTTCTTCCTCCAATGCCGCCTGAACCATGGTCGATCAATTCGTTCATCGTCCCCCACTTTGTCGAAGAATGTTGACGATCGATCTGTGGCCGAGAAATCCGGTAAAATTGAGGCCATTCCTGTATCTAATTAGGTAGTAGATACAGGAGCTTATACCATGAAGACGATCTTGACCCTCGGCTCAGCCGGGGGTCTTTTCATTGCTGCACGGGGGTCGGTCGGCCTCTTCGTGCTTCTGCTGGTGGCAAAGCAGGTCAGTCAGGACCTTGCGATGGCCCTGTTCAAGGAGGCGCTGAAGGCAGGGTGGTTCAATGGAACCCGGTGATGTCGTGCTGATCAGAGCCTTCGACGACGTCCCGGAGCATTGGTTCCGCGTGGAGGAGGTCTACGAGGACTGCATCACAGGTCAGGCCCTCACGGGGCCTTTTCAGGGGGAGTACGGGGAACCGGAACTCTCGATGGTTATCAGGGTCCTAGACCCCTCAGAGGTGCCGCTGGGAACTCTAGAGTCCCAGTAGGCCGAAGAAAACAATCGGAAAAATCGGAAGCAACCAGGAAATGGGGCGAAGGCCCCAGATGGAGGACGCATGTCTGTACGTATCCAGTACGCCTATCTCAAGCAGCAGACGTGGCTTTTTCGGAGGAACTACCCGAAGGAACTGCAGCCGCTGCTAGGGCAGGCTTACAAGCAGTCACTCAAGACCGGGGACGCTCGGATAGCCAAGGCGAGGGCCGCAGAGGTCAACGCCAAGTATGAGGAGATCATCACCAAGGCCAAGTCGGGGCAGGTGGTGGAGAAGCCGCAGCCCGTGAAGATCGTTGCTCCAGCCTTCACGCAGGTGACTATCGTAGGCCGGGTCAGCGTGGGGGAGCTGGGGAAGCAGTACTTGAACCGCCGCTCTAACGAACTGCAGCACGGTGGCTTCAAGTCGGTCCGCTTCTCAGTGGGGCTGTTCGTCTCAGCCTTCGGCAAGAGGCCGATTGGGACAGTCACACGAGAGGATGCCCTAGCTTTCACCCGCAAGGTGGCCCTGCTCGGCAAGCACGTTGGGAAGTCCTACAGGACCAAGGGCTACCCGCTGGAGCGACTACTGGCACTGAGTGAGGGGGAGAGGATCAGTCCGCAGACACAGCGGAGGATCGTCAGTCAGGTGGGCCACTTCCTTGACTGGGCCGTTTACGAGGGTCAGCTTGCCAGCAACCCCTTCAAGACGGTTAGGGTTGAGGGGAAGGGAAAGCCACAGCACTATGAGGCTCTTACAGATGAGGAGGTGCTACGCCTGCTCAGCCTGGACGACCCACGGATAGGGGTGGCTCTACGCGTCTGCTTGCTCTCAGGAATGAGGGCAGGGGAGGCCGTGGGGCTGGTCAGGGACGATCTGATCTGGAAGGGCAATCTGGGCTGGTTCGCCTGGATAAGACCCAACGAGGTTCGATCCCTGAAGACGGATGCAGCGGAGCGTATCGTTCCCTTGCACTCAAGTCTGACACCCCTCCTGACGGCTCTCCCGACTACTGGGAGGCTGTTTCCAGGCCTCTCGGTCAACATGGTCACCAAGCGCTTCAGTGTGCTGAGGGAGCAGGCGGGGATCAACAGGCAGGGAGTCGTGTTCCATTCCAGCAGGAAGTGGTTCGTAACCGAGTGCGAGAGGGCAGGGGTGCCGGAACACTTTACGGCGTCCATCGTGGGTCACCAGTCGGCTAGGTCCGAAAACAGGATGACGTATGGCATCTACTCTGCCGGGATCAGTGACGAGCAGAAGCGGGAGATCGTGGAGAAGGTGGGGCTACCGTGCCGCCACTAGATCCAATCCCAGACATCGACGCGTTCGAAGAGAGGGCCGCTATCATGCAACATGATGGCGGTCTTTCTCGTTCGAGGGCAGAAGATCAAGCTGCTCGGGCGCAGGGGTTCCGGGACGCCAGCCACTATTGGCAGGTGCTGGCAGACTATGTGGTGAGCAAAAAGCTGGGGTGACCCATCAAGAACCTCCCGGTGGCTTCGGCTGCCGGGGGGACCGCTTTCCTTTTTTTGTCGTTTCCTGAAGGTTGATGAAGGACTTGCTGAAGGGCTCAGGTGAAGTTTGAGCTAGTCCCCGAAAATCGGGCAGTGACGGAAGCTACGATCTGACGTCTGCTGGTCTCCAAGAACGAGGAGATCAGGATATGAAGAAACGCAGGAACCATGACGCTGGTTTCAAGGCCCGTGTGGCGCTGGAGGCCG
>NZ_JAUXZE010000001.1 GCF_030694085.1 Tabrizicola sp. | reverse complement strand
TCGGGCTGAAGCCCGACCTACGGTGTTTGGTAGGTCGGGCTTCAGCCCGACTCGGGGATCACGCAGCCTGCGCCAGCGCCGCGATTTCGGCGTGGAACGCATGGGCGATCCAGGGCATCAGGTCCTGGACGTCGGCAGTTTCCACCGTCGATCCGCACCAGATCCGCAGGCCCGGAGGCGCGTCGCGATAGGCCCCCATGTCGAAGCCCGCACCGGCCTTTTCGATCCGTTTGGCGACGGCCTTGGCAAAGGCCTCGCCGTCGGTGATGCGGGGGTCGGTGAACTTGAGGCAGACGCTGGTCGTGGAGGCCGTCGCCGGGTCCTCGGCCAGGTTCGCGATCCAGGGGTTCGCGGCGCAGAAGTCGTGGACCACTTGCGCGTTGGCGTTGGCTCGGGCGATCAGGCCCTGAAGGCCGCCGATGGATTTCGCCCATTTCAGCGCGACGAGGTAATCCTCATTCGCCAGCATCGAGGGCGTGTTGATCGTCTCGCCGGCGAAGATGCCTTCGATCAGCTTGCCCTTGGCGGTCAGGCGGAAGATCTTCGGCAGCGGCCAGGCGGGGACATATGTCTCCAGCCGTTCGACAGCGCGGGGCGACAGGATGATGACGCCATGCGCGCCCTCACCGCCCAGCACCTTCTGCCAGGAGAAGGTGGTCACGTCGAGTTTGTCCCAGGGCAGGTCCATCGCGAAGGCGGCGCTGGTCGCGTCGCAGATGGTAAGGCCCGCGCGGTTGGCCGGGATCGCGTCGCCGTTCGGCAGGCGCACGCCCGAGGTGGTGCCGTTCCAGGTGAAGACGACGTCCTTGTCGAAATCGACCTGCGTGAAATTCACGATCTGCCCGTAAGGCGCCTTGCGCACAACGGCGTCCAGTTTCAGCTGCTTGACCACATCGGTCACCCAGCCTTCGCCGAACGATTCCCAGGCCAGCATCTCGACCGGGCGGGCGCCCAGCAATGACCACATCGCCATTTCGACAGCGCCAGTGTCGGACGCAGGAACGATTCCGATCCGGTAGTCGGCGGGCACGCCCAGGATTTCGCGGGTAAGGTCGATCGCCTCGCGCAGCTTGGCCTTGCCGACGGCCGCACGGTGCGAGCGGCCAAGGGGCGCATCGCTAAGCATGTCGAGGGAATAACCGGGGATCTTGGCGCAGGGGCCAGAAGAAAAGCGCGGATTGGCCGGGCGCTTGGCCGGCGGGGTCAGGTCTGTCATGGTAGCCTTCCAGCTAAAAGCCCTTCGTTGGGGAAGGGTGTCCCGCCGCTGTGGGTAATGATGGCCCGGCTCTGGCGCAAGCGGAAAAATCGCGATAGTCCGACGCTTGGTCGCGAAAAAGCGACAGGCCTGTTCACTATCGGAAACCTGCCCCATGTTCGTCGTGACTCTGCTGACCAACCCCGAAACCCCGGTGCTGGAGCGGGTGACGGTCGAAAGCCTTCGCAACGCCTGGGGTGGCGGCGACGCGCGCTGGCTGGACCCGGGCGTCGCGGCGGAGTTCGATCTTGAGGCGATGCCGCAGAACCGCTGGGCGGCCTGGGAGGGCCTTCAGGCCTTGCGGGTCGACATGGTTATCCAGCCCGCGACGGGCCGGAAGAAGCGCCTGCTGATCGCCGACATGGATTCGACGATGATCCGGCAGGAATGTATCGACGAGCTTGCCGACGAGGCGGGTGTGGGCGCGCGCGTGGCCGACATCACGGCGCGGGCGATGAATGGCGAGCTGGATTTCGAAGGCGCGTTGCGCGAACGGGTGGGGCTTCTGAAGGGCCTGCCCGAGGGTGTGATCGCCCAGGTTCTGCGCGACCGGATCACGCTGATGCCGGGGGGCAAGGTGCTCTTGGCGACGATGAAGGCGAACGGGGCCCATGCCGCGCTGGTGTCGGGCGGGTTCACGGCCTTTACGTCGGCAGTCGCGGCAACCTTGGGCTTTGACGAGAATCGGGCGAATACGCTGCATGTGACTGGCGGCAAGCTGGCGGGAACCGTGGCCGAGCCGATCCTGGGCAAGGAGGCCAAGCTGCAATTCCTGAACGAGATCACCGCCCGGCTGGGGATCACGCCCGCACAGGCGATTGCCGTGGGCGACGGGGCCAACGACCTGCCGATGCTGCTGGCTGCCGGAACCGGTGTCGCGCTGCATGCCAAGCCCCGGGTCCAGGCCGAATGTGACGTGCGGGTGAACCACGGCGATCTGACCGCGCTCCTCTACCTGCAGGGATATTCGCGCGCGGAGTTTGTCGAATGATCGTTCGCAATGCCGCCCCGGCAGATGCCGCTGGTATGACTGCGCTCTTGAACGCCGTGATTGCCGCCGGCGGGACGACGGCGCTTGAGACGCCGATGACAGGCGTTGATGTTCGGGATCACTTCATCGACGGGCCGGGCGTGCTGTCGTCGGTCCTGGCCGAGGAAGACGGCAAGGTCCTTGGCTGGCAGTCGGTCGGCTGGTGGCACGATGATCCGCATATCGGCACCTTTGTCCTTCCCGGGCTGCAAGCCAAAGGGATAGGTTCCGCGCTTTTTGCCAAGACGCTTGCCGAACTTCGCGGCGGCGATGTCGACCGCATCATCGCCTGGATCCGGGCCGACAATGTGCCGGGGCTGGCCTACTATGCCCGGATCGGCTTTCGCGACATTGGCGGCGATCCGGGGTTTGCCCTGAAAGACGGCACGATTGTCGGGCGCATCCACCGGCAGTTCGATCTTGTTTGAGGTTGCCACGCAGCTTGCCTTGCTTCTGATCCTCGCAGCCTTCTGCGCGGGCTTCGTCGACAGCATCGCCGGAGGTGGCGCGTTGATCGCGTTTCCTGCGCTGCTGCTGGCCGGGGCTTCGCCGGTCGAGGCGTTGGCAACAAACAAGCTGCAGGGCACCTTCGGTGCAGCGACGGCAACGCTGGCCTATGCCAATGCGGGCCACGTGCGCCCTCAGGACCAGCTTGGCATGGCCGCGATCAGCGCGGTTTTCGGGGCCCTGGGTGCCCTGGTCGCGCATCTGATCCCGGCCGAGGTCTTGCGGATCATCATGCCGGTTGTGCTGATCGGGGTGGCCGCGTTCTTCGCGCTGAAGCCGGGGCTGTCGGACGATGCCCGCGCGCAGCGGGTGAAGCCTGCCGTCTTTGCGGTGACCGTGGTCCCGGCGATTGCTGCCTATGACGGGTTCTTCGGGCCGGGGACCGGGTCGTTCTTCATGATGGGCTTCGTGCTTCTGGCGGGCTACGGGGTCTTGAAGGCGACGGCGCATACCAAGATGCTGAACTTTGCCTCGAATCTGGGAAGCCTGCTGGTCTTCGTCTTCTCTGGCGCGACCTGGTGGGGCGTTGGGCTGGCGATGGCCGTAGGGCAGATCGCCGGGGCCAGCCTTGGCGCGCGGGTGGCGATGCGGGTCGGGTCGCGGCTGATCAAGCCCTTGCTGGTTGTGGTGTCGACCGGGATGGCGCTGCGGCTGCTCTGGCAAGCGTTGGGCTAGGTGCCCCAGTCGGCGCCCTGCATCTCGCGCAGGCGGCTGGCGGTGCGTTCGAATTCGAACGAGCCTTCGCCCTCGATATAGAGCCGTTCGGGCGCTTCGGCGGCCGAGGCGATGAGGCGGACCTTCGCCTCGTAAAGCGCGTCGATCAGGATGACGAAACGTTTCGCTTCGTTGTAGTTGGCCGAGGAGAGCTGCGGGATGTCCTCCAGGATCAGCACCCGCACGGCGCGGGCGATGGCAAGGTAGTCGGCGGGGCCGAGGGGTTTTGAACAGAGATCCCAGAAGCTGGCGCGGCCGACCCCGTTCGCGAAGCGGGGGAGGGTGACCTGGCGGGTGTTCACCTCCAGCGTCAGGGGCTGGTCCACGGCACCGCCGGTAAGATCGCTCCAGATCGCGGCGATCTGGGTGGTGGCAGACCGGGCCGGGTGGAAGTAGACCTGCGCGCCCTGCAGACGGTGCTGGCGGTAGTCGGTGGGGCTTTCCAGTTCGACAACCTCCAGCCGGTCTTCCAGCATGGCGATGAAGGGCAGGAAGATGCCGCGGTTGAGGCCGTCCTTGTACAGGTCGCCGGGCGGGCGGTTCGAGGTGGTGACGATCACGATCCCGGCGGCGAAGAGCTTTTCGAACAGGCGGCCGACGATCATGGCGTCGGTGATGTCGGTGATCTGCATCTCGTCGAAGGCGAGGAGACGGAGGTCGCGGATGATCTCGTCGGCGACGGGGGTGAGGGGGTCTTCGACCCCGCGGGCGCGGGCGGCATGCATGCCCTTGTGGACGCCCTGCATGAAGGCATGGAAATGGACGCGGCGTTTCTGGGGGATCTGGGTGGCCTCGGAGAAGAGGTCCATCAGCATCGACTTGCCGCGCCCGACCCCACCCCAGAGATAAAGGCCGCGCGGAGGCTGGATCGGCTTGGCGAAGAGCCCGGCGAAGAGGCCGACCTTGCGGGTCGCGTTTGATTCCAGCCACGACCGGAGGTCCTCCAGCCGGGGGAGGAGCGCGTGCTGGGCCGGGTCGGGGCGGAGGGTGCCCTGGGCCACGCGGGCCTCGTAGATCTGGGTCAGGGTCTGGCGCATGGGCAAGGCTTACCGGGGCGGGGGTGGGGGCCGCAAGGGTGATCGGCTGTCCACGCAGGACAGGGAAGGGGAGGTGTGGGATTTCAGGGGGTTGGCTGTGGGCGTTAGGGTGGCGTTAACTGAGGTTGGGGCTGACAGAGGTGGCGACGGGGAGCGGTGGTGGGGCGGAGTCAACTGACGGGATCAAGGCGCTGAAGCGCCGCCGGGCAGCGCCCGACCGCCCCCCCTCGGCCGGGCGCTTTTGCGATGGCAGCCGGCAGAACTGCGGTGGGAGGGGTTGAGGGATAAAGCGCGTAGAACCTCGGCGTTTCGCCCACCCGGCGGTCGGGCGCTGCCCTGTGTTGCGCGGATTGGTGCGCTGTAGCGCACCCTACGATGGGGCGGGCGGCGGGGAGAGTCGGGCTGAAGCCCGACCTACGGGGTCGTTGCGGGTTCTGCGGGGGGTTCGCCTTCGGCAGGGGCCTCGGGGGCCTCGGGCGGAGCTGTCAGGATGCCGTTCTGCCAAACACCCTCGGCGACCTCGCCTGACTTGTAGGTCAGCTTGCCCTGGCCCTCGCGCTTTCCGGCCTTGAACATCCCCTCGTAGACATCGCCGCCGGGATAGGTCGCAACACCTTGGCCCTCGATCTGGCCTGCGACCCAAGTACCGACGTACTTGAACCCGTCGGTGGTCGAAAACTCGCCCTGGCCGTCCCGCAACCCGGCCTTGAAGTCGCCCTTGTAGAGGCTGCCGTCGGGGTAGACCGCCGAGCCGATCCCTTCGCGTTGGCCATCCGCCCAGTCGCCTTCGTAACGGTAGTCGTCGGGGTAGGTCATCAGGCCCTTGCCCTCGGGCTTGGCGTTCTTGAACGTGCCCTCGTAGACCCGGCCATCGGCATAAGTTGCGCGACCCTGGCCCTCGATCACGCCGGCCACCCAGTCGCCCTGGTAGGTCGATCCGTCCGGGTAGGTGATCGCGCCCTGGCCGTTCGGCTGGTCGGCCCGCATCGCGCCGATGTAGACCGAGCCGTCGGGATAGGTGATCGACCCCGTGCCCTCCATCCGGCCTTCGACCCAGGTGCCTTCGTACTTGAAGCCGTCGGGGGTGGTGAAGGTGCCGCGGCCCTGGCGGCGGTCCTTGGTCCAGGTGCCGATGTAGATGTCGCCGGATTTGTGGGTCAGCTTGCCCTGCCCGTCGCGGAGGCCGTCCTTGAAGCTGCCTTCGTAGACGTCGCCGTTCGGCTGGGTCAGCATGCCCTGGCCGTTGATCTGTCCTTCAGCCCAGTCGCCCTGATAGACAAGTCCGTCGGGCATGGTGAGCTTGCCCTTGCCGGACCTCTGGCCCTTGACCAACGCGCCCTCGTAGGTCGCGCCGTCGGGGTAGGTGATCCGGCCCTGGCCTTCCTTGACGCCCAGCACCCAGTCACCCTCGTAGGTGTAGCCCGAGGAGTTGGTCAGCTTGCCCTTGCCGTTGTGGGTGCCCTTGACGAAGGTCCCCTCGTAGACCGAGCCGTTGGCGTAGGTGGCCTTCCCCGTGCCGGTCATCTGACCCTGGACCCAGTCGCCTTCGTATGTCCGGCCGTCGGGGGAGGTGATCTTGCCCTGCCCCTCGGGCTGGCCCTGGACGAAGGCGCCTTCGTAGACCGACCCGTTGGGGTAGCGCGCGGTGCCGACGCCGGTGATCTCTCCGTCTACCCACTCGCCCGAATAGGTGAAGCCCGAAGTCAGGCGGTAGGTCCCGATCCCGTGCTGGCGGCCGTTCAGGAAGGTTCCCTCGTAGACCGAACCGTCGTCGTATTGCTTGGTGATGATGTCCCCGTCCTGGGCCAAAGCCGGGAGGGCGAGGGTGGCAAGGAGGAGGGCGGTCGGCAGGCGCATGGGCGAATCCCTCGGGGGTGATTGGCGGCAGGGTAAGGGGGCGGTTCCGGTGTGACAAGGATTTGACGGTCAAAGGGCCGGGAGGTGCCCGGAACCACTTTCCCTTGTAGCCGGGTCTGGTAGAAGTAACCGATGTAGTGGGGGCAGGGCCATGACCGACACGTTCAAGATGATGCTGGCGCAGCTGAACCCGGTGGTGGGGGACATCGCGGGGAACGTGGCCCGGGCGAAGGCGGCGTGGGATGCGGGCCGCGCGGCCGGGGCCGACATGGTTGCGCTGACCGAGATGTTCGTCACCGGCTACCAGACGCAGGACCTGATCCTGAAACCCGCCTTCGTTCAGGCCGCCGTCGCTGCGGTGGAGCGGTTGGCGGTGGACTGCGCGGACGGCCCGGCCCTGGGGATCGGCGGCCCGGTCCTGGCGGGGCTGAAGCTTTACAACGGGTACTACGTGCTGGAGAGCGGGAGGGTCCATGCGCGCGTGTTGAAGCACCACCTGCCGAATGATGCGGTGTTCGACGAAAAGCGCGTGTTCGCCTCGGCCGACGTGCATGGGCCCTATGTGGTGAACGGTGTCAGGATCGGGACGCCGATCTGCGAGGATGCCTGGCACCCTGACGTGGCCGAGACGCTGGCCGAGACCGGGGCAGAGATCCTGCTGGTCCCCAACGGCTCGCCCTACCATCGCGGCAAGCCGAACCTGCGGCTGAACCTGATGGTCAGCCGCGTGGTCGAGACCGGGTTGCCGCTGGTCTACCTGAACATGGTCGGCGGGCAGGATGACCAGGTGTTCGATGGATCCAGCATGGTCCTGAACCCCGGCGGGCGGCTGGCGGCGCAACTGCCGCAGTTCGACGAGTGCGAGGTGATGGTCACCTTCCGGCGCGGGGCCGAGGGGTGGGTGGCTGACCAGGGCGAGATCCACGAGATCCCGCCGATCGGCGAGGCGGATTACCGGGCCTGCGTCATGGGTCTGGGCGACTACATGCGCAAGACCGGGTTCAGGAAGGCTTTGCTGGGTCTGTCGGGCGGGATAGACAGCGCCATCGTCGCGGCGATGGCGGTGGATGCGCTGGGGCCGGAGAACGTCCGCTGCGTGATGCTGCCCAGCGAGTTCACCTCGGCACATTCGCTGGAGGATGCGGCCGCGGCGGCCAAGGCGCTGGGCTGTCGGCTGGATACGGTGCCGATCAGTGGTGCCCAGGCCGCGGTGGGCGAGGCGCTGGCCCCCTTGTTTGCGGGAACCGAGCCGGGGGTGACCGAGGAGAACATCCAGTCGCGCCTGCGCGGGGTGATGCTGATGGCCCTGTCGAACAAGTTCGGCGAGATGCTTCTGACCACGGGCAACAAGTCCGAGATGGCGGTCGGCTACTGCACGATCTACGGCGACATGAACGGCGGCTACAACCCGGTCAAGGACATGTACAAGACCCGCATGTTCCTGACGGCCCGCTGGCGGAACGAGAACCACCGGGCGTGGATGAAGGGCCCGGCGGGCGAGGTGATCCCGGCGCGCATCATCGAGAAGCCTCCGTCTGCCGAACTGCGGGCGAACCAGCGCGACGACGACAGCCTGCCGCCCTATGAGGTGCTGGATGCGATCCTTGAGTGTCTGGTCGAAAAGGAGATGTCGGTGGCCGGGATCGTGGCGCTGGGCTTTGACCGGGCCACGGTGAAGAAGGTCGAGCACCTGCTGTACATCGCGGAATACAAGCGGTTCCAGTCGGCCCCCGGGGTGCGGCTGACGCAAAAGGCGTTCTGGCTGGATCGCCGTTACCCGATCGCGAACCGTTGGCGCGATGACGGCTGAGCCCCGATGACCTCGGAAATCGTCGTCGTCAACTTCTACAGCCTGCGCGATCCTCAGGGTTTTGACCGCGCGCTGCGGGTTCTGGTGCCGCGGGTCAGGTTGCAGGGGCACGAGGGTCTGCGCAGCTATCGCTTCTTCGGATCGGGCCCGAAAGAGCGGCGGCTGGTCGCGATCTATGAGGGGCCATCGGCCTGGGTCGGGCATCATGACCTGATCATGGCCTGGCCCGAGATGGTGGCCCTTCGGGCGGCCGCGCGGCTGGCGCGGACCGATCTTTACGGGCCGATCACGCCGCCGATGCAGGCCTGGATCGAGGAGATGGGGCTGGCCAAGAAGCTGCGCCACCAGGGCGAAGCGATTGCCGGTTTCCGGCGCTGATCAGAAGAACGGGTGCGGGCCGGGGAACTGCCCCAGGGGTTGCAGGTGGCTGACCAGCCGCCCGTCGCGCCAGAGGTGCAGAAGCATCGCGGGCGGTTCGGTGAAAGAGGCAGGGTCCGCGCCCGGATCAAGCCGCAGGGCCAGACTGGTGGCGGTCGAGGGGGAGGTGAGCGCGGGCAGGCCTGCGAACTCGGTCAGGATGAGGCGGTGGACATGCCCCGCCAGCAGCCGGATCACCTGCGGGTGCCGCGCAAGGACCTGGGCAAGACGGTCGGCATTGAAGCAGCGATAGGCATCAACAAAGCCGATCCCGGTGTCGAACGGGGGTTGGTGCATCATCACCAGGGTCGGGGTGGCGGGGGCGGCAGAAAGGGTCCGGTCAAGCCAGTCGGCCTGGGCCTGTTCCATCTGGCCGTGGTGGTCGCCCGGCACCGTGACATCAAGGCCAACGACGCGGACCGGACCTTCGGCGACGGCGTTGAGCGGGCCGGTCCGTGTCAGGGGAACCAGGTTCGGAAGCCCGGACAGCCCGGTGCGAAACCCTTCGCGGTCGTCATGGTTGCCGGGGATCACCAGGACCGGGACCATGAGCCGCCCCAGAAGCTGCCGCGCCAAGGCATATTCCTCTGGCCTGCCATGTTCGGCAAGGTCGCCCGACAGAAGAAGGAGGTCAGGCCCAAGATGCGCCACGTCCGTCAGGGCGTCGGCAAAGCGGGCGTTGCTGTCGAGAACCGACTGATAGAGCGTGCCGGGCTTGCAGAGATGCGGGTCGGAGAGATGGGCGATCAGCATCAGAGTCCCTCCGGGTGCGGGGGTAGGCTGGGCAGTATTGCCCACCCTACGCTTGCGTCTCGCCTCAAACCTCGGTCACCGCACATTCCGGCAGAAGGCGCATCACGTCTTCGGGGCGGCAGAGCTGGGTGGCATCCGTGGTGACGGCGGCAGAGGCGGCGGCCGACCCCAGCGCCAGGGCCTCGGCATGGCTCTGGCCACGCGACAGTGCCAGGACGAAGGCCGCGACAAAGCTGTCACCGGCGCCGACGGTGGATTTCACCCGCACCTTGGCCGCCTTGGCAAAGAGCCGCTGGTCGGCATCTGCCAGCACGTTGCCTTCGGCCCCGCGGGCGACGATGACGATCCGTGCCACGCCCTTGCGTACCAGCGACTGCGCGAATTCGGCGGTGTCGGCAAGGCTGGGCAGGGGCTTTCCGGCCAGATCTTCACCTTCCGGCCCGTCCATCCGCAGGACTTCCAGTCCGGGAATCGGGTTTCGCACCGCCTCGGTCAGGGTGGAGCCGGAGGTGTCCAGCACCACGCGCGCTTCGGGCATCGACGCGGCCAGTTGCGCGGGAAAGTCGACCGGCACGCCGGGCGGCTGGCTGCCCGAGATTACCGATAGCCCACCGGGCCGGGCGGTGGCGCGCAGAAGGGTGAAGACGCGGGCACGCTCTGCCTCGCCCCAGACCGGGCCGGGCAGCATGAAGCGATACTGTTTGCCGGTGGTGGCTTCGTTGACCGTCAGCGACTGGCGCGTTTCGCCGGGGCCGAGGATGGACAGGAACGTAACGCCCTCGCCCCGGATCAGCCCCGCGAGACGGTCCCCCGTCAACCCGCCAATGGCAACCAGGGCAAGGCTGTCTCCCCCCAGCGCCTTGATCGCCCGAGAGACGTTGAGGCCCCCGCCGCCGGGATCGAGCAAGGGTTCGGTGCAGCGCAGCTTGTGGCCGGGGATCAGCTCGTGCACCTCGGTCGCCATGTCGAGTGCGGGGTTGAGCGTAAGGGTGAGGATCGGAAGCTGGGACATGCGGCACCTGTGGCTGTTACCGCTATCATAAGCGCTTCCGCTGGAAATGGAACTGCCCCCGACGGTTGTGGCCGGGGGCAAAAGCCTTGAGGAAGATTTTTGGCAAATTCCTTGCTTAAGGAATTCGGGTCCTTGGCTCAGCCGTTCAGCAGAAGCTGGTAGCTGGCGGGAACGTAGCGGAAGCCGTCTGCCTGGGCTTCGACATAGCCCACCCCGGGGAAGGGCATGTGGTAGCCGATGAAAGGCACCTTGTCGGCAGCGATCATCCCGAAGACCTGCTTGCGCACAGCGGCGGCGGCAGCCTTGTCGGCGTCGAAGCGGACCTCCCAGTCGGGTTTCTGCAGCGACCAGACGTAGTGGTTCGCGGTGTCGGCGGTGATCATCAGCCGCTGGCCGTTCGATTCAACGCTGTAGATCATGTGACCCGGCGAATGGCCGAAGGCGGCCATGCCGGTGATGCCCGATGCAACACTGCCACCGTCGTCGAGGAAGGTGATCTTGTCGTTCAGCGGCTTGACGTTCTTGTCGAAGCCTTCATTGGCCGCGCCGGACCAGTGGTTGTGTTCGGCCGCACCGGTCACGTAGCGGGCATTGGCGAAGGTCGGCGTGGTGCCATCGGCCCCCATGAGTCCGCCGATATGGTCGCCGTGCATGTGGGTCAGGACGACGACATCGATCTGGTCGGGCGTGTAACCGGCGGCGGTCAGCGCGGCGAGCGTACCCTCTGCTGCCAGTCCGGTGTCGAAGAGGACCAGTTCGGCTCCGGTGTTGACCACGGTGGGCGTGAAGAAGTTCTGGGTCTTGTCCGCCGGGATGAAATTCGCGGCGGACAGTGCGGCGAAGTCCTCGGGCGATGCGTTGGTGCCGAAGGTTTCCTGGGGCTTGTCCCCGGCGCGGGTCCCGGCAAGGAGGGTGGTCACCTCGAAGCTGCCCAGCGTGAAGCGGTTCCAGGGCGCGAAGCCCGAGCCCTGCATCTCGGCCTTGGCGAATACGGGAAGGGGGAGCGTGGCGGCAAGCGGCATGGTGGCCCCGGCGAAAAGCGCCTGACGGCGGGAAAATCGGGTCATTCTTGTCCTCCTTCGGGTTGGATGCGGGAAGGATAGGACGGGGTGTCGGTACGTCCGGTCACGGGCGCGTCATGTGCCGTGCGACATTGCACAATCGTTGTGCGGGAGCACCGGGAACCGTCGTCACTCCCACCAGCGGTCGATGGCGGCGATCTCGGCATCAGACCAGCCGAAGTGATGCGCAAGTTCGTGGACGACGACGTGGCTGACCAGTTCCTGGATCGACACGTCGCCGCGTTCGCACCATTCGTCCAGGATCGGGCGGCGGAAGAGCCAGATCACGTCGGGCTTGATCATCTGGTCGGCGGTGGATTTCTCGGTCAGCGGGATGCCGTCGTACAAACCCGTCAGCTCGAACGCGTCGTCGAGCTGCAACTCGTCGAGCATGTCTTCGTCCGGGAATTCCTCGATCCGCAAGCGGATGTGGGTGGCAGGTTCGCGGAAGGGTTCGGGCAGGGTGGAAATTGCCTCGTGCGCGAGTTGCTCGATCAGAGCGAGGCTGGGGGCGATGCTGTCGGGCGATGGGTTTGTCATGCCGGGAAGATAGGGCTGGGGACGGGTGCTGGGAAGAGGCGCGGCCGTCGGCTTTGTGCTAAGGTGGCCAAAACAGAGGCGCGGATGACGGAAGCGAAGACAAGAAGCGCAGCCTTCGACAGCGAGGTCTGGCTGGCCGGGATCGACCCGGCGCGTCGGGAGGAGGCAGAGCGGCTGCTAGCGATCTTTGCCGAGGCGACAGGCTGGGAGCCGCGGCTCTTTGGGCCGTCGATGGTGGGCTTCGGGCGCTATGTCTATCGCTATGAGAGCGGGCATGGCGGGGAGAGCCTGGCCACGGGGTTTTCGCTGCGGAAGGCGGAGCTGTCGGTTTACCTGATGGCGGGCGGCGAGACGCTGCAACCGATCCTCGCGCGGCTCGGGCCGCACAGGATGGGGAAGGCCTGTCTTTATGTGAAGCGGCTGGACGCGGTGGACGAGGGGGTCCTGCGCGAGGCGATCCGGGCCGGACTGGAGGATCTGGCGTTGCACTGGCCGGTGCATCCGGTCTGACCTTGCGACGGGGAGCCGTCCTCGGGGCATCGAACCCCTTGGACGGCGTTGCCACGGAAGGCGGAGCTGGTGGCGCGAAACTGGACAATGCCAGGGGCTTGTGACAGGGAAGGGCGGTTCAAGGAGCCGCCCAGATGACCGTAACCACCCGCTTCGCCCCCTCGCCCACCGGCTGGATCCATGTGGGCAACCTGCGCACTGCGCTGATGAACTACCTGATCGCGCGTCAGAACGACGGGCAGTTCATCCTGCGGCTGGACGACACCGACCAGGAACGGTCGAAGCCGGAGTATATCGAAGGGCTGAAGGCCGACCTCGACTGGCTGGGCATCCGCTATGACCGGATCGAGCAGCAGTCCAGGCGCATGGACCGCTATGCGCTGGCGGCCGAGCAGCTGAAGGCGGCGGGGCGGTTTTACGAATGTTTCGAGACGCCCGTGGAACTGGATCTCAAGCGCAAGAAGCAGCTGAACATGGGCAAGCCTCCGGTCTATGACCGCGCGGCGCTGAACCTGACCGAAGAGCAGAAGGCCGCCTACCGCGCCGAGGGGCGGCAGGGCTATTGGCGCTTCAAGCTGGACCTGGAGCGGATCGAGTGGGCCGACGGGATCATCGGAGACATCTCGATTGACGCGGCCTCTGTCAGCGACCCGGTGCTGATCAAGGCCGATGGGCAGGTGCTGTATACGTTTGCCTCGTCGGTGGACGACGTGGAAATGGGGGTCACGCATATCGTGCGGGGCGCGGACCACGTGACGAACACGGCGACGCAGATCCAGATCATGAAGGCGCTGGGCGGGACCCCGCCTACCTTTGCGCACCATTCGCTGCTGACCGGACCGCAGGGCGAGGAATTGTCGAAGCGCCTTGGGGTGCTGTCCCTGCGCGACCTGCGGGCGCGGGGGGTCGAGCCGATGGCGCTGCTGTCCTTGATGGCGCGGCTGGGGTCGTCGAAGCCGGTAGAGCTGGCGGCCAACATGGACGAGCTGGTGGCGGGGTTCGACGTGGGGTCCTTCGGGGCCGCACCGACCAAGTTCGATGCCGAGGACCTGTTCCCGCTGACCCGTCACCATGTGCAGTCGCTGCCCTTCGAGGCGGTGCGCGAGCGGGTGCTGGACCTGGGCGTGCCCGAGGCCGAGGCCGAGGCGTTCTGGGCGGTAGCCAAGGGCAACATCACCATCCTGGCGGACCTGGAGGAATGGTGGACCCTGTTCCGCGACGGGGCCGAGCCGGTGGTGGACCCGGGCGACCGCGACTTCGTGGCCCAGGCGCTTGCGATGCTGCCGCCGAAGCCCTGGACCCAGGCCACCTGGGGCGAGTGGACAGCGGCGGTGAAGGACGCGACGGGACGCAAGGGCAAGGACCTGTTTCGCCCGCTGCGCCGCGCGCTGACCGGGCGCGATGCCGGGCCGGAGATGGCCGACGTGATGCCGCTTCTGCACAAGGTGCCAAGCCTCTGAGCCCGGGGCTGGCCCCGGGAGGGCTGTCTGCCCTCCCGGACCCTCCCGAGGATATTTGAGCAAAAGTGAAAGGGCTTTGGCATGGCCGGGGCGCAGGCGAAATTCGTTGAAGGAAACCTGTTCCGGCATGTGTCGGTCATGGCGCTGACCTCGTCCGTCGGGCTGATGGCGGTGTTCGTCGTCGACCTGATCAACATGTTCTACATCGCGCTTCTGGGCCGGGCCGAACTCGCCGCGGCCATCGGCTATGCCGGGGCGATCCTGTTCTTCACGACGAGTTTCGGGATCGGCATGTCGATTGCCGTGGGCGCGCTGGTCGCCCGGGCGCTGGGCGCGCGGGACCCGGCTCTGGCGCGCGAGAAGGCGACGACCGGCCTGGTGCTGAGTTTCGTGTTCGGCTCGCTCTTCGCGGCGGTGGTCTGGGTGTTCCTGTGGCCGCTGGTGGGGCTGCTGGGCGCGACGGGAGAGACCGCGGCGCTGGCGGTGCATTTCCTGCAGATCGTGATCCCGTCGCAGCCCTTGCTGATGGTGGGCATGATCGGCGGCGCGGTCCTGCGCAGCCACGGGGATGCACGGGCGGCGATGATGGCAACGGTCTGGGGCGCGGTGGCGACGGCGGTGCTGGACCCCATCCTGATCTTCGGATTCGGGTGGGAACTGACGGGTGCCGCCATAGCTTCGGTTGCGGCGCGGGTAGTGATTGCCTGGATGGCGTTGCGGCCGATCACGGCCAAGTACGGCGGTTTCGACCGTCCAACGGTGGGGCAGGTCGTCGCCGACATGGGGCCGATCTGGGCCATTGCGGTTCCGGCGATCCTGACCCAGGTGGCGACTCCGGTCGGGCAAGCCTTCGTTACACGGGCGACCTCGGCTTACGGCGAGGCGGCCGTGGCAGGGATGGCGATTGCCGGGCGCCTGACGCCGGTGGCTTTCGGCGTGATCTTTGCGTTGTCCGGGGCCTTGGGGCCGATCATCGGGCAGAACTTTGGTGCGGGCCGAATGGACCGGGTACGGCGCGTCTTCTGGGACGGGCTGATCTTTACCGGGCTGGTGATCATGATGGTGTCGGCAGTGCTGTTCCTGCTGCGCGGCCCGATTGCCGATGCCTTCCGCGCGGAAGGCCTGACCCGTGATCTGGTTTACCTGTTCTGCGGTCCGCTCGCGCTGTTGTGGTTCTTCAACGGGATGATCTTCGTCGGCAATGCGGTCTGCAACAACCTTGGTCGGCCGTTCTGGTCTACCGTGGTGAACTGGGGGCGGCATACGGTGGGGACGATCCCTTTGGCCCTTTGGCTTGGGCAGTACTGGGGGGCGCAAGGCGTGCTGATCGGCCAGGCGCTGGGCGGGGTCGTCTTCGGACTGGCAGCGGCCTGGCTGGCGCTGAGGGCAATCCGCGCTCCGGTCGTGCCGGTCGCGCGGGTGCGTCTGGTTCCCGAGGCGGCGCCCGAGACCGAGCAGGTGGCAAGTCCCGGTGAACGGCGGGCGTGAGGGTTCACTGCCCGCAGCGCAGGGCGGCGCGCCGGTCCGGTGGCGCATCTGGCCCGAACGGAGCGGGGCCAAGCCTGCAACCGCTGCGTCAGCCCTTCGCCGTGTGTTCTGGTTAAGTTCTCATACACCTTGACCTGATACTCCCGTGGTGCGCGATACGGGAGAATCCCTTGGCGGAGAACAGCAGCACCGCGCCGGGCATGGCCGGCAACAACACCTACAACGGGTCCGCGACGAACGACACGTTCACAGCAGGGGGTGGCAGCGATGTTGTCAACGCCGGTGCGGGTGACGACCGGGTCGCCGGAGACGGTCCGCTGCCGGGGCAATGGACCTATGCCGTCTATACCAGGGACTTCACCAGTGCGTCCGGCCAGACCGGGACGATCTCGTCTGGCACGCTGCAGGGCACGGGCTATGTCGACGACTTCAACGTTCTGGCGCTGCGCAATACCCTGGCGGGAACGGCGCAGGGGACCAACCAGGACGACTTCAGGGTCATCTACCAGTCGACCCTGAACATCCAGACCTCGGGCACCTATACCTTCGGCGTGACCTCGGACGACGGATCGCGGATCATCATCCGCGATGGCTCGGGCAACATCGTCTTCAACCTGGACAACGACCGCGAGCAGCCCGCGACCACCGTCAGCGGAACGATCAATCTTCAGGCGGGCCAGACCTATTCGATCGAGCTCTACTACTGGGAGAACCAGTGGGACACGGCGTTCGGCGCGACCATCGCGGGACCGGGCTTCGGTACGACCGACCTGTCGACGTCGACGCTGGTCGGAACGCCTCCCCTGGCCGCTGGGCATGTCGACGGCAACGACACGCTTTACGGTCAGGGCGGCAACGATACGCTGTCGGGCGGTGGCGGAGCCGATACGATCTACGGCGGGACCGAGAACGACAGTCTTCTGGGCGAGGCAGGCAATGACCGGCTATTCGGCGAGGCGGGCAGCGACACACTGTATGGCGGGAGCGGCGACGATTCGCTCTTTGGCGGGCTGAACGACGACACACTGTATGGCGGGACCGAGAACGACAGCCTGCAGGGCAACGAAGGCAACGATCTGCTGTTCGGCGACGCGGGAAACGACACCCTTCAGGGCGATGATGGCGACGACACGCTGGTTGGCGGGGCTGGTTCCGACCTTCTGAGCGGCGGGACAGGCCGGGATACCGCCGATTACAGTGGCTCGGCGCAAGGAGTGAACGTCCACCTGGGCACGGGTCAGGCATCGGGCGGCGACGCGCAGGGCGATACCCTGACCGGCATGGACAATGTCATCGGCTCGGCCTTTGGCGACACGCTGACCGCGCACAATACCCAGGGCGACCTTTACGGCGGCGGCGGCAACGACGTGCTTTATGGCGGTACCGGCAACGGCGACCGACTTTACGGCGGCGACGGCAATGACACGCTGTCCGGCGACGCAGGCGGGGATCTGCTTTACGGCGGCGCAGGCGACGATTCGATCGGCGGCTACTCGGGCGAGGAGGGCAACGATACCGCTTACGGTGGGGCCGGCAACGACAGCGTGATCGGCGGCGGCGGCAACGACCTGATCTATGGCGATGCCGGCAATGATACCCTGGTGGGCGGGGTCGGGGCCGACACGCTTTATGGCGGCGATGACAGCGACCAGTTCTGGATCAACGACGACCATCAGACGGATACCATCTTTGGCGGCGAGGGCGGCAACGATTTTGACTATCTGGGCCTGTGGAGCAGCACCCCAGGGGTTGGCGTAACCGTCAACTTCACCGGGAACGAGGCCGGAACCTACACCTATGGCGGCGGTGCCAGCGGGACCTTTGCCCAGATCGAGGGCATGTGGACCACCCTTTACAACGACAGCATCGACGCCAGTGCCTCGACGACCGGGCAAGGGATCGATGGGCTTGCCGGCGATGACACGATCATCGGCGGCAGCGGATGGGACTGGCTGGTCGGCGGCGACGGCAGGGACTCGATCCGCGGCGGCGGTGGCGGGGACCAGATCTTCGCGGGTGCGGACAACGACAGTGTGCAGGCGGGCACCGGCGACGATACGATCTATGGCGGGACCGGGGCGGACAGCCTGTCGGGCGACGATGGCGCGGACCGGATGTTCGGCGACGAGGGCGGCGACACGCTTTACGGCGGCCAGGGCGACGACACGATGTATGGCGGCAGCGACGCCGACCTTCTGGTGGCCGACGACGGGAACGACCTGCTCTACGGCGACGCCGGGCTGGACACCCTCGTCGGCGGGGCCGGGAACGATACGCTCTTCGGTGGCAGCGAGGCTGACAGCCTGGCCGGTGATACCGGGGCCGATCTTCTTTACGGCGATGCCGGCAATGATACCGTTTGGGCCGGGTCCGAGGCTGACACGGTTTATGGCGGGGACGGTTCGGACCAGGTGTTCGGCGACGACGGGAATGACCTGCTCTACGGCGAGACCGGGCTGGACACTCTGTCCGGCGGTCTGGGGGACGATACCCTTTACGGCGGGGCCGAGGCTGACAGGCTGTCGGGCGACGACGGCAATGACCTGCTCTTCGGGGATGACGGGCTGGACACGCTGCTGGGCGGGATCGGGAACGACACGCTTTTTGGCGGCAACGATGCCGACAGCCTGAGCGGCTGGACTGGAGATGACCTCCTGTACGGCGACGCGGGTCTGGACACGCTTGCGGCGGGGGACGGCGAAGACACGGTCTATGGCGGCGGGGATGCGGACAGTATCCTGGGCGAAGGCGGCAATGACCGACTTTACGGCGATGCCGGGATGGACATCCTTTTCGGTGGCAGCGGCGACGACCAGCTTTTTGGCGGGACCGAGGCGGACAACCTGTCGGGCGATGCGGGCAACGACCTGCTGGACGGTGGCAGCCATTCCGACACGATCTACGGCGGCGATGGCAACGACACCATCCATGCGGGAACCGAGGACGACACCGTCTTTGGCGGCTCGGGTGCCGATTCGATTTTCGGCGGCGAGGGGCGGGATTACCTTATTTTCGGCGAGGGCGACGACACCGTCTATGGCGGTGGCGGTGATGACTTCATCGATGACCAGGAAGGCGCGCAGCTGACTGGTCGCAACCTGGTATACGGCGGCGATGGCGCTGACCGGATCTATACCGGCTTCGACAACGACACCGTCTATGGCGATGGAGGGGCAGACACGATCGCCGGAGAGTCCGGCGACGACCTGATCTTTGGCGGTGCCGGAGCTGATCAGCTTTTCGGCGGTGACGGGCGCGACACCTTCGTCATGCAAGATGGTGACTTTGCCCAGGGCGACTTTGTCGATGGCGGCAGTGGCGGCGACGACTTCGACGTGCTCGACCTCTCCGGCTATGGCTGGGCGCGCACGGACATCTCCTACTCCAGCGCGGAATCCGGGACGGTGACCTTCTACGATGCCAATGGCGCAGTCCTTGGCACGATGAGCTTCACCGAGATCGAACAGGTGATCCCCTGCTTCACTTCGGGCACCCTGATCGAGACGCCTCAGGGCCCGCGCGCCGTCGATAGCCTGCGTCCGGGCGATCTGGTCCTGACACTGGACGACGGCCCGCAGCCGGTCCGCTGGGTGGGCCAGCGCCGGATGGGGCTGGCGGACCTGATAGCCGATCCCAGCCTGCAGCCGGTGGAAATCGCGGCGGATGCCTTTGGGCCTGGCGTGCCCGACCGCCCGATCCGGGTTTCGCCGCAGCATCGGGTTCTCTTCTGCGGCGCAGAGTGCGAGCTGTACTTCGGCACCGATGAAGTGCTGGTTCCCGCGATCCAGATGGTCGGCCAGCGCGGGATCAGCCAGCTGCTGCAGCCAGTGACCTATGTCCATGTCATGTTCGACCGGCACCAGATTGTCCTGACGCACGGGATGTGGTCGGAAAGCTTCCAGCCCGGCGAGCGCACGCTGGACGGGATGCCGGATCTGCAGCGGGACGAACTTTTGCACCTGTTCCCCGAGCTTGCCGATCCGACCGCCTATCCAGCGGCGCGGATGACGCTGAAGGCCTATGAGGCACGGGTCCTGATGCAGGCCTGATCACCGGTCCTTGCGCGGCATACCGTCGTATCCCGAATTCCGCTTGCCCGGAGGGTGGTCTTTACGCTAGGCAGTTTGCGTCAGGTTCGGGAGAATCCGGCGGGCCCGCTTGCCCGACGGTGCCGAAGGAGCAACCGCCCCGGTAAACTCTCAGGCGCAAGGGACCGTAGCTGACGACAGACTCTGGAGAGTTCCCGCGCAGGCGGGACGCCGAAGGGATAACGATCTCAGGCGCGCCAGAAGGCGCAAGGACAGAGGGGGCATCGCAGGGTGGGGATTGGCCCGCCTGACGGTGCCGGTGTGTTTTCCGGCCAGACGACGGGAGGGACGGCAATGGCCGACCTTGAGGAGCAGGAGCTTCGGCTGCTGGGGCTGGATGCGCTGCATGACGAACTGGGCGGAAAGATGGTGCCCTTCGCGGGCTACAGGATGCCGGTGCAGTATCCCGACGGGGTGATGAAGGAACACCTGCACACCCGCGCGGCGGCCGGGCTGTTCGACGTCAGCCACATGGGCCAGGTGATCCTGCGGCCGAAGGCCGGGATGGAGGCGCTGAAGCTTGCCTTCGAGGCGCTGATGCCGGTCGATGTGCTGGGTCTGGCCGAGGGCCGGCAGCGTTATGGCCTGTTCACCAACGACGCGGGCGGCATCCGGGACGACCTGATGTTCACCAACCGGGGCGACCACCTTTATGTCGTCGTGAACGCAGCCTGCAAGGCCGACGATATCGCGCATATGACGGCGATGATGCCGGGGGTCTCGGTCGAACCTGTCACCGACAGGGCGCTTCTGGCGCTACAGGGGCCGGGGGCCGAAGTGGCGCTTGAGGCTCTGCTGCCGGGCGTAGGCGCGATGCGGTTCATGGATCATCGGATGATCGGGGATGTCTGGGTCAGCCGGTCCGGCTACACCGGCGAGGACGGGTTCGAGATTTCGGTGCCGGACGCCCAGGCGGAGGGCTTGGCGCGCAGGCTGCTGGCGCAAGCCGCCGTCGCTCCCATCGGTCTTGGCGCGCGGGACAGTCTGCGGCTGGAGGCGGGGCTTTGCCTTTATGGCCATGACATTGACGATGGTACCAGCCCGGTTGAAGCAAACCTCAACTGGGCGATCCAGAAGGCCCGCAAGGCTGGCGGCGCAAGGGAAGGCGGCTTCCCTGGTGCCGAGCGCATCCTGTCGGAATTGGCCGAGGGGCCGGAACGACTTCGGGTCGGTCTGCGCCCCGAGGGCCGCGCTCCGATGCGCGAAGGCGTGGAGCTTTTCGCCGAGGATGGGACCCCGGTCGGGCGCGTCACGTCCGGCGGGTTCGGACCCAGCGTCAATGCACCGATTGCGATGGGTTACGTGGCCCGCGCCCATGCTAATGTCGGCACGACTCTGATGGGCGAGGTGCGCGGCAAGCGCCTGCCAGTGACCGTGACCGAACTTCCTTTCCAACCGACAACCTACAAGCGCTGAGGACCCCGAGATGAAGTACACCAAGGAACACGAATGGCTGCGCGTCGAGGGTGACCTCGTGGTCGTAGGCATCACCGAACATGCCGCAACCCAGCTGGGTGACGTGGTCTTCGTGGAACTGCCCGAGACCGAGACGCAAGTGGCCGAGGGCGACGAGGTCTGCGTGATCGAAAGCGTCAAGGCAGCCTCGGACATCCTGGCCCCGGTCGATGGCGAGATCGTCGCGGTCAACACCAAGCTGGCCGATGCACCTGCGCTGGTGAACGAGGACCCGACCGGGGCCGGCTGGTTCTTCAAGATGAAGCTCGACGACCTGTCCGTGCTGGATCAGTTCATGGACGAGGACGAGTATCAGGACCTGATCGGCTGATCGTCCTTCCTCACTTTGGCGTCCGGGAGAGCGCAGATGAAAGCAACAGCTGTAGACGCGGTTGATGCTCCGTCGTCGCCCTATTTTGCGCAGGCGGTCGAGGTCGTCGGGGCGCGGCGCGTCCTTTACACCAGCGGGCTGACCCCGACCGAGGCGGATTGGGTCGCTCCGGTGGGCTTTGCGGCGCAGGCCCGCCTCGCCTGGCGCAACCTTTTTGCGCAGCTTGCTGCCGCGAAGATGACACCGGACAACTTGGTGAAAGTGACGATTTTCCTCGCGGACCGTGCCTACCGCAGTGAAAGCGGGGATATCTACGACGAAATGCTTTCCGGACGCCGAATAGCCGTCAGCACAATCATCGCCGGCCTGGTCGATGCGCGCTGGCTTATAGAGATCGAGGCCGTGGCTGCAGACTGACTGCACCGACCAACCACAACGGGACCCCAGGAACCATGACTTTCACTCCCACCGATTACAATCCCTACGACTTCGCCAACCGCCGCCATATCGGCCCCTCTCCGGTCGAGATGGAGGAGATGCTGGCCGCGGTGGGGGTGCGGACCCTGGACGAGTTGATCGACCAGACCGTGCCGCCTTCGATCCGGCAGTCCCAGCCGCTGCCTTGGGCGCCGCTGGCCGAGCATGAGTTGCTGGCGAAGATGAAGGAGGTCGGCGCCAAGAACCGGGTCATGACCCAGCTGATCGGGCAGGGCTATTACGGCACTGTCACGCCCCCCGCGATCCAGCGGAATATCCTTGAGAACCCAGCCTGGTATACCGCCTACACTCCCTACCAGCCCGAGATCGCGCAAGGGCGGCTGGAGGCGCTCTTGAACTTTCAGACGATGGTCTGCGACCTGACCGGGCTGGACGTCGCCAACGCCTCGCTTCTCGACGAGGCGACGGCGGCGGCCGAGGCGATGACAATGGCGGAACGGGTGGCGAAGTCGAAGGCGAAAGCCTTTTTCGTCGACCGCTTCTGCCATCCCCAGACCATCGCGGTGATCCGCACCCGGGCGCTGCCGCTGGGAATCGAGATCATCGTGGACGATGTCCGCGCGCTGGACCCGACCAAGGTTTTCGGTGCGATCTTCCAGTATCCCTCCAGCTATGGGCACGTGGTCGACTTTACCGTCCGCATCGCCACGCTGCACGCGGCAGGGGCCATCGCGATCATGGCGACGGACCTGCTGGCGCTGTGCGTGCTGAAGGAACCCGGCGCGATGGGGGCGGATATCGCTGTCGGTTCGGCGCAGCGGTTTGGCGTGCCGATGGGCTATGGCGGCCCGCACGCAGCCTTCATGGCGGTAAAGGACGCGCACAAGCGACAGATGCCGGGGCGGATCGTCGGCGTGTCGATCGACGCGCAGGGGGGCAAGGCCTACCGGCTGTCCCTGCAGACCCGCGAGCAGCATATCCGGCGCGAGAAGGCGACCTCGAACGTCTGCACGGCGCAGGCGCTGCTGGCGGTGATGGCCAGCATGTACGCCGTCTTCCACGGCCCGAAGGGCCTGCGGGCGATTGCCGAACGGGTCCACTTCCTGACCCAGCGCCTTGCACGCGCGCTGAAGGCGGCTGGGGCCAAGGTCGCGCCGAAAGCCTTTTTCGACACGATCACGGTCGAGGTCGGCGTCGGTCAGGCCGGCATCCTTGCCGCCGCCCGCAACGAGGGCCTGAACTTCCGCAAGATCGGCCATGACCGTGTGGGCATCAGCCTGGACGAGACGACGGACGAGCGTGTCCTCATCAAGGTCCTGCGCGCCTTTGGCATCGACGGCGTGCCGCCCCATCGCGCGACTCTGGGCTTCCCCGAAGACATGCTGCGGACCACGGAATACCTGACACATCCGGTCTTCCACATGAACCGGGCCGAGTCCGAGATGATGCGCTACATGCGGCGTCTGTCGGACCGCGACCTTGCGCTGGACCGGGCGATGATCCCGCTGGGCTCCTGCACGATGAAGCTGAACGCCGCGGCCGAGATGATGCCGATCACCTGGCCGGAGTTCGGGTCCTTGCATCCCTTCGTGCCGCGCGACCAGGCGGCGGGCTATACCGAGGCGATCAACGACCTCTCCGCCAAGCTCTGCGAGATCACCGGCTATGACGCGATGTCGATGCAGCCCAACAGTGGCGCGCAGGGGGAATATGCAGGGCTTCTGACGATCCTTGCCTATCACCGCAGTCGCGGCGATACGCAGCGGACAGTCTGCCTGATCCCGACCAGCGCGCATGGCACCAACCCTGCCAGCGCGCAGATGGCGGGGATGGAGGTGGTCGTCGTGAAGGCCTCTGCCAACGGTGACGTGGATGTCGAGGACTTCCGGGCGAAAGCGCAGGCTGCGGGCGACAAGCTGGCGGCCTGCATGATCACCTATCCGTCCACGCATGGCGTCTTCGAGGAAACCGTGAAGGCGATCTGCCAGATCACCCATGACCACGGCGGGCAGGTCTACATCGACGGGGCGAACATGAACGCGTTGGTCGGACTGGTGAAGCCGGGCGAGATCGGCGGAGATGTCAGCCACCTCAACCTGCACAAGACCTTCGCCATCCCGCATGGCGGCGGCGGGCCGGGGATGGGGCCGATCGGCGTCAAGGCACACCTTGCCCCGCACCTGCCGGGGCATCCCGAGACGGGGGGCGACGGCGCGGTTTCAGCGGCGCCCTATGGGTCGGCGTCGATCCTGCTGATAAGCTGGGCCTATTGCCTGATGATGGGCGGGCCGGGACTGACGCAGGCGACGCGCGTGGCAATCCTGAACGCCAACTACATCGCGGCGCGGCTGTCGGGGCATTACCCGATCCTGTTCATGGGCAACAAGGGGCGTGTGGCGCATGAGTGCATCCTTGACACCCGACCCTTTGCCGAAGCGGGCGTCACGGTGGACGACATCGCCAAGCGGCTGATCGACAATGGCTTTCATGCGCCGACGATGTCCTGGCCCGTCGCAGGGACGCTGATGGTGGAGCCGACGGAGTCCGAGACCAAGGCCGAGATCGACCGTTTCATCACCGCGCTGTTGTCCATCCGCGAGGAAATCCGGGCCGTCGAGAAGGGCGAGATCAGCGCCGAGGAATCCCCGCTGCGCCATGCGCCGCATACCGTCGCGGCGCTGGTGGGGGACTGGGACCGGAAGTACAGCCGAGAAACAGGCTGCTTCCCGCCGGGGTCATTCCGGGTGGACAAGTACTGGCCTCCGGTCGGGCGCGTCGACAACGTCTACGGCGACCGCAACCTGATCTGCACCTGCCCGCCCGTGGAATCCTATGCCGAAGCGGCGGAATAGGGACCCACGATCCTTAAGCAAGGATTCTGACAAATTTCTTGCTTAGGAAACTTAGTCCCCGGTCGATGCCGCAGAACTTTACGGCGGGCCAGAACTTTACGGCTGCGGCTTCGGTGCAGGCGTTCCAAGCGCCCCGCCGGGCCGGGAGCCTAGGCCACCGCCCGCGCCAACGCCGCTGGTCTTGGGTTTCGAAAGGTCAGGCACTTTTGGCGGCGCCTTTGCGCCGCCGGGGGCCGACTCGAGCACCTTGCCGCCTTGCCCCCCAGCGCCCCCCTGCCGGGCAAGGCAGGTCTGTGCCTGCTCCAGCGCCGGGGCAATTCCGTCGATGTCGAAGCCGTCGTCGATCCCCATCCCAAGCATCCGCAGGTAGCGACCGCTGAGCAGGAAGTCGACGGTGGGCTGGATGCCGTTGTAGGTGATTCCCGCAAAGGCTTCGTCCCAGGCTTCGCCATTGCCGATGGCGGGCAGGCCGGTTTCCATCATCACCCAAAGCTCGAACTTCTGGCCGGGCTCGAAGCGCACCTCGGGCTGGGCCAGCAGGATGGACAGCGAGTCGTTGGGGTAGAGCCCGATCCAGAGCGTCTGGCCGTTCACATAGCCGACCGACGTGTAACAGTGCGAAAATCCGCCGCGGTCATTGGCAACTGCTCCGCCCGCCCAATTTCCCGCCTCGAAGCCTGATCCGGGGATGTCCTGGGCAAGAGCGGGCCAAAAGGAGATGCAAGCAAGAGCGGACGCAAGGCAAAAGAGACGCATTGAAAGACCCTGAGCAAGTTTCTGGTGGCGAGAATGCAGAGGAGGGCTTTGTCATGCAAGTCAGGGTTTCCGCAACAGTCCCAAGCCATTGACCGCGTCTGGTCGCCGCGTTAGCCCTCGGCCCGGATGACCCCGACCCGCCCTGCCTTTCTTGACGGCCTGATCGCAAGCCTGCCGATCATCCTGGGCTATTTCCCCATCGCCTTTTCGTTTGGAGTGGCTGCAACCCGCGCCGGCTTTTCCGAGATCGATGCCTTTTCCCTGTCGCTGGTCATCTATGCGGGGGCCTCGCAGTTCCTGGCGCTGGCGCTGTTGTCGTCCGGCGCGCCGGTGCTGGTCGCGGCCTTCACGCTGATCGCGATGAACTTGCGCCATGTGCTTTACGGCCCTGCCCTGATGCGTGAGGCCGGGTCGGAAGCCGGGCGGCGGCAAGCCTGGGCCTGGGCCTGGGGCCTGACGGACGAAGTCTTCGGCCAGGCGCTGGGGTCGCTGGCGCGGGGGCAGCGGTTCTCCGAGCCCTACATGTTCGGCCTGGGACTTGGGGCCTATGCCAGTTGGGTCTCTGGCACGGTGGTCGGAGCCTATGCCGGGGGTGGCGCACTGGTGGGCTGGCCAGCGGTGAACGCGGGGCTTGGCTTCATGCTGCCCGCGCTGTTCCTGGCGCTGCTTTTGTCCATCCTCAGCCGCCCGCAGCTTCCGGTGATCGGGGTGGCGGGGCTGGTCACCGTCGTCGGGACGCTGGCGCTAAATGCGACCAGCGGCATCCTGCTTGGGATGCTGGCTGGCGCACTCACCGGGTTGGTGCGGCGATGAACTGGGAGCTTTTGACCGTTGTTGCGCTGGCCGGGGCTGCGAATTGGGTGTTTCGCGCCTTGCCAATCCTTGCACGGGCGGACCGTATGGCGGTGGGGGGCTGGCTGGGCCGGTTCCTGTCCTCGACCGGACCGGCGGCCATTGCCACGCTTTTTGTCGCCTCGATCCTGCCGGCCCTGTCCCCTGACCTTGCCCGTCTTGCCCCGGCCTTGATCGGCACGGTGGCGGTCCTTGCGACCTGGGTCGCCTGCCGGTCGGTCGTGCTGGCGACGATTGCGGGCGCCATCGCGCATGGACTCACGGTCTGGCTTGTTGGCTGAGCGCTTGCGCCCTGCGCCAGGTTAGGCGACCATGCGGAAAATGGGAGAGGCCGCCATGTTCGAGATCAGCCCGCAGAAGGTGGTGCATGTCATCTACCTGGCCCGCGAGGCCGGGGTCGGAGACGCCGAGCTTCATGCCTTCATCGATGGGTTGAACGACGACGAGAAGTCGCAACTTACAGCGGTCGCCTGGGTCGGCCGCGGGGCGTTCGAGCCCGAGGACTTTGACGAGGCCGTGGCCACAGCGACTGCGGAAGCGACAACGCCGACCGCCTCATACCTGATGGGGATGCCGCATCTGGCCGAGAACCTGGAGGCCGGGCTGGAGGCCCTGGGGATCGATGTCAGCGGCGAGGAAGAGGATTTTCTTTAGGCCGACCTTGCGGGATCGACAGCCGTTACACATCTTCAGGCCTTGCTAGATGTGAGGTGCCCAATGCCTGTGACCGACGCCGTGAAACTGACTTGCGCGAGTTGTGGCCAGGCCAACCGCGTGCCAGCTGCCCGCTTGGGCGACGCACCGAAATGCGGGGTTTGCGGCACGGTGCTGGTCGATGGTTCGGTTGCCGAACTGGACGCTGCCACCCATGACAAGGTGACCCACGGCGACGGGTTGCCGGTCCTGGTCGACTACTGGGCCCCCTGGTGCGGCCCTTGCCGGATGATGGCCCCGGAATTTGCCAAAGCCGCGAAGACACTGACGACCGAAGCTCGGCTGATGAAGCTGAACACCGAGGACCACCCGCAGATCTCGGCCCGCGCAGGCATCCGCGGAATTCCGGCACTGGTTCTCTATCGCAACGGCCGCGAGATCGCCCGCCTGGCCGGGGCCCGCCCTGTTGCCGACATCGTCGCCTTCGTCCGCCAACACGCCCGCTGATCGTCCTGCGTGCCCGGCTTGACTCTGCCCGGGATTTGCGCTGAATACCGCTGCGCGGATGGGGCAGTAGCTCAGTTGGGAGAGCGTATCGTTCGCAATGATAAGGTCAGGGGTTCGATCCCCCTCTGCTCCACCAGACCCTTCTAAATCAATGCCTTAGATGCCGCGAGAGCGAGTGTGCCACAAAGGTGTGACACAAGATGAGGCTGACTGCTTACCTTTACCCGTCCCGGCACGGTGTTTTCTACTTCCGCTGGCCGCTTCCCTGCACCGCAAATCACCCGCGACCGGACACTGTTCGGTTGTCTTTGCGCACCCGATGCCCGAGACAGGCAGGTGAGTTAGCCCGGTTTCTCGCATCATGCGGTGAACTGTTGCGCCGACATGGAGTTCCAACCGTGATGCGGCATGACGAACTCCGGGCCGCAATGCACGGTTACTTCAAGCAGGCGCTGGCCATTCGGATCGACCAGATCGGTGCGAACGGCCTGCCGTCCGAACTTGACCTTGCCCCGCAGACGACCACGCAAATGCTCGCTGAGGGCACCTCGGAGGATTACTGGGGCATCATGGCTCCGCAGGGCACGGACGCCTTCCTGCGGCGTCTCTGCGAGGCTACCGGGTTGTCTGGTCCGGGATCGACCAAGGAAGCGGATCGCATGCTGCAGGAATACAAGCTGGCCCACCGGGATTTCCTGCGGGCGCTGGTGAAACATCAGGCGTCCCTTGAGCACTATGACTTCACTGGCCCGATGGCCCCTGTCCTTCAAGCGCCTGCGCCAGAGGCACCGGCTGATCTTGGGATCGCATTGCAGACAGCGATTGACGATTACGTCGCAGAGAACAAGCGGGCAGGCAGTTGGCAGAGCGCCACCTTTGAGAAGAAGGAAGCCAACCTCGCCCTGTTGACCGAGTACTTTGGTGCGCATCGCCTTGTCGGGGAGATCACCAAGCGTGATGCGCAGGACATCAAGCGCGTCCTTCTGGAACTGCCTGCCAACCGGCACAAGATGCCGCAAACTCGAACCCTGTCAGTGCGAGAGGCGACAGAGGTGGCGGGATTGGCCAAAATCTCAGCGGTGACCGTCAACGGCTATATCAGTACCTTCCAGTCATTCTTCGAGTGGGCGATGAAGAACGGCCACGCAGAGGCCAACCTGTTCGCAGGGACCCGTGTCGGCAAGTTCAACAGCAAGGCGGTTCCTAAGCGTCAGGCATATAAGCCCGATGCTCTGAAGGCGGTGTACCGAGAGGTGACCGAGAACACCTTAGGCTTGGTCAAAGCTGAGAGCCACAAGTGGGCTACGCTGATCGCCATTTTCACCGGGGCGCGGCTGAACGAGATTTGTCAGCTTGAAGTGGCAGACATCCAGCAACAGGACGGCATCTGGTTCTTCCATCTGATCGACGAGGGCGACGCCAACAAGAAGTTCAAGTCCGCTGCCGCACTTCGCAAGGTGCCCATGCATGACGAGTTGGTGCGGTTGGGTCTGTTGGACTATCGGTCCCGAATGGAAGCCCAACGCAAGACCCGCATGTTCCCTGAGTACACTTTCTGCGCAAAGAACGGCTACGGCAGGGCTTTGGGCCGTTGGTTCAATGCTACTCTCACCCCTGAGTTGGGTATCAAGTCTACCGGGCACGTTTTCCATGGCCTTCGTCATACGATGGTGACCCGACTTGCACAGGCAGGCGTTGCCGAACCAATCTATCAGTCGATCGTAGGGCACGAACGGCAAGGCGTTACCCAGCAAGTATACATGCGAGAGGGTTACACGCTGGCGCAGCTGAAGGCGGCAATCGACTTGTTCGCAGTTTGACCTCAAGCGGGCTAAGCCAAAGAAGACAGATGCTGTCCCGCATGCGAGTGGCTGACAGGGGTAGGGGCTTGCCCCACCCCCGCCCTAGTCATCATGCAGCTGCTGCTGCGGCAACCGTCCAGCTTGAAGGCCCGGAGTGCACTTGGCCGGTGTTGAGCCAGTAGATCAGCAAGTTCCGCATGCGCTTGCTTGGAATGTACACCGTGGCCTTTCGCCTACGCGTTGCCATGGGAGCAACACCATTAACTCCACCCTGCCTGATGCAGCACCGGAAAATCCACTGCACCATTTCAGAGAGTGCGTACGCGTCAGAGAAGCTGCGGCCCGCTTGCGAGTTCACGGACATGTTGAGGAACTGGAGCAACTGCGGCCGAGGGTGCTGATCATAAAGGTAGATTGCGTGGGTACAGCAGATGTGGTCGTTCACTCCCCGTGTCGTGTTGCCTATCCAGCGCACGCCTGTTGTCCCCCACACTCCAGCTCTGCTCTTGCCATCATCTGTGCGGCACGGGTGCCCAAATAGTCTCGCATGCTCTGCTAGTGGCCCGGATGCTGGCTTCTTCTTTGGTGCACTGTCGTACCAAAGCTCGCGTGCACACGTCAGCAAGACGTTACCCTTGTTGATCCCGGTGAGATTTGCCCCATAGAACTTCTTTAGTGCGTTGCCTGCTGTCCGGCACTGTGCAGAGGAACCGCTCCCCGTGAAGGTCTTAACCTGTGAATTGTGAGACCACGAAAATGCCTCTAGTGCTGGGATGCTCTTTACGGTCAGTGCGGAGCGGACATCATCCAGCCAAGCACGCTCTTGGTCAGCGGGCAACTTGTCGACCTCTAGCGTAAATGCCTGGGGTGTGCCTGCGAGCTGGGTCTGTAGTTGCTTGAGGAACTGGAGAAGTATCGTGCCTTCCGACAGGTAGGTGAAGATGGTCACGGACTTTGGCTTGAGGAGCAACTCCATCGGGATCGTCATTACAAACAGCTTGCTATCCACCACGTACAAAGCCCCGGATTTTGCTTGCTCGTACAGTGCTGGCTTGAAAGTCTTTCCGCCTTCCCTAAACCGTTCGTCCCATTTGCTTGTCGGCTCAGCCTTCCCAGTGACTGGGTCCACTGTTGCCATGCCGTTTTCAACATAGTCCTTGGCAAAGTCTCTTGGCTGGGTGCCCCCTTCGACTTCAAACGGGTTAACTACTTCATCAATGATAAGGTTGTAGTCATGCAGCAGGCTTCGTCCGAGCGGTACATCAAATGTGAAGCCCCCAAGGGTCACTGAGGTGGTCTCGTTGGTTTCCTCGGTTGCCAGAGTGCCCAGTCGATACAAGAGGGCGTGGGTACAGACTAGGCTCCCTCCAGCTCGTACTATTTCAGTAGCATGGTCGGTCTTGCTTGCTCTTGTCGCGTTCGGCTGCAGTAAAGTGAAGCGGCTTTGGGTCTGTGCACGGCCAGCGATCCGCTCTGCTTCGCTTAGAAATGGTACGACCGTGATGTACTTCTCTCCCGCCCGGAAGCTCTCGGTGATCTCCGTACTCTTGCCCCATCCACATGGACGGTCTTTGAACGTGATATGAGCCATTAGGTCATGTTCCTTCTTTGGCTTGTTGTTGGGTGTGTTGTCTGAGGCATGCCAGTTCGTGATCTGGCTGGGGCCTATTGAGGCTTGGCTTGTGAAGCCAGAAATCAGTGATCTGCTTATGACAGGCCTGATTTTATCGCTTGCATTACAGGGACTTAAATGGCCTCTGGTCCGCGCTAAACGGACTGATGTGGCCTGCTGACCTCCGAGAGGGCTGTTCTCCGAAGCCGTGCGCCAAATGAATTGCGGTTCGGTCCTAGGAGCGACCAGTCGTTGAAAACGCGGGCACGCATAGCCGTGCTTACTCTAAGGACGAAGGGGCAAGGCGGGATAACGCTGTTAGGCTAGTTGTCTGTAGTCTGATAGACTTAGGGTCCAGTGCGGGTGGTGCCGTTCCGACCGCCCCTGAATGGGCATTTTCAGAAGATAGGGACGCAGGTTCTTAGCCACTCAAGGCCCTGTAGACGCCCGAACGGGCCACCCCGAGGCGCTTCGCAACCTCAGTGGGCGAAACTTTCTCCTCGTTCACCAGCCGCCTGATCTCCGCCGCCTGCACCATAACGGTCGGTTTGCGCCCCTTGTACTTCCCTTCGGACTTCGCCTTCGCAATTCCCTCGCGCTGGCGTTCAAGCATGATTTCGCGCTCGAACTGGGCAATGCTAGTCAGCATGTTCAGCATTAGACGCCCAGTCGATGTGGTCGTATCAATCGCCCCGTCCAAGATACGCAGCGACACTCCCTTACTCTCCAGGGTGGCAGTGATCTCAACAAGATGCTTTACGGAACGGGCCAGACGATCCAGCTTCGTGACCACCAGCACGTCCCCTTTGCGGGCATACCGCAGTGCCGCTTCAAACTGCGTGCGGGCGAGCATATCCACCGATGACACCTCTTCCTTGAAGACCTCTTCACATCCCGCGCTGGCGAGGTCTCGAAGCTGGGCCTCCAGGCCCGCCTTCTGGTCAGTGGTCGAAGTTCGGGCATATCCGATGGTGGCCATGGTCTGTTATCCTTCTAAGCGCAAAGCGTCCTATTAAGCTCTTAAGCTCAATGGGCCATCCGTCCCAGAATAGCAATACCCATTCCAATAGGACACATTCGGGGCACCTTCGCCGTGTCCTACAGGGGCAAGGTCCACTGAGACACACAGTGTTGCTACGCCGTCCAGGAGAGCGCCACCAGCACACTTGCCGCAGCTTTGCTGGCTGGGTCACGGCGGCTGACGATAGGCCATCTGCGGGGCCGCGTTGGGGGGGTACGGGGGAATTTGCACGCGGGATCGGGATAGATACCCCTTCGCAAAAATGTGCCGGAAAGTTACGACCCAACCAGCGGGCAATCCAGTTGCGCTGCAGCCCAACTGATGGAACTGTCTGCCCAAACCGCGCGGGGAAGCATGTACGAGAACGCCTTCAACACCATCGAAAAGAACCTACGGGCCGAAGAAGGCATCGCCAACGAACTCGACTACGTTGAACAGACGTCCTGGGTGCTGTTCCTCAAGTACCTGCACGACCTGGAGACTGAACGCCGCGACCGTGCCGAGCTTGACGGCACCACTTACGCCCCCATCATCACAGGCAAGTACCGCTGGGATGAGTGGGCCGCACCGAAGGCCAACGGCACCTTCGACCACAATGCGGCGATGATCGGTGATGACCTTATCGCCTTCGTTGACCAGAAGCTGTTCCCCTATCTTGCCGCCTTCCGCACCACGGCGACCGGCCCCCGGACCATCGAGTACAAGATCGGCGAGGTCTTCACCGAACTCCGCAACAAGTTCCGCTCTGGCTACATCCTGCGTGACGTGCTCGAAATCCTCGACGGCCTGAACTTCAACACCCAAGACCAGCGTCACGAACTGTCGCAACTGTACGAGACACGCATCCGCCGCATGGGCAACGCGGGCCGCAACGGGGGCGAGTACTACACCCCGCGTCCCCTGATCCGTGCCATGATCAAGGTCATCGACCCGCAGATCGGCGAGACGATCTACGACGGCGCAGTCGGCTCCGCTGGCTTCCTCTGCGAAGCCTATGACTACCTGCGCCCCAAGGCCCAGACCGCAGCGGACTATGAGACCCTGCAGACCCGCACCTTCTTCGGCCAAGAGAAGAAGGGCCTCGCCTACATCATCGGCATCATGAACATGGTGCTTCACGGGATCGAAGCCCCGAACCTTGTCCACTCCAACACGCTCAATGAGAACGTGATGGACATCCAGGAGAAGGACCGCCACGACATCATCCTTGCCAATCCCCCCTTCGGCGGGGGTGAGAGGCGAGAGGTGCAGCAGAACTTCCCCATCCGCACGGGTGAGACGGCCTACCTGTTCCTGCAGCACTTCGTTCGCAAGCTACGGGCCGGGGGCCGGGCGGCAGTGGTGATCAAGAACACCTTCCTCAGCAACACCGACAACGCCAGTGTGACCCTGCGCCGGGAACTGCTTGGGGCAGCAGAGTTGCATACCATCCTTGACTGCCCACAGGGCACGTTTCAGGGGGCTGGGGTCAAGACTGTGGTGCTGTTCTTTGAGAAGGGCGCACCCACACGGGATGTGTGGGTCTACCAGCTTGATCCGGGCCGCAGCATGGGCAAGACCAACCCCCTGAACGACGCTGACTTGGCCGAGTTCGTGACCCTCCAGCGCACCCGCGCCCTTGGGCCGAAGTCTTGGCTGGTGAAGCGGGCCGATCTGGACGATGCGACCTGCGACCTGTCGGTGAAGAACCCCAATGCGCCCGAGGCAGCGGCCCTGCGCAGCCCCGAGGACATCATCGCCGACATGCTGGCCCGTGATGCCGAGACGGCGGACATTCTGGAAAGCATCCGGGGGATGCTGTGAAGGCTGGGTGGGCTACTGCATCTCTTGGCTTACTTTGCCGCTTCGAAAATGGTGACCGGGGCAAGAACTATCCCGGACGGAAAGCGTTCGTCTTGGAAGGCGTACCGTTTGTGAATGCCGGGCATCTGGGTGACGGTTTGCTCGACCTCTCGGAGATGAACTACATCCCGCGCGATCACTTTCACCGCCTTGGATCAGGAAAAATCCTGAAAGGTGACTTACTGTTCTGTCTCAGGGGGTCACTTGGAAAGTATGCTGTTGTGGACAATATAAGCGAGGGTGCAATCGCATCGTCACTCGTGATAGTGCGACCGGACAGCACTTTGGACCCACAATACCTTGGGTACTACTTCGGAAGTTCTCTGTGTGCAGATGAGATACAAAAGCACGCCAATGGCGCGGCACAACCAAACTTGTCGGCGAAAAGCCTTGCTTCATTCCAAATCCCCCTCCCACCACTCGAAGAACAACAGCGGATCGTTGCGGTTCTGGACGAGGCTTTCGAGGGCCTGACCCGCGCCCGCGCCCACGCCGAAGCCAACCTCCAGAACGCTCTGGAGTTGTTTGAAAGCATCAAGGCCAACGCACTTGACTACCGGGGACCTGACCGAGAAACGGTAGTTCTGTCAGATGTGGCTGACGTCACTTCTAGCCTCGTTGACCCACGCCAGGCCGCATACGCTGACTTGCCCCACGTAGGCGCAGGCAACATGATCACAGGCTCCGATGAGTTGGTCGGTGTGATGACCGCACGCGAAGAAAAGCTTATTTCAGGAAAGTATCCCTTCGACGGGACAATGGTTCTCTACAGCAAGATACGCCCATACTTGCGGAAGGCAGCACGCCCTGACTTTAGCGGACTTTGTAGCGCAGACGTTTATCCCGTTGCACCCAAGAAAGGCAGGCTTGACCGGGACTTTCTGTTTCATCTGCTATTTGAGCTAGTCCCCGAAAATCGGGCAGTGACGGAAGCTACGATCTGACGTCTGCTGGTCTCCAAGAACGAGGAGATCAGGATATGAAGAAACGCAGGAACCATGACGCTGGTTTCAAGGCCCGTGTGGCGCTGGAGGCCG
>NZ_JAUXZE010000097.1 GCF_030694085.1 Tabrizicola sp. | reverse complement strand
CGGCCTGCTCTCTTGCTGCGTGGAAACTTACGACCCCGCGTTACCACGACGCCGCTTCCTCATGCTACCGAGGCGCACGGACAACTCCTCGGACGGGACTTTAACCCGCTAGATTTACTGCTGTTACTGCGAACGGTCAGGATCGGTTTGGTTTATACATGGATCTGGATTATCAAGGTATCCGCCAGCGCTTTCGCTGGATCATACCGGGAAGGTTCCAAATGGGTTCGCCCGAAACGGAAGCGGAAAGATACGATGACGAAACACAACACGAGGTCACACTGACAAATGGTTTCTGGCTGGCTGACAGCGCATGCACTCAAGCTCTATGGACAGCGGTCATGGGCAACAATCCCAGCAGTTTCCGGGATGATCCGAATCTGCCGGTGGAAAAAGTCAGTTGGCTCGATGTGCAACAATTCATTACTAAATTAAATACGCTGTTTCCGGACTTACACGCCAATCTTCCAACCGAAGCGCAATGGGAATACGCCTGCCGTGCTGGCACCCAGACACCGTTTTCGTTTGGAGAAAACATCACGCCCGAGCAAGTCAATTATGATGGCAATTCCCCTTATACCGGCGGCGAGAAAAGCCTGTTCCGTGAAAGAACTGTTCCGGTTAAATCATTGCCGCCGAATCCCTGGGGATTATTTGAAATGCATGGCAATGTGTGGGAATGGTGCGCCGACTGGTATGCGGAAGAATACCCTAAGCAAGCAATAACTAACCCGCTTGGCCCTGACAAGGGTACATCCCGCGTGCTGCGTGGCGGTTCGTGGAGCTTCCTCGGCTGGTTCACGCGTTCCGCTCAGCGCGACGGGATCGAGCCTGGCTACCGCAACGACCTCATCGGGTTTCGCCTAGCCCCAGGTTGAAAACAGCAGGCAAGAGGAGGTCGGCCTCAAAAAGATTGCCTTCGGGCAGACAGTCGAGACGGAGCGAGACGGTCAGACCGAAGGCTTAAAAAGTTTTTTACACAAACACTTCCCCCAAAAAATCCGCAATCGACCGGTATGCCCGATTCGCCGCCACTTCTTTGTATACCGTGCCAAAACTCGGATTATTGGCTTTCGGATTGGTAAACGCGTGCATCGTGCCGCCGTAGACGTGCACTTGCCAATCGACGCTGGCCTGGGTCATTTCGGTTTCAAACGCGAGCACTTGCTCCGGTGGCACCATCGGATCGTCGTGGCCGTGCAGGCAGAGCACCTGTGCGGTGATTGCTTCATTGGCCGCATTGCCGGGTGCAAAAATGCCGTGGATGCTAATGACACCTTTCACATCCGCGCCGGATCGCGCTAATTCCAGCACGCACATACCGCCGAAGCAGTAACCCATTGCGGCAATTCGGGTGGCATCAACTTGCGGCAGTTGCCGCACGGCATGCAGTGCGGCGTTGATCCTACGGCGCAATAAGGCACGATCTTGCGCGAACGGCGCCATCAACGCGCCATTCTTTTCCGCATCGCCATCCGCGCCGAAAATGCCTTTGCCGTACATATCCAAGGCAAAGCCCACATAGCCCATATCGGCGATTCTTTCCGCTCCCTGGCACGCCAGTTCACGCCGCCCGCTCCAGTCGTGCGACACCAGCACGGCGGGTTTGGGCTTACCGGTTTCGTGATAGGCCAGGTAGCCTTCGAGTTGTGTATCGCCATCCTGATAATCAATCGTTTTTATAATCATGTTGTCACCTTGACTTGAAAGTAGTGATAATCTCACTGCGTGTCTTAAAGAGTTCTGAGTAACCCGCATTTGTCATTCCGAACACTG
>NZ_JAUXZE010000066.1 GCF_030694085.1 Tabrizicola sp. | reverse complement strand
ACACTAGAATTGCGCCCTTGCTGAACTTTTAAAGCATTTCAGTTCTAGCACCCAGTTTAAAAGGTGATGTAGCTCAGCTGGTTAGAGCACAGGATTCATAATCCTGGGGTCGAGGGTTCAAGTCCCTCTTTCACCACCAATTACCATTCCTAGTTAGTCTAGGTAATTATAGAGAACCCGCTTAAGTGCGGGTTTTTTATTGGCTTTTTGTCCTCATATGTCCAAAGATTACTTCCACAATCCTGCATCAAGTTGGGGTATGTTTGGGGGTATTCTCTCACCTACCCCACTTTTACGTGCTAAGATACCCCCAATTAACACTAAAATAGGGTAGATATGGCACTGTCAGACACTAGGATTCGCACACTAAAAGCTAAGGATAAGCCCTACAAAGAGTCTGATGAGAAAGGCCTGTTCTTACTAGTGACACCCGCAGGTGGCAAGCTATGGAGATTAAAGTATCGCATTGATTCTAAAGAGAAACTTCTGGCTTTTGGTGCGTACCCTGACGTTTCTTTGGCGGATGCAAGAGCTGCGCGTGATGAAGCTCGTAAAGTAATTGCTGCGGGTGAAGACCCTAGTGAGTTACGTAAAGCAGTGAAGTCAGGCAGGCATGATGATGCATTAAACTCTTTTGAGGTAGTTGCTCGTGAGTGGTGGCAGACCCATATGAAAGACAAAGCAGAGAGTCACAAAAACAAAGTAATCAGACGTTTTGAGCTTTACCTCTTCCCTTGGCTAGGTAAAAAGCCAATATCTAGCATCACAGCACCTGAGATATTAGATGCATTAAAACGCGTAGAAAAACTTAACAAACTTGAGACAGCACACAGAACACAACAGACAGCAGGGCAAGTATTTAGATATGCAGTACAAACAGGCCGCGCTGTCAGAGACGTAACGGCTGACTTAAGAGGCGCGTTACCACCAACCACAGTTAAGCACATGGCTGCGTTCACTGAGCCTAAAGACGTAGCAGAATTACTGAGAGCGATAGATGCGTTTAACGGTACGATAACAGTCCACTGCGCTCTTAAATTATCCCCGCTAGTCTTCGCACGTCCTAGTGAGTTAAGAATGGCGAAGTGGGCAGATATTGACTTAGACGCTGGCACATGGAGTTACTATGTATCAAAAACTAAAATTAACCATTTAGTACCTTTGGCCTCTCAAGCAGTTGCACTATTACGAGAGCTACACCCTTATTCAGGGCACGGCGAATATGTCTTTATGGGTGGGCATTCACCTCTCAAACCAATGAGCGAAAGTGCTGTAAACGCTGCATTAAAGCGAATGGGCTATGACACACAGGTGGATATTACGGCACACGGCTTTAGAGCTATGGCTAGAACGATTCTACATGAGCGCTTAAATATAGACCCTAATGTCATTGAACAGCAGCTAGCTCACAGAGTACCCGATACATTAGGTGCTGCATATAACCGCACTAGGTTTATAGCTCAACGCAAAGTAATGATGCAGCAATGGGCTGACTACCTTGACGAGTTAAAAGCAGGCGCAAAGATTGTGCCTTTACCACTGCAAGCAAAATCTGCCTAAGCACATAGCCTGAGGCGTTCTATGCGTCTCAGGCAGTTATTACACTTCGCAGCAAAAGTTCGCCCCTTGCTACAGCTAAGGCAGGCGACACTATATCAAAGCCTTCTGGCAAACCTCTCAGTCTGAAAAATAGTATCAAGTAAGTTCTTACGTGCTATAGGAAGAACACGCTTAACTTTTAGCCTATTTACAAACTTCTTACGCATTATAGGAAAGGACGCGACTGCATCCTCCCTAAAATAGAAGACAGCAAGCGCTGCTTTTTCATCCAGAAACATTCAAATACAACGCCACCACCCCTACAGGAATATATGTGCATTACTGGCACGCCATAAGACAGCCTCGCATAAATCAGCACGATTAAGCGATGGAGCAAGCCATAAAGTCGCACATGAAGGTGATAACTCAATTTTATGAAAGAGAAATATGACAAACAAATTTATGCGCATTCCCGCTGTGATGGAAACGACAGGCAAATCACGCAGTGCTATCTATGCAGACATGGCTAACGGCTGCTTTCCCAAATCTATTCTAATCGGTGCACGGTCTGTAGCATGGGCTGAATCGGACATAGACGCATGGGTAAAGTCTAAGATTGATGCAGCAAAGCAAAAGCAAAAGCCAAAGTCAAAGAAAGAAAAGGAGTGGGATGAATTTTATAAACAAGCAGCAACAAAAGCAGCAGCTAACAAGACATATGAACTAAGAGTTGAAGACATTTAAAACAATTACGCTTCATCCCTTAATTTGTACCAAATTCCTAAATGTATTACTTCGTAATAACAGCACACCCAGAATGGAGCATCATGTCAGAAGATAACAGCGAATACGAAATCATCATAAGCCCTAAACACAAGCAAGTTAAGGATGAGCTTGAGCCAGATAGCCATAGCAAGATTATTGTTGTTGCGCTGCCCTCAGTAGATGAGATTTTTGCAGATGGCAAAAGTTATGAACTTAACCAGCATCTAAAGAGCATTGTCAAAGAGCTACCTGACCAGCGCATATCAGAAGTCAATCAAAAGCAAGATTTTGTTGCTAAGAAAAAGTTGATTAAAGAAATAATGGCAAGCGCAAAAGATGCTGCCCAGCAAGCCGCATATAAACTCATGTCAGAGCACCCAGAGGCCGAAGGCTTGGGATTTAAGTTCACTGGTAGAGTTTATGCTAACAGATACAAAGGGCTTAATTTAACGCAAGCATTTATTCATATGCTCGATTGCATGTTAGATAGAAGAGCTGGCTTTACTACCCAGAGGGCGATACTCGACTCAGTGCAGCAGTCTACTGGCATACTTGAGTTGAACGATAAAATCTGGAACATGCCGCTCAGACAGTTTGTGAAAGCACTGCTCTACAAAAGACTTGAAAATCATCGTACTGATATATCACTTGCAGGATGTAGCAACATGTCAGAAATCCGCAAAGTAATAGATATACACTTTGCCAAGATGCAGGCAGTACATAAGTTGAAGCTAGACCTCACCATTACAGCTAACGAAATCATAGTAAACGGCACTAATCATAAAATCACTACGGTAACTTCTGGAGCATACAAGTACAGAAAAATCAGACTGCTTGTGAACAACAAAAGAACATGGCTAAACGTCAATGAGCTAAAAGTGTTTTTCGGCATAACAGCTTAAGGGAGCGATTAGAATGAAGCTCTTATACACGCCTGTAGGCCAGTGCCTTTTAACCAGTTACAGCGCCTTTCTGTGCATCCTACTTCTGCATTTACAGCATTTATTTGGGTGATTCTCAACCGCTTGAGCACAGTCAATAAATTATAGTTATTACTGATAAACTCTAACTAGTTAGCACTCTCAAAACCATCTATAACGGAATACCTAGCGCCATGTTATGCAGCCCCGTACACTCAAGAGTTATTGAGCTAGTTACTGGCCTAGGTACAAGTTAAAAAGCGCAGTTCTAAGCGCTCACATATGTCCTTTTTTGTAAGCCACCCGCCAGCCTGAGACTCGCATTTATTCACGTGATAGTGTATCTTTCGCTATTACATATAAGCAGTTAAAAAAGATAAAATAAATGTCAGAAGAGCAACGCAGGCAACTACAGCAGCAGCTATGGAATATAGCCAATACCTTACGGGGCAAGATGAATGCAGATGAGTTTCGAGACTACATACTCGGCTTTATCTTTTACAAGTACCTATCTGAGAAAATCCAGCGCTTTTGTGATGCAGAGCTAGCGCAAGAAAACCTTAAGTTCGCTTCACTAAGCGAAACTACCAAAGAAGGCCAAGCCTATATTGCTGCACTTGAAACTGCTGCACTTGATGAGCTAGGCTACTTTCTCAAGCCCTCAGAGCTATTCCACGCCATCGCCAAGAAAGGCAATAATCAACTTGATAGCGAGGGCGCAGGTGAAAGTCACAACTTCATTCTGGATGACCTTACACGTATACTCAAGAACATCGAGCAAAGCACGCTAGGCACTGACAGTGCTGATGACTTTGTGAACTTGTTTGAAGACTTAGACTTAACGTCTTCTAAGCTCGGCAAAACAGTCAAAGAAAAGAACGAGATTGTATCTAAGGTGCTATCACATCTTGATAACATCGACTTCAACTTATCCGATACTGAGGGTGACGTTCTAGGTGATGCTTATGAATACTTAATCGGTCAGTTTGCCAGTGGTGCAGGTAAAAAAGCAGGCGAGTTCTACACCCCTCAGCCCGTCTCCACACTACTCGCCAAGCTAGTGACTGACGAGAATAAACAGATTAGAAGCATATATGACGCAGCGTGTGGGAGCGGTTCGCTGCTATTGCGTGTTAAGAAAGTCTATGACCCTAAGGGTGATAAAAAGGTAAAGATTTACGGGCAAGAGCTGAACCGTACCACTTACAACCTATGCCGCATGAACATGATTATGCATGACGTGCATTACGCTGACTTCGACATCAAGCAGGAAGATACCCTAGAGCGCCCTCAGCACCGTGATATGCGGTTTGATGCCATCGTAGCTAACCCACCTTTTTCAGCACAGTGGAACGCAAGCCCGTTAATGATGAATGATGACCGTTACAGTCAATACGGACGATTGGCACCAAGCACTAAAGCAGACATGGCCTTCGTGCAGCACATGCTTCATCACTTGTCAGAAGACGGCACAATGGCGATTATTCTGCCGCATGGCGTACTATTCCGTGGCGCAGCAGAAGGCCACATTCGCCAATACCTCATTGAGCAGCTTAACTACCTTGATACAGTCATTGGCCTGCCTGCAAATATCTTTTACGGCACTGGCATCCCCACTTGTGTATTAGTGTTTAAGAAGTGCCGTAAGCATCCAGATAACATTTTGTTCATTGATGCTAGCCAGCACTTCGATAAGGTAAAAACTCAGAACGTCATAAGTCCTGAGCATATCAACAAGATTGTGGATACTTGCAAAGCCAGAACTAACGAAGACAAATACAGCCATGTAGCAAGCCTAGAGAGCATTAAGGCTAACGATTACAACTTGAATATACCGCGTTATGTCGATACCTTTGAGGCAGAAGAGGCGATTGACCTAGCAGCCATAGCTTCACAACTTGTGGAGCTTGATAATGCCAGTAAGGCTACAGATGCGACTATAGCAGCGTTCTGCAAAGAGTTAGGCATAGCACCACCTTTCGCAGTGCAAGGACAGTAAGCATGAGCGTGCCATTGTTACGGTTTAAAGATGAAAGAGGACAAGACTTTACTGCTTGGACTACTAAACCGCTAGGTAAGTTAGCTCACTTTATTAAAGATGGTACTCATGGCACACACCAAGAAGCGCCTAACAGCAATTACTATTTATTAAGCGCTAAGAATATTAACTACGGAGTTGTTTCGTTCGATAACTCAGATAGAAAAATCTCAAAATCAGAGTTTGATGGAATCTATAAAAGTTATAAGTTAGAAGTTGGAGACGTTTTACTTACAGTAGTTGGAACTATCGGACGTGTAGCAATCTATTCAAATATACTATGCAATATTGCATTTCAAAGAAGTGTAGCTTTTTTTAGATTTACGGCCGAAAGTAGTAGCTTCATGGCTCAGCTATTCACTACAACAGCGTTCCAAAACAAGCTACTTAAAAATCAAGTTGTATCTGCACAGCCAGGCATTTACCTAGGCGACTTGTCAAAAATCACAGTTACCCTACCTAGCAAACAAGAACAAACAAAAATCGCCAACTTCCTCACAGCAGTAGATGAAAAAATAGCCCAACTCTCGCAAAAGTGCGAGCTATTAGCACAGTACAAAAAAGGCGTGAGGCAGCAGATTTTCAGCCAAGAGTTACGCTTTAAGGATGATGATGGGCAGGCTTTTCCTGAGTGGATAGATACCACGCTAGGTGATTTAGTAGAATTTAAAAATGGAAAAGGTCATGAAACTATTATTTCTATAAATGGTAAGTTTATTGTCGTAAACTCTAAATTTATTGCTTCAAATGGGGCGGTATTTAAGACTACTGACAATGCTTTAGCTCCTATCCTTAGTGATTCAATCGTAATGGTGATGAGTGATGTACCGAATGGTAAAGCACTAGCCAAGTGCTTATATATTCAAAATGATAATAAATACACCCTTAATCAACGGATATGCTCCTTAAAGTCAAAGTTATATAACAATAAATTTCTTTATTTCCTAATCAATAGGAACTCACATTTTTTAGCATACGATAGCGGTGTTGGGCAAACTAACCTTAAGAAAGAAGATGTACTTTCTTGCCCGCTACAGATTCCAAGTTCAAAAATAGAGCAAACAAAAATCGCCAAATTCTTAACCGCGATTGATGACAAGCTAACGCACGCCCAGAACCAACTCGCAGCCGCTAAGCAATATAAGCAAGGATTGCTACAGCAGATGTTTTTATGAGAATTCGAATATGAATGAAGCCCAGCCTAAAAATTTAAAACGCTCTCTGCGTGATAAATACAAACGGCGTCTTAAAAACCTTGCTCATGCTGTAGAGGAGCTACAAAGTGCAGCAGATGCTCTGATGTCTGATGGGGGAAAAATACGAGATAAAGATGAAGTCTTAAAAATTCTTCAAGCTTTAGATTCTCTTAAAAACTTATTACCAGAAGCTAATTTAGAGCTTGACGAAGAAACAAACAAAAGGCTTTGCGAATTCTTCAATATTGAATATCAGCCAATTAATAAAAATTTATAACATATCTACTCACATGCCACCACAATCAGAATTTGCGCTCGAAGAGGCCTTGATAGCTCAACTAAAGGGCATGGAGTACAGCTACATAGCGATTGAAGATGAAGCAGGTATGCTTGCTAACCTAAAGCGCCAACTAGAGCTGCACAACAACGATATACACTTCACTGCTAACGAGTTTGACCGCATTCTTAACCACCTGAATACAGGCGATGTATTTGAGCGCGCTAAGGTGCTGCGTGACCGCTTTGCGCTCAAGCGTGACAATGACGAGACTGTTTATATCCGCTTCTTAAATAGCGATGACTGGTGCTTAAACGAGTTTCAAGTCACTAACCAAATCACCATACAAGGCAACCGCAAGAATCGCTATGACGTGACCTTGTTGATTAACGGCTTGCCATTGGTGCAGGTAGAACTCAAGCGCAGAGGCGCAGAGCTTAAGGTGGCTTTTAACCAGATTAACCGTTACCACCATGACAGTTATGATGCAGGCTTTGGCTTATTCCAGTATGTGCAGTTATTTATTATTAGCAACGGAGTAAACACTAAGTATTTCTCTAACAACAAGCAGCAGAGTTTTAAGCAGACGTTCTTCTGGACGGACAAAGAGAACAAGCGCTTATCTGACCTACGCGAGTTTATTGCGGAGTTTTTGAAACCATGTCACATAGCAAAGATGATTGCTCATTACATGGTACTGACCGAAGAGAAAATCATTAAGGTGCTTAGGCCTTATCAGTTCTATGCCACTGAAGCGCTTGTTGATAGAGTAAAGAATAGCAATGACAATGCTTATATTTGGCATACCACTGGCTCAGGCAAGACGCTCACCTCGTTCAAAGCTAGCCAGATTATTATGCGTAACCCTAAGGTGCATAAAGTGGTGTTTGTGGTGGACAGGAAAGACCTAGACTACCAGACAGCGCGAGAGTTTAATGGCTTTAGCAAAGGTAGCGTGGACGAAACCACAGACACCCGTAAGCTCGTAAAACAGCTCACCGATACAAGCACTAAGCTGATACTCACAACGATACAAAAGCTTAACAACGCCATCATGCACCCGCAGCACTTAGCCAAGGTGAGCCACCTGCAAGATAAGAAATTTGTATTTATCTTTGATGAATGCCACCGCAGCCAGTTTGGTGACACACACCAGAACATCAAAAAGTTCTTTACGAACGCTCAGATGTTTGGCTTTACTGGCACTCCGATATTTGCAGATAACGCCACGGGCAGCATAGGACACCAGAAGACTACTAAAGACCTCTTTGGTGAATGCCTGCATAAGTACGTGATTGTAGATGCAATTAAAGATGAGAACGTCTTACGCTTTGCAGTGGAGTACGTAGGCAAATACAAGCGTAAAGACAGCGCCAACGAGCTTGATATTGCTACTGACAACGATATTGATATTCAAGTTGAGGGCATTAACACCAGAGAGATACTAGATAGTCCTAAAAGACTTGAGAAGATTACCGAGTACATACTGGCACATCATAAGCAGAAAACTAAAGCACCTGACTTTACGGGCATGTTCTGCGTAAGCAGTGTAGAGACGCTAATTAAGTATTACGAATTATTTAAGCAAAAACAGGCAGGCTTAGCTAACCCGCTTAAGGTTGCCACGATATTCAGTTATGCAGCCAACGAAGAAGACCCGAATGCTAACGGCTTAGTGAATGGGTTAATCCCAGAAGAGAACCCAATGCCTGAGGGCAGGATTAATCCATACAGCCGCGACAAGCTCGATACATTTATTGCTGACTATAACGCTATGTTTGGCTGCAATTACAGCACTCGCGACAGTCAATCGTTCTATAACTATTATCAAGATATTGCTAAGCGTGTACGCCAAGGCCAAGTCGACATTCTGCTAGTGGTAAACATGTTTTTAACAGGCTTTGACAGCCCACGGCTTAACACGCTGTACGTAGACAAGAATCTCAAATTTCACGGCCTTGTGCAAGCATTCTCACGCACTAATCGCATACTTAATGACAAGAAGTCACAAGGTAATATCGTGTGCTTTAGAAACCTTAAGGCAGCGACAGATGAGGCCATTGCATTATTTTCTAACAAAGACGCTAAAGAGACTGTGCTGCTTGAGCCTTATGAAGATTACGTTAAGCAGTTTAATGAGGCAACGCTTGAGTTATTGAAGATAGCGCCTACTGTGAAGAGCGTGGATGCACTACCAGATGAAAATGCTGAGCTAGCCTTTGCCACTGCATTTAGAGAGCTTATGCGCATTAAAAACGTACTAACTAGCTTCGCTGACTTTGATGAGGCAGACTTAGCGCTTGAGCCACAAAAGTTTGAAGACTACAAGAGCAAATATCTCGACCTGCATGACAAGGTTAAGAAGCAGGGCGAAGGCGAAAAAGCATCGATACTTGAAGACATCGACTTTGAACTTACTCTTATTCATCGTGATGAGATTAACGTAGCATATATACTTAACCTTCTGGTAAGCCTTAACAAGCTACCACCAGAAGAAGCTAAGAAACGCCAGAAAGAAATTATCGACTTGGTTGCGGGTGAGATACAACTCCGTAGCAAGCGCCAACTCATTGAGCAGTTTATTGAGGACAACTTACCACGCCTTAAACCGAACGAGGATGTAATAGGTGCTTTCGAGAACTACTGGAGCAATCACAAACAAGCAGCTTTTAGCAAACTATGCGAAGACGAGAATATCGTGCCTGAGAAGTTTGCTAAGGTACTCCAGACCTACGAGTTCCAGAATCGCTTACCTAGAGATGGCGAAATTGTAGAAGCCCTGAGCTTCAAGCCAAAAATTCTAGAGCGCAAAACAATCCTTGAGCGGGTGGCTGATAAGATTCAAGACTTTATAAATACTTTTGTCGAAGGTATGGGCGGGGTATAATTGGAATAATTTTTTGAATTTTGTTATCGACTTACGTGAGATGACTCGAACGATTGCAGCGTGCAAATCTCCCCCACCCGCCTGCACTACTTATCTGACCTTAAAGTTAAAAACACCTAGCAGCGTTATCTGTCTGGGGGTATCTTTGGGGGTATGTTGATTATGTTCAGCATTAGAAACACCAACCTGTAAGGCTTGCATAGGTTTGTTTGGGTGACTCTTTCCCACCAATAAAGACGCCCCTTTCGAGAGATTGGGGCGTTTTCATTTATACTAATTTTCTCGGTTAGTAGCCACCTAGTAGCCAGCAAGACAATTATAGCTTTCTATTCGTAATAGAAGATACTAAATATACC
>NZ_JAUXZE010000061.1 GCF_030694085.1 Tabrizicola sp. | reverse complement strand
CGCGCGGATAATATCGAGTTGTTCGCCCTGCGGCGGCACCGGTAGGCGCATTTCAAAGAAGTTTTCTGGATACAAACGCAAGCGTGAAGACCAGACACCCTTTGACCATCGGCTCACTTCGGCTACAAAGGGGCGCGAACGGCACAGAAGATCAACGTAATCGGATAGCAACTCGCCTTTTGAGGTGTAAACGTGGTAATCGGGACTGACGATGCCTGCCAACGGGCTGATGCCCATCGCGCCCATCCACGCCCACAGGGTGTTGATGGCAAGGTCACCGGGCATACAACGTTTGTAGCCTGCCTTATCATCAGCCAGAAACATGTTTACGTCTTTTTCAGATCGTGATGTGACGCCAGTAATGTGGGACACGGTCAACAATTCTTCTGAACCATCGTCGGAACGCTCATCGCGAACCGTGAACAGGTTTTTGGCTCGCTTTACGCGCCAATGCGCCGGAATCTCGCCCAGCCATTCCTGGCCGGAGGGTTTGAGGGGGGCGTTGGTGTCGAGGCCGCGGGTGACGGCGTGGCTGATGAGGGCGGCGCGCTTTTCTTCCAGCAGCGCCAGCATGCGTTCCTTCTCGGCAATCAGGGCGTCGATGCGGGCGGTTTCGCGGTCGAGATAATTGGCGATGACAGACTGTTCTTGCGCGGGTGGAAAGGCTGCTTCAATTTTGAAGTAGGCTTCTGCGTCTAGGTTCTGAATACCAGTGGTTTGCTTGATCGCAGGAAAATTCAACCTCGCCGAGTAGATCGACGAGTGAACGTAGTTCCAATACTGAGGCACCATCGCTTCTTGAAGGGGGATGCGAGCAACGAAGTTCGAACAAACTGCTTCGAAGTCATGATCAAAATGGACCACGCACCCCACTAACTGATTGTCGCCACCGCCCGATTTCTCAATCAGTAGGTCGCCTTTTCTCAATACGCGTTGTTCACGATAGTCAGAGTTGACCGACCTTATGGTTGGTGGCTCACTGATGACTGACCTGCGAACGCGATCGAAATCTGCGACACGGATGCAGATGATGTCATTTTCGCCATCTGGTTCATCGCCCCAGATTCCGTTGTAGAGCCCAGAGATTGACCATTTCAGTCGTTTCAAGGACCAATGCGACGGCGGTGCTCCTCGCCAGTGCTGGCTGGACACTTCAGGTTCAAAGAGGGCTCGGTCAGTCACTCCGTCACCTCCCGCAACAACGCTAGAATCCGACGCTCCACACCCACCAGTTCCGCATCGATCTCGTGCAGCGGGCGCGGCGGCTGGTGCTGGAAGAATATGTAGTTGAAATTACTCACTCCGCCACCTCATCGCCCCATTCCGCCAGCTTCCGGCGCAACAACTCCTTGTCGGGCAAATAGAGCTGGTATTCCCGGGTATGGATGTTGGCGTCTTTGGGCAGGGTGATTTCGACCAGTGCATCCTGTTTCTTTTTGCACAGAACGATGCCGACGGTCGGCGCTTCGTCTTCCAGTTTCACAAACCGGTCGAAGTAATTGACGTACATCTGCATCTGGCCCAGGTCACCGTGGCTGAGTTTGCCGATCTTGAGATCGATCAGCACATAGCAGCGCAACAGGCGGTTGAAGAACACCAGATCGACGAAGAAATGCTCCTCGTCGAAAGTGAAGCGCTTTTGCCGGGCCTCGAACAGAAATCCCTTGCCCAGTTCCAGCAGAAAGTGTTCGAGCTTGTCAATGATGGCGCTTTCCAGTTCGGATTCGGAGTATCTGGCCTTTTCATCGAGGCCGAGAAACTCCAGAACGTACGGTTCCTTCAGCAGGTCTTCCGGCCGGGTGACGAGCTGGCCTTCCGCTGCCAGTTGCTTCACACCATCCTTATCGCGGCTGAGGGCAAGCCGTTCGTACAGACCCGAACTGAACTGACGTTTGAGTTCCTGGAGTGACCAGCTGTTGGTGGCGGCTTCAATCTCGTAGAAACGGCGCTCATCTGCATTGTCGATGGCAATCAGAAAGACATATTGCGACCATCCCAGCGCAAAGGGGGAATCGGATTTTCCAGAAGGTGTTTGGGATTTTCTGGATTCAGGCAATTTCCCAGATGGCATCTGGGATTTCTTGGCAGACAGGAATTGGGCGGGCGGCACCTGGGAAATCTGCACAGTTCTGTCTTGATAGGTCAGGTAAAACTTGCGCATATATTCGAGATTGGAGCGGGAAAAGCCGCGCCCGAATTCGTCCGTCAGTTCCGCAGACAATTCCTTGAGCAGCGCTTTGCCGTATTCTGCCCGCTCCGCTCCCTGCTG
>NZ_JAUXZE010000050.1 GCF_030694085.1 Tabrizicola sp. | reverse complement strand
CCCGCGCGAGATCACCAGAAGGGCTGTCTGGTCGCCAAGGCGCAACTGGATGCGCCAGGTGCCTTGCCAGACATTGAGAACCTTCTTTGCGTCCTCGACACAGAGGGCTTCGACGATGCCGCCTTCGGTCAGGGCCTCCTTAAGTCCGGCCTGCAAGATCACCGGGGTCAAGTTCCTCATGGGTTGGCACCTTCCGAAAGCAACACGCTCCGGCAGAACATAGTGCATGTTGCGCTGATGAGAAACATGTCGTCGCACAACATGGCGCTCACCTATCGGTAGAATCCTGTTGCGTCAATAGCGGTGTTTTGCAATTCATGCACATGTTTTGAAACCCCCGGACCGTGCATGCCCCTTCCCCGCTCCAGACGCGCTTGCCTCGTCGCCGCCGCCCTGCTCACGATGCCTGTCCGCGGCGTTGCTCAGGGTGAAACGGCGTTGGACTGCCTGCCGCCGGTCCCGCCTGCACCGGTGACCGATGCTGCCACGCGTGCGGAATATCGCACGGAGATCGGGCAAGAGTTTTCGGCCTACTTCGATGACGCACAGGCCTATCTGCGCTGTCTCGAAGCTGCGCGTGCCGAGGTGTCCGAAGAGATCAACCGCGCGATCCGCGACTACCAGGCTCTTGGCCAGGATCCGGACGGTTGATCGCGCGTGTTCAGATCCCCCTGCCCTTCCCCTCCTGGCATCTTCACAAGGAAACTCCCATGACAAGACTACGAGCTGCGGCCGCCCTCGCAGCAACCGCCATGTCACTTTCTGTTGCGGCTCCGGCACAAGCCTACCCCGTCGATTGCGCGATCCTTCTTTGCCTCGCAGGCGGCTGGCCAGCCTCGACCGAATGCGCCCATGCCCGCACCGTCTTCATTGCCCGGATCACGCCATGGCCGGTCGAGCCACCGCTGCAAATCTGGAACTGCCCGATGCGGGCGAGTTTCCGCGGCGAGGCGAAACCGCTTGAGCGCTTGTTCGACATCGCCGTGCGCGGCGGGCCGGTTCCGCTTATCTCGATCCCGAAAACGCCGATGCCACTTCAGCTCGTCCAGGATCGGGCAGATGTCGATATTTCCGATCCGGCGTTTGACTTCGTCCGCTCGATCCGCGTGTTCGAAATCACCTACCAGCAACGACGCAACTCTGACGGCGACTGCAACAGCTGGGGATCGGTCTACATGGGCACCTATGGCGCTCAAGGCGACTACAGCCGTCGCCGGAGCAGCGTTTCTGCGGTTCCGACCGCCTCAGATCTCGCCGTGCCGGCGGACTGCCGTTCCTATTGGCACCGGTCTGTCTTCGTCGAGTGGCGTGACTATGAAGGCAGCTACGGCCACGAAGAGGTTCACTACTGACAGCCTGCACGACCGCTCTCCACCGAAACGCTCGAAAGACGCAACCCCTAGAAACAGAAACGACGCCAGACCATAGGCCCGACGCCGCACTGATTTCCTCGTGGTAGTGGGAATCTAGCGCGAGCTTTGGGTCCATTCAACCGGCAAATGCCTTTGCCGGAACGAAAATTTGCACACCTCGCGGTCTGGTGTCGCCCCAAGACGGAACGATACATCATGGAACTCACGACCGGTGCCATCCTGCGCCGCATCACCGAAACCCCACTCTCTACGTCGGCGCACAAGCTCGCGACGATCATCCTCGACGGGATTGCTTGGAAGGACGGTTACAATGGGCTCGTACGCGGCACGGCCGCGTTCACGCTGGCGCATCTCGCTGAGAAGATGGGGGTTTCGCGGCAACATCTGACGGCTCTCTTGGTCGAGCTTGCTGCGTCAGGATTGGCGCTGGTCCGGTGGAAGCCCAATGGCAAGTATGCGCCGTGGCTGTTCAGCTTCGGGCGGCATAAGGATGCTGATGCGCCGCCAGATGTCGTGTCAGCCGCAGGCGACACATCACTATCTAGAGAGTCTAAGAACAAAACTATCTTTGCAGGGAGGATCGAGATTGATGCAGGGACCAACGTCTACCGCACACCTTGGGCGGGCCTGATCAAGGCTGCGAAGGCGTCGCTCGCCTGCTGGAACGTCGATACGCAGGTCATCTGGGAGCGCTTCCTTGCTTTCAACAGAGCTCGGGGGAATACAGCTGTGCCCGCGGGGTTTCTTCTGGGCTTCATGCGCCGGTGGCGGACTTCGCCCGATGCTGTTGCGAAACCAAATGTGCTTGCGGTACTGAAGCGGTCATCCACGCCGGAAGAACTGGAACTGCATCGACTTATTGCCGCTGCACCCAGCAAGAACTGGCAGTTTCACGCGTCGGATCTATTCAAGTTGATCGGTCCAACTGCCTACGATGCACGTGTCATCGAGGTCGCTCGAGAGTTCAGATGCCCAAAGTTTGCTGCGATCCTCGCGGTGCATGGAGAGGCTGTTCTGGCAGGAGAAATCCCTCGATGAGGACGGTTCGTGAAAAGCTAGTGCCCGAGGACCTGCAACAGGAACAACTTCGTGCGCTCATTCTGCGGCTTGCCGATGAAGTTTCGAGCGGGACCTCCTCAATGATCTCGCCCTTATCCATGAAGATCACGCGATCTGCCACCCTGCGGGCAAAGCCCATTTCGTGTGTGACGCAGATCATGCTTATTCCTTCCTTGTCCAAGGCTACCATCACGTCCAGCACTTCGGCGATCTTTCATGCTCGAGTACTGGGTCCCGCAGCCGACTCCGCAAGCAAGAGCGCGAGTGGCAGCGTCTATTCTTATCAGACGGATGCTTTCAAATCGAAGAACTAACCATCCACGTCGATCCGGTGGCGCTCTTGCAGCTCTCTGCGTGTCGTTTTCAGCTCGGATTCAACGCGCTGATCGGTCCAACCCTGTTGCTTGCCCAATACCCCCGCAATCCGATCCAACAGCGAACCGGTCAATCCGCCAGTCAAGGCTAGCGGTGTGCGTCGCAGGACAATGTCGGCAAGATGCTGCACATGCTCATGCGCCGCGATCCACGCGATTTCGCCTTCGGTCCACGCGCCTTGCGGGTCCAAAGGGGCTGTGCCAACATCAGACGAGGCGATCGTCCCGGCTGTGCTGCCATAGCGGCCCAGAAGGGTAATCAGTCGGTCGGTGGAAAGGCGACCTCCAGCTGCAGTCTGGTGCGCCCAAACCTCCGGATCGGCGGGGAAATCCCGTCCGCCGCCGATAGGCAAGTCCTTCGTCGAAATCTGACGAGGCCGTGACAGGCGTGCAAGGACAGTGTCGCAGACTTCCTCGGCAAAGCCCCGGAACGTCGTCCACTTTCCGCCAACCAGCGAAATGACGGGCCAGTCGCGCCCATCTTCGGCTTCGGCAACCGGGGCCGAATGATCCCGGCTGATCAAACCAGCGGCTGTCCCATCGGACCGAGGCAGGGGCCGGATGCCGGAGTAGCAGGACACGACTTGGCCTTGATCGAAGGTCAGCCCCGGCAGCAGGCTGCGGAGGCTGTCCAGGAAGTAGGAGATCTCTTCATCATCACATGCCACGGTCTCAGGGTCGGCAGCACGAATGTCCGTTGACCCGACAAGCGCTCGGCCAAGATAGTCGAAAACCAGGCAGATCCGGCCGTCATCGGCCTCGAAATAGATCATCCGGCCGTTCAGGGCGCGTATCAGGCCGGGATGGTCAAGCAGGATATGCGAGCCTTTCGTGCCGCCGATGAATTTCGTTTCAAGGCCCAGTTGCGCGTTGACCCTGTCGATCCATGGCCCGCCCGCGTTGACAACGATCTTCGGGCGGAGGGCGAAAGGAGGACGGTCGGTTGGCTGAAACCGCAGGACTTTGCCATCGGTCTGCATGAGGGAAGTGTAGTTGTGCGCGACCGAAGCAGGGTTGGCGGCAAGGCCATCCTGCACCAATTCCAGCACAAGCCGCTCGGGGTGGGTGACCATTGCATCGAAATAGGTTCCGGCGGCGACGATCCGCGGCGTAAGGGACGGGATTTCGGTCAGGGCCCTGCGACGGGACCAGAGCCGGTGGCGCGGCATGACCCGTGCGCGTGCACCGTAAAAATCATACATCGCGAGGCCGAGTTTGATCAGCACGGCCCCCCGCGCGCGCGGCGCGGTGGTCGAACCAAAGAGCGTGCGCAGAGCAGCGGAGACACCTTTCAACCAAGAAAAGATCGGGATGACCGTGGGAAGTGGTTTCACGTAATGCGGAGCGTTGCGCAGCAGAAGGTTCCGCTCCAGCGTGGATTGCGCGACCAGGCTGAATTCGCCGGTTTCCAGGTACTTGATGCCGCCATGGATCAGGCGCGAAGGGGCGGCGGAAGTGCCTGATCCGAAGTCCCCCTTGTCGATAATGGCACAGGTGACGCCCTGCTCGCATAGGTCGCGGAACAGGCCTGCGCCGTTGATCCCGGCGCCAAGGATGAGGACGTCGATGTCTCTCGCTTCGGTCACGGCGCCTCGATCCGGGGCCAGAGGGGCGAGAGAGCGATGGAGATGTCGCAGTGCAGACGGAAGCGCGTCTCAAGCGCAGCACTGCGGGTAGGGTCCGGTGTGTAGGTCGTCACCGCAAGGTCGCGTGGATCGGCGGTCGGGTCCGGGAAGAGGCCGACCCCAGCCCCGGCGCAAAGTGCGGCACCCCAGGCGGCAGCTTCTTCGGTGTGCGTTACGGTGACGGGCAGGCCAAGTGCATCGGCAAACACCTGGGAGTAGAGCGGGCTGCCCGAGATGCCCCCGGTCAGGCGGGCTTCGGTCGACTGGAAGCCCTCGCGCAGGGCGTCGAGATGGACCCGGTGATTGAAGGCGATGCCCTCGATCACGGCGCGGATCAGGTCGCCCCGGACGTGCCAGCCGTGCAGGCCCAGGAAACCGCCGCTGGCCTGTGGCCCGTGCGGCGAGCCATAGAGGTAGGGATGGAACAGGACGGTCGAAACGCGGTCGAGCGCAGCATGGACTTCGGGTTCCACCAGCAAGTGGATCGAGCGTCCCTCGGCTTCCGCGCGGGAGCGGTCGGTGCCGGTTAGGGTGTCGAGGAACCAATCGTAATTCGCCGCCGAAGCGGGCGAGATCGCCATGTTGTTCCATTCGCCCTTGTGCAACCCGTTACGGCAGAACCAGCGGGGGTCGGTCTTCGGGGTGTGCGAGACGGTTTCGTTGATCGAATAAGTCCCCGCGACGATGGCGATCCGACCCGCACTGTGCCCGCCGATGCCAAGCGCCGAGGCGGTGACGTCATGCAGCCCCGCGACGACCGGGGTGCCGAGGCGAAGGCCGGTCAGGGCGGCGGCTTCGGGGTTTACCCGCCCCACGACGTCGTCCGGACGGGTCACGGCGGGAAGCGCGTTGCGCAGCGACCTAAGACCGTAAAGGTCCAGCACCTCACTGGTCCAGTCCTGCGTCGTGACGTCGGTGAACGAAGTGCTCGCCTCGGTCAGGTCGGTGCCGATGGTCCCGGTGAGGCAGAACCGCAGCCAGTCCTTGCAGGCGAGGACATGGCCGATCCGGGCGAAACGCTCGGGCTGGTGGTCCCGGATCCAAGCCAACAGCGCCGAAGGGGCCGAGGCATGGGGCATCTGTCCCGAAAGTGGCAACGCGGCGGTAGAGATGCCATTGGCATCCCATCCCGCGACGATGGTGCCCGCGCGACTGTCCAGCGACAGGATGCCGGGACCGAGTGGCTGGCCGGCGCGGTCGAGGAGGTAGAGCCCGTCGCCATGCGCCGTAGCGGCGACGGCAGCGATCTCCGGGCGACCGGCAACTTCCAAGGCCTCATGGATGGCCTCCGCCGCGGCCCGCCAAAGTGCCGCCATGTCGCGTTCAACGTGGCGCGGCTCGGGAATGGCCTGCGCGATGCGGCGGCGGGCGGTGGCGAGGACCTGGCCCTTCGCGTCGAAGACCACGGCCTTGGTCATCGTCAGGCCGTTGTCGATGCCAAGGAGGCAGGGCTCAGCCATTCCCCGGCTCGGGCAGGCGCGGGGCGATTTCCACGTTCACCCCCCGTGCGCGGATCGCGTCGATGGTGCGCGGCGGGGTCTCGTCGTCGATGATGACCACGTCGAACTCTTCCAGAGCGCACATCGCGTGCAGCGCGCGGCGTTCGAACTTGGTGTGGTCGGCCAGAAGCACCCGCTTTGACGCGCAGTCGAACATGGCGCGCTTCGTCTCGACCATCTCGGGGCTTTGGTGGAAGGCAAGGCCGTCGGTGATCGCGGAAAGCGACAGAAACGCCACATCTGCGCGCAGGCGACGGATCTCCATCGTGGTGATGTGGCCCAGGAAGGCGTTGCACCAGTTGTGAAACTGCCCCCCAAGACCCAGAAGGGTGATGTCGCGCACTTCGCGCAGGGTGTTCATCATCGGCAGGGCATAGGTGATCGCGGTCAGCGGCACCTTGGCCGACAGATGCGGGGCCATCTGCAGGACGGTGGTCGAGCAGTCGAGAAAGATCGCCTGGCCCGGCTCGACGTGAGCGGCAGCGGCGGCGGCGATGGCACGTTTCTCGGTAGACTGGCGCGACTGGCGGTAGACGTCCGACGCCTCGATCAGGCTGGTGGGCGCGGCCGATACAAGGCCCCGCGACTTGCGCAGCAACCCCCGGCCTGCAAGCTCATCAAGGTCGCGGTGGGCGGTCATCAGCGAAATGCCGAAGCGTTCGGTCAGATCTTCGATCCGCAGCGTTCCCTCGGCCATGACCGCCTCGGCGATCATCTGGCGGCGGGCGATCTGGCGGGCGTGGCGGCTGTCGGCGGGCAATTGGTCACCCCCCAGCCATTCCGGTGCCTGGTCATCTGCTGCCCTGGTTTCGGTCACGTCTGCCCCTGTCCTGATCGGATCCCCTTTGCGATTGAGCAGGCAAGAAAACCCGTCCCCTGGCAAGAGAGAAACTGCGGCGACCCGAAGGCCGCCGCAGAAGTGAGGAGGGGTCTGCAACCCCTCCCGGGAGGTCTTATTCCGACAGCGTGAAGGCTGCCGTGTATTTGTCAGCGTTTTCGGCGGTGATCAGCAGGCAGTCAAACAACTGCTTCTCGGTCGCTGCACCAGTTTCACCGGTCTTGATGAAGTTGTCGGCTTGCTTGACAGCTTCCGCTGCGAACACGGCCACCGGCTGCAGGACGGTATAGGCCATCTCGCCGGCTTTCACCGCAGCAACCGCGTCGGGCGAGCCGTCGAAGCCGCCGACCTTGACGCCTTCCAGTTTGCCCGCTTCTTTCAGCGCCGCGATGGCACCCAGCGCCATCTCGTCGTTGCCCGAGATCACGCCGGTGATGTCAGGGTTCGCCTGCAGGAGGGACTGCATCTTCTGGTAGCCCTTGGTGCGGTCCCAGTCGGCCACTTCCTTGCCGACCTGTACCATGTCCGGGTACTGGCTGATGACGGTCGTATAGCCATTCGAGCGGGTCGCGGCGTTGTTGTCGGCCGGGTTGCCGAACAGCTCGACATAGGTGCCCTTGTCACCCATGACGCTGATCCACTGCTCGGCGCCCAATGCCGCGCCCTGCGCGTTGTTGGACACAAGCTGCGCCTTGGCCAGGCCTTCCTGGTTGATCTCGGCGTTCACCAGGAACACGGGGATACCTGCATCGACAGCCTTCTTCACCGCCCCGATCGACCCGTCAGCGTTCGCCGGGTCGAGGATGATCGCCACCGACTTGTTGGTGATGGCGGTGTCGATCAGGGTCGATTCCGTGTTGGTGTCGCCCTTGTGGGCCGAGACGTTGGCCTCGTAGCCCAGGCCCTCGGCGGTCGCCTTGGCGACATCGCCTTCGGTCAGCCAGTAGGGGTTGGCCGGGTCGGTGATGATGATCGAGATCAGGCCTTCGGCGGTGGCGGCGAAGGACATCAAGGGCGTGATGGCGACGGCGGCCATCAGCGTGCGGCGGGTCAGTTTCAGCATGGTCTCACTCCCTTTGGATGGTTGGTAGGTTTGCCGTTTGAAGGGCAGGCTTTCCGCGCGGGCCGGCCTCCTGCCGGACCCGGGCGGCAAGTTCACATCAGTCAGGATCGGCGCGCACCCTTCCCGTACTGGATCGAGTTCATCAGGACGGCCAGCACGATCACCGCGCCGGTAAAGACGGTCTGCCAGTAGGACGAGACCCCAATGATCACCAACCCGTCCGACAGGAAACCGATCACGAAAGCGCCCAGCATTGTGCCTAGCACCGTGCCTCGACCTCCGGTCAGCGCCGCGCCACCGATGACGACTGCGGCAATCGCTGTCAGCTCATAGGTCGTCCCGGCCGTCGGGCCGGCCGATGTCAGCTGCGACGACAGGACCAGCCCCGCGACCGCCGACAGCACGCCCGAGATCACATAGACCGTGATCTTCACCCGCTTGACCGGTACGCCGGACAAGTCCGCCGCCCGCTCGTTTCCGCCCGAGGCGTATAGCCAGCGGCCGAAGGATGACCGCGATAGCATCAGCCAGGTCAGCACCGCCAGGACAAAGAGCACGATCACTGCAATCGGGATGCCCGCCAGGCGGTTGAAGCCCAGCCAATCAAAGCCCGTGTTGCCAAGTTCGGGCTTGCCCGACAGGTTGTTGTAGGTCAGGCCGTTCGTCTGCAGCAGCGCCACGCCCCGCGCGACATACATCACCCCCAGCGTCGCCACGAAGGCCGGGACCTTGAACCAGCCTATCAGTACACCGTTGACCGCACCCACCAGCGCACCGATGGCGCAGGTCACGACGACCACACCCCAGACAGGAAGGTAGAAGATCATCCCCAGCGGTCCGACCTCGACGCCCTGCATCATCGCTCCGGCCATCACGCCCGACAGCGCCAGGACCGAACCAACCGACAGGTCGATCCCGCCGTTCAGGATGACCAGCAGCATCCCGATGGCCAGGATGCCGTAGATCGCCACATGGCTGGCCATGATCAGGAAGTTCGAGACCGTGAAGTAGTTCGGCGACAGGAACGAAAACACCGCGATAATGGCGATCAGGGCAAAGAAGGCACGGCCCTCCAGCAGCAGGCGGCCGATGTTCAGGCTGTTGGCGCTTTTGCGGGACATGCTGGTATCCGACATGACTAGGTCCTTATGCGGCCACGGACTCGCCCGAGGCGGCCATGATCATTTCCTTGGAGGCGTTTGCGTCGAACTCGGCCGAGATGCGGCCCTTGTGCATGACGATGATCCGGTGCGCGACTGACAGGCACTCGCCGACTTCCGAAGTGGAATAAACCACCGCCAGCCCCTGCTTTGCGCCCTCGGCGAGTAGCCGGAACACTTCAGCCTTGGCTCCGATGTCGATCCCGCGGCTGGGTTCATCCAGCAGGATGACCTTGGGCCTTGTGGCCAGGATCTTGCCGATGACCACCTTCTGCTGGTTCCCGCCCGACAGCGACCCGATGGCCGCCCCGCCGCCCGATGTCTTGACCGTAACTTCGCGGATCGTTCGGTCGATCAGTGCGTCTTCAGCCTTGCGATTGGTGAAGAGCCCCTTGGTGAAACTCGCGATCGAAGCAAGTGAAAGGTTCTGCCCAACACTCATCGTCTGCACCAAGCCATCGCGCTGCCGGTCCTCTGGCACCAGGGCCAACCCGCGCGCGATCCGTTCCGCGATGGTCAGGTGCGAAATTTCGACACCCTCCAGCACCACTTCCCCCGCACCCGCCCGCAAGCGACCTGCGACGGTCTCCAGCAACTCGGTCCGTCCCGCCCCCATCAAACCATAGATGCAGACGATCTCGCCCTTGCGGACGTTCAGCGACAGCCGGTCGACGACGTTGTAATCGGCACCCTTCGGATCCGGGACGGTCAGGCTGCGGACCGACAGGGCGACCTCGCCCATCGTGACGTCGGGTGGACTACCGAGATCGTAATTCTCGCCCACCATGTTGCGGACGATCCAGTTAAGGTCGATCTCGGCGCGGGGCGCATAGGCGGTCATCGTGCCGTCGCGCAGCACGACCGCGTGGTCGGTGATCTGCAGCGCCTCTTCCAGATGGTGGCTGATATAGACGATGCTCACGCCCTTGGCTGTCAGGTCGCGGATCACCTTGAACAGCACCTCGACTTCTGTGGCCGAGAGGGCGGACGTCGGTTCATCCATGATCAGAATGCGGCTATCGACCGACAGGGCGCGGGCAATTTCCACGATCTGCTGCTGGCCAAGGCGAAGTTCCTCGACCGGGGTCAGCGGGTCGATCTCTTCCTCCAACTCCTGCATCAGCTTGCGGGCCAGTCGTTCCTCTTCAGCAAAGTCGACACCCATCGGCCCCTTGATCTCGCGGCCCATGAAGATGTTGTCGCGAACCGACAGGTTGGGGGCCAGGCTCAGTTCCTGGTGGATGATCGAGATGCCGCGGTTGCGCGCGTCGGTGGAGTTCTGGAAGCGGACCGGCTGGCCATCCAGGATGATCTCGCCGTTGGTCGGCTGGATAACCCCGGAAAGTATCTTCATCAGTGTCGACTTGCCCGCGCCGTTCTCGCCGAACAGCGTTGTGACCTGCCCGCGGTGGATGTCGAAGTTCACGCCTTTCAGTGCGTGGATGGCACCATAGGATTTTGCAACATTGCGGGCGGCAAGGACCACCTCGCGTGCATCGGGATTGGCAGATGGGATATCAACGCGGCTGGTCATTTCACCACCACCGAAACCGGGGTAATCAGCCAATTCTTCGGATTGCCCAGACGGAAGGCACCAACTACTTCAACGGTCTTCCCGGTCAGGGCCGCGGTGTCGATGCCGTCAAGCACGGCCTTCTTCATCGACCGGTTGATGCCCGATCCGGCGTCCTGGTATTCAATCTGGTTCTTGAACGAACCGAATTCGATGTCCCCCGGCGCATCGCGCAGGTCGGTGCCGTTGATTGCCGGGCCGGTCTGCACGCGAACCTTGATGTCGGGCGGCATCCCATCGACAGCCAGGTCGTAGTTCCCTGCCTTGCCCTCGCCCAGAACCCCCGACAGCCGGACCATAACGATGGACCCGGTCGACGATACGGTGCCGTATTTCTTGCCCGCCGCAACCTTGTCGGCCAACACCTCGGGGGCGATGGTCACGCCATCAACGGCCTTATCGGTGATATAGGTCTGGATGCGCGGAAATTCCGTGTCGCCGAACGCGTCGGGCGAAAAGACCTGCTGGCGGACATCCGCCTCGGAGCCCACATGCACCACTGTTGTATCGGCAGCAATCGCAGCGACAACGGCGATGACGGCGGCAGCTGCAAGGTAAAGGCCCTTGCGCGAGGATGTAGGGGCTTTCGGAGCGAGGGCGGCGGCTTCGGTCATCGTGGTCACTCCTTCCGAACGCGGGCCAGGATGGCCGCGGCGACGGTCGGGACTTGCGAACGGTCACCTGCTGTCATGCTGTCCTCCCCCCTTAGAACCGGTTCAGCGTCTCCTCCTCGAGTCGCCTGCCGGATGCCTGAGCATTACAATGTGATAAATCTAACTTAGTTATCACGTCAAGCCTCTTCTTCACGCTTGATATGCCCGAGGTTTCCCTTGGCCGTTCATCAGCCTCTGAAGGGCGCCTGAATGATCGCCGACGGTGCGGGCGAATCGCCATCGAACTTGTCGCACGCGCGGCACGACCTTGCGCCGCAATGCAGAAAATCCAGCCTTTCCAAGGCATAGCGCAACCCGCAGCCGGCAATCCAAGGCTGCAACCAGCTTTGGCCCGGCAAACTTCCCGATCAGTCTGCCAAGGGCGAGTTTCTCAGTATCCTGCGATCTTACCGGAAATTTTTTACGCCGTCTGCAAAATAATACTACACTCATGGGATATTAGTGGTATAAATCGAAAGCGCTGCCGCAAGGCGCGCGGCGTGGAGGAGCGTGCATGTCAAACCCAGACGTGATCATCGGGATCGACGCCGGAACCTCGGTCATCAAGGCCGTGGCCTTTGATCTGGCAGGTCGGCAGCTTGCTGTTTCGGCGACCCCGAACCGCTACCAGACGCGGGGCGACGGCGGGGTCACCCAGCCGTTGATCCAGACTTGGGATGACTGCGCCGCTGCAATCCGCGGCCTGCGCGACCACGTGCCGCGCCTGGCCACCCGCACAGCTGCCCTGTCCGTCACCGCACAGGGCGACGGCACTTGGCTGGTCGGCCACGACAACGCGCCGGTTGGCGATGCCTGGCTCTGGCTTGATGCCCGCGCGGCGCCCACGGTGTCACGGCTTGCCGCACGCCCGCTGAACCGCGCGCGGTTCGAGGCCACTGGCACCGGCCTCAACACTTGCCAGCAGGGCAGTCAGATGGCGCATATGGACCGCCATCACCCCGAACTTCTGGACCGGGCAGAAGTCGCGCTGCATTGCAAGGACTGGCTCTACCTCAACCTCACCGGCATCCGCGCGACCGACCCGTCCGAGGCAAGCTTTACCTTCGGCAACTTCCGCAACCGCCAGTATGACGACACGGTCATCGACGCGCTTGGCCTGTCGCATCGGCGCGCCCTTCTGCCCGAGATTGTCGACGGGACCGAAGCCACCCATCCCCTGACCGCCGAAGCCGCCACAGCTACCGGCCTGCGCGCGGGAACGCCGGTCAGCTTGGGGTTTGTGGACATGGTGATGACGGCGCTTGGCGCGGGCGTGCATGGCGGGGCGGGCGATGTGGCCTGTTCGACGGTTGGCTCTACTGGCGTTCACATGCGGGCGGTGCCGTTCCAGAACGTGCATCTGAATGCCGAAGGTACGGGCTATGTCATCTGCCTGCCGGTGCCGGGCATCGTGACCCAGGTCCAGACCAACATGGCCGCGACGCTGAATGTCGACTGGGTCCTGTCCTTGGCCGCCGATGCCCTGCGCGACTTCGGGCACGAGGCCAGCCACCGCGACCTCGTCGCCCGTGTTGATCAGTGGCTCTCTGCCACCCAGCCTGGCCTGACTGGCTTCCTCCCTTATATTTCCGAGGCGGGCGAGCGCGGCCCCTTTGTCAACGCCGAGGCCCGCGCCGGATTCTTCGGCCTATCGATGGCCACGCGCTATCCCGACCTTGTCCGCGCGGTAAGCGAAGGTCTTGGGATGGCGATGCGGGACTGCTACGCGGCGATGGGGTCCTTGCCGGGCGAGCTGCGCCTGACCGGTGGAGCCGCGCGCTCGAAGGGACTGCGGGGCATTCTCGGTTCGGCGATCAATGCGCGGGTGCGCACGTCTGCACGGGAAGAGGCCGGGGCCGCGGGGGCCGCGATGATGGCTGCTGTCGCGATCGGTGCCTATCCGAACATGAACGCCTGCATTGCCGAATGGGTGACGCCGCTTCTGAGCGCCCCCGAATCCCCCGATCCGACGCTGGTCGCCACCTACGACCGGCTTTTCCCCGCTTTCCTTGCCGCACGCCGCGCCAGCCCCCCGGTCTGGGAGGCTTTGGCCCGAGCCCGCGAGGCTGCCGCGCATTCTGGAGACAAGTGATGACTGACAATGACATGGTCGATCTTTTCGTGATCGGCGGCGGCATCAACGGCGCGGGCGTCGCGCGGGATGCGGCGGGCCGCGGCCTCAAGGTCGTGCTCTGCGAAAAGGACGATCTGGCCGAGGGCACCTCGTCCCGCTCGGGCAAGCTGGTGCATGGGGGGCTGCGCTATCTGGAGTACTACGAGTTCCGCCTGGTCCGCGAGGCCCTGATCGAGCGTGAGGTGCTGCTGAACGCCGCCCCCCATATCATCTGGCCCATGCGCTTTGTCCTGCCGCACAGCCCGCAGGACCGCCCCGCATGGCTGGTCCGGCTGGGTCTGTTCCTTTACGACCATCTTGGGGGCCGGAAAAAGCTGCCCGGCACCCGCACGCTGAACCTGCGGCGCGATCCCGAGGGCGCGCCGATCCTGGACCAGTTTAAGCGCGGGTTTGAATATTCCGACTGCTGGGTCGATGATGCGCGGCTGGTGGTGCTGAACGCCGTGGGCGCGGCCGAGAAGGGCGCGCTGGTCCTGACCCGCAGCCCGGCGGTTTCTGCCCGGCGCGAGAATGGTGGCTGGACGGTAGTCACGAAGAACGCGATCACCGGCGAGACACAGACCTACCGCGCCCGCTGCATCGTCAACTGCGCCGGCCCCTGGGTCAGCCAGGTGATCAACAACGTGGCCGGGTCAAACTCCACTCGCAACGTGCGGCTCGTGAAGGGCAGCCACATCATCGTGCCGAAATGGTGGTCGGGGGCGAACGCCTATCTGGTGCAGAACACCGACAAGCGGGTGATCTTCATCAACCCCTATGAAGGCGACAAGGCGCTGATCGGCACTACCGACATCGGTTATGAGGGCCGGGCCGAGGAAGTGACGGCAGACGAGACCGAGATCGACTACCTGCTGAAAGCCGTGAACCGCTACTTCAAGGAAAAGCTGCGCCGGTCGGATGTCTTGCACAGCTTTTCGGGCGTGCGGCCGCTGTTCGACGACGGCAAGGGCAACCCTTCGGCCGTCACGCGGGACTATGTGTTTGACCTGGACGAAACCGGGGGCGCGCCCCTCTTGAACGTCTTCGGCGGCAAGATCACCACCTACCGCGAGTTGGCGGAACGCGGCCTGCACCGGCTGCGCCACATCTTCCCGCAGATGGGGGCTGACTGGACCCACAGCGCCCCGCTGCCGGGCGGAGAGATCCCGAGTGCGGATTACGAGACCTTCGCCAACGGCTTGCGCGATGCCTATCCTTGGATGCCGCGCAAGTTGGTGCAGCACTATGGGCGGCTTTATGGCGCTCGGACGAAGGATGTCGTGGGGGCTGCGAGTTCGCTGGCCGGGCTGGGGCGGCACTTTGGCGGCAATCTTTATGAGGCCGAGGCGCGGTATCTGGTCGCGAAGGAATGGGCGCAGACCGCCGAGGACGTGCTTTGGCGGCGGACCAAGCATCGGCTGCACCTGACCGAGGCGGAGCGGCAGGCCTTTGCCGACTGGTTCGCCACCGACCTTGCCGAGAAAGCGCAGCGGGGGGCCGCCTGAGATGGGTCTGACGCTTTCGCTGAACACCAACCCGCTGGTCAACCGCTTCGCCGACCCGGATGACCTGATCGACACGGTCGCGCGCGACCTGAAGATCCGCGACCTGCAACTGACGCATGAGTTCTTGAACCCCAGCTGGCCCGCGCCGGTCATCCGGCGGCTGACCCGGCAGATGGCGGCGGCCCTGCGCCGGATGGGGGTGCGGGTGACCAGCGGCATGACCGGGCCCTATGGCCGCCTGAACCACTTTGGCCACCCCGATGCCGACGTGCGGCGCTATTATGTGGACTGGTTCAAGACCTTTGCCGACATCACCGCCGATCTGGGTGGGACATCGGTCGGCACGCAGTTCGCCATCTTTACCTACCAGGATTTCGACGACCCTGTCCGCCGCGAGGAGCTGACGCAGATCGCCATCGACTGCTGGGCCGAGGTCGCCGAACACGCCAAGATCGCTGGCCTTTCCTATGTCTTCTGGGAGCCGATGAGCGTCGCCCGCGAGTTTGGCGAGACTATCGCCACCTGCATGGCGTTGCAGGACCGGCTGACGGCCGCCAACATGGCGGTGCCCATGTGGATGATGGCCGACATCGACCACGGCGACGTCTCCAGCCCCAACCCCGAAGACACCGATCCCTATGCCTGGGCGCGGGCGGTCCCCAAGGTCAGCCCGATCATCCACATCAAGCAGTCGATGATGGACAAGTCCGGCCACCGGCCCTTTACCGCAGCCTTCAACGCCAAGGGCAGTATCCAGCCCGCACCCCTTCTGAAAGCCTTCGCCGAAGGCGGTGCCAAGGACAATGAGATCTGCCTGGAACTTTCCTTCAAGGAACGCGAGCCGAACGACCGTCAGGTCATTGCTCAGATTGCGGAAAGCGTGGCTTTCTGGGCGCCGCACATCGACAGCGGTGTGCAGGACCTGAACATCTGAGCGGACATGCCAAACCCCGTCGAGACAGACCCGGAAATCAGCCTCGCCGTCCGCGCGGCCTGGCTGCATTACGTGGGTGGCCTCACGCAGGCGGCGGTGGCCAAGCGGTTGGGTGTGCCCTCGGTCAAGGCGCACCGGCTGATCGCGCGGGCCGTTGATGCCGGCATGGTCAAGGTCACCGTCGACGGTCCCATGGCCGACTGCGTAGAACTTGAGGACGCGCTCTGCCGCCGCTACGGATTGGAGCAGGCGCAAGTGGCGCCCGACTTGGGCGAGGAGGGCCTGCCGCTACGCGCGCTTGGGGTGGCGGGGGCCGCCTTCCTGCGGCGCGAGATCGAACAGGGCGGGCATGGGGTGATCGGCCTTGGCCATGGCCGGACGCTTGCCGCCGCTGTTGCCGCCATGCCGCGCTTCGGGGCGGGCGGGGTCCGTTTTGTCTCGCTTCTGGGCGGGCTGACGCGGAACTACGCGGCCAACCCGCATGACGTGATGCACAACCTGGCCGCCAAGACCGGCGCGCGGGCCTTTGTACTGCCTGTCCCCTTCTTTGCCAATTCGGCCGAAGACCGGGCCGTCCTTCTTGCCCAGCCCGGCGTGCAGGAGATTTTCGACATGTCCCGCGCCGCGCCCCTGAAGGTCGTCGGCATCGGCACGGCGGATGAAAGCGCGCAGTTGGTCGCCTCGGGCATGATCGAGCCCGCCGAGATCGCCGAGATCAACGCGGCGGGCGGCGTCGGCGAGATGCTGGGCAACTTCTTCGACGCCCGCGGTCGGGTGCTGGAGACGACGCTGACCGCGCGTCTGCTGGCGGTTGACCTCGACGGCCCGTCGAAGACCCGGATCGTCGCCATCGCGGGTGCGGTCGCCAAGGCCCCCGCCATCCGCGCCGTGCTGGAAAGCGGGCGGCTGACCGGCCTGATCACCGACGAACCCACCGCCCGCGCGCTGCTGGGTTGAGAGGCCGACCCGTCAGCCCACCAGCGCCTTCGCCCGGGCGACGATCGCCGCCTTGGTGATCCCGAACTCCTGATACAGCCGCTCGGCCGGGGCCGAGGCGCCGAAGCCCGGCATCCCGATCACGTCGGCCTCGGAGGCCACATAGCGCGTCCAGCCGAACTTGCCCGCCGCCTCGATGGCGATCCGGGGCGCGGTGCCCAGCACCTCGTCGCGGTAAGCTTGCGGCTGCGCATCGAACAGGTCCCAGGCGGGCATCGACACGACGGCCACGCCGTAACCTTCGGCATTCAGCGCCTCGGCCGCCTCGACCGCCAGCGCCACTTCGGTCCCGGTGGCGATCAACGTCACATCCCGCTCATGCTTGTACTGGCGGATCACGTAGGCACCTTTTGCTGTCAGGTTTTCCGCCCCAGCCTCCAGCCTCAGCTGCGGCACGTCCTGGCGGGAGAGTGCCATCAGCATCGGGCGTTTGCGGTTGCGGATCGCGATGTCCCAGGCCTCCAGCGTCTCGACCGTATCCGCCGGTCGCAGGACCGTCAGGCCGGGGATCGCGCGCAAGGACGCCAGATGCTCGACCGGCTGGTGGGTCGGTCCATCCTCTCCCAACCCGATCGAGTCATGCGTCATCACATAGACCGTCCCCACCCCCATCAGCGCCGAGAGACGGATCGCGTTGCGGCAATAGTCGCTGAACACCAGGAACGTCCCGCCATAGGGAATGAACCCGCCATGCAGGCAAAGGCCGTTCATCGCCGCCGCCATGCCGAATTCCCGCACGCCATAGCCGATATACCGGCCAGGGGCTTCACGTGTGTACTGGCTGTCCACCGCCTTGACCCGCGTCAGGTTCGACCCCGTCAGGTCCGCCGAGCCACCGATCATTTCGGGGACCGCCGCCGTCAGCGCCTCCAGCGCCATCTGGCTGGCCTTCCGCGTCGCGGCCTTCTTCGGCGCGGTGAAAAGCGCATTGCTTGCCTCGGCCAGCGCGGCCTCATAGCCGTCCGGCAGGTCGCCCGACAAGCGGCGCAGGAACTCCTCCCGGTCAGGGCGTGCGGCAAGCCGCGCCTCCCAGGCCTTGCGCGCATCGGACCCGCGCGCACCGATCCGACGCCATTCGGCCATCAGCTCCGCCGGGATCTCGAACGGCCCCGAGGTCCAGCCCAGCGCCGCCTTGGTCGCCGCCGCCTCCTCGGCCCCCAGCGGCGCCCCATGCACCGCATAGGTCCCCGCCTTGTTGGGCGAGCCGAACCCGATCACCGTCTTCATCGCGATCAGCGAAGGCTTCGCGGTTTCAGCCTTCGCCGCCGCAATCGCCGCCGTGAGCGCCGCGCCGTCATGCCCGTCGCAGGACTGCACATGCCAGCCGCAGGCCCGGAACCGCGCCACAATATCCTCCGAGAAGCTGACTGAGGTCGGCCCGTCGATGGTGATCGCATTGTCGTCGTAGAGAACGACGAGCTTCGACAGACCCAGATGCCCCGCCAGCGAGATTGCCTCCTGCCCGATGCCTTCCTGCAGGCAACCATCGCCCAGGAAGACATAGGTGTAGTGATCGACCAGGTCCGACCCGAACTCGGCCGCCAGCCGCCGTTCCGCCAGCGCCATGCCGACCGCCGTCGCCAGTCCCTGCCCCAGCGGGCCCGTCGTCGTCTCGATCCCCTTGGCATGGCCGTATTCCGGATGCCCCGCCGTTATCGCGCCCCACTGACGGAAGTTCTTCACCTGCTCCAGCGTCATGTCCTGATAACCGGTCAGGTGCAAAAGCGCATAGAGCATCATCGAGGCATGCCCGTTCGACAGCACGAACCGGTCGCGATCGGGCCAGTCGGGGTTCGCCGCATCGAACTTCAGTTGGTTGCGGTAAAGCGCGGTCACCGCGTCCGCCATGCCCATCGGCGCCCCGGGATGGCCGGACTTCGCGGCCTCGACCCCGTCAATCGCCAGTGCACGGATGCAGTTGGCAAGGGCGAAGTTCTGCGGGTCGAGTGCTGCCTTGGCGGCGATGTCGACAGTATTTCCGGCGGCCTGCGTCATGTCGGGGGTCCTCCTCTGCTGACCCGTTCGTAACGTTGTTTCTGTTACATCTCAACCCAAATCACATTTCAATGTAACAAAATCCCAAAAAATGCGTTGCCAGTGTGACGTTCCATGTTACAAGCGCAACAGGGATGGAGGGAATCGTGAAGCGCGAAGAACGCAGGCAGGCGATCATGGACCTTCTGGTCACGGCCCGCGCCGTCGACCTGGATGATTTGGCCGAAAGGTTCCAGGTGTCGAAGATGACCGTGCACCGCGACCTGGATGATCTGGAGCAGGCGGGTCTCTTGCGGAAGATTCGCGGCGGCGCGACGGTGGAATCAGGCACCCAGTTTGAAAGCGACTTCCGCATCCGCGCGATGCAGGATGCCGAAGCGAAAGCGCGGATGGCGCGCGCGGCGGCAGGCCTTGTCGAACCGGGCATGACCGTGATGGTCAATGACGGCTCAATGGCGGCTCTTCTCGCCTCGACGCTGGTCGAAAAGCGCCCGCTGACTGTGATCACCAACAACGCCGCCGTGCTGGATGTTTTGCGCAACGAAATCGGCATAACGCTCATCGCGCTCGGCGGCATCTACAGTGCCAAATACAACGCTTTCTTCGGCGTGGTGACCGAGGGCGCATTGTCGCGGCTGCGGGCGGACCTTGCCTTCATCTCCACCCCCGCAGTCGCGGGCTGCCGCGCCTTCCACATGGATGACGAGGTGGTGCGGACAAAGCGCGCGATGATGAACGCGGCGGCGCAGACCTGCCTCTTGATCAACCACAAACGCTTTGGCCGCTCCGCGCTGCATGTCCTGGCCGACCTCACCGAATTCGATGCCATCATCACCGATGCCGCCCCTGCACCAGAAGACCGCGCGGCGATGGACCGGGCGGGCATCAAGCTTACCATCGCAAGGAACGACGCATGACGCACTGGATCGGTACCAGTTGGAAGATGAACAAGACGCTGGCCGAGGCCCGTGCCTTTGCCGAGGGGCTTCTCGGGGCCGCCATCGACCCGCGCATCCAGCCCTTCGTCATCCCCCCCTTAACCGCGGTCCGCGAGGTCAAGGCGATGCTGGCGGCCACCCGCGTCAAGGTCGGCGCGCAGAACATGCATTGGGCGGATGAGGGCGCTTGGACGGGCGAGGTCTCGCCGGTGATGCTTAAGGACTGCGGGCTCGACATCGTCGAGCTTGGCCATTCCGAACGCCGCGAGCATTTCGGCGAGACGGACGAAACCGTGGGCCTCAAGGCCGAGGCCGCCGTCCGCCACGGGCTGATCCCGCTGATCTGCATTGGCGAGACGCTTGCCGAACGGCAGGCGGGCCGCGCGCCGGAGGTGCTGGAAACCCAGGTCCGGGGTGCGCTCTCAAAACTGACCGGGGCGCAGAAACAGGCTGACATCCTGCTGGCCTATGAGCCTGTCTGGGCCATCGGCGTGAACGGCATCCCGGCGACCAGCGACTATGCCGACGCGCGCCATGCCGAGATCATCGCTGTCGCGCAGGATGTGCTGAACCGCAAGGTCGCCTGCCTTTACGGCGGCTCGGTCAATCCGCAGAACTGTGAAGAGCTTATCCAATGCCCGCATGTCGACGGGCTTTTCATCGGGCGTTCGGCCTGGAATGTCGCGGGCTACCTCGACATCCTGGCGAAATGCGCCGCCAAACTGTGAGGGTATGACATGAAACTGGCAATCGCAGGCGATTCTGCGGGCGAAGGACTGGCCAAGGTGCTGGCCGAGCATCTGAAGACCAAGCACGAGGTGACCGAGGTCAGCCGCATCGGCGACGCGCTCGACCCCTTCTACGCGAACCTCTCGGACCGGGTGGCGAACGAGGTGAAGGCCGGAAAGTACGACCGCGCGATCCTCGTCTGCGGCACCGGCATCGGCGTCTGCATCGCGGCGAACAAGGTTCCGGGCATCCGCGCCGCGCTGACCCATGACACCTATTCCGCCGAACGCGCGGCCCTGTCGAACAACGCCCAGATCATCACCATGGGCGCGCGGGTGATCGGGACGGAGCTGGCCAAGGCCATTGCCGATGCCTGGCTGGCTGAAACGATGAACTTTGACGCCGCTGGCAAGTCGGCGGGCAACGTCAACGCCATCGACGACGTCGACGCCAAATACTCCAAACCTTGAGAGGTCCCCATGCTGCGGTTGCCGAATGACGGCGCGCCCACCGGCACGTCGCTAGAGGACTATTTGCCCGAAGGTGGCCCGTCAGAGATTGTCCGCGCCATCGCGCAGGCTGTCCCGCCGCTTGCTGCCCGTCTGGCCGAGGGGCGGATCTACGGCGACCCCACGGCCATTGTTGGGGTGAACGACAGCGGCGACCGGCAAAAGGCGCTGGACGTGGGCGCGCATGACCACATGCTTGCGGCCCTTCGTGCGGCCGGCGTTGGTCGCGTCCTGTCCGAGGAAGCCGATGCGGTCATCACCCTGAACCCCGGCGCCGCCTTCGACGTGGCGATCGATCCGATCGACGGCTCCGGCTCCATCGGCATCGGCGCGCCGCTCGGCCTTCTCTTTACAGTCCTTCCCGCCGCGCCAGAGGGCTTCCTGCGCACGGGCCGCAGCATCCGGGCCGCAGGCTACGCCTCCTTCGGCCATTCCTGCGACTTCGGCTTTTCCACTGGTAACGGGACCCACATCGCCACGCTCGACCCCTCACAGTCTCGCTTCCGCCTGACCCACGAAAACCTGCGCCTGCCGGAACAGGCCAAGACCATCGCCTACAACGCCTCGAACGAACGGCATTGGCATCCTGGCCTGCAAGCCTGGGCGCGCGACCTTCGCCTTGGCAAGGACGGCCCGCGCGGCCGCAACTTCAACATGCGCTGGCTTGCCGCCGCCGTGGGCGAATTGCACCGGATTCTGCTGCTGGGTGGCTGCTTCCTCTACCCGTCCGACCGCCGCAAGGGATACGAGAACGGCCGCCTGCGCACCCTTTACGAGGCCTGCCCCATCGCCTTTCTTGTCGAACAGGCCGGGGGTGCTGCGACGGACGGCCTGTCCCCGATCCTCGACCGACTGCCCGCCAGTCCTCACGAGAACACACCCCTGGTCTTCGGCTGCAAGGACGAAGTCGCCACCATCGCCCGCTATCTTTCGCAATAGGACATTCCATGGCCCGCATCACACTTCGCCAGCTTCTTGACCATGCCGCCGATCATTCCTACGGCGTGCCCGCCTTCAACATCTCGAACATGGAACAGGGGCTGGCGATCATGGCCGCCGCCAAGGCCTGCGACGCGCCGGTGATCCTGCAAGCCAGCCGTGGCGCCCGGGCCTATGCCGGTGACCGTGTGCTGGCCCGGCTGATCGACGGGCTGACCGAAATGTATCCCGACATCCCGGTCTGCATGCATCTCGACCACGGCAACAACCTTGCGACCTGCGCCACGGCGATCCAGAACGGTTTCACCTCCGTCATGATGGACGGCAGCCTGAAAGATGACGGCAAGACCCCTGCCGACTATGCCTACAACCGCGACATCACTGCCAGCGTGGTCCAGATGGCCCATGCCTGCGGCGTCTCGGTCGAAGGCGAACTGGGAGTTCTGGGCAGCTTGGAAACCGGGATGGGCGATCAGGAAGACGGCCACGGTGCGACCGAGAAACTGTCGCACGACCAGCTTCTGACCGACCCGGCCGAGGCCGAGCGGTTCGTGGCGGAAACCGGCGTGGACGCGCTGGCCATCGCCATGGGCACCAGTCACGGCGCCTACAAGTTCAACCGCAAACCCGACGGCGACATTCTGGTAATGCATGTGATTGAGGAAATCCATCACCGGCTGCCGAACACCCATTTGGTCATGCACGGATCGTCCAGCGTACCTGAGGATCTTCAGGCGATCATCAACAGCTATGGTGGTGACATCAGACCGACCTGGGGCGTCCCGGTCGAAGAGATCCAGCGCGGCATCCGATCGGGCGTGCGCAAGGTAAACATCGACACCGACAACCGCCTTGCAATGACCGCCGCGATCCGCAAGACACTGGCCGACGATCCGGCAGAGTTCGACCCGCGCAAATACCTCAAAGCGGCGATGGCGCTGATGCAGGACGTTGTCCGCCAGCGGTTCGAAGCCTTTGGGACCGCAGGTCACGCCAGCAAGATCCGCACGCTGCCGGTCGACGCGATGGCAAAACGCTACTGACGCCCGCAACAAGCGCCGCTAGACTTGCCGGGACGGAGGACGCCATGCTGACACAGAAGCTGATCAATGACGGCAACGCGGCGGTTGACGAGATGCTTTCCGGCATTCTGGCCGCGCATTCGGACCACCTTTGGCGACCCGATCACGCGCCCCGCGCCGTAATTGCGCGTCACGGGCCGCGTCCCGGCAAAGTGGCGCTGGTGATTGGCGGCGGTTCGGGGCACGAGCCGACGTTTCTGGGCTATGTCGGCAAGGGGCTGGCCGATGCCTGTGCCGTCGGCAACGTCTTCGCCTCGCCCCCGCCGCAACCCGCCGTCGATGCCGCCCTGGCTGCCAACGGCGGGGCGGGCGTGCTGTTCATGTATGGCAACTATGCGGGCGACGTCATGAACTTCGACATGGCCGCCGAACTGCTGGAGATGGAGGGCGTCGAGGCCCGGACGGTGCTGACCACCGATGACATCGCCTCCTCTCCCACCCGCGAAAAGCGCCGGGGCGTGGCCGGCAACGTGTTCATCTTCAAGGCTGCCGGGGCCGCCGCCGACCTGATGTTGCCATTGGACGAGGTCGAACGTATCGCCCGCCATGCCAACGCGCGCACCTTTACGATGGGCGTGGCGCTGTCGTCCTGTTCGCTGCCCCAGACCCGCCGCCCCAGTTTTGACCTGCCCATCGGAGAGATGGAGATCGGCATGGGCATCCACGGCGAACCCGGCGTCCGTCGCGGCCCGCTGCGCCCGGCCGATGACGTGGGCGACGAGATCATGGATGCACTTCTGACCGAAATGAACGCCGCAAGGGGGGACAAGGTGGCCGTACTGGTCAATTCCCTTGGCGCGACCCCGCTGATGGAGCTTTACATCCTGCACGCCCGCGTTGCACAGCGCCTGGCGCACGCGGGGCTGACGGTTCACAAGGCGCTTGTCGGCCTCTATTGCACCTCGCTGGACATGGCGGGCGCGTCCATCACGCTGATGCATCTGGATGACGAACTGATCCCGCTGATCGACCATCCCTGTGACTGTGCAATGTTTCGGCAAGGGTAGGGCAATGGACTTCACCACAACCGACCTCAGGGCGCTTTTTGCTGCATTTGCTGCCAAGATGGCTGCCGAACGCGACGCCCTTTGCGCGCTGGATGGCGCCATAGGTGACGGCGACCACGGCATCGCGATGGAGCAAGGCATGTCCGCCGCCGCAAAGGCCGCCGCCGAGACCGAGGGCACACTGCAGGACATCTGCAACGCCGCCGCTAAGGCCTTCCTCAATGCGATTGGTGCCTCGTCAGGCCCGCTTTACGCGACAGGCTTTCTGCGGGCGGGCAAGGCGCTTGGCCCCGTCAACGCGATCTTACGCGAAAACTTGCTGCAGATTGTCCCTGCCATCCGGGATGGCATCGTGCATCGCGGCAAGGCCGAGCCCGGACAGAAAACCATGCTGGACGCCTGGGATCCGGCGGCTGAAGCCGTCCTGTCGGGTGCCGACACCACCACCGTGTCCAATCGTGCAAATGAGGGAGCCAAGGCAACATCTGGCATGATCGCCCGGATGGGTCGGGCCGAGCGGCTGCAGGAACGCTCTCTTGGCCATCCCGACCCTGGCGCGATTTCAGCAGCAATGCTTATCAATATCATTGCATCAGCAGCCAGGACCAGGCCCTGAATTTCCAGAAGTTTCCAACGCAACCAAGGCGTCACAAGAGATCTGACAGGCGAAAAGCAGTGCCCAGCCCACGTTCAGAAAGCGGAAGTTCTGTCCTCGCACTGACACTGGTAGTTTTTGCAGGACGGGCCTTGCCGATTGACCCGAATGCGGCAATAACACTGACGTTCTCGGGGCGGGGTGAAATTCCCCACCGGCGGTGATAGCCCGCGAGCGCCTGCCTTTGGCGGGGTCAGCAGATCCGGTGAAACTCCGGGGCCGACGGTATAGTCCGGATGAAAGAGAACGGACGCAACGGTGCCTGCGCCGCTGCGTTCGGTATCGCCTTGGGACCATTCTGAACTCAGGAGGTTCCAAATGACCAAGACCATCGAAGTTGCCTTCATCAAGGCGCGTTGGCATGCCGATATCGTCGATCAGGCTCTGGTGGGCTTCGAGGCTGGCATGGCCGAGGCCGGCCAATCCGTGAATATCACGGCCCTAGATGTCCCCGGCGCTTTTGAAATGCCGCTCTTAGCCAAGAAGCTGGGCGAAAGCGGAAAGTATGATGCCATCGTGGCCGCCGCCCTGGTGGTCGACAGCGGCATCTATCGCCACGAATTTGTGGCTCAGGCGGTCGTGACTGGCCTCATGGACGCACAGCTTGCGACAGGCGTCCCGACTTTCTCGGTAAGCCTGACCCCGCACAAGTTCCACAGCACACCCGAGCATCACGCGTTCTTCTATGAACACTTCCGCAAGAAGGGTGCCGAGGCGGCGCATGCGGTCCGTATGGTCGCGGGGTTAGGACTCTAGATTTCATCGAAATCCGTGTCTGCCATGAGACACGGATTTCCTTGCAATGGACCAATTGAAGTCTTGGAACTCCTCTGAGCATGCGGTCGCAGGACTTCTTTTCTGATTTTGTGCCAATCGGCCAATTCAGACTGTCATTTCGCCGTTCATTCCATTTCCGCTCTTTAGGCTTGCCGCAATACTCGAAGTTGCGGGGTGGACTCACGCAAGAACCGGCTCAGTTGTCTCTTTCGACGGACCTCTTTCGTACATTCGGTGCTTAACAGCGCCGACTGGACCACTCAGATGGTCAGCATCCGGTACTCCGCCAGACCGTGACGGGACCGTTCAATTCTCTGGGGTGCATAACCTGTCGAACCGAGTTTTACTCACTGCGAACTATTGCAGTGGAGAAGCAGAATGCGCTGGAAAATCAGTATTGAAGGGTCCGACGAGATCACTCGCGGACAACGTTGCGAATTTGAAATCGAGAAGAACTTCGAGGATCTGGCCGACGGTAGCATTGGCCTTTCGATTGATGACGGCAAAGCGATTCTGGCATCGCTTCAACGGCACCTCGTCCAGCAGCAGAGCTCCCTCTATGCTCTGTTTCGACGTCATTGTCAGGGATGCGGCGGAACCCGGCCGATCAAGGATTACTCGACCATAACGATACAGACGGTCTACGGCGCTGTCACCGTGCCAAGCCCTCGGCTGTACCCATGCAGACAATGCATCCCCGGCGTCGACTTCACAATCACCCCTGTTTCCGAGCTCTGCCCAGATCGGGCAACGCCCGAACTGATGGCGCTGAACGCTAAGTTGGGCGCTATGATGCCCTACCGAACGGCGGCGGATGTTCTGGCTGAGTTTCTGCCAGAGCAGTCCCCGAAGAGCTTCACGACCCTTAGGCATCGCACCCTGGCAGTCGGGAGGCGTTTGGAAGAAAAAGATAAGCTGCGTATGTTCCATGAAAAGTTGGACACTCGGGAACGACGCCAAGGCGAACTGCCACTTCCAGGTGATCTTGAACGGGAATTCGTTCTCAGCATCGATACTGCACATATTCCGAAAGTTAGAGGGCGTGAAACCCGCAGTTTCGAAGCCGTCATTTGTCATGCGAGCCGGGGCGGAGTGGGAAGCAACGGCGGAACTCTGTTCGCGTTTTCGGGGACATCACGAACTAGAATGCGCGCAGAAGCGCTGCATGCGCTCACATATCTGGGGTATCAGGGCAAAGGTGAGATCACTGTGATCTCGGACGGTGCGGAATGCTTGAAGCGTCTGAAGACCGCGTTGCCACAGCCAGCAACGCACATCCTCGACTGGTTTCATATCGCCATGAAGCTGCGCCCGATTGAGCAGATTGCGGCCAGCGTGTCGCGGCGACCACCTCAAGATGCGCCCGACAACCTTGCTGAGACGGTCGAATCAGTCCGATGGCTACTGTGGAATGGCCAGACAGACCGGGCTCTTGATTTGATCAATCATCTCCTCCGCCTGTCTCAGTTGGAGGCCCTTGGCAGCACCACCTGCCACCTGTTCCGACCGGGCCTGATGAACCTGACAACCTACATCGAGCAAAATCGCAACTCGATTGCCAATTATGGAGAGAGGTACCGTGCCGGAAAGCGCATCGCCTAGACGTCAGCCGAAGCGAGCGTCAACAACCTTGTCGCCAGGCGAATGGTCAAAAAAAAGCAGATGCGCTGGACTGAAAAGGGCGCAAACCTGCTCTTTCAGGTTCGCGTTGCAATTACCAACGGCAACCTCAAAGACCGCCTCGCCTACCAATCGCCGAAACAGTCGAAGCTACCTGTCGTTTCTCACTTTGTACCAGTGCCGCTCTTCCGGCGCGCGGCGTGACCCCAGATAATTGAACGGTCCCACACCGGCAACGAAGGTCGGCAAGGCACATCGGCAGAATCTTGGAATTCTTGGCCGAAACTGATAGCAATCACTATAACTTCCTTAGGCGCAAGATCGGCAAGAAATGTTTGAGACACCCGGCCGGATCGAGCCTTGCTTCTTCGAGGAGCACATACCTGCCAGCCTGGCGGACCTCTCGGTCGAGATCCAGCGCGAAGCAGCAACCCTTGGTCAAGGTCTTCACCCGGATAGTGCGGCCGAGTTGGCGGATTTGGTCAGGGTGATGAACTGCTACTACTCGAACCTGATCGAGGGGCACAACACGCGCCCCCGCGACATTGAACGCGCCCTCGCCGGTGCCGAATTGGAGGCCGAGACGCGTCCCCTGGCACTGGAAGCCCGCGCCCATGTCATCGTCCAGCGGTCGATCGACAAGATGTACCGGGAGGGCACCCTACCCCGGCCAACGTCCGTCGCCTTCCTCACCTGGGTGCACAAGGCATTCTACGGTGAGATGCCCGACGAGTTCCGGCGCACCGAACACCCGGATGGGACTTGGGAGCCGATCATTCCGGGCCGAATGCGGCAGGAAGGCGATAGCGAAGTTGCCGTCGGGCGCCATCTTCCCCCCTCCTCGGGTCGGGTTGCCGCCTTCATGGGCCACTTCGACAAGCGATTTCAAATCGCGGCCCGCTCGGCGAGCGGACGGATCATCGCAATCGCCTCGGCCACCACCGGCTCAACTATATCCACCCTTTTCCCGACGGCAACGGGCGGGTCAGCCGCCTCATGTCTCATGCGATGGCACTCGAGGCTGGTATCGGTGGCCAGGGTCTATGGTCTATCTCACGCGGACTGGCGCGCGGGTTGGCGGACCGGGGCGAATACAAGCGCATGATGGACCTGGCCGACACACCCCGTCGCGGGGATCGCGATGGGCGGGGCAATCTGTCCGAGGCCGCCCTGTAGACCTATTGCGAATGGTTCCTGAAGGTGACGTTGGATCAGATCAACTTCTCGGCGAAGCTCTTCGACCTAGGCGGTCTGGAAAAGCGCTACCGGCGTCTGGTCGAAGACACCATCGACGACAAACGCGCGCCCGACCTGATTTCGGCGGTCCTTCGCTATGGCGCGCTGGAACGCGGCGAAGCGCAGATCGTGCTCAAGACATCCGAGCGCACGGCACGCAACACCCTGAGCAAGCTGACTGCGGCCGGCTATCTGTCATCCGCATCGCCGAAGACGCCCGTTCGCTTGGCGTTCCCTCTCGACTACCGGGAGCGTCTGTTCCCGAACCTGTTCGCTGACGGGAACCTGCCCGAGTGATGAAAGGACTACTATGCAGGCGAGATATAGAGGTGCTTCTAATGAAGCGCTGTGTTTAATACCGGTTGATGCACACGACTCGGGGCTGGGTCATTTCCTCGTAAGCAAATCGCACGCCTTCGCGGCCAAGACTGCCATACTTGAACCCGCCGAAAGGCATGGCGTCAAAGCGGTAGTCCGAGGAATCGTTCACCATCACCCCGCCGGCCTCGATACGGCTGGAAGCTTCCAGCGCAAGGTCGAGCCGCGAGGTGAATATCCCGGCATGCAGGCTGAAATCGACCGCGTTGGCCAAATCGATGGCCTGATCGAAACTGTCGAAGGGTTCCAGTGTCACTACGGGAGCAAAGGCCTCTTCGCACCAGAGCGCGACGTCATGCGGGACGGCTTCCAGGACCGTGGGGTGGTAAAGCGCGCCTGCGCGCCGATGACCGGCCAGCAGCCGCGCCCCGGCCTGCAGCGCGCGGTTGACTAGTCTTTCGGCACGCTCTGCCGCCGCCTCGGTTATCATCGGGCCGACATCGGTCGCCTCGTCCAGCGGGTTGCCGGCGCGCAAGGCTTCGGTCTGGGCGACAAATGCCGCGCGGAAGGCGTCGTAGACCGGACGCTCGATCAGGATGCGTTGGGTCCCGATGCAGTTCTGCCCCGCCGCCCAGAATGACCCCGATACGCAGGCCTCGACCGCCTGGCCCAACGCCGCGTCCGCCATGACGATGACGGGCGCATTGCCGCCAAGGTCCATCGCAAGCTTCTTCAGCCCTGCCTGACGCGAGATCGCCTCTCCTGTCCCGAAACCGCCGGTGAACGAGATCATGCGGATCGGTCGTGCCGCAACCAGCGCCTTGCCAAGGTCGGGTCCACCCACGACCGGCGTCACCACTTCGGTTGGCAGCCCGGCTTCAATCAGCACCTCCACAAGTGCCAGAGCCGACAGCGGCGCAAGTTCCGAAGGTTTCAGAATGATGGAATTCCCCCCGGCGATGGCTGGGCCAAGCTTGTGCGCCACCAGATTGAGCGGATCATTGAACGGGGTAATGGCGAGGATGATCCCCAGGGGCTCGCGCGTGAACCAGCCCATCCGGTTTTCCGAACCGGCATAGGCATCGAAGGGAATGACTTCGCCGGCCCCGCGCTTTGCCTCTTCGGCCGAGAGTTTCAGCGTATTGATGCAGCGTGCGACCTCTTTTCGGGCCTGACGAATTGTCTTGCCGGCCTCGGCGGTGATCTGGCACGCGAAGTTTTCAGCCCTTGCCTGAACCAGGGCTGCGGCGGTTTCGAGGATATGAGCGCGACGGTGACGTGGCAGCGCGCGCGCGATAGACTGCCCTTGGGCAGCCCGGGCCATGATCTCCGGCAGGTCTTCCGGACGTGCCACGGTCACCTGTCCAGTGACCGTCCCGTCAAAAGGGTTCATGACTTGGCAGGTGGCGGCTTCGGCCGAATTTGTGCTTAGCAGCGCGATCATCTGAGGCTGTCCTGTCGTCTGTAAGTCTGCGCGGCACAGCGCTCCAGCTGCGGCGAGACCGGCATTATGGCGGAAGTGGGCCGCGACAGGATCGGGTCGCGGCGCCTTTTGGTGATCCAGCGCGTCGGTTGCGTGGTCAGGCCACGGCCTTCTCGCGGGTCAACTGGTCCATCACCTCGCGCACGGCCGCTTCGGCGATGTCGATGATGGCGTCCACATCCTCGCGGGTCGTGACAAGCGGCGGGGCAAAGCCCAGAATGTCACCATGCGGCATGGCGCGGGCAATGAGGCCGCGCGCCCGTGCAGCGGCCGAGACCTTGGCTCCGACTTTCAGGGCCGGATCGAAACGCTGCTTCTTGTCCCGGTCAGCAACGAATTCGAGGGCTGCCATCAACCCGACGCCGCGCACTTCGCCGACGATGGGAAGCTGCGCAAAGACCTGCCGCAGACGGTCCTGGAAATAGGCGCCGGTGGTGCGGGCATTACCGGGCAGATCTTCGCGCTCGACAATATCCAGCACCGCATTGGCGCAGGCGACCCCGATGGGGTGACCAGAGTATGTGTAGCCGTGGCTGAAAGCGCCGACTTTGTCAGCCCCCTCTTCAATTACCTTGTAGACCTTTTCACCGATGATGGCCGCCGACAGCGGTACATAGGCCGAGGTCAGGCCCTTGGCGACGGTAATGAGGTCAGGCTCGATGTCGTATTTGGTGCAACCAAACAGCACGCCGGTGCGGCCAAAGCCCGTCACCACTTCGTCAGCGATCAAAAGCACATCATATTTGCGCAGCACCGCCTGAATGGCCGCCCAGTAGCCTGCGGGCGGCGGGGTGATGCCACCGGTGCCCAGAACCGGCTCGCCGATGAAGGCCCCCACGGTGTCGGGGCCCTCGCGCAGGATCATTGCCTCCAACTCGGCCGCGCGGCGGGCCGAGAACTGCTCTTCGCTTTCGCCGGGTTCCGCGCCCCAGTAATGGTGCGGCGCGCCGGTATGGCGGATCAGGCCCATCGGCAGATCCATATGGTCATGGTAAAAGCTCATCCCGGTCATCGAACCCGATACAACCGAGCAGCCATGATAGCCGCGGTCGCGCGAGATGATCTTCTTCTTGCCAGGCTTGCCGCGCAGGTTGTTGTAATACCACACAAGTTTCGCCTGGGTTTCGTTGGCATCCGACCCCGACATGCCATAGAACACCTTGCTCATCTTGCCCGGCGCCATGCGGACAAGCCGGTCGGAGAGAATGGCAAGCTGGTCCGTCGTATGCGCGGCGTAAGAGTGGTAATAGGCCAGTTGATGCGCCTGCTTGGAGATGGCATCGGCCACCTCGTCACGGCCGTAGCCGATGTTGACGCAGTAAAGCCCGGCGAAAGCGTCGATATAGCTGTTGCCCTTGGCGTCCTGAATGCGGATGCCCTTGCCGCCGGTGACAATGGTCGGATCGCCCGCCTTGCCGCTGGCATAGTCTTTCGCCTGGGTGAAGGGATGCAGCACGCTGGCACGGTCCATCTCGGCGATCTGGGAAAGGCTGTGATCCATCTGCGGCTCCTGAGGCAAGGGGTGAGGCACAGAATACTTGCTTGAGCCTGCGGTTTACGTCGTATTTCTGGTATTCCGCGCAGGAATCCTGCAATATTTCGGCAAATGGTACAGGAAGGCTGTGCATGACCCTTGATGCAATTGATCTGAAGATTCTCCGCGCCCTGCAAGAGAACAACCGCCAATCCAGCGAGGTTCTGGGCGAGATGGTCGGCCTGTCGCCGACCGCCTGTCAGCGTCGGATGAAGCGGCTGCGCGAGGACAAGGTGATCGAGGCGGATCTGTCCATCGTCTCGCCAAAGGCCATCGGGCGCGAGTTGACGACGCTGGTGCATGTCACGCTGGAGCGCGAGCGTGCCGATATCATCGACCGCTTCAAGGCGTCGATCCGCGCCACGCCGGAAATCATGACGGGCTATTACGTCACAGGGGACGCCGATTTCGTGCTGGTCGTGACGGCGCGGGACATGGAAGACTTCGAGCAGTTCACCCGGCGGTTCTTTTATGGCAACCCCGATATCCGGGGGTTCAAGACCATGGTGGTGATCGACCGGGTGAAGGCGGGGTTCGCGCTGCCGATAGGCTAGGCCTGCAGGATCGTGCCGGCCTGCGGGTGGCGGGCGCGGACATGAGTGGCGATGGCGGTATCCTGCACGCCGGTGCCGGTCAGATCGCAGATCGTGACATCCTGCGGGCTGTGGCGGCCAGGCCTTGCGCCGGTGATGACCTCGCCCAGTTCGGCCGGGCGGCCCTTGGTCCACAGACCGGCGGCCAGCGCCGCCTCCATCTCGCCCGAGACTTCGCACTGGCTTACCCGGTCGCAGACATAGGCATCGGCGGCGGCAAGGGCACGCGGGTCGATTTCATTCTTGCCCGACTGGTCCGAGCCCATGGCGGTGATATGCAGCCCCGGATGCAGCCATTCGGCGCGGATCAGCGGCGCGCGGGCGGGCGTCGTTGTGACCACAAGTTGCGAAGCCCGGACAAGGGTTTCCGCGCTGTCGACCGCCTGCGCCTGAACGCCAAGACGGGCGGCCAGATCATCGGCGCAGGCGCGGGCCTTTACCGGATCGCGGCCATGAACCAACAGGCGCTGGAAGGGCCGTACCAGATGGGCCGCCTGCATCTGCAGCCGCGCCTGGACCCCGGTGCCGATGACACCAGCCGTTTCGACCATTTCGGGTGCCAGATGGCGGGCGGCCACCGCGCCGGCTGCGGCGGTGCGGATGTCGGTCAGATAGCCATTGTCCAGAAACAGCGATTGCACCAGCCCGGTCTTGGCCGAGAACAGGATCATCAGCCCGTTCAGGCTGGGCAGGCCCAAGGCTGGGTTGTTGAAAAAGCCGGGGCTGACCTTGATCGCAAAGCCGTCAAAGCCGGGGATATAGGCGGTTTTCACATCCACCTCGCCATGCGCTGCGGGCAGGTCCATCGACAGGATCGGTGGCATCACCACCCCGCCCGATGCCAGCGCGGCAAAGGCGGCCTCGATCACGTCTACCGTGGTCAGGTCAAGCGCGACGATCCGGCGCAGTTCGGCCTCGGTGACGATCTGGATGTCATGCGCCATAGGGTCTGCCCTTCAGGAAAATGTCGCCGATCTGCAGGTCGCGCCCCGCGACGATATCGGCAAAGCTGGTCATGTCGGTGTTGCGCCCGGTCAGGATGGTTGCCGCAGGCCCACCAAGCCGCACGGCCCCCGTCATCACCGCCGCCAGTCCCACGACCGCGCTGCCCTCGGCCACCATGCGGTCATGGAAGAACAGCGCCTGCATGGCGTCGCGGATTGCCACCTCGTCCACAAGCACAACCTCGTCCAGAAGATCGCGGCAGAGCGCCAAGGTCAGCCGGTTCTGCAACCCGATCCCACCGCCCAGACTGTCGGCCAGCGACGGGTATTCCGTCACCGCCACCGGATGACCCGCTGCAATGGACGCCTGCATCGCCGCGCCGCGTTCCATCGAGATGCCGATGACGCGCAGGCCGGGCTTGATCGCCTTGGCGGCCAGCGCCACCCCGGCGGCAAGGCCCCCGCCTGACAGCGGTAGAAGCAGCGTGGACAGGTCAGGCCGGGCGGCCAGAAGTTCCAGCCCGATGGTCCCCTGCCCGGCGATGACACGGGCATCGTCAAAGGGCGGGATTTCCACCAGCCCCTCGGTCGCCACAAGCGCCCGGCTTTCTTTGGCGGCATCGTCCTGTGACCGGCCGATGATCCGCACCTCGGCCCCAAGGGCGCGGATGCCCGCGACCTTGGCGGCAGGCACAAGCGCCGACATGCAGACCACGGCACGCAGGCCCATCTCGCGGGCGGCATAGGCGATGGCGCGACCGTGGTTGCCGGTGGAACAGCACACCACCCCCGGCGCGTCGGGCGGCAGGGCGGCCAGCGCAGTCAGCGCCCCTCGCAGCTTGAACGCGCCCATCGGTTGCGTGGTTTCAAGCTTGAGCAGCATCTCTTGCCCCAGGCCGGGGATTTGCGACGGCACCAGCGGTGTGCCGTCGGCCCGGCCCCGGATCACCTTGGCCGCAGCCAGCACATCGGCCAGCGTCAGCGGCTTAATCGGCATCCTTGACCGCCCGCAGGAATTGCTGCGTCCGTTCCCGCTGCGGGTTGGTGAAGAACTGCTCGGGTGCGGCCTGTTCCTCGATCCGACCCTTGTAGAAGAAACAGATCCGGTCCGAGATGTCGCGGGCAAAGCCCATCTGGTGTGTGACCATCAGCATGGTCAGATCATGTTCGGCCACCAGCTTGCGAATGACCTGCGTCACCTCGCCGATCACCTCGGGGTCAAGCGCCGAGGTCACCTCGTCAAACAGCATGATGCGCGGCCGCATCGCCAGTGCGCGGGCAATCGCCACGCGCTGCTGCTGACCCCCGGACAGGCGCGAGGGGTGCTGGTCCTTCTTGTCGATCATGCCGACCATCGCCAGAAGTTCCTCGGCCCGTGCCCGCGCCTCGGCCTTGGGCAGGCCCAGCACCTGCACCGGACCTTCCATGCAGTTCTGCAGCGCGGTCATGTGCGGAAACAGGTTGAAATGCTGGAAACACATGCCGATCGAGGCCCGCATCCGCCGCAGATGCGCCTCGTCTGCGGGGACCAGACGCCCGTTTCGGACCATGTGGGTCAGGGGCTTGCCATCGACATAGATCACGCCGTCATTGATCGTCTCCAGCGTCATCAGCATGCGCAGGACCGTGGTCTTGCCCGAACCCGACGGACCGATCACCGACACCATCTCGCCTCGCTGGATGTCCAGGTTCAGGCTGTCCAGCACGACCAGCGAGCCATAGCTTTTGGTCACGTTCATGAAGCGCACCATCGGGCGGTCGCTTTCGGGCAGTTCCAAGGGATAGGCGGACAGATCCATGACTCAAAGCCCCAGTTTGCGGCGCAGCCGACGTTCGCCCAGGCGGACAAGACCTGCCGTGGGCAGCGACAGCGCAAGAAAGATCAGACCGACCAGCGTGTAAGGCTCAAGAAAGCGGTAGGTTTCCGAGCCGATGGAATTGGCGGCCTGCATCAGTTCGGTCACCCCGATCACCGACAGCATCGGCGTGTCCTTGAAGATGCCGACCAGATAATTGCCCATGCCCGGCACGGCATGCGGCAAGGCCTGCGGCAGAATGATGCGCACATAGCTGTCGCGGGTGGTCAGGTTCAGGGCGCGGCAGGATTCCCACTGGCCGCGCGGCACGGCTTCGATTCCGGCGCGGTAAACCTCGGCCAGATAGGCCGAATAGTGCAGGCCGATGGCGATCATCCCGGCGACCCAGGGCGACAGCGTGATGCCGACCTGCGGGCCGACGTAGAAGATGAAGAAGATCTGCACGACCAGAGGGGTCGAACGGATGAACTCCAGCACCTCGCGCAACAGGGTGCGCGGCAGGCGACCGGAGCTGCGCAGCGCCAGCGCGAAGACCAGCCCCAGGATCATGGCGATCCCATAGCCCACCCCGGCCGCGATCAGGGTGTTGATCGTGGCCCGCAGCAGGCGCGGCAGGATTTCGATGGCGAATTCCCAGTTCCAGTCAAAGGTCATGCCCGGCCAAGCCTCCGCGCCATGGCCCGTTCCAGCCCGCGCATCGCGGGGGTGATCAGCACCCGGGCCAGAAGGTAGTAGATGACAAGCGCCGCGCCGAACGCCTCGGCCGACCGGAAGGTGGCGCCGTTGATCTGCTTGGCCACGAACATCAGGTCGGGCACGGCGATCAGCGCGACAAGGGCGGTGCCCTTCAAAAGCTCGATCATCAGGTTGCCCCAGGGCGGCAGCATCAGCACCAGCGCCTGCGGCAGGATGATCCGCCGCATCCGCTTGGCGGGCGACATCGACAGGGCATACCCCGCCTCCCACTGTCCGCGCGGGACGGCCTGGATCGCGCCGCGCACGATCTCGGCGCCATAGGCCCCGACGTTCAGGCCGACAGACAGGAACCCGGCCTCGAATTTTGGCAGGCTGATCCCGAACAGGGGCAGGACGAAGAAAATCCAGTACAGCTGGACCAGAAGCGACGTGCCCCGGAAAAGTTCGATGTAGACGACCGAAAGGCTGCGGACCGGCCACAGGGACGACAGGCGGCCAAGTCCTGCCGCAAGTGCCGCTACGCAGGCGACAAGGGCGGCAAGAATGAACTGGGCACAGGTGACCAGCGCGCCGTCAAGCAGCCTTGGGCCATAGGTTTGCAGGAACTCCCACATCGCCGGTCTACCCCTTGGTTATGCGAAAGGGCGGGGCCGGAACGTCCGACCCCGCATGTTGGGTGCCTAGCGGTTCGCGCAGACCCATTCCGTCGTCTTGTCGCCGGGCAGCATGGCTTCCGAGTAGCCGTACTCAGCCACCGCAGCCAGCATTTCGGGCGAGCCGAGATAGTCTTTCTGCGCCGCGTTGAACCGGTCAAGGAAGTCCTGGTCTTCCTTGCGGAAGCCCACGCCGGCCCAGTTGAACGACTCTTCCGGCATGGCGGACGGATCCACGATTTCGACTGCGCCGCCGGAGCTGTCGGCCAGCTGTTTCATCGTCGGATAGGTGCCGGTCCCGGCATCGGCCCGGCCAGCGGTGACGGCCGCAAGAATCTCGGTCGGGCCGGGGACGATCATGATCTGATCTTCGGTCACGCCCGCAGCCTTTGCGGCGTCGATGTTGGAATAGCCCGCCCCCGTCACCAGCATCACGGCCTTGTCCTTGACGTCGGTGTAGGTCTGGATGCCCTTGGGGTTGCCCGGAGCCACGATGAACCCGTCGCCGATCTTGGCCATCGGCTCGGAAAAGGCGATGTTCTCGCAGCGCGCAGCCAGGATGTTCATGCCCCCGGTGATGATGTCGAACTGGCCTGCGTTCAGGCCGGGGATCAGCCCGCCCCACTCGGTCTCGACGGTCTCGATGTTGGTATAGCCCATCTTGGCCAGCACGCCGATCACCGCGGCATTCACAAAGCCCTTGGGGGTGCCATCCTCGCCCGGATAGGCAAACGGGATTTCATTGGCAAAGCCGATGCGGATGGTGTCGCCCGCTGCGATGCGGTCTTCCAGCGGGCCTGCCAGGGCGGCAATGGCCGAAACGCCAAGCCAAAGACCGGCCAGCGCCGTCGTCGTCAGGGTAGACATCTTCATATCGGATCCTCCTGTTTGGCGGTGGGTTGTTCATGGATTTCTCCGCCTGTTGTATACAACACAAGAAATCTTCAAACTGTGTCAAGCGATTTTGCCGTAAAATGACGGGTAAGTGGATTATTGCTTGCAAAATTCCGAACTCTGTCCTTAGTCTTGTATACAACATGCCACCCCAGTGAGAAATCATGACCCCGCAGAATGCCCCTTTCAGCCAAGCTGAATATGACCGCCGAATCGCCCTGACCCGTGCCGCGATGGCCAAGGCGGGCCTGGACGCGATCTTTGTCACCGACCCGTCAAACCAGGCCTGGCTGACGGGCTATGATGGCTGGTCGTTCTACGTCCACCAGGGCGTTATCCTGACGATGGAAGGCGAGCCGCATTGGTGGGGTCGCCACATGGACAGCCTTGGTGCCTTGCGCACCTGCTGGATCGCCCCGCCTTCGATCCACGGCTATGCCGACAGCTATGTGCAGTCGACCGTGCGCCACCCGATGCAGGACCTTGCCCGCATCCTGCGCGACATGGGGCTGGAACAGGCCCGCGTCGGGGTGGAGATGGAGAATTACTACTACTCGGCCAAGGCGCATGCGGTGCTGGGTTCGGAGCTTTCAAAGGCAACGCTTGTCGATGCCACCGCTTTGGTGAACTGGCAGCGCCTGGTGAAATCGGCCGAAGAGATCGTCTTCATCCGCAAGGCCGCCGCGATTTCCGAAAAGATCGTGCGGACGGCCATCGACCTGTCGCGCCCGGGCCTGCGCAAGAACGAACTGGTGGCCGAGATCTCCCGCGCCGGGCTGATCGGCGTGGGCGAGGATTGGGGCGACTATCCCGCCATCGTGCCGCTGACGCCATCGGGCATGGACGCCACCGCCGCGCATCTGACCTGGAACGGCGCGCCGATGAAGGCGGGCGAGGCGACGTTCTTCGAACTGTCGGGCTGCTATCGTCGCTACCATGCTCCGCTCTGCCGGACCGTCTATCTGGGCCAGCCCCCCGCCGAGATGCGCCGCGCCGAAGAGGCGCAGATCGAAGGGATCGAGGCCGGCCTTGCCGCCGCCCGCGCGGGCAACCAGACCCGCGACATCGCCCAGGCCTTCATGGATGTGCTGAAGAAATACGGCATCCACCGCGAGGGCCGGATGGGCTATCCGATCGGCCTGTCCTATCCGCCCGATTGGGGCGAACGCACCGCCTCGATCCGCACCGAGGACGAGACGGTTCTGCAACCCGGCATGGTCTTTCACTTCATGCCCGCGCTCTGGATGGACAGCTGGGGGTTGGAGACCACCGAAACCATCCTGATCGGCGACACCGGCCCGGCCCAGGCGCTGTGCCAGGTCGAACGCAAACTGTTCGTCAAGGAGTAAGCCTTGGACCACATGACCCGCACCCGCGAGATTCTGGGCCAGCTGATTGCCTATCCCACGGTTTCGGCCGACAGCAATCTGGCGCTGATCGAGCATCTGGCAGGCCTGCTGGCCGACGCCGGGGCGCGGGTCGAGGTGTTCCGCGATCCCAGTGGCGGCAAGGCCAATCTCTTTGCCACCATTGGCCCCGACATCGACGGCGGCATCCTTCTGTCCGGCCATTCCGACGTGGTGCCGGTGGCCGATCAGGCCTGGACCTCTGACCCCTGGGCGATGGTGGAACGCGACGGGCGGCTTTACGGGCGCGGCACCTGTGACATGAAGGGCTTTATCGCTGCCGCCGTGGCGTTGGCGCCCGTCTATGCGCAAAAGGCCATCGCCCGGCCGATCCATTTCGCCGTTACCCATGACGAAGAGATCGGCTGTCTGGGTGCGCAAGCGCTGGCCCCGCTTCTGCAGGCGCGCGGGGTGAAGCCGCGCGTCGCCATCATTGGCGAGCCGACGCTGATGCGGGTGATCGAGGGGCACAAGGGCTGCTACGAATATTCGGTGCATTTCACCGGGCTTGAGGGTCACGGTTCGGCCCCCGAACGCGGGGTGAATGCGGTGGAATATGCGGTGCGCTATGTCGCCCGGCTGCTGGAGCTGCGCGAGGTTCTGAAGGCCCTCGCCCCCCCCGACAGCCGGTTCGAGCCGCCCTGGACCACGATCAACACCGGCGCGCTGGTCGGCGGTGTGGCCCATAACGTCATCGCCGGAAAGGCGCGGGTGGACTGGGAAATGCGCCCGGCCCAGCCCGGCGACGCCGATCTGGTCAAGGCCGACCTGCATGAATTCTGCACCCACCACCTGCTGCCGGGGATGCGCGCGGTGGCCCCCATGGCCGATATCATCACCGAAGTGATCGGCGAGGTGGATGGGCTGATTCCGACCAGCGAGAACGAGGCGCGCGAGATCGCGCTGGCGCTGACCGGGGCCAACGGCGCGGGCCTGGTGCCCTTTGGCACCGAGGCGGGGATCTTTCAGGCCATGGGCATGCAGGCGGTGATCTGCGGCCCCGGCTCGATCGAACAGGCCCACAAACCCGACGAATTCATCGCACTGGAGCAACTGGCCGAGGGCATCCGCTTTCTGGAACGCCTGGGAGACCGGCTTCAGGTCGCCCCATGACTGCCTTCTGGCGGGCCGCCCCCTTTGTCTTTCTGATCCTGTGGTCGGGGGGTTATGGCTTTGCCAAGCTGGGCCTGCAACATGCCGAACCGATGACCCTTCTGGCCCTGCGCTATGGGTTGGCGGTGGTGGTGCTGGTCCCCCTTGCCCTGCTGCTGCGACCGCAATGGCCGGTGGGCGCACGGCATTGGGCAGCGGTGGCGGTGACGGGGTTTCTTATTCAGGGCGTCTATTTCGGCCTGGCCTATCTGGCGATGAAGCAGGGGATGAACGCCGGGACCACCGCCATCATCATGGCGCTGCAGCCCGCCCTTGTCGCCGCCGCATCGCCACTGATCGGCGGCAAGCGCGGGGGACTTCTTCTGTGGTCGGGGCTGGGGATCGGCTTTTGTGGCGTCCTGCTGGCGGTCTGGTCCGAGGGGTCGCTGGGTCCAAGCCCGATTGGCGCGGCGCTTCTGGCACTTGGGGCTCTGGCCGGGATCAGCGGGGCCACGCTGTTCGAAAAGGCCCTGGGCCGCAAGACCGACCCGGTGGCCGGAGGGCTGGTTCAATATGCCGTGGGCTTCACGCTGGTTGCCCCGGTGGCCGTGGCCACTGAAAGCCTGTCGATCGACTGGCAGCCGGGCCTGATCGTCGCGCTGGTCTGGCTGGTCCTGGGCAATTCGCTGATCTCGATTTCGCTTTACATCGCCATGATCGCGCGCGGCGATGCCACGCGGATTTCGGCGCTGATGTATCTCGTGCCGCCGCTTGCGATGGCCCTTGCATGGGCGCTGCTGGACGAACCCCTGCGTCCCCTGGCGCTTGCCGGATTGGCCTTGTCAGCCGTTGGGGTCTATATCGTGACACGCCAGACGAGATGAGGGTGCCGTGAACTTTCCAGCCGAAAGCCTGCCCACCGCCCGCGACCGCTTTGACAGGATGCACAAGGTCCTGCGCAATCGCATCTGTGTTCTGGACTATACCCCCGGCACCCGGTTGTCAGAGGAGGATCTGGCAGCAGAGTTCGGGACCAGCCGCACACCCTTGCGTCGGGTTCTGGTCCGGCTGGAAGGCGAAGGCCTGTTGCAGTCGGTGCATGGTGTCGGGACCTTTGTCACCGATGTCGACATCGAGGCGCTGGAACAGACCTATCAGCTGCGAATGGAACTGGCCGAGCTTCTGGGGGTCCTTGGCCCGAACCCGCCCGACCCCGCCCTGTGGGACCGTTTGCAGCTGCTGTCGGCCGAGGTTCGCGCGTTGGCCAATGCGCCCGACGCCCGGCGCTTTGGGGAACTGAACATGGAGTTCTTCCACGAATTCCACGGCATCACCTCGAACCTTCCGCTGCGCGAGATCTGCGAGCGTCTGTTCCTGCAGACCGCCCGGATCTGGCTGAAATCCATGGCAGCCGCGCGCATTGACGTGGCTGCAGAAGTGCGGATCTTTGCAGACGAGATCGACGAAGTCCTGCGCGCCCTGGCGATTGGCGACGTCCGATCCGCCGCGCTGATCCATCGCACGCATATTTCAATGAGTTATACGAGGATGCGCATCGCGTCACGAAACCTCTAATAGGTTGTATTCTGTAGAGTGCCATCCAATTTGTTAAGTCAATCGCGAAGCAGGCCGAATAGGACGCGAGGAAGCGTCTCCGTTCAACTTGCGGCTTTCCACATTCGGTAGCGTCCTTGCCCGGTTACCTCGCGGACTAAGCCATGCGCTTCCATCCACGCAAGATTACGCTGGATCGCGGCGCGGCTAGCCCTCGTCAAGGCTGCCGCCATTGGGGCAGATACCAAAGGCCACTCCGCAAACAATGCGCTCAGTGCAGGTGGAGTTTTGCCCGAGAGCGGGGTCATCTCAGCTCTTGCGCGCTCGGCCCACGCCTCGATGGCGTCCAGGTGCCGCATCGCGGTCAGCGCTGCAGTCTCCATCCCCTCGAGCCATCGCGCTAGGCGTTCCGTTGGCGGGCCGCCGGCGCGCAGACCCCCTGCCCCGCCGATGGCCAGCGGTGCAAAAACTGCACCTTTGCAATCGCTGGCAGCGATTCGTGCGGCCGTAAGCGCGGCCTCCAGCTTGTCGCCATGTTGCGCAAGGCCGGCAAGGCTCCAGAGGTGAAAGCCCATGCAAGCGCGGGTGGTCGGGTGAAGATCAGTTGCCTGCGCCATCAGATCTAGCCAACTGCCAGCACGGTCCGCGAATGGTTCGGCCTCATCATCCAAGCGCTCGGGGTCGCGGCGGTCGAGGAAGGCAGAAAGATCCTGCTCTGGTCCCGGCCCACCCGTCAGCCGCCGCACCGCCCATCCGACACGCGCCAGCGCAGCCGTGTCGTCCTGAACGCTGGACAGGCGCATGGAGGTCCAGAGCGCGAGCCGATCCGGCCCGATGCGGTCACCCGCGAACCAACTCAGGTCGGCCGCTTCAATCATGGCGAGCCTGTGCCGCCAGCCCTCCGGGCCCCGCTTCAGCCGCTCGTCTAGCACACCGAGCCTGCCTGCAACGCGGGCGAGGCGCGCGGCATGGCCCGCCTCAGCCCTCCGCCAGTCAACGAGAACCTCTGTTTCCCGGGGTTCCGCCCCTGGCTCGGGCGGCTGTCGCATTTGCTTCACGATTTCACTGCGTCCTTTTCACATTATTTCCGCATGGTAGGGGGAAAACAGGGGCCAACTTGTGCTTTGCGATTTCAATTTCATCACTGATTTCAATAGCGAGGCGAGGGCACAGAGGGATGACAGCTTCCTTCGACGATCGACCGCTGAACAGCAACAGCCAGGCGGCGTCCGATGAGGCTTGGAACAAGGCCGTCCGGATCGCGCGAGAACTGGATCAGGCCCTCGATGGGGTCGTGCCGATGCGGGAGGCCGTCACACGTGCGGCAACAGAGCTGCGCCTTTCCACCCGTCAGGTCTACAATCATCTTGCCCGGTATCGCGGGGATCGTCGTGTCTCATCGCTATTGCCCAGGACGAACGGATCGCGGCGCACGCGGATCGCCTCCGAGGTCGAAACCATCATTGTTGCAACACTGCGGGAGATGTGGCTCCGGCCGGAACAACCCGATCTCGCGCCGATCGTCGACGAAATCCGCGCGCGCTGTGCCAGTGAAGGTTTAAAGCCCCCGGCCTATGTCACCGTGGCCAAAAGGATCCCGCGCGTGTTCTCCCCCGAAGAGATTGCGCGGCGACGGCTTTCCGGTGGCAAACACTTGCACCGCCTGAAGCCGCGTCCGGGGTACATCCGCGCGACCCATGCCCTTGACGTCGTCCAGATCGATCACACGCCGGCCGATATCCAGTTCGTCGAGGTGATCGACGACCACGGCGTTTTCGTGGGCAGACCCTATCTGACCATCGCCGCCGATGTCGCGACCAGTGCAATCATCGGCTTTTGCCTCACCCTCGAGCGCCCTTCCCGACTATCAGTCGCACTTTGCCTTGCGCACGCGATGTGCCGAAAGGATGACTGGCTGGCCGAACGCGGGATTGCGCACCCATGGACAATGTATGGCCGCCCGAAGCAGATCGTTGTCGACTCAGCCAAGGAATTCCAGAGCAGTACCTTCACGACGGGATGTGCCGACTTCGGCATCGCCGTCCGCACCCGGAACAAGGGGACGGTACATCGGGGTGGCATTGTCGAGCGGCTTCTGGGCAAGGTGAACACGGTGCTTCGCTCTCTTCCCGGCAAGACCGGGCGGTCCATCGCGGACCGCGGAGATTATTCGTCCGACAAGCGGGCAAGCCTGACCTTCGCGGCCCTTGAGCGCTGCATTGCCCTGGCAATCATCGATCACAACCAGACACAGAACGCACGCAAGCTGACCGTGCCTCGCCTCGAATGGGAACGGCGGCTTCCACCGATTGACCGACAGATCGACGATCCCACCGATGTCCTGCTCAACTTCCTGCCTCGCAAGACGCGCCGCATCTCTCCCCAAGGCGTCAGCCTGTTCGCCATCGACTACTTTGAACACTGGCTTGGGCCGCTCGTAGCCCGGCGTGACCGCCTTGCAGCTCTGGATCTGTGCTATGACCCCCGGGACATCAGCCAGATCTACATCGCCGATCCCGACACGCGTGTCTGGCGCCCGGTAAGGCGACGGGACGGGGTCACTATGTCGGTCACCCTCTGGCACCATGAAGCCGACCGAGCGCGCCAGCGCCAGAACCAGCAACGCCCCGTGCAGGACAAGACGCTCCTGCGCCGAGAAATCGCTGCAACGGTCGCGGGGGCCAAATCCGCAAAGGCTCAACTGAGAGAGATGACCCGAGCCCGACACGCCGCAGGCGCGACAAAACCATATCAAGCTGCAGGAGCCGTTTCAGAGGCGACGAATCCTGGACCGGCGCCTGACCGACCCCGTCGCGTCTTTCCTATCGAGACCTGGTGACGTGGCCGACCATCTCCTGCCATCAACCTCAGCGTTGCTGGATGCGGATGCTGCCGCCCGCATGGCGCATATTCGGGCGCCACGCTGGATCGGCCATCCCGGTGCCTCTAGGGCACATGATGCGATGCGGCAGCTGCTGGAACGCCCGCCATCACTCCGCCCTCGCGGATTGCTGCTCGCCGGCCCCTATCACAACGGCAAGACCATGATCGCCGAACGCTTCGCCGTCGAACATCTGCGCCGTGCCGACCGGCAAAGGGTCTGGATGATCCAGACTCGGGAGGGGGCTGGCCTGTCGCATTTCTACGCCAGCATCCTGTCCGGGCTGCGCGCCCCGCAGGCTGTCGGCTGGCGCAGCCTGTCCCGCGCCAGCGAACAGGTCGATCATCTTCTCGACAGCCTGAAGCCGCGCCTGCTCATCTTCGACGAATTCCACAGTGCGCTGCGCGGACGCCGACAGGATGTGAAGGCAATCTTCTCATTTCTGCGGCGGATCGCACGCGTGCATGACATCTCGCCCGTGCTTGTCGGCGAAATCGCCGTCTACGATGCGCTGCACGACACCGAAGAAATGGGCTCGCGGTTCGATACGGTCGCGGTGCCACGGTGGGGTTTCGACGAAGACTTCGCCACACTTCTCGACAGTCTTGAGGCCAGCATGCCACTTGCGGATGCCTCAAACCTCTCACGACCTCCCCTGGCCAAAATGATCCATGATCTGTCGGAAGGGCTGATTGGCGAGGTGGTCGACATCGTCACCCGGGCGGCTGTGGCAGCTGTTGAGAGCGGTGAGGAAAGGATCACGTCCAGCACCGTCATGGCGCTCGGATATGTGCCGCTGTCACGGCGGCGGAACTCAGCCTTGCGCCATTCAATGACATGACCAGCACTGTGCCGAGGATCACCGTCTCCCCGGCCCGCCGCTATAGTGTGGTGGCGGGACGTCGCTGGCCGGTGGAGGTCAGGCCCGCTCCCGGTGAGCTTTTGTCAAGCTGGCTGCATCGGGTTGCGCATGCCAACGGTGTGCCGCCGCGCTATTTCGGAGCGGTGCTCGGAGCTGCTGTCGAGACATGGTCGGCCCAACTCGACCGGCATCTGCCGGAGGCCGTTCGCCGCATCCTGCTCGACCATACGTCGATCTGCCCCGACGATATCGACGGACTTTGTCTGGCCCACAGTCCCTTCTCGAGCGTGCGCTTGCGGCTGCGGAGCCGGCCGCAACATGCAGGGACTTCGACTGCGCAGTCCTGTTGGCTGCAGTTCTGTCCCACCTGCCTGCGGGAAGACGAGGTGCCCTATTTCCGGCAGAGTTGGACTCTGGCAACCCGCGTGTCCTGCTTTCGCCATGGCTGCCGATTGCGCGACCGCTGCCCGTCTTGCGGTCAGGGCCTTGCTCCGTTCAGACAGGATCGCCTTGTTTCACAGCAATACTGCGCCTTCTGCGACGCTCCTCTCGCCAAACCGACGGACCCGGCAAACCCAGGCGCCCGGCGTCTCGAGCGGCTGATCGACGATCTGCTTCGTCTTGACACAGCTGGGCTCGCACTTGGCGTGGGCCGGGGGAAACGGAAAACCCTGCCAGAGAGGATTGCAATATGCCCGGTGCCCGTCGGTACGACGACATCAACGATACCGCAACTGTCGCATCGGCTTCGCCACGATTTCTTCCGGCGGCTGTCGGAAGGGCAGAGCGGAATAGTTGGCCACAAAGGTGGTGGCCCGCTGAACCTTTGGGTCCGGCTTGCCAATGCCGCTGGAAACCACAACGGATTGGTCAAGGAGCTCACGGATCAGCTTGCGGAAACTGCAGGGCTGCGGCGGGCCTCCTCCCCCAGAGCGACTGATCTGGCCGCCCTGCTGCGGGCAGCGACCCAGCTACATGAAGCCCGCCGATCTGCAGCCGAAGCTCAACCCGCTCCTTAAATGTCGTAAGCCTCCGACGGGCCCGCGAGGCCGGCATCTACGAGTTGCTCGGGATCGGGCAGGTCGCGCAAGGACGCCATCCCGAAGGTGGCAAGGAAGGTCTCGGTGGTGACAAAAGTGTAGGGCGCGCCGCGCCGGGGTTCGCGCGGGCCGGTGCCGATCAGGTCGCGCTCGGCCAACCTGCCGATCAGATCACGGCTGATCTCTTTGCCGAAGATGTCCTTCAGCCCGTCGCGGCTTACCGGCTGGTGGAATGCGATCGCCGCCAGCACGGCCAGATCGTATTCTGACAGATTCAGGGCCTGCTCCCCCACATCCGCCGCCGCGCGGATCGCCGGGGCATAGGCGGGCTTGGTCCGCAGCATCCATCCCGCGCCCACCTGCGCCACCTCATAGGGGCGGCCCACCATATCCACTGCCAGATCGTCAATCAGCAGGTCGACCGAGACCCCTGTGCCCACCACGCGCGCCAGATCCTCGCGCGCGACCGGCGAGGCGCTGGCAAACATCACCGCCTCGATCCGGCACATCCATTCCCGCCACCGCAGATCGGCTGGCAGGTCAGCCAGGTCCCGGTCAAGCCCCGCCTCCTCGCGCCGCGCCATGGTCAGACCCCGTAAAGGCGAAACGTGTCCCGCCCAGTCAGCTCACGGATGGCCCCCTGGCTGACCAGCCGGTCGCACAGCCGCCGCGCGGCCCGGTCCGACATGAAGTCAAGGGCCGAGGGTGCCAGCGCATCGCGCGACAGAAACAGATCGACGGCGCGCGTGGCCCCCTTGGCGCGCAGCTTGGGGGCCACCGCGCGCAATCGGACCGCCGCCCGGGAAAGTTCCGCCGCCAACGGCAGGGCCTGTCGCACCCCGACACCAACCGCCCTGTGACAGGCCAGCCGCAAGTCAGCCCCGCGCAGCTGCAGATCACGGGCCTTCAAGGCCAGCGACAATAGCGGCAGCACAAGATCCTGCCCCAGGGATTTCACCAGAACCGCATCGGCAAGGATCAAGGCCACGGTCTCGCCCCGCGGATTACCTTCCAACACGGCCTCGATGACCTGCGCCGCGCGGTCAACCGGGGTTGGTCCGGTGGCATCCAGACAAAGGGCAATCTGCTCTGGCGCAACCCCCTCCAGCGCGCGGCTCAGATTCGAGACTGAAATCGGCCGCGCAACCGCCCTCGACCATTGTCGAAAAACTCGTCCCGCCGGGCCGGGATCATCGCCTGCTTTTGTCAGGTGCAAGGAGTCACGCAACGCTCCGGCCCCTTCGCGCCGACCGGCAATTCCTGCGCAAAACTCCGCTGCCACCAGCGCCAGGCGGTCACGCCATAAGGCCTGGGGCAGGTCTGCGGCGGTTGTAGCAAAGGTCAGATGCGCCAGTGCTGCCCCGGACCGGAACGCCGCAGCCTCGAAGGTTTCCGCCGGCCCGGACATGATCCAGCCCGGGAGGGGAGGGAGCATCGGCAGGGCCACAGTGGTCTGGATGCGCGGTTTTCTCATGGCGAGAGCCTATTTCAACGCGGCGCTTAATACCAGCAATTATGCCTGCAACCGCCGCATCGTTGTCATCGTTGCAATGTCCAATAATGTTGCATTATCGGACGCAAAAAGAGTATGATTAGAAGCATGGCAGAAACGCACCAGAAATCACCCATCGACCCGCCAGAGCGATCCAATCCCAACGAGCAGGACGAGGACTTGGGGTGTGACGGTGATGCCCTCGCACTGCCCTCACACATCGCACGTTCAGGCGCGCTCGACAGACTGGCGGAAACCGCGCGCAACTATGCCCGCGCCGCTGCCTCTGAAAACACCCTCAAAGCCTATGCCAAGGACTGGGCCCACTTCGCACGTTGGTGCCGGATGCGCGGCGCGGACCCCCTGCCCCCGTCGCCCCAGCTGATCGGGCTTTACATCGCCGATCTGGCAGCGCCAGTCGGCCAGGCCCCAGCGCTCTCCGTCACGTCCATCGAGCGCCGCCTCTCGGGTCTGGCTTGGAAATTTGCGCAGCGCGGCCAGCGCATGGACCGCAAGGACCGCCACATCGCGACTGTGCTTGCCGGGATCCGGCGCAAGCATGGGCGGCCCCCCAGGCAGAAGGAGGCGATCCTGTCCGAGGACCTGCGTGACATGCTGGCAACCTTGCCCCACGACCTGCGTGGCCTGCGAGATCGCGCGATCCTACTGATCGGCTTTGCTGGCGGCCTGCGCCGTTCCGAAATCGTCAGCCTCGATCACGGCAAGGATGATACGCCAGACAGCTGCGGCTGGGTTGAGGTGCTGGAGGGCGGTGTCCTGATAACGCTGCGCGGCAAAACCGGCTGGCGCGAGGTGGAAATCTCACGCGGCTCCGCCGACGAGACTTGCCCAGTCCATGCCCTGACGCAGTGGCTCCACTACGCCAGGATTGACTTCGGCCCGATCTTCGTCGCCGTCAGCCGCAACGGGCTCAAGGCCACGAGCGAACGGCTGTCCGACAAGCACGTTGCCCGGCTCATCAAGATTTGTGCCTGCGAGGCGGGCCTGCGGCCCGACCTGCCGGAAGCCGAGCGGCTGCGCCTTTTCTCCGGGCACTCCTTGCGCGCCGGACTGGCCAGCAGTGCCGAGGCCGAAGAACGCTATGTCCAGAAACAGCTTGGCCACGCCTCGGCCGAGATGACGCGCCGCTACCAGCGGCGCAGGGACAGGTTCCGGGTCAACCTGACCAAGGCGGCGGGGCTGTGACCCTCGCTCTACCGTAAAGCCTGGAGCGATAGCGGGGACGGCAATAGTCAAGCTGGCCCGAGCCAGGCTTCCAACTGACGGAGAAGATCCTCTACCATCCTTGCGTCCACCCTGTTGCCCTCGATTCGAATGTACCATGCTTCGCCGTCCTGACCCGAGATCAGACGCACCCCGGTCGCCAGCTCAGATCTGCGGCCCTGCACCGGCTTAGTGGAAGGCCTGCCACCTCGGTCGGGACGCGGGACAGATGGCTCCAGTCGCGCAAGGACAGCCTCGATGCGATCCAGCTCTTCCGCATAAGTTTCCGGCGCGATGTCAGCAAGACCCTCACGTATGACCGACTGGTGACCGTCGCGCAGAGCAGCAGCCAAACGAAGGCCATCTTTTTCGCGGAGTGCTTGCGGGAAGATCAGCATGTCACCCAGGTCCTCGAAGATCGCGGCGAAGGACCGGATCTTGGATCGCTTGGCCTTGGACGCCTGTGCAAACAATGCGTCGACCGCCGCCTCGACATTGGTGAAGACCCCCTGCTGCGCGGCGATCACGGCGATCCTGCCGCGCTCGAAATGCGAGAGGTTGGACCGGATTTCGTTTTCCTCGACCATCGCGGCAAATGGGCCGCCGAGTGTGGAAGGGTCCCGTATAACGGCCTTGATTGTGGTATACTTCTCCTGCCCTGAAAGCTGACGCAGATTCTGCACAGCCCTCAGGCGGCGATAGCCCGACAGAAGACCGTAGCGGCACCCCCCCTGCCCCGGCTCGGCCAAGGCGAAGACTTCGACTGGCAGCCGCAATCCGTGCGACGCGATCGAGCTTTGAAGCTCTATCAACTCGTCGCTGGCCAGTGACATGCGGTCCCGGACCAGCGCATCGGCGTCGATCTGGTCCAGCGGAATTTCGTGGATCACCAGACCAGCGGCCTCGGCCTGGCGCAGACGTGCGGCATCGGCCCGGTCACGCGCCTCGGCAGCCCGGTCAGCCAGAGGTCGGGGATCGATCTGGCCCGCGGCCTCGGCAGCAACATGAGCGATGGGGGCCGCAAGCGGGGGGCGTGCGGAGGTTTCGCGGCGAAACTCATCCTCAAGCCGGGACAGATCCTCGGAAGAGGGAGCGACGAGTGTCTTGCGCTTGGCCATTGTCAGCCTTTCTCAGCCATTTTCTGGTCGCGCCACCAGGCGCCAAGAATGACCTGTTTTACCTCAGCCCAGGTCCGGTCAAAAGTTTCGCGGCCCCGGACGTAGGTGTCACGGTTGAAGTCGCGGTAATCCGTCTCGTAGATGCCGGACACCTGCTCACCGGCCTGACCGACCATTGCTGTCAGTTCCTGCCGATACGTGGTCATGAAGTCGCCGAAATAGGCCTGGATTACGTTGGCAAGGTCTGTCTGCTGGGCGGCATCGAAACGGGTAATCAGGGCACGCACCGCATCCCATTCGAAGCGCATCTCGGGCAGCCCCTGCGCACGCCGTGTTCGATTTTCACCCTCCTCAATCGAGGCGAAGGTGGAGTAGATCATGTCGAAGAACCGCCCCGTGGAGTCGAATTCGAGGAATGATGCTCCGAGCGGGACGAGCAGGATGTCGGCTGCCGAGAGCGCATTGATCGTGAGGTAGCCAAGCGCCGGCGGCGTATCCAGCAGGATGATGTCATAGTCGTTCACGATGCCGGTTTCGGTCAACGCACTGCCCAAGGCATCCCACAGTGCCCAGTTGCGCATCTGCATTCGCCAGACCGGTACCTGAAATTCTGCCCAGTACAGATTCAACTGCGCTCCGATCAGGTCGATGTTCGGCCAGTGCGTCGACTGTATAAGGTTTCGCGGCGAAACCTCCAATGCTTCGGTCAGTGTTTCGTCAAGCGGGAGCTCTGCCTGTCCAGCAGCGGTACGCACTGCGTTTTCTGACTGAACGTGGCGGGCGTAGTCGCAGGCGAGGAGGGGGAAAACTGTCTGCCATTCATCGGTCACCTTGCCGCCCATGATCGATGTCATCGACCCTTGACTGTCCAGGTCGATCACCAGAACGCGATAACCGTCAAGCGCGGCCGACATTGCAAGATGCGCGGCGGTCGAGGTCTTGCCAACTCCGCCCTTGAAGTTCGCCACAGCGACGATCTTCGCTGGAAGGCCCTCTGGCCGCCAAGCCTTGTACTCCCGCCAGCCGGCTCCCTCCACAGCGAAGTGTTCGCGAAGGGCCAAAACCTCTTCCAAAGTGAACCACTTTGCGCCGCTTTCACCAGTGCCTTGCGGCAGATCAGGATTCTGCTTCAGCACCCGACGGAGATGTGCGGAGTTGACGGGGATCAGGTACCGGCAAACCTCCCAAGTGGAAAACTTACGCAAGCGTTTTTTGCCATCCGGCGCGTAGCCACGTCGCGCCAGGTCGTCGCGTCCACGGGATGCGAAGGCAGCGGCTTTGGCGAATCGCGTGGTATCAATAGGCTCAGCCAGTCGGCTGGCGGCAACCTCGGGATCGATACCGAAGTATGGAGGCAGATCGGAGGAGCTTGTCATGCGGTGTCCTGGATGTGCGGGATTAAGCGTGATGTAAGTCAAACACTCGCACATCCGAAGCGGAAAGGGAATCTGCTTGGAAGATCATGTTTCCGATCAGAAGAATGAGAACACAACGGGCAATGTTTGAGAGTAATTGAGAGTCTTTATAGACTTTAGCTGACAGAAAAGGCCAACTTTATAGAGACTTAGCGCAAGTTAGGTACTGATCTACGGGACCACCGGCACCCGGATCCGGGATATTGGGTACCAGTTTACGGGATCAAGCGTACCGATTCGCAGGAAAGTGGGCCATGATTCGACGAAAACTCCTTGCATCGTGGTACTGGAGGGCTTGGAAGGGCAGGGGGGGTGGCCCAATGTCCTGTAAACGGGTACCTAATCTCTGGGGTACTGCGGATCAAGAAGGATCCCGGACCAACGTTGCTGTCGGGTACCTTTCAGGCTAAAGTGTCGCCAAGAGGTCATGAACGACCCAAGCGGGCAGGACGAGGCATGGACGACATTCCGAGGGATCAGCTGACGGGCGCCTTGCGACGCGGGGCGGTGAAGAAGCATGTGGCGGCGATCCATGTTTCGGGCAAGCTGACCCTCTTGCAGCGGCGTTTGTCGAACGTGCTGTTGCTGAACGCCTACGACACGCTGATGACCCGCGGCGTTCACAGGATCGACGCCCGAACGCTGTGCCTGATGATCGGCTACAACAGCAACGACATGGACACACTGAAAGCGTCGCTGCGGGGGTTGGCCGAGACGGTCGCGGAATGGGACATGCTGGATGAGGAGGGGCGGCAAGAGTGGGGCGTGTCCAGCTTGCTGGCTTATGCGAAGCTGAAGGGCGGGATCTGCGAATACGCGTACTCCCCTGCTCTGGCGCAGAAGCTGCACGACCCCAAAGTCTTTGCACTGATTAACATGAATATACAGCGCCGGTTCTCGAGTGGACATGCGCTGGCGCTGTATGAGAACTGCTACCGCTTCGTGCGCACGGGAAGCACGGGCTGGTGGCCCATTGATCTCTTCCGGCGGCTCATGGGGGTAGGGGACAGCGACTATTACGAGACCTTCAAGCATCTGAATGCCAAGATCATCAAACCGGCGGTCGAGGAAGTGAACCGGACGTCGAACATCGTTGTAACGCCGGAGACGCGGAAGATGGGGCGGTCGGTCACCGAAATCCGCTTTCTGATCCGCGAGAACCCACAGTTGGCAATCCTGGACCTGGACGACGGCGAGGGGGTTCGGAAATCGCCGGTTTACGAGCGTCTGATCCGCTTGGGCGCCTCGGATCGTCTGGCACGGCAATGGATCGTTGAGCATGGCGAGACGGTGCTGACCGGGAAGCTCGACTATGTTGAAGGGCAGGGGGAGGTACGCAACCCGGTGGGTTACCTGACAGCGGCTCTGAAGGGTGACTATAACGCGCCAAAGACGGTAGCGAGCCCTGCAACTTCGCCCGAAATACTTGTCCGAGCGGAGCGCCTTCGGCGGATACAGGACGTGGTCGCAAAGCGAACCCCAACGCAGCGCGATGCCGACCGTCGGTTGTTTCATTCTCGGCTGGAAGGGGCAGAGCGAAACGACTTCGAACGCTTCGGCTGGATGAGTCCGCTGAATGCTGAAGCGATCCGGACGTTCTGGGAAAAAATTCACCCTGGGCTTTTCGAAGAGGAGCAATGAGAGTCTTGCCCCGATGAGACAGGAAGGCGTCCGTTCGTTCCGCCTACAGTCCAGGTGCGAGTTGGGAACTGAAAACGGCATGGGACGAAGCCGCTGCAGAACTCATGTCATCATCAAACCTGGTGCTGCGAAGACTATCGCCAGGAACATCTCAAGACGAAACTGGAAGAGCTTCAGTCATCTTCGGCAAGTCAGGTGGAGGCAAGCCAGCACTCACCGTGGAAGATCAGGCCACTTACTGCAGAGTCCAATGTGCCGCGACAGCTCCAGCGTCACACAGCGAGATCCTTTGGTTCCTTTCCAGCGTTGACATATTCGGCAAACCATTGAGGCTTCCTACCCCTACCTGACCAGGTAATGGCTGGGTTTTCCGGATGACGATACTTCGCTGTCGCAGGCGCCCGAACTTTCTTCCCTCCGGGAGACAGCAGTTCGGAAAGAGAGTATCCCATTTCCTTTGCCATCGCTTCCAGCTTGGCGCGAGCCTCGGCCATGTGCCGGTCTTCGTACGTTGAAATAGCCTTGCCGACGTCCTTCTGCAATTGCTGCAGCTCCTTAAGTGTAAGCACGCCCAGATCAAGGTTTACCATGTGAGCTCCATGTCAAATGATGCTCTTTAGATTAGATTCTCTCTTTCGACAATGCAACTGTTTTGAGAACAGATTACCAGCGGAGGGCAGAGTTTCACTACCAGAGAGCAGCCGATGTTCCCAGTTTAGTCGAGCGAGGTTGGCTAGGGCTCGGTTCCCGGTTTGACCTAGCACAAGCAGCTCTCCGGCCCGGCTCCCTCAACGGTGGATGGTTCGGCGCACTTTAGAGATCTAAGGCTTCACGAAAGATCGTCATCTATCTCCTGCGTACTGTGAAGGGGCGGTGATCGGCTCTAACAGGGAATAGGTACAACCGAGTGGTTGAGAGATGCCGCAGCTAAACCTGCATACCGAGCTTGGATCAAGCGGCGGACAGCTCGCTTTTGTTTGGTCGGTGCCACTTGTACCGGTTCTCATTCGTGATGGCTGCTGGCGCTTAAAGTGTGAACCTCAACGGGAAGGGGCCGAGGTAGCCTCAGATTTCTCAAAACTGCCGCAGGGGCTCCAACGCCTTCACTGCACGTACACCCGATAAGAAAGCAGGCGATGCAGATTCAGTCAGTTTGTCGGCAGGCTTGCCGTGTAATGGGCCTCACGATGGTTGCCCTTCTGCTCGCAGCTTGCGCGGACGGTGAAGTTTGGGTTTCGCCGCAGAAATCAGCTCAGGGAACGGACTTCACGATCGTGGAGGTAACGACCGAGAATGTTCCCTCGCTGATTGATGAAGGCCGGTTGGTTGGGGCTACAACACTGCCCGCAGGGAAATCCGGAGAATACCGGATTGGCTCAGGCGATATCGTATCTGTTTTTGTCTTCGATCACCCGGAACTAACAGTCCCCCTTGCGGAGGGTGAGCGCACCGGCGGGTTCGCTGTTCAAAGCGACGGCACATTCAACTACCCGTTCATCGGTGCAGTGGAAGCGCGTGGACGGACGGTCGATGAAATCCGCAAAGAAATAGCGGCTCGGTTGGACAAGTTCATTCCGGAGCCTCAGGTTGATGTTCGGATTGCATCCTTCAACTCGCAACGAGTCGTGGTTGGTGGTGAGGTTGCATCCCCCACAACCCAGTCGATCACCAGCTGGCCATTGACTATTCTTGAAGCCATCAATGGGGCAGGGGGGTTGACTGAAAATGCGGATGCTTCAAGAATAGTGGTTCGCCGCAAGGGCGAAAGCTACTTAGTGAATCTTGATGGCTTCCTAAAAGCGAAATCTGGAAGCAGCAATCCAATCTTGTTCGGCGGCGATGTTGTGTCGGTGCCTCGCAAGCGCCGCGCGGAAGTCTACGTGTTGGGCGAGGTGGGCCAACCAGCAACGGTAGATGTTTCCGATGAGCAGGTCAGTCTGACTCAAGCACTCGCGCGGCAGGGTGGAATTGACGAAGTGCGCGCTAACGCAAGCGGCGTATTCGTGTTCCGGGGCGAGGGCAGTCAGACTACAATCTACCGCGTCGACCTTAGGTCACCAACTGGATTGGTGCTGGGTACTCGCTTCATCCTCGCGCCGAACGATGTCGTCTATGTTACCCGCTCTCCCATTCAACGCTGGAATGACACTATATCGCGCGTCCTTCCAACGGTGAGTGTTGCTCGGACTGTGACCCAGTAAGGCAGACAATGATCGTCGAAGTCATTTGCCACGCGAATATCTGCCGATCACCGGTTGCAGCGGCCTTACTTGAACAAACATCCGGTCTTCACGTGAAATCCAGTGGGCTCCACGCCGTGCCGAACCAGCCCGCAGACCGGCGCATGATCGAATTTCTCGGTGGCGAACTTTCGTCCTTGCTTGGGCATCGATCCAGCCGGTTCAGCGACCGCAAGCATCCTACCGCTGATTTGGTACTCGTGATGGAGCGGAGCCAGAAACGGCATGTTCTCGAGCTCGTCCCCCATCTAACGGGCAGAACCATGCTTTTTGGCCAATGGTTGGAGGGTGAGCCAGACATAGCTGACCCCTTCGGCAGGAGTGACGCGGACTATGAGTTCACCATCGGGCTGTTGCGCGTGGCAGCATCCACTTGGCTTGAACGTCTTTCTGGGATGGAATGATCTTGAGTACCGCAGACCGATCTGCCGGCCCCATCGCCACATCAACTGACGCTGAGATTGACCTGGTTGCTGTTGTTAGGGCCATTTGGGCGGCGCGGGCGCTTCTTGTCGTAAGCACACTGGGTGCGCTGGTTATTGGTGCACTTTATGCCAAGACGCGCCCGCCCACGTGGCGGGCGGATGGTCTGATTCAGATCGAGAGCAATTCAAGCCGGCTGGTCGTTCCCGAAGCGCTTTCCCAACTGGCGGTGGATTCCGCGCCATCCAGTCTGACCGAGATCGAAATACTCCGATCGCGTTCGGTTCTGAGCGATGCGGCTGCTGCGGTACACCTTGATTGGGATGTTTCCCCCAAGTTTGCACCGATCATCGGGCAAGCTCTCTACTATGGTAAGTTCCTGAATTATCTGGGCGGGTCCTTCGATCCCTATCCACGTCCTGGTGAGGGTTTGTCGATTGAGTATCTGCAGGTACCCTCGGAATGGATCAACCAGACCATTGAAGTGACCATCCAGACAGGTGGGGAATACGAGATCCTACTGCCCGATCAAGCCGTCCTAAAGGGCCAGGAGGGGGAGCTACTGACCGATAACGTGCGGGGGCTGGCGCTTGAACTCGGGCAGATCGAAGCACCGCCCGGCCGCCAGTTTGAAATACGGCAGATTCCTGAACATGCTTCAGTCGCGCGTTTAGCCGGTTCCCTCAGCGTGGCAGAGTTGGGACGCCAGACGGGCATACTCAAGGTTTCGGTCACAGCCGCAGACCCCGTGGCAGCGACCCGTTGGCTTGACGCGGTTCTTTCAGCCTACCAGAACAAGAGCATTACCAACAACGCAGCCGAAGCCTCACAAAGCCTAAGTTTTGTTGAGGAGCAAATCCCGATCGCCAAGGCCCAGGTCACCGATGCGGAAAGGGCACTCAACGACTACAGGACGAAGCAGCAGTCGATAGATATTCCTTTCGAAACGGGAAGGTTGCTGGATGAATCCGCGCAACTGGAAACGCAAATTCGAGAGGCCCTAGTCCAAGAGCGGGATCTGAGCCAAAGGTTCACTCCCAATCACCCGATCTTTCGCCAGGCGGTTGCCCGCCGCGAGAGCCTTGAGCGACGGCTTGTTGAAGTTCGAGCCAGTATCGACGAATTGCCAGAGACCCAGCGCGAAGTGGTAAATCTTACCCGAACTCTGGAAGTTGCACAGGCGGCCTATCTGCAGCTTCTGAATAGGGCTCAGGAGCTTCGCGTGTTGCAGGCGAGCGAGATCGGAAACGTACGTGTGATCGACAGTGCGCAAGCTGGACAGCGGCCTGTTGCACCGCGGACATCGCGAATTCTTGGTCTTGCGCTTTTGGTAGGGTTGTTTGCGGGTATCGGTGTTGCACTCTTGCGGAACTTCTTGCGCAAAGGCGTCGACTCCGCCCAAGAGATCGAGGCCATCGGCATTCCTGTACTGGGCGTGTCTGTCCTTGCCGCTAAGGTTTCCGGGGACGCCAAGAATAGCGTGCCCCTGGTTGTTCGAGACGAAACAGAGGGCGCGACTGCTGAAGCATTCAGGTCAATCCGTACAGCGCTGCGCTTCATGCAACCGGGAGCGAAGAGTGCCGCGCTTGTCTTGACAAGCCCGTTCCCCGGCGCAGGAAAGTCCTTCTGTTCGGCCAACCTTGGCGTCATCGCCGCCAATGGCGGACAGAGGGTGTGTATCGTCGACGCAGACCTGAGGCGAGGTGTGCTGGCGCGCAGCTTTAACCTTTCTCCGAAACTGCCGGGTCTCTCGGATTATCTGATCGGGCAGGCGACACTCGACGATGTCATCGCGTCAACCATGGTCGATCGGCTTGACGTCGTCACGACCGGGCGGCGCCCACCGAACCCATCGGAACTGTTGATGAGCGAGAGTTTCGACACATTCTTCAGGGACATGGCGGGTCGGTATGACCTGGTGATCTTCGATACGCCTCCGACGCTGCTGGTTACCGATGCCGCGCTTATTTCCCGCATGGCTGCAGTGACAATCGTGGTTGCGCGCCACGCCGAAACCGAACTGCAGGATATCATCGCTGTCCGGAGAGCGTTGGAACTGGGCGGCGGGAAGATTGATGGCGCGATCCTCAATGCCTTTGATCCGAAACGGGCCAAGCCTTCGTCTTATCAGTACGGGAGCTATGGGTATGGGTATAAGTATCGTTATTCCCGGCACGATTGAGGCAGCTCTTTGGTAGGTGGAGTGCGGTCGAGCTGTCAGTGTCAGACCGTTGATCATCAGATGAACCGAGTTGACGGTCGCTCCACTACCTTCAGATACGTGGCTGACCAACGCGAAAACCTATAACGAATACAAGCGAAAATATTTCAGATGCCCGGCGCAGCATGATGGAGCGGGCATGCGGTTGCGTGCGAATGTACAGGGTTCAACCGAAGACCTGAACGTGACTCGTGTACTGAATTTAAAACACTCCAGTGCACGGTACTTCGCAGCCTTCGCAGACACAACGGGAGACCTCAGGAGAATGCCCATGCATCACCAGATAACTAAATACTCAGCACCCATTCTGGTCGGTGCCGCATTGGTCTCTCTACCAACATCGACACAGGCCCAGGATGTGAGGGGCACAACACCTGAGGCGTTTCTGGAGATGCTGGAGGCTTTCTCTGACGCCACCCAGAAACCCCGCTTTGCCGTGATCCAGGGAGTTGCATCGGCGGCAACTTTACCAAACGGCACAGCCTTCGCATCGGTATCGGGGACGGATCGCCGGGACGGAACTGGAGGTATCGACGGCAGCCTCGCGTTTGGGGTCGGTTTTGGTGACGCCAGAAAAACAATCGGTGTGCAGATCGTTACAAGCATCACGTCTGCTGACCCCAATGACTTTGGTGACTCCGGCTCGTTCAGCGTGAAGTTTTCACGCGTCCTGCCCGATGCGCTTGGCTCAGGTACAGTTGGTATTACAATCGATAACCTTTCGCCTTGGGGAGATGTGGTTGGAGAGAAAGTGAAGACCAGTATCGCCTGGACAAGCGCGAGGCAGTTCACGCTTGCCAATGGAGGGCGACTGCCGGTGCTCTTCAATCTTGGCGTGGCGTCTGAAACCGACCGTCGCGACAGCTGGACCCCATTCGCGGCTGTGGGGCTTGGCGTCTCGGAAAACCTTTCCATTACCGTGGCCCACAACGGTGACTACGCCATAATCGGCGCAAGTGCGCGACTGCCTTGGGTGGAGAACTTGAGTGTCAGTGCAAGCTTGCTGGATGCTTTCGATCAGCGCGACGAACAGCGAATGACGCTCACCGTTTCGTACGCCTTCAATGACTTGTTCTGAGGATCGGCACAAACATGAATTCGAAACTTTTCAGTGCAGTAACCTTCACCTGTGCGGTACTGGCGGTTCCCGCGCTGGCAGGAACCGATCCAGTGGTTGCTCCACCATCGGCGCCGATCACGATCAGTCCTACCGTCGTCGACACAACGGCCATCATAGCGGTGATTTCGACAGTGACGGTTACCACGCCCGAAGCACAGCAGGCCGTGGCAGCACTTGAGGCGGCTCCACCTGGATCGGTTGAGGCGCTGACCGCGGTGAATTCACTGGCGGGAGTGGTCGCGGCCACCTTTGCGACGAGTGGAGCGTCGATCCCGGTGCTCACTCCATCAGAAGCGGCGCAGGCTATCACTTTAATTGATGGAATGATCGCCGCGCTAACGGAGGCCGGTCTGTCGACCTCAGGCTTGGCGGCGCTGAAGGCTGCGGTCCAAAACAGGACGGGTTCGGCGGGCTGAATGGGCCGCACGTCAAGGCGAAGTCGCTAAAAGCGTCGCTTTGACGTATTCTACGTCATCGGTTTGCTGCAAGTTACTAAAGCACTTGTCCAGATTGGACGAGTGCAGTACGCGGTGTCCCGGTCACATGGCGACGGTATCGTTCCAGGGGAGCAGGCCGTCGATCTGGCTTTGCCTATGGCTTTGGACGACGGCGGATCCACCATCGGCTATGCCTCTATTAGCTGACTGAGTCATCCTGCCGCAGCCTTGCAGGGATCATGCCACGGCTTCCGGGGCCTTCACCGCGATGACCCGAAGCCGCTGCCAGTCCAGACCTGAAAACAGCGCCTCGAACTGCGCATGGTTCATCAGCATCAGCTGATCGTTCACTGCGGACCAGGTGAAGCTGTGCTCGTCCAGCCGCTTGTAGGCCATCACCAGACCGGTCCCGTCCTAGTAAAGCAGCTTCAGACAGTCCGCCTTTCTCGCTCGCAACACAAAGATCGTCCCGGTGAACGGGTCCATGCGCAACTCGTTCTTCACCATCGCGGCCAGGCCGTCGTGACCCTTGCGGCGGTCGATGGGCTTCGTGGCAACCATGATCCGAACCCGGTTCGACGGGAAGATCATGAGAAGGCCCGAACTGCCAGGGCCAGTTGAGCAACCCGGGCTGCTGGTGTGGCACCGTCCAGCCGCACCAGCACAGGGCCGATGATCAGATCAATAGAAAAAGTTGCAACAGGAATGTCCTCCGACTGCGCCGCCACCACCGGCGCGGAGAACTCTGCTCCCGAACTTCCGGCACAACCAGCTTGCCCTGCCGCGCCAGCGTCCGCCACCAAGACAAGTGGTTGCCCTTCAATCCATGCCGACGCGCCACCTCGTTCACCGTGACCCCGCGCACCAGCGTCTCCGCCACCATCCGGCCCTTCGCCTCGTGAGATCACCGCCGCTTGGCTGCCGGAGCCGCCAAAAGCTCCACAAACCCAGCGGCCTCCAAACTGCGCTCCCGACTGTCTCCCACTGACACCGCGCAAAGCTCAACACGGCTCGCATCGCAGTTTACCGATTCACGGGGAAGGCGGGGTTAGAAAAGCGCTTACCGAGTGCATCGCGACCAGGTGCCAATCAACGAACCGGTCTCCTATGTCGACGATCTGGTCCGCGCCATCCGCCTTCTGATCGACGACGCTTCCGAATGACCCGCCGATGGTATCGTGCAGGAAGGTGATAGCCTATCGCCCGCGTTACCGTTCCGCATCATCAACATTGGCAATTCGAACAAGGTCCGTTTGCTGGACTTTATCGATACGATCAAGGTCTGCCTCCGGAAGAAGGCAAACCTTGGGGCCACTGTCCGGGCTAGCGGCACATTGTTGCAACCTCGACTCTCCGCTCGGCCAACCGCCGAATGCATCCACAACGCCTATCCGATCTGAAAGTCTGAAATAATGAAATTGCGCTTTAGTGCCATATTTGGAAAAAAGCAGCACAAAGGCCAAACGGATGAATCTTTAGAGCGGAATGTTGTATCCACGGAACAGACAAGTATATCGGAAGCCACCGTTGCCAGCGCCCGCTTACAAGCGATACTCCGTGTTGGGGTTTTTGCAACAATAAGCAACCCACACATGAAAGCTAACAGAAGTGCGCGGATCTTATGATCGGTGCCCAGTTTTGCAATTTTTCTTATTGCACTCATTCTATCCGTAAAGTTGGAGACCGCTTGAGTAACACTGGAATGAGTATCGTCGTTTTGGAGATATCGTGCTGAGAGAGCAGGAAGCGGGTGAGGAAGCAATGGTCAAAGCCTCAATACACATACACCTAGAGCAATCCTCTGTAATGTGTTTACTCGAGTTTAGACCGAAGTTTCAGTCACACGCTGCAAGTTCAGCGAAGCACGTAACACCTCCCAAAGACGTGGATGTGCGCAATCATGCCTCTTAGTATATCGATTTCCGGTGATTGGAGGCTAATTGCTATTGCAATACTATCTGCCGCATTTACCGTTATGGTGGTGGCGATCTCTCCTCGAATGCCTAGGTTCTACGGCCACACCGCAATCAAATCCTCGATCCAGGCGATACATTTGCGACCAACACCACGCGTAGGCGGTGTGGCGATCTTTGGGGCGGTCGGAGTCAGTGCGACGCTACTGCAACAGGATCTCTGGGGAAGCTACTCAGGCATTATTATCGGCGGGGTCCTCCTGTTTGTAGTTGGTCTTCTTGAGGATCTCGGGTTCGGAGTATCGCCGACAAAACGATTGTTAGCAGCTATTGGATCGAGCCTGATCGTAATTCTACTAACGGGCCTTTGGCTACCCAGGCTCGGAATTCCTGGGGCCGACCATCTAGCGTCGTATGCCATGATAGGCGTACCTCTCACTCTAATCGTAACTGCGGGGGTGACCAATGGCTTCAACCTCATCGATGGCGTGAATGGAATGGCAGGCCTGACTGCTATTGGGGCGGCATTCTCACTGAGTGCAATCTCAGCAACTGGGGGAAACTCAGAACTTTGGGAGCTGAACCTGATATTTGTCGCGGCTGTCGCGGGCTTCTGCCTTCTTAACTTTCCATTTGGCTTGGTGTTTCTTGGTGATGCCGGCGCTTATACCTTGGGTTTCATGCTGGCATGGTTCGGTATCGCTATTCTAGCCGATGTCCCTGATGTTTCGCCTTGGGCGGTCCTTTTGTGTGTGTTTTGGCCGGTCGCCGATATGATGCTTGCTATCTTTCGCCGAAGGCTAAGGAAGGCGGAGGTCACTGTTCCCGACAGGCTGCACGTTCACCAGCTTGTAATGCGCAGTCTTGAAATCTGCTTACTTGGTCGATCGCATAGGAAATTTGCCAACCCACTGACGACCGTGGTGCTGGCGCCTTTTGTGCTTACCCCTCCTGCGGTTGGGGTGCTTCTGTGGAATGATAATGCCGAGGCGTTCATTGCTGTTGTCTTCTTTGCCTCGATATTTGTGATCAGCTACAACCGAATTCCCAATTTGGTTCGGAAGCTTCGTACAAGACCCTCAGGAATCAGAGCTTTCAAGGTGGAGCCTTCCGCAACTCGAGCCACACCAACATCCTAATCGCTTTGGCGCCCGGGCTACTGAGGGTAGGGCAAATATGTTTTGCGCTGGAATCCAAACTCTGGCAAAGTGTCAGCACTTTTAAGGTGTTTTGTACTAGAGATTTCAGTCGCAGGGGAGCAGTCGGAATTGCCTGAGATTGCCACGCGGGACAAACCCCAATGTAGTGGGCGTGCGATGCCATCGGCATCCCGACGATCTGTCTTGATGTGTATGGGCTTGTGGCCAGCTTCGCGGATCCACCACGGCAAGGCGCGCCGCAAGATGCGCTGGGTCCAGCGAAACAAGGAATGGCATGCGAAGCCCGTTCGCCAGCGTGATGTCGATCATCTCCATCGCCGCTGGCATTAAAGGCACTTTCGGCCGCGTCCGCGTGACGTTTTCCACCACGAGCGGCACGAAGTCCGCATCCGTCCCGTGCTCGTCAAAAGCACTAATCCGATACTCACGCCGCCAGATCGCGAGAAGCGAGCACGAAATCCCATACCGCCGAGCCGTCGCCGACCCCTGCTGATGCACTCGCAGGTTCTCCTCGACGATCCGCACCTTGTCCGCGTCAGGCAAATGCCGACGACGGCCCAAGCGCCCCACCACACCGCGTGCTGCCAATCTAGGATCTCTGCCCAAACACCTGCCATGTATCGAAGCGCCGACAGGCCTGATCTGTGCTTGAGGCGGCTGTCTGCATTGCAATGTTGAGGACGTCTCGGAACGGCTGGCCATCGTGTCAGCCCGTTCTGGTCATTGTCACCCGCCGAACCAAAGATATGCCTGGCGGTCGTGAACCGACGGCGTTGCTCAGGCCCCCGCACCTGCGCTGCCGATCCCGGCCGCCATGCGCACCGAGGCCAAAGTCGGCCATGTGCTGGTCAGCAAGTATGCCGACCATCTGCCGCTGACCCCGACATGCCCAGATCTATTGCCGTCAGGATGTCGACCATGACTGCTCCACCCTCGCCGATGTCAGCCACGCTGACCCCAATCGTTCAGGGTGACGAGCAGAGGCGGGGCGACGATCTTCCCTGGAATCGCGCCGTCACGGTGTGATCCGGACACCGCTTACTCGTACACAGGTCTGCCATGTCTTATAGGTTTGGATGCGAAATGTGCGCGAAAGATAGTGAAGATATCCTTGAGACTGTTGGTGCAGCCCGGTGGTCTGAACTACCTATCGACCGTGAATCGGTGGCATCCTGGTAGAGTCGACTCAAAATAGTCCGGTATCTTCAGTCGACTGAGCTTGGAAACCGCTGCGCGCAAGATAGATTTTTCCTAAGAGACCTGCAGGGACATCGATGACAGGATTGGGTGGTAAGGAGCGATCGGATACCGAGGCAAAGCCCTCAGGGGGGATAGGGGCTGTCGGCAAGCTCAAAATTCTCATCGCAGACGATCACTCGCTTGTTCGTGACGCCATTGCTGAAACTATCAGGAATAGTTCAAACCACGAAGTCCTCGTTGCTGGCTCGCTGAATGCGGCCTTGTCTGTTGTTCGCGATGATGGTCCGATCGATATTCTGATGCTCGACCTTAACATGCCAGACATGGAGGGCATCAAATCTATCGAGAAAGTGGTCACAACGCAGGGTGTGATGGCTGTCATTTTGTTTTCGGGCAACGCCCCACGGGATATTGTCCTGCAGGCGCTGGCAAAGGGAGCGAAGGGTTATATCCCGAAGAGCATGCGTTTGTCGGCCTTGCTAAGTGCTCTGAATTTCGTTGCAATGGGTGAGACCTATCTGCCGGCGTCTCTACTAAGTGGTGACGGATTAATCGTGCAAGAAGGCAATCGGGCGACCTCGCCCGCGTCCTCATTGAGTTCTGCCGAAGCGGAAGTACTGCGTCTCGTTGTTGATGGCCTGCCCAACAAGGAGATTGCGCGGAGGTGCGGCTCCACAGAGATCCGAGTTAAGATGCACATGCGGTCAATTTGTAAGAAACTCGGCGTCCCGAACCGCACAAGCGCCGCGCTTAGGGCGCGTGATCTCCATCTGATTTGACAGCAGGTTGCTAAGCTCACCAGGACTGGAACGCGTTCTCGATCCATAGCCAATTACCAGCTCGCCGGTGCCTCTTCTTTCAGACGAGTTGATCCCTGGACATCCGAAAATCTTAAATTGCAGTTCTTCGGTGCACTTTCCTGGCTGGGAGAGGAGCGGAGGTGGATGAAGGTGAGCATTTTTTCGGACCGGCTGAAGTGGCGAAGCAGATCCAGGAGATCCGTGAAACACGCATAAGGTATGGCTACCGCCGCCTGTACATCCTGCTCGAGCGGAAGGGCCGGTAAGTGAACTGGAAGAAGCTCTACCGCATCTACCGGGAAGAACGGCTGACAGTACGCAAGCGTGGTGGTCGCAAGCGGGCACTCGGGACCCGCAAACCATGCCGATCCTGCAGGGATCGAACCAGCGTTGGTCGCTGGACTTCGTCTCTGACAGCCTGACCCGGGGTCGGCGGTTCCGGGTCCTGTGCATCATCGACGACTTCAGCCGGGAGTGCCTGGCTGGCGTCGTCGACACATCGATCTCGGGTCGTGTGGCGCGGGAACTGGACCGGGTTGCCGAATTGCTGGGCTGGCCCTGCATGGTGGTCAGTGACAATGGCACGTAGCTGACCCCGAATGCGATCCTGAAGTGGCAGCAGGACCGGAAGGTCGCATGGCACTAAGTCCAGCCCGGCAAACCCATGTAGAACGGCTTCGTCGAGAGCTTCAACGGCCGCCTGCGGGACGAGTGCCTAAACGAGCACCTATTCTCCAGTCTGCGCCGTAACCGCCACTTGATCGCGGCATGGCGTCACGACTACAACCTTCCCGGCCCGCACACGAGCCTCCTCCGCCTCATGCGGCGGGAGTTCCTCAACCGGTCAGAAAAGGACCAAACCCTGTACAGAACTAACTTCTGAACGAGGACAAACCGGTGAGCAGATCAAAGGCCACACCGCGCGATCGGCAATATAGTCTCGATGATGCTGACGAAAATATGGGCGCTACCAGCTGGCGCCCAGAGCGATCCGGAAAACTCTGGCTGCGGACGGCCCAGAGTTCGGGGGCGAATGAGGTTTTGCCAGAGGCTGGCTCAAACTGGATAAGATGCATGGGCAAGGCGTGGGCAGGTCACTGCCGCCGCATATAGTTTGTCCTGGTCGTTCGGAATAGTCGCAAAAGAACCGCACTTGATCATTCGAATCCAGAGCAGTGATCACTGTCGTGTAGAGACCGCAAGCTGTATGCCAAGCAGGTGCTCAACCCTTGTTGTTTTGGTGGTTCAGTAAAGCAGCTTCAAGCGCTTCGGTCAGGCGCACAGCGGTCAGTGGAAGCCTCAAGGTGCTGTCACAAATCGCCCGACGATGGTGGTCGAAGTCATCCGACGCCACGTCCGCGGTTGCCAACACGACGAAGCAGGATGGGCACGCTCGGCGGAAGCGCATCATTCGGTCTACACCCATCTCCACATCTGCATAGCGGTCAATGTTTACGACAATGCCGTCGTATCGTAGGGCCCCGGGTTTGCCGAGGCCGAGGGGATAGACGTGCTCCGACCGAGCAACATTCCGAGCACCGAGATTGTGCATCGTTTCGCTTAGAAGGACACCGTCGTCCCGAGAAAACCCTAAGTGAAGTACCGCCAGACCTCTGAGCGAGCATGCTTCGCCTGTATGGCCATTCGGCATATTCGCCGCGGAACGAAATTCGGATCGGCGAAACAACGCCACCTCAGGTACTGGAGCTATGGAACGGGTGAGGGTCAACTTGGCTTTGCTCCTGCCGAATCAAGAAAGAAGTGGGATCAACTTCCCCGCAGCGTCGGCGGGATTGGAAATCGATATGACGGGAGCGGATGGCCAGGGCAGGCTCATCCTCTGTAGCTGCAGGCGGTTCTCTTTCTGGTCAAGGAAGTCGCCCAGCACAATGAACACTGGCATATCGTCGACACCAAGATGGCTAGCTCCGGCCAGCACGTCGAAACCCAGCGACTGCAGCACTGCGCGCATTTCCCTTGCTGAATCTGCGTCGCCTCCCAACACGATCGCAGGGCAGTCGTATGCATCGAACGTTGGGAATACTGCGTCACTGACGCACAAAAGCGTGCCCCCAAAGCAGTTGCGGCCGGCAATGTTGCTCTCTTGTCCACTCACCATAGTAGCCCCAAGGCGTAGAAGATTCCAATCCATCCAGCGAGGCCAAAGATAGCCGAAGGAATAATCCACCAGCCTCCTGGAAGCTCGTCGGTTTTCTTGGGTCTTTCCTTATCGGCCGGCTTGGAAAGTTGGTGCGGAGCGTGAAGAGGCAACATATCTTTCACCGAAAGCTAGTGAGAAAATCTACACTCTCTTTCTAAATGCGCCCGCAGGGTCGTGCGATCTATCTAATGGACAAAGCGAATGGTCAACACGTGTCGAGAGTTAAACAGGTGCTCCTAGGAGGCTAATGGGGCGCGGAGGCGCATCGCAATTATCTTTCGACATAAAAAGGCATAGCTTTCGAGTCCCTCTTCAGCAGCAACGCCCAGTCATGAGAGGTCTCGGAGATCGCCTGTAGAAAGGCCGTACGGAAGGTGGGCTTGAGTCTGTAATCTCTCTTCTTTGCAGCCGCCTCCCCTTCCAGGGAGAGGTCGCGGAGGCGTGCCGCTCCTAGCATGCTCGCCGAGCTAGCAACCTTATGAAACTTGCCCGACAAATCCGCATCCCTGCTGTAGGAGTCCAGACTTGCTACGAGGTCCTCGAGCTCGTCGAGAAAGGCCTTCAGAAGCGTCTCTAGGGTCGATAAAGGGAGCGTGTCCAGAAGGTCCTGAGCGACCGCTCGATCAATGCTAGTCGGTACACCACCTTGAGGCAAAGGTTGCTGGTGAAGGCCACCTGCAAGCCAGGTGCGCAGTTCATCAAACCGCAGAGGCTTGAGCAAAAAGCCATCAAAGCTCCCTTGTTTTTCGACCTCTTGCCGCGCAAGCACGTTCGCTGTCAGAGCGACGATCATTGCGCAGTTTGACGCGCCTTCGCGCCTGATCTTGGCAGCTGCTGTGTAACCATCCATGTGCGGCATGGACAGGTCCATGAGAATCAGGTCATAGCCAAACTCCCCAGCGCGACTCACCGCCTCGGTGCCGGATTCAGCCAGATCGGCATGTAGTCCAAGCATGGAGAACATTTGATGGATCAGGGAACGGTTCACATGCGAGTCATCTACCACCAGAACCCTAAGGTCCGATCGCAGGTGACCTAAACCAGTAAGATCATGGTGTTCGGCTGATTTTGGTAGTGTGGCGGACCGCGCCGGAAAGGTGAACCAGAAGGTGCTGCCCTTGCCTACAACGCTTTCTACTCCATACCGCCCGTCCATCGCCCGGACCGCCTTGACGAACAGACCCAGGCCAAGTCCGGCCCCCTTCCCTGTTGTTACGGTCACTGGATTGTGGGTGTAGTGGTCACGAAAGATTACGTCCAGCAGGTCTGGGGCGATGCCGGGACCGGTATCTGCGACCTCGACCCGAAGTGCATCTGCCCCGCGGGAAAGGCGCACGGTGATTTTGCCGTTCATGGTGAACTTGACAGCATTGCTAAGCAAATTTGCAGCTGCGTGCCAGTAGCAGGCACGCAGCCCGTGGATGGGCACGTCCGCTTCTGGTTCGATCTCAACGGCAAGTTTGGTGCCGGCGCTATGTGCGGCCGGACCGTTCATCTCGACAAGATTGGTAAGGATCTCGCTGGCCGAAAACACGCCCCGTTCGGCTACGTTCATTTCATGCTCGGCTCGACCGTTCTCCAACACCGCGTCGGCTTCACGGAGTACGATCCGCGCCGCATCCATTGCGATATCATGGAGATCCGCCAGCGCCGTAGCTCCTGGCCTTTGTCGCGCAAGGTCGAGAGAGGCCATGATCGCGTGAAGGGGAGAGCGTATTTCGTGGCTCATAGTAGCGAGAAAACGCTGGTAGCGCTCTGCCTCGCCTTCGGCAAGGCGTCGTTCCCGGCGGAGCGCCCGCAAGGCGCGCTGGGTTTCCGATATGTTCCGCACGAAGAGAGCGTTTGTATTCTTTCCGTTTTCTTCCATTAGCTGGACCCGGGTCACTTCGACCGCAACGAGTGCTCCGCCGGTCTGGCGCACGATGTCACGAAACGTGCTGGACTGATCACTGCGATCCAGGGGATGTGTTTTGCCTTGGTGGATCAGCCGCTGGATCCCTGGAAAAAAGAAGTCTAAGGGATGAGCTTGCGCCTCCTCGGTGAGGTCAACGTCCAGAAGTTCCGCTGCCGCCTTGTTCATCCAAAGGATGCGTCGGTTCGCGTCGGTGAGCAGGATCGCATCGGGTTTGGAATCGAAAACGCGGGATAGATTTTCGCTAACTCTGCGTTCCGCTGCAGCTCTGACACCAACCTGACGGAAAAGGATCAGAGCCAACATACAGATTACGGCCATCACGACGACCAATGTAACGCTTTGGATTAGAAGCGTTCTTTGCTTGCTGATGTAGAGCAACCGCCGTTCGGTTGCCTGGTCCGACAAGTTCGCCAAAGTTGTAACACTCAGTTCACGCACGTCCTCGGCGAAATCGGCCATATTCATCTCAAGTGCGTCCAGCCACAGCTTTCCACCCGGAGTTGCCGACCTGTCGAGGATTATGGCGAGCTGGTTCCTCCGGTAAATGACCCGATCCAGAATCCGAAGGCTCTTATTCCATTGGTGCGAAGACTCTGACCACGACCGGATCTTGCTGGCGACCGTTCCGACCCGCGAATAGAAGATATCGAAGCGATTCAGGATATTCGGCATCCGCTCCTGCAGATCGGCTTCCGAAATGGACCCTGCTCTCATGGACCGAAGTTCACCAATAGCCACGGCCAACTTGAGATACTCTACCTCAAGCTGCGCCACGGCCCACGTCTGGTCATCTGTTACCTCCAGGCGGGCTTCTTGCAACTCGTCGCTCAACTGGACCGCACGAATCAAGACCACGGGCAGCAAGATCAAGACAATGACGACTACTGCTGCCAGCAAAATGCGAGTGTGCGCCTCGTAGCGGTTCAACCCAGCCTGGCTGGAAAGTTCGTACATCTTGAAAGTTCAGTTGTTGACGTGTGCGAGGCTGACGAGTTGCCAGATGCTAGCCGCAAAAACTCTCTCTGATCGATATTCAGGCAACAGGTCATACGGGTAGATGACCCACAGGGGGCCGAGTTCGCGCTTGCCAAAGGGCTTGCCGTTGATTCTGAGGGCGATGATCGGATAAATGGGGCCGATGAGGTCGCGATCCATGATCACGCTGTAGTCATTCGCGGCAGTGGCCTCAACAGCTTGCTCTGAAAGGCCCGCAAGGGCCAGCACCTCGCTTAACCGTGGCCCGCTGTATCGTGCCGATCCTTCGGTCCATCCCGTCGTGGTCTCGAACTGGACCTGTGGCAGAGCCTCCAACTCCGCTCGTGTCAGTTCGAGATTGGCGCCTTCCTTCGGCACAAGCTCAAGAAGGACTTCCGAGGGGTCCTGCGCCCCGGCGATGGAAGGCGGAGTGGCGAAACAGACGACAGCGGCAAGGCCTAGCGCAAGACGCGGCAAAACAATCAATAGATGCATGAGGTTATCCTAAAGTTGCGTCCGCCCGGAAAGATACATCGACCATCTGGACTGAGCATGCTATCTTTAGATAATACCCGTAATGCATGGCGGGCTTAGTCATGCCCATCTTGGCTGGCGCACCTCTAAAAGTGCTCCGACCGCATGCAAAGTAGACTTACAGGGTTACCCCGTGTGGCGGAGCGTGCCTCATTGATCTCAAATGACAGGCTAGACGGCTAAGTGTATACTGAACCTGCGGTGATCACGGTTCTGCTGATCGACGATCACAGTCTGATAGTGGAACTGGTGAAGACTTTCCTCTCGGCGGATGGCGGTTTCGCCGTTACTGTGTCCAGCGATCTTGCGAGCGGAATCGCAAGGATCGAAGAGGCTCGTGGCTTCGACGTCGTTCTTCTTGATGTTGTCCTACCTGGACTCAACGGGATCGGCGACGTGGCAAAGGTAGTTCAGGCCAACAGTGACGGCGGAGTTGTGCTTTTCTCGGGATCTGTGTCGGCAGGCTTCGTCGAAAAGGCGGTTGAATTAGGCGCTCGTGGTTTCATTCCGAAGACGCTGCCTCTGCGTGCTTTGACAAGTGCGATTCGGCTTGTGGCTGCGGGCCAAACATTCATTCCCGGCATCCCCGCATTTGGGCAGGCCGACGCCACGCAAGCCCAGGAGCCAAGCTTGACTCAGATGGAATCGTCGGTCTTGCGCCATCTTGGCGAGGGCTTGGCCAACAAAGAGATTGCCTTCCGGCTGCAGCTGAGCGAGTCAACCGTGAAGATGCATGTCCGCGCCATCTGCCGGAAGTTGGGGGCGCGCAACCGGACGCATGCGGTCATCATGAGTAGGGCACGCGGACTGCTTTAGGTCGTTTGCAACGTACGCATTAATGTCGCTCCCGAACTTCCGAAAGGACTATGCGTTGCTTGGGATTTTGCGCGTATCTGCGCTGAGGTGTTCGACCTCGCGTAGTGGGGTGACCCTTGAATAACCACTTCTGACGGAAGAGCCGATTGGCTCGATGTCGCCGCGGCAGCGGGGCATGGTGTGAGCCCGAATCGGGCTGAAAAGTGGTGAGGAGATGCGAAGCCGACTGAGTCGGCGATGATGGCCTTGTCGAGCAGGGCAATGATCCTGCCCTTGTTGCCGTTCTCGGGCAGCTCGTCACCCGCATCATCGACCTGACCGCGCGCATCCGCCATGAGACAGCGTTCAGCGAGGATGGTCAGATCCTCACGAGCTTCCCGAGGGCAGGTCAACTCTTTGCCGGTCAGATCCTGGCTGAGTTGGGCGAGGATCGCGCCCGCTAGCTGACCCCCGATCAGCTTTCCGCCGATGCTGGCCTCGGGCCGGTCACTCGCCAGTCCGGCAAGTCCCGCGGGGTCTCTTTCCGATGGGCCTGCAACCGACGCTTGCGCACCGCACTGACCTGCTTCGCGGACAACTCGCGCCACGCCTGCGCATGGGCCGCGCGAATTTACTCCAGCGCGCGTGGCCGAGGATGTCGGCATCCCCACGCAATCCGCATCATCGGCCGCGCCTGGCTGCGGATTCTCTGGCGCTCCTGGCAGGACCGAAGGCCATACGATCCGGTCCTGCACGGCGCTGCCAGCCATAGGTTGACACAGGCTATCTCATGCCTCCGCAAAGTGACTGTTGCGCGAAGCCCTTGCAGATATCGCCAAATTACACGAGGCCCTTGGTCGCTTTGTGACTGATGCACCCGTCGCGATCGACGACAGCATCCGGCTGGCGGCGTCTCGAGCAAAAGACCGGCTGAGAAGTTTGGTTCTGCGACCGGCAGGCGCCTCGGCAAAAAGGGCCTGTCGAGAATTTCAGAAAGCGGGCGCGCTGGTATCTGCCGTGGGAAACCGCCGTGGCGGAGGTCTCAGATCCGTCGATGGTGGCCATCGGCGCGCTTCAGCAGTCCAGTCCTCATAGATGTCTCGAATGGCAGAAGCCTACCGAGGCCTTCCGGGCAGTGGACCGTGTCGCAACAACCCTTGCATTCACACGGACCTCTCATATGGCGAAGACGAGAGATGGTTCTGCGGAAAGGAGTCGACCCTTCAGGCCCGGCGAGGAAACACGCCGGGTTAGGTGGATATCGACCCATTGACGCCGGCCATGCAGAGCCGCGTCCGATCCTTCTCGATCATTGATATTCTTACCATTTACTCCGTGAGGGCAAAGCTAAATGGAAGGAAGCGTGCAACCTGCTATGCCCCTTAGCTAGCAGAGAGGCTAGGCAACCACATAGAGGATTAGGAAACAGCGCCTTGATGCGGGTCTTTGCCCCCGCTCTCCTGCTCTGCGATCAGGTGGTCGAGCTGAACCCCCGTCTTGGCCATAATGGCATCGATCCATTCCAGCGCCCCTTCCAGCGCCGCGATGTCGTCATCATGGATCAGGTCTTCAAACTTGCGCAGCTCGGCGGAGAGCGTCCGGGCGCCGACGACATCCCCTAAACCGACCAGCTTGTGAATCAGACGGCCGGCTTCGAGGGTGTCGCGCTTGGAGATCAATTCTGCCAGATCGGTCCGGGTCGTTTCGATCTCGGCCGCGAAGCCCTTGAGCGTCCGCGTCAGCAAGGCACCGCCGTCGGTCTTACGCAGCTGTTTCAGGTTGTCAGCATCAAAGTCCTCAAGGGACATTGCTGCGGTGGACGATGTCGCTATGTCCTGCATCAGGTTCGCCAGCTGGGCGAGGTCCAGCGGTTTACGCACACAAGCGTCAAACGCCAGATTCCTCAGCATCAAGGCAATTTCGGGGGATTGGTGCGCGGTCACGCAAAAGATTCGGGCACGTGCCGATGGCCCGTCGCCACCGCGAATGCGTGCCGCCGCCTGATCTCCGTCGAGGCGGGGCATTTGCAGGTCCATCAGGATCAGGTCGAATTTCTTGGCCTCGGCGAGTTCAACAGCGACAATACCATCTGCGGCCTCTGTAGGGAGCATGCCGGCGCGCGCCAGATTAGCACAGGTCAGCTGTCGGATTAGGTCATGATCTTCGGCCACCAATACCTTGAGGCCCGCCAGAACGGCCAAGGAGTTTTTCGTCCCATTGCGTGGGTCCAAAACCGCTTCCACCGCCTCGGGCAGTGTCACTCTCATCCAGAAACGGGACCCTTCCCCAAGGGTGCTCTCTACACCCACCTCGCCCCCCATCGCGGCGGCCAGTCTCCGGCAGATTGCAAGGCCCAGGCCGGTCCCGTCGGCACTTGGATCATCGCGTTCCAGCGTGCCGAAATCGCGAAAAAGCCGCGGTATATCGTTGGGGGCGATACCACAACCCGTGTCAGTGACTGCAAAAGTCACCGTATGACCATCCAAGCCGACGGCACCAAGAGTGGCAGAGAGGCGGACGCTGCCGCCGTGTGTTGCCTTCACCGCGTTCGTCGCGAAATTCAACAGAACACGCCGCAGGGACGCCACATCGCCCCGCAATATGGGAGAATCGTCGATCTGAACTACCACCTCGGTTCCATGGCGCGCCGCCGACGGCCGGATTAGGTCACCAACCTCTGTCAGCAGCGAGGTCAGCGCAAATGGCTCTGGTCGGAGACGCGCCTCCCCGGCGCCCAGCCGTGCCAGTTCCAGTACATCATCAATCAGGTTCAGCATTCTTTGGCCGTCAGCCTTCACCCGGCGCCAGGATATTCGTTCCTTCGCCGTGTGGTCCACAGTATCCCAAAACAGATCAAGGCTCCCCAGGATCGCTACCAGAGGTGTGCGCAGATCATGCGCAAGCACTGCCATCAATCGTGACTTGCGTGCATCCGCCGCGCGCACCTCTGTCAGTAGGGCCTCCCGCGCGGCAGCCTGAGCGTGCGACCGTCTGCGGTCCAGATACAGCCCCGCAAGGGCACTGCCCACCAGCAGGACCAATACCCCGGAAATAATCGGCCAAGGTGAGAGATAGGCCGCCGAGATCAGGCTTGGCTTTGGACGGGATATAGCCAAGGTCCAGGTTGGTGCAACGTCGAGGCGTTGCATCGCGAAGAGCCGCGGCGTGCCACCGTAAGCTGGCGGCCCAACAGCAATGCCGCTGTCACGCCCCTGCGAGAAGTCGATGTACCATTCTGGCAGTGCGAGAAGCTGGGAGCCCTCGTTGCTTTCTGAACGCGCGATAACACGCCGAGTTCCATCGGCGATGGCGGCGAATTCGCCTTCGTCCAGCACGGTTTCCTCCATCCACGCCGTGATGTCGCGCAGTGTCACCGAGAAGTACATGAACCCCGGCGCTAGGTTCGCTATCTCGACCGGTTTTACGATGGTGATAACCAGCTCACCAACGATCCGGCCTTTAAAAACGTCTGAAACAGCCGCCCTCCCTGTTCTCAAGCTTTCCGCTTCGGCACGGGCCACTTCAGGATAGGCCGTCCGCGACACAGGCGGAGGGATGCTACCGTCCGCGTTGGCGGTTGACATGAGGATTTCCATGACATCACCGGCGCGTGACAGAACGAACCACCCGCCAAACAAGGCGCCGACCGGCTTTGTTGCAGAAGTCCCCAGGGAGCAGGATTCACACGGGGAATCCATGGGGTTAATGGTCTGAGATGACGAGACCTGATCCTGCCCGCTATCGGACGAATAACTGGAAGAGTTACAACGAGGCCCTGAAGCGGCGCGGTTCCCTGCTGATCTGGTTGGACAAAGACATGACGTGGCTTGCGCCGAAGGCCGGTGGCAATGGCCGACCGCCGGTGTTCAGCGATGCATCTGTCCAGTTTTGTTTGATGGTGAAGGTTCTGTTCGGGCTCCCACTTCGCCAGACGACCGGGATGGTGGCAAGCATTCTGTCGATGGCCGGTCTGGACTGGCCGGTGCCTGACTTTTCGACCCTGAGCCGTCGGCAGAAGCGCATCACGGTGCAAATATCGACCCGCCGTGCGTCCGGTCCGCTCAACCTGCTTGTTGACAGCACCGGAATAAAGTTCCTCGGGGATGGGGAGTGGCTTGCGCGTAAGCACGGCACGCAGCGTCGGCGCCAATATCGCAAGGTTCATTTGGCGATGGATACGGCCACCGGCGACATCCGTGCAGTAGAGTTCACCTCGAGCGACAAGGGCGACAGCCCCGTTCTGCCCCACCTGCTGGACCAGATCCCTGCCGATGAACAGATCGGCACCGTGACCGGCGATGGCGCTTTTGACACAAGGCGATGCCATAGCGCGATCCTCGAGCGCGGTGGAACGGCGATCATACCCATCCGCAAGAACGGGCGGCGATGGCGGGAGAACTGTCCCGCCGCCAGGGCCCGCAACGAGATCCTCAAGGCGACACAACGCCTGGGGCGGGCAGTCTGGAAACGCTGGTCAGGATATCACGCCCGAAGCCGGATCGAGGCCAAGATGAGGTGTCTCAAGTCGTTCGGGGAACGCATTGCATCACGCGACCCGGATCGCCAAACCGCCGAGGTCCAGATCCGCGTAGCACTCATGAACCGCTTCAATGCACTCGGCACTGCCGAGATTGAACGCGTGGCCTGAACCCAACGGGGAAAGGGGCGCGTCTGGCCGCAGCCGGACTTCTGCAACAATGCCAAGGCAGTGTGTCCGTACGAATCCGGGCGATAGACATTCAGGACGGAATCCTTTTCCTTAACTTCATTGTCGAGGACACCGGGGTCGGCATCGCTGAAGAGGACGCCCAAAAAGTCTTCCGCGAGTTTGGCCGCCTTGATCGGATCAACGAACGTCGGGAATTTGGCTCTGGTCTTGGTCTTGCGATCAGTAAAAGGATCCTGAAAGCAATGGGGTCCGAACTGCTGGTGGAGAGCAATCTTGGAAACGGCACGAGCTTCTCGTTCGTCATTCGCTCTCCAGTGACCCAAGCTGAGCAGCCGGTCTTCGAAGCCAGACCGCTTTCCGGCATGACGATCTTGTATGCCGAGGATGAAGCCATCATCCGACACTTGACGGCTCGGCAATTGCGAGATGCCGGCGCAACCGTAATCGAAGCTGAGGACGGGGAGGTAGCGCTTGGCGAACTGAGGAAGAAGGCACCGGATCTTCTGCTAATCGACATAGAAATGCCGCGCCTGGATGGGGTGGAAACGTTACGCAGGTTGCGAACAAGCGACCCAGGCCATCGATATCCGATTTTTGCCCTGACGTCCCACATATCCGGGCTGAAGTGCGCCACAGCACGTTCTTTGGGTGCTGACGAGGTCTTCACTAAGCCCGTACAAATTCTTCCATTGGCAGCGGCATTTATGGCCCGACGTGGGCATAGTGGTGTTCACACTCCAAGTATAGGCGGCGAACTATGGCAGGCGGATCAAGGCACCCTGGTAAGCGAAAACTTCTTTGTGCTGCTTCGCTCAGACGCGACTGCTTTGGCTAAAAAGCATATCCCAGCATTTGAAGATCAAATGCGCAATGATTTGGAGCAGTTAGCTGTAGAAATGGCAGTGGAGAATTACGAAAATATTAAACAAATTGCGCACCGGTGTCTCGGAGTATGCCTTGTTTTAGGGGCGCAGGCAATTTCGAAGCGCTTGGAGGTTATCGAGAATGCGGCAGATTCGAAACAGAAAGACCAGATCGAAAATCGCGTTGCAGGTTTGATCGAACTTTTAGAACTCACCGTTCAAGAAATGCGAAAAGCTGTCCCTGCTCCGATCTAATCGCGAAGAAGGCAAGTTCTTTGGCAGTACAACTGGGCAAACCTCAGTAGCCGGGAGATTGTTTAATCGAGACGACCAACCGTGAGGCAGCACGTCTCGACCGGGCGTGATCTTCACCTACACCACTCATCGCGCCGTTCAGCATCAAGCGTGGGTATAGAAGGGCTTCGGCGGCAGTTTGCAGTTAAGCGGCCACGTCTGATACAACCGCTTGATTGCAGCGGACAGGATCGCTCCGGGCATCCGGTTGGAACATTGCGGGGCGCAAGGGCGCCGCAAGCTAATCGCGATCAATAGGACCAGGCCTGCGCCGATTGCCAAGGAGAAGGTGGTCCTCATCCGCGATCTAACTAATGCCCGGCAGACGGGTCCTGCTGGAGCATCGCTTCGGCCCGCCGCGCGAGCAGCGCAAGGTCCCCGCGCGTACCTGTGGCTCAGGCCGCGCGTCACACTGACGTGTCTGCGTGAGCCGGGATCAGTTCGTCAGCGGCAAATTAGGCGTGCCAGGGCTTCCGGATCAAACCTGCCGAGAAACCCGGCTATATAGAAGTGTGGTACGGACCGCGCAGCAGTGTGGAGGCAGATCGACCGCTTTTCCACATCCGTTTTGAGCCAAATCACCGGAGCGTGCACTATCAATGGGCGCCAGTATCCAGCTTAGCCAGTAGGAGGACGTTCAAAAGTCGTGGCTTAGCTCTGCCTGGGAATCCCGCATTTCTTTAGCCACTCAAGACCAAGACCGACGTAGACCCCATGCGACAAAGACAGAGAGAACCCGTTTCTGAAAAAAAGCCCCGCATGTGCGGGGCTTTGAGAGTCAGGCGGGCGGCCGAAGATCGGGCCGCCACGAGCATTTACACGCAACTGACGGATCTCCAATGACGCATCAGTGCTTATCTTGCAATCTTTGGTGCTAAGATGCTCGATAGATTGTTCTTCACGTATCTGAATTCGTGTAATTCGCAGTACGACCTTCCGATGCTTAATACACACGAAAGATAACTTGTCGGCTTCTTGGTTCAGCGGAAATATAGCTTTGGTTATTCCTTGACCATGCGGATCAGGCGGTTGTCCATGGGTGCTCTATGCAAAGATAGCACACGCCGCAGGAGGTACTCTATCTCACGTCTCGGAGCTTGGCAGGTCAAAATGGTAACCCGGAAATCTGCAGACCTCGTGGATTTTCACGCGCCAGATACTAATGCACATTCATTTGAAGTATTCTTGGATGCCTGGGAGGAAGCACTGAAAGCCTATGAGCGTCTTTTGCCATGTGGTGTGCAAATGGATGACGTTTCTCTTGCTCGGGACCCAAACTATGCTCGTCTGCTGCGGGCTGGGAGAGCTATTCGCTGGGTTGGTGGAGAGGCAGCGGCTCTTAGAGTTGCTCGCGTTCTCGCTCAGCAGACGCCGGACGGTGAGTTTCACCATTTTAAACGCCTTTGGCGTGGTCTTATCCCCGACGCTTTGCCGGTCAATTGACCTGGATCGAAGATGTTTGTTCCCTACTAGCGGGTTAAGGTGCGGCGGTCGTCTCACAGGCAGTTTTGGCTGTTCGTGGTGGGGTCGGAGGGCAGAAGATTTACAGCCCCCTGAATGGGATCGGATTTACTTCGACATTTTTGCGGTTGCCAGAGAAGAATTTCTATTCCCTTGCAAGTTGTAACTGCTGAGCTGCATACAGCCATGGCAGAATAGGCATACTGATTACCAAGTGAGTTGCCGGCGTTGTGAAACATGACCAGCGTGAACAAATATCTCTTTTTTTCAACGGCATAGTTCGGTCGTGAATGTCTGCAAGTACTCTCGGTTACGCCGGCAATCGATATATCCCGAACCGGAACAGGATCTAAGTCGAAGCCCAGGACCTTATATCGACAAAAATCGTAAGAGAGAAGTGCATCTATGGATAAATTGACTAAAATGGTCCCCATTGCGAAGGCTTCTCGCTGCAGCGCTAGGCCACAAAATGACGATTGGTCTTGTGCTGACTTTGTTCAAACTGAGGATAACATCACTGAAAACCAAAAACATCGCTCTTGCAGCACTGATTGCCACCATGCCGACGTTCGCTATGGCGGACCCGATTGCCGCATCGCTGGGTGCCAGCTTTGGTGGCGGCCTTGACGTCGCGCTGATCGACGTTGGTGGCGGCCTTGTGGCGTGAGCTAGTCCCCGAAAATCGGACAGTGACGGAAGCTACGATCTGAAGTCTGCTGATCTCCAAGCACGAGGAGATCAGGACATGTCGAAACGCAGGAACCACGATGCGGCGTTCAAGGCGCGTGTGGCGCTTGAGGCCGTGAAGGGAGAGCGCACGGTGTCGGAACTGGCGGCCGAATATGGCGTGCATCCAACGATGATCCATCAATGGAAGCGGTCGCTGCTGGAGGGGGCCTCAGGCATCTTCGAACGCGGTGGCAAGGCCGCTGTGGCGGCAGAGGTTGCCGAAGAAACAGTTCGTGACCTGCATGCCAAGATCGGAGAGCTGGCTGTCGCCAACGATTTTTTGTCACGAAAGCTCAAGCCCTGGACCGGGAAGTGAGGCGTGGCATGATCGAACGGGCCCATCCCAAGCTGTCGGTCGGGGCGCAGTGCCGCCTGCTGTCGATCTCGCGATCGTCGTTCTATTACGCGCCGCAGGGTGAGACGGCGATGAACCTCGACCTGATGCTCTTGATCGACAAGCAGTTTCTGGACACGCCATTCTACGGCGTGCGGCAGATGACGTGGCACTTGCAAAATGAGGGCCATGCCGTGAACCAGAAGCGCATCCGGCGGCTGATGCGCCTCATGCGTCTGATGCCGATCTACCAGAAGCCCGACACCAGCAAGCCCGCCAGGGGCCACAAGACCTACCCCTATCTGCTGGGCGGCATGCGGGTGGAGCGGCCCAATCATGTCTGGTGCGCCGACATCACCTACATCCCGATGAGAAAGGGCTTCCTGTATCTGGTCGCCATCATGGACTGGTCCACCCGGAAGGTGCTGGCTTGGCGCATCTCCAACACGCTGGAGACCGACTTCTGCATCGAGGCGCTGAACGAGGCGATCCACAAGTTCGGCCCGCCCGAGATCATGAACACGGATCAGGGCAGCCAGTTCACGTCCTTCGCCTGGACCGACCGGCTGAAGCGGGTCGGCACCCGGATCTCGATGGACGGCAAAGGGCGCTGCATCGACAACATCTTCATCGAGCGCCTCTGGCGGTCCCTGAAGTATGAATGCGTCTACCTGCACGCATGGGAAACCGGATCGCAGGCTAAAGCTGGCATCGGACGCTGGATCACATTCTACAACCACCAACGCCCACACACTGCCCATGGCGGTCAATCGCCCGCTGTGGTCTACTTCAACGCAACCCAAACCGATCAGCAGGTGCAGGCAGTAGCTTAAGTCAGCCGGAAAACTGTCCAAGAGTTGGGGAGTAGCTCAGCTGTGCGCCGGATCACGTCGACCGAGACTTCTAGCTACAGCTACGTCCCGCATCTGACTTTTAACGGGAACATCACGACGGGGCAGTCTGTCTTCCGCTACTATCTGGGCGCCATCATTGAAGACAAGGCGAATGCATACGTTGGGGCCGACTACACCTTTAACACCGAAAGCGGGTGGAGTGCATATGCGCGCGGTGAGGTGTTCTCGCGGCCCGACCTTGACCATCGCAACGAAATTGAAGCAAGCGTCAGCCGGACATGGCGGCTGGACCGTTCACAGTCGCTGACGCTCGGCCTTGGTGGTGTTGCCGTACTCAAGGGCGACAATTCCGATCCAAAAAATCCGGAACTGGGTGATGTGTCGGACCGCCTTGATCTTGTTGCCCGCTGGGTTGATGGTCCAATTAATCTGAACATGCGTCACCGAATCAGTGAGGGTGGCGCAGCTAGCACGACCTTTGGGCTTGGCTACACGGACGGGCGATTTTCCTACACTGCACAGTACACACCCAGGTCGTCCGAAAGCGCCTATATCGAGGCGTTGGCGGGTGTGTCATGGCGGACCGCGGAGGAGTTGACCGCACCAACGTTGCGCGTCCAGGTGGCAAGGGCAAACTACAATCTCGGAACAGATGGTCTCGGCTCACCGGTACTGGCTGAGGAGAATCTGTTCGTCCTATCCCTGCAGGCAAAGTTCTGATGTGCCGCGTCAAAAGATCGGAGAGGCTATGATTGCGAGAAGTTTTCTGTTCGCCGGACTATGTTGCGCGGTCGCAACGGGTGCTCTGTCGCAAGATCTGCAAGAGCCTCCGTCGGTCGCGATGGTGGTAGTAACGGCCGGGGGAGCTCTGCTTGGGTTGAGTGTGTCAGTGGGTGTAGGCGATACATTCGACCGGCAGGTGGTGGGTAGGATAGGCGAAGACGGTTTCGCAATGGGAACAAGAGTGACGAGCACCCCGGACAACGAAGATGCAAGCTGCGAAAGCGACTTGAGCGCCGGATTTGAGTCTTATGTCGTCTGCAAGCCTCTACCTCCGGTATGGTGAAGGCGGCTTTCCACTCCGGCTGACCTTGTGGGAAAAATCGTGTGGGGGGTGTCCACTTCCCTGATGTGTTTGTCGAGTGCGAAGCATCCGTTCGATACGGCGATATGGACCTGGAACTCGACCTGGCGCTCTATTGCTTTCAGGGCTTGGTATTTTGTGCGGCGATGACGTCTTGCACTTGCGAGTGTTTAAGGCGCCGACGGCGGTGACGGAAGGTCAATCGGGATCTGATCGAACAGCCGGGGCAGTCTGGGCGCGTCGCTGGTGGTGAACCCGGCCCCCCCCGACCTCAAGCGACTTCTCGTCGCTCTTGTTGGGAACCTCGAGCCAAACCCGCAATTTCGAAGAGCCATGCTTTCGGGCGTTCCACCCGCCTTCGCCATCAACCTCGATCCCATTGCTGCCGACCAGCAAGTTTACTCGGGCTGTCTGGCCACTCGTACGAAATGCTGTCCGTCGTTGTGTTCTGAAGGCGGCTCAGCGCGCCGAAGTCCGGCACAATCCCATGCAGTCCGGTCAGGCACACGGCGCTTGGTGACATGCCAGCCGCTTTTCCTGAGGCATTGTTCGCTTCTGTGAAGCAAGACTTTGAACACGAGATGCCGCGTGTTCGGGCGCAACCGACTAGCTGATTTGCCTAACCGCAGATACAAACGCTCACCGCGAAATCTCCCCCGCCAATACTGCCTTTCCATGCACCGCGAGAATTGCTGCGAACCTTGGGCATCCAAACCGCCGGACGACATCAAGGACCCGAGCATCGTAGGCAGCCTGACCGATCAATCTGCACAGATCCGATGCGTGAAACTGCCGGTTGGCGCTCGGTGCCGCCCGGATGTGATCATGGAGCTTCTGCATTTTGGGATCTTCTTTGGCCAGTGGCGCCGGCTGCGATGAAGCTTTTGGAGCCGTGCTTGACGAACCGGTCCGCCAACGGCGCATAAAGCCGAGCAAGTATCCAGCCGGAACGCGGGCATTGCCGCGAGCACGGTTGAAGGCGAGAAACCGCTCCCAGATGGCCTGTGTGTCAACGTTCCAGCAGGGCAGTGCCGTCTTTGCGGCCTTGATCAGTTCGGCCCAACATGTTCGGAACACGTTGGGCGCTTCATCGATGTTGATATGCCCTGAGAATATAGTTTTGTGAGATTCTTCTCTAGATAGTGATGTGTCGTCTCCCTTTGACACGACATCGTGGGGGCCGTCGCTCTGATCAAAGGCTGCAAAGCGAAAGAGCCAGGGTGCGAACTTGCCGTTCGGCTTCTCACGCTCGAGCTTCAGGCTCGACGCTTCGAGTTCTCCCAGCAAGACGCTCAGATACTGACGCGACACGTCCATCTTCTCTGCCAACGTGGTGAGCGTGAACGCGGCCGTACCGCGGGAAAGGCCGTTGTAGCCGTCCTTCCAGGCGATCCCATCCAGGATGAGCGTTGCCAGCTTGTGCGCGGATACGGAAAGGTCTGTTTGGGTGATCCGTCGCAGGATCAGGCCGGTCGTTGGTTCCATGGTCGGGTCTCCAAAGGGATCCGACGCCATACCGAGAGCAAACAACATTTTTGCCAGCAAGAATACTTTGCTGGTTGAAGACGTTCAGACACTGCGCTAGAAGAACCGTGTTCAGGGGTTTTATCTAGCGCGGCGTCAGGCTTTTCGGTCTGGCGTCGTTTCCCTTTTTGGGTTCGGTGCACAGCCTCCGGTGCAGGTGGCTAAAGGAACAGGCCAACACGACGCTGGCCCGGGGAGGGTTCAGTATCGGACTTCTTCGAAGCCGTAGTTGCCGGCATGGTCCCGCCAATCGACGAAGACCGATCGGTAGCTGACGGATCCGCAGCCCCCAGGGCGAGGAAGGTCAGATGCCGTAGGAACCTGGGCCACACTCGAACGTGCCCAGTGATAGTCTCCTTGGGTGCCGTAGGAACCAAGGCGCGTGTTGTCAGAGCGGATGCAATCGCCATCACGATTTTGGCGCTGGCTGAACTGGATGTGATAGACCCGGATGCTCCGGACGAAGTCGAATTCGTCACCCGAGATATCGACGTCTGCACGCTCGTCAGCTTGAACCGGGACGAGAGGACCTGTGGGATCCGGCACGCTGATCGTCGGCTCGGCCTTGAAGGTGATGTCGTAGAGCCGTTCCATGTTAGAAAGCGGGGCAGAGCCGTCGAACGCCACTCCCATCGGACACCGCCAGATCTGGAGCGGTGGCTCGATTGGCCAGGGCGTGATCCGCTGGATGAAGACAGCACGTGCGTGAGCGCATGGCGCTGAAGCCGGCCAGCCACCCGCGAGGCAGAGGAGGATGGCGCAATCAACCTGGTAGCTCTGGGCGGAAGCCGTGCCCGGCAGGATTGCCGCAAGCGCTACCCCCAGGGCTGTGAGTGATCGTATTGGCACCTTCATGTATCGACTCCCCGCAAAGTTACACGTCCGATACAATACAACATTTACGACAGCAATCGGATTTAATCAGCTGATGTTTTGCTCTTGGTCGTGCAAGCCATCCGGCGTGGAACCTCGCTCGCAGGGTGGTTCATGCACCAAACTGGTGCCTTTCCCCCGGGGAAGTCATACAGGTCACTTATTCGACGGCTTCAAGAAACCGCCCGTACTCGGCGCTGACTTCCTGCGCCTCGGCAAACGCGCGCGCACGCTCTGCATCGAGACAGCGGAAGTAGTCCTGAACCCCCGCGATGTAGCCTTCGAAATCCGCCCTCAGGAGGTCGGCATAGGCACGCATGTCTTCCGGTGTTGAGGGCAGGTAGGGGCGCTCTGGGGGCACACAGGGGGAGGCCAGAGCGTCCTGAGGCCATGCCACCATGGCGAGCAGCACGAAGGCTGCTTTGCGCGCACAGAACATGTGCAGGGCAAAACTCCTTTCGCGCCTTTAATGTTGTATTGTCGTCCTGTAGCACTGCTATCAGAGCAAGGCGATCTGCGTCAACTCAATATTATTGCCTTGCTATCATTCATGTTGTCTTGTATCGCCCACGGTGTTGCGACCCCGTGGGACTGATGCTGCACCTCAGGCAGGAAAAGGACCCAAGGGAAGGCCATGATAGAAGAAGCCCCGAATGTGGTTACAGAAGACGGTCTGCGCGGCCTCCTGGCCGACGGCTACCTCCTCGAGGTGGTCTGCAAGGAGGAAGGCGAGAAGCGCCATAACAGCTGGTACGGTACTTGGGTTGTGCGCGCCGTCGCGGAAGACGGGCGTGCAGACAAGATGCTTGTCACCAGCCGCAGCTATCTCAAGGTGCGCGAGTTCAAGACTATCGTCGGCCTCGTCAGCTTCCTCGCCGAGATGGGCTGCAAGAGCGTCAGCATTCCGCTCGAAGAAGGTGGACGCGAGCGCCACGCTGCGCCTGGGCGCGTTGACGCACACCGGACTGGTCCGGTTCTGGTCTCGGATAACTGACAGCGCTTTCGCCGTCGTCTTGGCTTTGGGTACAGGCGTCTGTTCCGCGCCAGAGGCCTGGGCAGACGGCTTCATCTTCTCGGTCGGCCCGGATGGCCGACTGATCAACACCGCAGAGGATGCGAGCACGCTTCGCTCCTTCTCGGGTGATGGCTCCGCGCAAACCGACCGCCTCTTTCTCTTTGCCGCGCCGCAATCGGACGAGGATGATGTCGCCTCCAGCGGGATTGCTGCGCGGGTCACCCCGAAGGCGGTCCGCGCCTCCCCAGAAATCCTCCACGCCATTGAAACAACCGCGCTGCGCTACGGCAGCCATGACGCGTTGCGGCAAGCGGGTCTGTCGGTCACCGATTGGGCGCTCTTCTACCGCGCCAATATCGAGGTCGAGAGCGCCTATAACCCTGGCGCATTGAGCCCTGTAGGTGCGATTGGGCTCGGTCAGTTGATGCCGGGCACGGCCAATGATCTTGGTGTCGATCCCCACGACATTTCGCAAAACCTCGACGGCTCGGCCCGTTACCTACTGATGATGCTCGAGCAATTCGGCGATCCTGCGCTGGCGCTCGCCGCTTACAATGCCGGACCCGATGCGGTCGCCCGCCACGGCGGCATCCCCCCTTACCCAGAAACCCAAGGCCATGTGGCCCGTGTGACAGCCGTGTTCCAACGGCTCAGAGGAGACCTGTCGTGACGTCCAAAAACCTTCAAACTGTGTTTCACACGCGGGCCGTTGCAGCACTCGGTGCGGCTGCCCTAATCGTGCTGGCGGGACCGGCACTCGCCCAGAGTATTGACCTCTCGCCGGTGCAGACACTGCTGCAGGGCATCGTCGATGCGATCACCGGCCCGTTGGGCATCGTGATCGGCACGCTCGCACTGATCGGCGTGTTCCTTTCCTGGCTCTTCGGCATCCTCGATTTCCGTCAGGCGCTCTGGGTCGTGGTCGCGATCGCGGGCATCGCCGCGGCGCCCACCATCGTCGCCGCCATCTGGACGACCTGAGCAAGACCCATGTCGGAGCAGTCCCGCGTGTTCATCGGCCTTCTCAGGCCGCCCAAGCTGATGGGCCTGCCGATCATGTACGCCATGGTCTGGCTCTTCGGCTCAACGCTCCTGTTTCTCTGGGTACAGAGCGGGGTGGTGGCCGTTTTCGCGGCGCTGGCCTGGCCCGCCCTCTGGAAAGCCGCGGACTGGGATCCGAACTTCCTTGATGTCCTAGTGATCACCTTGCAGGAAACCCCGCCCACGACGAACCGCAAGCTTCACGGGGGCGACAGCTATGCCCCGTGATGGAATTGCCGATGACGTGGCCGACACACTCGATCCGCTGACCGCGCTACCCGCATGGGTCAAGGGCGAGAAG
>NZ_JAUXZE010000048.1 GCF_030694085.1 Tabrizicola sp. | reverse complement strand
CGGCGGCGCGGGCGACGACCTGCTCTACGGCGGGCGCGACGGCGACCGGCTGGAGGGCGGCACGGGCAACGACCGGCTTTACGGCGAGGACGGCAACGACACGCTGATCGGCGGGGCGGGGGCCGACACGCTGGACGGGGGAACTGGAAATGACAGGCTGGAGGGCGGGGAGGGGGACGACTGGCTTGAGGGCAGGGCGGGGGCCGATACGTTCGTCTTTTCTCTTGGGGCGGATGTGGTGGCCGACTTCCGCGACAACGAAGACAAGATCGTCCTTGACCGGGCACTATGGTCCGGCGTGGCCCCGACCGTAGCCAGTATCCTATCCGGCGCAACTGTGACCGATGCAGGGCTACACTTCGATTTCGGCAATGGGAATAGTCTGGACATTCATGGAATTTTCGACGCAAACCTGCTTCTGGATGACATTCTGTTCATGTGAGGCACGGCGGTTCTTATGGCGATCAGGGTGCTGGTGACGGGCGGAGCGGGGTATATCGGATCGCATGCCTGCAAGGCGCTGGCGCGGGCCGGGTTCGAGCCGGTGGTCTTCGACAACCTCTCGACGGGATGGAAGGGCGCGGTCAAGTGGGGGCCGTTGGCGCAAGGCGACCTCATGGATCGGGGCAGCATCGACGCGGCACTGGCGCAGTACCGCCCGGAAGCGGTCATGCACTTCGCGGCGCTGTCGCTGGTGGGCGAATCGATGAAGGACCCCGGCCTCTACTGGCGGGTCAATGTGGGGGGGGCGCTGAACCTGCTGGAGGCCTGCGCGGCGGCTGGGGTGCGGAACTTTGTCTTTTCCTCGACTTGCGCGACCTACGGCGACCAGGACGGGGTCATGCTGACCGAAGAGACGCCACAACGGCCGATCAACGCCTATGGCGGATCGAAGCTGGCAATTGAACAGATGCTGCGTGATTTCGGGATGTCCGCAGGGATTTCCCATGTGATCTTTAGATATTTCAACGTGGCTGGGGCCGACCCCGAGGGCGAGGCCGGAGAGCAGCATCTGCCGGAGACACATCTGATACCGCTGATGCTGGACGCCGTGGCAGGCAAGCGCCCGGCGCTGACGGTGTTCGGAACGGATTATCCGACGACGGACGGCACCTGCGTGCGGGATTATGTCCACGTCTCGGATCTGGCCGATGCGCATGTCCTGGGCCTGCGGCGGCTGCTGGACGGGAAGGGTGATGGCGTCTTCTGCCTTGGCACGGGCCGCGGGTTCTCGGTCCGCGAAGTGATCGAGGCCAGCCGGATGGTCACGAACCGGGAGGTGCCGGTGGTGATCGGCGCCCGGCGCCCGGGGGATGCGGCGGCGCTGGTCTCATCCTCGACCCATGCGATCGAGGAACTGGGGTGGGAGCCGCAGCGATCCACCCTGCGGCAAATGATCGGCGATGCCTGGGCCTGGGCCCAGAAACCGGGGTTCGACGCGTAATCAGAGGTCCCAGTCGAGCGCGGATCTGGGCTTTGCTGACGACTGCTGCCTGCCGATGCCAAGCCAGGCACCGCGCAGGGGCAGTTTCCGCTCGGCCCCCCAATCGCCGGTGATTGCAAGCACGTCGCCTTCCAGCATCACCCCCGCGACCGACTGGCCCGAGGGCCAGCGGATCGCACCGATCACGTGGCGGATGTCGATGCAGCCCTGCGGATCCAGCGTCATCTGCCCGGGCTGGCCGGCGGCGGTCAGCGGATCCGGGGTCTCGCGGGATGACAGGCCGAGCATCGGAAGGGCCGCGCCTTCCTCGACCCCGAGGCAGCCCGAATGGCGACCGTTCCAGGGGGCATAGTCGCGCCCTCCGTTGGAATGCCAGAGCATCGTCATCGGCAGTTGCGCCGGGTTGCGGAGCGATAGGAAAAGATCGCCTTCCGCAGGTCGGACGACAGCCGTCCAACCAAGGCGCGAGGCGGGGTCCTCGATCCCGGCGACGAAGTCCTCGTGCGCTTCACCCCAAGGATAACGGTGGAGGTTCACCGTGCCGCCGTCCGCAGTGGGAAACTCGGTGGCGTCCTCGGCGCGGCGGGGGTAGGCGAGGCGCGAGCGGCCGCGGGTGGTCTCCAGCGGCTCGGCCAGGGTTTCCCACCAGCGCTTGCGCGAGAAAGAGAGTTTGCCGCCGTTGGGCAGCGCGACCATCGCGTGATTGGCGACGGGGAGCGCCCCGGTGCCGCCGATGAAGAGGTGGCGTTGGTAGACGAAGGGGTGGTCGTCCTGAAGCGACAGCTCCTTGATGACGGTCGCACCCTGGATCGCACCGTCAAGAACGGCGCGGAGCGTTCCGGGCGAGGCAGGGACGATGCGCCAATCACCATTGGCCGAGAGACCGTGGAGGTCGTCCGTGCCGACGCCGAAGGGGGCGGCGAGAAAGTCTCCGGCAAGCCAGGCCTGATGGGGCGGGGCGTCGGCGGGGACCTCGGATGCGGACCAGGGGGCCTTGTGGAGGGGGGCGATGGTGGAGCCCTCATCGGTGACTTCCATGCTTTGAAGTACCCCTCCGCGCGGGGCGAAGGCGATGCGGATGCCTTTGGCGCTGAGTGTCTGGGTCATGGCGGCCCCTTTCCTGTGCTGCAGGCTAGCCGCCAGCCCAGCCCACGCGCAAGATCAGGCGGGCAAAAGCTCCAGCGCGACGCCCTGTCCGACACCGACGCAAAGCGAGACGAGGGCGGAGCGCGCGCCGCTCTCGGCCAGGCGGCGGGCGGCGGTGCCAGCAAGGCGGGCGCCGGACATGCCGAGGGGGTGGCCCATCGCGATTGCACCGCCGCAGGAATTCAGGCGCGGATCGTCGTCGTTCATGCCCCAGGCGCGGATGCAGGCCAGCACCTGCGCGGCGAAGGCCTCGTTGAGCTCGATGACGTCATGGTCCTGCGCGGCGCGCCCGGTGCGGTCTGTCAGACGGCGGGCGGCTTCGACCGGACCGATGCCCATGACGCGGGGTTCGACTGCACCCGATGCGGCGGCACCGATGCGGGCCAGGGGGGTGAGGCCGTACTGGCGGACGGCGGCAGAGGAGGCAAGGAGGACGCCCGCCGCCCCGTCGTTGACACCCGAGGCGTTTCCGGCTGTCACGGTGCCGGGCCTTCGGAACGGTGTGGGAAGGGCGGCCAGTTTCTCCAATGTGGTTGGCCGGGGATGTTCGTCGGCAGAGACGATGCTGTCGGCTCTCCGGCCCTGGATGGTAACGGGAAGGATGTCTTTCGCGTGCCATCCGGCGTCATAGCGCGTCTGGGAAAGAACAGCGTAGCGGTCCTGGTCCAGACGGCTGATCCCATGTTCGGCAGCAAGGTTTTCGGCAGTTTCGGGCATACTGTCGGTGCCCCAGGTCTGCGCCATCCGGGGATGGACAAAGCGCCAGCCGATTGTCGTGTCGAAGATCTCGGGCGTGCGGGCAAAGGCGGTCTCGGCCTTGGGCATCACCAAGGGCGCGCGGGACATGCTTTCGACGCCGCCTGCGATGATGACGTCCGCCGCCCCGTCGCGGATGGTGCGGGCGCCAATGATCACGGCATCAAGACCCGAGGCACAGAGGCGGTTCACCGTCAGCGCAGGGACCGTCGGGCCAAGGCGGGAAAGCAGGACGGCCATCCGAGCGACGTTGCGGTTGTCTTCGCCGGCCTGATTGGCGCAGCCGAAGATCACCTCGTCGACTGGCAGGTCGTGCAGATCAAGAAGGCCGTTGATGACCAGGGTGGCAAGGTCGTCGGGGCGGACCGGGGCAAGCGCCCCCGCATAGCGGCCGATGGGCGTGCGGCGGTGGGCGCAGAGAAAGACCTCGGTCATGCGGCCTCCAGCCCCGGTGCGGGGTCGTAGCGGGGTTTCAGGGCGTCCGGGGCAGCGGCACGGAGATGGGAGAGTTCAGCCAGGATGGCTGCGCGACCGTGGCGTGCCAGGGCCTCGAACGGCCCGCGCGGGAAGTTCAGGCCAAGGCGCATGGCGGTGTCGATGCTCTCGGGCGTGGTGCCGCCGTCGGAAAGCAACCAGTGGGCCTCGTTGGCGAGGGCTGCTTCAATGCGCAGGGCGATGGCCTGGGCATCGGGCGGGGGCGGGGCAGGCGGGTCTGGAAAAATGAAGCCGCGCCCGGTCTTGCGACCCAGGTTGCCGCTGGCAACCTGGGCTTTCAGCGGCGGAAAGACGTGATAGCGGGGATGGCCCTGCATCGCGGTCTGCATCCCTTCGGTCGCGGCCAGGTTGATGTCGGCACCAACAAGGTCGATCAGCGCGAAGGGGCCAAGCCTGTAGCCTGCAGCGGTCATGGCGGCGTCGATCTCGGCGGGGCTGCGGCCTTCGGTCAGCAGTGCCAGCGCCTCGCCGTAGTAGGGCCTGGCGCAGCGGTTGACGATAAAGCCGGGGCGGTCGGGGCAGTGGATCACGGTCTTTCCTGCGGCCTCGGTCCAGGCTTTCGCCTTGGCGAGAGCGCCGGGATCGGTGGCGGCCTGGGGCGCCATTTCCACGAGCTTCATCGCGGTGGGCGGGTTGAAGAAGTGAAGCGCCAGGACACGGTCGGGGTGTCGCAAGCCATCTGCGATGGCGTGGATCGGCAGCGAGGAGGTATTGGTGGCGAGGATTGCCTTGGTGGAAACGACGTCCTCGAGCGCGGCGAAGAGGCTGCGCTTTGCCGTCAGTTGCTCGGCGATGGCCTCGATCACCAGACTGCAAGGGGCGAAAGTGGTCAGGTCCTCGGCTACCGTCAGGCGGGATAGGACGGCGGCGCGGCCGGGATCTGTCAACTTGCCCGCAGCCACCCGGGCATCCAGCGCAGCGGCCAGCCGGTCGCGTGCAGTGTTGCGGGCCGGGGGATGGGCGTCGGTCGCAATCACGGGGAAGCCCGCCTGCGCATAGACCTGCGCAATGCCAAGCCCCATCGTCCCAAGTCCGACGACGCCGATGATGGGCAGATCAGTCATTCCAGTGTTTCCGAGTCATCTCTTGCGCATCCTGCACCAGCACCGAGGAATTTCAAGCTAGAAATTTCAAGCTTGAAATTGTTGCGGGCGGATGGCAGGCTTTCGGGGAACAGGACTCGGGGGTATCAGGTGAAGATTCTCTGCCTTGGGGGCGGGCCGGCGGGCCTTTACTTCGCGATCTCGATGAAGTTGCGCGACCCCTCGCACCAGGTCACGGTGCTCGAGCGGAACCGCGCGAACGACACATTCGGCTGGGGGGTCGTGCTGTCGGACGATGCGCTGGGGCGGATGCAGAAGAACGACCCCCAGTCGACCGAATCGATCCGGTCCAATTTTGCCTATTGGGACGACATTGCCGTGATCCATGACGGGGTCCGCACGGTGTCGGGTGGGCACGGCTTTGCCGGGATCGGGCGCAAGACGCTGTTGATCCTGCTTCAGGCCAGGGCGCGCGAGCTGGGGGTCGACCTGCAGTTCGAGACCGAGTTCCGCACCGCCGAGGACTACCGCAAGGAATACGACCTGGTGGTGGCGACCGACGGCATCAACTCGCTGGTTCGACGCGAATATGCCGAGGTCTTCCAACCCGACATCGACACGCGGCTCTGCAAGTTCGTCTGGCTGGGGACCAAGGCCAAGTTCGATGACGCCTTCACTTTCATCTTCGAACGCACCGAACATGGCTGGGTCTGGGCCCACGTCTACCAGTTCGACGCCGATACCGCGACGTTCATCGTCGAATGTCTGCCCGAGACCTGGGATGCCTGGGGCTTTGCCGACATGACCAAGGAGGAAACGGTCGAGACCTGCCGCAAGATCTTTGCCGCACATCTGGGTGGGCATGAACTGATGTCCAATGCGGCACACCTGCGCGGCAGTGCGGTCTGGATGCAGTTCCCCCGCGTGATCTGCCAGCGCTGGTATCACGAGAACGTCGTCCTCATGGGCGATGCGGCGGCGACGGGGCATTTCTCGATCGGGTCGGGCACGCGGCTGGCGATGGATTCGGCGATTGCGCTGGCGGACTACCTGCACTCCGAACCGACGCTGGAGGCGGCCTTCCAGCGCTACCAGGACGAGCGCCGGGTCGAGGTGCTGCGGCTGCAATCGGCGGCGCGCAACAGCCTGGAGTGGTTCGAGCGGGTCGAGCGCTACCTGGACATGGCGCCGATGCAGTTCGCCTATTCGCTGCTGACGCGCAGCCAGCGGATCAGTCATGAAAACCTGCGCCTGCGTGACCCGCAGTGGTTGCGCAAGGCTGAAGACTGGTTCCAGTCGCAGGCGGGTGGTCAGCTCGGCCGCCAGCCCCTGTTCGCCCCGTTCCAGTTGCGGGACATGCGGCTGGAGAACCGGGTCGTCGTCTCGCCGATGGCGCAGTACAAGGCGGTCGATGGCTGCCCGACCGATTGGCATTTCGTGCATTACGCCGAGCGGGCCAAGGGCGGGGCCGGGCTGGTCTATGTCGAGATGACCTGCGTGTCGCCCGAAGGTCGGATCACCCCCGGCTGTCCGGGACTTTACGCGCCCGAGCATGAGGTGGCCTGGAAGCGGCTGGTCGATTTCGTCCACGCCGAAACAAAGGCCAAGCTCTGCTGCCAGATCGGCCATTCAGGACGCAAGGGCAGCACACAGCTGGGCTGGGAGGAAGGCGACGCCCCTCTGCCGAACGGCAACTGGCCGGTGATGAGCGCCAGCGCGATCCCGTGGACCGACCGGAGCGCCGTCCCCCGCGAGATGACACGCGCGGACATGGACATGGTCAGGGACCAGTTCGTTGCCTCGACACTAATGGCCGCGCGGGCCGGGTTTGACATGATCGAACTTCATGCGGCGCATGGTTACCTGATTTCCTCATTCATCAGCCCCAAATCGAACATCCGCACGGATGACTACGGCGGCAGCCTTGAAAACCGGATGCGCTATCCGCTGGAGGTGTTCCGGGCGATGCGAGAGGCCTGGCCTGCGGCAAAGCCCATGTCGGTCCGAATTTCGGCAAGCGACTGGGTGGGTGACGGCGGGGTGACACCGGACGAAGCGGTCGAGATCGCCAAGGCTTTCTCGGCTGCAGGGGCCGACATCATCGACGTCAGCGCCGGGCAGACCTCCACTGACGCAAAGCCCGTCTATGGCCGGATGTTCCAGACACCGTTCAGCGACCGCATCCGCAACGAGGCGGGTCTGGCGACCATCGCGGTCGGCAACATCACCGAGGCGGATCAGGTCAATGGCATCCTGCTGGCGGGGCGCGCCGATCTGGTGGCGCTGGCCCGACCGCATCTGGCCGACCCCTACTGGACGCTGCATGCGGCGGTGCAGGCGGGGGATGACAGGGTCTTCTGGCCGAACCCGTATCTCAACGGCCGGGACCAGGCTTTGCGGCTGCAAGCCCGCGCGCAGGAGGCGATCCGCGCATGACCCTGGCCGGTAAACGCGTGTTGATCACCGGGGGCGGCTCGGGTGCCGGGGCCGACTTGGCGCGTGGCTTTGCCGGGGCGGGGGCGGAAGTTGTGATCTCGGGTCGCCGGGCCGACGCGCTGCGCGCCGTGGCAGAACCGCTCGGCGCACGATGGGTGCAGGCCGACGTTACCGACGAGACATCCGTGCAACGGATGTACAAGGAGGCCGGCCCTTGCGACATCGTCATCGCCAATGCGGGGGCGGCAGACTCTGGGGTGATGGCGAAGACGACACTGGCCCAGTGGAACGCGATGATCGCGGTCAACCTGACCGGGGTTTTCCTGACCTTCCGCGAGGCGCTGGGGCAGTTTCGCGCCGAAGGGCGGCTGATCGCCGTGGCCTCGACGGCTGGCCTGAAGGGCTATGCCAAGGTCGCGCCCTATGCGGCGGCCAAGCATGGGGTGGTGGGCCTGGTGCGGTCGCTGGCATTGGAAGTGGCGCGGAAGCGGGTCACGGTGAACGCGATCTGCCCGGGGTTTCTGGACACGCCGATGACCGATCATTCGGTGCAGGTGATTGCCGAGAAGACCGGCAAGACGCTGGCGGAGGCGCGGGCGGCGCTGGAGGGCCTCAGCCCGCAAGGGCGGCTTTACCAACCATCGGAAGTGACGGCTGCGGCCCTGTATCTGGCGTCGGATGCCGCGTCGGGCGTGAACGGGGCCTGCCTTTCGATCTCGGGGGGCGAGGTATGAGCGAGGGGTCGAAGCGGCGGCTCAAGATGTGGATCCGCCTGCTGGGCGTGACGCGGGCTGCGGAAAACGAGCTGCGGGAATACCTGCGGCTGAAGCACGAAACGACCCTGCCGCGCTTCGACGTGATGGCGGCGCTTTACCGCCGCCGCGAGGGCGTGACGATGAGCGAGCTTTCCCGGATGCTTCTGGTGTCCAACGGCAATGCGACGGCGGTCGTCGACCGGCTGGAGGGCGAGGGGCTGGTCCTGCGCACGCCCAGCGAAGTGGACCGCCGGACGGTTCATGTCGCGCTGACGACGGCGGGGACGGTGGCCTTCGAGATCATGGCCGAAGGGCATGAGGCCGAAGTGGCGCGGCTGTTCGCAGGGCTGACCGACGACGAATTGGACCAGATGACCGGAATCCTGAAGAGGATGGGACGATGACCAAGATGGCTGGCCTCGTGCCTAAGCACTTCCTGTGGGAAGTTCAGGAGCGCGTCGCGGTGATCCGCCTGAACCGGCCGGACCGCAAGAACCCGCTGACTTTCGAAAGCTACGCCGAATTGCGCGATACGTTTCGGGCACTGGTCTATGCGGACGACGTGGACGTGGTGGTCTTTGCCTCGAACGGGGGGAACTTCTGCTCGGGCGGGGATGTGCACGACATCATCGGCCCCTTGATCGGGCTGCCGATGAAGGACCTGCTGGCGTTCACCCGGATGACGGGGGACCTGGTCAAGGCGATGATTTCCTGCGGCAAGCCGATCATTGCGGCGGTGGACGGGGTGGCCGTGGGGGCCGGTGCGATCATCGCGATGGCCTCGGACCTGCGGCTGGCGACTCCGGCCACCAAATGCGCGTTCCTGTTCACCAGGGTTGGGCTGGCGGGCTGCGACATGGGGGCTTGCGCGATGCTGCCCCGGATCATCGGGCAGGGGCGGGCGGCAGAGCTGCTATATACCGGGCGGACGATGGCGGCCGAAGAGGGCCACGCCTGGGGTTTCTGGAACGCCTTGCATCCGGCAGAGGCGCTTGAGGCCGAAGCCCTGGTGCTGGCGCGGCGGTTGGCGACCGGACCCACCTTTGCGCATGGGATCACCAAGACGCAGCTGAACCAGGAATGGAACATGGGTCTGGAGCAGGCGATCGAGGCCGAGGCCCAGGCGCAGGCGATCTGCATGCAGACGAAGGACTTTGAACGGGCCTACCGGGCCTTCGTGGCCAGGGAAAAGCCGGTGTTTCAGGGGGACTGAGCGTCCCCGGTTTCCTGAACCGATGGCGCAACCGTGACCGCACGCGGAGGATATTTGGGCAAAGATGAAATGAGTGACCGGAGTTTCCTTGACTGGCCGTTTTTCCAGCCCCGCCACCGCGAGCTTGCGGCGGGGCTGGAAGACTGGTGCGCGGCCAACCTGCCGGTGCCGCATGACGATGTGGACGCGGCCTGCAAGGGGCTGGTGGCGGCGCTGGGTGCCGGAGGCTGGTTGCAGCACTCGGGCGCGGGCGAGGGGGAGCGGCTGGATGTGCGCTCGCTTTGTCTGATCCGCGAGACGCTGGCGCGGCATGACGGGCTGGCGGATTTCGCTTTTGCCATGCAGGGGCTGGGGATGGGGGCGGTAAGCCTGTTCGGGACGGCGGCGCAGCGGGAGTGGCTGGCGCAGACGCGGGCGGGGCAGGCGATTTCCGGCTTTGCGCTGACCGAGCCGGGGTCGGGGTCCGACGTGGCAGCGACGGCGACGGTGGCCGAACGGGTGCAGGGCGGCTGGCGGCTTTCGGGCGAGAAGACCTATATCTCGAACGGCGGGATCGCGGATGTCTATGTGATCTTCGCGCGGACGGGCGAGGCTCCGGGCGCGAAGGGGTTGTCTGCGTTCCTGCTGCCGGCGGCGACGCAGGGGCTGGAGGTGGTCAGCCGGATCGAGGTGATGGCCCCGCATCCGCTGGCGCATCTGCGGCTTGACGGGGTGGAGTTGCCGGAGACCGCACTGATCGGCAAACCTGGCGAGGGGTTCAAGATCGCCATGTCGGTGCTGGACGTGTTCCGATCCACCGTGGGCGCAGCGGCGTTGGGGTTCGCGCGCCGCGCGCTGGATGAGGCACTGGCGCGCACGCAGTCGCGGCGCATCCAGGGGCAGGCTTTGAGTGACCTGCAACTGGTGCAGGGGCATCTGGCCGACATGGCGCTGGAGATCGACGCCTCGGCGCTGCTGGTCTACCGGGCGGCCTGGGTGAAGGACCAGGGCGCCGCAAGGGTCAGCCGCGAGGCGGCGATGGCAAAGCTTTACGCCACCGAGGCCGCGCAAAGGGTGATCGACATGGCGGTCCAGCTGCATGGCGGCGACGGGGTGCGGCACGGGTTCGCGGTGGAAAGCCTTTACCGCGAGATCCGGGCGCTGCGGATCTATGAAGGCGCCAGCGACGTGCAACGCATCGTCATCGCGCGGAGCATCCTGGGGTGACCTACGAGCGCATCATCCAGATCGAGTTCAACCACTGCGACCCGGCGGGGATCGTCTTTTACCCGCGCTATTTCGAGATGGTGAATTCGGTCATCGAGAACTTCTTCGCCGATGTGGTCGGGCGGTCCTTCGCGGCGATGCATTTTGGCGCGTCGAACGGCGTGCCGACAGTGGCGATGGAAGCGGTCTTCCAGCGGCCCTCGCGGCTGGGCGAAAAGGTGCGATTCCGCCTGCGGGTGGAGAAGGTCGGCGGCTCTTCGGTGAAGATGTGGATCGAGGGGCACGGGGACGACGGGCTGCGACTGAAGGTCGGCATGACGCTTGCCTGGATAGATGGAATGAAGGCCGCGCCCTGGCCGGCAGAGATGCGGGCGGCGCTAGAGCGATACAGGGAGACGCAGGATGCATGAGGTCCTTCACCCGAAGCACTGGAAACCGGCGCGGGGCTACGCCAACGGTGTCGCGGCGGAGGGCCGGATGGTCTTTACCGGCGGGATCATCGGCTGGAACGCGGATCAGGAGTTCGAGACCGACGACTTCGTGGGCCAGGTGGAACAGGCCTTGAGGTCGATTGTCGAGGTCCTGGCCGAGGCGGGGGCGGGGCCAGAGCATCTGGTGCGGCTGACCTGGTATGTGACCGACAAGCGGGAATACCTTGGCAGCCTCAAAGAGCTTGGCGCCGTCTACAAGGCGGTGATCGGGCGGCACTATCCGGCGATGGCGCTGGTGCAGGTGGTGGCGCTGGTCGAGGACCGGGCCCGCGTCGAGATCGAGGCGACGGCCGTCATTCCTAAGGGGGTTGCGTGATGCTTGGACCGACCGGACATAGCGACAGCTTCACCCGCGACCGCCTGCCCGCGCCCGAGGATTGGCCCGAGATCCGGCTGGACGGGTTCGACTATCCCGACTTGCTGAACGCGGGCGTGGAGCTGACCGATGCCATGGTGGCCAAGGGCTTTGGCGACAACACCGCGCTGATCGGCAACGGCCGCAGCCGGACCTACAAGGAGCTGACCGACTGGTCGAACCGCATCGCGCATGCGCTGGTCGAGGACTATGGGGTCAGGCCCGGCAACCGCGTCCTGATCCGGTCGGCCAACAATCCCGCGATGGTGGCCTGCTGGCTGGCGGCGACCAAAGCCGGGGCGGTCGTGGTCAACACCATGCCGATGCTGCGCGCGGGAGAGTTGTCGGCCATCGTCGATAAGGCCGAAATCAGCCATGCCCTGTGCGACACCCGGTTGATGGAGGAACTGGTCACCTGCGCCAAGGGGTCGCGCCACCTGCGGACGGTGGTGGGGTTCGATGGAACCGCGAACCATGATGCCGAGCTGGACCGGGTGGCACTGTCGAAATCGGTGAAGTTCCAGGCGGTGCCGACGGGGCGTGACGATGTTGCGCTTCTGGGCTTTACCAGCGGCACGACGGGCGAGCCCAAGGCCACGATGCATTTCCACCGCGACCTGATGATCATCGCCGACGGTTACGCGAAAGAGGTTCTTGGCGTCACGCCCGAGGATGTCTTCGTCGGCTCGCCGCCGCTGGCCTTTACCTTCGGACTTGGCGGTTTGGCGGTCTTTCCCTTGCGCTTCGGGGCGGCGGCGGCGCTTCTGGAACAGGCAAGCCCGCCGAACATGATCGACATCATCCAGAAGCACCGGGCGACGGTCTGTTTCACCGCGCCGACCGCCTACCGGGTGATGCTGAAGGCGATGGCAGAAGGCGCCGACCTGTCCTCGCTGCGCGCCGCCGTCAGTGCTGGGGAAACCCTGCCGGGCCCGGTCTACGAGGAGTGGATGGCGAAGACCGGCAAGCCGATGCTGGACGGGATCGGCGCGACCGAGATGCTGCACATCTTCATCACCAACCGCTTCGACGACCACCGCCCCGCCTGCACCGGGCGGCCCGTTGCGGGATACGAGGCGAAGATCGTCGGCGATGACATGGCGGACCTTCCCCGCGGGGAAGTCGGGCGGCTGGCCGTGCGCGGGCCGACGGGGTGCCGCTATCTCGCGGACAAGCGGCAGAAGGCCTATGTGAAGGACGGCTGGAACCTGACCGGGGACAGCTTCTGGCAGGACGAAGACGGCCGCTTCCATTTCGCCGCGCGGTCCGACGACATGATCATCAGCGCGGGCTACAATATCGCGGGGCCAGAGGTTGAAGCCGCCCTGCTGTCCCATCCCGCCGTGCTGGAATGTGCCGTCGTGGGTGCGCCGGACGACGAACGCGGCCAGGTCGTCGAGGCGCATGTCGTGCTGGCCCAGGGGCACTCGCCCGATGGGCTATTGGTCAAGATCTTGCAGGACCACGTCAAGCGCGCCATCGCGCCCTACAAGTACCCCCGCCGGGTCGTTTTCACCGATGCCTTGCCAAAGACGCAGACCGGGAAGATCCAGCGTTTCCGCCTGCGAAGCTGACCTCGTCCAGATTCCGCTTGAATCCCGGCCCCATCAGGGGCATATCGCCCCCCGGAAGCCTGCGGGGACCAACCTGCGGGCCCATCTGCAATGGAGAGACCATGGCCAAGGAAGACATTCTCGAATTCCCCGGTGTCGTGAAGGAACTCCTGCCGAACGCGACATTCAGGGTCGAACTCGAGAACGGCCATGAGTTGATCGCGGTGATGGCAGGCAAGATGCGCAAGAACCGCATCCGCGTTCTGGCCGGTGACAAAGTCCAGGTCGAAATGACCCCCTACGACCTGTCGAAGGGTCGCATCAACTACCGCTTCAAATAAGTTGCGGTTCATTCTGGGATCGGGAAGCCCGCGCCGGAAAGAGCTTCTGGCGCAGCTTGGCATCGTACCCGACCTGATCCTGCCCCCCGACATCGACGAGGACCCCCGCAAGGGTGAACTTCCGCGGCCCTATTGCCTGCGGCTGGCCGAGGAAAAGGCCCGCGCGGTCCCGGCGGGGCCGGAGGACGTGGTTCTTTGCGCTGACACCACTGTCGCTGTTGGTCGCCGCATCCTGGGAAAGCCGGCGGATGCGGGCGAAGCGGCCCAGTTCCTGACGGCTCTTGGCGGGCGGCGCCACCAGGTCATCACCGGAATTGCCGTGCGCCGTGGCGACCGGGTTCTGGTGCGGGAATCCCTGAGCACGGTGAAGATGAAGCGCCTCTCGGATGCAGAGATGAACGCTTATCTTGCCAGCAACGAATGGCAAGGCAAGGCGGGCGGCTACGGAATTCAGGGGCTGGCGGGGGCGTTCATCCCGTGGATTTCGGGGTCGTTCACCGGCATCATGGGCCTTCCCGTCGCCGAGACGGCGGCCCTTTTGACAGCGATCGGCTACCCGGTCTGGAGGCAGGAATGAAGGGCCGCTTGCTGGTTCTGGATGAAATCGATGGTCGCCAGGCAGCGGCATTGCTGGTCGACGGGCAACTGGAAGAGCTGGCCATCGACCCCTTGGGCGATGTGGCGATCCCTGGTGCGATTTACCGCGCTGTGGCCGACCGTCCGGTCAAGGGGCAGGGTGGCATCTTCGTCAAGCTGCCGGACGGCGCTTCGGGCTTTCTTCGGCAGATCTCTGGCGTGGCACCGGGCCAGCGGCTTCTGGTCCAGGTTACCGGCCCGGCCGAACCTGGCAAGGCCATCCCCGTCACGTCGCGACTGCTGTTCAAATCCCGCTTTGCGATCATCACGCCCGACGCGCCGGGTCTGAACATCTCGCGCAAGATCAAGGACGAAGAGCGGCGGGCAGACCTTTCCGACCTCGCGCAGACCGGAATGGCCGGCGCAAGCGAGCGTCTGGGCCTGATCCTGCGCTCTGGCTGCCTGGAGGCCGAGGACCAGGCCATCGCCGAAGATATCATGGCGATGCGTGGCCTGGCCGAAGCCGTGCTGGCCGACACGTCCGGCCCGCCCGAGCTTCTGGTCGACGGCCCCACGGCACATGATCTCGCGTTCCGCGACTGGCTGGACCCGGCCGTCGACGACGCCGACACCGATCCCGAAAGCTTTGAACGCCACGGCGTGTCCGAGATGCTGGATGCCCTGCGGGCCCCGCATGTCGCTCTGGAGGCTGGCGGTCACATGATGATCGAGCCCACGCGTGCGCTGGTATCTGTCGACGTGAACACCGGCCCCGATACCTCGCCCGCTGCCGCGCTGAAAGCCAACATAGCCGCCGCCCGCGACCTGCCGCGTCAGTTGCGCCTGCGCGGCCTTGGCGGCCAGATCGTCGTGGATTTCGCCCCGATGCCGAAACGCGACCGGCATATCCTAGACCAGGTCCTTAAAGCGGCCTTCAAGACCGACGGCGAGGCAAACCTCGCGGGCTGGACCACGCTTGGGCTTTACGAAATGACCCGCAAGCGCGACCGCCTGCCACTGTCCGAGCTTTTGCCAGGGGGCCTGCCATGACCTGCCCGATCTGTGGCAAGCCCACTGCCGCCGATTACCGCCCGTTCTGCTCGCGCCGTTGCGCTGATGTGGACCTTGGCCGCTGGCTCAATGAGAGCTACCGTCTCCCTGCCGAGACCGAGGAAGAGGCCGAAGAACAGCAGCCCGACGCCACCCCGCCGAAGGCGCATTGAGAGACGTTTTCCCACTGGACAGCCCCCCGCCGCTTGGGTATCACCCGCCCACCAAACGGTGCCCAGATAGCTCAGTTGGTAGAGCAGCGGATTGAAAATCCGCGTGTCGCTGGTTCGATTCCGGCTCTGGGCACCACTTACACCCCCCGAAAAGTGCCGAAAAGCTGTTTAGCTTCAGCGACTTGCGCGGTTTTCGCGAGGCCGAAAAGTAGGCTCGGCTAAAAACCGAAATGTACGAATTCTTGATCGATTCCGGCTTTTCGTACATTATTGGCATGGCAAAAAGCATGGCAAAAACCTGCCTTCGGCTTCAAGCCGAATCCTCTTCATCCCACACGAACCCCGGCGGCAGAGGCCCGCCAAGTCGGTAGTGGTGCAGCCCCACGGCAATGACAGGAACCTTGGCGGCGAAAAGTCGTGCCAGCCGCTTTGCGTCATTCTCAAAGATTGGCTCATGTTGGCCTGTAGGGTGGCGGTGTCCCGGTCCTTTGATCATGGTCATCCTATCGGTTCTTTTGCGCGGCGCGCTGGCCAGCGGAAGCCATGTCGGCGGCGACCTGTGACTTGCTGCGCTTGAAGCTGTCTGCGTCGCTATTCGGGAAATTGAAGCTCATGTTCTGGACCACGGTCTGCCCGCCCCCGGCGCTGTCCCCGTTAAGCTCGACCCCGATCTTCCGACCCTTGCTCAGGGGGATGACCGCTTCGTTATCGTGGAGCATTGCCGGGATGCCTGACGTGTTTGCCGTGCCCTGAGAGAAGTGCGGGGCGTTCCGGAATGCGGACGGAGACACGTTTGCGAACCCGACAGGGGAATTGCTCATGCCGCCTTCCGAGAATGCGCCGATTGCCATTCCTAGGAGGCTTTCCCAAGAGAACATTCCGCCCCCGCCACCTCCACCGGCCCCGCCCGCGACTGCCGCAGACAGGATAGGTGCGCCTTGCTGGGCACCCTGTACAACGCCACGGCCTAGCTCTGCCCCGCCCGTGCTGGACGCGATGCGGATGTTGTTTGAACCCGTGGCGAGGCCCGTCTGTGCCGCCGTGCGGACGTTGGTTGAACCTGCCGCGAGTCCACTCTGGACGGCTCCGCCTGCTTGCTGTCCCCCAGAGGTCATTGCGGCTTGGATATCCATTGCCACTTGCTGGCCTGCGGTTGTCATGCTGGTGGCGATGGTCGTACCGGCCTGCTGTCCGCCTGTGGCGATTGCTGCGGCGTCACCACCAAACCCCGGAATCTCGGTGTCGCCTGTGGAAGAGAAGAGTCCTGCCAGCATGCCGCCAAAGCCGCCGGTCGGGGACTGTTCCCCACGGCCCATCAAGGTCATCAATTCCTTGACGGCCTTATCAGCGACGATATCGGCGACGAGTCCAAGGATCGACTCCCCAAGGCTTTCGAGGTCGAATTTGCCCGTCTTGATGAAGTCGGAGAGCGTCGATTTCAGGGAGTCGATTGCCCCCATTTCGATCTGCTTACCGGCCTCAAGCCAGTTGGGAACGGAGTCCATCCATTCCTTGACCGGGTCCCGCGCGGCCTTCTTAAGCTCTTCGTTTAGCTTGGCGGCGACGTCGATTTGCTTGATCATCGCCATTGTCTGGGCGTCTACAGCGCCGCCTCCTGCGACCATGGCCTGAGCGAAAAGCTCTGCGGCTTCTGCGCTTTCGAATTGGTTCTGGGCGAGGGCTTGAAGCGTCACCCGTTCTTGTTCGAGTCCAGTCAGGCGTTCCGTCAGACTCTTGTTGAGTTCGTCTGCGGCCTTGGCTTCCTCGCTGAGTCCGCCCGCTCGCCCGCCACCTCCACCGGCAGACTTGGCGGGTTTGTTTTTCTCGCTGATCTCAGAGCGGAGTCGGTCGGTTTCTTTCGAAGCCGCGTCCAGTTCGGCAATAGCCTGATACTCGGATGCGATCTGGTCGAAGTTCAGTTTCTGTCCGCGTGTTCCGGCAGTCGTGACCATCGTGTCAAGTTGTACCCGGCGGTTGGCTGCGGCGCTGGACAGGCCTTCGGACAGTTCGTAGTTGAGCGCTGAATTCTGGGCGCGGATGGACTCAATCTGGCCTTGGACAGAGCGCCCCATAGCCGCCAATGCGCCGGGAACGCTGTTCAGGTTGCCAAGGAGTCTGGCGGCTTCGTCAGCCGCCGTGCCGATGGTGTAGGCGAGGCCAGACGCGGCCCCGCTGGCATTGTTCGCAGCCCCCGCTGTGCCATCCGTGGCGGCGTTGAGACGCATGCCTGCGTCTTCGGCCTTTAGGAGTTGGGTTAGGAATGCGAGCGCCCCGCCCTCTGCTTTCTTGATTCCGCCCGTTACCGATTCCACCTCTGTCCGCATCGCCGTGACAGCGGCTAGTTGCTCTTCGAAGGTCCGCGCGGCTTTGATCTGTTCAAGCATGCCCAAGAGGACTCGGGCTTCGTCGTTTGTGGTCGAGAATGCTATGCGCATATCGTCCACGTCAGTGGTCAAGAAGCCGCCTAGGAATTCGTCACCCACGGCGGACAGGGCCGCAGACGTTTTCTGCGTCGCTTCGATCCGGGCGATTTCCTGAAGCTTTTCGAGGTGAGTCTGTAGCTCGGCATTCACCCGCCCATAGCCCTCTGCAAGGCTTCCAAGGGACGCCCCGGCTAGGAGGTCGGTAGCCTGTCTGACTGCCGAAATGGAGCTATTGGCGTCCCCCAGAGCGTCTGAGAATGACCGGGTTTCGTCACTGCCTGACATCATCCACTGGACGATTGCAGAACCGAACCCGATCACCCCGATAGTGATCAAGCTCACAGGCGATAGGAGGGCCATAAAGCCCCCTCCTAGGGTCGAGAGAATGGACGAACCCTTGCCCAAACTTTGGAACGTCTGGGCAAGCTGCGTACCCTGTCCTACGGCGATGGACAGAGGCGACATTCCCCCAGCCAGCATCACCCCGATATCGTTAAGCTGGAAACCGACCTGTTGCGAGGCCATGGCCGCGTGGCGGGACTGCGTGGCGTACATGTCGGCTGCATTGCCAGCGGTCAGGTAGGACTGTGCCGCACGGTCGCGCATGGCAACGGCTTGGGCTTCGCTGACCACGTTCGCAGCGACCAAGGAGTCGATTTCTGACAGGGCGACGGCGTAGCGCTGACTTGACGCGTAGATCGGATCATGGGCCGCACGAAGGCGTTGCAGGGCGTCGGCATGTGTCGAGGCGGCGCGGGCGGCTTGCTCAAGTGCTCGCTCTTCGGCGATGGCAATCGCGTTCAACCGTTCCGCTTCTCTGGCGGTTCTGTTGAGTTCCGATGCGAGGTCAGCGTACCCGGCGCGAGCTTCCCGGACGTCTAGGCCAGAGGTGGCGGCGATCAGGTTGGACCGAAGGCGGGCAAGACCGGATTCGAGCTTCGCGAGGCCTGCGGTATCGCCAACTGAAAGAAGGCGGTCGCGCAAACGGGAAGCCTGATCGGTCGAGACGCGCAAGGCGTTTGTGGATGCGAGGGCGAGCCTGCGAATATCTGCGGCGGCGCGGTCGGAAGCGCTGCCCGCGCCCGTCAGGGCGGTCGAGAGGCCCCCGGCAGCCTTGCCGGTTCTGCGGATAGCGGCCTCGGCATCGGTCAACCGAGAAACGTCAACCTTGTTCAGTTTCGAGAATGCGCCAGTGGTGTCCCGTTCGAGGGATTCCACGGCTTTCGCGACGGCGGCAATCGCGCCGGTAAAGCGTTTCGCCCCGGACTCAGCTTGAGTCGGGTCGATCTTCAAATGGAGAGTGTGGGTTTCGGACAAGAGGCGGTCTTTCGCGCTTGGCCGGTCGGGGCGGCGCGGTGTCATTAGGGATTTGTCAGGGCCGGGAGGTCTGAATAATCGGGGCGCGGGAAGGAAAGAGAAAAACCCGCGCCCCAATCGACCGCCTTGACTTAAGAATAGTCTCACGAATTGAGGCGAATGTCACGCAAACGGCCTGAACGGTTCGCAACAATTATCCGGTCCAAATTCTAAATAATTGGAGGGCAGTCGCAATTCCGAATAGGGGGTACGGGCTTCCGGGGAATTACTTGACAGAGCAACCATCGCAACGGGGAAAGTCGGCTTGAAGCCGAAAGTTGCATAGTGGAAGGGCAAAAGTTGCTGCAACGTCTCTCCACTGCTACTGCCCGCTTTCGATGGGCCACCCCGGTATCCCGTCACGGGCCCCCGGACACTATATTTTGTGGTTTTGTCCCGCTGACGCGGGGCACGACCACAAGCTATAGCTTCTATCTCTGCGTCTCGCCTCGGTCTGCCAGCACCTTAGCCTGCAAGCCTGTCGAGTACATTCTTGACAGTGGTTGCATACCATTTCCCACCCCGCGCCGTCTTGATGCCCCGCTTATTCAACTCTGCCGCCATGTCCGTAAGGGTAGTAATTCCAGAGGCTCGCACGTCTGCCAGTACGTCTGAGAGGTCGTGGGCGCGCGTGACCGCGTCACTGCGTTGTGCTTCACAGGATGCACCATTTCCCTTGCCAGCGCGACGCAGGGCAGCGGCACCGTTCGGGTTGCCCAAGGCCTGCCCACGGGCCTTTGCTGCCCTCAGTGCGACTCTGGTACGCTCGCTAATGGCGCGGGCTTCGTCCTGTGCCACAAGAGCGAGGATACCGATTGTCAGGGGTGTGGCGGTGGGGTTGTCGCAGGCCACGAAATCCACTCCAGACTCCTGTAGATTCAGGAGAAATGCGGCATTTCGGGACAGACGATCAAGCTTGGCAATCACCAGCCGTGAGCCGGTTACGCGGGCGAGCTTGAGGGCGGCTTGCAGTTGCGGGCGAGCGTTGTTCCGGCCCGACTCCACCTCGGTGAAAGAGCCGACGATATGGGCCGCGTTAGCGGCGGCATAGGCGGCAATAGCTGCCTCTTGAGCTTCCAGCCCTAGGCCACTGCGGCCTTGGGATGCACTCGACACGCGGCGGTAGGTAACGATCTTCAAGGCAAACCCTCCGAATATAGACCGGCGCAACGACCGTTACGCAGGTTTATATCACGCGACCTGCATGATTCGCGAGTCATTTCAATGGCTTCCGTGGGGATCGATTACCATTTCGCGGCGTCTCGTCCTGTTATACAACCGTACAAGAAAAGTTGCTGTAACGCCGGTCGAGGGCGGCTGCGAAGGTGTTTGAGAGATGATGAAACTCAGGTCTGCCGCGTTTACGGGCTTTTCGCGTGTCAAGAGTTAGTTTATACTTGACAAGAACACAACGAGAACAAATATAGCAGGCAAGCAAAAGATGGTGGTAGTGGGATCGAGAGAGTGAAGGCGGCGACGTACATCGCGGTCTTCATGGGCGGAGCGATTGTCTGCTTTCTTTTGATCTCTTTGGGGATGGTCGACAAGGTTGATGGCATCCCCGGCACTCAAGAAGAACCGGTCATCAGCCTGCCAACGTACCTGAGCTTCCTGAGCGTAATGCTTACAGGAATTACGGTGGTTCTCGCTGCGCTGGCAATCGGCATCGGCCTGATTGCGGCGTACACCTTCCGCGAACTTAAAGAGGAAGCGGCGAAAGCTGCAACCAAGAAGCTAGACGAAGCGCTATCGGAAGATGCGTTCAACGAGAGAATTAACAAGCTGCTAATTGCTCGTCGCGCTAACCCCACAGTCGCGGAGCTGGAGGCAGGGTTCGACCAAGAAGATGATGGAAATCGGTAGGAGGCAGACATGGGCTTGAAAGAACTTGGCAGGATTTCACCCGAAGAGAGGACAATCCTTGCTCAGTATATGAGCGAGTATCCAGTCAGAATCGGTCAACTCGCCAAAGACCTTGGTGTTGCGATCCGGGTCTCTAGCATGCCCACTGGCGTGTCAGGGCAGATTTCGCGTGAGGGGGACAACTACGTTATCCGTGTCAATCGGAATGAAGCTCGCGAACGTCAGCGCTTCACAATCGGGCATGAGCTGGCCCACTACCTACTCCACCGCAACATCATAGACAGTTCGCCCGATGGCATTACTGATACGGTTCTCTACCGCTCTGGTGCGCCAGAGAGGATTGAGTTTGAAGCGAACAGGTTAGCGGCGGAAATCGTCATGCCCATGCACCTTATAGAGAAAGAACTGAGTGAGAAGTTCGGAGGGCTGGTGACTGAAGCTACGATTGAAGGGCTTGCTTCTAGCTTCGAAGTGTCGAAAGCTGCGATGGAAATCAAGCTGTCAACTCTTGTCGAAGCATAACGAGCAAACATGGTCCTAGAGAACAAGACCTACGTTCCTACGCTGGCTATACGAGCCAGTGAGATGAATGGTCTAGAGTTTCTGCCCGGCGCGACGAAGGAACGGATGGCCCCCTGCATCCTTCTCGCGCCTTGGGCTAACTCCTCTTCTTTGCAGAAGTCTCTAGACAGGGTCGAGAAAGCCCTAAGGCACCAGAATTACTTTCTCGACATTGATCGAGACTACGAATTTACGAACATGGAAAGCGGACCGCAGCAAGAGCTGGTCGCGCTGCTCAATCCAGCCAATGCATTCGAGAACTGGTGCAACTTTGTTGTTGAACAAAAATGGGTCTGGCCTTGCGTACAGACGCGGGGACAATCCGAAGCTGACATTCGTACACAGATTGAACGTTTTCAGGAGGCGGAGCGCACCTACTGCATGCGCATCTTCATGAACCGGATGCCCGGCAACATGGCGGAGGTCGTCTCAGCATTCGCTGCATCAGGTGCTGCTGACTACGTCATTCTGCTTGAGGGTGGGTGGGTGCAAGACCCTCTTAGCTTGGCGGTCTGGTTTGACGGCATGATCGGGGGCCACCTTCAAGCAATCGACGCGAATGTACCTATCGTACTTTCTTGTACATCCATGCCGAAGCTCTTCACTGATTTCGATGGCGGCATAAACCAAGTTCCCTTCGGCAATCGCGTGTTGCTGGATCAGATTCGACAACGTTGGGCCAACAGAGCGCGGATAATTTATGGAGATTGGGGTAGTACCCGCCCGCGTGAACCGGGCGGATTTGCGAGTCGTCCGCTGGACAGGGTAGACTATCCCACTCAAAGCGCTTGGGACATATCTCGCAACAAGTCTCAGGGTTGGGGATTCAAGAGAGCGGCTCAGGAAATCGTTGATAGCGCGGATTGGGACGGGAACCTTGGCATATGGGGAGAAGTCCAGATAGTGAACACTACGATTAGCCCTGCACTAGGGATCGACACTCCACAGAAGAATGTTGCGGCGCGTGTGAACATCCACCTTCACCGTCAAGCTTTCTACGACGCTGGCAACCCAAGTGGCATGAACCTTGACGAAGATTGGGAAGACTGACCGCTGACGCGGTTGGACACCATGGGGCGAGAGGCCCCGTCTTTCCCTTTGTTGTAAATGTTGTTGTTGTTGTAAGAATAATAACTACCACAAAACAGCGGTGGCAGGACACGCATCGACGGGGAAACGCCCGCGCGGAAAATCCTTGCGAACCGCCGGAACGCTGCAACAAGCAACATTTGCAACATTCCTTTGATTTCAAGCACTTGGAAGAATCGACTTTACAACATCTACAACAAAAGGGCGGCTGACGCCGCCCCCGGTCAATTCTCCACCTCGGCAACCCGCCCAGTCCGGTCCCGGATCATGTCCAGAATGACCCCCAAGCCCGGCAGATGGTACATCGGCGTGTTGAATCCGAACGGCTGCCAAGCGTACTCAGCATCCGTCGCGCCTTCGTCAAGGGTCTGTCGCTCACCCGTCAACCGCGCGGCTTTGGGTCGGTCCAGCTCCACCCCGAAGATACGCTTCCAGACCGCCGCAGCCGGTCGCAGGTCGCTGTCATACCGACCTGCAAGGCTGCGTACCCATTCGTCCAGCGCGCGGGCCGGGATACGGTTCTCACCCTCGCCCAGAACGATCCGGAAGGTCTGTGCCCCATCCCGCCAGACAAATTCGCCGTCTTCCAACATCCGCAGAAACGACTTGTCAGAGACCCTCAGGCTTTCAACGAACATTTGCTTACGGGCGGCGGTGACCGGGGCCGTGCGGACGTCTGACCAATCCAACCCGGCTGACGCCGGTACCCACTGTCTCAGCCATGCGGCATATGCAGCCATCGCCGGGCCTTCGATGTGTTCGTACAGCGACTTGAACGCGTCCCGGTCGCCCTGCATGGACGTACCGACATTCAGGACCATGTAGCGGCGCTCGCTGTTGTTCCCTTCGATCCGCACCGCCGCGTCGTGGTTGCTGTCGATGATGATCCTAAAAAAGACGTCCATCTGGACGGACTGGACCTGCTTTGCTTCCACTCGCATGTCACATTGCGTGACCATGCCTTTCAACTGATCAGCGGCTTCCGCTGACTTTCCGAAGACCGCTTCTTCCGACACGACGCACATGCTTGTGGCCAGCGACGGGCCAGCGAACCGCCCTAGGAGGTGTTCCGGATGAGTTGCGAGAAGGTCGTAAGGTTCCACCAAACGCCGGACAATCCGTCCGAATGTGCCCTTCCCGACGCCGCCGGGGCCATACAACACTAGTGCAGTACCGGGCCTTTCGGCCGGACGCTGGACCATGTGCGCAAGATACAGCGTTACCCAGTTGTATGCAGGCACATCCCCGCCGCAGATTACATCTCGGATAAAGTCCCGTATCGGAGTGGAGTCGCCGGGGGCCGGTACGAGCGTCAACAAGTCCTTGTTGTACAGGTTGACGTCGTACTCGCGCGGGCGTTCGGAGGGATCGAATACAACGCGTGAATGCCGCTTCGCATCGGTGGTCCACCAGCGATCAACAGGGTTGATCCACTTTACGTCTTTGCCTTCGCCTTCGGCCCAAGCCTCGTGCGCATAGAAGTCCTTGAGCGCGGGCTTCGTCCAGAATTCCAGAATGTCGTCACCCGCCAACATCCCGCCCCGATCAACGTTGCGGATCACTAACACCTTGCCTTTGTAGTTCACGAGCTTGAACCGGGCGGAAAGGCTGGCAAGCTTCTGTTTCGCGGTCCTGCCAAGGGGCGCGGCGGGGTCCAGAGAGGGTGTTATCTTTTCGCCGTCATCTTCGATAACTTCGTCCGGATCGTCCGGGCCTTCCAGCATATACACGCTGTCGCCGAACAACTGCTCTTCATCGAACCACTGCTGCCGCAGCGCCTCTTCAAGGAAGGCAAGCTTGTGCCGCCCCTGACAAGCGTCGTGCTTGCAGAACCACGTCCAGTAGCCGTTCTGGCTGTCCAGTGCGTTGACCACCATCGTGGCGGTGCCGCCCTCGGACGAATGCTCGTGCTCGAAGGGGCACTCGATGTGGACATGGCCCTGCGCCTCGCCACCGGCATTCCGGATGTGATCGGCGCACAAGTCTTCCACAAGGTCCGCCATCTGGAAGCGTTCCTTGGCCTTGTAGTGCCAGTCGTTCAGGGACGCCCCTGAGGGTGTGAAGGCCTGTGGCGCGCGCTCACCATCGTGAGCGCCCGCGCCCCCTGCCTTCTCGAAGGCGTTCAGGTTTGCTGTCTTCCGGGTGTTCAGGTATGCGGACTTCCGCATGACCGGAACGTCCTCAAACTTCAGAGGATCACCACGCACGACAGCGCAATACCAGTCCTCGGCATCCTTGGCGTGACGGCCTGTGTAGAACAAACGCGAGGGGTCGGTGCACGAGGTATCAAAGTGGACGTCTAGGACTTCACGGGCCATGCCTGTGATCTTGTCTTCCCAGACTTCCAGCGCGGCTGCCTGCGTATCAGCGAGGTCGATGATCTTGACAGGCTTGCTCAACGGGAAAATCAAACGATACTTGTCCAACGCAGGCGTCGACAGCTCGATGACCAGCCCTTCCTTGGTCTGCTTCTTCGCGTTGGTGATCTCGACCTTCGCGATGAAGGACTCTTCGTACCGGTTCTTGTCGTGCTCGCGGAGGAACCGCTGAATCTGTGGCTTGGTCAGCTCGGACGGCTTGATCTTAAGCTTACGGAAGACCTCGTCATGCTTCAACGTCAGCCCGGATTTTCCGTGGCTGTGAGACGTGTAAACGAGGCAGAAGAGGCCCAGCCCCTCCAGCTTATCCAGCATAGCGTCCAGCGGGAACCCGGCGTCGATGTCGAGGCCCAGCGCGAACATGGTGTCCATCGCCTTGGTCTTGCGTGCGCCGCCCAGCGACGATCCCAGCACGACTGATGCACCGGCCTTGTCCTTGCCCACAGGGTGGCGAGAGAAGCCCCATGCAGCGGCATTCTTGTTGCCGTCACCGCCAACGATCCAGTTGGCCCACGGCATCGTGACGGCCTTCCAGTCTTCGTCCTGCGTGTTCCGCCGGTCTTTGGCTCCCCACATCTCCCCAAGGAGAAGGGTAGCGTCCTTTTCCAGAAGCGCGTTGAAGGCATCCGTTTCGACCCCAAGCAATTCGGCGTCGTTCAACTTCGTCTCGGTCGGTTCCTGCGGCGCAACATCGCTTTCGGTCGCGAAACCGCTGACGCGGTCCACGGCCTCTCGCCAAAGTGCCAGTATCTCTTCCTCGGTCGGATCGTTCATAAGGTCCCGCGCCAAACGGCCAAGCAGTTCCAAGGACTCGGTGTCGGGGTCAACGGCCTCGGTACGGGTCCGCTGTAGATCGAGGATGGAGTCCGCAATCGACTCCGCGTTCACCCGCCCGGCTTCGTCATAGGTGACGTCGCCAAAGGTCGGGTCAGGGTCCGGCCCTACATGGGCCAGCATCGATTCAATCAGGGTAGGGGTCAGGTCGGTCAAGGGCTGTCTTTCTTTCAGGTCAGGGTGGCCAGCCGTTCGGCTGTTTCGTGGATTCGGCGTGAAAATTTCAGGACGTCCGACACCCCCGGAACCCCACGAAGTGCGGCGTCGTGAAGGGCGGCGGACAGGATCACAAGCTCGGACTCGCATTGCTCTGCGGTCTGTTCATTGGTCGCTCTGCGGATCGGTGTAACGTTCATGTTCTGTGGTCCTTTCGATGGGTGTCAAACCCTGTACCCGAATCGCCGAACGGGAGTCAAGTCTTTGATTTTATTAGGCTTCAAGCCGAATTTGAGGCTTAGAGCCTGCCTTTCGGCTTGAAGCTCAAGCGTCGAAAAGACTCGGCGTCAGACACTTCGTCACCATCCCTTCGGCCAGCCTTTCCGCGATCTCAGCTTGAAGCCGAAGCTCTTCCTCGGCCACATCTTCCGCCGAAAACCGGCTTCGAAGGGCGTGAGCATTCCGCCATTTCCGGACGAATTCTTCCCGGCGTTTTCGTGCGGCTGCGATCCTCGCACGGTCGGAAGCGACCCGCCGTGAAGCTGCCTCGCGCGGGGTCATACCTGCGACCTACCGACCAGAAGCGGCGCTAGGAGGCCAAGCGGGTCGAGGTCAAACAGGGCTTCGTTCATGGCGTCCGCAAGTAGGCCCACGTCCATGGTGGCCTCACCCTCGCCACGCCCATAGGAGCGATACCAGAGCGCCCCATCGTCGGGCGAAAACCCGGCCCTGCGGGCGATCATCCGGGCGTATTTGGTGCCGACAAGCTGAATCAGGTCGGGCATCCGAAACCGGATAACGGCCCGCTGAGGGGTATAGTTGAATTGCGCGTCTTGCGCGAATTCCCGGAACAAAAATGTAGCCTCGGTGAGAAACTGCCTCTCGGTGGCAGCAATAAGTACGTCATTCATGACGCGTCCTTTCGATGATGGTTTTGTGAGGGGCGGATCCGACCTAACCGGCCCGCCGTGGGCGCTGTACGCGCCCTACCAGCGGCCCCGCCGCCGGTCTCCGTGGGCCACAAGCGCGGCCCACAGGCTAACTACTTGTGGGGGGCGATAGCCCTGTCGTGAGCGCGCATGAGACGGTTGCGCCCGTCCGCCGTTATGGCCTGCGACGGGAACAACGCCGCCATAACTGCCCGGTACTCTTCGGCTGTCACCGTTCCGCCTCCCACAAAGGGGCGGACGCTGTCACGTCGGGGCGGGCCGAAGGCGGCAAAACGCGACAAGTCGGGGTGTGTTTCGAGGTAGTCCAGAACCTCTCGGACACGGGGAGTCATGCTGCGACCCCGCGATTTTTCGGCCACCCGCCTAGCTCCGCTGCAACCGCTGGTAGGTCGTTCTGGCTGATCGGGTAGGTAATGCCATCGGGGGCCAAAAATGCCCACTTGTTGCGGGTGAAGTTGTACTTGAACGAGTCGAGCCAACATCCTGACAGACGGCGACAAATGGCAACAATCTCGGAAACGGTCAGTGGGGATTTGGGCGAGTCTATCATGCGAGTCCGATCTCGCGGGCAGCGGCAAGCCGGGTCGCAGGATGCGAGATTCCCCGCAACATTTTCAACGCTGCCGCCTCTTCCTCGGCTGTCATCTGGGGCTTAGGGGTCGCGGCCTCTACGGCCTGACGCTGGGCTTCAAGCTCCCTGCCAAGCGACATGCGGCGGGCCGGGGACATGGCGGCGATTTCCTTGGTGTGGAGGTCTGACGACGAGTCGTTGAGCGCATTGCGCAAGGCATGGGTGCGCAACTGGGCCTGCACCTCAGGCAGTCGCTTGGCTTCGTCCAGAGCGCCGCCCGCATCGTGATCACTGAGAACGAAGAGCCGGACCGAAGGGAGGTATTCAACCTGTTCGCGGGTCAACGTCAGACCTGCGGCGCGGGCGTCGGCAATCAGCTTATCGCTGATCAGGTCAAGGCGAGCGCGCTCGCGGGCCGTATACTCAATTTCAGCCATATCAAGCGGCCTCCTCTAGGTCATTGTCGCGGTTGCGGGCGCGCCGGTCGCGGTCCTCGCGCCGGTCGTTTTCGGCGATCAGTAGATCGAAGTTAATGCGGTCCTGTCGGGCCATCTCATCGGCTTCCTCTAGGGTCAGGCCTTCGCCGCGTAGCGCATGGGTGAGGTCTTCCACGCTCTCCCACATCTTGCGCAGGCGGGCCTGACCGGCGGCAATCGACCCGTCCGGAAACGGTAGATGGGCGTCAGATTCTAGGAGGTGGAACGATCCGGGGCTGGCGAGAATCCTCGCCCTCAGGTCGGTTAGTTCAGACATATGCTTGCATCCTGATTGTTGCCGCGTCTTGGACGCTGGCAGGTGAAAATTCGCCCTCGGTCACGGGGCCAAGGAGGTGGTCAAGTTCTTCGCGGGTCAGCCGTCCAGCCGCCATGAGCGCCCCGGCAAGCGTGGCCTCGCTATCGAGTGCGGCTAGGAGCGCGCAGTCGGTCGGGAAACGCCTGTGCAGCGCGCGAGCGGTCCGTGTGTGGGAAAGCGCATGTCTGCGCAAAAGCTCGAGTCGATTCACGCTGCGACCCTCTCAAGGCCAGCATGTACAACCGCAAACTCGCGCCCCCAGTTGACCCAGTCGCGCGGCAATGTCGCGGCGTCACCGGTGATCAGGTACGCGAGAATGGCACCATGGCGGGGCAGAATGAGCCGCAAAAACTCGGTCTCGCCCATCAGCGCGGATGACCGGAAGCCAAGGGCAAGCCCGCCGAAAAAGGCCTGCCTCACGTTAAACAGGCGAGCGCCAGCTTCCGGCATGTGAAGGTTAAGCCAACCGTCCAAAGCGCGGGCACGTTCGAAGTCGCCAACGTCCGCCACAACCGGATTATTTTCATTGCGGCACAATCTGACTAGGTCAGGGGCAGAGGCGGCGTACTTCCCGCCCAAAGCCGGTAGGAGGTCAGCTAGGTTGTACCGCTTGCTATGGCCTTCCCGGACAGACGGCAGGCCCTTGCACCATAGGGACGCGGATCGGGCGCTAATTTTGAAGGCTTTGCACAGGTCGGGCTGACTAAGGGTGAGCATGTTTCACGTTTTATTTCATTGCTACGATTTCTCTTGCTGTCTTATACCATGCGGCTGCGACTTCTCCGAATCACCCGAGCAACAACGGTTCAAAAGTGCATGTTTTCCTATTGACTGTGTCAAAAAAGACACACCACAGAATCGGGCAGTTGTGCAGGCTCCGCTAACGCGGACTACGCCTTCCCGAACCTTCCACCCCTCGCTATCAATGCGTTACACGGGTTTGGAGGTGGGAATGAGCTTTACAAGGATTGGCGAGATAGTAGCCCGGCTGGCATTCGGACTAGGCATCCTTACAGTCATCATGGGGCTGCTGTTGCGGACGGACCCTGACCCGGAAGCCGCCCGACAGGTCTATCTTCGTGGGATGCCCATCGGTCGATTTATCGACACGGGAGTCTATTCGATCTTGGTCGGGATCGTGCTCGGCATTCTATGCGAAATCTCGCGGGCTGTTGCGCGGGAACAGGAATAGCAAAGGCCCCTGACGGGGCGCGAGGCAAGGGCGTCACTGGCAGGAAGCAGTATGGAAATTCCGGCGCGAGCAAAGCACAAGTTTCTGACAAACAGAGGCCTTACGGTCGATAGGCTGGCGTCTATAGGCGCGATTGCCGTTCTGGCGTCTCATTGTGAGTTCTACGCAGAACAGGCGGTCTGGTCGATTGACGCCATTCCGGTTCAAGGCACAAGGCCGCGCACAGACGCAAAGCCGATATCGGAGCTTATCCGACTTCTGGCGGATTTCGAGGAAGGCAAGCTTAAGGTGGGCCTAACGCCCTTGGTTGCCCAATGGTGCAAGTCGGCTGACCTATGCTTTTCTTGTCGAAACAGCCTCATGCACGGGTCGACAATGTACATGGACGGGGAGTTCACTACGTTTGCCCGCAACGTGCCCACTCAAGGCGCAAAGCGCAAGCGCGAGTTCCGGGACTTCTACGCGTCTCAGAATACCCTCAACCTTCTTGAGCAAGCTTTCGAGTACCTGCTGCACGGTATCTATGTGATCTGGACGGAGTCTGAGAAGCCCGACGCTCTGGGGGATATATCGAAGATCATGCGCGGTCTTAGAGAGGCGTGGTCGATTGCAGCGGAATTGGACAACCTCGCGGCTGCGGTAAACCATGAGAAGTACTAGCTGCGCTTCAAGCTGACTTTGCGTCTTGACGTTGTCCGCGTCAGCGGGGCACGATACCGACACACGGAATCAGGCATGGCATAAAATGGCGTACGTCACCGAAAAGATGGTATCTGGCAAAGGCGGGAAAGAGCGCAAGCGCTACCTCGCGAAGTGGAAGCAAGATGGAAAGGAACGTGAGAAAGCCTTCGATATGAAGCGCGAGGCTAAGGCCTATGCAGCCGAGATGCAGTCGAAATTCGAGGGGCGCGACCTGTCGGACCTGCAGGAAACACAGCGCAAGAAGGTGGTCTTCGAAGACCTGATGAATGACTACCTTCGCGAGTTGGAAGAGGGAAAGGACGGCGGCGACCCACTAGAAGGCCAGACTCTTCGGACCTATCGTCGATACCTTGAAAACCACGCGTTGCCCTACTTCCGTTTGAAGGGTGGGACGGTTGCTTCGATCACCAAGGGCGACATGGAAGAGCTTCGCACCAGATGCGCGAGGGTGATCGTGTCAGCACGGTCAATCCGCGAGGTTCTGCGACTGACCAAAGCGGTTCTGGCTTACGGAGTCGGGCGCGGAGTCATTGACGTAGTGCCGGGAGCGGATGTGACCATCAAGACAACGCGGCTTGAGAAAGCGCAGAACAAGCTAAACAAGGATCAGGCAGCATTCACCCCGGCGCAGTTGGCGGCACTTCTGGCAGCGGCGGACAGCCTTGCAGAAGACCGAAACAGAGGCGTTGCGAGGGCGTGGCAGTTATACCGGCCTCTGGCCTATTTCCTTGCTCATACGGGTGTCCGGATTTCCGAAGCGCGGGGGTTTCCTCGGTCGGCATTCGACAAGGCCAATGACAAGATACACATTCGCCAGCGTGCGGCAGAGAAGGGCGAGATTGGGGTCACCAAGAGCGCGGAAGGTATTCGCTCGATACCTCTGCACGATGACCTGATTTTACCGTTAGAGGCCGCGTTGAAGCTCCACAACCGTGACCTGCTTTTCGGAAGCGCTAAGGGTACACCACGCAGCTACCACAACCTGTACAACAGAATGCTTACGCCTCTCGTGGAGCGCGCCAACAAGCGGGCGGAGGCGGGCAAGGGCGTCCCCGTCCCCGCGCTAGGCTTCCATGCGTTCCGCCATTCCTTTGCGGCCCGTCTGATCAAAGGGGGTGCCAACCTCAAGCAACTACAGGTGTGGATGGGCCACCATGACCCCGCGTTCACGCTGAAAGAGTACGGCCACCTCTTCGAAGATGCCGCCGGGGATCAGGCCATAATGGCGCGGATGACTCTGCCATCCTGACGGCATGGCAAAGACGGTGGACATGGCAAAACCATGGCAAAAGGTCCGCTGACGCGGACCTTAACCAATTCATGAAGATACCAAATTTATCATTGCGTGTACCCGGATTGAAAATCCGCGTGTCGCTGGTTCGATTCCGGCTCTGGGCACCACTTAAATCTTCTACTTATGATCGTCGCGGGGTCGTGGATGCGACGTCCGTGAGTTCGCTCCGCTGGACGCGACAGTCATTCGGATCGCTCCTTCCGCAAGGCGAAGTCAGTTGCTCGGGGTTGCGGCACCTGCCGGCTCCCGCGAAGTGATCAGGGATGTGCGTTTCTCAAGTCGGGCTGCTGGACATGGCCGGTTCAGCAGCTGTCCGACTACAGGTCATGCAGCCAGCCCATCCGTTCGGCCAGATCGGGGGCACCGAAGGCCAGTGATCCCAGCACCACCGTTTCCGCACCCGCCGCACGCAAGAGGGGAACAGTCGTGTCGCGGATGCCGCCGTCGGCGGCAAGGACGATCCGACGTCCGGTCGCGGCAATCAGGCGCCCTGCCTCTTGCAGGCGGTCTGTGGCGGCGGGGTTCAGGCCCTGACCCTTCACTCCGATCGCCGTGCCGAGCAGTGTCAGCATGTCCAGCCGACCCAGCCACGGGGCGGCCTTGGCCACCGGGGTTTCCACCCGCAGGACCATGCCCGCCCTTACCCCATGCGCCGCAATCCGGTCCAGCCCTTCGACGGCATTGGCGTTCTCGACATGCAGGCTGATCAGGTCGGCACCGGCCTCGGCGAACTGGTCGATCTGCGCCAACAGAACCGGGTCCGAGACCATCAGATGCACATGGATCGGCAGAGCGGTCTGCTCCCGCATCCGGGCGACAAGGTCGGGGAAGAAAAGCAAGGCCGGGGCGAAGTAACCATCTGCCACGTCGACATGCAGGATATCGGCGTGCGGCGTGATGCGCACCAGGTCGTCGGCCAGGCGGATCAAGTCGGCGGACCACATCGAAAACTCGGCCAGCAGACGGGTACGAGGCAAGGTGTCCATCCAGTTGGCGGTGGGGCGGGGCATGTCAGATCTCCTTGAGGAATTGGCGCATGGCGGCGGCGAGGGCGGCCAGATGGGCGGGCTTGTCGCGGCCCTTGGGTGGCAGGTGCACCAGCCGGGCTTTGGGGATGATCCCGGCCAGTGCTTCGGCATGGGCGGCAGGGTGGACGGCGTCCTCGGACGTTGCGCAAACCAGCACCGGCAGGGTCAGAACTGCCAGGTCATCGGAAGAAATGCCCGGACCATCCGCCGAGATTGCCGTCAGCAGCCGGGCGGTCGCCTCCTGCGGCGTGCGGTCGAAGAACCCCATCAGCGAGGCAAGGTTGTCCGGCGCGACGACCGCCAGATGGCGTGCCGTGGGGCTGGCGGCGAAGATGCCGCGCGCCTGACCGGCCGTCAGGCGCGCCAGAAGCGCGCCGACTTCGGCGTTGGGGGCCATAGTGGCCGGCGCGGCCTCGGCCACCCAGGCCGGGCGGACCAGCACAAGCGCGCGGACAAGGTCCGGGCGCGTCACGGCAAGGCGGGTGGCAATGGCTGCGCCCATCGAAATGCCACCCAAGACAACCGGGCCGTCGAACGTTTCGGCAAGCGCAGCCACATGATCGGCGAAGCTTGCAAGGGAGGGTGTGGGGTCCATGTCCGAAGCCCCGTGGCTCGGACATTCAAGGCAAACCCAGCGCTGCGGAGCGAGGCCCGCCATCGCCTCGGCCACCTGCCGCGCATCGCCGCAAAGCCCGTGCTGGAACACCAGCGCCGGGCCAGTGCTGCCTGCGCCGTGGAGCGCGAGGCGCAGGCCGTTGCGGTTCAGCCATCCGCTTTGGGTCATGACCGGGCCAGGAAGGCGGCCACGCCGGGGGCCTCGGTCGCGGTCAGGCCATGGGTGACAAGATCACCGTCGAAGCCCGCGGCCCGCAGTCGGTTCAGGAAATGCGGAAAGTCGACGACGCCCGTCCCCGCCGCCACAAAACCCCCGGACGGGTCACGGTCCTTGGCATGGGCCATCGCGATGCGGTCGGCCAGAAGGTCGACGGCACTGGAAAGTATGTCGCGCTGCACGGCCAGAGGCGCCACCTCGAACAGGTTCGCCGGGTCCAGCACTATGGCCAGGGCGGGACTTTGCAGGCTGTCGATCAGGCGGCGCGCCTTGGCTGCGCCGTCGATCACATTGGCCAGCTCCGGCTCGATCCCCAGCTTCACCCCGGCGCGTTCGGCCAGGGCGCAGGCCTTGGTCATCTCGTCCAGCAGATCGCGCCATGCCTCGGGCAGGGCGTTGTCGGGGTGATGCCGCCACTGGTCCTCCGGGTCCCGGGTCCCGGTGCAAAGTGTGACCATCCCGGTCCGCATCGCTGCGGCATGGTCGATCAGCACCCCCAACCGGCGCAGGCCCGTGGCGCGGACAGAGGGGTCGGGATGGATCATGTTGTAGGTGCCGGACACGGCGGCAATCGTCACCCCGGTCGCGGCACTTGCCTGGGCCACGTCAGCAGCCTGCGCTTCGGTCAGGACATCGGGCATGGCGGGCAGGCCCGAACAGGCCATGTTGTATTGCACGGCGGCATACCCCGCGTCCTTCGCGGCCTGTAGCACCGCCAGCGGGTCGGTCCCGGCAAAGGTCTTGGCGAAGATCCCCAGCCTCATAGCGCGCCCGACACGTCGGCAAGCTTGACCGGCGTCCCGCTGCGGGCCGACTGCGCAATCGCCACCATCGCCCGGACCGAGGCGATGCCGTCCTCCAGATCCGCGCCATACTGCGGCGCGCCGGTCAGGATGGTGTCGGCAAAGCCCTCCAACTGACGCCGATAGAAATGCCCGTCCGCGCCCAGCACGCGGTGGGTGCTGGCGTCGGCTTCATGGAAGATGTCGACCTCGGAGGACTTGTAATACCAGGGGTTGTAGGTTTTCCCCAGGATGGACCCCTGCTCGCCGTAAACCTGGAAACCTTCGTGCCAATCCATGCGCACCGCGACCGTCAGATCGAGGTGCCCCAGCGTCCCATTGGCGAATTCGACATCCACGAACCAACAGCGGATGCCTGCACGGTTCAGAAGCCGCGCATCGACCGCCACGATCTCTCCGGCAAAGAATCGCGCGGTGTCGACCAGGTGGCTGCCATGCGCCAGCATGTAGTAGCGGTCGAGATCGGCCTTGGGGTTCTCGGACGGCTTCCTGGCGTTCTTTGACGTCACCATCAGCGGCTGCACGGCATCGGTCATCGCGTAGCGGTGCGTGTTGTCGCAATACCAGGCCTTCAGCGCCACCATCTGCCCCATCGGCCCGTCGATGAAGGTCTTCGCGGCCTGCAACCCCGCGTCGAAACGCTTCATGTGCCCGACCTGCAGCACTTTGCCGCTGGCCTTCACCACCGCGCGCAGCGATTCCGCCTCTTCGATGCCGGTGGCCAGAGGCTTTTCGCACAGCACATGCTTGCCCGCCTGCAACGCGCGCAAGGCGGCGGGAACGTGGAACGCGTCCGAGGTGGCGATCACCACGGCCTCAAGCTCGGGGTCGGCGAGCATCGCGTCATAGTCGGCGTAGCTGCGGGTGGGCGCATGGGTCGCGGCCATCCGGTCGCGCAGGTCATCGGCCACATCGCAGATTGCGTAAAGCTCGGCGTTGCGGGCCTTGGTGCAGGCCTCAAAATGCGCGGCCTGGGCGATGGGACCGCAGCCGAGGACTCCGACGCGCAGCAAACGGGGGTCTTTGGCGGGCATCTCAGACTCCTTCAGGTTTCAGAACGGCGGCAATCTCTGCCAGAGTAGAGTTCCCTTCCATCGGACCAAGCCTGCCGACAGCCAGCGCCCCCGCCGCATTGGCCTGGGCCAGCGCCTCGGCCAAAGGTCGACCAGCGGCAGCAAGAGTGACGAAGGTCGCGCAGAAGCAGTCGCCCGCGCCGGTCGGATCGACCACGGCAACAGGGTGCGCGGCGAGGTCCACCGTCCCCTCTGCATCGCGCCCGATGCAGCCCTGATCGCCGCGCTTCAGGACGACAGCCCGCGCGCCATTGGACAATAGCCAGGCGGACCAGTCGTTGAAATCCTGACCGGGAAACAGAAGTTCGGCATCGGCGTCCGAGGGCAGGACAAAGGCCGCCACCTCCATGATCCGGTTCACTGCGTCCAGATAGCCCCGGTCGGTCATCAACTCGGTTCGGATGTTGGGGTCGATGGAGATCGCCACGCCCCGCGCATGCAGGCGCTGGCAGATATCCACCGCCGCCGCCCGCATCGCCGCTCCGCCCAGCATGGAACCCGAGATATGCAGGACCGTGATCCCCGCCGCCAGAAAGCCCGCCTCGATCCTGTCGCCCGGGGGCAGATGAGCCGCGGCAGAGTGCGCCATGTTGAAGACGAAATCCCGGCTGCCGTCGCTGTTGTAGCTGACATGCGCGGTCCCGGTCGGGACGCCGGGGATGACCCCGATCAGCCCCGGCTCCACCCCGTCGTCCCTCAGCCGCTGCAGGATGACCTCGCCGAAGGCATCGTCCCCCACCGCCCCGGCAAAGACCGCCCGCCCGCCAATCGCGCCCGCAATCCGCGCCGCCTGATCGATGAAGATGCCCGGCGCCCCGCTTGGAAATGGCCCGACATAGGGGGCCGCGCGCAGATGCCGGTGATCCTTCTCGGTGCAGACGAATTCGACCAGCAGTTCGCCGACCGAGCCGATGCAGATGCCGGACATGGCCTAGCCGCCGACCATCAGCTTGACGACCTCGTCATGCGTGGTGTCCGAAATCCGCCGCTCACCGGCCTGCACACCCCGCCGCAGGACCACGATCCGGTCAGCGACGGCAAAGATGTCCTGCAGGTTGTGGCTGATGAAGATCACCCCGCGCCCCTGTGCCTTCAGCTGGTGGATCAGCTGGATCACCTTGCGCTGTTCGGGCACGCCCAGGGCCGCAGTCGGTTCGTCCATGATCAGGATCTGCGCGTTCCAGTAGACCGCGCGGCCGATCGCCACCGCCTGCCGCTGCCCACCCGAGAAGTTTGACACGGGCGCATCCAGACGGCTGACGTGGAAATCCAGCAAAGCCATGGTGGACTTCGCCGCTTCGGCCATCTTGGCGCGGTCCAGCACCGGCAGGAACCCGAAGGCCCGGCGCATCGGCTCACGCCCAAGGAAGATGTTCGCGCCGATGGTCAGGTTGTCGGCAAGGGCAAGGTCCTGGTAGATCGTCTCGATCCCCTGGTCCCGCGCCTCTTGCGGCGAGGCAAAGCTGACCGACTTGCCCTTCAAGAGGATCTCCCCGGACGAAGGCGCATAGACCCCCGAAATCGCCTTGATCAGCGTCGTCTTGCCCGCACCGTTGTCACCGGCCAGGGCCACGACCTCACCCGCATGAACCTTCATCGACAGATCGCTCAGGGCCTGTACCGGGCCGAAGTTCTTCGACAGGTGGCGAACCTCAAGCAGCGTTTCGCCCATTGGAGTGTTCACCATTGGAGTGTTCGGGGGGCTCATGTCATTCACTCTGCCGTCCTCCCGAGAACCGCCTTTGCGCCTGGTCGATCAGGACCGAGATGATGATCACGACGCCCACAGAGATGAACTGCCAGAACGGGGCGACATTGATGAAGACAAGGCCATATTGAATGACCGCAATCACCAGGGCCCCCGCCACGGTCCCCAGGATCGTGCCTGACCCGCCGAAGAGACTTGCGCCCCCGATGACCACCGCTGCAACTGAATCGAGTAGCAACGGCTCGCCCGCCTGTGCCGCCCCTGCGGTGAAGCGCGCGGCATAAAGGACGCCCGCAAGGCCCGCACACATCCCCGACAGGATATACAGCCGCAAAAGATGCCATTTGATGTTGATGCCCGCCCGCCGTGCGGCCTGGGCATTGGCGCCGATGGCATAGTTGTGCTGGCCGAATTTTGTCTGGCTCAGCAGGTAATGCATGATCAGCACGAAGATGGCCGTCACGATGACGATGTAGGGAACGCCGTAGAACCGACCGTTGCCAAGGGCGGCAAAAACCTCGTTCTTGACCGGAACCGTTGTGCCGCCCGCCAAGAGGAAGGCCACCCCACGCGCCACGCCGAACATGCCAAGCGTGCCGATGAAGGGGGGCACTTTCAGGAAGGCCACCAGCATCCCGTTGACCATGCCCGGTATCGCCGCGACAAGCACGGCCACCAGCCCTCCGAACAGAACCGCCATCCCGAACCCCATGCCGGGTGTGGCCCAGTTGATCACATGCGCCGCGACCACTGCCGCCAGCCCCATGATGAAACCCATCGACAGGTCGATCCCGCCAGAGATGATGACGAAGGTCTGCCCCGTGGCCAGCAGCAGGGGGGCCACTGCGAAGACGGCGATGGACTGGATGTTGAACGGGTTGAAGAGGAACGTCCCCCCGAACGAGATGCGCGACCAGACCTCGAACCCAAGGATCAGGAAGGCCAGGAACAGCCAGGCCCGCAGATCGGCAACCCTTTGCAGGAAGGTGCGGGCCGTGTCGGCGTGATCGGCCTGCGGGGCGACATGGGGATCAGAGGTCTGCGTCATTGTTGGCGGCTTTCCGTCCGGGGGATGACGGTGGCCATCCACATTCAGCGCGAAAGGTGGCGACCCGCGATCGGGGCCGCCACCGAAAGACATCCGGGCAGCGGGGAGAGCAATCTCCGCCACCCGACTGGCCCTTATTCGGAGTACAGGTACTTCGCGACTTCCGGGTCGTCGATGTTCGACGCATCCATGATGGTGAAGCCGGTGCCGATGCTGACCGGGATCGAGTTGCCGGTCAGGTGGGCAAAGGCCGAAACCACGCCGAAGTAGCCGATTTCCGCCGGATGCTGGGCAATCGCCACGTCCACGAGGCCCGTCTTGATGTTGTCAACGATGCTGACCGGGGCGTCGAATGCCACCACCTTGATGGTTCCGGTCTGGCCCGCCTGCTGCACGCCGGTCGCCGCGCCAAGGGCCGAGAAGAGGTTGGCCCCGAACACACCCTTCAGATCGGCATCGCGGGCAAAGACGCCCTGAAGCTGCGAGGCCGCCTTGTTGGCGTCGTTGTCGTTGAACTGGGTTTCCAGAACGGTGATGTTCGGGAACTCTTCGGCCATTGCGGTCTTGAAGCCTTCTTCCCGCTGGTCGGTGGTGGAAATGCCGGGCTTCACGTTCGACACGAAAACCTTGCCCGTGCCACCGATTGCTGCCGCCAGCGCTCGTGCGGCGATCTTGCCACCCAGAACGTTGTCAGACGCAATGTAGGACAGCGGGAAATCGCCGTCGCCCGCGCCGGTCTGGTAGTTCCCGGTACCGATGAACGTATCGACCGTGATCACCGGAATTCCGGCATCATGGGCTTTCTTCAGAGGCTCGACCAGCTGCACCTTGTCGGTCGGCGCGATCAGGATCGCATTTGGCGCCCGGGCGATAACGGCGTCCAGCACGGGGACCTGGGTGACCGGGTTGAAGTCCGGCGCGCCCTGGAAGACCAGTTCGACGCCCAGGGCATCGGCCGCTGCCTGCGCACCGCGGTTCATCGTGATGTAGAAGCCGTCCGTGGTCAGACCCGGAATCAGCGCGATTGTGAATTTCTTGTCCTGCGCCTTGGCCATTGTGGCTGCGGCGGCGGTCAGCGGCAATGCAGAAGCAGCGCCCAAAAACTTACGACGGTCCATTTTCATTCCTCCCTGAATGCCCGGAGGACAGACCCATAGACGGGCGCCCCGGATCGCTGGCTCGCCCCTCGCGGGCGCTTTCAGCCACTCCGATAACACGCCGCGACTGCCTCTGCGTCAAGAGCAATTTTTTGCTGCAACTATTTTCTTGATGCGATTGAAGGGTCACGCGCCCTGGACGAGGGACTCGAGCAAGGCCTCGGCCGTGCGTGTGTCGGTGATCAGCGCGGTGATCAGCCGTGACCGGGCGGCGCCCAGGATCGAGGTGACCTTGGCCTCTCCGACTGCGAGGCCGATCACCAGCGGCGTCGCCCGCAATTGCTGGGCCGACACAGCGATCATCTGGCCTTCGCCACGCCAGTCCAGCACTTGCCCGTCACGGGTGAAATAGTGCCGAACGACATCGCCTGCGGCGTTGGCCAGGGCCGGCTCGACCGGCGCGGCCCCGCCGCTGACCGCCCGCTCCAATCCGTAAGGCTGGCCGATGCCCACGACCGCGGCGTCGATCCGGTCCCAAAGCCCGACCGACTCCTGCACTGACGAATCGGCAAGAAAGAAGGTCCGGGCCTCGGGATCCGGCAGATAGGGGGCGTGGATGAAATGGGGCACACCGCCCGTCGCCTCCGCGGCGCGGCGCGCGAACTCGTTGCTTTGGAAATGCTGGGCGTGCTGCTGCATCCCCCCGGTCGAAGGCACCACAAGGACACCCGGCATCGGCGGCAGGCCCGCCTCGATCACGGCCGAGACGGTCCGGCCCCAGCCGATCATCAGCACCCGGCCTGCCCGCAAGTCCGCCGCCGCCAGCATCCGCGACAGCGGAACCGCCAGCGCCCCGCTGACCGGCGCGTCCACAACCTCGACCCGAGACAGCCCCAGCTTGCGCGCCAGTTCCAACCCCAGCTCGTCCGGCGCGTAGATGTCGCGCACCTCGATCCGCACGATCCCCTCGGCCCGCGCCCGTTGCAGAAGCCGCGAGATCGTGGCCGTCGACAGCCCAAGCTGCTTGGCGATCTGCACCTGGCTCATCTCGCCGATGTAGTGCATCTTCGCGACGGTATGCAGCATCACCCGGCTTTCGCCGATGACGGTGCCACCGCCCGGACCGATCGGAGCTGCGCTGGAAACTGACAGGTTGCAATTCCTTTCTGCAAGGTGTTACACACACCCAGGTCGCTTATCCCGCAATACTCCACGTCAGGCAACTGACAAGTGGGCACAGCGACCAACGTGCCCGAAAATTCTCTGGAGAGACCGCCATGCCCGCCATGACCACCGCCGAACGCCGCGGGTATCAACAGATCTGCGGCGATGATGGCGCGATGATGGTCATCGCCTGTGACCAGCGCGGCGGCATGCGGACGTTGCTGGCCAAGACCCCCGAGGCCCAGGCCGCGATCAGCAACGATGTCCTTGGACTGACCAAGATGGACATAACCGCCTACCTCGCCCGCCATGCGGGCTGTGTTCTGGTTGATCCGATCTGCGCCGTGCCGGGACTGGTGGATCAAGGGGTGCTGCATCGGTCGACCGGCCTTCTGATCGGGCTGGATGCCTCGGGCTTCGATCTGACGCCCGAGGGCTACCGAATCTCCAACATGGTTCAGGGCATCACCGCCCGTCGCGTGCGCGAACTGGGCGGAACCGGCGCCAAGATCATGATCTACCTGCGCTCGGACACTCCTGCGGCCAACACCGCCAACATGGCCACCCTGCGCGACGTGATCGCCGATTTCGCCGCCGAAGACCTGCTGCTGGTGGTCGAGTTCCTGACCTACGCCCTGCCTGGCGAAGCGCCCGAAGCCTACGCCGCCAATATCCCCGAGCTGATCGAGGGCGGATCGAAGCTGTGCCTTGATGCCGGATCGAAGGTCCTGAAGATCCCTTACCCTGGAACCCCGCAGGCCTGCGCCAACATCACCGCTATGTGCGGGGATGTGCCCTGGGCGGTCCTGTCGGCCGGAGTGGACCATGCGACATTCCTGGGGCAGGTTGAGACCTCGATGGCCAATGGGGCATCGGGGGTGATTGCCGGGCGGTCGCTGTGGAAAGACTGCATCTCGCTGGACCGCGCAGTGACGAAAGAGCGGCTGGAGACGGTCGCCGTGCCCCGTTTGCGCGAGATTCAGGCGGTGATCGCGCGGCACTTCAAGGGGTAGACATGGCATCTGCCATCGGGATCGACATCGGCGGAACCCGCCTCCGCGCCGCCCGGATCACCGACGGCGTGATCGAAGACCGCGCCGCCGCACCCAGCTCTCCCGACCCCAAGGTGGTCCTGAACCGTGTCCTTGATCTGGTGGCCCAGGTCGGTACACCAGGGGTCGCGGCTCTTGGCATCGGCGTGCCGGGGCAGGTCCATGCCCACACCCGACGCGTGCTGTCGGGCGGATATGTGAACCTCTCCGGCTTCGACTTCGCCACCGAGGTGGAAGCCGCGACCAGCCTGCCCGTCACTATCGAGAACGACGCGACAATGGCGCTTCTGGGCGAGACCGCGCATGGTGCCGCAAAGGGCCTGCAGAATGTGGTGATGCTGACCATCGGCACCGGAATCGGCGGAGCCATTCTGGACGGCGGCCGGGTCCTGCGTGGCAGCGGCGCGGCCGGGCAACTTGGCCATATCTGCGTCGATCCGAACGGGCGCCCTTGCGTCTGCGGCCGCATCGGTTGTGTGGAAACCGTCAGCTCAGGCACCGCCTTCGCCACCCACCTGGCCGAGGCGGGCCTCCCGGCATCCACCCGTGCCGAGGACCTCCTGGCGCGCAGTGACGCTGTCGCCCGCGCAGTGATCGCCGCCTGGGCAACCCCCCTTCGCGCGGCAATCGACAGCCTGATCGCCACCTGCAACCCCGATTGCGTGGTAATCGGGGGCGGAGCCGGGGCGGGAGCCTTCGCCGCCCTGGCCACCGTGCCCCCGCGCGGCGTCTGGTACAGCGCGCCGGTCCTTGCCGCTACTCTCGGCGACGACGCCGGTGTGATCGGCGCCGCCAGCGCCGCCATCGCCGCCCGGCCCGCCAAGCGCGTGGTCATGATCAACGGCGTGCCGGCTTCGGGCAAATCCTCGGTCGCCCGCGCCCTGTCCGATGCGACAGGCTGGCCGATCCTGACGCTGGACACGATCAAGAACCCGTTTCTGGCCACCCTTCCGCCTGGTGACCGGCTGTTCAACCGCACGCTTGGCCGCGCCACTTATGCCGCGATCTTCGATCTGGTCGCGGATGCGCCTGCCGCAAGCTCTTTCATTCTGGATGCGTGGTTCGGGTTTCAGCCCATCGACGTGCTGAAGGCGGGACTTGTCCGGGCCGGGGTCACCGATCTGGCCGAGGTCTGGTGTCATGCGCCGCCGCAGACCGTGGGCGATCGCTATGCTGCCAGACTGGCATCGCGGCCTGCGGGCCACCCCGGCGCCGAATACGTGCCTGAACTCATCGCCCTTGCCGAGCGCGCGACACCGACCGGCCTTGCCCCGTGCCACGACATCGACACCACGAGATCGGTCGACATCCCCGCGTTGACCGACTGGCTGCAGGCTGTCTGGCGCAACTCTTCGCCTTGATCCGCTGGTCAGGCCGAACGGCGCTTTCTTGTTGTTCCGACCAAGAATTGAGCAGTCCTGTGCAGGACTGCCGAAGCAACACGCAAATGTGGACCCCGTCGCAGTCGATACTCTGCCCCATCGTTGCTTCCCCACAAGGTCGATGGTCTTGAAGGCCGATGAACCGGCGACTGTCCATCATCGTCGTCGAAAAGGACCGTGACCGTGCCGTCATGATCGTCGACGGCCTGCGCGAGGCTGGCGACCACGACGTTCTGGTCATCGCCGACGAGCTTGGCCTTGCGCGCCGGATTTCCGAACGCAATCCCGATCTGGTCCTGATTGACGCTGGCAACCCCTCGCGCGATGCGATCGAGGAGCTGACGCTTGCAAGCGCCCCCTTGCAGCGACCCGTCGCGATGTTCGTCGATGAAAGCGACGGGGCGCTGACCCAGGCGGCAATCGAAGCGGGCGTCTCGGCCTATGTCGTCGCGGGATTGTCGGCAAACCGGATCAAGCCGGTCCTCGACGCGGCCATCGCGCGCTTTCACCTGATGCAGAAGATGCGGGTGGAGCTGGCCGAGACCCGCCGGGCACTGGAAGAGCGCAAGGTGATCGACCGCGCCAAGGGCATCGTGATGCGCGCCAAGGGGATCGGCGAGGACGAAGCCTATGCCTTGTTGCGCAAGGCCGCGATGGATCAGGGCAGGAAGCTGGCCGAGGTCGCTCAGGCGCTGGTGACGGCGGCGGAGCTGCTGAAATGACGGTGACGCTGCGTCTGGGGTTCGTGCCGCTGGTCGATGCCGCACCGCTGATCGTGGCCGAAGCGATGGGCTTCGCCGAGGAAGAAGGGCTGGCGCTGGATCTGGTTGGTGCGCCCAGCTGGTCAAGCCTGCGTGACCTTCTGGCCGTAGGGCAGGTCGCGGGTGCGCAGATGCTGGCCCCTGTGCCGGTGGCCCTGGCATTGGGTCTGGGTGGCCCGGCACGGTTCGAGGTGCTGTCGGTCCTTAACCTGAACGGCAATGCGATCGGCGTCTCGACGGCCCTGGCAGCGCGGATGCAGGACCATGATTTCGCGCTGTCCGACGCGCGGGCTGCGGGGCTCTCGCTCTTGGCGGCGGTTGAGCAGCGGTTGCGGATCGGTGTCCCGTTCGCTTTTTCCATGCACAATGAACTGGTGCGCTACTGGCTGGAGGGGCTGGGGGTCCCGCTGCCCCAGGGGCTTGAGATCGTCACGGTGCCACCCCCGCTGATGCCGGACGCGCTGGCGACTGGCGAAGTCGATGCCTTCTGCGTGGGCGAGCCGAGGGGGTCGGTCGCGGTGGACCGTGGGGCCGGGGTCCTCCTGTTGCCGACCAGCGCGATCTGGGCGGCAGCGCCGGAAAAGGTGCTTGCGGTCAGGGCAGGCTGGGCCGAAGCCGACCCAGATCTTGCCGGCCGGCTGATCCGGGCGATCTGGCGCGCCGGGCGCTGGCTGGGACAGGCGGCAAACCTGACGGTGGCGGGCGAGGTTCTGGCAGCCCGGCTTGGCGTATCGGCCGAACTGATCGAACGCAGTCTGACCGGGCGTCTGGTGATCGCAGCGGACGGCGCCGAGCGATTTGCGCCAGCGTTCCTGCGGTTCGATGGCGGGGCTGCGGGCTTTCCCTGGCGCAGTCAGGCGGCCTGGATCGGGGCGCGGCTGGGACGGCGGCATGGGCTGAACCCGCTGGGCGCGCAGGTCATCGCGGCCGAGGTCTTCCGAAGCGACATCTACCGGCTGCACCTGGGCCCGGCGGGGGCCGATCTGCCCGCCGCAAGCGCAAAGGTGGAAGGGTCGCTGCTGCTGCCGACTCCGGTTGCGTCCTCGCGCGGGAAGCTGATTCTGCCGCCGGACCAGTTCTACGATGCCCAAGTCTTCGACCCGGGCCTGGCTGGATGATCAATTCTTAGGCGCTGCGCTGCGGCATCGGGAAATTCCGTGCTGCTGGTGACTTCCAAGCGACCAAGCCCGTTGACGCCGCGTCGCAGCATGGCATGCTGACCTCAAGCGCCGAGGCAATGACGTCTCACCGCGCCATCCCACCATACCGGGAAAGCCGAGCAATGCCGCTTGGGTCCATCGTCTTATGACGAAGGGTCCGGCGGCTTTTTCCATTTCAACGCCCGGTCGCGGGCCACGAGGAACCAAGCCATGACACGTCTTTCCGCGCTTTTGCTCTCGACCGCCCTCTGCCTGCCTGCCCATGCCCAGACCCCCGGAATTGAAAAGGATGAACTGACCCTTGGCTTCATCAAGTTGACCGACATGGCTCCGTTGGCGATTGCCAAGGAGAAGGGGTTCTTCGAGGACGAGGGCCTGTCAGTGACGCTGGTCGCCCAGTCGAACTGGAAGGTGCTGCTGGACGGCGTCGTCTCGGGAGAGCTGGACGGCGCGCACATGCTTGCGGGGCAGCCGATTGCGGCAAGCATCGGGTACGGGACCAAGGCGGCGCTGGTGACGCCGTTCTCGATGGACCTGAACGGAAATGCGATCACCGTGTCGAACGCGGTGTGGGACGAGATGAAGCCCAACGTCCCGATGGCGGACGGCAAGCCCGTGCATCCGATCAAGGCGGATGCCTTGAAGCCGGTGATCGAGGCCTATGCCGATGCGGGCACTCCGTTCAATCTGGGCATGGTCTTCCCGGTGTCGACCCACAATTACGAACTGCGCTACTGGCTGGCGGCGGGCGGGATCAACCCCGGCCTTTATTCGCCGGACGATGTGTCCGGCCAGATCGGTGGCGATGTGCTGATCAGCGTCACCCCGCCGCCGCAGATGCCCGCGACGCTGGAGGCCGGCACGATCCTTGGCTACGCGGTGGGGGAACCCTGGAACCAGGCGGCGGTGGCAAAGGGCATCGGCGTGCCGGTGATCACCGATGCCGACATCTGGAAGAACAACCCGGAAAAGGTGTTCGGCCTGACGGCCGAATTCGTCCAAGCGAACCCGCAGACCACGCTGGCCCTGACCAAGGCCCTGATCCGCGCGGCGATGTGGCTGGACGAAGGCGACAACGCCAATCGCGCCGAGGCGGTCGAGATCCTTGCGCGCTCGGAATACGTCGGTGCCGATGCGGCGGTGATCGCCAACAGCATGACCGGAACGTTCGAGTTCGAACCCGGCGACACCCGACCCGCCCCCGACTTCAACGTATTCTTCCGCTACAACGCGACCTTCCCCTATTACTCGGATGCGGTCTGGACCCTGACCCAGATGCGCCGCTGGGGACAGATTGCGGAACCGCAGACCGACGTCTGGTATGACGAGACCGCGAAATCGGTCTACAGGCCCGACATCTACAGGCTGGCCGCCGAGGCGCTGATCGCCGAGGGCAAGGCGAGCGCCGAGATGTTCGACTTTGACGCCGACGGCTACCGTGAACCTACGGCGGAGTTCATCGACGGGGTGGCTTACGACGGCAAGGCCCCGAACGCCTATATCGACAGCCTGGCTATCGGGCTGAAGGGCGACCAGACGGTCGTTGGCGGCGAAGTGACGAACTGAGGGGGCAATCATGACCATGCTTGACCCCGCCGCCCTGCCGCAAGAACAAGCTCCGCTGCGCGCGGAACGGCTGGCCCGGCTTTCGACATTGATTTCCCGCTGCGACCCCTGGTTCAGGGTGCTTGGGCTGGCCTGGCTCACGCCGCTGTGGCGGATGCTGGCGGGTGAGAACCCGAAAGGACAGCTCAAGGACCTGTGGCGACTGGCGATCGTTCCACTGCTTGCGATCCTGGCGTTCCTTGCGCTTTGGGCCTGGGCGGCGCCGAAAGTGCAGACCTCGCTGGGCGCGATCCCCGGCCCGGTGCAGGTCTGGGAGCAAGTAGGCGTCTTGCACGCGGATGCCTTGGCCGAAGGCGCGAAGGAAGCAGAGTTCTACGCCAGGCAGGCCGAGAAGAACGCGGCCCTGCTGGCCGAGGGCAAGGCGGACGAGGTGAAGGACCGCACCTACACCGGCAAGCCGACCTATTACGCGCAGATTTTCACCTCGATCCAGACGGTGTTCTTCGGCTTCCTGCTGGCGACGCTGGTGGCAGTGCCCTTGGGGATCGTCTCGGGCATGTCGGCCACCGCCAATGCGGCTATCAACCCGCTGGTGCAGATCTTCAAGCCGGTCTCGCCCTTGGCGTGGCTGCCCATCGTCACGATGGTCGTCTCGGCGGTCTATGTCGGCGACGGGGGCATGTCGAAAAGCTTCGTGATCTCGGCGGTGACGGTGACGCTGTGTTCGCTCTGGCCGACCCTGATCAACACGGCACTGGGCGTGGCAAGCATCGACAAGGACCTGGTGAACGTGGGCCGCGTCCTGAAGCTGACGACATGGACCAAGATCACCCGCCTTGTGCTGCCTTCGGCCCTGCCGCTGATCTTCACCGGGCTGCGGTTGTCGCTGGGCGTGGGCTGGATGGTCCTGATCGCGGCAGAAATGCTGGCGCAGAACCCCGGCCTTGGGAAATTCGTCTGGGACGAGTTCCAGAACGGGTCCGAGCAATCCCTCGCCCGGATCATGGTCGCGGTGCTGACCATCGGCATCATCGGCTTCCTGCTGGATCGGGTGATGTTCGCGCTCCAGCAGGCCTTCACCTTCAGCGGGAAGCGGTGACGCGATGAGCATCCTTGAATTCAAGGGCGTGTCGAAGGGGTATGGCGAGACGCCAGTCCTGAAGCGGTTGAACCTGTCGGTCGCAGAGGGGGAGTTCCTGGCGGTGCTGGGCTTTTCCGGGACCGGCAAGACCACGCTGATCAACCTTCTGGCCGGGCTGGAATTGCCCGACGCGGGCGAGGTCCTGTTTCGGGGCGCCCCTGTGACCGGGCCGGGGCCGGAACGGGGGCTGGTCTTCCAGTCCTACGCGCTGATGCCGTGGCTTACGGTGGCGGGCAACATCGCGCTGGCGGTGGATGCGGTGTCGAAGGGCTCACGCGCCGAACGTGCCGCGCTGGTGGCGAAGTATATCGGGATGGTGGGGCTGGGCCATGCCGCCGACCGCCGCCCGGCCGAACTGTCGGGGGGCATGCGCCAGCGGGTTGCCGTGGCCCGCGCGCTGGCGATGCAGCCCGAGGTCCTGTTGATGGACGAACCCCTGTCGGCGCTGGATGCATTGACACGGGCCAATGTGGCAACCGAGATCGAGGCGATCTGGGCCGCCGAAAAGCGGACCGTCGTGCTGGTCACCAATGACGTCGATGAGGCGTTGGTGCTGGCCGACCGTATCCTGTGCCTGAACCCCGACGGAACCCTTGGTGCCATGTTCCAGGTCAATCTTCCCCGACCTCGAGACCGTTCGGCGATGAACGACGATCCGGCCTTCAAGACCCTGCGGGCCGACGTGACGGCCTACCTGATGGACGTGGGAATCAAGGGAAAGGTCGAGGGGTCTCGCCTGCTGCCCGCCGTCACCCCGCGCCACGCCTTGCCGCGCGCCTATGCGCAGGCCGCGAAAAGCTTTACCGACGACCGCTATCTGCAATTTTCCCAACTGCACAAGGTCTACGCCACGCCGAAGGGACCTTTGACTGTGGTCAAGGACTTCAACCTGACCTTGAAGAAGGGCGAGTTTGTCAGCCTGATCGGCCATTCCGGCTGCGGCAAGTCCACCGTGCTGACGATGGCGGCTGGCCTCAACGACATCTCGAAGGGTGCAATCAAGCTGGATGGTCTCCACGTCGAAGGGGCCGACCCGGAACGCGCGGTGGTCTTTCAGTCGCCCAGCCTGTTTCCCTGGCTGACCGCCCGCGAAAACGTCGCCATAGGCGTGGACCGCGTCTACCCCAAGGCCACCCAGGCCGAACGGCAGGATGTGGTGGAATACTACCTTGAACGGGTGGGCCTTGCTGAGGCCATGCACAAGCCTGCCGCCGAGATGTCGAACGGGATGAAGCAGCGGGTCGGCATCGCGCGGGCCTTTGCCCTGTCGCCGAAGCTTCTCCTCCTGGATGAACCCTTCGGGATGCTGGACAGCCTGACCCGCTGGGAGTTGCAGGAAGTGCTGATGGAGGTCTGGTCGCGCACGCAAGTCACCGCGATCTGCGTCACGCATGACGTGGACGAGGCGATCCTTCTGGCGGACCGCGTGGTGATGATGACCAACGGCCCGGAGGCGACCATCGGCAAGGTGACCGAGGTCAAGCTTCCCCGCCCCCGCACCCGCCGCGCGCTTCTGGATCACCCTGACTATTGGCACTACCGCGCCGAGGTTCTGGGCTTCTTGGAAGAGTACGAGCACGGGCACAAGAAAAAGGACGCGGCATGATGCGGTTGGTTGTCATCGGGGCCGGAATGGCCAGTGGCCGGATGTTGGAGACCTTGTTCGAGGCGGGCTTCGCCGGTCGGGTCACCCTCTTCAACGGCGAGCCGCGCGGGAACTACAACCGGCTAATGCTGTCGCCGGTCCTGTCGGGCGAGAAGACCTATGCCGAGATCGTCACCCATGACGACGCCTGGTATGTGGCGCATGGGGTGCAGTGCCATTTCGGCGAGCATGTGACCAAGATCGACCGCGAGCGGAAGGTTGTCGTCAGCAAGACCGGCGAGACGCCCTATGATGCGCTGGTCATCGCAACCGGCTCGGCGCCCTTCATCATCCCGGTGGCGGGGAAGGACTTGCCCGGTGTCTGCACCTACCGCGATCTGGAAGACACCAATGCGATGATTGCGGTGTCAAAACCCGGCGCGAAGGCTGTGGTGATCGGTGGCGGGCTTCTGGGTCTGGAAGCGGCGGCAGGGATGGCGGCGCGGGGGGCAGAGGTCACCGTCATTCACCTGATGGGTCACCTGATGGAGCGGCAGCTTGACCCCTCGGCCGGGTATCTCTTGCAGAAGGACCTGGAACGCCGGGGTATCCGCATCCATTGCAAGGGCGCGACGAAGGCGATCCTTGGGACCGACCGGGTCGAGGCGGTGCTTTTGGAGGACGGCACGGTCCATGACGCCGACCTTGTCTGCATGGCCGTCGGCATCCGCCCCGAAACCCGCATTGCCACCGACGCGCATCTGGAGGTCGGGCGCGGGGTTGTGGTCAACGACCAGATGCAGACCAGTGACCGGGCGATCTATGCGCTGGGCGAATGTGTGGAGCATGACAAACAGCTCTTCGGGCTGGTGGCCCCGCTTTACGACCAGGCCAAGGTGCTGGCCGCAACGCTGATGGGGCAGGAGGCCGCGTTCAAGCCGGTGCAGACCGCGACCAAGCTGAAGGTCACGGGCGTGGACCTCTTCAGTGCGGGCGACTTTGCCGATGCACCGGGGCGTGAGGACATCGTGTTCCGCGATCCGGGGCGCGGGGTCTACAAGCGGCTGGTGCTGGAGGGCGAAAAACTTGTCGGAGCAGTCATGTATGGCGATACCGCCGACGGCGCCTGGTTCTTCGACAAGATCAAGTCTGGAGAGGACGTCAGCGCGATGCGGGAGACGCTGATCTTCGGCCCGGCCTTCGCGGGAGGTGCCCAGGCGGACCCTCTGGCAGCCGTTGCAGCCTTGCCGCCTGAGGCGGAAATCTGTGGCTGCAACGGCGTCTGCAAATCGAAGATAACGGCGGCGGTTCAGGGCGGCGCGGTGACGCTGGATATGGTTCGGGCCACGACCAAGGCCAGCTCAAGCTGTGGCACCTGCACCGGGCTGGTCGAAAAGGTGATGGCGCTGACGCTGGGCGACGGCTTCCAGGCCAACGCCAACCCGCCGATGTGCAGATGCACCGACCACACGCATGAAGACGTCCGGCGGCTGATCAAGGCTCAGGGCCTCAAGTCGATCCCGGCAGTGATGCAGAACCTGGGCTGGAAGACGGTCGGGGGCTGCGCCTCGTGCCGGCCGGCGTTGAACTACTACCTCTTGTCGGACTGGACTCTGGACTACGCCGATGACCGGCAGTCGCGGTTTGTGAACGAACGCAACCACGCGAATATCCAGAAGGACGGGACCTATTCGGTGGTGCCGCGCATGTGGGGCGGGGTGACGACTTCGGCCGAGTTGCGCGCGATTGCCGATGCGGCTGACCGATATGCGGTGCCGATGATCAAGGTCACGGGCGGGCAGCGGATCGACCTTTTGGGCGTAAGGAAGGAAGACCTGCCCGCGATCTGGGCCGACTTCAATGAAGCTGGCATGGTCAGCGGTCATGCCTATGCCAAGGGCCTGCGGACGGTGAAGACCTGTGTCGGCAAAGAGTTCTGCCGCTTCGGGACGCAGGATTCCACGGGCCTCGGGATCAAGCTGGAGAAGCTCCTTTGGGGGTCATGGACCCCCGCCAAGGTCAAGCTGGGCGTCTCGGGGTGCCCCCGGAACTGCGCGGAAGCGACATGCAAGGATATCGGCGTGGTCTGCGTCGACAGTGGCTACCAGATCAGCGTCGCGGGCGCGGCGGGGATGGATGTGAAGGAGACCGAGCTTCTGTGCGCGGTGCCGACCGAAGAGGAGGCGATGGAGGTCATCGCGGCCTTCGTCCAGCTTTACCGCGAGAACGCCCGCTACCTGCACCGGATCTACAAATGGGTCGCAAAGGTCGGCCTCGACTGGTGCAAGGCGCAGATCATGGACCTTGAGACGCGGCGCGCCCTTTATGACCGCTTCATGCAAAGCCAGTCGGTCTACCAGACCGACCCCTGGGCCGAACTCGCCGAACGCCCGTCCGACTGGGCCCCCATCGCCGACCTGACCCTGAGGGCCGCCGAATGACCGCCATGATCGACATTGCCGCACTGGATGACATTCCCCGCCAAGGCGCGCGGGTGGTCAAGACGGATGCCGGGTGCGTGGCAGTGTTCCGCACCGCCGACGACCAGGTCTTTGCGTTGGAGGACCGCTGCCCGCACAAGGGCGGGCCGTTGTCGGAAGGCATCGTCCACGGCACCTCGGTCACCTGCCCCCTGCATGCCTGGGTGTTCGATCTGTCCACTGGCGTCGCGCAAGGCGCGGATGAGGGAGCGGTGCGCACGTTCGCGGCACGGACCGAAGGCGGACGGGTGTTTCTGGACGCGACCCGCCTGCGCCAAAGGTCGGCGGCATGACCGCAGTCCCCCCTAACCTTCCCCGCGGGGAAGGTCCATCCGTCCGATCCACCTGTCCCTACTGTGGGGTGGGCTGCGGGGTGATCCTGACGCCCGACGGGGCGGGGGGCCTGTCGGTGAAGGGCGACCCGATGCATCCGGCGAATTACGGTCGGCTCTGCTCGAAAGGCACGGCACTGGGTGAGACGGTGGGGCTTGAGGAGCGGCTTTTGACACCGCGCGTCTTCGGGCAAGAGGTGGGCTGGGACGCGGCGCTGGGTGTGGTGGCCAAGCGGTTCGCCCGGACGATTGCCGAACATGGGCCGGATGCGGTGGCGCTTTATGTCTCGGGCCAGTTGCTGACCGAAGATTACTATGTCGCCAACAAGCTGGCGAAGGGGTTCTGGGGCACCGCCAACATCGACACCAACTCGCGCCTGTGCATGGCCTCCAGCGTGGCGGGCCATCGGCGGGCCTTCGGAACGGACACCGTGCCCGGACAGTATGAGGACCTGGAACTGGCCGACCTCGTGGTGCTGGTGGGGTCGAACCTGGCCTGGTGCCACCCGGTCCTTTACCAGAGGCTGTCGGCGGCAAAGGCCGCCCGTCCGGGCATGAAGGTCGTCGTCATCGACCCCCGCCGCACGGCTACTTGCGAGATTGCCGACCTGCATCTGGCAATCGCTCCGGGTGGGGACGTGGCGGTGTTCAATGCGCTTCTGGCCGGGATCGAGGCGAAGGGCTGCGGCGATCCGGCGTTTCTGGCGCATGTCACCGGGGCCGAAGCTGCCTTCGCTGCGGCGCGGGCAACGGACGCCTCCGGGACGGGGCTGTCCGACGGTGACCTGCGCGCGTTCGTCGACCTGTGGTGCGGAACCGAGAAAGTGATCACCGTCTACAGCCAGGGCGTGAACCAGTCCTCGCACGGGACGGACAAGGTGAATGCGATCCTGAACTGCCACCTCGCGACGGGCCGCATCGGGCGACCGGGAATGGGGCCGTTCAGCGTGACGGGCCAGCCAAACGCGATGGGCGGGCGCGAGGTCGGTGGGCTGGCGAACATGCTGGCCTGTCACATGGAGATCGAGAACCCGCAGCACCGCGCTGCCGTGCAAGCGTTCTGGAACGCACCCGGCATCGCGGAAACGCCCGGTCTGAAGGCCGTCGACATGTTCCGTGCGGTCGCGGATGGCCGGATCAAGGCGATCTGGATCATCCACACCAACCCGGTCGTTTCGATGCCCGAGGCTGATCTGGTCGCCGAGGCGTTGCGCGGCTGTCCGTTCGTCGTGGTGCAGGACATCACGGCCAGGACCGACACCGCCCGCCTTGCGCATGTGCTGCTTCCGGCGACGGCCTGGGCAGAAAAATCGGGCACGGTGACCAACTCCGAACGCCGGATCAGCCGACAGCGCGCCGCCTTGCCAGTGCCGGGGCAAGCGCGCGATGACTGGCGCATCCTGGCCGAGGTGGCGGGACGAATGGGGTGGGGCCAGGCGTTCGGCTGGGAAACGCCCGCCGAAATCTTTGCCGAACATGCAGCACTTTCCGGCGTGGCCGGTGCGTTCGGCCTGGACTTCGACATCTCTGACCACGCGTCGATCGACCCTGCCCGCTACGACGCGCTGGCGCCGTTCCTGTGGCCCGCAACGCCACGTCGTCGGGGTGGGCGGTTCTTCGGCGATGGCCAGTTCCATACGCCGGACGGCAAGGGCCGGATGCTGGCGGTTCAGGCGCCAACGGTATCGCAACCGGATGGAGTCCGGCTGAACACGGGCCGCATCCGTGACCAGTGGCATACGATGACACGGACGGCGAAAAGCCCCCGTCTGTCGTCGCATCTGGCCGAGCCATTCCTTGAGCTTCACCCGAGCGATGCCGAACCTCTGGGGCTGCGCACCGCCGACCTGGTCGAGGCGACGAATGACCTTGGGCGCGCCATTCTGCGTGTCCTCGTGACGGATCGCGTCGCCCCTGGACACCCCTTCGCCCCGATCCACTGGACAGGAGAGACGGCTCCGACGGGGCGGGTCGATGCTCTGGTGGCCGCCAACCCGGACCCTCTGTCGGGCCAACCCGACAGCAAGGCAAGCACGGTCGCCCTGCGCAAGTATCCTGCCGGCTGGTACGGTTTTGCGGTGTCGGCGGGCGATTTCATCCCGGACTGCGGCTATTGGGCCAAGGCGCGGATTCATGGCGGATGGCGGGCCGAACTGGCCGGGACTGTCGCGCCGGATGACTGGGTGTCGCAGGCGCGCAAGCTGTTCGCCCTGGCCGACTGCGGTTCGGTATCGATGACAGATCAGGCCCGCGGCATGTCGCGGGTCGCCTTCCACCGGGACGGGCGTCTGGTGGCAGCTTTGTTCGTCGGGCCAGACCCGGTCGAGCTGGCCCGCGACATGGTGATTGCCCTGCTGGAACAAGGCGGCGATGCGAATGACGCTCTGGCGGGACGCGCGCGGGGCGGGGTCGTCGACGCGGGGCCGACGGTCTGCGCCTGCATGAACGTCGGGCGGAACACAATCTGCCAGGCCATTGCGACGGGGCGCGCGCTGACGGTAGCGGCTTTGGGAGAAGCGCTTGGCGCAGGAACGTCCTGCGGGTCGTGTCGGCCCGAACTTGCGGGTCTGATCACCCGGTTCAGATGCCGTGAGGCAGCAGAATAGCTACCTTCGTCATAACGTTACCCCGCGCGACCTGTCCCCGGTCGCGCGGGTCGTCACCACACCTGCGATAGCCACAGAACTTGTCATGGGGGGCCGGTATCGGCGACGCACGTTGTTGCAGGACAACGAAGGCGTTCGGACATAGGGCTAAACTCGCCTCAACTGACACACAGATGAGGGAAGCTCGATGTTTACGCGACGCACTGCACTGATGGGGGCCGCGATGATTGCCGCTGCTCCGTTTGTCGTCAAGACCGCCGGGGCGGAGGAGGTGATGGACACCTCGGCTGCCGCGCCGGTCGATCTGTCAAGCTTGCCCCGCCGCAAGGTCAAGCTGGTCAAGCCGCCCTTCGTGCACCCGCATGAACAGGTGGCCAGCGACGGGCCTGCGGTGATCGAATTCGAGATGAAGATCATCGAGAAGGAGATCCAGGTGGACGAGGACGCCTGGCTGCAGGCCATGACGTTCAATGGCTCGGTTCCCGGCCCGATGATGGTGGTGCACGAGGGCGATTATGTCGAACTGACCCTGTTCAACCCGCCCGAAAACATGATGCAGCACAACATCGACTTCCACGCGGCTACCGGCGCTTTGGGTGGTGGTTCGCTGACGCTGGTCAACCCCGGCGAAAAGGCGGTGCTGCGGTTCAAGGCGACGCGGCCGGGGGTGTTCGTCTATCACTGCGCTCCGGGCGGTCCGATGATCCCCTGGCATGTGGTGTCGGGCATGTCGGGCTGCATCATGGTGCTGCCTCGGGACGGGCTGAAGGATCATCTTGGCAATCCGGTGTCCTATGACCGGGTCTACTACATCGGCGAGAATGACTTCTACATCCCGCGCGGCCCGGATGGCGCCTACCTGCGCTTTGCGGATGCCGGCGAAAGCTATTCCGACACGCTGGAGGTGATGAACCGGCTGATCCCGTCCCACGTCGTCTTCAACGGCAGGGTGGGGGCATTGACGGGCGACCAGGCGCTTGAGGCCGAGCAGGGCGAGCGCGTGCTCTTCGTCCACAGCCAGGCCAACCGGGACAGCCGTCCGCACCTGATCGGCGGGCATGGCGATCTGGTCTGGGAGAGCGGCAAGTTCAACAACCTGCCGGAACGCGATCTGGAGACCTGGTTCATTCGCGGCGGATCGGCTGGTGCGGCGCTTTACACCTTCCTGCAACCGGGCGTCTACGCCTACGTCAACCACAACCTGATCGAGGCGGTGAACCTGGGCGCGACGGCGCATGTGATCGTCGGCGGCACCTGGAACAATGATCTGATGGAACAGGTCGTGGCTCCGGTGGAATACGACGTCCTGCACGAAGGACGCAGCGCGCTGCCGTAACGGCGGTCGCATGCTGGCGGGGTGGTCTGTCGTCCCGGACCACTCCGCCCTTTTTTCCCGGAGGATGAAATGAAACGTCGTGTGGCATTGGGGCTGCTGGCAGGTGTCGCCATCGGCACGGCTGGGGCGATCCTTGTCGCGTCGATGCAACGACCGCCAGTGGCCCCGCCCCAGACCGTCCTTATTCCGGCGGGCCCGCAGGACTATCGCCCGGCAGGAGAATTCCGCCAGGGCACCCGCATCGTCGATGCCCCCTTGCAGCGGGTCGATGTGGCGACGCTGGAAATCATGACCCACCATGTCTCCGAGACCGACTATGCCCGATGCGTGGCGGCAGGTGCCTGCGCTGCCGCGCCGGTTTCTGGCGTGGCGGGGGCGGCTCAGACCAACGTCAACCATGCCGACGCCACCGCCTATGCCGTCTGGCTGTCTGACGAGACGGGGCAGCTCTGGCGCCTGCCGACCGATGCCGAGTGGCTTAGGGCGGCGGCGGAACGCGGCTTTGACGACGGTTTTGGGGAAGACGCCAACGGTGCCGACCCCTCGCGGCGCTGGATCGCCAGCTACCGGCGCGAAGTCGAATTGCGAGGCGAGGCTGACCTGCAGCAGCATCCGATGGGCCATTTCGGGACGAATTCGATGGGCGTGGCCGATATATCCGGCAACGTCTGGGAATGGACTGAAACATGTTTTCAGAACGGCACGCTGACCCGGGACGGCAAAGCGATTGCCACCAGCTCGGATTACTGCGGGGTCCGGGCGGTGCAGGGCAAGCACCGTGCGTTCGTCATCGATTTCATCCGCGATGCCCGTTCAGGCGGCTGCGCGGCGGGTGTGCCGCCAGATTACCTGGGGTTCCGGCTGGTGCGCGACTAGGCGCGGATCATCGGCGGACAAAGGAAAAGGCGGCCCGTCGAGGCCGCCTCATTTTCGGTGTGGCGTCAGGTCAGTTTGCGACTTGCGTGAACAGCGGCTCGAACCGGGTCTTGGCCTTGCCCTTCTGCGTCACGGCAGACGCCGCATCCAGATTGACCGGAGCACCGACCTGGATCAGCGCAACCATGCCCATGCTGTAGTGGGGCGTGCATTTCAAGCCGTATAGACCTTCGGCGGTCAGCGTCAGGACATAGTCATCCCCCATGCCGCTTTTGAACGCGTCCACACCCTCGGGAAGCATCCCGTCGATGCCCTCGACGTTGTGGCCCTTGTCGGTCGAGATGAAGGTGACGGTGTCGCCCACGGCGGCCTTCACGAAGGCGGGCTCGAAGACCATCGCGCCATCTGCCCCCTTGTTCAGCATCTTCACGTCGAAGTTTTCGGCCTGGGCCGCCGCGGTCAGCACCAGGGCTGTGATTGTTGCAGTGATCAGTTTCGGGAACATGTCCGGTCCTTTCAGGTTTATGGTCTTGCATCCCCTTCTAGGGTAAGGTCGCCCCCGGTTCGTTGTGCTGCCACAACATCGGAGGCATCGTTTGCACAAACTTGACGAAAGCCTTCTGGCCAGTCTCCCGCCCTTCCGCAGGCTTTCCCGGCCCCAGATCCGCGAGATCCTGGATGCTGCGACGGCGCTGCGGTTCGACCCGGGTGTTGCTGTCTTCAGCGAAGGCTTGCCGGTCGAGCGGTTCTTCCTGCTTCTGGATGGCCATATCCGGGTGATCCGCACCACCCCCGGCGGCGATCAGATCATCGCGCTGCACATCGCGCCGGGGCAGCTGTTCGGGATCGGGGCGGCCATCGGGCGCACCACCTATCCAGCGACAGCAATGACGGCGGATGATTGCGTGGCCCTGGCCTGGCCGAACCGGCATTGGGCCGAGTTCGTGCAGAAATACGACGGCTTTGCCACCGAAACCTACAAGGTCGTGGGCGAGCGGGTGGGCGAGATGAACAACCGCATCGTCGAAATGGCAACCCAGGCCGTCGAACAGCGCATTGCCTGCGCAATTCTGCGGCTGGTGACCCAGGCCGGACGCAAGGTCGATGGCGGGATCGAGATCGGCATGCCGATCACGCGGCAGAACCTGTCGGACATGACCGGCACCACCTTGCACACCGTCAGCCGCCTTCTCAGCGGGTGGGAGCGGGACGGGATCGTGCTGTCGGAACGGCGCAAGATCACGGTGACCGCGCCGCACCGGCTGGTGATGCTTAGCGGGGCTGCGGGTTAGGCACGCGGCGGGCGGGGTTCGGCATGCTCAGGATCGGGGCAAGCCGGGCGGCAAAGATTGCAAAACCGGCAGTCCAAAAGGTTGCCGCCACCCACAGGCTCGCCTCTGACGACAAGGCTGCGCGCGTCAGGGCTGCCAGCGCCACGCAGGCAAAGGCCAGGCTCAGCGCGCGGCCTGCCCGCAGCTCGCGCCCGGTATGGCCCAGCGAGGCGCGCATCATCACCGACAGCGTCATGCCGCCGATCGCGCCGATGCCAAGTAGATGCAGGCCCACCACAGCGGGCAAGGTGCCCAGCACCGAAAGACCAAGGGCCACCAGGCCGACCGGGATGAAACCATAGGCCAGATGCAGCATTGACAGGATAGCTGACCGCCAGACCCTCCACCCACGCCAGCGGGCCAGGCGGAAAGCTTGAACCACCCCTGCGAGGATCATGGCCAGTCCCGTCAGCCGCGCCTCGGGCAGCGCGACCCACGCGATCAGCGCCCCCAGCATCAGCACCAGACTGGCCCCATCGAACCGCCCGAACGGCACCGGCATCGGCCCGTCCCCCTGTTTGGCCAGCCAGTTCCGGGTGAAGCTGGGAATGATCCTGCCGCCGATCAGCCCGATCAGAAGGACGACCATCGCAAATCCCAGGCGGCGGCCATATCCGGCTGTGCCAAGCTGCATTGCCTCAAGGTGGAAGGTGATGTTGGCGGCAAGATACATGAGCACCGGCACGACCACGCGCAGGTTGCTCCAGTTCCGGCCCGCGACGATCTCGACCGTGATCATCGCGCCAATGGCCAGCAGGAAGGCGCAGTCCAGTGCCATGACCGCCACCGGCCCCAGGCCAAGGCCCCCGGCGACCGCCGGCCGCCCGGCCACCCACAGCGCGGCCAGAGCCATCAGCGGCCAGCCGCGCGTCGGCATCCGCCCGGTCCAGTTCGGGATCGCGGTAAACAGGAACCCCGCCAGCACGGCCGAGGTATAGCCGAAAAGCAGCTCGTGGATGTGCCAGTCAGTCGGGGTGAACGGCCCGCTCAGGCTGACGCGCCCGGTCCAGACCGCCATCCACAACGGGATCACCAATGCCGCAAAGCTGCCCGCCAGCAGGAAAAGCGGGCGGAAGCCATAGCTGAACAAGGCGGGGCCGGAGTAGGCTTTATCGGGCCGCATGTCGGCTCCTTCAGGTCAGCCCGCCGCTGCGGCCTGCAGTGCGGTGCGAAAGGCGATCTCGTCCAGGCCATATTCGGCGCAGGCGTCGATCACCGTGTGAAACGGCGCGATGGGGCAGCCGAAACAGGCCATTCCCTGCGCGCGGAAGACATTGGCCACCTCGGGCCAGTGTTCGAAGATCAGCCGCAGCGGCAGATCGGGATCGTCGAGTCTGGGCCTGCGCATGGTGCCTCCGCCCTGGCAGTCGTGCCATCTGGCCACATTGCTGCGCGCGAAGGGCCTTCGTCGTTGTGCTGGCGCAACGTCCGGCGGTGCGGTGGCCTGTAGAACCGGGCCTATCCGCAACAATCGCCAGGACCGACCCGATGTCAGAGATCCTTACGAAGTCACGGGCCAGAAACATCTTCTACGGGGGCTCGCTGTTCTTCGTCGTGGTGTTCGTGGCCATGACGATCCATTCCCACCGCTATGTCGTGAACGTCTCGACCGCCGGCATGCCGCTTACGCCCGAAGTGCGCCTGGGCAAGCATGTGTGGGAGCGTCACAGCTGCATCAACTGCCACACCCTGCACGGCGAGGGCGCCTATTTCGCCCCCGAACTGGGCAACGTGATGACCCGCTGGGGCGTGCTGGAGGACCCGCAAGCCGCCTATGAGGTGCTGGACGGCTGGATGGCCGCGCAGCCCAGCGGCGTCGCGGGGCGCCGCCAGATGCCCCAATTCGCCATCACCCCGGAAGAGATGCGCGCCTTGTCGGAATTCCTGCGCTGGGCGGATCAGACCGACACCCAAAGCTGGCCGCCCACGGACGCGGGCTAGGAGAAAGACATGAAATATCAATCGCAAAAGGTGGCTTACGCCTACTTCATGGTGGCAATGGGCCTGTTCGGGATTCAGGTTCTGGGCGGGCTTCTGGCGGGCTGGATCTACGTCTCGCCCAACACCCTGTCGACGGTGCTGCCCTTCAACATCATCCGCATGATCCACACCAACGCACTGATCGTCTGGCTGCTCTTGGGTTTCTTCGGCGCAGCCTACTTCCTGGTGCCCGAAGAATCAGAGCGGGAAATCTGGTCGGTCAAGCTTGCCTATCTGCAACTGGTCATCCTTGTCGTCGGCACCCTTGGCGCCGTCGGCAGCTATCTTGTCGGCATCCACGGTGGGCGCGAGTTTCTGGAGCAACCGCTCTGGGTCAAGTTCGGCATCCTCGTGGCTGCGGTGATTTTCCTTGTGAACATCTCGATGACCGTTCTGGCGGGCCGCAAGACCGCGATCACCGGCGTCCTGCTGACTGGCCTGTGGCTTCTGTCGCTTCTATGGGTTTTCGCTTTCATCAACCCCGACAACCTCAGCCTCGACAAGATGTACTGGTGGTTCGTCGTCCACCTGTGGGTGGAAGGCACCTGGGAGCTGGTGATGGCCGCGATCCTGGCCTTCCTGATGCTGAAGCTGACCGGCGTCGACCGCGAGGTGGTGGAAAAGTGGCTTTACGTCATCGTCGCCACCGCCCTTTTCTCGGGCATCCTTGGCACTGGCCACCACTTCTACTGGATCGGCCTGCCGGAGTACTGGCAGTGGACCGGGTCAATCTTCTCGGCCTTCGAGGTGGTGCCGTTCTTCGCGATGATGTCCTTTGCCTTCATCATGGTGTGGAAGGGGCGGCGCAATCACCCCAACAAGGCGGCGCTTCTCTGGGCGCTGGGCTCGGCGACGGTGGCGTTCTTCGGGGCCGGGGTCTGGGGGTTCCTGCACACGTTCCACGGCGTGAACTTCTACACCCACGGCACGCAGATCACCGCTGCCCACGGTCACCTGGCCTTCTACGGCGCCTATGTCGCGATGAACCTTGCCATCATCACCTATGCCATGCCGCTGCTGCGCGGCCGCGCGCCCTACAACCAGGTGCTGAACATGGTGTCGTTCTGGCTGATGACCGGGGGCATGGCGTTCATGACCTTCGTCCTTACCTTCGCCGGCACGATCCAGACCCACATGCAGCGCATCGTCGGGGACTATTACATGGACGTGCAGGACCAGTTGGGCCTGTTCTACATGATGCGCTTCGGGGCCGGTATTGCCGTGGTGCTGGGGGCGATCCTGTTCATCTACGCCCAGATCGTTGTCCGGCGTGAAGTCATCACGCCTGGCCCGGTGGCCCTGCCGGAAGGAGAGGCCCTGTGAACGCCCTTTCCCCCGAACGGACGCGGGCCGAGGCCCCCTACTACCGCCCCACGGCGCAGGAAGTCGCGCTGTTCGAGGCGGCCCATGCCAAAGGTCTGCCCCTGCTTCTGAAGGGGCCGACCGGCTGCGGCAAGACCCGGTTCGTGGAACACATGGCTGCCCGCCTTGGCCGCCCGCTCTACACCGTCGCCTGCCACGACGACCTGTCCGCCTCTGACCTCATCGGGCGCTACCTCCTTCGCGGCGGGGCGACCGAGTGGGTGGATGGCCCGCTGACCCGCGCGGTGCGGGAAGGGGCGATCTGCTACCTTGATGAGGTGATCGAGGCGCGCAAGGACGTGACGGTGGTCCTGCACCCCCTGACCGACAACCGCCGCACCCTGATGATCGACCGCACGGGCGAGGAACTGGTGGCCCCGCCCGGCTTCATGCTGGTGGCCAGCTACAACCCCGGCTACCAGAACATTCTGAAACGGCTGAAACCATCGACCCGCCAGAGGTTCCTGTCGATCACCTTCGGCTTTCCCGATCCGGCTACCGAAACCGCTGTGGTCGCCCGCGAAAGTGGCCTGGATGACGCCCGTGTGGCCCCCTTGGTGCGGCTGGCGGGGCATATCCGCGCGCTGTCGGGGATGGACCTGGAAGAGGGGGTCTCGACCCGGCTTCTGATCTACGCCGCCAGCCTGATCGCCGGGGGGATGCCCATCGAACGCGCCTTGCAAGCGGCGGTCCTCGAACCCCTGACCGACGAGCCGGACGTGGTGCAGGCCCTGCGCGACGTCATCGCCAGCGTTTACGGATAGACCGATGGCCCTGCACCCGATGGACCTGATGGACCCGGAAGAGACGGTGGGCAACCTCTGGCACGGGGTTGCACAGCGCCTGGCACCGGTCGCGGGCTACCCTGCGCACGCGGTCGCGCTTGACGCCCTACGCCCCAGCCTTGTGCTTCTGTTCCGCGCGCTGGGCGGCCGGCCGGGGGTCGAGATCGCCCCCAGCCCGGCAACCGCCTCGCGCCATCGCCGGGGGATCGGCGCCGGTCTGGCCGAGACGCGGGCACTGGAGCATGTCGCCACCTTTGACGGCGAAGCCTTGCGCCTGCCTCCGGTGATGGATGCCTTTCCCACGGTGGACCTGAACCGCGCCGCCTATCTGTGGCTGGCGGCTCTGGCGGCGTCGTCCCAACCCCGCCCGGCACCGGCGGACCCGCTTGCTGCCGCCCTGGCTCATCTGGACGCGATGGAGCGGGCGACGACCCGCGCGCTGCGCAGTTGCCCGGGGCTACGCAAGCCCCACGCCGCCCTGTGCAGGCATCTGCTGGACATCTATCCCGACCATGCCGTCTTGCCGACCGAGCAGAAGGTTGCGTCCCGCGTGCGCCTTTTGCTGGCGGGCGGCACGCTTGCACCGACCGATCCAGTGCCCGCCCCGCGCGGCTATGCTCCGCCACCGCCGCTGCCGATCTGGCTTCAGCTTGACCAAGGTGGACGCAGCACCGCCGCAACTCCGGCAGAGGACGCGATCATCGCGCCCCCCGGCCTTGCCGGCCCCACCCGCAAACAGGGCAAGCGCGAGGATAACGAACAGGCCAACCGCACCGACAGCTTCATCATGCACCGATTCGAATCCATCTTCTCGTGGGTGGAAAGCATGGGCCTGAACCGCGCGACCGATGACGATGATCTGGAAAATGCCCAGAAGGCGGCCGAGGATCAGGACCACATAACCCTCACCAGACACCACAAGCGCGCCGCCACCCGACTGCGCCTGCATCTCGACCTTGCGCCGCAGGATGCCGACCATGAACGGCTTTCCGACACCTTCACCTACCCCGAATGGAACCACCGCGCCTGCGCCTACATGCCCGACCACAGCCGCGTTCTGGAAGCGGACGCCACGCCCGGCGAAAGCTTCGCGCCGGACCCGCGCCTGATGACCCGCGTCCGGCGGCAGTTTCAGGCGCTGCATCCCCGCCGCATCCTGCTACCCCGGCAGGTCGACGGAGCGGAACTTGACCTCGACGCCCTTGTCACCGCGCAGGTCGCGATCCGCGCCACCGGCCAGGGCAGTGATCGTATCTTCCGCGATCTTCGGCCTGTAGAGCGGGACCTGTCGGTGGCGATTCTGATGGACTGCTCCCGGTCCACCGAATCCGTCGTGGGCACCCGCAGTGTCATCGACACCATGCGCGAGGCCTTGGCGGCCCTGGCCGGCGGCATCGATGCGGTCGGCGACCGGCAGGCGATCTGGGGATTTTCGTCGCTGCGCCGCGACCGGGTCTTCCTGACCCGCTGCAAGGGATTTGCCGACCGCCTGACGCCTGAAGCCACCGGCCGTATCGGTGGCCTGCGCCCGGGCCACTACACGCGGCTTGGGGCTGCGATCCGCCACGTCTCGACCCAGCTCGCGACCGAACCCTCGGCCCGCAAGCTTTTTCTGGTGCTGACCGACGGCAAGCCGAACGATCTGGACCACTATGAGGGGACCTACGGTATCGAGGACAGCCATATGGCGGTGCGCGAGGCCAGACGACTGGGCCAGGCGGTCCACGGGGTCATCGTCGATGCCGACGGGCAGGACTGGTTCGCCCGGATCTTTGGCCGCGCCGGATTCACCCTGCTGCCCGATCCCGGACGACTGGGCCGCGCCCTTCCCGACATCTACCGATCCCTGACACAGGAGACCTGACATGCGCCCGATGCTGTGCCTGATCCCTTTCCTCGCGCCGACCGCTGCCCTGGCCGAGGCGTTCCAGCGTCCGATCCCGCAGCCGCAAACTGCCGAGGCGGAGCTGGCCTACCTTGCCGCCTCGCTGATCTTCCTTGCCGCGCTGATCGCCGTGCAATGGCTGGTCAACCGCAGATGAGCGTCTTGCGGCTGACCCTGATCCTGTATCCGTTCGGGGCAGGGGCGATGGCGGTGAACCTGTTCTTCGCCTCGCTGATCTGGTCCTGGGTCGGCTGGCCGGTGCTGACACCCGTGCAATCGCTGGCAGGTGGCCTTGTGCTGGGCCTGCCCGCGACAGCGGTTTTCGCCCGTCACATCCGGGCACTGATGGCCAAGGCAGACAAGCAGCCATGAGGTCGCGGATTTTCCCGCTGCGCAAGGTCAGCTCGTGATGCCCAAGCCCGGAAACGAGGATATCCACATGCCGTGCAAGCGACGTGCGCATGGCCGGCAGACCTTCGGTCGTGAAGACGGTGCCCCAAAGCGACAGCATCGTCGCCGGAACCATGATCAGCCGCGGATCACCGTCCACCGCCTTGGGGCATAGATCGCCGCGCGCGACGCCTGCGTCGGGATTGGCTCGGACGGTTGCCAGGCTACGGCTGAGAACAACCCGTTCATGGCATGACACAAGGTCGGGAAAGCGATGCCCTTCGGACGGTCAGGGACACGACGAAGACCGCCGGCTTGCACGCAGGAAAGCCTGACCGCTCGACAGACTGTGCTGATGCGACTTCAGGATCACGGGCGCGGCGACCCGATCCGGCGGAACGCGGCAGCGGAACATCCGCTGACCCTGCTCGGCCTGGAAGACCGGATCGACTGTCTGACGGCCAACCTGTCGGGCGGGCAGAAACAGCGCGTCGCCGTCGCGCTGGTTGCTAACCCCGAGGTCGTGTTTGCCGACGAACCCCACCGCCGCGCTGGACCATGACCCGAGCCAGGCGGTCGTGCAACTGCTCAAGCGGATGGCGCTGACCGTGGAACGACCACTGTCATGGTGACCCACGACAACCACATCCTTGAACTGGTCGACCGGATCGTGACCCTGGAAGACACCCGCGTCGTCCGCGATACCGGCGCAGAGTAGATCCAGCGCTTGCGGGTCGGCATCTCCGCACAAAGAGGCAGGGTTCATCGGGGCACCGCCTTGACGAACCGGCTTGGTCCGAATACCTACCACATGCAGCGCGGGCGTTGTGTAATGGTAAGACCTTAGCCTTCCAAGCTAAAGACGCGGGTTCGATTCCCGCCGCCCGCTCCACCTTCCCAGCCTGGTCCGGTACAAAATTCAATGGCTTGGCCGCTGGCACTTAGCCTTTGTCAAGGTTTGGCCTGGGCCGCCTGTGCCCCAAGATCTGCCCACGCGGATGGGTCTGGTCATTCCGACGGATTGTCACGGCTTCGGCGTATGATCCAGGAGAGGCGATGGAGACGTGTGGAATGACCCGACCGGATGAGCATGGACCCGAAGGGCTGGCCGCGGACTTGCCGTATCTGGCACGGCGGCGACTTCTGGTGACGGGATTGGCGATGGGCGGTATGGCGCTGTCGCTCTGGGCCGCGCGGGGCAGGGCGCAGACGGCAACGGGGACGTCGGCGGACGGCAGCACCTGTGTCGCGCTGCCCGCAGAGACCCCCGGTCCGTTCCCGGCGGACGGAACCAATGTGCGCGAAGGTCAGATGGTCAACATCCTGACGGAAGCAGGCGTCATCCGCGAAGATATCCGCACCTCGATCGGCGGGCTTCTGCCCGTGGCCGAGGGTGTCCCGGTCAGGCTGGAAATGACATTGCAGGACATCCGCCGTGCCTGTGCGCCACTGGCGGGGCACGCCGTCTATCTGTGGCAGTGCGATGCGGCGGGGGTCTATTCGATCTACGGCGCGGCCGACCGCAACTACCTGCGCGGCGTCGCCATAAGCGATGCATCGGGACGGGTCCGATTCACCACCGTTCTGCCCGGTTGCTACCCGGGTCGCTGGCCGCACCTGCATTTCGAGGTCTTCACCAGCGCCGAAGCTGCGGTCAACGGCAGACAGGCGCTTCTTACCTCGCAGTTCGCGTTTCCCGAGGCCCCCTGCGCTGCGACCTATGCCGCCGACCCGCGCTACGCGGCAAGTGTTGAGCCTTTCGAAGGCGTGAGCCTGCGGCGGGACGGGATATTCCGCGGCTCTTCGGAGGCGGAACTTGCGGCACAGGTCCTGGCGATGACCGGCAGTCCCGGCGCGGGCTATCGGGCGTCTGCGGTTGTGGGCCTGCTGGCCTGACTCTGGTCGTAGGGTGGGCGGATCGCCCACCCTACGCGTGTTTCCCATTCCGACGCTTGTCGCACTGAACGGGCGTAGGGTGGGTGATTCACCCACCCTCCTTTGCGTCGGGGGGGACCAGATGCACCACGCCCGTCGTGCAATGCAGATGGCGACCCGGAAAGAGCGGCGCATATTTCTGCACGAAACGCGCTCTGGCCTCCTGGAACGACTGGTCCTTTGTTCCGCCGCCGTGGTGGCGCAGGTGGAAGTCTATCACATGGGCCGAGCCACCCAGAAGCTCGGCCTGGAGGCAGAGATCGGGGCCGTAGAAATGGAAGCCCTCCAGATCATAGGACCCGATGACTGGCCGCGACCGGCGCATCACGATGAAACATTCGTCCAGCGTCTCGACCCGGCCTGGCACCCCGCCCATGAGACGGTCGTCGCCCCAGGGGTCCGAGATGTGCATCCGCAGGAAGCGGCGGTGGTGCTGGACGGGCCGGTAGCGACCGCCCGCCACGCCCGCAAGCAGCCAATCGGGCTGGGTCCGGTCCAGGTCGTCCAGCGCCTGCAGAAGCTGGGCATGGCCCGCCCCCAGAAGCTCGACGTCGTCGTGGCAGAAAACCACAAAGCGACCCCGTGCCCGGGTGAGAAGCGATTTCTGCCAGCCGTAGCCGTCGAAGCGGTTGCCATCCCGGTTGTCGGCGGCAAGGAACTCGCTGTTCGTCGGGGTAAAGCCGGTGCGCGCGAACGAGCCCAGCAGGCGGTCGTACTTTTCCTGGCTGCGCACCAGGGTGCAGATGGTGAAGTCCGGGTCGTCAGCGCTTTCGTCAGTGACGCAGGTGGGGGTCACGTAGCTGGGGGTCAGGGTCATGGCACCTCTGGCCCCATTGCGTCAGAGGTTCTCGGCCTGCGGGAAGCCAAGCGCGTGATAGCCACCATCGACGTGGATGATCTCTCCGGTCGTGCAGGCACCGTAGTCCGAGCAGAGCCAGACCGCGGTGCCGCCGATTGCCTCCAGCGTCGCATTGGCGCGCAGGGGGGCGTTGTCCTCGGTGTGGCGGAAGGTCGCCCGCGCGCCGCCGATGGCGGACCCGGCCAGCGTCTTCATCGGGCCGGGGCTGATCGCGTTGACGCGGATCTTCTGCGGGCCAAGGTCGTTCGCGAGGTAGCGGGTGGCCGATTCCAGCGCCGCCTTGGCGACGCCCATCACGTTGTAATTCGGCGAGACGCGGTTCGAACCCTGGAAGGTCAGGGTGATCAGCGACCCGCCATCGGTCATCAGCGGCTCGGCGCGGCGGGCGATGTCGATGAAGCTGAAGCATGAGATGTTCAGCGAATTCAGGAAGTTGCCCTTGGTGGTGTTGATGAATCGGCCGGTGAGTTCGTTCTTGTCCGAAAAGGCGATGGCGTGGACGACGAAATCCAGCGCGCCCCAGCGGCGCCCAACTTCGCCGAAGCAGGCGTCCAGGCTGTCCTCGTTCGTGACGTCGACGTCGATCAGGAAATCCGACCCGACGCTTGCCGCCAGCGGCTGAACCCGTTTGCCGAAGGCCTCGCCCTGGTAAGAGAAGGCCAGCTCTGCCCCCTCGGCCGCCAGGGCGGACGCGATGCCCCAGGCGATCGAACGTTCGTTCGCCACGCCCATGACAAGCCCGCGCTTGCCCTTCATCAGTTCGGCCATGACGCGCTACCCTTGGTACTTGGACATGACGAGGGTGGCGTTGGTGCCGCCGAAGCCGAAGCTGTTGGACAGGACCGAGTCGAGCTGGACGTTGTCGCGCATCGTGGTGACGATTTCGGATGGGTCAAGGCCGGGATCCAGCGTTTCCACGTTGGCCGAGGCGGCGATGAAGTTGCCGTTCAGCATGATCAGGGAATAGATCGCCTCCCACACGCCCGCGCCGCCAAGGCAGTGGCCGGTCAGCGACTTGGTGGAGGCGATGGGAGGCGTGGACCCCTGACCGAAGACGCGGCGGATCGCCTCGACCTCGGTCACGTCGCCGACCACGGTCGAGGTGCCGTGGCTGTTGATGTAGTCGATCTTGCGGTCTTTCGGCAGGGTCCCAAGCGCCAGCCGCATCGCGCGTTCGCCGCCTTCGCCCGACGGGGCGACCATGTCGTAGCCGTCCGAGGTCGCGCCGTAGCCCGTGACCTCGGCATAGATCTTCGCGCCGCGCGCGAGGGCGTGTTCCAGCTCCTCCAGCACCACGACCCCGCCGCCACCGGCGATGACAAAGCCGTCGCGGTTGGCGTCATAAGTGCGCGAGGCGCGGTCGGGCGTGTCGTTGTACTTGGACGACATCGCGCCCATTGCGTCGAAGAGGCAGGAGAGCGTCCAGTCCAGTTCCTCGCCGCCACCAGCAAAGACGATGTCCTGCTTGCCCATCTGGATCAGTTCGGTCCCGTTGCCGATGCAATGGGCGCTGGTCGAGCAGGCGGAGGTGATCGAATAGTTCACGCCCTTGATCTTGAAGGGTGTCGCCAGGCAGGCCGAGACGGTCGAGGACATGCCCTTGGTCACGCCGAAGGGGCCGATCCGCTTGGGCGCGCCGGTTTCGCGGACGATGTTGTGGGCCTTGAAGAAGGCCTTTGTCGAAGGCCCGCCGGAACCGACGATGATGCCGGTGCGGTCGTTCGAGACGTCGGCTTCGGACAGGCCGCTGTCCTTTACCGCCTGGTCCATCGCGATGAAGGTATAGGCCGCCCCGTCGCCCATGAACCGCAGGTCGCGCTTGTCGATGTGGTCCTCCAGCACGATGTTCGGCTGGCCGTGGACCCGGCAGCGGAAGCCGTGTTCGGCATAGTCGGGGGCGAAGACGATGCCGGACTTGCCGGCGCGCAGGGAGGCTTCGACCTCGGCGGCCGTGTTGCCGATGGACGAGACGATGCCGATCCCGGTGATGACGACGCGGCGCATGGGGCCTCCTTCGCTGACTTGAGGACTGTTTAGGGCAGAGGGGGGGAGGGGGCAAGGAGGTTGGGGCGGAGAGCTGTGACCTGTTTCGTCCAGGCCAGACCCGTTTTGGCAACCGAAGGGACAGATCCTGCCTGTCCATCCCGCATACACTTGCAACGAACGCCGCCGCGCCTGCGCGCGGGCGTGTGCCGCTTGTCTCGACGAAAGCGACCGACTAATCCTGATGGCATGTCACCAGCCCACCCACCGACGCGATTTGACCGGGCCCTCCTGCGGGCTTTGTTCGATCGTGTCTACGTGATCAATCTGCCCGACCGGGCCGACCGGCGGCGCGAGATGACGGCGCAGCTGGCGCTGATCGGCCTGGCGGACGATCCGCTGGTGCATTTCTTTCCGGCGGTGCGGCCCGCAGACCCTGGCGATTTTGGGTCGCTGGGCGAGAGGGGCTGCTTTCTCAGCCACCTTGGCGCGCTGAAGGACGCGGTGGCAGCGGGCCATCGCAGCATCCTGATCCTTGAGGACGACGTGGACTGGACCCCCGCCGCCCTGGCGCGGAACGCTCGCCTTGACGCGTTGCGCGATACCGACTGGGGCTTTCTGCACGGCGGGCGTGGTCACGACCAGGCGGCGGCGGGCGGGGCAATCTCGTTACAGCGGCTGGAGCCGGAGCGGGAGTTGCTCCTGGGCCATTTCATCGGCCTGCGGGGGGATGTGATCGGTCAGATGGTGGACTACCTGGAAGCGATGCTGCGGCGCCCCAAGGGCTCGCCCGACGGCGGGCCGATGCATGTCGACGGGGCCTATTCCTGGTTCCGCCGCGCGCATCCCGAGGTGGCGGCCTATGTCTGCACGCCGTCGGTCGCGCAGCAGCGGTCAAGCCGGTCCGACATCTCGGTCCCGACTGGATGGCGGGCGACCAGGGCCGCCGACTGGGCGCGCCGGGTGCTGCGGCCGGTCCGGGCGCTTTTGCGCGGACGCTGATCGTTGTAACGGGCCGCGTCCGTGCATTGAAGGCTTGACCGCAATCGAGCTGGCAGGAAATCTTTCCGGGCCGGAGCATTTGTCCGGCACCCTGCTTGCAAGGAGTTCCAGGAATGTTGAATCGCCTGATTTCGACCGTGCTGATCTCGTTCGCCGCACTTCAAGGTGCCTTTGCGCAGGACGGCACGCCGATGACCACCGAGGAATTGACTGCCCTGACCGCGGATGGGGTCACCCTGACGCTGGGTGGCGCGGGGATGGGTTACACGGGCGAGCTTGCCTTGGAGGCCGATGGAACTGCCACGGGCGGCGCCAAGATGGACAATGGCAACAAGCTGTCCATCGCGGGGACCTGGGCGATTAAGGATGGCAAGTTCTGCCGCACCTGGACCGATCTCGACGGTGGGAAAGAGGTCTGCGAGACCTGGGTCAAGACCTCGGACACTTCGGTCGAGGTTTACAACGGCGACAAGATGCTTGGCGTCAATTCCTGGTAGCCGCCGACCTTATGCCTCGCTGAGCGCGACCTTCATGTCCTTGACGAGGTAGATCACCTCGCCATCCGCTTCGACCCGCCCGTCGGCGACGCCCATCGTCAGGCGGCGGGTCTGCAGGGCCTTGGTGAAGTCGACGTAATACGTCAGCTTCTTACGGTCCGGGCGGACCATGCCTGTCAGCTTCACCTCGCCCACGCCAAGCGCATAGCCGCGCCCCTGCCAGCCGCGCCAGCCCAGGTTGAAGCCGGTCAGCTGCCAAAGCCCGTCCAGCCCAAGGCAACCCGGCATGATCGGGTTGCCGGGGAAGTGGCAGTCGAAGAACCACAGGTCCGGGGTGATGTCGAACTCGGCGACGACATGGCCCTTGCCATGCTCGCCCCGGTCTTCCGAAATGTCGGTGATCCGGTCCATCATCAGCATAGGGGGCGCGGGAAGCTGGGCGTTGCCGGGGCCGAAGAGCTCCCCGCGCGAACAGGCCAGAAGCGCTTCCTTGTCGAAGCTTGTCGGATAGGACGCCATCCCTTGTGTCTCCCCGTGATCCCCTTCGCCCTCCCTAGCATTGGGTGGTGAAGGGTGGCAAGTCTGGCGCGGCAAAGAGGGCGTGGACATGACGGCGTTGCAGCGGTTCATCACCGCAAGCGGGATGACCAACCTGGCGGACGGGATTGCCGTTGTGGCCTGGGGCTGGATCGCATCGCTGCTGACGCGGGATGCGCTGCTTGTCGCGCTGGTGCCAGTGGCGCTGCGTCTGCCCTGGGCGCTGCTGGCGCTGCCCGCCGGGCTGGTGACGGACCGGGTGGACCGGCGGCGGCTGATCCTGGGCATGGACGCGGTGCGGGCGCTGGCCTTTCTGGGGGCGGCGGTGGCCCTGTGGCTGGCGCTGCCGCTGGACAGCGCGCCCAGCGAAGGCGTGTCGTCCCCGGGGCTGTATCTGGCGCTGGTCGTGGCGGCCCTGGTGGTCGGTGGGGCCGAGGTCTTTCGCGACAATGCCGCACAGACCATGCTTCCGTCGCTGGTCCCTCCTGACCAGCTGGAACGGGCGAACGGCCAGTTGTGGAGCGCGGAGCTTCTGACAAACGCGCTGATCGGCCCGGCGCTGGGGGCTTTTCTGATCGGGCTTTGGCTGCCGCTGGCGTTCGGGCTGAACGCGGTGGCTTACGGGCTGGCGATGCTGTTGGTGGCGGGGCTGGCTGGTTCGTTCAAGGTCGAGCGGACGGATAAGCGTGGCTGGAAGACCGAGATCCGCGAGGGTTTCGCTTTCCTGCGCGGGCGGCCCTTGTTGAAGACGCTGGCCTGGACGACGGGGTTCTGGAACCTGTTCCACAATATGATGATGATTGCGCTGGTGCTGCACACGCAGGAAAATCTGGGGCTTTCGGCTGCGACCTATGGGCTGATGCTGGCGGGCGGGGCGGTGGGTGGAATCGCAGGCAGCCTTCTGGGCGAACGGATTGTGGGCGCCCTGGGTCCAGTCAGGACGATGCGCTGGGCAATGGTTGCTTCTCCGCTGGGATTTGCAGCCATTGCCTTGGCTCCGGGACCCGTGACGGTGGCCCTGGCTTTCGCTGCGATGGAGTTTGCCGGGCTGGTGTGGAACGTCGTCTCGGTCAGCACGCGGCAACGGATGATCCCCAATGCGATCATGGGGCGGGTGAACAGTCTGTATCGGCTACTGGCCTGGGGGATGATTCCGGTGGGACTGGTGCTGTCGGGGGCGATCGTAAGTCTGGCCGAGCTTGGCCTGTCGCGCGGGCAGGCTTTGATCGCGCCGTTCTGGTTCGCGGCAATCGGGTCACTGGTGCTGACTTTGGCGGTCTGGAGGGCAATCGCACGCGGATTTGCGGGGATTTCCCGGTGATCCGGTCGATTCCGCATTGAAACTGTCGGGTTTGCGCCCCTATATCAAAGGGGATTTCAGGGGGCGGGCATTGACCGGCACGGAACGCAGTGCAGACTGGCTGAAGGCGGGGGGCCTGCGCCCCACGCGGCAGCGGCTTGCGTTGGCGGAACTTCTGGTCGGCGACGGGATGAACCGGCATGTCACCGCCGAAAGCCTGTATGCGCTGTCTGCCGATGCAGGCGAGAAGGTCAGCCTTGCGACTGTCTACAACACGCTGCGGGCCTTCTGCGAGGCGGGCCTGATGAACGAGGTCGTGGTCGATGGCTCGAAAAGCTATTTCGACACCCGCACCGATGACCACCCGCATTTCTACTGGGAAGACAGCCATTCCCTGACCGACGCCCCGGCCGAAGAACTGGAGATCGCGCAACTGCCGAAGGTGCCCCAGGGCATGGCGGTCAGCCGCGTCGACGTCGTGATCCGCCTGCGCAAGGCCTGAGACTCCCTCGACCGCTTTCCGAAACTGCGGCCTTTCGCGGCCCACCTCCGGCTGGGCCAGGCCGATCCGCAGCGACACGCCGGGCGAAGCTTTCGAGGGGAAGACGTCGGCAGCCCGGCGTGTCTGCGGCGCTGATGCGCCGTGCGGTGGTCGGGGAAAAGGTCCTGATCTGTAACCTGTTGGCAAAGGGCTTTGGACAACAATCTGGGGTCGGGCGCCGGTAATTGACGCTGCGTCAGGTTTGCCATGCGCAGCCCTTCGCGCACAGTTGCAACGCAAGGTCAGAGGTTGCGTTGACGTGCGGTCCGTTGCATCTGGTTGCACGGGAGGTGGGCGATGGAGATTCCCGAAGACTTCGCGGGCCGGCTGCGGCTGGCGCTGAAGCAGGCAAACATCTCTCCGGCGGCGCTGGGGGCGGCAGTGGGCGTGGACAAGTCCGTCGTCTCGCGCTGGCTTGCGGGGCGGGTCCGGCCGACGCAGCACAACCTGTCGCGGATTGCGGGCGTTCTGGCGCAAGGATTGCCGGGCTTCACCGTTTTGGCTTTCGAGGCCCCGGCCGCCCAATTCCGCGCCCTGGTGCAGCCCGTGGCCTCCCAGCCTGAGCCGGGGCAAAGCCTGACGATTCCCTTTGGCGTGCTGGAGTCGGCCCGACGCGAAACCGGACGGCGCGGGGTGGAGTATGTCGGGTCCTACCTGATGTACTATCGGTCGTTCAGCCAGCCCGACCGGATCGCCCGGATGGCGATGATGCTGCGCCCGGTCGATGGGTTGATCGAGGCGCGCTATGGGGCCGAGGGCTTTGCCTTCCAGGGCTGGGCGCTTCTGATGCTGAACCGGATGTATCTGGTGCTGGCGGAGGAACGCTTCGAGGCGATGGCCTTTCTGGTCCTGAACGCGGGCCAGCAGCCGAAGGCGCGCTTCATCACCGGCATCCTGTCCGGTCCTGCCGAGGGGATGCTGGTCCCTACCGCCTCGCCCGTGGTTCTGGTGCGCCAGCGTGACCTGACCGGAGAGGCGGGCGAGGACCTGCGGGCGCATCTGCTGGATTGCCGACTGCCGCCACTGATCGATCCCTCCGAAGCACCCGCGTCGGTGCGGCGCGTGCTGGGGGCGGGGCCGCTAATGCAGGTGCCCTTTGCCACGGGCGAGGAGCCATAGATCGGGCGGGGCTTCCCCCGCCCGAGGCGGTGTGCGGGCTTACTTCGGCACCATCACCGTATCGATCACGTGGATCACACCGTTCGACTGGTCGACGTCGCCGATGGTGATCCGCCCGATGTTCTTCGATTCCGAATAGATCATCGCGGTGTCGCCCCGAAAGCGGACCGACAGCGCGTCGCCCGACAGGGTCTTGAGGTTCGCGTAGCCATCCGCGCCCACCTTGGCGCGCAGATCTGCCAGTTTCAGGTCGCCCGCGACCACATGGGCGGTCAGGATCTTGGCAAGCATGTCCTTGTTCTCGGGCTTCAAGAGCGTCTCGACCGTCCCGGCGGGCAGGGCGGCAAAGGCGTCGTTCACCGGGGCGAAGACGGTGAAGGGGCCGTCGCTCATCAGCGCATCGACCAGACCCGCGGCCGTGACGGCAGCCACCAGGGTGGTGTGGTCCTTCGAGTTCACGGCATTCTCGACGATGGTCTTCGTCTCGAACATCGGCGCGCCGCCGACATCGGGGTTTGCAGCAAATGCGGTGGAGGCCAGTGCAGCCAGTGCTGCAGCGCCAAGGATCGACTTAAGGGACATGGTAGCTCCGTTCCAGGTTCCAGCCGGCCCATCCGGCTGTCATGATCCAAGGAACGGAGGCTTCAGAGCCGAAGTTTCGGGGCTGGGTTCACGGCTTCGTGAGCGGTCAGAACCACTGGCCCGGCTCCATCAGGCCCAGGTCCATCAACTGCTGGCTCTGCCAGGTGAAAGGGACCGAATTCGGCCAGCGGAAGGTGGGGATCGCGTGGCGCGAGCCGGGGTTGGTGCGCAGCGCCTTCGCCGTGCGGAAGGAACAGACAGCCGCTGTCAGGTTGTGGTGCCACTGGCAGGAATAGGTGTTCATCTCTGGCTCGGACAGGGTGAAGTCGGGCAGCAACATCACGCCTGGCTTGGCCTTGAACAGCGAGATGCGGTCGATCCTGCGCTTGCCGAAGGGGATATGCTCCTCGAACCGCCAGCGCAGGCCGCCGAAGAAATCCAGCTGGCGTTCCTTCGGCTGCCATTCGTTGCCGGGGTCCTGGCGGGCCAGCGCGTAATAGCCGCTGCGGTCCAGCCAGGCGTCGGTGATCGACACGGCGTTGGGGGCGGCGCCCAGGTCCCCGGCGTAAAGGTCAACGACATAGGTCAGCATGGCGTCGCGCCGTTCTTCGGCGTGGAAGGCCAGCATCTCGCGGACAGTCCTGGTCTCGCAGAACGGGAAGAACAGGTATTCGGCGTTGTGGCAGTAGTGCAGCCATGTGCCGGGCAGGGCCGCAATGACCTGGTTCACCGCCGCGACCAGCGCGCCTTCGGCAAAGACGTCGTGGCGGACGATGTGGACCTTCTCCTCCAGCTCTGCGGCGATCTGCACGCCGTCGGGGGCCAGCAGGACCACATGGCGGAAGCCGCATTTCAGTTGATGCGCCAGGGTGGAGGTCAGCTCGACGTCATCCTCGGCCAGGACCAGCGACAGGAGGCCGTCACCAGCACTGCCCTGCTGGCGATCGAGGAAGCTGGAAAGGCTGGAATGGCGCATGAGGTGTCCGGTCCGGGTCGCGCGGCAAATTCGACGATCCCTGCCCGCGATGCAAGGGCGCATGGGCGTTGAGGCGGGGGCCAAGGTAGGGTAGAAGCCGCCATCCCGGAGACCTTGCATGACCGAAGTTAAGAAGCTGTTCGTCAAGACCTACGGCTGCCAGATGAACGTCTATGACAGCGAGCGCATGGCCGAAGCCCTGGGCGCCAAGGGCTATGTTGCGACGGATGTGGTGGAAGAGGCGGACATGGTCCTGCTGAACACCTGCCACATCCGCGAAAAGGCCTCCGAGAAGCTGTATTCCGACCTTGGCCGCCTGCGCGCATTGAAGGTGGCAAAGCCCGGGATGAAGGTCGGCGTGGCAGGCTGCGTCGCCCAGGCCGAGGGCGAAGAGATCCTGCGCCGCTCGTCCGTGGTGGACCTGGTGGTCGGCCCGCAGGCCTATCACCGCCTGCCACAGATGGTCGAGGCGGGTGGGCGCCTGGTCGACACCGACTTCCCGGTCGAAGACAAGTTCAGCCAACTGCCCGAACGCAAGTCCTTGCGCGGGCCGACGGCCTTCCTGACCGTGCAAGAGGGCTGCGACAAGTTCTGCGCCTTCTGCGTGGTCCCCTATACCCGCGGGTCCGAGGTCAGCCGCCCGGTCGCGCGCCTGCTGGACGAAGCGCGGGGGCTGGTTGCGCAAGGCGTGCGCGAGATCACGCTTCTGGGGCAGAACGTCAACGCGTACCACGGCGACGGTCCGGGTGGCGCCTGGGGCCTGGCGCGGCTGTTGCGCGAACTGGCCAGGATCGAGGGTCTGGCGCGGCTGCGCTACACGACCAGCCACCCGAACGACATGGAAGACGACCTGGTCGCCGCGCATGGCGATCTGCCGCAGCTGATGCCCTACCTGCATCTGCCGGTGCAGTCGGGATCGGACCGCATCCTGAAGGCGATGAACCGCAAGCACACGGCCGAGCAGTATCTGCGCCTGATCGAGCGTATCCGGGCAGCGCGGCCGGATATTCTTTTGTCCTCGGACTTCATCGTGGGCTTCCCGGGCGAGACCGATGCCGATCACCAGGCGACGCTGGACCTGATCCGCGCCGTGGGGTTCGGCGCAGCCTTCAGCTTCAAGTATTCAGCCCGCCCCGGGACCCCGGCAGCCGAGAAGACCCCGGTCCCGGCCGACATCGCCGACGCCCGGCTGCAAGAGTTGCAGGCCCTGATCACGGCGCAGCAGCGCGCCGTGCAGGACACGATGGTCGGCCGCGAGGTGCAGGTGCTTTATGAAAAACCTGGCCGGCGCGAGGGTCAGATGGTGGGCAAGTCCGACCATCTGCACGCGGTCCATGTCCAGCACCCCGAGGGTCGCGTGGGACAGCTGATGCAGGTGCGGATCACCGGCTCGTCGACCAATTCCCTGGCGGCTGAACCGCTTTCGGGGCCGATCTGACTGTTGCAGAATGGCCGGTCTGCGGAAATTCTTCTCATTTGCCTGGGGATAACCTTGCCCGGTCTGCGGATTTCCTTCTCGCGAACCGATTTGTTCTGCTTTATTGGCCCCAACAAGACCGAGGACTCGGCAGGGTGTGTGAAGGAGTGGCGGCATTGCTTAACTTGGGGGGCGTGTTTCGGCATCGGCTGGTTGCAGCCGTTTCCGTAGCAAGTATCGGGGCAGGTGTTTTTGCCAGTATCGGGGCCGGGTCGATGGCGCTGGCGCAGGAACCCGTCATCAGTGGCAAGATCGATTGGGGACTTTGGGTTGATGCCGATGGCTGCCAGCACTGGTGGGCCGATGGCGGGACCGAGGGGTATATGGTGCCCCGGCGCGATCCCAAGACCGGCAAGCCGGTCTGCATGAAGCAGACAAGCTGCCTGACCGAAAGCGCCGACGCCTATTTCGCCACGGCCAGCGCCACCCTGACGGCAACCGGACGCGCCAAGCTGGAGGACTACTTCCGCCAGACCGAAGCCTACTCCTACAGCGTTGTCGGTCATACCGACAGCCGCGGCTCGGACGACTACAATCAAGGTCTGTCCGAAGCGCGGGCACAGGCGGTGGCGGCGGTCGCGCAATCGGTCGGCGCGGTGGTGGAAACGGTGACCGGCGCCGGGGAAAGCCAGCCTGTGGCCTCGAACGCGACGGCCGAGGGCATGGCGAAGAACCGCCGCGTCGAAGTGCTCTGCAAGAAGGGTTAACCAGATGAGACTTGCAGAGAAACCAGCAACGACCTCCGGCCCGGCAAGACGTCTTGCGCTTTTGCCCGTGCTGGCCTTCGGCCTGTCGGGCTGTGCCAGCGGAGAGTTCTTCGAGGACGTCCAGCGCTATAGCGGACCCGATTCGGTGATCGCCAAGGCCTCGGACTCCGGGGCCGATGACGACCCGGGGTTGATCGACGGCGAAGCGGCGATTGCCTATGATCCCGATGGCTGCCAGGTCTGGATCATCGATGACGGGGTGGAGGGCTATTCCTCGCCGCGTTTCGATCCGGCGACGGGTCTGCCGATCTGCGATGGCAAGTACCCGCCGGGAACCGTGCTTGGCCCCTATGAAACCTCGACCGCTCCGGGGCCTGACTACGTGCCGCGCTAGGCGTTTCGCGCATCGTCGCTGATCATTGAGGTTGCCCTCAAAGCCCCGGCCCCGCGCCGGGGCTTCTTCTTTGCGCGTTTCCTTGCCGGTTGTCATGAAAAGTGCGGGAAGTGACGCAACAAATTGTGTCTGTACGTGGTTTCGCTTGCCAGATGACGTGTCCGGCTGCAAACTTTCCCTGTGGCCCTTGATAGAAGGAGCGCCCTTTGGGCATCAGCGCGCTGACCCCCCCGTCCGCCGAGGACATCGTGGAAACCGTCCTCGAATTTCCCGACAACCGATTGCTGATCGATCTTTGCGGCGAGTTTGACCGCAATCTCGCGCAGATCGAACACCAGATGGGGGTGCACATTCTTCGGCGCGGCAACCGGCTGGCGGTGATCGGCGAGAAAGGCGCGCGCGAGCAGGCGGCCGCCGTGCTGCGGTCGCTTTATGCCCGGCTTGAATCAGGACGCAACGTGGTTGCGGGCGACATCGACGGCGCGATGCGGATGGGCCGCCCCGTGTCGGGACGGCCGTCGGATTCGGAAAGCGCCGAACAGATCGAGCTTTTCTCGACCGGCATGGAACTGCGCACCCGCAAGAAGCCGATCGAGCCCAGGACCGAGGCGCAGAAGGCCTATGTCGCGAACCTTTTCCAACATGAGATGGGCTTCGGCATCGGGCCTGCGGGCACGGGCAAGACCTATCTGGCCGTCGCCGTGGGGGTGACGATGTTCATCTCGGGCGCGGTCGAGAAGATCATCCTGTCGCGCCCCGCTGTCGAGGCGGGCGAGCGGCTGGGCTTCCTGCCCGGTGACGCGAAGGAGAAGGTCGATCCCTACATGCAGCCGCTCTATGACGCGCTGAACGACTTCCTGCCGGCCAAGCAGGTGGAAAAGCTGATGCAGGAAAAGCGGATCGAGATCGCTCCGCTGGCCTTCATGCGTGGCCGCACGCTGTCGAACGCCTTCATCGTGCTGGACGAGGCGCAGAACGCCACCACCATGCAGATGAAGATGTTCCTGACCCGCCTCGGCGAGGGCAGCCGCATGGTCATCACCGGCGACCGGACCCAGGTCGACCTGCCGCGCGGCACGGCAAGCGGTCTGGCGGATGCGGAACGGATCCTGAAAGGGGTGAAGGGCGTCAGTTTCAACTACTTCACCTCGAAGGACGTGGTGCGTCACCCGCTGGTCGGCCGGATCATCGAGGCTTACGAGGCGGACGAGGCGACCTGACGCCGGGTTTCAGGCGGAGCGCTGGCGCGCGAGGCTTTTGTCTCGTCGTCGGGCTTCGCCTCCTCCTCGGTCGATGGGGGCCTTGCCCCCAAACCCCCAGGATATTTGCTGCCAGGTGAAAGCTGGGCTGCGCTTGCGTCAGGCTTGAACCGGCGCTAAGGGCGCGGGCATGGAACTTGTCGAGACAGGGATCGAGGACGCGCGGTGGGAGGCTTTCGGGCTGGCCGCGCTGGCCGAACGCGCGGGGCAGGCGACGCTGGCCGGGCTTGGTCTGCCGATCGAGGGATTTGTGATCAGCCTGATGGGCTGTGACGATGCCCGGATCTCGGTCCTGAACGCCGATTTCCGAGGCAAGCCCGCGCCGACCAACGTCCTGAGCTGGCCCTCGGAAGAGCGCGGTGCAAAGGTCACGGGCGAGGCTCCCCGATTGCCGGAGCCCGGGGCGACCGACGATCCCGAACCCCTTGGCGACATCGCCATCGCCTTCGAGACCTGCGCCCGCGAGGCCGAGGACCAGGGCAAGCCGCTGGTGGACCATGTGACCCATCTGATCGTGCACGGTGTCCTGCATCTTCTGGGCTATGATCACATCGAAGCGGAAGATGCCGCCGTCATGGAGGCACTTGAAGTGCGGATACTTGCCAGCCTTGGGGTTTGTGACCCATATTAGGGGCCGCATCCGCGTAACGGGTGGTTTTCTGGACAAAGGACCGATGGGCAGTAGCACCGACGGGTCTCCCGCAGCGCAGAGCGCGCTGGACGGGATGACCGATGACCCCGCCTCTGATCAAGGCCAGCGTGGCTTTTTCGGACGGCTTCTTTCCGCTTTCAGCCCCGCTTCCGAGCCCGCCTCGACCGAGGCCGTGCCGGGCGCTCCGCCGCAGTCGCAGGGGCTTCATGCCTTGCGCCGGATGCGGGTGGACGATGTGGCGATCCCCAAGGTCGAGATCGTGGCCGTGCCGCTGGACATCGGCAAGGACGAGCTGGTCGAGGTCTTCCGCGAACATGGCTTCAGCCGCGTCCCGGTCTACAAGGGCACGCTGGACCATCCGCAGGGCCTGGTGCTGCTGAAGGACCTGGCGCTGCAGCACGGGTTCGGGGCTTCGGGGCGGTTCAGCCTGAAGCGGCTGCTGCGCCCGATCCTGTATGCGCCGCCCTCGATGCCGACGGGCGTCCTTCTGCAGAAGATGCAGAAGGAGCGGGTCCATATGGCGCTGGTGATCGACGAATACGGCGGGGTCGACGGTCTGGTCACCATCGAGGACCTGATCGAGACCGTCATCGGCGAGATCGAGGACGAACATGACGAGGACGAGGGTGCGCTGTGGAAGGAGGAAGCGCCCGGCGTGATCCTGGCGCAGTCCACAGCCCCTCTGGAAGAGATCGAGGCCGCACTGGGCATCGCGCTGCGCCTGGCCGAAGAGGACGAGGAGATCGACACGCTGGGCGGCCTGGTGTTCCTGCGTTCGGGACGGGTTCCCGCGCGGGGCGAGGTGATCGAGCACGAAAGCGGCGTCCAGTTCGAGATCGTCGATGCCGATCCGCGCCGGATCAAGCGGCTGCGGGTCCGGGTGCCGGTCGAAGGCGCGGCGTGATGCGTGGCTGAGGTCTGGCTTTCCGGTAGGCGCCGAGGTGCTTTGGCCTTCGGCTTGGGCGCGGTTGCCGCGCTGGGCCAGGCTCCGCTGGGGTTCTGGTGGGCGACCTTGGCAGCCCTGGCGGCCCTGGTCTGGCTTCTGGACCGGGTGAAGAACCGCCGTGGAGCCTTTCTGACCGGATGGCTGGCCGGGGCGGGTTACTTTGGTCTGAGCCTCAACTGGATCATCGAGCCCTTCCTGATCGACATCGCCCGCCACGGTTGGATGGCCCCTTTCGCCGTGGTGCTGCTGGCCTTTGGGCTTGGCCTGTTCTGGGCGGCGGCGGCCTTGCTGGCGCGCTTGGTCAAGGTGCCTGCCTTGGGTTTTGCCGTCGCCATCGTGGCACTGGAATGGCTGCGCGGGGTGATCTTCACCGGCTTTCCCTGGGCCATGCTGGGCCATGTCTGGATCGGAACGCCGCTGGACCAGCTTGCGGCCCTGGGCGGCCCGTCCGTTCTGAGCCTGATCACGCTTCTCGGTGCTGCACTGCCGGTCCTCTGGCGCTGGCCCGGCGCTGCCGGATCGGCAGTCCTGCTGGCGGCGGGTCTTGGCTTCGGGCTCTGGCGCCTGGCCCAGCCCCTGCCGGAACCGGGTGACTTGACCCTGCGCCTGGTCCAGCCCAACGCCGAGCAATCGGTGAAATGGGAAGCCGCCCGCGCGCAGGAGTTCTTCGACCGCCTGCTGACCCTGACGGCCAGGGGCGGCCCTGCCGACCTGACGATCTGGCCGGAAACCGCCGTGCCCTACATGCTGGAATACAGCCCCGAGGTCGCCGACATGGTGGTGGCGGTGTCCGGTGGGCGGCCCGTGGCGCTTGGCATCCAGCGCGAGGAAGCGGGGCGCTTTTACAACAGCCTGCGGGTGCTGGAAGGCGAGGGGGAACAGACCGCGTTATACGACAAGGCGCATCTGGTGCCCTTCGGCGAATACATCCCCTTCGGCGATCTGGCCTATGACTGGTTCGGGCTGCGTGCCTTTGCGGCCCAGGCGGGCAACACCTATTCGGCCGGGCCGGGTCCGCAGGTCCTGGACCTTGGTCGCTTTGGCAAGGTCCTGCCGCTGATCTGCTATGAGGCGATTTTTCCCCGCGAGGTCAATGCGATGCCCGAACGCGCCGACTGGATGCTTCAGATCACCAACGACGCCTGGTTCGGCGTCTGGACCGGCCCGTTCCAGCATTTCGATCAGGCGCGGCTGCGGGCCGTCGAGCAGGGGCTGCCGCTGATCCGAGTGGCGAATACGGGGGTGACGGCGGTCGTGGACGCACGGGGCCGGGTGATCCAGGAGTTGCCGTTCGCCACGATGGACGCGCTGGATACCCGCATCCCCGGTGCGCTGCCGCCGACACCCTATGCCCGCTGGGGCGACGGGCCGCTGGTGCTGTTGCTGGCCGGTCTCGCCCTTCTGGCGATGATCGGGCGGCGGCGGGTTCCCATTGACGCCCCGCCCCCCGCCGTCTAAGGCGCTTCCTGAACTGCCACAACGGCTTCCTGGCGTGGCGGGGATCATCCAACGGAGCACTTCCTCATGAGCCGCAAAGATTACGTCTTCACGTCCGAGTCCGTCTCGGAGGGACACCCCGACAAGGTCTGCGACCGCATCTCGGATGCCGTCCTGGATGCCTTCCTGAAGGAAGAGCCCAACGCCCGCGTCGCCTGCGAAACCTTCGCCACCACGAACCGCGTGGTGGTCGGCGGCGAGGTGGGCCTGTCGTCGAAAGAGGCCACCAAGGCGATGATGGGCCGGATCGACGGCATCGTCCGCGACTGCGTGCGGGACATCGGCTACGAGCAGAAGAAATTCCACTGGGACAAGATCAAGGTCCACAACTACATCCACGAACAGTCCGCCCATATCGCGCAGGGCGTCGACAAGGATGGTGCGGGCGACCAGGGGATCATGTTCGGCTATGCCACGCTGGAGACGGCGGAATACATGCCCGCGCCGATCCAGTATGCCCATGCGATCCTGCGCCGCTTGGCCGAAGTGCGGAAATCCGGCGCGGAACCCACGCTGGGACCGGACGCGAAAAGCCAGCTGACCCTGCGCTATGCCGACGGCAAGCCGGTCGAGGTCACGTCCATCGTGCTGTCCACGCAGCACACCTCCAAGCGGCAAACCTCGAAGGTCATCCGCAAGATCGTCGAACCCTACATCCGCGAGGTCCTGCCCGACGGCTGGATCACCCGGAAGACCGAATGGCACGTGAACCCCACGGGGACCTTCGTGATCGGCGGGCCTGACGGCGACGCGGGTCTCACGGGGCGCAAGATCATTGTCGACACCTATGGTGGTGCTGCCCCGCATGGTGGCGGCGCGTTTTCCGGCAAGGACCCGACCAAGGTTGACCGCTCGGCCGCCTATGCCGCGCGCTATCTGGCGAAGAACGTGGTGGCCGCTGGGCTGGCCGACCGCTGCACGCTGCAGGTCTCCTATGCCATCGGCGTGGCCAAGCCGCTGTCGATCTACGTCGACACCCACGGCACCGGCAAGGTCCCCGAAGCGGTGATCGAAAAGGCCGTGGCCGAGGTGATGGACCTGACCCCGCGCGGCATCCGCACCCATCTGGAGCTGAATCGGCCGATCTACGCCCGCACTTCGGCCTACGGCCACTTCGGCCGCGCGCCGGATGCGGATGGCGGCTTTTCGTGGGAACGGACGGACCTTGTCGAGGCGTTGAAGAAGGCGGTTTGATCGGGAACGCGCCGCCCTGACCCGGGCGGCGCAAGTCTTCAGGCGGGTGCCATGTATTTCTGCGCGATCTCGCCAGCCCGCTTTTGCGCCGCCGTGAACTCGGCCGACGAGAACGCCTGAACAGTCTTCAGGCCAGAGACGGACCCGGACGCCCCCGCCACGATCAGTGCGGCCAGCATGTCCTGCAGATTGTCGGTCTCGGTGATCATCAGAAAATCGCAATCCCCGGTGGTCATGTAGAACGAGTGGAGTTTTCCGCCCGCTGCCGCGACCAGTGCGGACGTTGCCGCCTCGCGGTCCGATGGCTTGGCCAAGAGACCTTTCATTGCCGCAGCGGTATAGCTTCCAGTGACGATGTAACGTGCCATTGGTTCACCTCCCTGGCACACCTGCATGGCCCGATGCCTTGCAGGCTGGTGCCAGCACGGACGGTATCACGATTGCGCGGCATTGTATTGCCGGATGTGAATATCACTCGGTGCGCGCGGCAGAACTGTGGGCAGCACGCTCGGCTTGACCCTTGCGCCCCGCTCTGCTTGAAGGCCCCGGAACACCAGCGGGGCCTTTGCATGACCGATACCGGCGACCGCCGCAACTTCTATGGCCGTATCCGTGGCAAGACCCTGCGCGCGAGCCAGAAGGACTATCTTGCCGAGGACCTTGGCCCTCTGACCCTGCGCAATGTCACGCGCGAAGAGAACCCCACCCGGTCCCCTCTGGACCTTGGCTTTGCCAAGGGTCCGCTGTGGCTGGAGGTCGGCTTTGGCGGTGGCGAGCATCTGGTCCACATGGCCGCGCGGAACCCCGACGTCACCATCCTTGGGGCCGAGCCTTTCGTGAACGGCATCGCCATGCTGTTGGGCAAGATCCGCGGGGCCGGGGTGACGAACCTCTGGCTGCATCCCGGCGATGTGCGCGACCTCTTCGACGTGTTGCCCGACAGCTGCCTCACCAAGGTTTTTCTGAACTACCCCGACCCCTGGCCAAAGGCCCGCCACCACCGCCGCCGCTTTGTGACGCCGGAATACCTGGGGCCTCTGGCCCGCAAGATGGCGTTGGGTGCCGAGTTCCGGGTGGCGACAGACATCCCCGATTACGTCCGCCAGACGCTTGAAGAGGTGCCCTTGGCGGGGTTCACGCTGGTCTCGCAGACCGGCCCGGGCGGGGCCTGGGACGATTGGCTGTCCACCCGCTATGAGCAGAAGGCCCTGCGTGAGGGACGTGCGCCGCATTACCTGACCTTCCGGCGGGGTTAGGCCCGAAGTTTTCGAAATCTCCGGTCCGATTTCTTTGCAGAAATCGGGGTCGCGCGGGGCTTTCGCTTGCGCTATCAGGCATCCCGGAACCTGTAGGGGAGACGACGATGTCCGGCCACGGCGAAGCGCAACCGATGAAATCCCGCAAGTCGGGGCCGCTCAGGGGCGTGGCCTCGGTGCCGGGCGACAAGTCGATCTCGCACCGCTCGCTCATCTTCGGCGCGATGGCGGTGGGAGAGACGAAGATCTCCGGGTTGCTGGAAGGTCAGGACGTGCTGGACACGGCCAAGGCGATGCGGGCCTTCGGGGCCACGGTGACGCGGCATGGCGAGGGGGCCTGGACCGTGAACGGCGTTGGCGTCGGCGGCTTTCAGGAGCCGGCGGATGTGCTGGACGTCGGTAATTCCGGCACTGGCGCGCGGCTGATCATGGGGACGATGGCGACGACGCCGATCACGGCGACCTTCACCGGGGACGCCTCGCTTCGCAAGCGCCCGATGGGTCGCGTGACGGACCCGCTGTCGCTGTTCGGCACCCGCGCCTATGGCCGTCAGGGGGGCCGTCTGCCGATGACCATCGTCGGCGCGACGAACCCGGTGCCGGTGCGCTATGCGCTCCCTGTCGCGTCGGCCCAGGTGAAGTCGGCGGTGCTGCTTGCCGGGCTGAACGCTCCGGGCGAGACGGTGGTGATCGAGAAGGAGCCGACACGGGATCATTCCGAGCGGATGCTGGTGGGTTTCGGGGCCAGACTGTCGGTCGAGAAGACAGCGGAGGGCCACGTCATCACTCTGACCGGCCAGCCGGACCTGCGGCCGCAGACCGTGGCGGTGCCGCGCGATCCGTCCAGTGCCGCTTTCCCGGTCTGTGCAGCACTGATCATCGAGGGGTCGGATATCCTGGTGCCCGGCGTCAGCCAGAACCTGACCCGGAACGGGCTTTACCTGACGCTGGTCGAGATGGGCGCCGAGATCGAGTTCCAGGACCCCCGTGAAGAGGGCGGCGAGCCGGTGGCCGACCTTCGGGTCCGGTTCAGTGGCAACCTGAAGGGGATCGAAGTGCCGCCAGAGCGGGCGCCCTCGATGATCGACGAATATCCGGTGCTGTCCGTGGTGGCCGCCTTCGCGACGGGGAAAACCGTCATGCGGGGCGTGAAGGAACTCCGGGTCAAGGAGAGCGACCGGATCGACGCGATGGCCCGCGGCCTGGAGGCCTGCGGAGTGCGGATCGAGGAGGACGAGGACACGCTGATCGTGCACGGGATGGGGCCAGGCGGAGTGCCGGGTGGGGCGACCTGTGCGACCCACATCGACCACCGGATCGCGATGTCGTTCCTGGTCTGCGGGCTGGCCGCGAAGGCTGCGGTGGGCGTGGACGATGGCTCGCCGATCCAGACCTCGTTCCCGGTCTTCGAGGGGCTGATGCGGAGCCTTGGGGCCGAGATCGAGCGGGGCTGACCTCGGCCCGCCTGCTTAGAAAACGTCAAGCAGGTAGAGGATGATGATGATCGGGATCGGGATGCCGATCAGCCAGGCAAGGGCGCCTTTCATGGGTGTCTCCTTCGGATGGTTGGTTGCCCGGACAACGCAGGCCGCGGCGGGGCGGTTCCCAGTGCGGGTCCCTGAGGGGTGTCCACGGTGGACACGCCGCATGTATCCAATGATTACAAACTGTTAGTCGCGGGCGTTAGGAGGGCGTTAAGGTTTGCCAGTCCGACCCGGCGCCGGCCCGGCCCGCCAGAACGGGCACGCCGGAAGGGCGCGCCCGTCCGGGGCGTTGCAGCTTTGGGTCCGCGTCAGACGCGTCCCATCAGGACCAGGATCAGCAGGATCACAAGAAGCACCCCGACCACGCCCGAAGGGCCATAGCCCCAGGACCGGGAGTATCCCCAGTTCGGCAACGCGCCGACCAGGAGGAGAACAAGGATGATAAGCAGGATGGTGCCAAGAGTCATGGGTCGCGCCTTTCGCTTCGAAGCCGGAAGGAACTCCGGTCGGCGGAAGAACGCCTGGGGGCAAGAGGTGGTTCCGACGTGGTGGAGCTTGGCGACCTCGCGGTTTCAACGATGAGATCAGGTCCATCTTTCCTGCGCGGGCGGTGGGCAGACTGCCCACCCTACGGCTGCCCGCCCCGCTTTGCCCGAGGGAAAAGGCAGAGCTTCGGTCTGGCGCAGCCTTCTGCAGCTGTCGGGCGGCAAGCTTACTCGGTCCCACTCTCTGCCACGAAGGCGCTGATCGCGGTGGTTATCCGCGCAAAGCTCTGCTGCGCGCGGGGCACCGAGTGGCGTGCGCGGAGGTAACCGTGGACGAGACCAGGTTCCACGACCCAGTGGGCGCGGCCTCCGGCTTTGGTGATCTTCGTCGCATAGGCGCGGGCGTCGTCGGCCAAGGGATCACACTCGGCGGCGATTGCGAGCGTTGGGGGCAGTCCGGTGAAGTCGGTATCCTGCAGCGGGCTGACGCGGGGGTCGCCTTCGGGGGCTGGACCGTCGTGGCGGATGTCCTTGTAGTAGAGGACGTCGTCGCGGGTCAGCATCGGGGCGTGGGCGTGGGTCAGGTAGCTGCCCTGGTTCAGGTCTCCGCCGAGGCCGGGGTAGATCAGGACCTGTCCCTTGATCTGTGGATTTCCTCGGAGTGCGTGGCAGGTGGCGGCGGCGAGGTTGGCCCCGGCGCTGTCTCCGACCAGGATCAGCGGGCCCTGGGCGGCCAAGGCGCGGGCTACGGCGCAGGCGTCGTCGAAGGCGGCGGGGTGTTTGTGTTCCGGGGAGAGGCGGTAGTCGGCTGAGACGACGGTCAGGCCTGTTGCGGCGCGGATATCGGCGCAGACCCCGTCGTGGGAGTGGAGGCCGCCGACCACGTAACCTCCGCCGTGGAGGTAGAGGACGGTGGGCTGTTTCCCCGGGTAGATGCGGCAGGGGACACCGGCGATGGGGTGGTCGTGGGAGGTCACTCCGGGCGGGTAGGGGGTGTCGAAGGCCGCGCACATCCGGTCGTAGATCGCCCGCTGGTCCGCGATGGAGAGGGTCGCGGTGTTCTCGGGGTAGCAGGCGTTGGTTTTTTCAATGAAGGCCCAGGTGGGGGCGTCGATGAGGGTCTGGTAGTCGGGCTGGGTCATGGGAAGCTCCCTTTGGGGGAGTGTAGGGGTGGCAGGTGGGCGAGGGGAAGGGCGAAGGCGGTGTCGCGGATCAGGGGTTTCCAAACCGATGCAGAGATCAGCCGCAGGGCGTGGTGTTGGTGCCCTGCAAGATGCGCGCGACCCGGTCGATCAGGTCCGCGCGGGACAGAAGTGGCATGTGACCATCCTCGGGCAGGACGCAGAGCGGAGCGTTCAGGCGCTGACCCAGGCGGCGGACACCGGAAAGCGGGAAAATGGGGTCGTTCTCGCCGTGGAAGAACGTGATCCTGGCCTTAGACGCCTTCGCCTCTGGCGAGAGGGTCCAAAGGAGGAGGCTTGCGGATTGCGAGCGACCTCTGCCCTCGCCCGGGGGCGTTATCTGGCCCTCGAACGCCTTGCGCAGGCGGTCGGCCATGGCGCGTTTCTCGGGTGAATTCCGCCAGCCAGAGCCAAGGTAGAGGGTGATGAAATACTCGTCCCAGACGGTCTTGGCCGCAAGGCTGCCGGTGGCAAGGGCGGATCCGGCCACCCCGATGCCGCCGCGGACAACCGCCACGGCCGCGCCCGGAAACGGGGTGGGGCTGGAGATGGCGATGACCTTCACGCGCTCGCCCCGTTCGATGAGGCCCGCGGATTCGATCGCGATCGCTGCACCTGTGGAATAGCCGACAAGGTTGATCCGGGCGTCGGGATACCGGTTGGCGTAGTCGGCGATCCATCGGGCCGAGCGCGCCAGGTCAAGAGGCGGAGAGAGGGGTTCGCCCCGCATGCCGGGAAGCCGGTATTCGACGATGCGGTGGCTTGGGGTCGTCCAATCGTTCGCGGGACCGAAGATGCGGGTGGTGGTCAGCGCGCCGGGCAGGAGAAAGGTGATCTGCTCGGGCGTGTCGGCCATTCCGATGGTGTAGAGCGGCGGCTTGGCAGCAACGGGCGGCTTGGCGCAGGCGGCGAGCAGAAGGCCCGCCGCCAGTGCCAGCCAGGCCAATTTCACCGCGCGAACCGTTTGTACTTCACCCGCTTCGGTTCCAGCGCATCCGGTCCCAGGCGGCGGACCTTGTCTTCCTCGTAGGCCTGGAAGTTGCCCTCGAACCATTCCACATGCGCGTCGCCTTCGAAGGCGAGGATGTGGGTGCAGAGGCGGTCGAGGAAGAAGCGGTCGTGGCTGATGATGATCGCGCAACCGGCGAAGTCTTCGATGGCGGCTTCCAGCGCCTGCAGGGTCTCGACGTCCAGGTCGTTGGTCGGTTCGTCGAGGAGGAGCACGTTGCCGCCGGATTTCAACAGCTTGGCCATGTGGACGCGGTTGCGTTCCCCGCCCGACAGGAGGCCGACCTTCTTCTGCTGGTCCGTCCCCTTGAAGTTGAACGCCCCGGTGTAGACGCGGGAGTTCATCTGCATGTCGCCCAGATGGATGACCTCGGCCCCGCCGGAGATTTCTTCCCAGACGTTCTTGTTCGGGTCCAAGGCATCGCGGGACTGGTCGACGAAGGCCAGCTTGACCGTTTCCCCCAGCTTGATCGTGCCCTCGTCCGGGGCTTCCTGCCCGATGATCATGCGGAAGAGGGTCGACTTGCCGGCACCGTTCGGGCCGATGACGCCGACGATGGCGCCCGGCGGGACGGTGAACGAGAGGTTCTCGATCAGAAGCTTGTCGCCCATGTGCTTTTTCAGGCCTTCGACCTCGATCACCTTGTTGCCGAGGCGTTCGCCGTTCGGGATGATGATCTGCGCGGTCGAGGCGCGTTCGCTGACGGTCTGGCCGGCCATCTCGTTGTAGCGGTTGAGGCGGGCTTTGCCCTTGGCTTGCCGGGCCTTGGCACCGGAGCGGATCCACTCCAGTTCCTTTTCCAGGGCCTTCTGCTTGGTCTTGTCCTCACGCGCTTCCTGGGCCATCCGTTTGGCCTTCTGGTCGAGCCAGGCGGAGTAGTTGCCCTCGTAGGGAATGCCGCGGCCGCGGTCGAGTTCCAGGATCCAGCCGGTGATGTCGTCCAGGAAATAGCGGTCGTGGGTGACGATCAGGATCGTGCCCTTGTAGTTGATCAGGTGCTTTTGCAGCCAGGCGATCGACTCGGCGTCGAGGTGGTTGGTGGGTTCGTCGAGAAGCAGCATGTCGGGCTTTTCAAGCAGAAGCTTGCAGAGCGCGATGCGGCGGCGTTCCCCGCCCGAAAGCGTGGTCACGTCGGCATCGTCCGGCGGGCAGCGCAGCGCGTCCATCGCGACGCCAACGGTCGCCTCAAGCTCCCACAGGTTGCCGGCGTCGATCTGGTCTTGCAGCGCGGCCATCTCGTCGGCGGTCTCGTCCGAGTAGTTCATGGCCAGTTCGTTGTAGCGTTCCAGGATCTTGGTCTGCTCGGCCACGCCCAGCATCACGTTTTCCTTCGCCGTCAGCGCGGGGTCGAGGTAGGGCTCCTGTGCAAGGTAGCCGACCTTGGCACCCTTGGCGGCCCAGGCCTCGCCTTTGAAGTCCTTGTCCATCCCGGCCATGATCTTCAGCAGCGTGGATTTCCCCGCGCCGTTGACACCGACGACGCCGATCTTCACGCCGGGCAGGAAGTTCAGGTGGATGTTTTCAAAGCAGGTCTTGCCGCCGGGGTAGGTCTTGGAGACGTTCTCCATGTGGTAGACGTATTGATAGCTGGCCATGACGCGCTCCATTCGGGGGTTGGCGCGTATGTAGCGACGAAGGGGGGCGGCTGCAACGGTCAGGGTGCGGGGAACCGGACTTGGCAGGAGGGCAAGCCTGGCCCCTTGTGTCGCACCTGAAACAGGAGATGCAGGATGCGGTTCGGATTGGCTTTCGCCTTCGCGGTGATGACGGCAAGCGGTGCTTCGGCCCAGGTGACTGAACTTGAAGCGCCGGGAATTCTTGCGCCGACCGGGGACCCGGGCTGCATGACGATGACCACGGCGGATACGCGCCTGTCGCCGCCTGATCTGGCGCTGGGCGTGCTGGCGTGTGGCAAGGCGGGCAACTGGGACGCGGCGGCCGAGCTTTATATCCTGATGCTGTTACGATCGGATTTCGACGTGCGGCGCGTCGTCGATGCCACTGCCCATCAGGCGGGTCAGGTCTTGACGCTGCAACTGGATGAAAGCCAGTCCGAGGCCGACCGGGCCAGCCTTGGCGAAGCGATCCGCCGGTTTGCCGATCCCACGACCACACAGCGCGACATCCTGTGTCAGATGCTGCAAACGTCGGGCGTGCCGCAGCATGATCCGTCCTGGATGATCCAGCACGGGATGGCGGCTTTCACCGCGCTGGAAGGCGACGGTCTGGTTCCGGGCTTCGATCCGGCCGCAGGGTGGGAGCAGGTAATGCGCGAGACAGTGGCATGCCAGTGAAATGGATGGCGTGAAGATGTTCCAGACGCGCGGCAGGCCATTGTAAAGCCGCCCCTCCTGCGGTCAATTGGCCGCGAGGGATGAGGTGCGCCGATGCGGCAAGGGTTTCCTTTGGCGACCAAGGGGATGGTCATCGGCCTGCTCGGCGGGTCGTTCGATCCGGCGCATGAGGGGCATGTGCATATCACCCGCGAGGCGCTGAAGCGGATGGGGCTGGACCAGGTCTGGTGGCTGGTGACGCCCGGCAACCCCTTGAAGGCGCGGCAGCCGGCGCCGCTGGCCGACCGGATCGCCAGGGCCAGGGCCGTGATGCGGCATCCCAAGGTCAAGATCACGGCGCTTGAAGCGGACCTGGGAACCCGGGCGACCGTGGACACCATCGCACGGCTGCGGGCGATCTATCCCGGGGTGACTTTCGTCTGGCTGATGGGGGCCGACAATTTGGTGCAGTTCCACAAATGGGGCCGCTGGCGGGACATCCTGCGGTCGGTCGCGGTGGGGGTGCTGGCGCGACCGGGGTCGGGGGTGGCGGCCCGGCTGTCGGTCGCGGCGCGGGCGTTCCGGGTGCACCAGGTCGACCGGGGCGAGAATTTGCGGGGGCGGATGGCTCCGGTTTGGGCCTTCGTGAACCTGCCGATGAATTCTGCATCCTCAAGCGAGATCCGGGCGAAAGGGGGCTGGCGGCCGGGGCGTCAGGGGTAGCTCCTCGTGCGGCTTCGCCTTCTCGTCGCGGGGGACGTCCGACGAGGAGACGCAGTCGAACGAGGAGGGGCCGGTCAGAGCGTCTTGCCCATCCAGACATCCGCAGGTGGGCCGGTATAGGGGCTGATGTCGGTCCAGCCGGTTGCGCGGTAAAGCGCAATCGCCTCGGACAGGGCGCTGTTGGTGTCAAGCTTCAGGGTGGTGTGACCCATCGTCCGGGCTTCCTCCTCGATCTGGGTCATCAGGCGGCGGGCAAGGCCCTGGCCGCGTGCGCTGTCGTGGACCCAGAGGCGCTTGACCTCGGCCCCGCCCGAGGCGAGCGGCCTGAGCGAGACACAGCCGACCGGCAGATCGTCGGACCAGGCGACGAAGCTGCGGCCATGCGGCGGGCGGTAGCTGTCGGCGCCGGGATCGGGCACGGGGAAAAGCTCGGGCCGGGCACCGGGAACGCGGGCGACCAGTTCGGCGACATAGCCGCGCCAGCACGCCAGAATCTCGGGGCTGTCGGGATCGGCGGGGCGCAGGTCCAACTGGGCGCGGTTCAGCAGCGTGGCGATGAGATCCATCGCCGCCACCATCTCGTCCGCGCGCGACCCGGCCCGGGCGATCAGCCGCGCGGCCCGGGCATGGCCGATGGCATCGTAGGCGGCAAGTTCCGCTTCGCCAGCCGGGGTCAGCCGGGCGATCCGGCGGCGGCGGTCGGCGGGGTCGGTCGCCGTCTCGATCAGCCCCTCGCGTTCAAGGCTGCGCAGGAAGCGGCTCATCAGGCCGGAATCCAGCCCCAGCCGGTCACGGATCAGCGCGACATCCGTTCCCTCGGGCCGGACCATGACCAGCACCCGAACCGTCCCGAGCGGTCGGCCACGGCCCAGGAACGACAGGTCCAGCGCCCCCGCCTCCCGCGTGACGGCCCGGTTGAAGCGACGAAGGCGGGCAACGGGGTCAAGAAACATATCGGACCTCGGTCAGACAACTTTTCTGACATTAGTCAGATATTAAACTCACGCAAGTGCGATTTCGGGATCGGCATCACGGACTGGCGGAATCGCCGCGGATGCGGCTATCACCGTTTCAAACGGAGAAGTGTGATGCTGATTTCACGGCGGACGATGCTGGCCGGACTTCTGGCCGGGGCAGCCTTCCCGGCGGCCGCCGAGGTGATGGAGACATCACCCCGTCCCGTTGCGCGTGGCGGCAAGGTGGCGGCGGGGCAGGCGGCAAAGGGGCAGGCGGCAAAGGGGCCGCTGGACGCCTCGGAGCTGATCGCGGCGGCCAAGTTGGGTGGGTCGGTCGCCTATGTGCTGATGGACGCGCAGACGGGCGCGCTTCTCGAGGCGCGAGAGCCGGACGTGCCCCTGCCGCCGGCCAGCGTGGCCAAGGCCGTGACCGCGCTTTACGCGCTGGAAAAGCTGGGGGCCGGGTATCGTTTCCTGACGCGGGTGCTGGCGACGGGGCCGGTGGCGCAGGGTGTGGTGCAGGGTGACATCGTGCTGGTCGGGGGCGGCGACCCGACCTTGCAGACCGACCAGCTGGGTGACCTGGTGGCGCGGCTGGCAAAGGCCGGGCTGAAGGGCGCGACGGGTCGCTTGCGCTACTGGGACGGGGCGCTGCCGCGGCTGGACGGGATCGCCCAGGATCAGCCGGATCACGTGGGTTACAATGCCGCCATTGCGGGTCTGTGCCTCAACTTCAACCGCGTGCATTTCGAATGGAAGCGCGTCTCGGGCGACTGGCAGACCACGGTTGATGCGCGGGGCGAACGCTTTGTGCCCGCGGTCGGCATGGTCCGCGTTGCGGTGGCGCAGCGTGAGGCGCCCTTGTTCACCTATGGCCGGGGCCGGGTCGAGGAATGGACCGTGGCCTCGGGTGCCTTGGGCAAAGGGGGAAGCCGCTGGCTTCCGGTCCGAGATCCCGGGGCTTACGTGGCCGAGGTGTTCCGCACGCTGGCTCGGGCGCAAGGCATCCGGCTTGACGCGGGCGAGCGGGTGGCGACGGTTCCGCCGGGTAACGAGATCGGGCGGGTGGAAAGCGCGCCCTTGCCCGAGGTGCTGCGCGACATGCTGCGCTATTCGACGAACCTGACGGCGGAATGTGTCGGGCTGACCGCCTCGGGTGTGCAGGGGCTGGACGCCTCGGGCCGGGCGATGTCGGACTGGGTGCGGACGACCTTCGGAGTGGGTTTTGACCTGCACGACCATTCGGGCCTTGGCGGCGGCTCGCGGGTGACGGCGGCGGGAATGGCAAAGGTCCTGGTGCAAGCCGGACGTGAGGGACGCGGCCTGCACCAGATCCTGCGCGACGTCGGCATGAAGGACGACAAGGGCAAGGTGATCGAGGGCCATCCGGTGAAGGTGCTGGCGAAGTCCGGGACGCTGAACTTCGTTTCGGGTCTGGCGGGGCACATCGTCCCACCGAAGACGTCTGGCTCTGGGGGGCGCGAGCTGGTCTTTGCGATCTTCACCGGCGACCCGGCGCGGCGCGATGCGGTGCCGGTGGCCCAGCGGGAAGAACCCGAGGGCGGCAAGGCCTGGACCGGGCGCGCACGGCGTCTGCAAGGGCAGCTGATCAACCGATGGGCCGGACTTTACGCCTGACCATACAGATGGAAGGTTCGATCTGTCTGGTTTTGACCAAGGCGGTGCCGACATCTTTGCAGTCTTATGCAGGATAATGCACTGAACGCGCCACTCGGTCGCCCGATTGCCATCCCGGAGGCGGACAACCCCGGTGGCAGGGCGCAAGTCCGCCGCTTATGCTTTGGAGCGTCCGAAAAAGCGGTCTGGGTAGGTTGTGCAAATCGCGGCCGGGGTAGTTGAAGACGCAAGGCCGGTTTGTCCGCCGACCCAGGATCAGAGAGTTGCAAGGGTGCCCGGCCTTTTGCCGGATCAGGAAAGAAAGGTGCTGCTGCCACCGGTCGTTCTCTAAGAAACGCGGCGCGACTGTGACTTTTCAGGCACAGCGCGGGGATGCCGACCACGGCCCGGGAACCAACCCCCAAACCGCCCGTTTTGCAATCACTGCACTGCTCCAGGAAAGGACCTTCCATGAAACTCCTTGTTGCCCCAACGCTTGTGCTGTCGCTGGCACTGTCCTCCACCGCCGCCTTCGCGGGCGGGCCGATCGTGATTGAAGAGGAAATTCAGCCCGAGGTCGTGGCCGAACAGCCGCGGTCCGGCTGGATCGTGCCGGTGCTTATCGGCGGCATCATCCTGTGCGCCATCGCCTGCGGGAATGATGACGACGATCCGCCGCCGCCCGTGACCGGTGGGCCTGGCTGAGGTCCACTTGACTGCCGCCGCCGCAGTGATCCTGCGGCGGCTAGAACCGGTTTGCCCGGCATGCAACGGCGACGCGTCCGGGATCGCGGCCTGCGACAAGGTCCGACACGATCCGCGCCGTGACCGGAGCCATCGTCACACCGAGGTGGCCGTGTCCGAAGGCCAGGATCACCTCGTCCCCTCCTGCCGAGGGGCCGATCACCGGCAGGCTGTCGGGCAGCGAGGGGCGGAAGCCCATCCATTCGCGGTCCGGGGTGCCGAGGTCGGGAAAGAAGGCCCGCGCGCCTTCCACCAGTTTGGAGACCCGATGCGGCGAGGCGGGCAGCTTTAGGCCGCCAAGCTCGACCGTCCCTGCCACCCGCAGCCGCCCGGCCATCGGGCAGAAATAGAACCCGCGCGCGGTGGGGCAGGCCGGGCGCGAGAGCAGCGGCTCGGCCATGTCCCATTCGACGTGGTAGCCGCGCTCGGTGTCAAGCGGGATGCGGTCCCCCGCCTGGGCCGCCAGCGCCCGCGACTGCGCCCCGGCGGCGATCACCACCCGGCGGGCGTGGAGGTGAAGGCCCCCGTCCTTGCCGCCACCCTCGATCACCACGCCATCGGGCCTGCGCTCCAGCCGCTCTGCCCGGGCGCGGATGTGGCGTGCCTTCTCCTGCACGGCAGCAGCGACAAGGCCCATCATCCGACCTGGGTCATCCAGGAAGGTCGCTCCGGTGAAAAAGGCCGCTCCGCCAAGGCCAGGTGGCAGGTTCGGCTCCAGGTCGGCAAGCCGGTCAGGGCCTAGAAGGTCGACCTCGACCCCCAGGGCACGGCGGCGGTCAAGTTCCGTCCAGGCCTGGGTAAAGGCTTGCGGGGTCTCGTAAAGATACAGGCACCCCCGCCGTTGCAGGATGCCTGCACCCTGGACGCGGAGGGCAAGATCGTCCCACATCTCGGCCGCACCGTTCAGCAGCAGTGCTATGCTGCGGGCGTTGCGTTCGGCCTGGGCGGGCAGGGACTGCCAGAGGAACCGCAGGAGCCAGGGCGCAAGACCGGGCAGCGCCCGGTGGCGGATGGCAAGGGGCGAGGTTTTCGAGAACAGGAGCGACGGCAGCGCGCGCAGGACATCAGGCGTGCCGACCGGGCTGGTGGCATAGCCCGCGATGGTGCCGGCATTGCCGTAGCTTGCGCCCATGCCGGGCGGGTCAGGGTCGACCAGGACCACTTCGCGGCCCTGATCGACAAGCTCCAGCGCGATGGTAAGCCCCACCACGCCCGCGCCGATCACGGCGATGTCGGTGGTTTCGCGCTGCGTCACTTTAAGGCCACCGTCATGCGCAGCAAACCCCGGCGAAGAAGCCTTCGGTGCCGATATCGACCCAGAGGCCGAGCCTTCCCGGACCGTCAGGCAGCAGCCGGTCGGGTAGGCTGAAGATCGTCACCCCGTCAACGCTGGCCGAAACGTCGGTGCCCAATTCGATCCGCAGATGGTGCCAGGTGTCGGGCCGAATATCGGCGGCAGCTTCATGGCGTCCCGGATCGGTCGCACGCAGGCGGTCGAACCTGTGGTCGGGATAGGCAAAATACTGCATCCCACGCTGGTCACGGGGCGGCGTCGGGGCCAACGAAACCCCGTTCAGCGGGCGCAGGTGCAGCGCCTCGAAGCTGTCCCCGTTTCTCTGCACATTCCAGCCCAGCCCGATGAAACCGCGCGCATGGTCGGGCGCGTCGGGCAAAAGCCGGGCGGATAGGTCGGCCTCGATCACAGCCGGGGCGCAGGTTTCAGGCAGCAACAGGAAGTTTGGCTCATCGCCGAAATCGTGGCCCAATTCGCCCTTGCGCCGCTCAGGCTCCGGTGCAAGCCGCAAGCAGTCGCGCCCGCGCAGGCTTGCAGTCGTGGCCTCGACCCCGCAGGGAACGCCCCGGGCAAGCATCTCGCCCGGAGAAGGGTGGTGCATGTCGGTTTCCATGCGCCTTACAGGCAGGCCTCGAACAGCGCGCGGGTGTTCTTCCTGGTCATCTTGACCGGGTTGCCGCCGCAGGACGGGTCCTCCAGTGCCATTTTGGTCAGCATGTCGAGGTCTGGGTCCTTGACCCCCAGCTTGGTCAGGGTCTTCGGGATATCCAGCGTCTCGCGCAGGTCGAGGATGCGCTGGGTGAAGCCCTTGTAGCCGCCCTTGATCCCGCAATAGGCCGCAGCCGAGGCGAGCCGGTCCTTCACGGCCTTGCGGTTGAAGTCCAGCACCATCGGCATGACGACGGCGTTCGTGGTGCCGTGGTGGGTGTTGTAGACCGCCCCGATCGGGTGGCTAAGCGCGTGGATCGCGCCAAGGCCCTTCTGGAACGCCACCGCCCCCATCGCCGCTGCGCTCATCATATGCGCGCGGGCGTCAAGGTCGTTCGGATCGGCATAGACCTTCGGCAGGTTCTCGAACACCAGCCGCATCCCTTCCAGCGCGATGCCCTGGCTCATCGGGTGGTAGAAAGGCGAGGAGAACGCCTCCAGGCAATGCGCCAGCGCGTCCATGCCGGTGCCTGCGGTGATGAACTTCGGCATCCCGGTGGTCAGGGCCGGGTCACAGATCGTGACGGCGGGCATAAGCTTGGGGTGGAAGATGATCTTCTTCTTGTGCGTTTCACTGTTCGTCAGCACCCCCGCCCGGCCCACTTCCGACCCCGTCCCGGCCGTGGTCGGCACCGCGATGATCGGCGCGATCTTCGAGGCATCGGCGCGGGTGTACCAGTCGTCGATATCCTCAAGCTGCCAGACCTTCAGCTTCTTCGGCTGATGCGCCATGAGGGCGATCATCTTGCCCAGGTCCAGGGCCGAGCCGCCGCCAAAGCAGATCACCCCGTCATGGCCGCCCGCAAGGTAGACCTCGATCCCGGCGGCCATGTTGATCTCGTTCGGGTTCGGGTCGACGTCGGAAAAGACCGCGCGGCCAAGGCCTGCGGCCTCCAGCACATCCAGCGCGTTCGCGGTGATCGGCAGGCTGGCCAGCGCCTTGTCGGTGACGAGGAGCGGCTTTGTCAGGCCGATGCTTTTCGCGTGGTCCGCCAGTTCGGCGATGCGGCCGACGCCGAACTTGATCGCGGTGGGGTAGGACCAGTTGCGGTTGGGAACGCTGTGGGTGATGGGGCGGCTCATTTCGGGGCTTTCTTGAGGTGATAGGATTTCGGCCGGGTCACCGAATGGAACCCGAGATAGCTCAGCGACGTGCCGCGCCCGGTGTCCTTGACCCCGGTCCAGGTCAGCGCCGGGTCCAGGTAGTCGGCCCGGTTCATGAACACGGTCCCCGTCTCCACCTGCGCGCCCAGGGCGGCGGCGGTGTCGTAGTCTTCGGTCCAGATCGACGCGGTCAGGCCGTAAGGCGAGTCGTTCATCAGGGCGATGGCCTCGGCGTCATTCTTGACCGGCATGATGCCGACGACGGGGCCGAAGCTTTCTTCCTTCATCACCCGCATCGAATGGTCGACGTTCACCAGAATCTGCGGCGCAAGGTAAGCGCCCCCGTCGTCGGCGAACCTCGATGGGTCCAGCAGCGGCTTCGCGCCCTTGGCGATGGCCTCCGCTGTCTGGTCGCGCACGGTTTGCGCGAACCGCTTGTGCGCCATCGGGCCGAGGGTGGTTGAGGCGTCGAAGGGGTTGCCGAGTTTCAACTGGCCGACCCAGGCCACGGATTTCTCGACGAAGCTGTCGAACAGGCTTTCGTGGACATAGATCCGCTCGATCCCGCAGCAGCACTGGCCGGCGTTGTACATCGCGCCGTCCATCAGGACGTCGACGGCGAGGTCGAGGTTCGCATCCTGCCGGACATAGCCGGGATCCTTGCCCCCGAGTTCGAGACCGAGGGGCGTGAAGGTCCCCGCCGCCGCGCGCTCGATGGCCTGCCCGCCGCCGACCGAGCCGGTGAAGTTCACGAACCCAAAGCTGCGCTTGGCGATCAGGGCTTCGGTGGTGGCGTGGTCAAGGACGACGTTCTGGAACACGTCTTCGGGGATGCCCGCGGCATGGAAAGCCTCGGCCAGGCGTTCGCCGACCAGCAGGGTCTGGCTCGCGTGCTTAAGCACGACCGAGTTCCCGGCGATCAGCGCGGGGATCAGGGTGTTGATCGTGGTGAGGTAAGGGTAGTTCCAGGGCGCGATGATGAAGACGACGCCGACAGGTTCGCGGGCAAGGTAGCGGCGGAACTGGGCGCTGTCCTCGATCATCGCGGGCGCCAGGGTCTTGGCCGCGATCGACGCCATATAGTCGGTGCGGGCGTTCACCCCGCCGAACTCGCCGCCATAGCGGGTGGGGCGGCCCATCTGCCAGGCGATCTCTTCCACGACCACATCGGTCATCGTGTTCAGCTTGGCGACGGCGGCCTTGACCAGCGCGATACGGTCTTCAAGCGGACGCGCCGCCCAGGCCTTTTGCGCGGCCTTCGCGCGGGCGACGACGGCCTCGGCGGTGTCCTGCGACAGCGGCATCCGTTCGGCGTAGACGCTGCCGTCGACGGGGGAAATCAGTTGGATCGGTTTCATGTCAGCCTCGTAGGGCGGGGTTTACCCCGCCGTTGTTCAAGAAAGAGTCGGGGTAAACCCCGACCTACGCGCGTTCCAAGAGCCGCTCGCGTTCAAAGTCCGTCACGACGCGGTCGGTCTCGGAAATCTCCCACTGGGCGGCGTGGTGGTAGTGGTCGATCACGTCGTCCCCGAAGGCCTCGCGCAGCATCTTCGAGCCGTGCAAGAGGTCCGCCGCCTCACGCAGATTGTGCGGAATCTCGCGGATGCCCTTGGCGGAATACATGTCGCCGCGCATTTCGGGTTCCAGCGCCATCTTCTTCTCGATCCCGTCCAGACCCGCCGCCAAAAGGGCCGCGCAAGCCAGGTAGGGGTTCACGTCGCTGCCGGGAATCCGACATTCCACCCGCACGGCCTTGGTCTGCACCCCGCAGACCCGGAAGCCCGCGGTGCGGTTGTCCGCGCTCCACACCGCCTTGGTCGGCGCGAACATCCCCACGGTGAACCGCTTGTAGCTGTTGACGTAGGGCGCCAGGAACGCCGTCAGGTCGCGGGCGTGGTGCAGCTGGCCTGCAAGGTAGTGCTTCATCAGCTCCGACATGCCGTGACCGTCCGCCTTGTCGGCAAAGGCCGCCTTGCCGTCCTTGGTCCACAGGCTTTGGTGGATATGGCTGGACGACCCCGCGCGGCGGTGGTCGTACTTGGCCATGAAGGTCACCGACTTGCCCTTGGTCCAGGCGATTTCCTTGATCGCGTTCTTGACGATCACATGGTTGTCGGCCGCGTCCAGCGCGTCGGAGTAGCGATAGTTGACCTCCTCCTGCCCGGCCTCGGCCTCGCCCTTGGAGTTTTCGACCGGAATCCCCGCGCCATAAAGCCCGTTGCGGATCGCCCGCATCACGTCTTCTTCCTTGGTGGTCTGGAAGATGTGGTAATCCTCGTTGTAGCCCGAGATCGGCTTCAGCGCCGAAAGCCCGCCGTCGCGCAGGTTTTCGTAGGAGTTCTCGAACAGGTAGAACTCCAGCTCGGTCGCCATCATCGGCTCGTACCCCATCGCACGGGCGCGTTCGACCTGACGTTTCAGGATCGAGCGCGGGGCGTGGGGGACGTCGGCATGGGTGGCGTGGTCCTGCGTGTCGCCCAGGACCAGCGCGGTGCCCGGCAGCCAGGGGATGCGGCGCAGGGTCCGAAGGTCGGGCTTCAGCGTGTAGTCGCCATAACCGGTTTCCCAGTTGGAGGACTTGTAGCCCTGAACCGTGGTCATCTCCATGTCCACGGCCAAGAGGTAGTTGCAGCAGTGGGTTTCCTCCCACCCGCTGTCGACGAAGAATTGCGCGTGAAATCGCTTGCCCATCAGGCGGCCCTGCATGTCGATGCCGGCGGCGACGACGGTGTCGATTTCTCCGGCCTTCACGGCAGCTTTCAGTTGGTCAAGGGTCAGATTACCGGGCATGTTTGCCTCTTTCAGATGTCGGAAAAGGGGGAAGGGGCCGCAGCCCGGGGAACGAAGGGGACGCCAATACCCCCGGCCCCGCCGAACTCGGGCTTGCGCGGCCAGCACGGGCCCTGCGCGATGTCTTGCGGCTCGGACCGCATCCGATCACTCTCCCCAGGTCGCAAGGCCCGCTCCATTTCAGATGCGGTCCGCGAATTTGATCAATTAATCACTGCTCAGGACGTTTCCGCAACCCCTTCGTTCCCAGGCCGACGCGCGCCCAGCACCGCGTTGAAGACGACACCCGCCAGAAGCACCCCGCCGCCGATCAGTGTGTTCTGGCTGGCCGTCTCGCCCAGGGCCAGCCAGACCCAGATCGGACCCAGAAGGACCTCGACCAGCGACAGAAGCGTGAGTTCGGCCGCAGGCACCACGCGGCTGCCCAACGTGAAAAGGACCATGCCCATCGCCACGACGAAGAAGCCGATGGCGAAGGCCACGGCCATGTCCTGTGGCAAGGCCGGGATCGGCTCGCCCCGGAAGATCAGGACGCCTGCCGCAAAGATCAAGGAGAAGATGCTGCCAAGGAAAGCGACGGGCATCATGTCCCCGACCCGGCCCCAGCGCAGCGCGACCGAGAAGATGCCGAAGCCCGCCGCCGACAGCAGGGCCGCCATGTTCCCGGCGAAGGCCCCGGTCTGCAGCCCGTCGCTGACCATCAGGTACATGCCGAAGACCGCGATGGCGATGGCGATCCATGTGCTGGGCCGCACGGCCTCGCGCAGGATGAGCCAGCCAAGGACGGCCGCCACAAAGGGCGAGGCGGCGAAAAGGAGAACCGCATTGGCGACGGTGGTGGTCTGGAACGCATAGATGGCCCCTGCAAAGGCGACGACAAGACCCAGGCCCCCGGCAATCCCGGCCAGGCCCACGGCCCGAAGTGCGGCAAGGGGACGGCCCTTGGAGGTCCACCACATGAAGCCCAGGAGTACGGGGATCATGCCAACCGAGCGCCAGAACAGGATCTGCCAGACCGAGGCGGCCTCGATCTGCCGCAATCCCAGGCCCATCAGCGACCAGATCGCCCCTGCAGCCAGGCACAGCGCCACACCCGTTCCATATCGCATTGCAGCCCCTCGTTTTCGGCCAAGCTGGCATGGTGCCCCGCAGGCGGCTGTTCCGTTCCCGACCTGTTGTGCGCCGGGACGGCTCCTCGCTTCCTTCGGTCGCTCCTCGCGAGGCAGCGAAAAGCGACCGAAGGAAGCGATGAGCGGTGGTCAGTAGCCGCGCGTGCGGTCGACGCGGTGGAGGAACGGCTCGCCCGCCTCGCCGCGGCGGATGTTCTCGGCGATCACGCGAGAGGAGGTGATGGCACGGGTGTCGGCGGCGATGTGGGGGGTGACGGTGACGCGAGGGTGGGTCCAGTAGGGGTGGTCCTGCGGCAGGGGCTCGACGCGGAAGACGTCCAGCGTCGCATGGCCGATCCGGCCCGCGTCCAGCGCGGCCAGAAGGGCATCGTCGTCGATCAGGGCACCGCGACCCGGGTTCAGGATCACCGCGCCCCTGGGCAACAGCGCAAGGCGGTCGGCGTTCAGCAGGTTCTCGGTCTCGGGCGTCTTGGGCAGGAGCGTGACCAGGATCTGTGCCGTCGAGAGCGCGGCGCGCAAGCCGTGCTCGCCGTGCAGCTGGCCCGGCTTTTCGCTGCGGCTCCACCCGGTCACGGGAAAATTCAAGGCGCGGAGGGCGGCGGCGCAGGCGGACCCCAGCGCGCCCATCCCCAGGATGGTGACCGGGCGTTCGCGGGCCAGGGGCGGGCAGGTCGGGTCCCAGACGTGGCCGGGGTTCACGATGTGGCGGTCCATCCCAAGGTGGTGGCGAAGGGTGTGGCCCGTGACCCATTCCACCATCCCCTCGGTCAGGCCGGGGTCGACCATCCGGGTCAGCGGCTGGACAAGGGTGGGGTTGCCCACGATCTTCTCGACCCCGGCCCAGAGGTTCAGAACGGCCTTGGTCCGGGTATAGGGAGTGAAATCCTGCAGGGGCGAGGCGGGGGCGTAGACGATGTAATCGACCTCTGCCGGGTCGGCCTCGGTGACGATGCGGGCGTCGATGCCTGCCTCGGCGATCGCGGCGGGCAGGGTCTCGTGGTATTCGGGCCAGAGGGCGGGGACGGCGAACAGGATCAGCGGCATGGGGGGCTTTCCGGTGGTGAACCTCGTCGAGCACTTCGTGCACTCCTCGGTGCGGCGTCAAGCGAGGAGTGCACGACGTGCGCGACAAGCGATCCGTGGCAAGGTCGGCTACTGTCCCGCGGTCACCGCGGCGTTGACCGCCAGGGCCAGGATACCTGTGTTGTAGAAGAACGAGGCCACGCCATGCACCAGCACGGCGCGGCGCAGGGGTCGGGAAGCGACCTCGACATCCGAGACCTGTGCGGTCATGCCGATGGTGAAGCTTGCATACAGGAAATCCCGGGCGTCGGGATCTTCGTTGCCGGGAAACAGGAAGCCTGCCCGCTCACCCCGGTAATGCAGATGGGCATAGTGGAAGGCGGCAAGGGTGTGCAGCGTCGCCCAGCCCAGGGGCAGGCTGACCAGCGCGGTCAGGCGGGCGACAAGGCCACTTGCGTCGGCGTTCAGCACCAGGAAGATCGCGGTCACGCTGACCCCGACGGCCAGGACCGCAAGCAGCAGGATCAGCGCCACGCCCTCGTCTTCTTGTTCGGCATGGCGGCGCAGGTCGTCGGCGCCGGTCTGGCCGACGATGCGGGCGGTCAGAAGAAGGTAGATCAGGAAGAAGGCGTCCACCGTCGTCAGAAGCGCGAAGACCGGCGAAACCGACAGCGCCCAGGCCGCCAGTCCCGCCGCGACGCCCAGGGCGAAGGCGGTCAGGAAGCGACCGTGCCTGGGGGCAAAGCGCATCTAGCGCGGCCGGTGGACATGGGCGCTTTGCACCAGTCCGAAGCCGACCAGCAGCACCATCATCGCCGAGCCGCCGTAGGACAGCAGGGGCAACGGCACGCCCACCACCGGGGCCATGCCCATGACCATCGACAGGTTCACCGCGATGTAAAAGAAGAAGTTCGCCGCCACTCCGATGATGAGAAGCGACGAGAACCGGTCGCGGTTCTGCCAGGCTGCGACCAGGCAGAAGCCGATGATCAGCGCATAAAGCGCCAGCAGCGAGAAGGCTCCGACGAAGCCGAATTCCTCGGCCAGGGTGGTGAAGATGAAGTCGGTATGCTTTTCCGGCAGGAAGTTCAGCCGCGACTGGGTGCCCTGCATGAAGCCCTTGCCGCCCCACCCGCCCGAGCCCAGTGCGATCTTCGCCTGGATGATGTTGTAGCCCGCGCCCAAGGGGTCGGCGGCAGGGTCGAGGAAGGTGTCGATGCGACGGTACTGGTAGTCGTGCAGAAACTGCCAGGGCGTGCCGCGGGTGAAGAATACCCCGACAATCGCTGCAATCGCCATCGACAGGACGCCGGCGAAATACCACAGCGACACCCCGGCGACGAACATCACCGTGGCCCCGGCCAACAGCAGCAGCAGCGAGGTCCCGAGGTTCGGCTGCATCAGGACCAGCACCGTCGGCGCCACGATCATCAGGACCGGGATCAGCACGTACAGCGGCCGCGAGACCCGCTTGGGGTCAAGCCAGTCGTAATAGGCGGCCAGCAGCATCACGAGCGTGAACTTCATCATCTCGGAGGGTTGCAGACGGATGAACCCCAGGTCGATCCAGCGCTGTGCGCCCATACCGACGTCGCCGAAGAATTCGACGAAGAGAAGCAGGATGAAGGCCACCAGATAGGCCACGCCGGACATTGATCGCCAAAACCAGATCGGAACCATCGCCACGATGAACATCAGCACCATGCCGACCCCGAACCGTTCCATCTGCGGGCGCGCCCAGATGTCGAGGTTCCCCCCCGCGATGGAATACAGCATCAGGAAGCCGACCGAGGCCACCGCGATGATCAGCACCACCAGCGGCCAGTTCAGGTAAAGGACCTTCCGCAAGCCGGTGGGCGCGAACTTGACGCGGTATTCCAGGAAACTCATCGCCCGCCCCTTACGTTTCGGTCTGGACCGGGGGCTGCCCGGTCACCGGATCGCGCAGGGGAAGCTCTTTCAGCATCGTCTCGATCCGGCCGCGCTGGCTGGACGGATAGGCCTCCAGCGGCGGAAGCCCGTCGGACAGCGCCCGCAGGATCACGTCGCGCGCGATGGGGGCCGCCGCGGTCGACCCGCCGCCGCCGTGCTCGACGACCACGGCGATGGCATAGCGCGGGGCGTCATAGGGCGCATAGCCGACGAACAGCGCATGGTCGCGGCGGTTCCAGGGCAGGTCCTCGTTCGAGATCACCCCGGCCTCGCGTTCGGCCTTCGAGATGTTGCGCACCTGGCTGGTTCCGGTCTTGCCGGCCAGGACCATCGTCGGCTCGACCACACGGCTTGACTTCGCGGTGCCGCGTTCGCCGTTCACCACCTCGTACATCCCCTTGCGCACGGCGGCGAGGAATTCGGGCGGGATGTCCAGCGGCAAGGACTGGGGGACCGGCACTTCCTTGTCCTGGACCATCCGCACCAGGCGCGGCGTGACCGCGCGGCCGCTGGCGATGCGGGCGGTCATCACGGCCAGCTGCAGCGGCGAGGTCAGCACATAACCCTGTCCGATCGAGGCGTTGATCGTGTCGCCGATCCGCCAGTCCTGCTTGTGGCGTTCCAGCTTCCATTGCTTGTTGGGCATGATGCCTTCGGTGATCGCCGACATCGGGATGTCGAAGCGCTGGCCCAGGCCCAGCCTGCGGCCCATGTCGGCGATCTTGTCGATGCCGACCCTCTGGGCGATGTCATAGTAGTAGACGTCGCAGCTTTCCGACAGACTGCGCTCCAGCCGCACGGTGCCGTGGCCCGCGCGTTTCCAGCAGTGGAAGCGCCGCCCGCCGAATTCGATGTAGCCAGGGCAGCTGACCTTGGTATCGGCGGTGATGACCCCGGCTTCAAGCGCAGCCAGCGCGGTGACCATCTTGAAGGTCGATCCCGGCGGATAGGCACCCGAAACGGTCTTGTTCGCCAGCGGCCGATGATCGTTTTCCATCAGCGACTTGTAGTCGGTATGGCTGATCCCGCGCACAAAGAGGTTCGGGTCGAAGGACGGGGCAGAGGCGCAGCAGACGACGTCGCCGTTGGTCACGTCGATGACCACCACGGCCGCACTTTCCTCGCCCAGGCGGACCTGGGCGAAATTCTGCAGGTCTGCGTCGATGGTCAGCCGGATGTCGGTTCCGGGGTCGCCTTCCTGGCGTTCCAGCTCGCGCATGACGCGGCCGGCCGAGTTCACCTCGATCCGCTTGGTCCCGGCCTCGCCGCGCAGGGTGTCCTCCATCCATTTCTCGACGCCGATCTTGCCGATCTGGAACTTGGGGATCTTCAGCAGCGGGTCGGGGGCATCCAGCACTTCCAGATCCTTGTCGCTGACCGGGCCGACGTAACCGACGACATGGGCAAAATCGGAGTCCAGGGGATAGCGGCGGGACTGGCCGACCTCGGGGACCACGCCGGGCAGGGCAGGGGCGTTCACCGCGACGTTCGAGAAGTCGTCCCAGCTTAGCCGCTCGGCAACGGTCACGGGGACAAAGGCAGAAAGCGCGTTCACCTCTTCGATGGCCTGGGACATTTCCTCGGCGGTCATCGGGATGATGGTGGCCAGTCGGCGCAGAACCAGATCGACGTCGCCCGCCGCTTCGCGCGTGATGACGACGCGGTAGTTCTGCTCGTTCCCGGCGATCACCTTGCCGTTGCGATCCTGGATCAACCCGCGGACCGGAGGGATCAGGCGGATGTTGATGCGGTTTTCCTCGGCCAGAAGCTTGAACTGGTCGGCCTGATCAACCTGGAGATAGCGCATCCTGACACCCAGGACGGCGACCATCGCCGCCATCGCGCCGCCCAGCATCAGGGTGCGGCGGTTGAGGCTGCGGTTGCTTTCCTCGGTGTCGCGGGCCGTGCGTCTCACAACCGTCTCCCGAAATTGTCCACTTCGCCGGTCGCGGGCTTGCGCAGGTCAAGGGCCAGGTGCGACAGGCCAACGACCACCGGATAGACCGCGATCGACCACAGGACCTGCACGATCACAAAGCCGAACGGGGCTTGTGGCACGAAGGCGATGCCCAGTGTCAGCCGATAGATCAGCATCATGCCCAGCATCACGCCCGAGACAAGCAGCCATTCGACAACGAAACTTAACTCTCGCGTGAGCGCGATGCGCCCGCGCAGGAACTCGGTCGCCAGGATCACGATGGCGGTCCACAGGCCGGGGGGGCGCATCAGGATCAGGTCCTCGGCCAGGATCACGACCAGGATCAGCGGCATTGGCAGGAATTCGGGTCGGCGGACGATCCAGGCCAGGATCACGCACATCAGGATATCGGGGCCGGGCAGGGCACCGGGCGCGTTGCCAAGCGGCAGCAGGCGCATGAACAGAAGAAGCAGCGCGATCACCACGAAAAGGCTGCGGAAGACCAACTGCTCCTGGCGCCAGAAGTCACCCATCGGCGGCCTCCGTCGCGGGACCTTCGGCCGCGCCCGAGCCCGCTTCCTCGACATTGCCGCCCTCGGTCGCGGCGGGCGGGGCCCCGGCGGCGGCTTCGGCGGCACCGGCCGAGGTATCGGGCAGCGGGGCGGTCGCGGGCGGCGCCACCAGGCTGCCGGGGTCGGTGATCGGTTCAAGGTTGTGACTGCGCAGGACACGCAGGAACTCTAGCCGCTGGTAGTCGGCCGCCAGCACCACCCGCAACCGCTTGTCGGTGCCAAGCGCGACCTGTCCGACCAACAGGCCCGCCGGGAAGACCTCGCCATCGCCCGACGTCACGACACGGTCGCCGGGGCGGACCTCGTCGGTGTCCTCGATGAACTCCAGGGGCGGCAGGGGCGAGTTGTCGCCGGAGAGCAGCGCCTTCTGGCCCGAGGGCTGGATGGTGACCGGGATACGGCTGTTGCTGTCGGTCACCAGGATCACGCGGGCCGTGCGCTCGCCCACGCCCGAGATGCGGCCGACAAGTCCGATCCCGTCCATCGTCGCCCAGCCATCGCGGATGCCGTCGCGGGCGCCGACGTTCAAAAGGACCGACTGGCGGAACGGGCTGCCGCTGTCGGCCATCACCACGCCAGTCACATGGGTCAGTTTCGGGTCGAGACGCACGTTGTTCAGGTCCAGGAGGCGGGCGTTCTTCTGTTCCAGCTGAAGCGCCGCCTCTTTCCAGGCCTTCATCTGCTGAAGCTCGCGCTTAAGCTCCTGGTTCTGTTCGTAGATCCGGGTATAGGACTGGAAGTCGTCGACCATGCCCGCGACCATCGTGATCGGGCGCATGGCCCAGTCGAAGTTCGGCACCACAGCGTCGATGATCGCGGCGCGGAAGCGTTCCACGCGCGGGGAATCGATGCGCCAGACGAGAAAGATCGCCAGCAGCACCAGCACCGCGATCCAGACCAGAAGTCGGCGCAGCGGGCGCGAGTATTCCTCGGGGGCGGTGCGGTTCTTGGCCACGGGACTTCAGCCTTCCTTCGCCGTCAGGCCTGCGGGTCGCTTTAGGTATCGTAGTCGATCACATGCCGAAGCTGCTTCTCGTATTCCAGCGCCTTCCCGGTCCCCAGGGCAACACAATTCAGTGACTCGTTGGCCACGCTGATCGAAAGCCCGGTCTGTTCGCGAAGGCTCAGGTCCAGCTCGCCCAGAAGCGCGCCGCCGCCCGTCAGCATCACGCCCCGGTCCACGATGTCCGCCGCAAGGTCCGGCGGGGTGGCTTCCAGGGCCTGCATCACAGCGTCGCAGATCTGCTGCACGGGTTCGGCCAAGGCTTCAGCGACCTGGGCCTGGTTGATCTCGGTTTCCTTCGGCACACCGTTCAGAAGGTCACGGCCCCGGATGGTCATCGAAGACCCGCGCCCATCGTCCGGCATCCGCGCCGTGCCGATCGAGGTCTTGATCCGTTCCGCTGTGCTTTCACCGATCAGCAGGTTCTGGTGGCGGCGCAGGTAGTTCACGATGGCTTCGTCCATCCGGTCACCGCCGACGCGGACCGACCGGGCGTAGACGATGTCGCCAAGCGACAGGACCGCGACTTCCGTGGTGCCGCCGCCGATGTCGACGACCATGTTGCCCGTAGGTTCGGTGATCGGCATCCCCGCCCCGATGGCCGCCGCGATGGGCTCGGCGATCAGGCCCGCGCGCTTGGCGCCTGCCGACAGCACCGACTGACGGATGGCGCGCTTTTCCACCGGGGTCGCGCCGTGCGGCACGCAGACGATGATCTTGGGTTTGCTGATGGTGGACCGCTTGTGCACCTTGCGGATGAAATGCTTGATCATCTCTTCCGCCGCCTCGAAGTCGGCGATCACCCCGTCGCGCATCGGGCGGATCGCCTCGATGGTGCCGGGAGTGCGGCCAAGCATCAGCTTGGCGTCCTCGCCCACGGCCAGGACCTGCTTCTTGCCGTCCTTGTTGTGGTAGGCCACCACCGAGGGCTCGTTCAGCACGATGCCCTTGCCGCGGATGTAGACCAGCGTATTCGCGGTCCCGAGGTCGATAGCCATGTCCGACGAAAACAGGCTTGGGAAGAAAGCCATGTGCGGTCCTTCAAGTAATAGAGACGGCCCCGACTCGGGGGTACCGACGGGGCGCCTTCTTATAAGGGCATGGAGCGGCCAAGCGGAAGCCCCGCTGGTCGCAATCCGCGCACTTCCGCGTGCTTGCATAAATCGGATATTTCATTCGACATTATGCAGATCACTTGCCGCTTTCTTGCACTATTACGATATGTCACCGTCTGAAGGTCACAGGACAGGATCGGACGATGACAAGGACCGGGCGCGTGGCGCTGGTAACGGGGGCAGGATCGCCAGGGGGAATCGGCTTTGCCATCGCGCGGGCTCTGGTGGCCCGGGGCGCACAGGTGGCGATCACCGCGACCTCGGCGCGCATACATGACCGGGCGGCGGACCTGGGCTGCCTGTCGCTTGTCGCCGATCTGACCGATCCGGCGCAGGTGGCGGACCTGATGGCCGCGGTCGAAGCAAGCCTGGGGCCGGTCGAGATCCTGGTGAACAACGCCGGGATGGTGCAGACCGGCAAGGCGGTGACGGACCAGCTTCTCGCCAGGATCGACGATGCCTCCTGGGCGCATCACCTGGCGCTGAACCTGAACACCACCTTCCACTGCTGCCGTGCTGTCCTGCCGGGGATGGCCGCGCGGGGCTTTGGCCGGATCGTCAACATCGCCTCGGTCACCGGGCCGCTGGTCACCTTCGCGGGGACGGCCGGATATTCCACCGCCAAGGCCGCCATCACCGGGTTGACCCGGTCAATCGCGCTGGAATATGGCGGCCAGGGCATCACCTGCAACGCCGTCCTGCCCGGCTGGATCGCCACGGAAAGCCAGACCGAGGCCGAGGCGAAGGCAGGCTTGGCCACGCCGCTTGGCCGGTCCGGCACGCCTGATGAGGTGGCTGCCTGTGCTGCCTTCCTCGCCTCGGACGCGGCGTCCTATGTCACGGGCGCGATGCTGGTTGTGGATGGCGGCAATGTGCTGCAAGACATGAAAGGATGAGCACTCCATCCTTCCTTCCCGGCGTGGCGGCTGACGCCGTGCTTGCCGCCCTGGCCCGCGCACCGGGAAGCGAGCTGGCCTCGGGCAAGTTCGACAGCCCCGAATCTTCGGCCGCGCTGGCAGTGAACGCCTTTGGCTGGTTCCTTGACCGGCCCCGATCCATGCTCCCTCTCCCCGGCGTGCCGATGGGATTGCCGGTCGCCCTGAAGATCGAAGCCGAGCTGCGCTTTCCGTGGTCTGGGGGCCGACATCCCTGGCTCGACGCTCTAATCACAACGGCGACCACGCTGGTCGGCGTCGAAAGCAAACGCTACGAGCCGTTTCGCCCGGCCAAGGCCACCGGCTTTTCCGAAGCCTTCGACAGCCGCGACTGGGGCCCGGGCATGGCGCGGTATACGGCCTTGCGGCTGGCGCTGACCCAGGGGCGGCAAAGCTATCGCTGCCTGGACGCGGTGCAGTTGGTGAAACACGCCTATGCGATGCGGACCCAGGGGGTGAAGCGCAACCTGGGCGCGGTGCTGGTCTACCTGCATGCCGCCCCGGCGACCTGGGCCAGCGGCAAGCCGGTGTCCCGTGACGCCATCGCCCGCCACGAAGCCGAAATCGCCGACTTCGCGCGCCAGGTGAAAGGCGACGATGTCACCTTCGTTGCCCTGCGCTGGGCCGATCTTCTGGCGGACTGGGCCAGGATTCCGGCGCTGGTCGCCCATGCTGCCGCAGTCAGCGCGCGCTTCGGGCCCCTTTAGCTGCGCGCCAGCCTGCCCGACACCGGGCAGGCGCAAGTCGCGGGGGTCTCGGGGTGGTCCGCTCGCTGCCCCATGACCAGCGCTCGAAGGCCCTCCCGCTCCAGGCCCATGTCCTGCAACATCCGGTCGTTCATTCCTTGTAGGCCGACCAGCGCACCCTCGGCAGCCCACCAACGTTTCACACGGTTCCACATGATCGCTCTCCGTTCTTGATGCCCCCTTTTGCCACGTGCGACTTTCTGCGATAATCCGACAATAACGGAATGACTTTTGAAGTAGGGCTAATCAATGCGCGGCAGCGACTACAGCGAGCTTCGCGCCTTTGCCGCCGTGGTGCGGCACGGCAGCTTTACCCGAGCTGCGGCACATCTGGGGGTCTCGCCTTCGGCGCTCAGCCAGACGATCCGCGCGCTTGAGGACCGGCTGGGCCAGCGGCTCTTGAACCGCACCACCCGCTCGGTTGCCCCCAGCGCGGCAGGGCAGGCACTGGCCGAACGGCTGCTGCCGGTGCTGGACGATCTGGATGGGGTGGTGGACACGGCCTTTGCGGCGTCGGGTGAGGTTTCGGGACCGCTTCGTCTGGATGTCGTCCGGGTGGCGATGCCGCATCTCGCGCGGCTGGTGCCCGGATTCTTGTCGCGCTACCCGCGCGTTCGGCTTGAGGTCGCCTCGAACGACGCGCTGGTCGATATTGTGGCGCAAGGCTTCGATGCCGGGATCAGGCTGGCCGAGCGGCTGGAGGGCGACATGATCGCTGTGCCGTTCGGGGGCGACCTGCGGATGATCTGCGTGGCATCACCCGACTACCTGGCCCGCCATTCCGCGCCGCTGCACCCGCGCGACCTGGCCGGTCACGACTGCATGGTGACGCTGACCCCCTCGACCGGGACTCCCTATCGATGGGAGTTCGAGAAGGACGGTGAGGCCCTGCGCATCGCCGTCGGCGGGCCTTTGGTGTCACGCGACACTGACCTGCGTGTGGCGGCCACGGTGGCCGGGGTGGGGATCGGGTTCTTCTTCGAGGACGAAGTGCGCGACCTGGTGGCGGCGGGCCGCCTGATGCAGGTGCTGGCGGACTGGACCCCGGCCTTCCCCGGCGCCTATCTCTACTTCCCCAGCCGCCGGAATCCGGCATCGCCCTTGCGCGCCTTCGTCGACTATGTGCGGGAAACGGGCCGTGGACAGACCTTTCCAGAAGGTTAACGTCCACGGAATAGTTCTTTAAAAGTAAATAGTTGCCCGAAATGTCCACCGTGGACACTTCGGGCCTTTGCTCATTCTCCGTGGTAGCTGACCGTCTTCACATCCTCACCCGGGGCGGTCTTCTGCCGTCGGATGATCAGCCGGTTCAGGGCGTTGATATAGGCCTTGGTCGAGGCGACGATGGTGTCGGTATCGGCCGAGGACCCGGTCACGATCCGCCCGTCCTCCTCCAGCCGGACGCTGACCGTCGCCTGAGCATCCGTCCCCTCGGTCACCGCATGGACCTGATAGACCTGCAGCCGCGCCTTGTGGGGGAAGAGCATCTTCACGCAGTTGAAGGCCGCATCGACAGGCCCGTCGCCAGTTGCGTCGATGTGGTGATCGGTGCCGTCGATGGTCAGGATCATGTCAGCCTCCTGCGGCCCCTCGGTCCCGCAGACCACCCGCAGCTTCTTCAGCTGGAGGTATTCATAGGCGTCGTTGGTCTGCTCATCGGAGACAAGCGCGATCAGGTCGTCGTCGTAGATTTCCTTCTTGCGGTCAGCCAGCGACTTGAAGCGGACGAAGACGTCGTTCAGCTGGTTGTCGGCCAGATCGAAGCCCAGTTCCTTCAGCTTCGAGCGCAGGGCGGCGCGGCCGGAATGCTTGCCCATCGTCAGGTTGTTCTGCGTGATGCCGATGTCTTCGGGCCGCATGATCTCGAAGGTCTGGACGTTCTTCAACACGCCGTCCTGATGGATGCCGGATTCGTGCAGGAAGGCGTTCTTGCCGACGATGGCCTTGTTGAACTGGACCGGGAAGCCGGACACTTGAGAGACGCGGCGGCTGAGGTTCATGATCTTCGTCGTGTCGATCCCGGTCTGGAACGGCAGGATGTCGTTCCTGACCCGCATCGCCATCACGACCTCTTCCAGCGCGGTGTTCCCGGCCCGCTCACCCAGTCCGTTGATGGTACATTCGATCTGCCTTGCCCCGGCTTCCACGGCGGCGAGGGCGTTGGCGGTCGCCATGCCGAGGTCGTTGTGGCAGTGGGTGGCGAAGATGATCGTGTCGGCGCCGGGGACACGTTCGAGGAGCATGCGGATGATCTTCGCCGACTCCATCGGGTAGGTGTAGCCGACGGTGTCGGGGATGTTGATCGTCGTCGCCCCGGCCTTGATCGCGATTTCGACGACGCGGCAGAGGTAGTCGGGTTCGGTCCGGGTCGCGTCCATCGGCGACCACTGGACGTTGTCGCAGAGGTTGCGGGCGTGGGTGACCGTTTCGTGGATCCGCTCGGCCATCTGGTCCATGTCGAGGTTCGGGATCGCGCGGTGGAGGGGGGAGGTGCCGATGAAGGTGTGGATGCGGGGGGACTTCGCGTGCTTCACCGCCTCCCAGCAGCGGTCGATGTCCTTGAAGTTCGCCCGGGCGAGGCCGCAGATGGTGCTGGTCTTGGCACGCTTCGAGATTTCACTGACGGCGGCGAAGTCGCCTTCGGAGGCAATGGGGAAGCCGGCCTCGATGATGTCGACGCCCATCTCGTCGAGGAGGGAGGCGATCTCCAGCTTTTCCTCGTGGGTCATGGTCGCGCCGGGGCTCTGCTCGCCGTCGCGGAGGGTGGTGTCGAAGATGACGACTTTATCTTGGGTCATGGGTCTGGTCCTTGTCTTAGCTTTGCCGGGGGGGCGCTGGTCACCTCTGAGCGGTCGCGCCCGGGGGCACGCTCAGAGGCGGCTAAGAAGGAGGAGACCACGGGGCAAGAGGGGGCGCGCGGTCGCCCCGAGGGAGTGGATATGATGGCCCATGATCATGGGGGGCGACTATACGGGGGAAATCGGGGAAGGGAAGGGGGTTTCTTGGGGGCGGGGGCCGCAAGGGACTCCGGCGGGGTGTCCACGGTGGACGGATGGGGGTAAGGGGTTGATTTTGCAGGGGAATGGGTGTGGACGGTAAGGATTTGTTAAGGGGGTGGTTAATGGGCTAGCGCGCCCATCTATCACCTCGGAGCATCAGGAAAACATCAACGACCCGGAGGTAAAATGCTTGCTTATTGTTTGCTGGAATGTGACGTGACTGCAAGTATTCTGAAATCTCACGACCGTAGTCAGACAAACACAGCGCTTCAACATGTGAGAGATACTCACTATAGGGGTATGGGAGTTCTTGAAGCCGAAGAACCTGTTTCAGGCCACGCCTTGCAAACTGATCAAAGGCGATGAATTTTTCTGGTTTGTAAAAGGCGGCAAGCTTTGAGACTAGCGACACCTCTCGTCTGAAGCCCCGCTGAACAAGAGCTTCTACCAATTTGTCGACATCAGAACCACTAGAGCAATCTTTAATCAGACCAATCTCAATTATTACTCTGCGAAGCCTCAGACGTTCTGCCCTGGTAACTCCACGTAACAGTCCGTATTCACTAATAAACGTCGAAAAGCGTTTTTCGCTATCCAATGCTGGGCAAGCAGGCTTCCTCGCTTCAAAGCATTCGCGCCAATGTACCCAATTGGACCCAGCAGTAAAATAACAGAAATCAAGTTCATCGATGCTTGGAAGTATGTTGTTCTGCTCACTCATGGTCGCGTTCTGCGGTCAGTCGCCGCGGAAGGCCGATTCCTGCATGAAGGCTAAGCTCTACTTCCATTCCACGGTGCCATATCCGTCGATAGGAAGCACCACCTCTTCTCCTAGTAGTTCAGCACTTTCCAATCGGACAGCCAGGTCACCATAAGGCGTTGCACGATAAACAACGCCACTGATCCTAAGAAGATCCCCATCATAAATGCCGGAACCGCTGACTCCATCGATAAGAAAGAAGCTAAGAATTACGGGATCGACGTAACTCTCACCGTTGCTGTTGGCATTGTTGACGCCACTCGCAACTACTGTGTGGCAAAGTGGGCGCGGCGCGTTCTCCCCAAGGGCTGGTATGCCATACGTCGCAAAATTGTCAGTAAACGGCTCAAGTTCTTCATCGATAATTCCATTAATACCCCATCTGATGGTTGCGACGTAGCAGACTACGTTCTCAAATTTGACCGGGTTCTCTCCATACTCAACACTGAAAATGTTGAGCACGTTGTTCCATGCCGAAATTCCGCTCTGCAATTCAATACTGGTTGATCTGTCTGAAAAGTCGAGAGCGCGATCAATTTTGGCTTTTGCCATTTTTGAGCCAGCTTGCATCGACACAATTAAAGAAGCGCCCGGAGAAAGTCCATCCAGACCCTCTTGTATGGAGCGGGTAGAGTCTCGATCACGCTGAAGATAAACTTGCCGAATATCGTCAGCTATGGTCATGTCCTTCGCCAATTGAACAAGGTTGGACTTCGTGCTGGCACCTACCAAAGACCAAGGCATATACCACGATATGTTCATCCCATCCTTTTGAAGCACACTTCTGTACGTCTCCAAGTCTTGCTCAGTTTTAGGCTCAATGACCGCGATCTGTTGAGCAGTTGCGACCGATGATGTGACAAGGCCTATGAGAAGCACACCGCTCTTCAGAAAATTCACTTCAACCTCCATATCGCCGACTTCCCACCGTGACATGGTCGATTGCTAAGGACAACGGCAAACCTGATCCGTGGCGCTGGGCGCTTTGCAGCGGCAGTCACCCGAACTGCGGTGGGAGGGGTTGAGGGATAAAGTGCTTCGAACGGCCGTTGCGGCGCCCGCCCGAGGCAGGGCGCGGCCCTGTGTGGGGATGGGTGGTGGGCAGATTGCCCACCCTACGGTGGGGGGTGGTGCGCTGTAGCGCACCCTACGGGGTGTCATTCCCGCGAAGGCGGGGATCCAGTTGGGCTTGCCGGGTATGGGTCCCCGCCTTCGCGGGGATGACAGGGGGGAGGGAGTCGGGGTGAACCCCGACCTACGGGGTGCGCGTTTGGGGCGCCCTTACACCCCCATATGCCGCACCCGCGCGCCCCACTCGATGGCGGCGGCGTGGAGGCGGTCGATCTTCAGCTCCTCGCGGACCTCTTCCAGCATGCGGAGCTCGACCTGGGAGTGGCGGCCGTCGGCGGTGACCACGTCGCAGGCGAGGGCGTAGGCGGTCTCGAACAGGCGCTCGGGGAGGGCCTCGCGGATCAGGCCGAAGAGGGCGGCGAGGCCGTCTTCTTCCTCGAAGAGGTCGAACACCGTGCGGCTGACGCGGCGGATGCGGTCGGGGTCGTAGGTGGCGAAGGCGGGCATGTGGTTGACCATGCGGGTGATCGCCACCAGCTCGGCGGTGCGCATGTTCTGGTCCGAGGCGGAGCAGGCGACCATGACGGCCACAAGCGCGTCCTGGGGTGACATGGCGGATTCGGGCATCGTCGGCTCCTGTATGCGTTGGCGGCAGATTATTGACGGGGGGGGCGGGGGGCAATAGAGGACGGGAGCCTGCGGCAATGGGGTTCGTGGGCGGATCTGGAGATATGCGATGAGTGCCCTGCGTGATGCGGCGATGAATTCGAAGGCCTGGCCCTTTGAAGAGGCCCGCGCGGTGCTGAAACGCTATGGCGGGAAGGACCCGGCGAAGGGGTATGTGCTGTTCGAGACGGGTTATGGGCCGTCGGGGTTGCCGCATATCGGGACGTTCGGGGAAGTGGCGCGGACGACGATGATCCGGCGGGCGTTCGAGATCATCTCGGACATTCCGACGCGGCTGATCTGCTTTTCCGACGACGTGGACGGGATGCGGAAGGTGCCGGAGAACGTGCCGCAGCAGGAGATGCTGCGTCAGCATATGCAGAAGCCGTTGACCAGTGTCCCCGATCCCTATGGCGAGTTCGAGAGTTTCGGGCACCACAACAACGCGATGCTGCGGCGGTTCCTGGACACGTTCGGGTTCGAGTATGAGTTCATTTCGGCCACGGAGTTCTACAAGTCGGGGCGGTTTGACGACACGCTGCGGCTGTGTGCCGAGCGGTATGATGCGATCATGGCGATCATGCTGGCCAGCTTGCGCGAGGAGCGGCAGCAGACCTATTCCTGCTTCCTGCCGATCCACCCGGAGAGTGGCCGTGTGATGTATGTGCCGATGAAGAACGTCGATGCCTTGCGGGGCGAGATCACGTTTGACGACGAGACGGGGCGGGAGTGGACGCTGCCGGTGACGGGCGGGAATGTGAAGCTGCAGTGGAAGCCGGACTTTGGCGCACGCTGGGCGGCGCTGGATGTGGACTTCGAGATGTACGGGAAGGACCACTCCACCAATACGCCGATCTACGACGGGATTTGTGAGGTGTTGGGGGGGCGGAAGCCGAACCATATGACCTATGAGCTGTTCCTGGATGACCAGGGGCAGAAGATTTCGAAGTCGAAGGGCAACGGGCTGACCATTGATGAATGGCTGACCTATGCGGCGACGGAGAGCCTGTCGTATTTCATGTACCAGAAGCCGAAGACGGCGAAGCGGATGCATTTCGACGTGATCCCGCGGGCGGTGGACGAGTATCACCAGCAGTTGCGGGCCTTCCCTGAGCAGACACTGGACCAGCAGGTCAACAACCCGGTGTGGCATATCCATGGGGGCAAGCCTCCGGTTTCGAAGATGGTGGTGTCGTTCGGGATGCTGCTGAACCTGGCGTCGGTGTCGGGGGCGAAGGATGCGGGGGCTTTGTGGAAGTTCCTGAAGCGCTATGCGCCCGAGGCTTCGCCCGAGACGCATCCCGATCTGGATGCGGCGGCGGGGTATGCGGTGCGGTATTTCGCGGACCGGATCGCGCCGACGCGGCAGTTCCGGGAGCCGGACGCCAAGGAACGGGCAGCGATGGAGGATCTGGTCGCAAGGCTCAAGGTCTGGGATGGGGCCACGGACGACGAGGCGTTGCAGTCGATGGTCTTTGCGGTGGGCAAGGAGCATGGGTTCGAGCCGCTGCGCGACTGGTTCAAGGCGCTGTACGAGGTGCTGCTGGGCGCGTCGGACGGGCCGCGCTTCGGCGGGTTCATTGCGCTTTATGGTGTCGAGGAGACCGTGGCGCTGATGGAGCGGGCGCTGCAGGGCGAGTTCGTCGCCTGAGGCCCGACAGGAGGCCGGATGGGACGCGAGACGGAAGGGCATGCGGTCTGGCGCGATCAGTCCGGCGCGGTAAGGGCGCTTCTGGAGAGCGACGGGATCATCCTGCGCGGCGAGGTCAGGGGCAAGCTGCCCAGGGCCGGGCTGATGGGGTGGCGGGTGGAGGGGGAGGACCTTTGCCTGTCGTCGGACGGTGAGCCGCTGGTCCTGACCTTGGGCGCGAAGGAGGCCGGGGCCTGGGTCAAGGCGCTGGAAAAGCCTGTGCCCTCACTGGCGGCGAAGCTGGGGGTTTCGGCGACGGCGCGGGCCTGGGTGATCGGCGGGCCGCCACCGGAGGAGATCGCGGTGGCCGTCTCAGGTGCGACCGTAGCGGGGCCGGAGGGGGCCGCGATGATCGTGGCGGTGCTGTCGGGGCCGGACCACCTGGAGGCGGCCTTGGCCGCCGGGCAGGCCAGCGGTCTGCGGGTCTGGTGCGTGCATGGCAAGGGCAAGGCGGCCGCCGTTGGCGATGCGGCGGTGCGGGCAGCCTTTCGAGCGGCGGGCTGGGTGGACATCAAGGCAAGCGCGGTGTCCGATGCGTTCACAGCCACGCTGTATCGCCCGCCGGTGTAGCGGGCGGCTCGTCGGGAGACTGCGTCCATTCTCGCTTTCGGGAAGTGGCGGCGGCGGCTCGTCGTGGGACTTCGTCTTCTCCTCGCGGGGGTCATTCCGACGAGGAGACGAAGGCGAACGAGGAGGTATTTACTGGAGATGCGGCTTCAGGAAGGCCACCGTCTCGCCGACCATCTGGTCCAGCGTTTCGGGGCCGGTGAAGGCGTTGAAGACGTGGTCCATCTCGGCCAGCCACTTCGATTCCTCGCCGTCATGGGCGGCAAGGAAGGTACCGACGGCAGTCGGCAGGACGGTGGTGTCCAGGGTGCCGTGCGCGATGAACAGCGGCCCGGCGTAAGAGGCAAGCTCGGCCGGGGGATCGAAGGTGGTGACGCCTTCGAAGAAGCCACGTTTGAGCTCCACCACTGCGCCCCAGGGGAGAGTGACGGGCAGGGCGGCATCGCCAGCTTCGAGCCCTTTGGCGATGGTCTCGGCCCCGACAATTCCGCCGAAGCTTTCCTCGGGGTTTGCAACGGCAGCCCAGAGGACCAGGGCATCGGGCTTGTCCGACCGACCGGCGACAGCGGTGGCGACAAGGCCGCCCTGGCTCCATCCGATCACGCCGAGCCGCTGGCCGTCGACGGCGGGGTTGGCTTCCAGCCACGCAAGAGCGGCAAGGCCGTCGGCGACCTGGCCCTCGAAGGTGGTGTCGGCAAAGGCTCCCGGGCTTTCGCCCGAACCGCGGAAGTCGATCCGCAGGGAGGCGATGCCCTGTTCGGCCAGAAGCCGCGCGGTGCGGGAGAAGACGCCTTCGTCGGTATTGGCGACGGGGAGTTCGTCACGGACGCCGGTGAAGCCGTGGAAGAGCAGCACCACGGGTGCTGGGTCCCCCGCCGGGGTTTCAAGAGTGCCGATCACCGGGCCAAGCGGAGTGTCGATGGTGACGGCTTCCTCGGACTGGGCAAGGGCGGGGCTGGCAAGGAGGGAAACGAGGGCGAGGGCGGCGCGCATGGGGCAGGTCCTTCCGGTTGGGTCGGAACATGGTGGCGCGGGGGGAGGGGGGGCTGTCAAGCGCCGGTTGACTTCCAGCGCGGCGGTCTACGTCCGAAGTGTAAGGGGACGTCCGCAACAGGAGCACTTGCCGATGCGCAATGGTCTTTACGCCGCATTGATCGCCGCTGTCATGGCCTGGCCCGCCACTGCCCAGGAGGCGCCGATCCAGGACACGATCCAGAGCCAGATCGAGGCCTTTCAGGCCGACGATTTCGCCCGGGCCTTCACCTTCGCGAGCCCCACCATCAAGGGCATGTTCGGCACGCCCGAGAATTTCGGAGCGATGGTGAAGAACGGCTATCCGATGGTTTACCGTCCGGCGGAGGTGCAGATGATGGACCTGCGCGACGTGGCGGGAAATCTTTGGCAGCGTGTGCGGATCACCGACCAGGCGGGGGCGGGGTGGCTGCTGGACTACATGATGGTCCAGACCGCGGAGGGCTGGCAGATCAACGCGGTGCAGATCCTGCCGGCACCGGACGTGGGGGCCTGACGGCGGCGATGGCGCACGACTGGCGCTTGCACCGGTCCTCTGACCTTGCAGGTGGGACGCGGTGGACGCACCGGGATTGATTTGCGGGCGGTTGTCCCCCTCACCCCGGCTCTCTCCCGCTGGGGGAGAGGGGACGCCTGGCGCGGGCGCTGCACACGGTTCCGTGGCCGCGACCGACGTCGTCTGAGGCTTTGGTCGCTGCTGCCGATGACGGGGAAGCCCCCGGTTGCAGACGTCGGCGGAGTTTCGGGGCTGAGCCGGGACCGAAGTCCTGGCCAATGCCTCCGTGCGTCGCCAGGAAAGCCGCACCCTGGGACGCGCGGCCTGCGTGCCGGAGACGGTCGGGGTGGTCGCTGCCGTTGCGCTGTCGGCCCGAGCAGCGCGCGGGGGACTGAGCGCCGGTTAAGCCTTCCTTGTTACCCCCTTGGCCCGATGACGGCGCGTTGTCTCCGGGGGGTCCTGGCGCATCGCCCGTGGCAGTGGCGCGAAGCGAGGCAAGGGAAATCAAAGATGAACAAGGCTATCACTGACGGGCTGGTCCTGATGCCGCCGCCGTTCACGGCAGGGCTTAACCTCTGGTCGCGCGAGGACGGGACGCCCGGATCGGGGTCCTACCAGGGCCAGCCGAACGCAGGCTTGGTGACGAATGACCAGGACTTCGGTGGCTGTCTGGAATTGCAGAAGACTGAGGCCACGCAGAAGCTGCGCAGCTTTGCGCAGACTCCGATCCAGCCGGGGCTTTATCTGCGGGTGACGGCCCGGGTGAAGGCGGTGTCGGGGAACCTGCCTTCGGTTCGCATCGCGGCCTGGGCGGGCGACGTGAGTGGGCAGAACGTGGCAGGTCTGCCGCAGACCGGGGCGTCGGTGGCGCTGACGGCTTACGGCCAGGTGGTGACGGTGAGCGCGATCATCTCGCCCGCCAGCCGGACGGGGGTCACGCTGCCCTGGTCGCTGCAATCGGTCTACGCGCATGTCGGGCTGGACCTGACCGGGGCCAATGGGGGTGTCGTGCGGATCGACGACATCGAGGTCGAGGATGTCACCAACATCTTCATTCGCAAGCTGATGGACTGGGTCGACGTGCGTGACTATGGCGCCCTGGGCAACGGGACCACAAATGACGCGCCGGCCTTCCTGGCCGCGGATGCCGACGCCCAGGGACGCGAGATCCTGGTGCCGTCGGGGGTGTTCCGGCTGACCAGCGATGTCACGATCAACAGCCGTATCCGCTTTGAGGGCACGGTCTCGATGCCATCCAACCGGCGGCTGGTGCTGACGCGGAACTATGACCTGAACACCTATGGCCAGGCTTTCGGGACCGAGTTGGAGGGCTTCCGCCGCGCGCTGCAGGCGCTGTTCTTCTTTACCGACTATGTCACGCTGGACCTCTCTGGCCGCCGGGTCGAGATCACCTCGCCGATCGACGTGGCAGGGCTGTCTGGACTGACCAGCTTCACCGGACGCCGAGGTATCCGCAACGGGTCGCTGGTCGCGGTTTCCGGTCCGGCCTGGACGACCGATGAGTTCACCTCGATCGCCACCTATGCCACCTCGAACAACCTGACGCTGACCAACGTCGCCAATGTGGCGAATATCCCGGTCGGCGCGCTGGTGATCGGCACCGGCGTGGGCCGCGAGGTCTATGTCGCCGCAAAGAACGTCAGCGCGGGAACGCTGACGCTGAGCCAGCCGCTTTACGCAGCGGCGGGGACGCGGACCTATACCTTCCGACGCTTCAAGTACATGCTGGACTTGTCGGGCTTCCAGCTGATGTCGCGTTTCGAACTGGAGGATCTTGAGTTCAACAACCTTGGGACCGGCTCGGCGGTGATGCTGCCGATGACGGGGAATACCCAGCGCTTCCTGTCCTGCACCTTCAACCGGCCGCAGGACCGGGCGATCACGTCGCCGGGTGCGGGTTGCCAGGGCATGTTCGTCGACATGTGCCAGTTCCTGTCGAACGAGCAAAGCGTGGCTGCCGTAGACCGCACCACGATCTGCGTGAACATCAACGCCAATGACGTGAAGCTGCGCAACAACCGGATCGTGCGCTTTGCGCATTTCGCAATCGTCCACGGCTCGGGGCATCTGATCCACGCGAACCACTTCTTCCAGGGCGACAACACGGCGGCTGGCCTGCGGCGGGCGGGACTGGTGTTCACGCAGACCAACGTCTCGACCGTGGTGACGGGGAACTACATCGACAACTGCTTCATCGAATGGGGCAACGAGCATGACAGCGAGCCGCAGGAGAACGGCGAGTTCTCGTTCGGAGGGCTGAACATCGTGGGCAACGTGTTCATCTCGTCGGACACTTCGGCCGCGTTCCGCTGGATCGTGGTCAAGCCCTATGGGCCGGGGCACTTCCTGTCGGGCTTCTCGATCTTGTCGAACAGCTTCCGAAGCGTCAGCGCCATCGTCGACCGGGTGGATATGGTGGACACCAGTTTTGCGACGCTGGATTTCAACCGGACGCGCAATGTGCGGGTCGAAGGCAACAGCTTCAACAACGTGACCCAGTGGATCATCAACCCGGTGCAGGTGATGCATACCCAGAACACCGCAGCCGAGACCTGGAACGTCAGCGCGGGCGGCTTTGTGCCGTTCGGGGCGCGGATCCGCATGGTCGAGGCGGTCGCGCCCGAAGGCATGATCACCAATGCCGCCGGCGCCGGGCGGTATGTCTTCCCGTATTCGGTTCCCGGAACCGGAGCCGGGGCCAACGAGGCGCAGGTCCGCTGGGGCGAGGCGGTCCGGGGCAAGGCGCTGGTGACGATGCGGATGGATGTGCCGGCCTGATCTTTCGGGTCTGCAATCAGCGGGCGGTCCTTTGGGGCCGCCCGTTTCCGTTCACAGATCGCCGGGCGCGATGTGGTAGGCGCGGGCGAAGCCGCCATTCAGCAAGGCCGAGATGGGCGTCAGGCGGACGAAGGCGAAGTCGGAGAGGTCGATGTAGATCGTGGCTTTCGGGTTCCGCTCCAGCCAGCGGGCGCGAAGGCCGGGGCGCGCGGGGTCGTCGGGTGCGACGAAGCTGGCCCGGGCGCGGATCATCAGGCGGGGATGGGTGAGGGGGTCACCCTTGCCACCGACATCGCCCAGCATCAGGGCACAGTCCGGGCGGTCCCGCAAGGCGCGGAAATGCGGGGCAAGGCCGGAGACGAGGGTCAGCATCCCCACCTCTGGGTCGCGGGCAAAGGCGATGCGGCTGATGCCGGGGGTGCCGGTGTCGGGGTCCTCCCAGGCGAGGGCGGCATGGTCCAGGGTCAGAAGCTGGTGGACAAGCGCCAGAGCCTCGGCGTTTGCGGGCTGGACGGGATCGGGGCGTTTGGGGTCGGGGCTTCTGGGATCGGGGGTCATGCAGCCTCGCGGCAGTTGACAGTCGGGATACGGAGGAGTCTTCTGACGCCATTCCGACAGACTTGCCAGCGATTACTGGCGTATCTCCTGGCCTGGATGCCATCATGACCGACGCCGCGCGGGGCCACACCGGCCCGTCCGAGTTCCTGCCGAAGCTCTTCACCGTCTGGCGCGAGGGCTATGGCCTTTCAGCCCTGCGCGCCGATGCGCTGGCCGGGTTGACCGTCGCCATCGTGGCGCTGCCCTTGTCAATGGCGATTGCCATTGCCAGCGGGGTCGGGCCGGAGCGGGGACTTTACACCGCCATAGTGGGCGGGTTCCTCGTCAGTGTCTTGGGTGGGTCGCGCTATCAGATCGGGGGGCCCGCTGGGGCGTTCATCGTGCTGGTCGCGGCCTGCGTGACAGCGACGGGGGTGCAGGGGCTGATCCTGGCGACGATCCTGTCGGGGCTGATCCTGATCATGGCGGGGCTGCTGCGGCTGGGCACCTACATCCGTTACATCCCCTATCCCGTCACCGTAGGCTTCACCGCCGGGATCGCCGTCATCATCTTCGCCAGCCAGCTGCGCGAGATGTTCGGGCTGACCCTGCCCGGCGGCGAACCGGGAGAGATCGTCGAGAAGGTCCGCGCGCTGTGGGAGGCGCGGGGGACGGTGACCTGGGCGGCGGTTGCCGTGGCGGCGCTGACGGCGGGGGTGATCCTGGGGCTGCGGCGCGTGCGCCCGCACTGGCCGGGGATGCTGATCGCGGTGGCGCTGGCCTCGGTCGTGGTGGCGGTTCTGGCCTTGCCCGTGGCCACCATCGGCACGCAGTTCGGCGCCTTGCCGCAGATGCTGCCGGTTCCCGCATTGCCGGACCTGGCGCTATGGCAGCAGGCGCTGCCCTGGGCGGCCAGCTTCGCCCTTCTCGGCGCCATTGAATCGCTCCTGTCCGCCGTGGTCGCCGACGGGATGTCCGGTGCGCGGCATCGGTCGAACGCCGAACTGGTAGCGCAGGGTGTGGCCAACATCGGTTCAGGCCTTTTCGGCGGGTTCTGCGTCACGGGGACCATTGCGCGGACGGCGACGAACGTGCGGGCCGGAAGCAAGGGGCCGGTGTCCGGGATGCTACATTCCCTGTTCCTGCTGGCCTTCCTGATGATTGCCGCCCCCTTGGCTGCCTACATCCCCTTGGCCGCGCTGGCCGGCGTCCTGGCCGTCGTCGCCTGGGGCATGGCCGAGCGGCACGAGTTCGCAGCCCTTCTGCGGTCGTCGCGGGGCGATGCGCTGGTGGTCCTTGCCACCTTCCTCCTCGTCGTCTTCCGCGACCTGACCGAGGGGATCGTGGTGGGCTTCGCCCTGGCGGGTCTCGTCTTCATCAAGCGCATGTCCGAGACCGCCGGGATGCGCCCGCGCGACGAGCATCTGGATACGCCCCGGGCCGACCGCGTGGTCTATCATCTGGAGGGCCCCTACTTCTTTGGCGCGGCCGCGCAGCTGGGCGGCGTCCTTGACCGCATCGCCGAGGCTCCGCGCGCGCTGGTGCTGGAGATGTCGGGCGTACCCTTGATCGACAGCTCCGGCGCGCGGGGGATGCACAGCCTGGCCGCGCGGGCAGGGCGGCGGGGCGGGCGGCTGTACCTTGTCGGGCTGAAACCGGCCCTGCGCCGTCAACTGGAAGCGCAAGGCCTGCACGAGCCGGAAGTGAAGTATTCTGCCACCCTGGCCGAGGTCGATGCGGCGCTGGATACGCAACCGGGCGGCGAATCACACTAAAGCCGGGTGCGGTTCGGCCGGTTCCTTCAAGTTCACGAGAAAACTTTCATCTTCACGCGGGCGTGAGCGGTAACGCGCCAGCGAAAGCAAGCACTTGGCTGCCTCAATTTTCACACATTTACAGAATTGACGATGGATCAGTCAAGTAGTTTACAGAATTATTGATGAAAAATATGGGGTTACGAAATTCTTTACGAAGTGGTAGTCTGGGCCATGGGACGGGAAGTTCCTGACCAGTCCCAGGCTATTCCGGGGTGTCGGCCCACACCCCTTCCGGGAGGAGAGAAAATGACCGAAGCCGCCAAATCCGTTTATCCGCCGTCGAACGACTTCATGGCGAAAGCCCATGTCGACGCGAAGGCGTATGAGGCGCGCTATGCGGCCTCGGTCCAGGACCCGGAGGCGTTCTGGGGCGCGGAAGGTCTGCGGCTTGACTGGATCAAGCCGTATACGCGCGTCAAGAACACCTCGTTCCAGCCGGGCAACATCTCGATCAAGTGGTTCGAGGACGGGCATCTGAACGTCAGCGCCAACTGCATCGACCGTCATATGCTGACCCGCGCCGACCAGACCGCGATCATCTGGGAACCCGATGATCCGAAGACCCCGGCCAAGCACATCACCTACCGAGAACTGCTGGAGCAGACCTGCCGCCTGGCCAATGTGCTGAAAGCGCATGGCGTGACCAAGGGCGACCGGGTCGTGCTTTACATGCCGATGATCCCGGAAGCGGCCTATGCGATGCTGGCCTGCACCCGGATCGGCGCGGTCCATTCCATCGTTTTCGGGGGCTTCTCGCCGGACGCGCTGGCGAACCGGATCAATGACTGTGACGCCAAGGTGGTCATCACCGCCGACTGGGCGCCGCGGGCGGGCAAGAAGACCGGGTTGAAGGACAACACCGACAAGGCGCTGCTGCACTGTTCGGACAACGTGAAGGTGCTGGTCGCCAAGCGCACCGGGGACCAGACCTCCTGGGTGGAAGGGCGCGACTTCGACCTGACCGCCGAGATGGCGGCGGCCAAGCCCTATTGCCCTTACGTCGAGGTCGGCGCGGAAGACCCGATGTTCATCCTGTATACCAGTGGCTCGACCGGCAAGCCGAAGGGCGTGGTGCATACGACGGGTGGCTATCTGGTCTATGCGTCGATGACGCAGCAGATCACCTTCGACTACCATGACGGCGATGTCTTCTGGTGCACCGCGGACGTGGGCTGGGTCACCGGGCACAGCTATATCGTCTATGGTCCGCTGGCGAATGGCGCGACGACGCTGATGTTCGAGGGCGTGCCGACCTTCCCCGACGCGGGCCGGTTCTGGGAGGTCTGCGCCAAGCACAAGGTCAGCCAGTTCTACACCGCACCGACAGCGATCCGCAGCCTGATGGGGCTGGGGGCCGAGTGGGTGGAGAAGCACGATCTGTCCAGCCTGAAGCTTCTGGGTTCGGTCGGTGAGCCGATCAACCCGGAAGCCTGGGCCTGGTACAACACCCATGTCGGCAAGGGCAAACTGCCGATCGTCGACACGTTCTGGCAGACCGAAACCGGCGGCCACATGCTGACCCCGCTGCCGGGCGCGATCCCGACCAAGCCCGGTTCGGCCACGGTGCCGTTCTTCGGCGTGCAGCCGGTGGTGCTGGATGCGGCCTCGGGCGCGATCCAGTCCGAAATCGAAACTGAGGGCGTCCTCTGCTTCGCCGACAGCTGGCCGGGGCAGATGCGGACGCTGTGGGGCGATCACGCCCGGTTCGAGGAAGCCTACTTCAGCCAGTACAAGGGCTATTACTTCACCGGCGACGGCTGCCGGCGCGATGGGGATGGCTATTACTGGATCACCGGGCGCGTGGATGACGTGATCAACGTCAGCGGTCATCGGATGGGCACGGCCGAGGTCGAAAGCGCGCTGGTGGCGCATGAGGCCGTCGCGGAAGCGGCAGTCGTCGGCTACCCGCACGACATCAAGGGGCAGGGCATCTATGCCTATGTCACCCTGATGAAGGGGATCGAGCCGACTGAGGACCTGCGCAAGAAGCTGGAAGCCTGGGTCCGCAACGAGATCGGGCCGATTGCCAAGCCCGACCTGATCCAGTGGGCGCCGGGCCTGCCCAAGACCCGGTCGGGCAAGATCATGCGCCGCATCCTGCGCAAGATCGCCGAGAACGACTTTGGCGCTTTGGGCGACACCTCGACCCTGGCCGATCCTTCGGTGGTCGACGACCTGATCGCCAACCGCATGAACAAGGGCTGATCGGGTGGGTCCCGTTCTGATCCTTCTTGGCCCGCCCGGCGCGGGCAAGGGCACCCAGGCGCGGATGCTGGAAGAGGACTTCGGTCTGGTCCAGCTTTCGACCGGCGACCTGCTGCGCGCCGCCGTCGCGGCGGGGACCGAGGCGGGCAAGCGGGCCCGCGCGGTGATGGAGGCTGGGCAACTGGTTAGCGACGACATCGTGCTGGCGATCCTGAAGGACCGGATGGCTCAGCCCGACGTGGCCAGGGGCGTGATCCTGGACGGCTTTCCCCGCACGGCGGGGCAGGCGGCGGCGCTGGACCGGCTTCTGGCCGAGGTCGGGCAGAAGGTCACCGCCGCCGTCAGCCTTGAAGTTGACGACGAGGCGATGGTCGCCCGCGTCTCGGGACGCTACACCTGCGCCGCCTGCGGCGAAGGCTATCATGACGAGTTCAAGCAACCCGCCACGGCGGGCGTTTGCGACAAGTGTGGCGGTACGGCGTTCAAGCGCCGGGCCGACGACAACGCCGAAACGGTGCGCGAGAGGCTGACCGCCTATCACGCCCAGACGGCACCGCTGATCGCGCATTACGACCGTCTGTCCGTTCTGGAACGGGTGCCGGCGATGGGGTCCATCGACGGCATCCGCGCCAGACTGGCCGATATCGTGGGGCGCGTCTCAGCCTGACGGGAGGGGCCGCTCCCCTGGATCCCCCGGGGGTGCGGAAAAACAAACAAGGGAGTTCACCTCATGGCAGACAAAACTTCTGCCAACGCCTATTGGGCAGCGAACATCAAGGTCATCACCATCTCGATGATCATCTGGTTCGCCTGTTCCTTCGGGCTTGGCATCCTGCTTCGGCCGGCACTTTCCGGGATCCACATCGGCGGTGCCGACCTTGGGTTCTGGTTCGCGCAGAACGGCTCGATCTTCGTGTTCCTGATCCTGATCTTCGTCTACGCGAAGATCATGAACGGGATCGACCGCGCGCACGGCGTGGAAGAGTAAGGGATCAGGGACAGATGGATCAGTTTACTCTCAACCTCATCGTCATCGGCCTTTCCTTCGCGCTTTACTTCGGGATCGCGTTCTGGGCCCGGGCTGGATCGACGGCGGAATTCTATGCGGCAGGCCAGGGTGTTCCCCCGGTCATGAACGGCATGGCGACGGCGGCCGACTGGATGTCGGCGGCGTCCTTCATCTCGATGGCGGGTCTTATCGCCTTCGGGGGCTACAACAACTCGGTCTTCCTGATGGGCTGGACCGGCGGCTACGTGCTCTTGGCGCTGCTTCTCGCCCCGTACCTGCGCAAGTTCGGCAAGTTCACCGTGCCGGAATTCGTGGGTGACCGTTTCTATTCGACCTCGGCCCGCATGGTCGCGGTCATCTGCCTTCTCGTCATCTCGATCACTTACGTTATCGGGCAGATGGTCGGTGTCGGCGTGACCTTTGCGCGCTTCCTGGAAGTGTCGACCACGACCGGCCTGCTGATCGGCTCGGCGGTGGTGTTCGCCTATGCGGTGTTCGGCGGCATGAAGGGCATCACCTATACCCAGGTGGCGCAGTATGTCGTTCTGATCACCGCCTACACGATCCCGGCGATCTTCATCTCGCTGAACCTGACCGGGCAGTTCCTGCCGCAGATCGGCCTGGTCAGTGGCTATGCGCCGACCGGTGGCGAGACCTACTTCCTGGACAAGCTTGACCAGGTCGTGACCGACCTTGGCTTCACCGCCTATACTGCCGACACCACGAACATGCTGAACATGTTCCTTGTCACGATGTCGCTGATGATCGGGACCGCGGGTCTGCCGCACGTGATCATCCGCTTCTTCACCGTGCCGAAAGTGTCGGACGCCCGCATCTCGGCTGGCTGGGCCCTGGTGTTCATCGCGCTTCTGTACACGGTCGCTCCGGCGGTCGGGTCGATGGCGCGCCTGAACATCACCACCACCTTCTGGCCGGGTGCAATCGACGGCGAGACCTTCTCGAAGCCCGCGCTTTCGCTTGCCGAGATCGACAGCAACCCGGATCTTGCCTGGATCCGCAACTGGGAAAAGACCGGGCTTCTGACGTTCTCTGACAAGAACGGCGACGGCTTGATCCAGTACTTCAACGAACCGAAGCCGGTGACCGATGCGAACGCCGCCGTCGCCGCTGCGACCAAGGCACTGACCGATGCTGCCGCCGACGCCGACAAGGCGCCGCTGGAAGCTGCGGTCGCCGAAGCCACCACCGCACGCGACGCGGTTCTGGCCGAAGCGCAACTGGGGGGTCAGTCGCTGGCCGCTCAGGGCATCGTCGGCAACGAACTGACCACGGTCAACAACGACATCATGGTTCTTGCGAACCCTGAGATCGCTGCTCTGCCGGGTTGGGTCATCGCCCTTGTCGCCGCCGGTGGTCTTGCCGCCGCGCTGTCGACGGCTGCGGGCCTTCTGCTGGCCATCTCTTCGGCCATCAGCCACGACCTGATCAAGGGTGCCTTGAACCCGAACATCAGCGAAAAGGGCGAACTGCTGGCCGCGCGGATCTCGATGGCCTTCGCCATCGTGCTGGCGACCTGGCTTGGCTACAACCCGCCCGGCTTTGCCGCGCAGGTGGTGGCGCTGGCCTTCGGTCTGGCGGCCGCGACGATCTTCCCGGTCTTGATGATGGGGATCTTCTCGACCCGCGTCGGCAAGGAAGGCGCGATCGCCGGCATGCTCGTCGGTCTGATCACGACCTCGGTCTACATCTTCCTGTTCCTGGGCTGGTTCTTCATCCCCGGCACGAACGTGTACCCGAACACGGCTGACGCGCACTGGTTCGGCATCTCGCCGGCAGCGTTCGGCCCGATCGGGGCTGTCCTGAACATCGCCACGGCCTACATCGTGTCGATGATGACGAAGGCTCCGCCGCAGGAAGTGCAGGACCTGATCCAGTCGATCCGCGTGCCGAAAGGCGCCGGCAAGGCAACGGCTCACTAAGCACACCGCGCCTCCGGGGATTTTCTCCGGGGGTGCATCTCCCTTACCGGAAACAGGATCATGGATCAGGACAGCACCCCGCTTCTGGCCTTCCTGGAGACGGTTCACCCCTATGACAGCCTGCCGCGGGACGAGATGGCGCGGGTCGCCGCCTCTTTCAGCCGCAGACATTACGACGATGCCGCCGTGATCTATTCGGCGGGCGAGCCAATGACCGGAATCTTCCTGATCCTGGACGGCTCGGTCGAGGTGCTGGAGCCTTCGGGTGGCCTGGTCTCGCTTTTGGGTCCCCGCAACAGTTTCGGCGAACGCGGACTGATGCGCGACGGGGTCGCGGTCACGACGGCACGGGCGACCGAAGGCGCGGACATCCTGATGCTGCCCGAGGCAGAGTTCCGTCGCCTGATCGCGACCTATCCGGCCTTCGAGCGATTTTTCCACCGCGGTCGCCAGCACGAGAACCGCGAGGCCGACATCTCGACCCGCAAGGTCGGCGACCTGATCGCGCGCGCGCCCATCGCGGTGCCGCCCACCACTTCGATCCGCGAGGCAGCCGAGAAGATGCGCGCGGCGCATATCTCATGCCTGGCGATCACCGAAGGCGACCGGCTGGTCGGCATCGTCACCGCGCGGGACTTCGTGAACAAGGTGCTGGCGCAGGGGCTGGACCCATCGGCCCCGGTCGGCACGGTGATGGCCGCCGATCCGATGGTCCTGACACCGGACAGCCTGGGATCGGATGTCCTGAACCGGATGCTGGAACACCGGATCGGGCATCTGCCGGTGGTGGACGACGGCAGGCTGGTCGGCATGATCACCCAGACCGACCTGGTGCGGTTCCAGGCCGTGTCTTCGGCGCTCTTGGTCCGCGACGCGGCGACGGCCGGAACGGTGGCGGAACTGGCCGAGAACACCGCACGCATCCCGCGACTGCTGGTGCAGCTGGTCGGTGGCGGGTCTGCGCACGAGGTGGTGACACGGCTGATCACCGACATCGCCGACACCGTGACGCGGCGTCTTCTGGCAATGGCCGAGGCGAAACTGGGGCCCGCGCCGGTGCCCTACCTCTGGCTCGCCTGCGGATCACAAGGGCGGCAGGAACAGACCGGCGTCAGCGACCAGGACAACTGCCTGATGGTCGACGATACCGCGACCGAGGCCGACATGGCCTATTTCGCGGCGCTGGCGAAGATCGTATCGGACGGGCTGAACGCCTGCGGCTATATCTATTGCCCCGGCGACATGATGGCCACGAACCCGCAATGGTGCCAACCGATGCGCGTCTGGCGTGGCTATTTCCGCAAATGGGTGACGACCCCCGACCCGATGGCACAGATGCTGGCCAGCGTGATGTTCGACCTGCGCCCCATCGGCGGAACCGCCAGCCTTTACAGTGATTTGCAGGCCGAGGTGCTGGAGATGGCCGCGAAGAACTCGATCTTCGTGGCGCACATGATTTCCAACAGCCTGAAGCACAACCCGCCGCTGGGCCTGTTGCGAGGGTTCGCCACGATCCGGTCGGGTGAGCACAAGAACCACATCGACCTGAAGATGAACGGGGTCGTGCCCGTCGTGGATCTGGGTCGGATCTACGCCCTGATCGGCCAGATTCCGGCGGTCAACACCCGCGCCCGGCTGGAAGCGGCGGCCGAGGCGGGGGTCATCAGCCCCAGCGGTGCCCGCGACCTGATAGAGGCCTACGACCTGATCGCCGAGACCCGGCTGGAACATCAGGCGCGGCGGGTGAAGGCGGGTGAGCGTCCCGACAACTTCATCGCGCCCTCGGAACTGTCGGATTTCGAACGGAGCCACCTGCGCGACGCCTTCGTTGTCGTCCGCACCATGCAATCTGCCGTGGGATCGTCCCGCGGCGCCAGAAGTTGAGACCCAAATGGCCCTTGAACTCCTCGGCTCGTTCTTCGTCGCCCTGACGCTTGGCCTTCTGGTCTGGGCGTTGCGCAAGCGCTTTGCCGCGGTCCCCGGCTGGGCCACCCCGGTCGCGGCCGGGGTGGGCCTGATCGGCACCGCGATCTGGATGGAATACAGCTGGTTCGACCGGGTTTCCGGCGCGCTGCCTGCCCAATTCCAGGTGACCAACGCGGAAACCACCGCCTCGCCGCTACGACCCTGGACCTATGTCGCCCCGCTGGTCAGCCGCTTCACCGCGCTCGACGGCTCGAAGCTGGGCCGCCACCCTGAACGGAGCGAGCTGATCGTTGCCCCGGTCTTCGGCTTTGCCCGGTGGGAGAACCCGCAAAGCGCGCTGATGGTCTTCGACTGCGCTGCCGGGCGCCGGGTCCCCTTGACCGAGGGCATGGCGATCGACGCCAGCGGCACGCTCACCGGCGCCGAGTGGCTGGTGCTGGAAAACCCCGACGGCCTGCAACTGGCCGCCTGCAAGGAGGGATGAAGGATGGACCGCAAGCCACGCATCCTTGTCGTCGAGGATGAGGACAACATTGCCGTCGCCCTGGACTACCTGATGACGCGCGAGGGCTATGACCACGACCGCGTGGCCAGTGGTGCCGACGCGCTGCCCCGCATCCGCAGCACGCATCCAGACCTGGTCCTTCTGGACGTCATGCTGCCCGAGGTGTCGGGTTACGAGATCTGCGAAGGTATCCGCACCGATCCGTCGCTGTCTGACGTCAAGGTCCTGATGATGACGGCCCGCGGGTCCACCATCGAACGGCGCAAGGGGCTTGCACTGGGGGCCGACGGCTTCATCTCGAAACCCTTCGAACTCAAGGACCTGCGCGACGAGGTGCGGCGACTTCTGGCACCCGGGGCATAGGGGATGCTGACCCGCCTTTCCCTTCGCCTGCGGGTCTTCCTGATCTTCGCGGGCCTCGCGGCCGCGATCCTTGCGGCAACGGGACTGGGCCTCTGGCTGGGTTACAGCCGCCTTGGCCAGCCCGGCGTGGGGCAGGGCTTCGTCCAGGCCGGAGTGCTGGCGGGCTTTGCCGCCCTGGGGCTGGTCGCGGCGGTCTGGTACCTTTTCGACCTGAACGTGGCCAAGCCCATCGAGACGCTTTCCGGTGCTCTGCGCGCCCGTGCCCATTCGGACGTCACCGCCGGGATGGACGCCGCCATCGCCCGCTACCTGGGCGATCTTGCCCCCGCCGCCCAGGCCGCCGCGCAAAGCCTGGCCGAGACGCGGTCGGCGCTGGCCGAGGCCGTCGCCCGGGAAACCCTGCGGCTGGGCTCGGAAAAGGCCCGTCTTGAAGCGCTACTTTCGGACGTTCCGGTGGGCGTCATCCTCTGCTCGGCCGACCACGCGCTGGTCTTTTACAACGGGCCTGCCGCCGACATCATCGGCACCAACCGGGGGCTGGAGGCGGGCCTTGACCGCAAGCTTTTCGACTACCTCCACGCCGCCCCCCTGCGTCTCGCGCATGAACGCCTGATCGCCACCGGCGACCCGGACGCGGTGTCGGACCTTCTGTGCACCACCACGACTGGCGCGCGCGTGCTTGCCGCCCGGATGCGGCTTCTGGGCGATGGCGGCACGCAGGGCTATGTGCTGACCCTGCGCGACATCACCGGCGACATGGCGGCGGATGCCCGGCGCGAGGCGATGCTGGAGGGCGCGCTTGACAGCTTGCGCCGCCCGTCGGCGGCCCTGGCGACGCTTGTCGGCGTGATGCCCGACGACGCCTTGCCCGCTCCGATGCAAGGCGCGCTGAGGGAAGAGGTCGCGCGCCTGAGCCAGGCCGTGACCCGCTTCGGCGCCGCCCGCGACGAGGCCCTGTCCGAAACCGGCGCCCTGCCGCAGACCCGCGCCTTTGACCTGGCGCAGGGCCTTGTCGCCCGCCTGGGCGCGCAAGGGGTCCCCGTCACCACCCAAACCGCCGACCTGATCCTGCGCTGCAACGGCTATGAGGTCCTGACGCTTCTGGAACACCTCGCCCGGCGCCTGTCAGACCGCGCGCCCCTGCACCTGACCATCGATGAAGAGGACACCGGCGCCACGATCCGTCTCTCGTGGACCGGCCCCCGCGTCGGTGTCGGCGAACTGGACGGCTGGCTTGCCTTCCCCCTGTCCGACGACAGCGACCGACCGGCCCGCACTGTCCTGGCCACCCACGCGACCGAGCTTTGGCCCGAAATGCTTGCAGGTGGCCGCCCCGCCTTCTGCCTGCCGATCCGCCAGGCCCGCCGCGCCGTGGCCCGCCCGAAGCCGGTGGCGCGCAAGGTGGTCTACGACTTCGACCTTCTCTCGCCCGCCCGCACCGACAAGCTGGCCGATACCCGCCTGGACCGCCTGACCTATGTGGTCTTCGACAGCGAGACGACCGGCCTCAATCCGCGTCAGGGCGACGAGATCGTGCAGCTGGCCGCCGTCCGCATCGTCAATGGCCGCCGGGTCGAGGGCGAAGTCTTCGACACCTTGGTCAATCCGGGCCGCGCCATCCCGCCGGTCTCGACCGAAGTGCACGGCATCACCGACGCGATGGTCGCCGACGCGCCGCCCGTCGCCGATGTCGTCCGCCGCTTCCACAAGTTCGCCGAGGGCGCGGTGCTGATCGCCCACAACGCGCCTTTCGACATGGAATTCCTGCGCCGCCTGGAACGGCAGCTCGGCCTGGCCTTCGACATGCCGGTCCTCGACACCGTGCTGCTGTCCGCGGTGGTCTACGGCCAGCACGAGGTGCACAGCCTGGACGCGCTGTCACACCGCCTGGGCATCACCATCCCCGAAGAGGCACGGCACACCGCGCTTGGCGACACGCTGGCTACGGCGGATGCCTTCCTGAAACTGATGCCGATGCTGTCGGGCCGTGGCCTCGACACCTTTGGCTCCGTTCTGACCGAGGTTCGCAAGCACGGGCGCCTTCTCAAGGACCTGAACTGATCCCTTTCATCTTTGTCCAAATATCCCGCGGGGGTCCGGGGGTGTGAAACCCCCGGGGTCGGTCATCCAGCGAAGGGGTCGACCGGATAGCTGACGCCTACAAGATACAGCCCTTGAGGCGGGCTTACGGGTCCGCAAGCCGCCCGGTCGCGCGCCTCCAGCGCCCTTCGCACATCGTCTGGCGTCCAGGCGCCCGCGCCGACCCGCTCCAGCGTGCCGACGATCGAGCGCACCTGGTTGTGCAGGAAGGACCGCGCCGCAAGGTCGAAGCGGTATTCGATCCCGCCGGGGTAGGGGTGCGCACTGATGTCGATCCTGTCCAGCGTCTTCACCGGGCTTCTTGCCTGGCACAGGGTCGACCGGAAAGTGGTGAAGTCGTGGTTGCCAACCAGTTCCGCCGCGCCGGCCCGCAGGGCGTCGACGTCCAGCCGGTTCAGCACCTGCCACACAAGACCCTTGTCATGCGTCACCGGCGCACGGCGGGCGACAAGGCGGAAGCTGTAGCGCCGCCCGGTGGCCGAGAACCGGGCGTGGAAATCCTCGGGCACTCGCGCACAAGCCAGGATCGCCACCGGATCGGGTCGCAGATGCGCGTTCAGCGCCGAGGCAAGGCGGAACGGGTCCCAGTCCTTCGCAAGGTCGGCATGCGCGACCTGCGCCGTGGCATGGACCCCGGCATCGGTGCGCCCGGCGGCGGCGATGGTATGGGGACCGGGTTCCAGCCTGCTTAAGGCGCGTTCAACGGCTTCCTGCACCGAGGGCAAGCCCGGCGCCTGCCGCTGCCAGCCCGCAAAGGGGCCACCGTCGTACTCGATCTGCAGGGCATAGCGGGGCATGGGCCTTCCCTACCCCGGAAGCAGCCCGTCGCGCAATCCTTGCCAATTTCCTGACGCGCACACGGAAGCTCATGAAAACATTGAACATGATCCCACCGTCCTGTGTGGACAGTTCAAGAGTAGGGTGGGCAATACTGCCCACCCTACCCACCCGCCTTCCATTCCCGCCCGGCCCACCCTATCTTGACCTGCGCGAAGGAAAAGGAACGGACCGTGGCATTTTCCGGGCTGACGGACGGGATCACCCGCGGGATCGAAGGTGCCGGGGCCAGCCTCTCCGAAACCCTGTTCGACACCACGCTTCGCCTTGGCGTGACCGGCCTTTCCCGCGCCGGCAAGACCGTCTTCATCACCGCGCTGGTTGCCAACCTTCTGAACCGGGGACGGATGCCGCAACTGAAGGCCCAGGCCGAGGGCCGCATCCAGGCCGTCTACCTGCAGCCCCAGCCCGACGTCACGCTGCCGCGCTTCGACTATGAGGCCCACCTTGCCGCGCTGACCGGCGACGCCCCCCGCTGGCCCGCCTCGACCCGCGCGATTTCCGAACTTCGGCTGTCGTTCCGCGTCCAGCCTGCCGGGTTCCTGTCGTCCTGGCGCGGCCCCCGGACGCTGCACCTCGATATCGTCGACTATCCGGGTGAGTGGCTTTTGGACCTCTCTCTCCTTGACCAGAGCTATGATGCCTGGTCCGAAGCGACCCTCGCGCGGCTGGAAAGGCGGCCCGAAGCCGCCGCCTATCTTGCGCTTGCAAGGGCCGAGGACGGTGCGCTGCGGTTGGACGAGGCGAAGGCCCGCCAACTGGCCGAGACCTTCACCGCCTACCTGACCGCCGCGCGCGACCTGGGCCGGGTCGACGTGACCCCGGGCCGGTTCCTCTTGCCGGGGGACCTTGCCGGGTCGCCTGTCCTGACCTTCGCGCCGCTGCCGAAACCCGCCACCACCGGCCGGTCGAGCCTCTGGCGCGAGATGGAACGGCGCTATGAGGCCTACAAGGCGCGCGTCGTCCGCCCCTTCTTCCGCGACCATTTCGCCAGGATCGACCGGCAGGTCGTGCTGGCCGATGTGCTGGGCGCGATCCACCAGGGGCCAAGGGCGGTCGAGGACCTGCGGCGGGTGATGGCCGAGGTCTTGCAGGCCTTCCGGCCGGGGCGCAATTCGTGGCTGTCGTCGATTTTCGGCGCGCACCGGGTGGAGCGCATCCTGTTCGCGGCGACCAAGGCCGACCATCTGCACCACGAACAGCACCCGGCCCTGACGGCGATCACGGCAAGCCTGCTGGCCGAGGCGAAATCCCGCGCGGACTTTTCTGGCGCACGAACCGAAGCGATGTCGCTGGCCAGCTTGCGGGCAACGGTGGAAGAGGTCGTCACGCGGGACGGGGTCACGGTTCCGGCGGTGCGGGGGGTGCTGGAAACCACCGGCAAGCCCGCGCTGATGTATCCCGGTGCGCTGCCCTCTGACCCGTCGAGGTTGCTGTCCCCCGCGCGGGAAGGGGCGGTGGCCTGGCTGGATGCGGACTACAGCCTCATGACCTTCGCCCCGGCCCGGCTGGCCCTGAAACCGGGCGAGGGGCCGCCGCATATCCGGCTGGACCGCGCCGTCGAGTTCCTGATCGGAGACCAGTTGTGAGCCGCCCGCCGAAGCCGTTCCTGGAAGAGATGGAGGAAGCCGCCGACCCCGGCGCTGCGCCTCCGGTGCCGGATGCCTTGCCCGAAGGGCAGGCGATGCAGGCGGTGGCGGCCCTGTCGCAGCGGCGGGGGTCCGCCTTGACGCGGTTTGCGGTCTGGGCCTTCACGGCACTGTTCGGCTTTGCCTTGTCGGTGGCCGCCTATGACTTCGTGACCGGACTTCTGGCGCGCAATGTCGTGCTGGGCTGGGCCGCCTTTGCGTTGGTCGTGGTGGCGGCCCTTGCGGGGCTGGTGCTGGCCCTGCGCGAATGGGGCGCTTTCCTGCGGCTGAAGCGGCTGGACGGGCTGCGGGACCGCGCGCTGACGGCGCGGGCCGCAGCAGACCTGAAGGACGCGCGACGGGTGGTTGCGGGCCTTGTGGGCCTTTACGGCGCGCGGGGCGATACGGCTTGGGGCCGGGCGCGGCTGGCCGAGCGCGAGGGGGAGGTCATGGATGCCGATGCGCTTCTGTCGCTGGCCGAGCGGGAGCTCTTGACGACGCTGGATGCCGAGGCGCGGCTGGTGATCGAGGGCGCGGCGCGGCAGGTGGCGACGGTGACGGCGCTGGTACCGCTGGCGCTGGCGGACGTGGCCGTGGCGGCGGTCGCGAACCTGCGGATGATCCGGCGGATCGCGGAAATCTATGGCGGACGGTCGGGCAGCTTTGGCAGCCTGAAGCTGCTCCGCCGGGTGTTCGGGTCGCTGGTGGCGGCGGGGGCGCTGGCGCTGACGGATGACATGATCGGGTCGGTCGCGGGGGGCGGGGTGCTGTCCAAGTTGTCGCGCCGGTTCGGCGAGGGCGTGGTCAACGGTGCCCTGACCGCGCGGGTGGGGGTCGCGGCGATGGAATTGTGCCGTCCGATGCCCTTCGTCGCCCTGGAGCGGCCGGCGGTGTCGTCTCTGGTGTCGCGCGCACTGGCAGGGTTGGTGTCGCGCGGGTAGGGGCAGCCTTCAAATTGAGCGCTGACGCGCAAGCCTTTTGTCTCGACTTATGCGCGCGAAGGGCGCGCAACGGCTCGGACGTTGGGGGCGCTTCGCCCCCCAAGCCCCCCGAGGATATTTGTGCAAATGTGAAAGGCTCAGGGGGGTGGGGCTTTCCAGTCCACCCAGCGGCCGTGAAAGTCGGCGCGGCCGAGGGGGATGGTCTTCCCGCCGGGCCATAGGGTGAGGGTGATCGCAGCGCCGGGGGGCTGGCCGTCGCCCTCCAGTGACAGGTGGGCGAGGGGGGCGTGTTGGCCGGCGCTTTCAATACCTGCCAAGGCGCGGGCCTGAGTGGCGGGCGGGAAGTATTGCCAGGCGACGGTGTGGAAGATCAGGTGCAGCGCGCCGGGGATTGGGGTTGCAAGGCGGGTTTCCAGCCACTCGGCGGCGTCGATGCGGTCGACTGGGGGACGCAGGCGCGCGGCCAGATCCAGTGCGGCGCGGGTGCGGGCAAGGCGCTCGGGTTGATCGGGCCAGAGGAAGGCCAGAAGGCGCAGGCGGTGGGTGACGGGGTCGAGGGGGTTCAGGTCAGTGCCGCGACGGTCAAGGATCGTGGGGGTGGCGAAGGGTGACAGGGGGCCGGTCCAGTCTGGCGTCAGGGTCAGTGCCGGGCTTGCGGGGCCGAAGCTGTGGCCGTGGATTGACAGGGCGTAGTGGTCCCACAGCAGGTTCAGGCCCGCGCTGGCGCCGAGTTCGCTGAGGACCAGGGGGAGGCCGCAGCGCGCGGTCAGCCAGTGGGCGGCAGCAATGAGAACGGCGGAGCGGCGAACCTCGTTCGTCTGAGGCGGAGTGGTCAGCCAGTCGAGGAGGAAGGCCGGATGGGCGCGGATCGTGGCGAGGGCGGTTTCGGTCGGATCGGCTTCGGTCCGGTAGATCGCGGCAAGGTCCAGCGCCTGGCCGGACAGCGCCAGCGCGTGCAGGCCACCGGCCAGCCGCAGGGGCACAGAGTCGGACCTGGACGAGGCATCACCGTTCCAGTCCAGCACGCGGTCGCTGACCGGATCACCAGGGGTCAGGCGGTCGGCAAGGCCCGCCATCAGGCGTTCCATCAGCGGCGAGCCAAGCGCGGCGCAGGCCTTTGCCTGGTCGCGGAAGGCTTGCCGGACCAGCGTCACCGGAACTTGTCCAGAAGCTTTTGCATCGGGCTGCGGCTGTCCTCGGCCGGGGGTGCCACGGAGGGGGCCTCGGGTTTGTCCTTGGTCGTGGAGGACCGTGGCGGCGCGGTGCGCAAGGACACCGCATTCATGAACTTTTGCCCGTCGCCTGCTGCAAGCGCCTCGGCCCCGTCGGAGATGCCGCGGAGGAGATCCTCCAGCCACTCGGCGTCGGCCTTTGCGAAATCGTGCAGGACGTAGGCCGGCACCGCGTCCTTGTGGCCGGGATGGCCGATGCCAAGGCGGACGCGGGCGTAGTCGTCGCCCAGGTGGCCGTGGATCGAGCGGAGACCGTTGTGGCCCGCGTGCCCGCCCCCCTGCTTAAGGCGCATCTTGCCCGGGGCTAGGTCAAGCTCGTCATGAAAAACGGTGAGGTCGGCCAGCGGCAGCTTCCAGAAGGCGACGGCGCCCTGCACGGACTGGCCGGACAGGTTCATGAAGGTCTCGGGCTTCAGGAGCGCGACCTTCTCGGCACCCAGGCGGCCTTCCGAAACGAGGCCCTGGAAGGCCTTGCGCCAGGGGGTGAAGCCGTGGTCCGTGGCGATGCGGTCCACGGCCATGAAACCGATGTTGTGCCTGTTGCCCGCGTATTTCGCACCGGGATTGCCGAGGCCGACCCAGAGTTTCATCCTTTGCTCTCCCCATGCGCGTCGGGTGGGGTATAGCTTTGGCATGGGGTCGAGACAACCAAGCGGGACCGGATGCGCAGCTTCACCCTTCGCGGCCTGACGCTTTACCTGCCGGAGGCGGCGCTTAAGGGGAACCTGGAGCGCGCACTGTCCAGTGGCCGCTACGAGAACCACGAGGCGGATGCGCTGCTGCTGCATCTGCGGCCGGGGGACCGGCTTCTGGACCTGGGCGCGGGGCTGGGGTTCATCTGCGCGCTGGCGGCGGGGGTTCTGGGCGAGGATGCGGTCATGGGCGTCGAGGCCGGACCCGAGACGGTGAAGCTTGCGCGAAGGAACCTGGTGGCGAACGGGGTTCCGGGCGTCAAGGTGCTGAAAGGCGCGGTGGTGGGGGCGGGCGCGGGCGAGGTGGATTTCGGCCAGCGTCCCGCATTCTGGGCGAGCAGTCTCAAGGGGCCGGACGGCTGGCCGGAAAGTGCCGAGGTGATCCGGGTTCCGGCGCGACCGCTGGGCAAGCTGTTGGCACGGTTCGCCCCCACCGCGATCTGCTGCGACATCGAGGGGGGCGAGCTGGAGGTGTTGACCCAGCCTTTGCCGGGGGTGAGGCTTGTGGTGGTCGAGACGCACCCACAGGTTTACGGGCCGGAGGGAGTGCAGCGGATCGTGGCGGCCTTGGTGGCGCAAGGTTTCGCCGAGGCCGAGGGTGCGAAGAAGGATACTCTGGTCTTCCGCCGGTCAGTCGGCCCGGGTGCCGAATAGGCGGGTGTCGGCCAGCCAGCGCGCGCGGAGTTCGGGCGTGCTGTGTTCGACCGGCGAGAAATAAGTGTGGCGGAGGGGTTTCAGGCCGACGAAGGACAGGATCTGGCGATGGACCTGCGGCTTGAGCGCGCAGCCATACATCAGCAAGAAGGCCCAGGCGGGGGTGTCGGAGGTGAGCATGAAATGCGCGGTCCTTCCCGACAGGAGCGGGGTCGGTAAGGCCATCCGGCGTTGGCGAGGGTCGAAGGCGAAGCCCGGCAGGAGCGTGCGGTCGAAAAGCCCCTTGGTCTTGGCAGGAAGTCCACCCCACCACATCGGGGTGACAAGCACGACGTGTTCGGCCCACAGAAGGTCTTCGCGGAAGGTTTCCAGGTCAGGTTCCAGCGCCGGTATTGCGAAAGCTGGTCTGGCCAAAGTCGGGGTCGAACGATGCGCAGCCTGGAGCGGGTATATCGCCTGTTCGCATCGGATGCCGAAACGGTGGCGTTGCTTGCCCGGTTCAGCGGTCCGGCGGGCGCGGGGCTGGACAAGCTGATCTTTCTGGTGGTCGAGCGGCTGGCCGCGGGAGTAGCGGGGATGCAGGCGCGGGGAGAGCTGGGGTCAGGCCGCGCCGGAAGTGCTGGCCGAGGCGGTGATGGCGCTGGTCTTTCACGCAGCGGCTTCGGCGCAGTGCGGGATGCATGGCGATGCCGGGGCGGTGAGGGCCCGCGCGGGCCAGTCGCCTGTGGACATGTCCGACGCGCTGCTCTTGCCGTAACGCCAGGGGCTGCTCCTCGTGCGACTTCGTCTTCTCGTCGCGGGGGGGCGCCGCAGCGAGGAGTGACGAAGTCATCGACGAGCGGTGCCGCAAATGCAGACGGGGGGCCCGAAGACCCCCCGCGCAATCAGGATGCCGATGCCTCAGGCTTCGGCGTCGGCTGCGGCGTTCTCTTCCGACACCAGGCCCGACGGAGCCGCGAGGTTCGCGATCACGAAGTTCCGCGCAATGGTCGGCTTGACGCCGGCGGGCAGTTCCACATCGTTGATGTGGATGACGTCGCCGATCTTCCTGCCGGTCAGGTCGACCGTGATGTGATCGGGGATATCCGAGGCGGTGACTTCCAGTTCGACTTCGGGACGGACGACGGTCAGGGTGCCGCCGCGCTTGAGGCCCGGGCTGGCTTCGTGGTTCACGAATTCGACGTGGATGAACAGTTCGATCCGGCTATCATCGTGGATGCGCATGAAGTCGACATGCGTCGGCATGTCCTTGACCACGTCGCGCTGGACGCCACGGCACACGACGTGCACGTCGGGCTGACCTTCAACCTTGAGGTTGAACAGCGACTGCAGGAAGCGACCCTGCCGAAGCTTGGTCAGGAGGTAGTTGAATTTCATCTTGATCGCGACCGGCTCAGAGCCGTCGCCATAGATGATGCCAGGTACGTAGCCGTCACGACGGGCTTGACGGGCGGCCCCCTTGCCTGTCCCCGTCCGTACCTCGGCCAGAAGATCGGTGATCTCGCGTGCCATAGGTTCTCTCCATATAAGTCCGCCATCCTCCAAGGGTGCATGGCGCGACCGGGGGGCATTAACGGAGAATGGGCCGGAAGGGAAGGGGGAAGTTCGCCCTGCGCAGTGGCGGCGCGGCGCAGGGTTAACCGTCAGTGAAGGCGGAAAACCGGCCTTGGGACGCAACGGGGGATAGTGCAGCGGTCAAGATATTGGGAACGCTGGATTAATGCCGCTGTTTTCAGAGGCCACAGGTGTCTGGAACAGGTATGTAACCCGTCTTCCTTCCATACATACGCACGGCCATACGGCAGGCCGTTAACCTTGCCGCGCGAATCGCAGCGGTCGGATGCCGGTGTCGCTTTCGGCGGGCTGGTGCGTCGCCCGTGGGCTGGATGGAACCGGAGCGCCGGGATAGCTGTCATTCTCTTGCCCAGGAGCCTTCCGCCATGATTTCCCTTCCCACCCTGGCGCATGCCCGTCCCGCCATTGGGGCCTTTGCGGCGATGGGCGTGCTTTGGGGGACCTTCGCGGCGGTCCTGCCGGACCTGAAGCTGATGCTGGGTGTGGACGAGGCGCAACTGGGGCTATTGATCTTCTGCACACCCATTGCCGCGATCAGCGCCATGCTGGTGGCCCCGACATTCGGGGCGGCGATGGGGCGGGCGGCGCTGCCGGTGGCGGTCCTGATGATGGCGTTGACCTTCATGCTGCCGGGGCAGGCCTCGGTCTGGTGGCTGTTTCCGCTGGCGATGGCCTGTGCGGGGGCCGCAACGGGGCTGACGGATGTGCTGATGAACGCGCGGGTGGCGGCCATCGAGACCGAGCGCGGGTTGCACCTGATGAACCTGGCCCACGCGGCCTATTCCTTCGGTTATGCCGGAGGCGCGGTGCTGACCGGCGTCTTGCGGGGGGCGGGCTGGGGGCCGGACTGGGTGATGGGGACAATGGCGGTGGTGGGGGTCCTGTGCGCGACGCTGACCATCGAACGCGACGGGCGGATCGACGGGCTGCGCAGGCCCAGGGACGGAACCGCCGTGCCGTTGGGCCTGGTGCCGGTGCTGGGTGGCGGGATCGTGCTGATCGCCTTCATGACGGAAAACGCGGCCGAGAACTGGTCGGCGCTGCATATCGAGAAGACCCTGGGCGGCAGCCCGGAGGAAGGTGCTCTGGGGCCGGCGATGCTGGCGCTGACGATGGGATTTGCGCGGCTGGGCGGGCAGTGGCTGGCGGGCAAGGTGGATGCCTTCACCATCCTGCGGGCGGGCGCGGTGATCGCGGCGGTGGGCGCGCTGGTCGTGGCGCAGGCGCCAAGCCCTTTGGTCGCCTATCTTGGCTTCTTCGTCATGGGCATCGGCGCATCAGTGCTGGCACCGACGGCCTTTTCGCTGGTGGGGCAGATGAGCCCCGATTCCGCGCGTGCTCGGGCCGTCGCCCGGGCGACGCTGCTGGGCTACTTCGGATACTTCGTCGGGCCGCCGCTGCTGGGGGTGCTGGCCGGAACCTTCGGGCTGCGCTTTGCCTTCGTCTGGGCGGCCTGCCTGGTGGGCCTGGTCTTTGTCCTGGCCCCGATCCTGAGGCGTCAGCGGGCCTGAACCTCCAGGAAGCGCGGGCCGTCGTGCGGGGTGATCAGAAGTTCGCCCAGCTGGTCGGGGTCGGGGGGCACACTGGCGAAAACCATGTCGCAGGCCATCGCGAAGTGTTCCATGTCCAAGGGCGAGGGGTGGCAGCCGATGATCGGGTCCACCTTGGCCTGGCGAAGCGCATCCTCGATCTCGCGGAAGCCGGCGTTGTTCCAGACGACGTAGGTGATGGGGAGCTTTTCGTCGACGGCGGTGCGAAGTTCGCCGGGGCTGAACTGCAGGCCGCCGTCACCGATCAGGCAGACCACAGGTACGCCGGGCGCAGCGATGGCGGCACCGATGGCAGCACCTGGGGCAAAGCCAAGCGCGCCGTAGCCGGTGGCCGCGTTGAACCAGCCGCGAGGGCGGTCGTGGTCGTAGTAGAGGTTGGCGGCATAGACCGGCTGGGTGCTGTCGCCTACGATGATCGAATTCGGCATGGCGTCGCGGATCACCTCGACCATGTCGAGTCGGGCTGGCATGCCCTCGTCAAGCGCCGCAATCTCGGCCCGTGCGGCCTGGCGGACCGCTTCGGCCCGGGCGGCGCCGTCGCGGTTGCCGCGGATGGTCATCGGCATGAGCGCGGCCATCATTGCCCCGGCGTCGGCCTTGACCGGCATCTTGGCCGGGTGGCGGGCCAGCTGATCGGCGCAGATGTCGATGCGGATCATGTCCGACAGGTTCGGCACCCGACCGTTGGCATACATGTCATAGTCGGTCGGCCCAAGTTCGGTGCCGATGGCAAGGATCTGATCGGCGTCGGCGATGAACTTCCTGACCGAGGTCAGGCTGGGCGAAGCGGGGATGGTCAGCCGGTGGCCGAACATCGCCCCGCGCGCGTTGACGGTCTGGATCACCGGTGCGTCAAGGGATTCTGCCAGCTTTTGCAGGGGACCTTCCGCCCCGCGGGTGCCGCCACCGGCCAGGATGACGATACGCTCGGCTGCGTTGAGCGTGGCGGCGATGCTGCGGAGGCGGCCAAGCGGCAGGGGCACGGCGCTGGTTGATGTGACCGAGGGCGGCAGTTCGGGGCAGGGCTGGCCCATCATGTTGGTGGAAATCTGGATATGCGCCGGGCCGGGGCGACCTGCGGTCATTGCGGCGAAGGCACGGTCCAGAACCTCGCCCAGCTTCTTCGGGTCAGTCACGGTTTCGGTGTGGCACAGCGTGGCGACCATCGCGCCCTGGTCGGGAAGTTCGTGCAACCGGCCAAGACCCTTGCCCAGGGTGTCGCTGCGGCCAAGGCCGGAGATGACCAGCATGGGGACGCTGTCCGCCTTGGCCTGGGCCATCGCGGTCAGGGTATTGGTCAGGCCGGGGCCGGTGATGACGAAGGCGGCGGCGGGTTTGCCCGAGACGCGGGCATAGCCGTCGGCCATGAAGCCCGCGCCCTGTTCGTGGCGCGGAGTGACGTGGCGGATCTTGCCCTGGGCCGCGGCGAGGCCACGGTAAAGCTCGATGGTGTGGACACCGGGGATGCCGAAGACGGTGTCGATGCCGCGGGCGAGCAGGCCCTCGACCAGACGGATGCCAACGGTGGTCATGCTGCGTTCCCCAGGATGCTGGCCGCGTGGGCGGCGATGCGATTGGCGGCCTCGGTCGTGCGATCGTCGGGTTGCGTGAGTGACAGGCGCAACCAGCCCGAAAGCCCGGCGCCGAAGCTTTCGCCGGGCATGACCGCGACCTTCTGACGGTCAAGGAGCGAGGCCGCGAAATCCTCGCCCGAAAGGCCGGTGGCGCGGACGTCGATCAGGGCAAACATGCCCGCCTCGGGTCGGTGGACGTAAAGCCCGTTCACGCCCGACAGCGTATCGGCGATAATCCCGGCGCGGCGCGAGAAGCGTTCGGCCATACCGGCGGCGACGGGCGAAGGTTCGGAAACTGCAAGTTCGGTGGCATCGGCAAGGAAGGGCTGGCTGCCAAATAGCATGGTTTCTGAAAGTGGCAGCATCCGGGAACAGAACTCGGCCGGGCCGACGCACCAGCCAGAGCGGAAGCCGGGGGCAGCATGCGACTTCGAGATCGACGAGGCGACGATGGTGCGGTCGGCAAGGTCGGCGTAGTTCAAAGGCGAGGTGAAGGTCACGCCGGGGAAAACCAGATCCTCATAGACCTCGTCGCAGAGGATCCAAAGGTCGTGCGCCTTTGCCAGATCGCCCAAGGCGCGGATGTCTTCGGGGCGGAGGACCGCGCCGGTTGGGTTGTGCGGAGAGTTCAGGAACACCACACGGCTGCGCGGCGTGATCCGGGAGGCGACGTCGGCGGCCTGCATCCGAAAGCCGGTTTCGGGTTTCAGAGGGACGGGAACCACCTTTGCGCCGGTCTGGGCGATCAGGCCCTCGTAGGTCGCATACATCGGGTCGCCAAGCAGCACCTCGTCCCCGGCTTCCACAAGCGTCCGCAGGATGCCGTAGAGGACGGTCTGCGTGCCTGGCAGGCACATGATCTGGTCACGGCTGATCTCGCGACCGCGGCGGGCGGTGTAGCGGGCGGAAAGGGCGGCGACGAGGCCAGGTTCACCCCGGCCATTGGAATAGCCGGTGCGTCCGGCCTGCATTGCCGCACTTGCGGCTTCGATGAAGCGGGTTGGGGTGGGAACGTCGGGCTCGCCTATGGTGAACTCGATGATGTCCTCGCCTGCGGCCTTCATCGCACGGGCGCGGGCGTGCAGCGCCCATTTGGCACCGCCAAGGCCGGACAGGCGATCGGTGACGGAAGCGTATCTCATGGCGTGGTCTTTCCGAAATCGGGGAGCATGGCAGTGTGGTCCAGCAGGTTGATGCCGAGGATGGCGCTGACCGCCGAGAGGCCGATGGTGATGACTTCGCCAGGCTCGAATGTGCCGGGCAGAAGCGAGCCCTCGACCCAGAGCCCGTCGATCAATGCGTTGCAGGCAATGGCCTCGACCCGGGTCTGGCCGGGTTTCACCGCGCGCGGGAGCGTTTCGATCAGCTTCTGCAAGGTGTCGCGGTAAGCAAGATAGCTGGCCTCGTGCACGGCCATAAGGTCGGGGTCACTGCGCACCTTGTGCATGTAGCCGGCCCAAAGCACGACGGCCCCTGCGTCCAGGACCGGCGGGCGCAGCGAGGCGGCGATGAAGGCGGCAAGGCGCTCTTCGGGGCCGGCACCGACGCCTTCAATGGCATCCGCGCCCTTGGCCGTCATCCCGTCCATCAGCGCGCGATAGGCGGCGCGCGACAGTTCGTCCTTGGACTGGAAGTAATGCCGGATGAGGCCCGGAGTGACCCCGGCCCGTTCGGCGATGGCGCGCACCGTCGCAGCCTCGGGCCCGCCTTCGGCCACCAGTTCCTGCGTGGCCGAAATCAGCGCCGTGCGGCGGCTTTCTTCGCTTTCGCGGCGATAGAGGCGGCGGGCGGGTTGCATGAGGTCCGACTGTTATACGCGCGTATAATCGTGCGGAGAGTGGGTGAAGTCAACCGCTTACGTCTCGCGGTGGACGTCCTTGTGGATGATGACGTCTGCGTGGGGGTAGGCGTCCAGGATCGCCCTGCGCAGGCTTGCGCCGATATCATGCGCCTGACGCAAGGACTGTTCGCCATCAAGCTCGATGTGAAGATTGACGAAGACGCGGCTACCCGCCGTGCGGGTCTTGAGGTCATGGTAGCCGCGCACGCCCGGCCAGTCGGCGGCAATCTTGCCGATGCCCTCGATGATCGCGGGGTCGGCAGCGCGGTCCATCAGCGCGTCCCAGGCGTCCTTGCCGATGCGAAGCGCACCGATCACCATGACGGCGGCGGCAGCCAGCGCGACGACCGCGTCGATGGACCCGATGCCGTAGCGCCTGGAAGCCCAGAGCGCGCCGATGGCCCCGAGACTGGGCAGAAGGTCGCCCAGATAGTGCAGCCGGTCGGCGGCGACGACCTTGCTGCCGGTTCGGCGGGCGACGCGGCCCTGCCACCAGACCAGCAAGAGGGTCAGCATGATCGAGATGACCATGACGAACAGGCCGCGCCCTTCAGAGGCAAGCTGGTGCGGGGTGTCGGCGGTCAGACGCCGGACGGCGGTCCAGCCGATCACGCCAGAGGAGATCAGGATGAAGGCCGATTGCGCCAGCGCCGTCAGATCTTCGGCCGAGGTATGGCCGAAGGCATGGTCCTCGTCGGCCGGGCGGGCCGCGTAGACGATTGCGGCGGCGGCGCCAAGCGACATCATCAGGTCAAGCGCAGAATCGGCCAGCGACGCGGCGATGGACAGGGCCCCGGTCTCGGCCAGGGCCCAAAGCTTCAGCGCAACCAGAACCCCGGCAACCAGGACCGATGCCAGCCCCGCCGAAATCGCGAGTCTGGCCCCCCCCTTCCGATCAATCGACAACTTCGTCTTCCTTCACGCCCCAGATCGCTGCCTTGCGGATCCAGCCGCGCATTCCATCCAGAGAGACCCGGCACCAGGCCGGGTTACATTCGAGGACACGTCCGATGACGCCCAGTTCGGCCTGGGCGACCACGGTCGAGCCGTCCCCTGGCGCGTCGTGCAGCTCGGCCATGTCAAGGGTGACCAGGGCGGTGCGGACGCCAGAAAGGAGCGAGTAGTGGACCCAGCCCCCCGCGCCTTCAAAGTCCTCGACCCGGCGCCAGTTCTCGAATTCAGCGGTGATCTTCAGGGGCATGCCCGCACGGGTGAAGACCCAGTCGATCCGGTGGGTCAGGCCCGGGCCGCGCCGTGCGTTGCCCTCGGACCCCTTCAGCGAGACGTATCGGGGCAGGGGAAGGTTCGTGACGCAGCCGATGTCGGGCTGGCACTGCTTTTCCGGGGGCTTGTCGGAGACCGTCGGCGCGTCGGTCTCTGGCGCGGCGGTCTCTGGCGCGGCGGTCTCTTGCGCGGCAAGGGTCGTGCCCGAAAGAGCGCCCAGAAGTGCCAGAACCCCGACCAACCGTTTCATCTTGCCGCCTTCCGGGATGCCGTGCGGTGCATCCGTGCCATTACCGCTCTACCTGGGTCTTGTGCATTGCCCCGCTTGGCTGCACCTTGCCCCAAGGACGCCGGATTTGGAAGTGTCGGGGAGAGTGCCATGCCTGCCAGCCGCCTGACTGTGGTCGTGACGCGACGGCTGCCCGAGGTCGTGGAGACGCGGATGAAGGAGCTCTTTGACGTCGAGCTGCGCGACCCCGATGTGGCGATGACGCGTGAAGAGCTGGCCGAAGTGATGCGACGGGCCGATGTGCTGGTGCCGACGATCACCGACACGATCGATGCGGGCCTGCTGGCGCAGGCGGGCGAGACGTTGAAGCTGATCGCCAATTACGGGGCGGGGGTCGATCATATCGACGTGGCGACGGCGCGGCAGCGGGGAATCCTGGTGTCGAACACGCCCGGTGTGACGACCGAGGACACGGCGGACATGGTGCTGGCGCTGATTCTGGCCGTCACTCGGCGGATTCCGCAGGGGTTGCAGGTGATGCAGGCGGGCGGCTGGACCGGCTGGTCGCCGATGGCCAACCTGGGCGGGCGTCTGGGCGGGCGGCGGCTGGGAATCCTGGGGATGGGCCGGATCGGGCAGGCCGTGGCGCGGCGGGCCAAGGCCTTCGGGTTGCAGGTGCATTACCACAACCGCAAGCGCGTCCGCCCCGAGATCGAGGCCGAACTTGAGGCGACCTACTGGGAAAGCCTGGATCAGATGCTGGCGCGGATGGATATCGTCAGCGTGAACTGCCCGCATACGCCTTCGACGTTTCACCTTCTGAACGCGCGGCGGCTGAAGCTGATGAAACCCTCGGCCGTGGTGGTGAACACCTCGCGCGGGGAGGTGATCGACCAGAACGCGCTGACCCGCGCGCTGCGGGCCGGGGAACTGGCGGGGGCTGGGCTGGATGTCTACGAGCACGGCACCGACATCAACCCGCGGCTGGTGGAACTGCCGAACGTGGTGCTCTTGCCGCATATGGGGTCGGCCACCATCGAGGGCCGCATCGAGATGGGCGAAAAGGTCATCATCAACATCAAGACCTTTGCCGACGGACACCGCCCACCGGATCAGGTTGTGCCGGGTATGTTCTGAAAATACAACCTGTAGGAGATCATCGGCGGATTCCTGTGGAGAAACTGTTTCTTCGACGTTGGGTTGATTGCCTGATGATTCGGGTCGCACTAAGGAAGTCAGGCAAGTTTGTGACATGCACGTCACGTTCCTGCGAGATGAGGAGAACGACATGTTGAATACCTTCAAGGCGGCGCTGGTCGCAGTGACAGCGCTGTCCGCATCGGCGGCCTATGCCGGTGGTCCGGTCATCATCGAAGAAGGCAACGACGAGCTGATCGCCGAAAACCCCGGCAGCCGGATCGGCATTCTGCCGGTGATCGGTGCTTTGGTTCTTGTTTGCCTGATCGTGTGCGGCGGTGGTGACGACGATCCGGTGCCGCCGACCGAGGGTGATCCCAAGGAGTTCTGACTCCAGCTTCCGGGTGAGTCGTAAGGGTAACTGAACGGTAGAGGGGGCGGCACCTGCCGTCCCCTGCCATTTCTGGACATCGCAGTCAGCGGGCCTGACTGGGAACACCGTCTGCAACGCACCGAAACCACGGCCATTCTGTTGCATTAAAGCCAAAACGCCGGACTCATTCGTCACAGTTTTTCACGAATCCGTTGTGCCCAGAGCGGCACTTGCCTTAGCGTCCGAAGCTGTGTTCCCCCGGGCTGCCCGGAAATTAGAAAGGAAATGCCATGAAGAAGTTTCTTGCCCCGATGTTGGCGGCTACCATGATCTCGTCCGCTGCCTTCGCCGGTGGCCCGATCATCGTGGAAGAAGAGCCCGTTGTCGAGGCTGCCTCGCCGCGTTCGGGCTGGATCGTTCCGGTCGTGGTCGGCCTGGTCCTGATCTGCGCGATCGCCTGCGGCAACGACGACTGATTTTGCGATCAACACCGGACGTGTTGGTTGAACGGCAGCGCCTCAGGCGCTGCCGTTTTCATTTGGGCGCACCAAGTCTTGAACAGCCGGGATGATGCATCTTTGGCACAGGTTGCGTCTGAGGATGCGACATTCGGGTTTCGACCACTCATATTCCAAGCTGACCTGTGTTATGCGAAACGAGGGCCGGTAACGACCGGTCACGACATCAAGGAAAACACAGAATGACCAAGATCGCATCGAGCATCCTCGCCCTTACCCTTGCCTTCAGCTCGGCCGTTTCGGCTGGCGGCCCCATCGTCATCGTCGAAGAACCCCAGCCGCAAGTCGTCGCTGACAGCCCGCGTTCGGGCTGGATCGTTCCGGTTGTTGTCGGTCTGGTGCTGATTTGCGCCATCGCTTGTGGCGACGACGAATAATAATCCTTTCTGACTGACGTCAGAACGGGCCCCGGTCTCCATCACGGCGACCGGGGCCTTCTTCATTTCAGATCCCGTTGATCGGCACCTTCAGATAGCGCTTGCCGTCCTCGTCCGGCGGGGGCAGGTCGCCGCCGCGCATGTTGACTTGCAGCGACGGGATGATCAGCTTTGGCATTGCCAGCGTCTTGTCCCGCGCGACGCGCATTGCGACGAACTCCTCGCGCGTTCTGCCGCCGCCGACGTGGATGTTATGGGCCTTTTCTTCGCCAACGGTCGTTTCCCAGCGAATGTCACGGCCATTCGGGCCGTAGTCGTGACACATGAAGAGCCGCATCTGTTCGGGTAGGGACAGGACTTTCTGGATGCTGTCATAAAGCTGACCGGCATCGCCGCCGGGAAAGTCCGCCCGGGCCGAGCCGCCGTCCGGCATGAAGAGGGTGTCACCGACGAAGGCCGCGTCACCCATCACATGCGTCATGCAGGCGGGGGTGTGTCCGGGGGTATGCATCGTGAAGCAGGTCATCCCGCCGATCTGGTAGGTATCGCCATCGTCGAAAAGCCGGTCGAACTGCGAGCCGTCGCGCTGGAACTCGGTCCCTTCGTTGAAGACCTTGCCGAAGGTGTCCTGAACCACGGTGATGTTGCGCCCGATGCCGATCTTGCCGCCCAGCTGGCGCTGGATGTAGGGCGCGGCCGAGAGGTGGTCGGCGTGGACATGCGTCTCGATCAGCCATTCGAGCGTCAGGCCCTTGTCCCGGACATAGGCGATCAGCTCGTCGGCGTGGTCGTAGGTGATGCGCCCGGCGGCATAGTCGATGTCCATCACGGAATCGACAATGGCGCAGGAATTCGAGGCCGGGTCCTTCACCACATAGCTGATGGTGTTGGTCGCGGGATCGAAGAAGCCCTTCACTTCGGGCTTCACGGACAGGTCAACCTTGATGGTCATGGACATCTCCTTTGGTCAGGCTGGCTTGCGGGCGGGAAACCGGCTTTGCAGCACGCGCGCCAGAAGAAGGCCGCCGATCAGGGCGGCAAGGAAAAGAAGGACCGTCGGATCGCCGGTGCCAAGCGCGGGAAGCGCGCCGCCGGGGCAGAAGCCGGCGATGCCCCAGCCCACGCCGAAGGTGGCCGAGCCCAGGACCAGGCGACGGTCGATCAAGCGGGTGTCGGGCAACTGGAAGTGCTGCTCCATCGCCGGGGCAGGGCGGCGGAAGACCAGCCGGTAGCCGGGGATCGCAACGCCAAGTGCCCCGGCCATGACGAAGGCGAGACTCGGGTCCCAGGTTCCGGCGATGTCGAAGAAGTTCAGCACCTTGGCCGGGTTGATCATGTCGGAAATGGTGATGCCGAGGCCGAAGATCAGGCCGATGGCGAAGGCAGCAAGAAGGCGCATCACCAGCCCCCCAGCAGATGTCGGATGACAAAGACCGTAGCGATGGCAGTGGCCATGAACGAGGCTGTCGCCACCAGCGACCGGCGCGAGAACCGCGCGATGCCGCAGACCCCGTGGCCCGAGGTGCAGCCGCCGCCGTAGCTGACGCCCACCCCGACGATCAGACCGCCAAGGACGACGCCCCAGTTCGGCACCGGAAGATCGATCACCGGCAGCTCACCCGTGACCAGAAGCCAGGCGAGCGGTCCGGTGGCCATCCCGGCGATGATCGCAGCACGCAGCGACCAGTCGGCCGGATCGGTGAATCGCAAGAGACCGCCCAGGATGCCGGTGGCCCCCAGGATGCGGCCGTGCAGGGCCATCAGAAGAACGGCCGCGAGGCCGATCAGTGCGCCTCCCCCCAGTGAGGCCCAGGGGGTAAAAGCTGTTTCCATGCAACCCTCAGATCTTGCAGGTGTTGATCCCCACCAGCCGGTAAAGCGGGCAGAAGCCCACGGCGGCGGTGCCCAGCATGATGACACCAACCGCTGCCGCTGCCCAGACCGTCCAGCCCGAGAACCAACCGAGGGCAAACGCACCAGCCAGCGCCAGGATCCCGATCAGTGCGCGCAAAGCCCGGTCCACTGTTCCAACATTCCGTCCCATATCCGACTCTCCTTGTTCTGGATGAGTGGAGTCTGCCACGAAACCGCGGCCCTGTCGGTGACTAGGTCACAGAGCGCGACAGCCGCTCCAGACCTGCGCGCTGGGTGATCGAGATTTCCCCGCGTGCCGTTTCCACCCAGCCCCTGCGCTGGAATTCGCCCAAGGTCCGCGAGATGACCTCGCGCGCGGTGCCAAGCTCGACCGCAAGCGCCTGATGCGTGGCCTGGATGATGCCGTTCTGTTCCAGGTCCAGCAGGCGTTCGGCAAGCCGGACGTCAATTCGCTGGAAGACGATGTCGTCGATCAGCGCAAAGAGATCAGCGATCCGGCGGGAATAGGTCCGAAAGACGAAGGTGCGGAACGCGACCGATCGCGCGGTCAGATCGTCGAAGACCGAGCGGGGAATCGCAACGGCCTCGACCTCGGTTTCGGCGATGCCTTCGGCGGCATACTCCTCGTCCGCCAACATGCATGCGGTGGTCAGGATGCAGCTTTCCCCGGCGTGGACGCGGTAGAGAAAGACCTCGCGTCCGGTGTCCGAACCGTGCTGGACCCGCACGCTGCCCTGCAAAAGCAGAAGCATGTTCTGCGCCCGCTGACCGGCTTCGAACACCCGGGTACCGGCGGGCAGATGAACCACGCGGCTGCGCGCGACAAGATCGTTGCCGACAGGGGTGGGCAACTGGCCCAGGTCGGCGAAGCGCTGGAGCCAGGACATCTAGGCGCGGATCCGGGCGCCGGTCGGGTCGTAAGGCGGGGTGAGCGTGATCTCGGCGGACGTCTCGTCGCCGGCGATGACCAGCGCGTAGCGGCCTTGGCTTACCCAGTCCGGGGTGACGCCCCGGTCATTTCGGACATAGCCGTAGCCGATGCTTTTCCCGACCGTGTAGCCGTAGCCGCCCGAGGTCAGGTACCCCACGGGCTGACCGTCGCGCAGGATCGTCTCGCGTCCCAGAAGGACGGCCTGGGGGTCGGCGACGGTGAACCCGACGAAAAGCTTCGGCAGCGGCTGGTCCTGGCGCGCAATCAGCGCCTCACGGCCAAGGAAGGGACGGCCGGATTTCAGCTTGACCGCCCAGCCAAGTGCCGCCTCGAAGGGCGTGTCGTTCGGTGTGATGTCAGAGGACCAGGCGCGGTAGCCCTTCTCCAGCCGCAAGCTTTCCAGTGCACGGTATCCCACGGGTTTCAGGTGCGGATCGGCGGCCATCAGAGCGTCGTAGACCGTGCCAAGGGCGGCAATGGGGACGTGCAGTTCCCAGCCAAGCTCACCGACATAGGTCACTCGGAGGGCGCGGACCGGGACCCCGGCGATGGTAATCTCGCGCGCCGAGCCGAAGGGCAGGGCAAGGTTCGACACGTCCGCCGTGGTGACCTTGGACAGGATGTCGCGCGCCTGAGGACCCATCAGCGACAGCGTGCCCCAGTCTTCGGTCACATCGCGGAAAGTGATGCCGGTGGCGGGCAAGTGGTCCGCGATCCAGCCGAAGTCATGGGTGCGGAAGCCAGTGCCGGTGACGATGTAGAAGCGGTCCTCGGCCAGCCTTGCGACGGTCAGGTCGCACTCGATCCCGCCGCGCGAGTTCAGAAGCTGAGTATAGGTCAGCCGGCCGATGTTGCGCGCAACGTGGTTGGCGCAGATCGCTTCCAGTGCCTCGGCCGCCGTGGGGCCGGAAAGCTCGTACTTGGCGAAGGAGGACTGGTCGAATACCCCGGCAGACGCGCGGACGTGCCGGTGTTCCCGGCCAACGGCGTCGAACCAGTTCTGTCGCCCCATCGAGTAGACGTCCTTCGGGTCCACGCCGGGGGGCGCGAACCAGTTAGGGCGTTCCCATCCCAGTTTCGACCCGAAGACCGCGCCTGCCGCCTTAAGCCGGTCGTAAAGCGGCGAGACGATACGGGGGCGGCCAGAGGTGTATTCTTCATGCGGGAACGCGACGCTGTAGTGCTTGCCATAGGCTTCCAGCGTCCGTTCGGCGACCCAGGAACGGTCGCGGTGAAGGGTCGAAAAGCGGCGGATGTCGACCGCCCAGAGATCCAGGGGCGCTTCGCCCCGCATGACCCAGTCGGCAAGGACCCAGCCCGCTCCGCCCCCGCTTGCAATGCCGAAGGCGTTGAAGCCTGCACCCACATACATGTTCGCGCACTCGGGCGCCTGGCCAAGGATGAAGTTCCCGTCCGGGGTGAAGCTTTCCGCGCCGTTGATCATCTGCTTGACGCCGACCTCGGCCAAAGCGGGGATGCGGGCAATGGCCTGTTCAAGGTGCTGGCCGAAGTGGTCGTAGTCGTCGTCGAAGAGCCGGAACTCCCAGTCTTCCGGGATGTCGCCGGTGACCCAGCCCTGCGGGTTCGGCTCGTAGCCACCCATGACCAGACCGCCCACCTCTTCCTTGAAGTAGGTGCGCCGGTCGGGATCGCGCAGGGTGGCCGCGTCGGGGGCGAGGCCGGGGATCTTCTCGGTCACGATGTACTGGTGCTTCACCGGGTGCAGCGGCACTGCGACCCCCGCCATTGCACCGATCTGCCGCGCCCACATGCCGCCGCAGTTGACCACGGTGTCGCAGGCGATATTGCCCTGGGGCGTCTCGACATGAGAGATCCGGCGGCCGTCCATCTTGAAGCCGGTGACACGCACCCCCTCGACGATCCTTGCGCCATGCATCCGCGCGCCCTTGGCCAGGCTTTGCGTGATGTCCGAGGGACTGGCCTGCCCGTCCGTCGGCAGCCACGAGGCGCCGATCAGGTCGGAGGTGTCCATGAGCGGCCACATGCGCCTGACCTCGTCGGGTCCGATCAGCTCCATCTCCATCCCGAAGCTGCGGGCGGTGGTGGCAAGCCGCTTGAACTCGGTCCAGCGGTCGGGCGTGGTGGCCAGCCGCAGGCAGCCGGTCATCTTCCAGCCGGTGTCCAGACCGGTCTCGGTGGCCAGGTCCTTGTAGAGGTCCACTGAATACTTGAGCACTTTGGTGATCGAGGCCGAGGAGCGCAGCTGCCCCACCAGCCCCGCTGCATGCCAGGTCGACCCAGAGGTGACCTTCCCCTGCTCCAGCAGCAGCACGTCAGCCTTGTGGTCGCGGGCCAGGTGGTAGGCGGTCGAACAGCCGATGATACCGCCGCCGATGACGATGATCTGGGCTTGGGCAGGAAGTGACATTTCTGGGTATCCCCGTGTTTGCGCCCGGCTGTCCCAAGCATCCCGCCCGCGTCTGCCGTTTCCGGCAGGTTAGTGCGGGCTTTTGCGGAACAGAAGCCTTCTCTGCCGGTGCGCGCACCGCTACCTTTCCACTTGCCCCCGCACCGACGCCCCGATAAACGGGCAGGCGGAGACGTGGCCGAGTGGTCGAAGGCACGCCCCTGCTAAGGGCGCAGACCCGAAAGGGTCTCGAGGGTTCGAATCCCTTCGTCTCCGCCAACGCGACTTCGGTCGAACCTTCTCTGGCACCGAACGCTCGGTTAACGATTTCCAACCCGAACCGATGTAGGTTTCCTTCAACTCCAAGGGGAAGCCATGAGTTCATTCGCCAGTTTCAGCCAGGTCATCCGTCATGGCGGTCATGCAAGCATCATCCTGAGCCTGCTTGCTGTTGAACGGTCGCTGGAGCTAAAGCAGTCGTGGCCTGACCCGACCAGCGTTGATGCTTTTGAGCAGCGCCTGCGCGAACTTGCTGCTGAAAACTGGTTCGGCCTTGCAGCAGCCCTTCGGCGGGCTGGCATTGAGGCCGACCCAGCCGCAGAAGACATCGAGGCCGAAATTGGTCAGGCGCGGGCGACATATTCCGATCAGGCTTCCGCGATCCTGTCAGCTGGCGACCCATCTGTTTCCGAAGCAGATCTCGCCACATTGTCGGATTGGCTGGCGCGGCGTTTCCTGACCGAGATCAATGAACGGCGTCAACGTGACCTGGGAGTGACCCACTACATCTGGCGCACCCAAGACGATCCCAAAGTTCGAACGACGCATGGCGAGCGATGACAGACTCTTCTCTTGGGATGACCGCTTCAGCGACGGGCACCCCGGCCATGGCTACAACTGCCGCTGCACGGCCGAACCTGCAATCCTGGACGGAGCAATCCTGCTGACAGAAGTTACGCTTTCGGAAGGCCTGTCGAACCGGATCGCCGATGCGCAAGGAGCAGGTTTGGCTGATGCGGCGGCTGAAGCGGCAGCGGGCGGGGTCGAGACGCTTTACTCCACAATCCGGTTCTCCTGGCTCGGCTATCGGCGGCTCTTCGGAGTCATCACGCCCGAGGAAGAGGTCGAACGCCTTGCAATGCGCGAAGGGCTGATCCGGACCATCGACACGATCATCAACCTTGATGCCGAAACTGCACATAGCATGGCCGAGGCGTTTGTCGACTACTTCGACGCGCGCCATGCCGACTTGCGCCCGCTTGACCTGGAACACCGTCTGGGGCTTGTCCCGGAAGGTTCCCTAATGAGCGCCTACCGGCAGGTGGCGTAACTTGATGCGTCGGTGACACTTGGGGCCACTGCCCTGACCACCGTTGCGTCACGTTTGGGAATTGGTGTGGCGCGCCTGCGGCCGCGAGATACCATCGTTGCCTTGCGCACGGCTGCCGCGCGCTATGACGGGATGCTCAGCATGCGTCGAGCTTCCGTTGCCACCTATGTGTCTCGACGCTTTGCGGACCTGTCCACCCAAGGCCACGGTCCGCAACGCCATGAAGGTGCCGTGACAAGGGCGATGCTTGAGGCGCGTGTTCTGCGCGGGATAGACCCGATGACTGGAACACGTGTTGATGGCGAAACAGGGGGTCGGCATCGAGCGCCACGTGCAGCGTCGAGATTTACCTCGCCCGAAGCCTTTGTGGCTGCAGAAAACTATGTTCGCAGTACGCCTGAATATCGCGCTGCGCGCGACGCGGCACTGTTTGATCCGGCATATCAGCGCGGAGCTTTTGAGGTCGTCGTCAGAATCGAAGATGCTTTGGGACTCAATTTGCTTACATCGGTGGAAGGGGTCATGCGCATCGGCCACCGCAGCGGCCCTGTACCCCTAGCCGCGATGGATTTCGATGGCGGCCTCGTCATTGCTCGTTTCAGAATTGCCGCCGATGGCGAGCCGCAGCTCGTCACGATGCTTCCGGTTGGGAGGCGCGAATGACCGTTCCGTACGAATTCATGATGACAGCTCACCTGTTTCTGCACACTGACAATTATCAACCGCATGAGTTGAAGGCGGCAGTTGCGGAAAAGTCTGAATGGATCGAGCGCGTCCAGCGGCAGTTTGACGAAGTGCTGCGAACGCGTTCGGTGACAGTTGACTGGTATGCAGATCATGCCAACGAATTGTTTGATGACGAGGAAACCTTGTACCGCTATCTCAATGAGGTCTACGACTACGTGTTTCGGGACGGGCCCTGGCCAGTGACTGAAAGTTGACGACCGCCCAGAGAAGGTTGGACTGCAGTCGCGCTCCCGCCGCCATTTGCCCTGATACATGGCATATCATTGGACGTTCTCTTCGCCCCCTCATGATCGTGCCCGACGTTCTTGGAATATTTGATTGATGGCAGCAGCCAAAGGTTCGCAGCGCCGACTGGCTGAGCCAGGGTGAGGCGGGCGGGCGTTTTGTGGTGGGCGCGTTCAAAGCTGCGCAGCTCGCCTTGCAAGTCCTCACAATGGCGCTGCAAATCATCGGGAGCTTCTGCAGCGCAAAGGGTTCTGTAAAGCGGCAGACGAGTGGTAATCTCGTTATAACGATCCCGACCGGCGCAACGCGATCACCGAGCAGCGGCAGTCTTCACCGAATGGAACCCGACGGCGGCGGGGGATATGGAGGCGCTGTTCTCGATCCGGGACATGAATGGCGATAGTCGGCGGTGGGGGTTTCCACGGTGGACAAACGCGGATGGATGTTTGGAATCAACGGGCTGGTCGCGGGCGTTAGGGATTTGGAGAGGTTTGACTTTCCGACTTTTGGGGCGCGCGCGTGACGGGTGAAAGGTGGTCGCCCTGCGGTTGATATTCTGGTTCTGGGAGGGGTGCTGCTGTAACTTCGTAACAGTGGGTGTGGGCTATTGCATGGAACCACTTGGCTGAGTGAGGGTGGGGGCCGTAAAATATTCCTGTGGGAAAGTGTCAGGGAGGATTGACAGCTCACGGTTGTGGGAGGTCTGGTGAGAGCGTGGTTAACGGGTCGGTGCGCGGATGGACGGGGTTGGAGTCAGGGGTGCGGGGAGTGGGGTGTGGGCTGGGGGCCGAAGGTTGGGTTTGGTTGACGCGACGCCAAGTCTCTACCATCATCATCCGCTACCTTTCTCCAAAAGACTTTTACAGACTGAGCAAGTACAGTTTTCAGATGCGACCACCCTGCATCGCCTCCAAAATTCTTTATTTGCGAAATATTGCACTGAAATGCAGCTTCCGGCGTGCTTGCGTGGGAAGCTTGTAGCGATCAAGGAAGCAGCAGGGTCCGCAAGAGTCTCCACGCAAGTAATAATGGAGACGATAAATTGAGGCGTAGGCTGGATACCGTTCTAGCCTCCCTGGCAATGTCGAGGAAGTTTCCATTCTTGAAGCTTCTTCCAAGCACCTGCGAGAACTTATCTGAAAGGCTTGAAGTCACAATCTTTTACGGGCCGACAGGAACGCCCGTGCGTTATCGAGTAAAGAAGGTTAATGGGACTTCTGATGGACTTTCTGGAAGCGATACTCTTATTTCGATCACCTTCCCTGCTCCGGATATGGGCTTTCGGCATTTTCTTACACCTCGCGAACCTAATGAGCGATTCTCTCTTGGTAGGTATGTTTGCTCATGGATGAAGGGCAAGCCGTTGCTAATGATTTACGACGATATGACTTTCCTTATCACCACAACTGAAGCACTCGCCCTAGATCGGCTAATATTTGGAAGCGCCGATCCAATCTGGACAGGAGAGACACATGGCCGAGACTGACGTTGACTATGGGTGGCTGGACAGCGCTGCGGACTTCTTTGGCGTTACGGGTGCTGGTTTTGGGGTCCTGTACGCTTCTGGCGGAGTGAAGGGCGACTTCTACGGAAAGTACGAGATTTCCTATAATATCGGCCTAAAGGCCGATGTGAAGCTTCCACCGGTATTTAGCGGAAGCGTCGAGTATCGACCTACCAGTTGGGATGGTGGGTCTTTGCGAGTAACCGGTGGTGCTGGCTTGTTTAAGCAGGAATTTACTTACAGGCACACAACGAACTCTCAAGGAATGGTTACCGAGGACTATGGTTTCAAAGTCAAATCTCCTGGTGGAAGCATCAGCATCTTCGGCGGAGTGTTCACTGACGAAGATACAGCGCTAGGTTCCGTGTTAAGCTTCTCCTACGATACTCGCAATTGGAAGAAATTCTCGAAGTTTGTCGACATGTATGCAGAATACGTCGGCGCTCCGTTGGCGGCTATCGAGAAGGGAATTGGATTGGGCGCTGAGGTGCCCCCCGGCGGGCTTCAGTGGAGTCTTAATTTTTCGTTCACGCTGAGAGCAGACATTCTTTCAAGGGATTTGACGCCACAAGTCGGAGAATCATGGAGCGATAGGCGCGACCGCGCGCTGGGGACTCCCGGTGAACCTGGCTATCTTGGCGACAAGTATGTTTCGAGCGAGATTGTCAACCAATACGTTAATTCATACGCCTCTGGCGATCTTCAGAAGGCCGCCAAGGTCCTAGTTTCTGGATACAACGGCGTAGCTATCACGGGGGACAAGAATTTCTATCCAGATGCAATCCTTCGAAAGCAGGCTGGCTATGAAGGCGGAACCGGCTCTGGATCAACATTGATTTCGAAAAGCAGTGGAACCTCGTCTACTAAGAAGCAGGAGAGCTACGCCGACAAGTACAGCGGCTCTGGCGGCGGCGGCGGGGACTCGGGCAAAGCCGGGTCAGCTGTTTCCAGCAAGTCCACCTCGTCCAGCAAGAACGAATACGGCTACGAGAAGACCACCACGACCACGACCTACAAGTCTGGTGTC
>NZ_JAUXZE010000016.1 GCF_030694085.1 Tabrizicola sp. | reverse complement strand
CGGCGGTCCGGGTCCTCGTCATGGACGCGGGGCCGAAGATCATCGACGCCGCAACCCGGGAAGGGGGAATGGCTCAACTGCCAAAGCGCGACCAGGACGTGCTGCAAGAGATCCTGCGTCTCGACCATCTCGACGTGATCGTTCCGCATTCGAGGATCCTCGAACAACTTGGCTATCACGGCCCCCTTGGACCGGCCGCCCGCGCCAACGCCAAAGCACCCGGCGGTCGGCTGGTGGCGGATGCCATCACACGCCAGCTTGAAGTTGCGGAACTTGTCCTGACCGGGATCGACGAGGTGATCCCTGCATGAACCGTTTCCGCCTTCCTGCACGTGTCGCGCCTTCCCCGGCGGCGGAAGAACCGGGCCTGCAGAACTCCGCCGCACGTTTGCGATCGTCGCGCGAGGTACAATCGCGCATTCTTGCCGAACGGCGTGCGCCGGAACAGGGAGGAACTGTCGAGGGCGTCAAGGCCCAGCTCTCCGACAAGCCGACGGAGGAGTTGGCCGAGCCGGAGTTTGCCGGGAAGCGGGAAGGGGAGAGTCGTCAGCCGCAGTCCTCTACCGCGCCACCCGAAGGTTCTGCTAGTGAGTTGGCGAAGCCCCGGAAAGAGAAGCTGGTGGTCCTGTTTAGACTTCCGATCGCAATCGAAAAGCATCTAGAGCAGATCCCGGGCGCGGGCGAGGTTACTCCAGCCTACATGCTGCGCGCCTTTGCCAAGGAAGCTCGGGCCGAACTGCGGCGGCTCTTGGCGGAAGATGATCTTGCGCCGCATGTAGATGAGGCGAGGCGCATCTTCGCCATGGCAGCAACGGACATGGCAGTTGGCGAACCGATGACCGTCTACGCCCAAGGTTCCGCGATCCGGGCCATGCATGCAGCCCTTGGAGACCCCTGGCAGATCGAGCCCCGGGCGACGATCGTTGGTGCCTTCCTCGCCGCGATCTCGTCGCGGCTGATCGAGGTACGGCGCGTCAGATAGACCCGGACCATGCAACAGAAATCGATGAACTGCCTGCGATCACTCGCAGGCAAGATCGGGCAGCGGCGCTGTCTCAAAGGTCAGACTGTCGGCGCTTGTAACGAGCGCGAACTCGCCGCCCGAGCGGAAGGTTGCCACCATCTTCGACCAGTCCGCTGCGTCAACCGATGCCTGTGCGGCGATGCCGCTCTTGACCGGCAGACGGGCCTGTTCGCCCGATTTCGCGAGAACGACGACCATGTCAGGAGTGGCGTCCTTGTCGAAGCGCACCACGAGCGCGCCGTTGGGCGTTGGTCCAAAGACGCGATCCGGATCGCAGACAAGCCGCACCTCGCCCGCCTCGCTGGTGAGCACGTAGGTCGGAAGGCCACGCTCGACACCGACCGTCCAGGCGTCAAGCGCGTGGACAGGAACAGACATCGCCGCAAGCGCGGAAACAGCCAGAACGGGGGACAGAACATGCATCGACAGGAAAGCCTTTCGTGGTTCGCGTGGCGACAGCAAAGCACCACTTCTGATGTCGTTAGATATGTTCTGATGGAGTTCATGTCCATGACCGCTAGCCGTCAGCGGATGAAAGGAGGCCGGTATGGAAGAGGTCGCTAGAAGCAGATCCAAAAGCCCGACCATCGATCGTCGCCTGTGGCGGATCGACCGCGGAGACCGGGAACTCGTTGCAGAACGGCATCGCACCGTGAATGGCCGTTTCAGGACCGTGTGGCTGGTCCCGGAAGAAACCCTGCGCGGCGTACTCTGGGTCGAGGTTGTCGAGGAAACACCGGGCGATCCGTCGCCATGATCCATCAGCTTTCTGAATCGGAGCGCCCTGATCGATTCAGAAATGCAATTGGACTTGAGGGGCAGCAAAGCGGAGTCTGTGCAGGGGAGGACCGCCATGGCTCTGGCACATCTGCATCGCATCGACCCTGAAGCCAACTTGGCGCGGTTCTATTGCATCGATGTTGCGGCGACGCTGTTCGGAGACGTCTCCGTCTTGCGATCCTGGGGCCGGATCGGGACCCACGGCCGGACGAGCATCGAAACCTGTGCTTCCATTGAAGAAGCGGAGAGGGCGGCATCCCAGACACTCCGACATAAGATGCGGCGGGGCTATCTGCCGACCGGCCAGATGCTGCCGCCAGACCTTGCGGAGTGAGATCTGTCAGGCCCTACGCTGAAGCCTGCCTTCAAGCTCGGCTCCGGCCTCGATGGCGATCCGCTCATGGATAACATCGGCCTGCACGACTGCACTCGGCGCGAGCTGAACGTTTCGCGCCGAGATCATACCAGAGACCGCCCCAAGCACGACGAGGTCGTGCGCGACGACGGAACCTTCAACACGACCTGAACCAGCCACGGTGATCTCCGGCGCCCGCAGTGAGCCAAAGACATTGCCTTGGACCTCGATCGGTCCACTGGAAGAGGCATCGCCTTCGATGACAAGGTCCTGCGCGAAAACGCTGCGGCGGGCGTTTGCGACAGTCGGGTCCGGCCAACGGTCGAGGTCGCCATTTGGGGTCTTCATCTTGGTGCCGCCTCAGCTCAACTTCGCGCCGCACGACTGGACCAGAAGCGAAACGAAAGGGCAACGCGCGGCGCTGTGATCGGCGAAGAAGCGCGGAGCCCTCGGCGCTGAACAACTCATCCGGCCAGGGTCGTCGCCGGTCGTCCCTCATGGGCTGTATAGTCTGCGCCTATCGCTCATGAGGGTGCGTCAGACTGTTGGTTGGTGTTGTCCACTATGAAAGCGAATGGCTAGGGTATTCCGGTGAACTTCCAGCGAGGGTGGTGATGATGGAACACGAAGAGCGCAATAGCTTGACTGATCTCACTTCTAACTTCAGGCATGAGAAGTTCGAAGGAGAGATGAAGCTGCGCCTCGCCGTTCCCTTTGATGCCTGGGAGTCCATCGGCAGGGGAGGGTCTATAACGACCGGAGCGCGCGCTCATCTGGCCCGCCTTGCCGAAGCTGGCAACGGAGGCATGGCCTGATACGCTCGGGTTGGGCCCAGTAGTCGACCGCCATCTTGTATGCAGTTGTCCGGATCCCATGCGCGACCGGTGGTTCCGCCGCTAATCGGGTGTAATTGGGTCAAGAAATGGGTTGCAGGAAATGGGTGTTATTGGGTATGAAATTGGGCATGATCCAAACGCATACGCTCCGCATCACGCCGACCTTTCTTTCGATCATCGCCGAAATCGACGAGTTCAAGGGAGCATGGCGCGCGCTCGGAAGTCTCGCTCCCGAGCGGCTGTCCGCCTTGCGACGTGTCGCCACAATCGAAAGCATCGGCTCCTCGACCCGCATTGAGGGAAGCCGACTCTCAGATCAGGAGGTCCAGCGTCTGCTATCCAACCTTGACATCCAGACCTTCTCGACCCGGGACGAAGAGGAGGTCGCAGGCTACGCTCAGGTCATGGACACGGTCTTCGCCTCGTGGCGCGACATGGACGTGTCCGAAAACCATATCCGCCAATTGCACCGGGACCTTCTGCGGCACAGCGGCAAGGATCAACGGCACAGGGGAGCCTGGAAGACCGCGCCAAACTCGATCGCAGCCTTCGACGAGACAGGGCGGCAGATTGGCGTCGTGTTCGAGACAGCCACCCCCTTCGATACCCCGGGCCGCATGGCTGAACTGATCGACTGGTACAACACCGCCACCTTGGACCGTGATCTGCATCCGCTGCTTCTGATCGGAGTCTTCGTCGTGGTCTTCCTCGAGATCCATCCGTTCCAGGACGGCAACGGACGACTCAGCCGGATCCTCACCACCCTGCTGCTTCTGCGCGCAGGCTATGCCTATGTCCCGTATTCCTCCCTCGAAAGCGTGATCGAGCAAAGCAAGGAGGCTTACTATCTGGCCCTTCGGCAGACCCAGGGAACGATCAGGTCTGACAGCCCGGACTGGGAACCCTGGCTCGGCTTCTTCCTGTCCGCGCTGCAGCGCCAGATGCATCGTCTGCGCGCGAAAATTGAGCGTGAACGGCTGTTGATGGGCAGCCTTCCAGAAGTTTCCGCGCAACTTCTCGACCTCGTGCGCGATCATGGTCGCCTAACGATCGGCGACGCCGAGCGCCTGTCCGGCCAGAATCGCAACACGCTGAAGCAGCACTTCCGCGCGCTGGTGGCAGATGGCCACCTGAGCCTTAACGGAGCCGGAAGGGGGGCCTGGTATTCACTCCGATAATTTTGATTATGTAATGCGCTGACGGCCACTAGCCCATCTGATCCGTTACCATCAGATGCGTCTAGGTGGCGGTAGAATGCGAGATCACACTTTGCATCCTATCTCATAACTTAGCTACTAGCGAGGCGGCCAAAGAAGCCTTACCAACTGGTTCAATCTACTTGCACTTGAAAGGGATCACCCTTGTCCATTTCCGCGGCAGCAAAACCCACTGAGACGCAAGCTGAGGCCGTGGGCACGGAGTACGATGACGAAGGGCTCAACGAAGGGATCGCTCGACCAACGGAAGAGCTGGTCGTCGGATTGGTGGGAGCTGTTGGTGCGGGGGTTTCCAGGGCGGCAATAGCGTTGCGCGACAAGCTCCACGAAGAATATGGGTACGAAGTCCAAATTATTAAGGCGAGCGATATCATTCGTGATAACGCCGCCAAGACATCCAAGTCTTCGCCGGCATCGAAAGGTGCAGCTAGAGTCAAGGATTTGCAAGCGGTTGGCACTGAACTTCGGAACCGGTTCGGCGAAGATTATGTGGCGGCAAAAGCCATCGAAACGATCGCCATCCGGCGTAGTGCCGGTGGCGGGTATGATGAAAGCCGGAAGGTGCCACAGCCAAAACGCCTTCGCCAAGCGACAATCATTGATTCTCTTAAACACCCCAAGGAAACTGAACTCCTTCGGCGCGTCTACGGCGGCATGTATTGGCAGTTCACGGTGTTTGCGCCTGAGTTGGTCCGAGAGTCGCGGTTGAAGGCTCTGGGGGTTGAAAAGGACGACCTCGTCGGCATTTTCACTCGCGACGAGAACGACCGCGAAGGTGACCATGGTCAGAAAGTCAGCAAGACTGCTTACCTTTCAGATTTCTTCATCAGGAACGATGGTCAGAACGATACGCGCCTAAAAAGTGTAATCGATAGGTTTTTGGAGGTTATCTTCAACGTTTCGGTCCACACGCCGACGACCGACGAAGCCGGCATGTATGCGGCCGTATCCGCAGCAAGCAAATCAGCGTGCTTATCTCGACAGGTGGGGGCATCCATCTACTCGGCAGGCGGCGAGCTTCTCGGAGTCGGCTGGAACGACGTCCCAAGGGGCTTGGGCGGGTTATACTCGGCGAACGACGAAGATGATGACCATCGTTGCTTCAAGTGGGGCGGCAAGGTGTGTCATAATGATCGAAAGAAGGAAGAGCTGTACGAAAAAATCTTCGACAGGCTATCAAGCGAGGGACTGCTCGCAGAGCACGCCGACCTTACCCTTCTTCGCGCGCAGCTGGTCAAGACGCCGGTCAAAGATTTGATTGAGTACAGCCGATCCATTCATGCTGAAATGGAAGCCATCGTGTCAGCGGCCCGCTCGGGCAAGCCGGGCATTGTAGGTGGGACGCTCTACACGACGACGTTCCCCTGTCACAACTGCGCAAGGCATATTGTGGCAGCGGGGATCTCCAAGGTGTATTATGTTGAACCCTACGCGAAGAGCCTGGCCCTGGAGCTTCACAGCGATTCCATCACGGTCACGAGTGGCACAAGCGAAAAGTGCGCCTTCTTGCAGTATGAAGGCGTTGGGCCCGACAGCGTCTTGAAGCTCTTCCATCATGGCGTCGAGCGTAAAAGGAATGGTCGCGCGATCACCAACGAAAAGAAAACTGCCCAACCCATCCTTCCGCCACCAATGGACGGATTCACAACCCACGAAAAGCGGGTTATACTTCGGCTGGCTAGCGTTGAAGCGAAAGACGAAGTGGCAGAATCTGGGGCGAGAGCATGACCAAGAAGAACGAGAATCGAAGGAACCAACCTGAGTTCTTCTTTGTTTTCAACGGCCAACCCTCTTTGCCTTCGACCACGCTGGTCGCCCTAAGCAGCGACAGCTCTCCTGAACGGCAGTCGTTTAGTGCCGACGTCATGAGAGTTCACCGAGATAGACTGATCGAAGAACTGCGTGAGTTCGGCTGCTGATTCTCTGCAGAAGCTACGACCGCCTCCCAAAACCGCAGCCCGATGATCATGGCCAGTCACTCGCCACGTCGCCGAGCGCTGGTCCGCTTTGCCTAGCTGCCCGACAACCGGCGCCACAAACGAATCAGCCCTGGAGGCGGGGCCAAGTCAATTGCATTCTCCCGATCTGGCGTGGCTTGCTCAGGACCTTTGTAGTGCCGATCCTTGCGTTTGCGGTCGAGCGCGCGGCCACGCTCGATGCGCTCGGTCGACCAGCGATCAGCCCACTCCACATGACCACCCGACAAGACATAGTGCGACTGGCAGGGGAAGCTCCAGTTGCCGATGCTTGGCCTCAAGGAGACGGTTTCGCCGTCGAACCTCATCGACCAGTCCCGCGGCGAGAACCTTGTATAGACTTCGCCACCACAGCCACAGAAGCAGAGGTGCGCCGCAGTGCCAAACTCCACGGAGACATAGAGGACGCCCTGCCCAAGCTTGTCGGGGAAGGCCTTGACGAATTTGTGGCTGTAGGCAGTTTGGCTCATGCCTTGTCCTCATTGATGATGACATTGCCGTTCAATGCGAAATTCGCATGATGCTCGTGTCCCAGGTCTTTGTAGAAGCCGCAGTACTTCTTCCATCTGATGACAGCCAGCGCGGCGTTGAGCGCGTTCAGATCTGCGACCTGGATGTTCTTGGAGTAGATGTTGTCCTTGCCGCCGTCCTTGAAGGAAACGCGGCCAGTCTGACGGATATGATCGCGTTTGTTTGGTGTGCTGGTGGTGACTCGCACGAGCCCCGTCAGCGCATCGTCGATCAGCTCGACACCCATGCCCACATCAATGAACGCCACGCCGTTCTTTTCCAGATACTCCACCAGCAGCCGCTTGGGCTCACCAGAGTCCATGCAGACGAAGGCAAAATCGAGCGCGCCGATCATGTCGATGGTATCCGCCGAAATGGCGAAGTCGTGGGGCACGATCCCGCGGTGCATTCGCGAATAGATGCCGGCGAAGTAGTGAACCTTCTTCGGCAGAATCCTGAGATCGGCGCTTGAGGGGGCACCAGGCGCTCGGAATGCATTGTGCTGGAGGAAAATGTCGTCATCGAAGATGGCGATTTCGCGCACCGGCGTCTTAGCGACGAGGTCTAGGATATAGGACCCGGTTCCGCCAACGCCGAAGATGCCCACCCTTGCGAGTTCCAGTTTGCGCATCGCATTGGTGATGCCGACCCGCCCTGAAGCGGTGTCAGGAAAGTGGAAAGGCGACAGCGGATCGTCGCTTTCGATAAAGCGATGCGTCCGGGCGGTCACATGCGGATCGATCAACTTGGCATGGCGTTCGATAATCTCAACGTATGTGGTCATCTTGTGGTGATAGTCGCGGTAACCTGTGCTGGGCTTTTTCGAGAACGAGTGGTTCACTATGAGGTCGGGGCCGAGCACCTGATCGCCGCTGGCATGGCGCATATGCTCAAGCGGCTTGCCCGAGCTGTCGCAAGGGTGTTCGCCTGACCACATCGTGACATGCTGTGCAACGGGCGATACCGTCACATCACCCGAAATGCTGCCCATATCCGAAACCAGCGAGCCGAGACGAACCTCGCCCTTGCTGTTCACATAGGGTACGCCGGAAATGACCAGGTGGTTGTGCAGGATGGCCAGTTCGTAGCCATCCTGCACAAGGCGGGCGAGGTCGGGATTACGACTTGTCAGTGGCAGTGACATCGAAAATCATCTCCTTCTTGATGCGCACGGACCCACCGGCCTGGAGGGTGCCCGCCTCGTTGGGACCGGGGCCGTCGCGGTATGCGATCGTGATTTCGATGAACTCGCCGGTCGGCGGGTTATCGAATGCGAGGGCGATCATCTGTTCGTAGGTGATGACTTTGCCCTCAACGATCTTCTCGCGGGTGTTGACGATGATCGTCGTCTTGCTGTTCCCGCCGTTGCCCTGGCCGTACTCTTCGCCTTGACCGGGGGTGTCTTTCTTTCCGGTGTCCATTCGCATACTCCAATGTTGGACAAGAGGTATAAGTTATACCTCTACTCCGAACAAGATTTCACGTTGCGATTCTGATGTCAAGGACATAAAATACGCCTACACCGAACACGGAAGGGGAGCCGCCGGTTGCAGAACACACTTGGGGAAAAAATCCGTAACTTACGGAAAGAAAAGAGATTCACGCTCGACAAGCTGGCTGAACTGACCGAGTCCAGCAAGAGCTATATTTGGGAACTTGAGAACAAGAACCCGCCACGACCGTCCGCCGACAAGCTGGCGAAGATTGCCGAAAAGCTTGATACGACGCTTGAGTTTCTGCTCGATGAGGGCGCGCACGTGAGCAAGGAAGAGGCCACGGACGCACAGTTTTACCGCCAGTACCGCAAGATGGATTCTGCCACTAAAGAAAAGATCAGACAGATGGTCAAACTTTGGGGCGATGACACATGACAGAGAATTTCTCGCCGCAACGCTGGGCGAACACGCTGACGCAGTTGCTCAACAGCGTCCACGGCGCTGCGGCGGAAAGGTTTCCGGTGCAGGTGCCGGAACTGGCAAAGGAATACTCGCGCCAGCGCTTTCCTGATGATCCGGTGTCATTGGTCGCGGGCGATAGCCTGCCGACGTTTGACGGGGCGCTCTACAAGGCGCCACCTGGTAAGAAAGGCTGGGGGATCATCTATAACAATGCCATCGCTTCGCCCGGCCGCATCAACTTCACAATTGCCCACGAATTTGGCCACTACCTGTTGCATCGGTTGCGCTACCCTGATGGCATCGAATGTGGCCAGCAGGACATCACGCGCTGGGATAGCGAATACCGACAGATCGAGATCCAGGCCAATGAATTCGCCGCTGGTCTGCTCATGCCACTTGACGACTTCCGTCGTCAGATCGACGGGCGGGCTAAGCCAACCTTGATCGACATTGGCGCCTGCGCGGAACGCTATGGCGTGTCTCTTATTGCCGCAGCACTGCGCTGGCTTCAATACACTGAGCGCCGTTCGGTGCTCGTCGTTTCGCGCGACGGTTTCGTCCTCTGGGCGCGGTCCAGCTCAGCGGCGCTCCGAAGCCATGCCTTCTTCAAAACGGCGGGGCGTCCGCCAATTCCTGTTCCCGCCTCATCCCTGGCAGCTCAGCCAGAACTCCTTGAGAAAAGCCGGGGAGAACTGTCGCATGACGGAGGAGTCTGGTTCAGCGAGCCGTGCGAGGAAATCGTGCTCGCATCAGACCAATACGACTTTACCGTTTCCCTCGTACACCTCGAGACCGTCATCCGGGTGAACCGTTCCGATGAACCCGAGGAAGACAAAGACGCTTTCGATTTCATGACGCGGCATTTAAGAGGTGCGAGTTGATGGCAAGGGAATTGGATTGCGATTAGGCGTGTCCGTCGTCTTGGCCACTGCGGACGAGGTGTCGAGGTATGGCCGTTTGTAGTGCCATAGGAGCCCGGCGGATGATCCCCGCCGGGCCAGGGGTTGGTCGGCTTCAGGAGCCGACCTCGTCGTCGCGATCGACCAGTTCGAGCGCATCGCCCTCGGCCGCCTTGGGGCGGCTGAGGAAGTCGATCTTCTCGGCGATGATCTCGCAGCCGTAGCGGTCGACGCCCGCCGCATCGGTCCACTTCGTGTAGTGGATGCGGCCTTGGACCAAGACTTTCATGCCCTTCTCGCAGTTCTCGGCAACTGACTTGCCGAGCCCGTTAAAGCAGGTGATGCGGTGCCACTCGGTGTCCATCACGCGGTAGCCGTGCTCGTCGCGGACCGCGCGGCCTTCGGAGAGGCGGGGACGCGAGGTGGCGAGGGTGAAGTGGGTGATCTTCAAGCCGTCCTGGGTGGTGCGGGCTTCCGGGGCCTGACCGATGTTGCCGGCGAGGATGACGATGTTCTGCATGGTGGTTCTCCTGGATTTCGCTGAAGGGACCATCCCTTCGACAAGACCCGTCAGAAGCCTGTCGGGAAACGTCTGCACGGGAGACGAAGGATCCCGGAAACCCCCGAGGGCCCGGGGTGGCGCGGGCAGGACGCATCGCGGCCAACACGGCCCGGGCAGGAGTTGGGGTTGCGGGCAGGAGACCGAACAGGCTTAGGGGATTGTCCGTCGAAGGAGAGGTACCTCAGCCGGATCACAGAGGGAGGAACCCAAGCAGACAAGTTCAGACCGATCTCATTCGGCAATGTGAGGCCCAGGGGGAACCATCCCGGAAAGGGAGAAAGGGATCACCACGCCCACCCGAGCCCCATGCCCCGCTCCTATCTTGCCGCGCGGTCCTTGCACGACTACGCCTGCCGTATTGGATCAACCGGAGCACCCGATGCCTGATTTCAACTTGGCGATTATGTCGCTCGCCGAGCTGCGCGATTTGCAGAAGTCCGTCGCCAAAGCCATTTCCACCTTCGAAGCCCGCCAAAAGGCAGGCCCGAGAAAAGGTCGAGATGCAGGCCAAGGACCTAGGCTTCACCTTGGCCAAACTGACGGCACTCGAGGAACCGAAGCGCAAGCGGGCGCCCTCGACGAAGATCTACCGGCATCCCGAGAACCCGACCCTCACCTGGTCCGGCCGGGGTCGCAAGCCGGGCTGGTTTGCCGCCCATGTCAATGCGGGCAAGGACCCGGGCGAACTCCTCGGCTGATGGCTCCCTATAGACGCTGGTGTGGGCACAATGTCGGCCTATCGGCCGTAAGCCGCATGCCTGCACGTAATCCTGTTCCATCTTTGTGCTTCTTGCCCTAGAGTTATTCACAAAAAAGACGAGAGAGCAGCATGGCACAATCATCGGAAATCGAATGGACCGATGCGACGTGGAACCCAGTCACAGGGTGCACCAAGATCGGGCCTGGTTGTGACAATTGCTATGCCGAGCGCTTCGCCGAGCGCTGGCGTGGGATTCCCGGCCATCCCTATGAACAAGGCTTCGACCTAAAGCTTTGGCCGGATCGCCTAGCCCAACCTGCCGCTTGGAAAAAGCCTCGGATGATCTTCGTGAACTCGATGAGCGACCTTTTTCACAAGGATGTCCCGCGAGCCTACATCGACCAAGTTTTCGACGCCATGGAGACGACCAACTGGCATGTGTTCCAGGTCCTGACTAAACGAAGCTCCCTCATGCGAAACTACCTGAAAGCCCGCTATGGAAGCGCGAAGATTCCGTCGCACATCTGGCTGGGCGTTTCGATCGAGGATGCCGCGCACAAGGGGCGCGTTGACCATTTGAAGCAGATCAATTCGGACGCGCGGTTCATTTCCTTTGAACCACTTCTCGGCCCGATCGGAGCCGTTGACTTGACCGGTGTGGCATGGGCCATCGTCGGCGGCGAAAGCGGCCCAAAAGCCCGTCCGATGAAACCGGAATGGGCTACCGAGCTGCGACTGGCCTGCGACAAGTTCGGCGTTGCCTTCTTCTTCAAGCAATGGGGTGGGGCTCGACCGAAGTCAGGAGGGAGACTCCTTGACGGGGAGGAGTGGAATGGCTTTCCTTGGAAAATCGTTCCTTCGGCCATCTTGGCCGAACTACATGCGTAGACTGGCAGCATGACAATTGACCTTCGACATTATCTGAACCGCGAGCAATCCTTTATAAAGCACAGCTTCCTGACCCGCTATTTGCAGGGGGCGGCCTACAAAATCTTCCTTGGCCGGACCAAGGTATTCAACTTCGTCGATGCGTTCGCTGGCCCTTGGGAAACGAACGACAAAGACAACTTCTCCGACGCGTCATTCGATCAAGCCATCAACACTTTGGAAGCTGTACGGTCTGATCTCGCCGCACGCGGCGTTAGCGGTCTTAGGGTGCGTTTCTGCCTTTGCGAAAAGAGACCCGAGGCGGTCGCCCGCTTGAGACAGTATGCCGCGCAGCGGAAGGAGTTCGAGATCCACGTCTTCGAAGGAAAATTCGAGGACAACCTAGATGGGATAGCGGCAAAGCTGCCCGACGGCTTTACCTTTACCTTCATCGACCCGACGGGGTGGGATATCCAAAACGACCTCGTCTTCGGTTTTTTGAAGAATCGGGCTGCGAACGGAGGCGAATTCCTTCTGAACTTCATGGCCGACCACATCAACCGGCATGCCGAGTACCCCGGGGTCGTGGCCTCGATCGGTCGCTTTCTGGCCGATCCACTATGGGAACCCGACTTCAAGGCGTTGCCCCAAGCCCTGAGCAATCAGGACAAGGTTCTGACCCTGCTTGAACGGAAGATGAAGGCACGCGGCGTAGCCAAATATCTGCCGAACCTGGCGATCATGTTGCCGCGCCAAGATCGGGTGAAAATGCGGCTGGTTTTGGGAACGTTCTCTGCCGAGGGCTTGGAGGTCTTCCGGGATATACAGGCGAAGGTCGAGCGCGAAGAAATAGAGATCAGGAACAACCTTCGGGATGGAGAGAACCCCCAAATCAGCTTGTTCTCGACCGACGATATTGCCGCAATGCAGCAGGACACTCTTGGGGTTGGCTGCAAGACCAACTGCAACCGGGCTGCGGAGCTCATTGTCGACGCCCTTCGTAAGAGCGAGCCGATCGCCTTTAAGACCCTTGCGGTCGAAATTCTGGAAAGCATTCCGATACGAAAGACCCAGTTGAAAACGGTCGTCAATGAAATGAAGAAGGCCGGGCGCGTGACCTTCGATCTTCCGCCCCGGTGCAAGGCTCCGCAGGAAGATACGCCGATCCGCCTCCCCGCGAACGGAAGCTTCGGTTTCTAGGTGCTAGACCAGACAGAAATGCGTGGATGCGGTGCAGTCCCTGCCTGCCGTATCTGGGCAGCCTCGTCTGCACAAGACGGCGCGGGCTCGCTGAACGTATCTTGAGGGTGTTGTAAGAAGGAGGCTTACGCCCCCCTCTCGAACTTCACGACAGGGATGCCCAGCTTCTTGGCCTTGTCGGCGAGGTTCTCCTGGATGCCATTACCCGGGAAGACGAGAACGCCCACGGGCAGCACGTCCAGCATCGCGTCGTTGCGCTTAAAGGGCGCGGCCTTGGCGTGCTTGGTCCAGTCCGGCTTGAAGGCCACCTGGGTGACGTCCCGGGCCTCGGCCCATTTGGCCGCGATGAGCTCTGCGCCCTTGGGGCTTCCCCCGTGCAGAAGGACCATGTCGGGATACTTGGTCCGGACCTGATCGAGCTTGCCCCAGATCAGGCGGTGATCGTTGAAGTCGGTCCCGCCGGTGAGGGCGACCTTGGGGCCTGTGGGGAGCATCACCTCGGTTTCCGCGCGGCGCTTGGCGGCCAGGAAGTCGCGGCTGTCGATTAGCGCTGCGGTCATGTGCTGGCGGTTCACCATCGAGCCAGTGCGGGGGCGCCAGGCAGAGCCCGTGTGATGGACGAACTCGGTGGCGGCGTGATCGCGCATCATGTCCATGCAGTTGCGCCGTTCGATCAGCGTCAGGCCTTCGGCCGTCAGGCGCTCGAGTTCGGTGGATTTCACCTCGGAGCCGTCTTGCTCGCGCTGGAGGCGGCGCTGCGCCTGTTCGTTTTCATCGAGCGACCGCTCGATCCGGGCCGTGGCGCGGTGGAAGAGGTTGACTTGGCCCCAGAGCACCTCTTCGAGGTCGGGCTCCATGCGGGTATCTTCCAGGGTCGCGACGAGGGCATCGAAGATGTCGGCGACGGCGACCGCGAGGCGCTGCCCATCGGGCATCGGGCGCGGATCGGGCTCGTCAAAGGGGCGGTAGCCATAGAGCTGCAGCTCGTCGAGCGCATGGGCGGTC
>NZ_JAUXZE010000002.1 GCF_030694085.1 Tabrizicola sp. | reverse complement strand
CCCGGATATCTCACACCACCAATCGTGAGGTAACGGTTTGGGCTACCGGGAGCCGTTTTCGGGCTGATTTTGTGTTTGCGTTCCGCTCCATTCACGGAACTCGCGCGAGGCGAGTCTCGGCGTCCAGGATTGCACGGCCTGCGGGTGGAGACGGGCGCGCGGCATCGCCTTGCGCTTACATTGGTGCTGGCGGGGAGCCGGTGTCGGCTCAGGTGCTATCGAGGGCACGATGCGCCGTGGCGAAGACGGCCTTGTATGGACAGCCGGAGGCCATTGCGAACTTGATCCGACGAACGCTGATGGTGACGAGGGCGCCGATCTTGAACAGCTTGCGGCGGATGGTGCCGCAGGTGGCGTCGGCGAGATCGGTGGCCTGCAGAGCCAGCCGACGGGTACCCTCGATCAGGACATAAGCCATCGAGGCGAACCACAGGCGAAGCTGGTTTGCCGCCATGGTGGCGGTCGAGGTGCGATCGGCAAAAAGGTCGGTCTGGCACTCCTTGATCCGATTCTCCATTTCGCCGCGGGCGCAATAGATATCCTCGTAGAGATAGCGGCCGTCGCCTTTGGTCAGCGTCGTGACGATGAAGCGCGGGTTTTCTTCGCCCCTGGTCCACTCCGCCTTGGCGATGACGCGCCGCTCGCGGCTCCAGCTCTTGAGCGTCGACCAGGTAAAGTCCTTGAAGCGGCGTGCCGGCTTGCCGGTTTGTTGGCTCTCCTGTTGGGCTTCGCCAAGCTCGGCCGCAATCATGTCCTTGAGGCGGGCGTTCCTCGCCAGACCGAAGATGTAGTCGACCGCATTGGCTTCACACCACCCCATCAGGGCGTCGCGGGCAAAGCCTGAATCGGCGCGCAGGATGATCCGCGTGTGCGGCCAGCGCCCCCGGATCTGCGCCACGATGCGGGCCATCTGCTCCGCCGTGCCGGCGGCAGCGTCGATATTCGCCGGTCGCAGCTTGGCGGCCAACAGATGCCGCCCGCAGAACACGTACAGCGGCAGATAGCAGTAGCCATCATAATAGCCGTGGAAGAACCGTCCTTCCTGGTGCCCGTGCAGCGGATCGTCGGTGGCATCGATATCAAGAATGATCTCCTCCGGCGGCGTCTTGTACGCCTCCAGGAACAGCGTTACGAACAGGCTCTCAATGGCATTCGGATCAGCGGCAATCTTGTGATAGCGGGTGGCCGTCTCGCGGCTCAGCTCAAGACGGTTGAGGGTCGACTTCCCCGCCACCGGGGCGCAGTTCGCCCGGCCCGCTTCGAGCTTGCCGGCCAGCACCGCCATCACCGGATCGCGCCGCAACTCGTCATGATCGTTGAGGTCCTCGTAGCCCAGCGCAATCCCGAACACCCGCTGACCCACCAAGGTCGCGACCCGATGCTCGATCAGTTCCACCTTGCGACAATCGGTGAAGCAAGCCGCCAATCGATCAACCAGCCCGATCGCCCGATCCGTCCTCCCCAGCAGCAGCGCGCCGGCGTCCGAGGTGATCGTTCCTCCGTCAAAACTACCCACAACTTCGCGGCGTCCGACCAGTCCAAAGTCAAACTGTTCTGCGCTACACTCTGTCGGCATCGGGGCTCTCCTCGAATCATCAAGAAGTCGTTCTCGCAAAACAACTTTCGCTGATTCGGAGCCCCGATGCGCTTATCGACTGTGAGATATCCGGGCTAGGCCGGGTTTGCAAATCCGCAACCCATCACGGCTCTATCGACCAGTTGCAGCACAATCAATTGGCATGTCTGGGTTTTATCGACACCACATTGCCAGCATCGATCATTGTATCGACCCGGTCGGCCCAATGCTGCAACAGCTTGGCCCTCACACCAATCAGCGACAGCGGTCCGGTTCGGTTATAGATCGCCTTCACACTGCTCTCGTCGAGGTGCGCGAGCTGCAGTTCTATCACGTCACCATCCCACAGTTTATTTTCTTCGCGGTCACATTCACCGTTCGACATGGTCGAGAACGTAGTGCGGAAGCCGTGCGCGCAATGCTGCTTGGTCGTGTCATAGCCGAGATCGCGCAACCGCTTATTCATAGTGTTGTTAGAGATCGGCTTGTCCCGGCTGCACGAGAAAACGAACCTACGGCCTCCAGTCAACGCCTTCACCTGTTTAAGAATGGCGAGCGCTTGCCTCGAAAGGGGCACTACGTGCTCGTGCTTCATTTTCATTTTCTCTGCCGGGATCGTCCATCGCGCATTGTCGAACTCGGTCCACTCCGCGTTGGCGACCTCGCCGGGCCGCACTACGGTAAGAGCGATGAAACGGACCGCATGTCCGACGAGGTCGGCAAATCGCGCGCGATCAAAAGGCTCCGCGATGGTCCGAAACAATGTCGACACCTCGACCGGATCGGTTAGGGCAGGGCGCGGCACAGATACGTTGTCTATGAGCTGCTTTCTCAGATTGCGAAACGGATTGTAATCGTCGCCTTTTACATCGGCGTAAACGCAAACTTGCTCCCCAGCTGCCCGGATGCGGTCCCGCGTTTCCAGTTTCCCGGTTTTCTCAAACTCTCTGAGATAGAGGAGGACGTCGGGCCGCTTGATTGCCGGGATCAGGCGATTGCCGAACT
>NZ_JAUXZE010000056.1 GCF_030694085.1 Tabrizicola sp. | reverse complement strand
ACTTGGGCATGGGTTTCAGGCGCGGACCCAGGTGGTGCCCTGCGGCCGGTCCTTGAGTTCGATGCCCAGTGCGGCCAGTTCGGCGCGGATGCCATCGGCGGCAGCGAAGTTGCGCGCCTGCTTGGCGGCCGTGCGCGCGTCGATGCGCGACTGCACGAAGTTTTCGTCGACCGAGCTGCCGCCTTGCAGATAGGCCTTGGGTTGTGCCTGCAGCAAACCAAGCGTGCCCGCCAGTGCTTTCAACAGGGCAGCATCGGCCGTCTGACCGCGGTTGACGTCGCCCACCAGATCGAACAGCACAGCCAGCGCGCCTGGGGTGTTGAAGTCGTCGTCCATCGCGGCCTTGAAGGCGGCGGCACGCGGCTCTGCCCAGTCGATGGCCGCCAGGTCGGGCACCGGGCCGGCGGCATCCAGCGCCGTGTACAGGCGCTTCAGCGCACTGCGTGCTTCTTCGAGCAGCGTGTCGCTGAAATTGAAGGGGCTGCGGTAATGCGTGCGCAGCATGAACAGCCGCACCGATTCGCCATCGAACTTCTTCAACACGTCGGCGATGGTGAAGAAGTTGCCCAGCGACTTGGACATCTTCGTGTCGTCGATGTTCAGGAAGCCGTTGTGCATCCAGGTGCGCACGAACTCGCCGCCACAGGCACCAACGCTCTGCGCGATTTCGTTTTCGTGGTGCGGGAACTGCAGGTCCAGCCCGCCACCGTGGATGTCGAAGCTTTCGCCCAGCAGCTCATGCGCCATTGCCGAGCACTCAATATGCCAGCCCGGACGCCCCTTGCCCCAGGGGCTTTCCCAACCCGGCTCCTCACCTGACGATGGCTTCCACAACACGAAGTCCATCGGGTCTTCCTTGAAGGGTGCGACCTCGACCCGCGCGCCCGCGATCATGTCGTCCACGGACCGGCCCGACAGCTTGCCGTAGTCCGAGTAGGACCGGACGCGGAAAAGGACATGCCCCTCCACGGCATAGGCGTGGCCCGTGTCGATCAACCCCTGGGTCATCGCGATCATCTGGCCGATGTACTCCGTCGCGCGTGGCTCGTGGCTCGGGCGCAGCGCCCCCAACGCGTCCATGTCGGCATGATACCAGGCGATCGTTTCCTCGGTCCGCTGGTGGATCAGGTCCTCCAGCGTCCCCGGCGATCCCGCCTTCTGGCGGCGCAGCGCCTCGGCGTTGATCTTGTCGTCGACGTCGGTGAAGTTGCGGACATAGGTCACATGTCCCTGACCGTAGACGTGGCGCAGCAGCCGGTAAAGCGTGTCAAACACCACGACAGGCCGGGCATTTCCCAGATGCGCGCGGTCATAGACGGTGGGGCCGCAGACATACATCCGCACATTGGACGGCTCGATCGGCCGAAAATCCTCTTTCCGGCGCGTCTTCGAATTGGTCAGGCGGATCGTCACCATGTCAGTCGTCCCTAAGCGCGGCAGCCCGCGCGGGGTGGCTTTTCAATCCGAAGGGGAATGACGAAGCGCCCGCGCGACCGAAGTCAGCGGGTAATGCAGCAGATGCGGATGTTGCGCAATGTCGTCATGGGTGCGAGGCATACATCACCCACCCCCGCGCCGCCAAGGGAATTCCGCATGCAGGACCGCGCCTTCGTCAACGCCTTCTGCGCCCGCTTTCCAGGGTCCGAGGTCAGCCAGCCTTTCGGTCCCGACCATGATTGCTGGAAAGTCGGCGGCAAGATGTTCGCCATCATCGGCCAGTTGGGCGATGGCGTATCGATAAAGACCGACCATGTGGAAACGGCCCGGCTTCTGATCGAGACGGGCCGGGCGATCCGGGCGCCCTACCTGCACGCCTCCTGGGTGCGCATCCGTTTCGGACAGGTGCCGGATGACGAGCTGCGCGAGCGGATCGCCACCTCTTATGCGCTGATCCGGGCGGGTCTGCCCCGGAAGGTGCAGGCCGCGCTTGGGTGAGCCACCCGTGTCAGTTCCCCTGGCGGCTGAAGCTGCCCCGCACGTCCGGGCCAAGGCCCAGCCAGCCCGCCACGGTCTTGGCGACATGGGCCGTGATCATCGACTTCTGGCTTTGCCCCTTGCGCCGCGCTTCGCGCATCGTCTTGCCCGAGGGGGCCGGAAGTTCAGCCCGGATCGCAGTTGGCGGCACCAGAACCTCACCCGTGCGGGCATCGACCACCTGGGCCGTGAACTTGATGTTGTGGACGCCGGCGTTTTCGAACCGCTGCTCGGCCTCGAAGGTAAGGGCATGGAACCGGGTCACGGTCACCGCGATGATGACGGGCCGCGAGCCGGACAGGCCCCGGGCGCCGCGCAGGACGGCGTCCTGGATGATCTTGCCGACCTGGTCATAGCGGTCGCCCATCGGGTCTTCGCGCCAGACGATGTCGGCTGCGGGAAGGTAGGTCTTGGCCTCGGAGACTTTCAGGCTGCGGGGAACGGTGACCTGCACTTCGGCCAGGCGCCAGCTGGAGGCCAGCACCGGCGGGACCGGGGTGTATTCGGTGCGAAAGCTGCTGCCCGGACCGACGCAGGCCGACAGAAGCAGGCTGGAAAAGCCCAGAAGGGCGGCACGGCGGGACAGGGACATGGGACCTCACGAAGCCTTGGCGTGGGAATTGTACGACCGGGACCTTAACCAATGGTGATGGCCGGAAAAAGGAGCTTGCGTGTCGGCATGAGGGTGGAAGCTTGCCGAATTTCGGACGACATGCTTTCAGGGCGCTGCAACAGGGGGTTGAAGATGGACCATGAAGGCTTGCGGCACTGGTCGAAGCGGGCAGCAGACTGGGCGGCGGATTACCACGCGGGTCTGCGCGACCGGCCGGTGCGCGCGCCGCTGGTGCCCGGGGCCGTGGCGCGGCAGCTGGCCCCTGCCCCACCCGAGTCGGCCGAGCCGATGGAGGCGATCTGGGCCGATTTCGAAAGCATCGTGCCGGATGGCATGACCCATTGGCAGCACCCCCGTTTCTTCGCCTATTTCCCCGCCAACGCGGCCCCGGCGTCCATGCTGGCCGAGCAGCTGGTCAACGCGATGGCCTGCAATGCGCTGATCTGGCAGACCTCTCCTGCTGCCACAGAGATCGAGCAGGTGATGGTCGACTGGCTGCGCCAGGCGGTCGGTATGCCCGAGGACTTTGTCGGCACGATCCACGATTCGGCGACCAACGCGACGCTTTCGGCTGTGCTGACGATGCGCGAGAAAGCACTGGGGTGGCACGGGCTGGAGGACGGGCTGTCGGGCGCGCCGACCTTGCGCTTCTATGCCAGCGCCGAGACTCATTCTTCGGTGGACAAGGCGATCCGGGTTGCCGGGATCGGGCAGCGAAACCTGGTCAAGGTTGCGACCGATGCCGACCGGGCGATGACCGGACCGGCGCTGCAGGCGGCCATCACGGCGGACCGGGCAGCGGGGCTGGTGCCGGCGGGCGTGATTCTGTGCGCGGGCGGCACCAGTGTCGGGGCCTTCGACCGGATCGGCGCGTGCATTGCCGTCGCGCAGGCGGAAGGCGTGCCGGTCCATGTCGATGCGGCCTGGGCGGGATCGGCGATGATCTGCCCCGAGTTCCGGGCTCTCTGGGCCGGGATCGAAGGCGCTGATTCGGTCGTCTTCAACCCGCACAAATGGTTGGGCGCGCAGTTCGACTGTTCCGTCCAGCTCTTGCGCGACCCCGGTGCCCAGGTGCGCACTCTGGGGCTGCGGCCGACCTATCTCGAGACGGCGGGGCGCGAAGAGATTGTCAACTTCAACGAATGGACGGTCCCCCTTGGCCGCCGGTTCCGGGCGCTGAAACTGTGGTTCGTGCTGCGCGCCTATGGGCTGGAGGGGTTGCGGGCGCGTATCCGTAACCATGTCGCCTGGGCGCAGGTGGCGCGTGACCAGCTGGCGGCGCTGCCGGGGGTCCAGATCGTGACCGAGCCGCGGCTGTCGCTGTTCAGCTTTGCCCTGGCGACGGACCAGGCCACCGAGGCGCTTTTGCAGCGGATCAACGACGATGGCCGGATCTACCTGACCCAGACCCGCGTCGATGGCCGCTTCGCGATCCGGGTGCAGGTCGGATCATTTGACTGCCGCGAGGAAGATGTCATGCTGATCACAACTACAGTTCTAGAAATGCTTGCATGATGTTCCTCCGTACCCTTGCGATTGCCCTGGTGTTTGCCTCTCCCGTTCTGGCGCAGGACCTGCCCCAGCCGCAAAGCGATACTTTATCCGACTTCTCCGATGTGCTTGACGCAACGGCCGAGGGGCGCATCACGCGCCTTCTGGTCGAGCTGCGCGACACGACCGGGGTCCAGATGGTCGTGGTCACGGTTCCCGGCATCGCCTCTCAGGGTGGCGCGGGCCTGCGGATGGAAGATTACGGCAAGACGCTGTTCAACGCCTGGGGCGTCGGCACGACCGAGCGGAACGACGGCATCATGCTGCTTCTGGACACCGAAGCGCGCGAGGCGCGGATCGCACTTGGCGCGGGCTATGACCCGGTCTATGACGGCCGCGCGGCGCGGGTGCTGTCGACGGCCGTACTGCCACCCTTGCGCGCGGGCAACTATGCCGAGGGAATCGAGGCGGGCGTCATCTCGGCGCGGGAGCGGTTGATCGAACCCTTCCTGGTCGGCGCCCCCGTCTCGGTCACCGACGGGTTCGCGACGCCGGACAGTGGCTCGGAGGCCCTGACCGGCGTGCTGGGCGTCGGTGCCGTCGCTGCACTTGGCGGCTTCGGGATCTGGCGCAACCGGCGCAAACGGCGGACCTGTCCAAACTGCGGCGCCCTGACACTTGATCGCTCACGCGAGGTCATCCAGCCGCCAAGCCGCAGCGACGCGGGCGTGGGCATGCAGCACCTGACCTGTTCGAATTGCGGGTTCAACGACCACAAGTCCTATCCGGTTTCCTGGTCCAGCCGCGAAGGCCGCCAGAGCCGTGGCCTATCCAGCCGGGGCAGCGGCAGCAGCTCTTCCGGGGACAGTCGCGGCTTCGGCGGCGGACGATCCTCGGGCGGCGGAGCAAGCGGAAAATGGTAGCGTCTTCAGTCCCTTCCGCGACGTTTCTTCCACCATTGGGCGCGTCCGAGCTCTGGGGCCGCATCGACGGTCCGTCATGAACGCAATCAGGGCGAAGATCGCTGGTTTTTCCTGCGGTCTTCGCCCTGAAAAGAACTGTCGGCACGGCTGACAGCCGTGCCGACAAGGGATTAGAAGCGAAGCGCGACCTTGGCCTTCAGCGTGGTGGCATCAAGATCCACGCCCGACCCGTCGAAGTCGTCGAACTGGTGCTGCAGCACCTCGCCGCCGACGGTTACCCGTTCGGTCAGGGCATAGTCGAAGCCTACGCCATACACGAGGCCGTTGTCGCTCAGCTCGGCCGTGCCAACAGTGGCGTTGGCCTGGGCCACACCCAGCGCACCGTAGACCAGGCTGTTGCCGATCTCGCGGCCGGCAGTCAGCTTGAGCGCCATCACGTCGTCCAGCGTGCCGGCATCAGCGCCAAGATCGATCGAGGCGGTGTCATAGGACAGTTCGGTGCCCGCGACCCAGTTGCCCATGTCCCAGCGGTAGCCCGCATGGACGCCGCCCAGCCAGCCGTAGCCTTCCAGGGCACCCGTGCTGGAATCGACATCGCCATAACCCAGCTGCGCACCGACATAACCGCCGGTCCAGTCCAGGCCCGGGGCGGCATAAACCTCGGTCGCGGGGACGATCATCGGCTCGTCAGCGACGGCGACCGGGCCACCTGCAAAGGCGGGGGCGGTCAGGGCAACGGTAGCAAACAATGCTGCGATAGTTTTCATTTTTCTGTCTCCTTGTTCTGGCCGACCTCAACCCCGGACGGATCGGAACGGTTCCGGTCGGCTCGGAACAGGGAATGGGGATGTTGCTGCAAAAGCACAATGCCTGCTCACGGCAGCTTGAAGGGCTGTGTTGGGAGCCGGCGACGATCAGCCGAGGAACCGGCGGCGTTTCGGCCATCCCCCGCCGGTTGACCGGGGTCAGACGCGGTCGGCCAGATCCAGCCACTCGGCTTCGGCCGTGTCCAGCGCCTTCTGGCGTTCTGCCAGGGCCTCGGTTGCCTTGCGGAACTTCACCGGCTCGCGGGAAAAGAGCTGGGGATCGGCCAGAAGATCGTGCAGCTTGGCAATCTCTGCTTCCAGCCGCGAAATGACGCCCGGAAGATCGTCAAGCCGCTTCCTTTCAGTGAAGGACAGCGCAGTGCCGCGGGGGGTCTCTGCCGGTTTCGGCGCGGCGGCAACCGAAGCCCGCCCAATGGATTTTGCGGCCTCTTCAATGCGTTGAGGTCTTTGGCTCACGTAGTCAGTCCAGCCACCGGGATAGACGGTCGCCCGGCCCTCACCCTCCATCGCGACTGTCACCGTCGCTATCCGGTCGATGAAATCGCGGTCGTGGCTGACCAGCAGCACGGTGCCGTCGTATTCGCTTAGAATGTCCTGCAGAAGGTCCAGCGTTTCGACGTCAAGATCGTTCGTCGGTTCGTCAAGGATCAGCAAATTCGACGGCTGTGCCATCAGCTTTGCCAGCAAGAGCCGCGCCCGTTCGCCGCCCGACAGACTGCGCACAGGGGCCCGCGCCTGCGCCTCGGCAAAGAGGAAGTCCTTCAGATAGGCCACGACATGCTTGGGCGTGCCTCGGACCATCACCTGATCGGAACTGCCCGAGACCCGCATCAGCGGATCGACCGTCAGGTTGTCCCAAAGGCTTGCCTCCAGGTCCAGTCGGGTTCGCGTCTGGTCGAAAACGGCGATTTCCAGGTTGGTGCCCAGGGATACCTTGCCTGAATCCGGTTGAACTTCGCCTGTCAACATCTTGAGAAGCGTTGTCTTTCCGACTCCGTTCGGCCCGACGAAGGCGACCCGGTCACCGCGCAGGACCCGGATCGAGAACTCCTTGACGATCAGCTTGTCGCCGTAGGTCTTGGTCAGCCCTTCGGCCTCGATCACCTTCTTGCCCGAGGTCGGGCCCGAGTCCAGCGCAAAGGCCGCCGTCCCCTGCCGCCGGATCTGCGCGCCACGTTCGGCCCGCAAGGCCTGGAGCGCACGGACCCGGCCCTGGTTGCGCTTGCGGCGGGCCGAGATGCCTTCGACGGCCCATTTCGCCTCGTGCTTGATCTTGCGGTCAAGCTTGTGGCGGGCCTCGTCCTCTTCGGCCCAGACGGTTTCGCGCCAGTCCTCGAAGCCGTCGAACCCGGCCTCGCGGCGACGCACCTCGCCCCGGTCGATCCAGAGCGTCGTCTTGGACAGCGCCCGCAGGAACGCCCGATCGTGCGAGATCAGGACAAAGGCGGTGCGCGTGGTGGACAACTCGGCCTCCAGCCACTCGATCGCCTGGATGTCGAGGTGGTTGGTCGGCTCGTCCAGAAGCATCAACTCTGGTGCCTCGGCCAGGAGTTTCGCCAGCGCGGCGCGGCGGCGTTCCCCGCCGGACGCCGTGGCGACCGGCGTTTCGGGATTGAACTTCAGCCCTTCGGCCACGACAGCCAGTCGGTAGTCCATCCCGTCGGGCAGGTTGGAGGCCGCGAAATCGCCGAGGGTCGTGAAGCGGCCAAGGTCCGGCTCCTGCTCCATGTAGCCCACGGTCACGCCGGGGGGCACCGTCCGGTTGCCGCGGTCGGCCTCGACGAGCCCGGCCATCACCTTCATCAGTGTGGACTTGCCAGATCCGTTGCGGCCAACCAGCGCGATGCGGTCGCCGGGCTGGACGGTAAGGGAGAGGTCATCGAAGACCGGGTTGCCGCCGAAGGTCAACGAGATGCCGGAAAGCTGAAGAAGGGGTGCGCGTGCCATGCGGGCGAGGTAGAGGGGGATTTGACCGGCGTCAACGTCTGGTCATGATCCCCGTGGCAGGATGACGAAAACGGAGAAACGTATGGCACCCCTCGACGGCATCACCATCCTGGACCTGACGCATGTGCTGGCGGGACCCTTCTGCACGCAAGGCCTGCAGGATCTGGGCGCGCGGGTGATCAAGGTCGAACGGCCGGGGACAGGTGACGACACCCGCGCCTTCCCGCCGTTCGTGCAGGGCGAAAGCGCCTATTTCGCCACACTGAACGCAGGCAAGCAGTCCATCGTGCTGGACCTGAAGACCGAGGCCGACCGAGGCGTCTTCGACCGACTGGTGGCGCGGGCCGATGTCCTGGTTGAAAACTACCGTCCCGGCGTGATTGGCCGGCTGGGCTATGGCTGGGAGGTGCTGCACGCCCGCCACCCGCGCCTTGTCTATGCGGCGGTGTCGGGCTTTGGCCAGACCGGGCCGGACGCGTTGAAGCCTGCCTATGACATGGTGGTGCAGGCCCGCGGCGGGGTGATGTCGATCACCGGCGAAAGCGGCGGCCCGCCGGTCCGGGTGGGGGCCAGCATCGGCGACATCGTCGCGGGGATGTATCTGGCGCAGGGCATCCTTGCGGCGCTTTTCCAGCGCGAGAGAACGGGTGAGGGCGCCTTCATCGACGTGGCCATGCTGGACGCACAGCTGGCGATCCAGGAACACGCCGTCGCGATCGCCTCGGCCACTGGGGTCGCGCCCGGACCGACGGGCGCCCGGCATCCCACGATCACTCCCTTCGCCACCTTTCGCGCCGCTGACGGCTTCGTGGTGATCGCGGCCGGGAACGATGCGATGTTCGGCAAGCTCAGCGAGGTCCTCGGCCTGCAGATCGCAGCCGATCCCCGCTTTGCAACCAATGCGGCGCGCTGCGAGAACCACGCCCTCTTGAAGCGGCTGATCGAGACGGTGACCCTGCTCCAGCCCGTTGTGCATTGGCTGGAGGTTCTGGACCGGGCCGGCCTGCCGACCGCACGGGTGCAGGACATGGTCGAGGTGCTGGCCGATCCGCAGATCCGCGCCCGGAACATGGTGCTGCCGGTGACGCCGCATCCCGGTGGGCCCGCCTTCACCGCCACCGGCAATCCGATCAAGATGTCCACCCTGCCCGAGGTCGCCGCCCTGCCCCCGGCTCCACGACTGGACGGCAACCGGGCAGCGATCCTGGCCTGGCTGGATCAGGACTAGGCTGCAAACGTCGCCCGCGCGCCGCGCATCGGCACCAGGAACAACGCCAGAAACACCAGGTTCGGCAGAATGTTCAGCGCGGCCCCTGCCGCAACTGACCCTGCGCTGTCCACCACAAACCAGCACAGGACTGAGGTCCGTATGATGGCGCGCACCGGCTTGGGAGCGCTTTGCAGCAGCTCTCCGGCCAGATGCCAGATCATCAGGCCCCAGGCCGTCAGGACCCCGCCTGCGATGGCGAAGGCCAACCTCGTCTCGGGCAAGGCAATCGTCTGGGCCTGATCCAGCGGCCAGATCAGGATGTCGGCCAGAAGCCGCATCGGCAGATTCAGCGCTGGAACGGCGGCCAGCGCCAGGGCCAGCCCGGTCAGCATCGTCACGCCCGCCGCAAGCCGGAGGCCTTTCTGTTCGGATGTCATAGTCGCTCTCCTTTGCATGGATGCCGTCAGAAAAGCGTGTGGGGGCAAGCGAACCAATTCCCTGCAAGGTAAGTGTCTTGCCCCGGTGCGCGCGTTAAACTGCGCTTCCAAACCATCGGAGGCACCATGCACGATTTTCCCACCGCCCTGCGGCACTGGCGCCGGACCCGGCGGCTGAGCCAGCTGGACCTTGCGTCCGAAGCCGAAGTCTCGCCCCGTCACCTGGCCTTTCTGGAGACCGGTCGGTCCCGCCCCTCGCGCGGGATGGTCCTGCGTCTGGCCGGCGTGATGGCCCTGCCCCGCGGCGATCAGAACGGGCTGCTGGCCGCCGCCGGTTTCGCGCCGCAGTTCCCCGTCCTGCCGCTGGAGGCCGAGGAAATGGCCCAGGTCCGTGCCGCGATGGTCTGGATGATCGATCGCCACGCGCCCTATCCCGCGCTGATCCTTGACCGGCTTTGGCGGATCGTCGCCCTGAACCCGCCTGCAGAGCGGCTCTTTGGTCCCGCAGGCTTTGCCAAGGGGGCCAGTCTTCTGGATGCGTTGGCCGATCCGGCGGTCTTCGCGGGCCTGATCGAGAACTGGGTCGAGGTCGGCCACCACACCGCGCTGCGGCTGAAGGCGGAAAGCGCACGGGCCGGCGGGATCGCGGCACTGGACCGGGCCGTCGCGGCGCTGCTGGCGTACCCGGCCATCGCTGCGCACCAGCCCCGCGCAACCGGCCGGGCGATCCTGCCCACGGTCTACCGAATGGGCGACCACAGGCTGGCGCTGGTCTCGACCTATGCCCAGTTCGGTGCCGCCGAAGAAGTGGCGCTGTCGGACATGAAGATCGAACTGATGTTCCCCGCCGATCCCGAGACCAGGGCAGCGCTTGAAGGGCTGGTCGGCTAGCCGGGTGCGGACGGTTTTCAGATTGAGCGGCTTGCGCCGCAAGTCCTTTGCCTCGCGGTTTTGCGTGAAGGACGCAAAACCGCTCGCGGCGCCTCCGGCGGGGATATTTGGGCAAATGTGAAAGGCATTTCGTCCATCTGGCCCGGGATGCCAGGCGGGACCTATGCCCCCCCGGGGCGCGGTCAAGGTTGCACGGGCCGTCCCGACCGGGACGTCACCTGTCGCAGAGTTGCAGCACTGTTGCCGGAACAATGGTGCGGGAATACTGGCCGAAAGCACAGCCTGCCTGGTGGACGTCGTCTCGTTCTCATCACGCTGGACCGGCTTTTGCGGAGCGCGCCGGCCGGCGGGGGTCCGGCCTGGATGACCGCGACCTGACGGACCTTGGCGTTGTCCATACCGACATCGCCCGACTGTCGTTGGGCGCCAGCCAACCCGCCTCCCGGCGAATGACCCGGCCATGCCGGATTGGTTGCTTGGGGTGCCGTTTCCAAGCATTGCAGGCGCGCCGGGCGGCTCTACAACTGCCTGAGCAGCCGAGGAACCCGATGCCACCTGCCACTCGTGTCGATGCAGCCGCCTTGCCGGACGAGCGCTGGGATGATCCGGCGCGCGGAACGATCCGCTTTCGCACGCTGATCTCGGCCCCCGAGACCGCGACGACGGACATTGTCTGTGGGGTTGCGATGCTGGCTGCAGGGGAGACCTTTGCCCTTCATTCCCATTCCGAGCCAGAGGTGTACTTTGGCCTGGAGGGCACGGGCGAGGTCATGATCGACGGGGTGCCGTATTCCCTTGGCCCCGGAGTCGCACTTTACATCCCCGGAGGCGCCGTGCATGGCGTGCCTTTGGCAAGAACATCGATGACGTGGTTCTACACCTTTGCCGCCGACCGCTTTGCCGACATCCGCTACAGTTTCCTGCACGAGACCTGACATGACAGACGACGCCTTGGTGATCTTCACGCCTTCGGGCAAGCGCGGGCGGTTTCCGCTGGGAACGCCCGTCCTGACAGCGGCGCGGCAGTTGGGGGTGGACCTCGATTCCGTCTGCGGCGGACGCGGCATCTGTTCCAAATGCCAGATCACGCCCGGATATGGCGAGTTTTCCAAGCACGGCGTCACGGTCGAGGCCGATGCCCTCTCGGAATGGAACGCGGTCGAGGACCGTTACAAGCGCATCCGCGGCCTGATCGACGGGCGTCGGCTGGGCTGTCAGGCCAAGGTCATGGGCGACGTGGTGATCGACGTGCCGCCCGAAAGCCAGGTCCACAAGCAGGTCGTGCGCAAGCGGGTCGAGGCGCGGGAAATCCGCATGGACCCCAGCGTGCATCTGCATTTCGTCGAGGTGGCCGAACCCGACATGCACGACCCCTCGGGCGATCTGGAACGCCTGTCGGACGCGCTGCAGGATCAATGGGGGTTCCAGAACGTCACCATCGACCTGCCGATCCTGACCACGCTGCAACCGACGCTGCGCAAGGGCGAATGGAAGGTCACGGTGGCCCTGCACCAGGTGTCCGACAGCGACACACCGCGGATCATGCAGGTCTGGCCGGGGCTTTACGAAGGCTCGATCTACGGGGTCGCGGTGGACCTTGGCTCTACCACCATCGCGGGGCATCTGTGCGACCTGCGGACGGGCGAAGTCGTGGCGTCGTCCGGCCTGATGAACCCGCAGATCCGCTTTGGCGAGGACCTGATGAGCCGGGTCAGCTATTCGATGATGAACCCTTCTGGCGCGGCCGAGATGACATCGGCGGTGCGCCAGGCGATGAACACCCTCTTCGGCCAGCTGTGCGACGAGGCGAAGGTGGACCGCGCGCTGATCATGGATTCGGTCTTCGTCTGCAACCCGGTGATGCACCACCTGTTCCTTGGCATCGACCCTTATGAGCTGGGTCAGGCCCCCTTTGCGCTGGCGACGTCGAACGCGCTCCGCCTGACCGCGCGCGATCTGGACCTGCAGATGCATCCGGCGGCGCGGGTCTACCTTCTGCCCTGCATCGCCGGGCATGTCGGGGCAGATGCCGCTGCTGTGGCGCTGTCGGAAAATCCCGACAAGTCCGAGGACCTGATGCTGGTCGTCGATGTCGGCACCAATGCCGAAATCCTTCTGGGCAACACGACCAAGGTGCTCGCCTGTTCCTCACCCACTGGCCCGGCGTTTGAAGGCGCACAGATCTCCAGCGGCCAGCGCGCCGCCCCTGGTGCCATCGAGCGGGTGGAGATCGACGCCCTGACGAAAGAACCGCGCTTCAAGGTGATCGGCTCTGACCTCTGGTCCGACGATCCGAGCTTTGCGGCGGCCACCGCCACGACCGGCATCACCGGCATCTGCGGGTCCGGCATCATCGAGATGGTGGCCGAGATGCGGATGGCCGGGATCGTCGATGCGCAAGGGCTGATCGGATCGAACGAACAGACCGGGTCGGATCGCCTGTTCCTGGACGGGCGGACCTATTCCTACCTCGTCCATGACGGCAGCGCCGAAGGGGGACCGAAGATCACGGTCACCAACCGCGACATCCGCGAGATTCAGATGGCGAAGGCCGCGCTTTATTCCGGTGCGCGGCTTTTGATGGACAAGTTCGAGGTCGACACCGTCGACCGGATCATCCTGGCGGGCGCTTTTGGCGCGCATATCAGCCCCAAGCACGCGATGGTCCTCGGCATGATCCCCGACGTGCCGCTGGACAAGGTCACCAGCGCGGGCAATGCCGCCGGAACCGGCGCGCGGATCGCGCTTCTGAACCGGGCCGCGCGGGCCGAGATCGAGGCGACGGTGCGCGACATCCACAAGATCGAGACCGCCATCGAACCCCGCTTCCAGGAGCATTTCGTCAATGCCTCCGCCATCCCGAATGCGGTCGAGGCCTTCCCGAACCTCTTGTCCGTGGTCACGCTTCCCGACGTCAACTTCAACACCAAGTCGGGCGGCGAGGATGGCGGACGGCGACGGCGGCGCGGATAAGTCCTTGCCGCGAAAGGCTTGCACCTCGGGCGAAAACCCTTAACGTCGCCGACATGGACGATCCCGTCGCCGATTTGATCACGAAATGCGCTGCAGCGGACCGGAACGCCTTCCGCCAGCTATATCGTGTGACCTCTGCGAAACTCATGGGTGTTCTCCTGCGTATGTTGGGAGAACGCGCTGAGGCGGAGGATGCCTTGCAGGAAGTCTACACACGGGTCTGGTTGCGCGCCGGTCGCTATGATCCGGCGAAGGGCCGGGGCATGACCTGGCTGATCGCCATCGCGCGCAATCTGGCCATCGACCGGCTGCGCGCGCGGCCCGAAGCCACGTCGGACGACGGTTTGGACACGGTGCAGGACAGTGCGCCCCGGGCCGAGACGCGGCTTGTGGCCCAGGGCGAGGCGCGGCGGATGGCCGACTGCTTTGCCACGCTGGACCCCGACAAGGCCGACGCGGTTCGCGGGGCCTATCTGAACGGGCTCTCCTATCTTGACCTGGCCGCGCGCCATGCGGTGCCCCTGAACACGATGCGGACCTGGCTTCGGCGCAGCCTTCTGAAACTGAAGGAGTGTCTCGAGCAATGACCGACGCACCCCTGACCCCGCGTGAGGCCGAAGACGCCCTGGCTGCCGAATTTGTGCTGGGCGTTCTTGACGCTGCAGAACGTGCCGAAGTTGCCGCCCGGATCAAACGTGATGCCGCCTTTGCCGCCCGGGTGACCGATTGGGAAGAGCGGCTTGGCGGCCTGAACGACGGCTTTGACGCGGCCCCTGCCCCGAACCTGTTGCCAAAGATCGAGGCGCGGCTGTTCCCCAGACCCGCCCCCACCCGACGCTTCGGGGTCTTCGGCTGGCTCTCTGGCGGTCTGGTTGCGGCATCTTTGGCCCTTGTCAGCATCACCATCCTGGCCCCGCCGCAGCCCGATCCGGTTGCCACGCTTGCCACCGCCGACAACCGGCTGGCCTACCAGGTCACGCATTTCGGCGGCAGCCTGCAAGTGACCCGCGTGGCCGGCGTCGCCGCCGTCCCCGGCCAGGTCCACGAGCTTTGGGTCATCGCCCCCGGCGCAAGCCCGGTTTCGCTGGGTCTCCTGCAGGACCGCCCGCTGGTCGTCTCGTATCCGGTTCCGCCCGCGGGCGTCGTCCTGGCCGTCTCGATCGAGCCAGAGGGCGGCTCGCCCACTGGTGCGCCGACCGGCCCGGTGATCCTGACAGCCGAGATCGGCCAGGACGCCTGATCACGAAAACGCGAGCCAGGTGGGCGCGCGAAACTTCGGCAAAATCGATCCGTTCCTTCAGGTGTGAGGTGGGAATGACCCCGCCCGAAACCGGAGGAACGACCCGATGAAATCCCTGAAAATTGCCACCGCGATCCTGGCCCTGTCGACTGGCATGGCGCTGGCGGAAAACCCGATGGTTGGCGGCGCTGCGATGTATGAAGACAAGAACATCGTCGAGAACGCGGTCAACTCCAAGGACCACACCACCCTTGTCGCCGCGGTGCAGGCCGCGGGTCTGGTCGAGACGCTGCAGGGCGAAGGTCCCTTCACCGTCTTCGCGCCGACCAATGACGCCTTTGCCAAACTGCCGGCAGGGACGGTCGAGACGCTGCTGAAGCCCGAGAACAAGGATCAGCTGGTGAAGATCCTGACCTGCCACGTCGTCGCTGCCGATGCGATGTCGGATGCGATCATGAAGATGGTCGATGACGACAAGGGCGCCCATCCCGTCAAGACCGTCGGCGGCTGCGAGTTCACCGCGATGTACGAAGGCGACAAGATCATGATCAAGGACGGCCAGGGCAACGTGGCCAACGTCACCATCGCCGACGTCAAGCAGTCGAACGGCGTGATCCATGTGATCGACACGGTCCTCTTGCCGGCCATGTGATCCTGCTATCGGGCCGCGGATGGTCACTCATCCCGCGCGTCCGGTCCGGGGCCGGGGGCCAGGTCATGTCCCCTTCTTCCAGCTTTCGGCCCCGGTGGGTCTTCGGGCGCAAGTCCGGGGACCTTCTTTCGTTCGGCACCAACGAAAAGGCCGCCCGAAGGCGGCCCGATCCTACTCTGCTGCTTCCTTCGGCGGCTCGCCATCGGGCTTGTCGGCCTTGGGCTTGCGCGGCCCGCGCGCGCGGCGGGCTGGTCCTTCTTTCGGCGCGGTCTCATGGGCTGCGGCGGCAGCCTCCTGCTCAACCCGCCGACCCGAGGATTCTGGCGTCTCAATCAGCCCGCTGTCGTCGCTACCGTGCAGGTCGATCACATCCGTCGCCATGGCAGTTTCCTCGGACGGAAGGCTGCGCTCATCGCGGAAGTCGCGGTTGAAGTCCTGCCGACGCTCGCCCCGATCCTGACGCTCGCCCCGGTCCTGGCGTTCGCCGCGATCCTGACGCTCTCCCCGATCCTGACGCTCCCGGTCAGGCCGGTCGCCGCGGTCCCGGTCGCGCTGCCCCTCGGGCCGGTCGCCGCGCGGTTGCTGCTGCCCGCCGCCGCCGTTCTGACTGCCGCCGTTCTGGCCACCACCGTTCTGGCCGCCCCCGTTTTGACTGCCCCCGTATTGCTGGCCCGGCTGACCCCCGCCCTGTTGCCCGCCGCTTTGCTGGAACTGCTGCTGCCGCGCTTCCTGCTCGGCCGCCATTTCCTTCATCGCTTCGGCCAGCATCCGCGTGTAGTGCTCGGCGTGCTGCAGAAAGTTCTCGGCCGCCACGCGGTCGTTCGACAACTGGGCATCGCGCGCCAGCATCTGATATTTCTCGATGATCTGCTGCGGCGTGCCACGCACCTTGCCCTCGGGTCCCGAGGAATCGAAGACGCGGTTGATGATGTTGCCGAGCGTGCGCGGGCGGTTCTGGCTGGAACGCGAGCGTTTCTTGGAGGAGCGCATCTGGTCCTTTTGATGGCTTTGGCCTGCGACCGCCGCCCCTCATGGGCAGCAGATTTGGGTCAGCAGGGCCTGGGCAGTGCGTCATCGGCAGGTGGGAACCCGCGGCTGACATGGGTCAATAAACACAGGCATTGCGACCTGACAAGGGATAATTGCTGAAATGCCCGTGAATCGGCCGGCATCAGGCCGCGCCGCAACGATCTCCACCGGGTTTGACGGCGGCTACCACGCGGTCGCGCCCGTCCATGTCGGGCAGGATGCGGATGTCCTCAAGCCCCGCCGCCTGGAACATCGCCGCCACGTCAGCGCCTTGCGTCGGTCCGATCTCGACCAGAAGCCGCCCGCCCGGCATCAACCGTGCCCCCGCCCCCTGCGCGATGGCGCGGTAGGCGTCCAGCCCGTCACCCCCTGGGGTCAGCGCGAGGTCCGGCTCCCAGTCGCGCACTTCGGGGGCCAGCGTCGACATCTCGGCGGCGGCGATGTAGGGCGGGTTCGAGACGATCAGATCGAAGGTGCCGGTCACGCTGGCAAACCAGTCCGACTTGCGGAACCGCGCCCGCGCCTCCAGCCCCAGGTCGCGGGTGTTGCCCATCGCCACCTGCAACGCCGGGTCCGAAATGTCCGTCCCCAGGCCCCGCGCAAGCGGCATCGCCTTGAGACAGGACAAAAGGATGCAGCCGGTCCCCGTTCCAAGATCGAGCAGTTTAAGGAACGGCACCTTCAGCGCCTCGGCAACCAGGGTTTCCGTCTCGGGCCGCGGGTCCAGCGTGTCGCGCGTCACCCGGAACGACTGACCCCAGAACAGCCGCCGCCCGGTGATCTGCGCCACCGGCTGCCGCGCCATCCGGGCCTGCAGCGCCGCGTCATACAGCGCCTCCTGCGGCTCGGTCATGTCGTCCTGCAACTTCAGCGTCAGCCGGTCATGCGCGATCCCAAGCGCATGCGCCAGCAGCACCCGGGCATCGCGCGAGCCATCCTCGATCCCCGCTTCGCGCAGCAGCGGGACCGCCCGGCGCAGAGCATCCTGAGCCTTCATCCCTCGATCTCCGCCAGCCGTTCCGCCTGGTCGTGCGAGACCAGTGCGTCGATCACCTCGGTCAACTCGCCCGCCATGATCTGCGGCAGGGCGTAAAGCGTCAGGTTGATCCGGTGGTCGGTCATCCGGCCCTGCGGAAAGTTGTAGGTGCGGATGCGTTCGCTGCGATCACCGCTGCCGACCTGGGACTTCCGGTCCGCCGCCCGCGCCGAATGGATGCGTTCCCGTTCCGCCTCGTATAGCCTGGACCGCAGAACCTGCATCGCGATTTCCTTGTTGCGGTGCTGTGATTTCTCTGACGACGTGACGACGATCCCGGACGGAATATGCGTGATCCGCACCGCCGAGTCTGTCGTGTTCACGTGCTGCCCGCCCGCACCCGAGGACCGCATCGTGTCGATCCTGATGTCGCTGGCGGGAATGTCGATCTCGACCTCGTCCGCCTCGGGCAGGACGGCCACAGTCGCCGCCGAGGTATGGATGCGCCCCTGCGCCTCGGTCTCGGGCACGCGCTGCACCCGGTGGACGCCACTTTCATACTTCAGCCGCGAATAGACCCCCTCGCCCGAGACCAGCGCGACCAGTTCCTTCAGACCGCCCAGATCGCTGGCCTGCTCCTCCAGCACTTCCCAGCGCCAGCCCATCTTTTCCGCGTGCCGCTGGTACATCCGCGCGAGGTCGCCTGCGAACAGCGCCGCCTCGTCGCCCCCCGTCCCCGGCCGGATCTCGATGATCGCGGGTCGTGCATCGGCCGCGTCCTTCGGCAGAAGCGCCAGCCGCAGCGCCTGTTCCATCTCGGGGATGCGCGCCTTCAGCCGGGGGAGTTCCTCCTCGGCCAGCGCCTTCATCTCGGGGTCGGCCAGCATGGCCTCGGCCTCGGCCAGATCGTCCAGCGACCGGCGATAGACGCGGATCTCGTCGACGACGGGTTTCAGTTCGGTATATTCCCGGCTGATCCGCGCGATCTCGGCCGGGGCGGCCCCGGCATTGAGTTGCGCTTCGAGATACTCGAAGCGTTCGGTAATCTGGGCAAGCTTGTCCAACGGAACCATGCCGGGGGTTTGGCAGGCAGTCCCGGAAGGGTCAAGGGTTCACTGCGGTGCGGACGAGGTTCCGTAGAAGTCGATGATCTTGCGACGCAACGATCCAAGCGCACGATCTGTCCAGAACAACCGGCGTCCCTTTCGGTCGGTAACGACTGCCCCTTCCGGCAAGGCGGCCAGGTCTTCGCCCTTAAGTTTGACGCCGGGGAAGGTCACTGCAATCAGACCATCACGCCGACGCCGGATCCAAGGCAGACGCGCCCGCAGATGCACCAGCCAGCGCCAGGGCTGCATGTACTCGGTGGGAAATTTCACCACTAGTGTCCCGGGTACCGCCCGCATGACCGGCTGGGCCACCCAGGAGATGAATCGCTCATCAGCCCAGAGCGGACGGAAGGCCGCGATGCCGTGCTGCGCCACCAACTCCCGAAATCGTTTGGCAATGTAAGTCGCATGGGCGGGATGGTAGACGACGACCGAGGAGTTGCCCCTTGCATAGCGTCGTTTATCCGTCACCCGGTAAAGCCAGCGCGCAAAAGCTCCGAACGGCAGAATGGCGCTTTGCAGAATGGCAATGGTCTGCGGGCTTTCCATCAACTGCACAAGGCGGGACAGGTCGCCGAAAACGATGGTGTCGAGATCGATGTAGATCGCTGGCATATCGGCGGGAACCACCCCCGGCTCGAAAAGACACAACTTTGCTTGGCAGCCAGGACCGCGCAAATCAGGGACCAGGAACCAGGCCGGAATGTCGCGCAGCTCGACCCCTGGGTCCAGCCCGGGACGTTCACGGTCGGACAGAAGAACGAACCGCGCGGGACCTTTCGACTGCGATCGGACAGACGCGACCAGCCGATTGATCTCGGACACCGGATAACGGTCCCCCCAGGCGATGAGTACGCATTGCCAGGCAGATTTGGGATCACGCATGCGTAGCACTCGACCAGAAAAAGACGCGGGTTCACCGCCTATTCGCACGAGGTCATGGCCCACGCAAGGCTGTGGATCGGTCTCACCCCCCGGTCAGAGCCGCCTGCCAGTCCCGCAGCCGCGTCGCATTTACCCCCATGTCCCCCCGGCCAAAACGCAGGCGGGCATAGAGGTAAAGCCCGTCCGCCCGCGCCTCGGCCGTGGTGTAATCGGGAAACCCCCACAGCGCACTTCGCGTGATCCAGGTGATCCGCCCCGCCTCGACGCTGCCCGCCAGCCGGGTCGTGCGGGGGCTGGCAATGGCAATCGCATCCAGCCGTGCCAACAATGCGCGCGCGTCCCCGGCCTCCAGTCGCAGGCTTGCCCAGCCCTCGCCCGCCGAGACCGTGCCGGAAGGACCTTCGGCTGCAGGCGCGACATGCCAGCGTGCCGGGTCGGAAGGCGCAAGGCGGACGCAAACCGCAAAGACAAGGACCGCCGCCAGCAGTCCCCACAGCAGCCAGACCGCCATGCGCCCTCTCCTCATCCTTGTGTCCGTGCCCAGTGGTAAAGGCAGATCAGCTCATAGGCCACATGCGCCCCGGCAATCGCCGTGGCCCCGGTGGTGTCGTAGGGGGGCGAGACCTCGACCACATCGCCGCCGACCAGGTTGATCCCCGCCAGGTCCCGCAGCATCGCGGCCACCTGCCAACTGGCCAGCCCGCCCCAGACCGGCGTGCCGGTGCCCGGCGCAAAGGCCGGGTCCAGCGCGTCGATGTCGAAGGTCAGGTAGGTGGGCTTGTCCCCCACGATCCCTTTCACCGTCTCGACCACCTTTGCCACACCCCATTCATGCGCCTCGCGCGCGGTTATGACATTGACCCCCAGATAGTCCTCGGTCGTCGTGCGGATACCGATCTGGACTGACCGTTTCGGGTCCACCGCGCCCGCTTTGACCGCCTTGTAAAGCATCGTCCCGTGGTCGATCCGCGCCGGGTTGTCGTCGGGCCAGAGGTCGGAATGGGCGTCGAAATGGATCACACCCAATGGCCCGAACTTCTCGGCATAGGCCTTCAGGATCGGCCAGGTGATGTAATGGTCGCCACCCAGCGTCACCGTCCCGGCACCTGCCGCAAGGATGGTGCGGATGTGGTTGGTCAGGGTTTCCGGGAATTCCGGCACGTTGGCATAGTCAAAGGCCACATCGCCGTAGTCGACGATGCTCAGATCCTCCAGCGGGTCTGTACCCCAGCCCGGCGGTGGGTCATAGGGCATCAGCGCCGAGGCCTCGCGGATCGCGCGGGGGCCAAAGCGGGTCCCGCTGCGGTGGCTGACCGCCTGGTCGAAGGGAACCCCGGTGATGGCAAGGTCCACCCCGGTCAGGTCCTTGGTCCAGGTCCGGCGCAGGAAACTGGTCGCGCCGCCAAAGGCGTTTTCAAAGGAATAGCCCCGGTGCGAATTCCGGGTGAACGCAGTGTCTACCTGCGTCTTCGCGTCTTCAAGTGCCATGATGGTCTCGGGTCTTTTCGGCGCAGTCGTTCAGCGGAGACGCGCGGATCCGGGAAGGGCAGAAAACCCCTGCCCCGCCCGCTTGTCAAGGGTTTGATCAAATCACCCGATCCGATGGCCTTCCCGCACCAGTTCATCCGTGACCTTGCGGATGGCCTTCTCAAGCGTCTCGGCCACGAAATCCACCTGGTCCTCCGTGATCGTCAGCGGCGGCGACATGACGTTCAGATGCCCGATGGGGCGCACCATCAACCCCATCGCCTCGGCCGCGTCCGAGATGCGCTTGCTTTCATTCACGCCGTCCGGCAGCGGCTCCTTCGTCAGCTTCGACGCCACATTCTCCACGCAGACCATCAGCCGCCGCCCCCGCACCTGACCCACCAATGGCAGCGCCTCCAGACCCTGCAGTCGGTCCAGGAAATAGTCCCCCACGGTGGCGGCGTTTTCCAGCAACCCCTCGCGCTCGATGATCTCGATCGACGTCAGCGCCGCAGCACAGGACACCGGATGCCCGGAGTAGGTGAAACCGGACGTGAACCAACGCTCACCTTTTGCCGCCATCCCCTCCCAGATCCGGTCGCTGAAGATCAGCGCGCCCAAGGGCAGGTAGCCCGAGGTCAGGCCCTTGGCGCAGGTGATCATGTCCGGCACCACGCCGAACTCCGCCTCACTGGCGAACCAGTGGCCCAGCCGCCCGAAGGCCGTCACCACCTCGTCGGCAATGAACAGGATGTCGTGACGCTGGCAGACCTCCCACATCCGGCGCAGATAGCCGGGCGGAGGCACGATCACTCCGCCCGATGCCTGGATCGGCTCGGCGATGAACCCGCCGATCCGGTCCGCGCCCACGCGGTCGATCAGCGCCTCGAATTCCGACACCAGCCAGTCACAGAACTGGTCTTCGCTCATCCCCTCGGGGCGGCGATAAGGGTTCGGCGCGGTCAGATGGTGGATTCCGTCGTGCTTGTAGCGGAACTCCTCGACCCGGTCGCCCGGGCGCTTGCCCACGGACTGCGACAGGTAGGTGGACCCGTGATACGAATGATCCCGCGCCACGATGTCAGTCTTTTCAGGACGCCCCATGCAGGTCTGCCAGTACCAGACCATCCGAACCGCCGTATCCACCGCCGTGGACCCGCCGGTCGTCAGATGCACCCGGTTCAGATCGCCCGGAGCCAACGCGGCAAGCTTCGCCGACAGCCGCGCCGAAGGCTCGTTCGTGACGTCCACGAAGCTGTTCGAGAACGCCAGCCGCTCCACCTGGCTTGCAATCGCCTGCGCCATCTCCTTGCGGCCCAGCCCCACGTTGGTGCACCACATGCCGCCCACGGCATCCAGATAGCGCCGCCCCTCCGCATCCCAGAGGTAACAGCCCTCCCCCCGCGCGATCACCAGGGACCCGTCGCGTTCGAAGGGGCCAAAGTTCGTCCAGGGGTGCAGAGCGTGGCTCCGGTCCATCTCCCAAATCGAGTTCGGGGTGGGCCTTGCCAGGGCCAGGGGGGCGGTCATGTCGGGTCTCCTTGGATGAATGACACAAATGGATAACAACGCCAGACTAGCATTTTGATCAAAACCCGACCAGCCCCCGCCTTGTTCCAAAGGTTGGGGGTCGCCCAGATATGGTGTCCAAAGGTTGATCTCTCCCCCATTAGGACCAGGGCCGTCGCCGCCCGCCGCCTCACACGATTCGCGATTTCATCTTTGCCCAAATATCCCCCGCGGAGCGTCCGCCGCCGGGGCCGGGTGCGCGCCCACGTCAGAACAGCTTCTGCTTCGCCTTCGCCACACTGAACCCGTGCCCCTCGGCATTGGTGCAGGTCATCCCGGTCTTGGCCGACACGCAAGAGATCCCGCCCAGGCTCACCGCCTCGCCATAAGGCAGCACGGCATTGCCGGGCTCCTGCACCGTGTCGCCGACGCAAGCCAGCACGCCCTGGCCCGCGGCACCCACCGCAAAGGCCATGCCCCAGTCCAGATCGCAGCCCGCCGGGCGCTTGGTATAGCTTGGCACATAATCCCGCAGATCACAGCGCGCCTCGGCACTGCCGTCAAAGGCATAGATCGCGCAGTGGATATTTCCGGTCGGAGACTGGAAACCGATGTATTCATCGGCAAGGCCAGGGCTCGCCAGGACCCCGGCGACAAGAACGACGGGCAGCTTCAAATCGAACGCCTTTCATGCGAAAAGGGACCCGGCGGCCCCCGGAGACCGGCTTCAGAAGGCGCGCAGATGTCGACACTCGTCAAGGCCGGACTTGCCTACGTGATCCCGGTCTTCGCCGTGGCCTTCGTCCTTGGCGCGCTGAGGGTGACCTTCGTGGCCCCCGCCCTCGGCCCCGTCCTTGCCGTGGCGCTGGAGGTGCCTGCCGTGCTGGCCCTGTCCTGGATCGTCGCGGGTCGGGTGCTCTCTCGCTGGCCGCTCCTGGAAAAGCGCATCGCTCTGGCGCTCTTGTCCTTCGCGCTTCTGATGCTGCTGGAACTCGCCACCGCTCTGGCATTCGGCCAGACCCCCGCGCAGTTTCTCGCCGCGATGACGACGCCCGCCGGGGCGCTTGGCCTTGCCGGACAGATCGGCTTTGCCCTGATCCCGCTCGTCCGTCAGGTCAGGGGCTGAGCCCGCTCGACCAGCCGCGCAAAGAAGCTGGCCCCGACCGGAGCCGCCTCGTCGTTGAAATCATAGGCCGGATGATGCAGCCCCGCCCCCGGCCCGGTGCCAAGGAACAGGTAGGCTCCCGGTCGCGCCTCCAGCATGTAGCTGAAATCCTCCGACCCCATCTTGCGGTCGGTCCGTGCCTCCACCGCATCGGCCCCAGCCACTTCGCGGGCCACTTCGGCCGCGAAATCCGCCTCGTCCTCGTGGTTGATCGTGGCAGGATAGCCCCAGTCATAGTTGATCTCGGCGTTCACCCCATAGGCCGCGGCATGGCCCTCGACGATCTCGTGGAACCGCTTCTTCAACAGCGCCCGCACATCCGGTTTGAAGCAGCGGATCGTGGCCGCAAAGAACCCCTCCTTCGGGATGATATTGCTGGCAGTGCCGGTATGGATCATCGTGACCGACAGCACCGCCTCGTCCAGCGCGTAGACGTTCCTCGGGATGATCGTCTGCACCGCTTGCACCATGCCGACGATCGCCACCACGGGATCGACGCAATCATGCGGCGTGGCCCCGTGCCCGCCCTTGCCGGTGATCTTCACGACGGCGGTATCCACGGATGCCATCAGCGGCCCGGGCGTCGTATGGAACTGCCCGAAAGGCACGTTCGGAGCGTTGTGGATGCCGTAGACCTGCCCGATACCGAAGCGGTCCATGATGCCTTCCTGCACCATGACCTGTCCGCCGCCGCCATCTTCTTCGGCCGGCTGGAAGATCAGCGCCACCGTGCCGGCGAAGTTCCGCGTTTCCGCCAGGTACTTCGCCGCGCCCAGCAGCATCGTCACATGCCCGTCATGGCCGCAGGCATGCATCTTGCCCGGCACCGTGCTGGCATAGGCCACGCCGGTCTGCTCGTCGATCGGCAGCGCATCCATATCCGCACGCAGCCCGATCACCGGGCCACCAGCAGAAGTGGCCCCGCGCCCCTTGATCAGCGCCACGACCCCGGATTGCGCGATCCCTTCGTGGATCTCATCCACCCCGATCTCGCGCAGGCGCTCCACGATCCAGGCTGCGGTCTCGTGGCAGTCGAAGGCCAGCTCTGGATGCATGTGCAGATGCCGCCGCCACCCCTTCATTTCCTCGGCATATGAAGCGATACGGTTCAGAACGGGCATGTCGACGATCCTAGCAGGCGTGCCTAGCAGGCGTGGTTGAAAGACCTTTGATCAAATCGGAAAATTCACGCCACCGCAATTGCAGAAGCCGTCGCACCGGGTCACGAGTGCCTGACCGGCCAACCTTGCAGCAGACGTCTTGGTGATGCATTTTTGCACCTCGCCGGTCTGTACCTTCCAAAAGCCGATCGTCCTGGTTCTGACTTCAGATACCTTGAATTGGGAATACACCCCGAGGAGCGCAGAAATGAAAATCGCCAGCCTTGCTCTTACGGCAGTCATCGGTTCCGCCGCAGCATCGCATGCTGGCGGTCCACTTGCCGTCGAGACGGACCCGGCTCCCGCCGCTGAATTCGCTCCCCTTGCTGTGCATGACTGGTCGGGGGCCTATATTGGTCTCGGCTATGGCAAGAGCAGGGGTTCGCAGGCCACCGCTACAACCACGGGAGCAGTGTTCGACTTCAACAGCGGCTCAGTCGCCGGTTTTCATCTTGGCTATCTGTTCCAAAGCGGGAACCTGGTCTACGGAGCCGAACTGGCACGCCTGACCTACAATGATGTGAATTTTGTGGGCGCCCCAATCTTTCAGATGGAGACAACCACCGATCTCAAGGGTCGTCTGGGCTACGCGTGGAACAGGCTGGAGGTCCACGGGATCCTTGGCTACAGCACTGGCGAGTTCGGGTCGTCCCTCCCGGCAGTTTCCGCATCCTATTCGCCTAAAGGAGCTTCGTACGGCTTGGGCCTCGACTACGCCGCAACCGAGCGCGTGAGCATCGGAGTCGAGTATCTCGCGCGGAGGATGCAGGGTGACCGCCCAAATCCAACGGCTAGCGATGTCGACTTCGACATGAACACGCTGTCCCTGCGCGTCGGCCTGTCCTTCTGACCCTGCCGCGCGGGGGCTACCATCGCCGCCGCGCTCACCCTACTCTGGCGTCGCATCCAAGCGCGAGGCCCCATGCCCCTTCCGACCGACCTCCCCCCCACCGGCCCAGACTCGGGTATCGACCGCCTCCTCGCCATCATGGCCGCCCTGCGTGACCCGGCCACCGGCTGCCCCTGGGACATCGAGCAGACCTTCGCCACCATCGCCCCCTACACTCTCGAAGAGGCCTGCGAAGTCGCCGATGCCATCGACCGCCAGGCCTGGGGCGAGTTGAAGGGCGAGCTTGGCGACCTCCTTTTCCAGGCCGTCTACCATTCGCAAATGGCGTCAGAGGCGGGGTTTTTCAGCTTCGCCGATGTCGTCACCGCCATCTCCGACAAGATGATCGCCCGCCACCCGCATGTCTTCGGGACCGAAAGCCGCGACCAGACGGCAGAGCAGCAAACGCAGGACTGGGAGGCGCAGAAGGCGGCCGAAAGGGGGGCGGCAAGACTCCTCGACGGCATCGCCGCGTCCCTTCCCGCCCTGACCCGCGCCCTGAAACTCCAGAACCGCGCCGCCCGTGTGGGCTTTGACTGGCCCTCGACCGACCAGGTCCTCGACAAGCTGGTCGAGGAAGCCCGCGAAGTGGTCGAAGCGCGCGACACCCTCACCCATGACGCCCTGACCGAGGAAATCGGCGATCTCCTCTTCGTCATGGCCAACCTCGCCCGCCATCTGAAGGTCGACCCCGAGGCCGCCTTGCGTGCCGCCAACCAGAAGTTCACCCGCCGCTTTTCCCGGATCGAAGACTGGCTGGCCGAATCCGGTCGTACCCCCGCCGACAGCGACCTCGCCGAAATGGACGCCCTGTGGAACCGCGCCCGGGCCGAAGACAAGCGCCGTCCCTAAGCCATTCATCTTTGTCGAAATATCCCCGCCGGAGGCCCCCGCCCGACCCGTGGCGCAAGCACGGTTTAAGGCACGCAATCGGCCGGTGGCTGCCGCAGCGATAAAAAGCCGACTCTTTCACTCAGGCTCTTGACGGGTCGTTCGGAACCCGATTAAACCCGCTGCATAAACCTGACAAAAGGACTCAACCATGTTCCGCCTCTCGACCCTCGCCCTCCTCGCCTGCTCCGTCCCGGCGCTGGCCCAGGAGATCAACGTCTATTCCCACCGTCAGCCGGAACTGATCCAGCCCCTCGTCGACGCCTTCACCGCCGAGACCGGGATCGCCGTCAACGTGGCCTTCGTCGACAAGGGCATGGCCGAGCGCCTGGTGGCCGAAGGCAACCGCTCCCCCGCCGACCTTGTCCTCACCGTGGACATCGCCCGCCTGATGCAGATCGTCGAGGCCGACGTGGTCCAGCCCGTGCAGTCCGACGTCCTGGAGGCCAACATCCCGGCCGAATTCCGCGACCCGACCGACCTGTGGTTCGGCCTCACAGCCCGCGCCCGCATCGTCTATGCCTCGAAGGACCGGGTCGCACCAGGCGAAGTCACCACCTACGAGGACCTCGCCTCGGACAAATGGAAGGGCCGGATCTGCTCGCGCTCGGGCCTGCACGACTACAACGTCGCCCTTCTTGGCGCGATCATCGCCCATCATGACGAGGCCTATGCGACCACCTGGGCCCAGGGCCTGAAGGCCAACCTCGCCCGCAAACCCGACGGCGGCGACCGTGACCAGGTCAAGGCCATCGCGGCCGGCGAATGTGACATCGCCATCGGCAACACCTACTACATGGGCCAGATGCTTGCCGACCCCGAACAGGTCCCGGCCGCCGAAAGCGTCACCATCGTCTTCCCGACCTTTGAAGATGCGGGCTCGGCAGGCGGCACCCACCTGAACATCTCGGGCGTCGCGATGACCAAATCCGCCCCGAACCGCGACAACGCGCTCAAGTTCATGGAGTGGCTCTCGGGCGACGCCGCCCAGAAGATCTATGCCGAGACGAACCACGAATACCCGGTGAAACCCGGCGTCGAACGGTCGGCCCTGGTCGCGTCCTGGGGTGAGTTCACGGCGGACACCACCCCCCTGGCCGACATCGCCGCACAGCGCCCCGCCGCAGTGAAGATCATGGAGACGGTGGACTTTGACGGCTGACGCTGTCGGGGGCTAACCCCGCCGCGCCGTTGCGATCTCGTCGACGATCTCCAGCGTCTCGATGCTGACCCGGACCACCCGGGTCAGCAGGTCCGCCACCCGGTCCTTGTGGTCGGCAAAGCGGTAGGTGTTGAACCTCAAACGGATCGTCGGGTCCTTCGGCGTCTTCTCCTTGTGCTGGTCCAGCACCCAGTCGATCGCACTGCGGTTGCCCAGCCGATAGTCCCAGGCCCTGGTCGGTATCCCGGCCAGGGTCGTCTCGCTGTCCAGCATGACAACGCCCGCGCCGGGGTCCGACTTCAGGATCACGCGCGGGCTGACCCCCGCCGCCCTGGACTTTGCATCCTCCACGTCGCGCCGGGTCAGCGGCCAGGGCGCCACGCCCTCATAGCCGATGTGCAGGTCAAGCAAGCGTTGCCCCCACCCGGCCCAAAGCCCGAACTGCGGATGGAGCGGGATGCGCGGGAACTCGCGTTTCAGGTTGATCGCATAGGTTTCGCGCCACAGGGGGTCGTGCAGGGCGGCATAGACATAGGCAAAGATCGTATCGCGGCTGACCCCGGCACTCTTGCCGTAGCGGTCGGTGAAGGTCTTCAGAGCCCAATCGGTGATGTTGTCCACCCGCTCGCCGGTGGGGGTGAAGCGGTAGCGGGAGGCGACCATCGCGGCAGCAGCTGGACCGACAAGGTGCAGGTCCGGCACGCCGCTCGTTGAAATCGTCATCCAGGGTTTCTGAGCGGAAGGGTCACTGAAGCTGATCGCCGGATTCTCGGCACCCGGCGGGAACATCACTGGAAGCTGGTAGGTGCGTCCGTTGAAGTGTTGGTCAAGGTAAAGCCAGAGCGTTGAAAACGGTCGGAACTCGGCGCGTCGGATCAGCGTCGGATCAAATTGCTTCTTTATGTTGGACTTGGCATAGCGGTCCAACTCGGCGTCCCACTTTATCGTATTCCGATCAGTAAACTCCGGGTCCGCCCGCGTCGCCTCATAGGTCTCGACCATATAGCGCATCTTGGCTTCCAAGCCTGTGCGGTTGGAATCATAGACCCACTCGTCCCGGTAGCTTCCTAGCCCCCGAGAGAAAAGTTTGAAAATCGCCCCCTTCTCTGCGCCACGTTTCCCGGCCTTAACGTCTTTGCTAACAAGAGGAAGCAACTCCTCCCAGTCGTTCTCCGTCTGCCCCAACCAGTTGCCCTTCTTGTCTGGCGTGATCCGGTCGAACTTCACCTGCGCCATCGGGGTTGACCCCAGCCACGAAAGCTTGTCCTGCTTCGTGTCGTATTCATCGCGGCGCGCGTAGAACACCTTGCAGCCCTGCGCGCGGTGCTTCTTGACCAGAAAGTAGATCGCCACCCCCGAGCGGTTGCCAAAGACGTTGTGCCTGGTTCCCGACAGCTTGGGATTGTCGATGGCATCGCCGCCAAGGTCCACGACGTAGACCTCGTTGAACTCGTCGGCCAGATCGCGGCGGAAGCCGTCATAGGCGCCTTTCGCCACCGGCTTGCGGCCCACGATGAAGGCGATGATCCCGTCATCATGCACCCGGTCCGCCGACCAGCGGAAGAAGCGGGTATACATGTCGTAGACGCTGTTCTGGTTCTGCGCCGACCCTTTCAGGATATAGGTTTCCTTGATCCGCTGGTCGATCTTCTTGTAACTGCGGTTCGCGTTGCGCTGGTTGAAATTTTCCTGCCAGGCATTGTAGGGCGGGTTGCCAATCACCACGGAAATCTTGCGCATGTTCTGCCGCTTCACCCGCGCGACATTCTCGTCCGACAGCGCCCCGAACAGGTCCGGCGTGGTTCCCTTGCGGACGCCCAAGCCCGCGACATTGTCCAGCGTGTCCACGAAACACAGGTTCGGAAATTCGGCATACTGCCCCGCCACCGCCGCATAGGTCGCCTCGATGTTCAGGTTGGCCACGTAATAGGGCAGGATCGCCACCTCGTTGGCGTGCAATTCTTCCTTGTATTTCCGGTGCAGGGCCTTGGGCTGGCCCCGGAAATGCTCGATCAGTTCGCAGATGAAGGTCCCGGTGCCTGTCGCCGGGTCCAGGATTTCCACCCCCGGCTCGATCAGCGTCTTGCCAAAGTGCTTTTCGCACAGCCAATCCGCGCCTTCGATCATGAAGCGCACGATCTCGTTCGGGGTATAGACCACGCCCAGCCGGTCGGCGGCCTTGGGGTTGTAGACCTTGTAGAACTGTTCGTAGATCAGTTTCAGGAAGGTCTGCTTTTCGGAATGTAGGCTGATCTGCGCCGCGTTCGCCTTGATCGCCTGGTAATAGGGCTGCATCGCCCGCAGCGTGTCGCGCTTGACCGCGCCGGTAAAGAAGGCGTCCTCCAGCTTGGTCAGTTCGCGGGCGATGTTGTTCTCGCGGTGATACTGGCCGTCGTTGAAGACCTGGGTGAAGATCTCCTCGGTCAGGACGTGCTGGATCAGCATCTCGCGCACGTCTTCCTCGGTGAGGCCGGGGTTGATCGTCTGCCTGGCATGGGTCAGGAAAGCGGCGGCCTGGGTGCCGAAGGCCGGGTTGTCGGCATAGGCTTCGGCGATCTTGGCGCGCAGGCCCTCCAGGATCGCGGGCAGGTCGGTGCCGAACTGGCGCACGGCGGTGCGGAACTCGGCGATCTCGGGGCGTTCATAGCCGAAGAACAGCGTGACCAGCTTTTCCAGCGCCGCCGGGTCGGTCATGTCGCAGCGGAACGCCTCGTGCCGGTTCTGGTACAGGATCGCCGTCGCGCCGTTCTCGAAGACGATGTTGTCCTGCGGATAGCCCTTGCGCAGTTTCTTCTCGATCTCCTTCTCCAGGTCGTCCGAGGTGTCCTTCGCCTCCCACCAGCCCAGGGGGACGCGGATATCATGCAGGACGACACCGTCGGGCCGGACGAAGGTCTTTTGGGGCGTTTCATAGGCGTGCTGCTGGACGAAGATCAGCTTCTGATCAGTGGCCCAGTCCTCCAGCAGGCGCGCGAAGGCCTGGCTGACAATGACTTCGTTCGTGGCACCCGACACCCGGCGAAGCTGGTCGATGCGGGACAGGTAACTTTCGACTTGGATACGGCTCATCGCGTCAGTGAAGCACACCTCTTGGCGGTCCCGCAACCAGAGATAGTGACGAAATCAAACCTTTCCAAACCCTTAACGTCCGCGCTCAACCCCTTGGAATCCCTTGCGGCGGTCCCCTTGTCCACCGTGGACACCTACCCCATGAACTCTACCGACAGCACCGTCGGCAGATGCTTTGCCACCTCCTGCCACGTCTCCCCCTCGTCCCGGCTGAGGTAAACCGAGCCCGAGTTCGTCCCGAAGGCCACTCCCCCGTCGCACGAGGCCATCCCCTGCCGCAGCACGGTGAAGAAGCAGTCCCGCTCCGGCAACCCCGCGCCCTTCCCCGCCCAGGTCTCGCCGCCGTCTTCGGTCTTCCAGACCAGCGCGCGGCCCCCCACCGGATACCGCCCCAGCGAATCCCCGTTCAGCGGAAACACCCAGAACACCCCCGGCTTTGTCGGATGCGCGGCCACCGGGAACCCGAACGTCGACGGCAACCCCTCCGTCACCTCCTCCCACACCTGCCCGCCATCCCGGGACCGATACACCCCCTGGTGGTTCTGCATGTAGATCAGCCCCTCCGCCGCCCCGAACGCCAGGTTGTGGACGCAACTGAAGATCTCGTCCTCCCGCCGGATTTCCTCGCCATCCCAATGCCGAGGCAAGGCCCCCGCCGGCCCCGCACGGTTCCCCCGCCGGTTCCGCTGCTGCCAGCTCGCGCCCCCATCCCGGCTCTCGAACACCCCCGCCGCCGAGATCCCCACCCACACCCCACCCTTCCCGTCGGAAAGGATCGTATGCAGCGTCAACCCCGCCGCCCCCGGCTGCCACTGGTCCGCTCCGGGTTGATCGGTCAGCGCATCCAGCCGCCGCCAGGTCTCCCCCTCATCGACGCTTTCATACAGATACGCCGGCTTCGACCCCGCCAGAAGCCGCCCGCCGTCGACGCAGACCGACCACATCTGCTCGGCCCCCTCGAACGGCCCGCGCGACACGCTCCACGCGCCGCCCTTGCGCCGCCAGATGCCCACACCTTCCCACTTGCCGCCCCCGGCCGCCCAGATCTCGCCCCCGCGCCCGACCGCATGGTTGATCGGCCAGCCCTCGCAGAACGGCCCCTGCACCCGGCCCCCCTCCAGCACGAACAACCCCTTCGTCGTCCCGACCAGTATCTCCATCGCCAGCCTCCTCTGCCTCGACGCCGAAAAGCCTACGCCCCTTCCCCCGCATTGCACGCCTTTTCCTGACCATCTGGACAAACTAGCCCCCTTCCCGCTTACTCCCGCGAAAGGAGCCCCCCATGTCCCGCAAGATCATCATCGACACCGACCCCGGCCAGGACGACGCCGTCGCCATCCTCCTCGCCCTCGCTTCGCCGGAACTTGAGGTCCTCGCCCTCACCGCCGTCGCCGGGAACGTGCCCTTGCCCCTCACACAGAAGAACACCCGCCAGATCGTCGAGCTTTCGGGCCTGAAGACCCCCGTCTACGCCGGCTGCGACGCGCCCCTCAAACGCAAGCTCGTCACCGCCGAATACGTCCACGGCAAGACCGGCCTCGATGGCATCCCGCTGCCCGACCCGACGTACCCCCTCCAACCCCAGCACGCCGTCGACTACATCATCGACACCCTGCGCGCCCACGCGCCCGGCACTATCACCCTCTGCCCCCTCGGCCCCCTGACCAACATCGCCACCGCCTTCCAACGCGCCCCCGACATCATCCCGAAAGTGGCCGAGATCGTCCTGATGGGCGGCGGCTGTTTTGAGGGCGGCAACGTCACCCCCGCGGCCGAGTTCAACATCTACGTCGACCCAGAAGCCGCTGATATCGTGTTCAAATCCGGCGTTCCCCTGGTGGTGATGCCCCTCGACGTCACCCACAAGGCGCTGACCTCGCGGGCGTGGGTCGAAGGCATGCGCGCCCTCGGCACCCCCGTAGGCACCGCCGTCGCCTCCTGGACCGATTTCTTCGAACGCTTCGACACCGCGAAATACGGGAGTGATGGCGCCCCCCTGCACGACCCCTGCGTGATCGCCTACCTCTTGGAGCCGTCCCTCTTCACCGGCCGCCACATCAACGTGGAAATCGAGACGGGGAGCGAGCTCACCCTCGGCATGACCGTCGCCGACTGGTGGCGCGTGAGCGGTAGGGAGCCCAATGCGATGTTCATGGGAGGCGTGGACCGGGACGGGTTCTACCGGCTTTTGACGGAGCGGTTGGGGAGTTTGTGAGGCGCAGTTTGGGACACGTATCAAACGATGCGATATTGGTTCAACCACATTTCCTGAATTTTCTCAGGAATCTTTCTGGCTTCATAAGTACGTCCAAAGTCGTCAAAAATCTTTGCGAGGTGGTGCCAACGATCACTACCGTCCGTTACTCCATCACGAGCAATGAATCGCCACGTGTCATAAAGGAGAGCAATCCGGTGCTTGAACTCCGGATTGCGCTCTCCATTTTCAAGAGTTTCGCTTACTAGGTTTCTTGACGCACCAAAGAAGGCAGATAACTCCTCCTCACTTATCGTTGCAGCTAGGAACTTCGTTGCAAGATCCGATTTTATCACCCGCGCTATCAAGAGAGTAATGGTTGCGACTCGCCAGCCCAAGAAGATATTGTCGGCCTTGGCTTCATCTGGCAAAAGTGCTGCCATCGCAAAGATCTTTTCGATGTCGCGCATCGATATGTGCATACCCTTCGAGATCGCCTCAAGCTGTTCCCGGACTTCGCCCACAAACTTCTTTGGCAGCTCCATTCTCTGGCCCAAGTGCGATGCGTACTTGGAGATTGCTTTGGTTTCCCTTGTGCTTCCAACATGCTCCGGCAGAGCCATTGAGAAGCTGATGAATTTCTGAAGATACAACATCGCGTCAATCTCAGAACCGTACCTTATTCGAACACTACTCGCCAAAGCGTCCAAGTTGACGCCCAGAATGAAGTGGACGCCTGGGACGGTGAAGAAGTGCTTAACAACCTCTAGGACATCTAGTGCGAAGTCAGGTCGGCATCGGTCAAGTTCATCAATTACAACCACCAGAGGAAGCGCAGCCTCCACATCACCTCCCTTGGTCAGTGCTTGGATTGCAGATCGAAACTCCACCATAGCAATTTGCCTGCCAGATTCACGTTTCCAAAAGTCGTTGAGCGCCTCCTTTGCCTCTTCTCTTAATGCTTCTGCACCCGCGTCCATTACTTCATCTAGTGCAATGGAAGCCCCTGCTGTTGCGAGCGCTAGGCCTATTCTCGTAGCGGGCCGAAATAGCTTTACGGCAAATTTCTTAACTTGATCGAGCTTTGATTGGTCTGCCGGCGGCAAGCGGTTGGTTAGGGCCGCTACAAGCGCAACAAGGGGATCGCCAATGTAATCGTTCTCAAACGCATCAAAGTAGACCGTCAAGGCACGTCCAGCATTGGACAATCTGTGTTCGGCCACCCATCTCCTGAGAAAGTAGGTCTTGCCAGTGCCCCAACGACCATCGAGTGCAATCACTAATGGGTCTTCGATTCCTTCGACTATCCTAGAAAGAGATTTTCCAAAGCCGGTTCTGTCGAGCAGATCAGTCGAAAATCCAGTTTCATAAAGTGTAAAGTCGCCTTCCGAAGGAGCGAGTCTCATGAATTTCCTCATTAAATCTAGCGGTTATCAAACGATAGCTAAGGTCAGCCTACGCGCAAGCCCTGTGTCGTCATCAGCTTGTGTAATCTGCACCCAGTTTTCAATGAACTTTGAAGCCTCCGAAATAGCAAGCGTTGGGTGGGGTTCCACCCCACTAACTTCGACCAATAGGACCCGAGACTAGGGGGTCGGATCGACACAGTCGGCGGGGTGAAACCCCGCCCTACAATCCTTCACCATCCCTTAACTACCCCCTTAACAAACCCCTAACGCCCACGCGCAACCCATTGCTTCCAAATGATAATCCGAAAATGTCCACCGTGGACAGACGGAGTCCCTTGCGGCCCCCACCTCACCCCAGCGGGAGGACGACCGAGAACCGGCTCCCCTCGCCCACCACGCTGTCCACCCGCAGCCACCCCCGGTGGCGGCTCACGATGTGCTTCACGATGGCCAGCCCCAGCCCCGTCCCCCCCATCTCGCGCGACCGGTGGGTGTCGACCCGGTAGAACCGCTCCGTCAGCCGGGGCAGGTGGACCGGGTCGATCCCCTCCCCCTCGTCCGCGACCTCGACCCGCACCGCCGGCCCCCGCACCGTCTCCTCCGCCGACAGCGAGACCCGCACCACTTGGCCCCCCTTCCCGTATTTCAGCGCGTTCTCGACCAGGTTCGTGAAGACCTGCACCAGCTGATCCGCATCCCCCGGCACCGTCACCGGCTCGCCGGTCAGTTCCACCCGGTCCCCCTCCTTTTCCGCCACCCCCCGCAAGGACGAGATCACCCCTTGCAAAAGCCCGCGCAGTTCGACCGGCTCTTTCGGCCGGACCCGCTCCTCCGCCTCGACGCGGGAGAGCTGCAACAGATCCCGCACCAGCCGGTTCATCCGTCCCGCCTCGGTCTCCATGATCCCCAGGAACATGTCCCGCGCCTTGGGGTCGTCGCGGGCGGCGTGTTTAAGGGTCTCGATGAACCCCATCAGCGCCGTGAGCGGCGTCCGCAGTTCATGGGAGACGTTCGCCACGAAATCCCGCCGCATCTCGCCCGCCCTCTCCTCGCTGGTCGCATCGCGGAAGACACAGAGGATCAGGTCGCCCTGGGCCGACACCGTGACCTGGAACACCGCTTCCTGCCCCTCGCGGCGCAGCGTCATCCGCGCGTGCTGAAGGCCCCCCGAGCGAGTGACCGATCCGATCGCCTCCAACACCGCCGGAGCACGGACAGCCATCGCGGCGTGGCGTCCCACCATGCCGGCGCCGAACAGCGCCTCGGCCGCCAGGTTCAGCGCCACGATCCGGTCGTCGGGCCGCACCAGCATCGCAGGCAGCGGCAGGCCGGAGAGCAGCTGCTCAGGGTCCAGGGTGGTCATTCGCTCGACTTCTCCGCAACAATCGGGCCTCTGCCCTTGTCTTGCGCAGGAATACCAGTAAATTCCCGGTTGTATACGTAACGTGGTGCGGAACCGGCCTTTGCCCGGAACAAGGGTCTGCCCCGGCGTAAGTCCATAAGACGACGAATTGGCGGCGCCTCACGCATGAAGAGGTCGAGAATTGTCGCAGAAGTTGAGGTGCCTGGTGATCGGCATTCCGGAAGCGCGCGCCGCCGAGGGCAGCTTGCGACCCGAAGAGTTTGCTTCCATACCGCTTGACGCGTTTGAAAGTCAGCTGCCATTGCCGGCCTCGCTTGAGCTGGTGGTGACACCGCTTTTCTGCAAGACCTTCGACGCGTTGGAAATTATCGAAAAGCTCGGGGCGCAGGACTACCGCAAGATGCTGCGGGTCGTGGCACCGAAACTGCCGAACAGGCAGATCGTGTTGCGCGAACTGCGCAGTCATGCGGCCCGGCAAGGCATCACCATCGAGCTGCTAGAGGAAGAATAGGAACTCACACCAGGGTCAGTCCAGCACGGAATCGGCGTGCGTTCGCCTGGTAACTTGCGGCTGAGGCAAGCAGCCTGGCGCGGGCGGTCTGGTCCAGCTCGCGCACAACCTTTCCGGGAGAGCCCATCACCAATGAGCCATCCGGGATTTCCTTCCCCTCGGTGATCAGGGCGCAGGCACCGATCAGGCAACCGCTGCCGATCCTTGCCCCGTTCAGCACTGTGGCCCCCATGCCGATCAGCGTGCCGTCGCCGATGGTGCAGCCGTGCAGCATCGCCTTGTGGCCGATGGTACAATTCGTGCCGATGGTCAGAGGATAGCCCATGTCGGTGTGCAGGACCGAATTCTCTTGCACGTTGGTCCCTGCGCCGACCCGGATCTCTTCATTGTCGCCGCGGATCACTGCGCCGAACCAGATCGAGGCGTCGGCTTCGACAACAACTTTACCGACCAGCGTGGCAGTGTCGGCCACCCAAGCAGAAGGATCGATCTGCGGTGCGATACCATCGAGGACGTAGATCATCGGGCTTCGAACTCCTCGTTCAGTGCGCGGACAAAGGCGGACAGTTGCGGTTGGCGTTCGCGCTTCAGCCGTTCCGCCGTCAGGATGGTCTTCAGGCTGTCGAAAGTTGCTGGAAGCTCCTCGTTCACCAGCACATAATCGTATTCGGCCCAGTGGCTGATCTCGTCGCGGCTTTTCGCCATGCGGCCGGCGATGACCTCGTCACTGTCCTGAGCGCGGGTCCGCAGGCGGCGGTCCAGTTCGGCGATGGAAGGGGGCAGGATAAAGATGGACACGACATCGCCGCGCATCGCCTGTTTCACCTGCTGGCCGCCCTGCCAGTCGATGTCGAAAACGGTGTCGGTGCCAGCCTGCATCGCGGCTTCGACCGGGGCACGGGGGCTGCCGTAGAAATTGCCGAAGACCTCGGCATGTTCCAGCATCCCACCTTCTGCGACCATCGCCGTGAATTCTTCTCGGCTGCGGAAATAGTATTCGCGGCCGTCCTGCTCGCCCGGTCGGGGGCTGCGCGTGGTGGCCGAGACCGAGAACCGCATCGTTGGGTCCCAGTCCATCAGCATCCGGGACAGCGTCGATTTCCCGGCCCCCGAGGGCGAGGAAAGGATGAGAAGCAGCCCACGCCGAAGGGACTTGGGGATCATCGCCTATTCCACATTCTGAACCTGTTCGCGCATCTGATCGATCACGGTTTTCAGGTCAAGACCGATGCGGGTCAGGGCCAGCGACTGCGCCTTGGCGCAAAGCGTGTTCGCTTCGCGCATGAATTCCTGCATCAGGAAGTCGAGCTTACGGCCCGCCGGTTGGCCCTCGGCCAGGTGGGCGCGGGCGGCGGCGACGTGGGCGGCCAGGCGGTCCAGTTCCTCGGTCACGTCGGTCTTGACGGCCAGGAGGGCGAGTTCCTGGGCCAGACGGGCGGGGTCGACGGCATCGGTCGCGGCAAGGACGCGGGTCACGGCTTCGCGCAAGGTGTCGGCCTGGGTGGCCGCGCGAGTGGCGGTCTCGGCTTGCGCTTCGGCGGTCAGGCTGGCGATGCGATCAAGCTGGGCGGTCAGGACTGCGGCCAGCGCCCGACCTTCCGAGCCGCGCATGGTGTGAAAGTCGGCCAACAGGGCCGGTAGATCGGCCAGCAGGGCCTGACGCAGTGGCGCGGTATCAGTTTCCTGCGCCGTGGCATCAATCACGCCGCGCAGGGTCAGCACATCGGCCGAGGTCGGTTGGCGCAACGTCACATGCATGGTCATCGCCGCCGATTCCACCCGGCCAAGTGCCCCCAGCGCCGCCGCCAGTGCCGCTTCGTTCAGCCGGAAGGCCGCGTCATCCCGGCCCTCGTCCTGCATGACTTTCAGGGTCAGGCTGACATTGCCACGGCTGATCGCCTTTTGCAGTTCGGCCCGCAGCATCGCTTCCAGACCGTCGATCCAGTCCGGCACCCGCAGACGCAGGTCCAGCCCCTTGCCGTTCACCGACCGAAGGTCCCAGGTCCAGCTGTAGCCCACGCCCGTTCCGCGCCGGGCGGCGAAGCCTGTCATCGAGATCATGCGGTCCTTTCAGCGCCACCAGCGCGGGGTATTTACCATTTGAATAGATTTTCAGCCGAATCTTGTCGATCCGCGCTATTTTCCCTTCATGGCGCGGCGGGCGGTTGACCCGCAAGGGCAAGGATGCGGCCAGTGGAGAGAATGATGAGCCTGAGCTTTCTGGATCGGTTCCGCCCGCAGCGTCCCGCGCAGACGTCTTTGGTCTTCGATGGCCTGGCGCAGGTCCGGGGCTACTGGGAAGGTTTGCGGCAGGGCGATACGCTCCCGGCGCGGGCGGCGATTGATCCTCGCGGGCTGAGTGGCGTTCTGGACCGGGTGTTTCTGGCCGAGCGGATCGGACGCGGGCTGGTGCAGGTTCGGATCGCGGGCTCGGGCCTGGCCGATTTCGCCGGAATGGATGTGCGCGGGCTGCCGCTAAGCTGTCTTTTCGCTGCAGAATCGCGGCCCCAGCTGGCCGCGACGGTCGAGCGCGTCTTTGCCGAACCCGCGGTGGCCGAATTAGATCTTGGCTCGGACCGCGCGGCCGGAGGCGGGCTTGTGGCGCGACTACTACTTCTGCCGTTGGCCGATGAGAGCGGGACGAAGCTGATACTGGGGGCCATCAGCTTTGCCCCGGGGCCGACGGCACGATGCAAATTGCAGATCCGCAGCTGGCGCGACGAGCGCCTGCCGCGGGCCCCCATACCCCCAACCGAAGCGCCGGTTGTCCAGCCGATCCGGCGCGTGGGCCACCTGTCTCTGGTGCATGTCAGCGAATAGAAGAAGGCGGCGGGTCGCCCCACCGCCCTGCCATGCTTTTCCCGACGCTCAGAGGGCGACGCGACGAGCGGCCTCACGTTGCGACGACAACTCCTCGGCCACCAGGAACGCCAGTTCCAGCGACTGCGAGGCGTTGAGGCGCGGGTCGCAGGCGGTGTGGTAGCGGTCGGCCAGGTTTTCATCCGACACGGCGCGAAGGCCGCCAGTGCATTCCGTCACGTCCTGGCCCGTCATCTCGAAATGCACGCCGCCGGGGACGGTCCCCTCGGCCTTGTGGATCGCGAAGAATTCACGGACTTCCCGCAGGACGGAATCGAAGGGGCGGGTCTTGTAGCCCGAAGCCGCCTTGATCGTGTTGCCATGCATCGGGTCGCAGGACCAGACAACATTGGCGCCTTCCGACTGGACCGTCTTGATCAGGCGCGGCAGGTTATCACCGACCTTTCCGGCCCCGAACCGGGCAATCAGCGTCAGGCGGCCGGGTTCGTTTTCCGGGTTCAGCTTGGCCATCAGGACCTTGAGGTCGTCCGCCGTGGTCGAGGGACCGCATTTCAATCCGATCGGGTTCAGCACGCCGCGGCAGAATTCGACATGCGCGCCGTCGGGCTGGCGGGTGCGGTCGCCGATCCAGATCATGTGACCCGAGCCCGCGATGTTCTGCCCGGTGATGCTGTCCACGCGGCAGAGCGCCTCTTCATACTCCAGCAGCAGGGCTTCGTGGCTGGTGTAGAAATCGACACGGCTCAACTCGTTTGCGGTGTCGGAATTCACCCCGGCCGCGTTCATGAAGTCCAGCGCGTCGGAAATCCGGTTCGCCATCTCGCGGTAGCGTTCGGCCTTGTCATGCTCGGCAAAGCCCAGGGTCCAGGAGTGGACGCGGTGGATGTCGGCGAAGCCGCCGGTCGAAAAGGCGCGCAACAGGTTCAGCGACGCCGCCGCCTGGGTATAGGCCTGCAGCATACGGTTCGGATCGGGAATCCGCGACTCGGGCGTGGGATCGAAGCCGTTGATGATGTCGCCCTTGTAGCTGGGCAGTTCCACCCCGTTGATCACCTCGGTCGGGGCGGACCGCGGCTTGGCGAACTGGCCCGCCATCCGGCCGACCTTGATGACCGGCACCTTGGCGGCGTAGGTCAGGACGACGGCCATCTGCAGCATCACCCGGAAGGTGTCGCGGATATTGTCCGCGCTGAACTCGGCAAAGCTTTCGGCGCAGTCGCCGCCTTGCAGAAGGAAGGCCTTGCCCTCACCCGCAAGTGCCAGGGATTTCTTCAGCCGACGCGCCTCACCTGCGAAGACAAGCGGCGGGTATTTCGACAACTGAGTTTCGACCGCGGTCAGCGCAGTCTGGTCGGGATAATCCGGCATCTGGATCCGCGGTTTTGCGCGCCATGCCGTTTTCGTCCATCCCTTGGTCATCGTCCCACTCCGGTCCCGTGCAATCGGCCAGCGGTATACGCCCCCGTTTCCGCCTTTGCAAAGGGCGATTGGGCGAAAACCGCAGCTTTCGGCCCTTGCGGCGGCCCTGAATTTGCGGTTCTTTGGCCCGCAAACGACATGAACAGGTCGCAGACATGACGCTCGCGCCGCGAAAAGCCACCCAGACGCAGAAGACCAGCGCGATCCGGCGCTTTGTCTTCCTGCTTCTGGACAAGTTCACCATGATCAGCTTTGCCGGCGCGATCGAGCCCCTGCGCATCGCAAACCGGGTCTCGGGTGAGACGCTTTACACCTGGGTCCTGTGCGGCGAAGGCACAGAGAAGTCCTGTTCGAACGGTGCAACCTTTCGGCTGGAGATCGGGCTGGAAGAGATGGACCGCGAAGACACGATCCTTGTGTGCGGCGGGCTGGACATCCAGCGCACGACCACGAAGGGCGTGGTCAACTGGCTGCGGCGCGAGGCGCGGCGCGGGGTCACCATCGGCGGCATCTGCACGGGCGGTCATGCCCTGGCCAAGGCGGGGCTGCTCGACGGCAAGAAGGCGACGATCCACTGGGAAAACCAGGACGGTTTTGCCGAGGAATTCGAGGATGTGAAGCTGACAAAGTCGGTCTACGTCATGGACGGCAACCGCTGGACCACGGCGGGCGGGATTTCGTCCATTGACCTGATGCTGAAGATCATCGCCGCCGACCATGGCGAGGACCTCGCCAACACCGTGGCCGACCAGATGATCTATTCGACGATCCGCACCGACCAGGACACCCAGCGCCTGTCGATCCCGACGCGGATCGGGGTGCGGCATCCGAAGCTGTCCCAGGTCATTCAGATGATGGAGGGCAATATCGAGGACCCGATGTCGCCCGCCGATCTGGCCGAGGAAGTGGGCATGTCGACCCGCCAGCTGGAACGACTGTTCCGCCGCTACCTAAACCGCTCGCCGAAGCGCTACTACATGGAGCTGCGGCTGCAAAAAGCGCGCAACCTGCTGATGCAGACCGACATGAGCGTGATCAACGTGGCACTGGCCTGCGGCTTCGCCTCACCCTCACACTTCTCCAAGTGCTACCGCAGCCACTACAGCACCACGCCCTACCGCGAGCGTGGCACGCAAGGGATGCCCGGTGTCGTCCCGGTTCGGTTGTCGATCTAACTGGCCGAGCCCGGGGCCAGGCGATAGACCGCGCCGTCGAAAACCGACAGGAACCAGATCGATCCGTCCGGGGCCTCGACGATGTCGCGCACGCGTTCGGTTTCGGGGGCGGCAAGCCGTTCCTCCGCAAAGCCGGTCCGGGTGGGGGTGTCGGGGTCCAGCCGACCGATGAAATCGCTGTTCAGCGAACCAAAGAAGATGTCGCCCTTCCACTCTGGCACCAGTGCTCCTGAATAGACCATCAGTCCCGACGGTGCGATGGAGGGGTCCCAGTAGTGCAACGGCTGCTCCATTCCCTGCACTTCGGTCCCCCGCCCGACCGGATCGCCGTTGTAGTTGCGCCCGTAAGAGATGACCGGCCAGCCGTAGTTTCGGCCAAGGTCCGGCGCGTTCAGCTCGTCGCCGCCCTGCGCCCCGTGTTCCACCGTAAGAAGCCGTCCCGTCAGGTCCAGGGCCGCACCCTGGATGTTGCGGTGGCCCAGCGAGAAGGCGCCGGGCAGCCAGCCCTCCTGCGTGACCGCGGGGGTGCCGTCGCGCTTCAGCAGGATCACCTTGCCCGCCACCAGCATCGGGTCCTGCGCCTGCATCCCGCCCGGACCGGTGCCCCGATCACCGGTTGTCAGCGCGACACTCCCGTCCGGCATCTCGACCAGCCGGGCGCCAAAGTGGCGGCCGCCCGGATAGCCTTCGCCCTGAAAAACGATACGGAACCCTTCAAGCCGCGTACCATCGTCCGACAGCCGCCCCACGCCTGCGGCCGTGGTGCCCCCGCCCTCGACCGCAGCGGCGAAGCTGATCCAGACCTCGCGGCTCGTGGCGAAATCCCGGGGCACCATCACATCAAGCAGCCCGCCCTGCCCTTCGGCCAGAACTTCGGGAACCCCGCCCACAGGCTGTGCCTGGCCGTCGCGGACCAACAGAACGCGGCCGCCCCTTTCAGTCACCACGAACGCGCCATCGGGCAGGAAGTCGACGCCCCAGGGTTCCTCAAGACCTTGCACCATCGGCGTGATCGCCATGACTCCGGCCGAGGTCTGGATTTCATCAGCCGCAACCGAAAGTGGCAGCAGGGCGAAAAGCGGCACTATTCCGAGCGAAATCTTCAACTGTTGATCCCTTCCTGATGAACGCAAACGCGCCATTGGCAACGCACGATGGAACGCTGTAAAGATAGAAGGCGCAAAGGTTGTGTCGACTCACATGCGGTAACAGTGTCGTCACCCTGTCGACAAAATGGGCCTTTTCTTTTCACGCAGCCCGCACTACCGTCTCCGCAGGATTTCGATCCAACTAGGGAGATAAAATCAATGAAGAAACTTCTGCTGGCCGCTTCGGCCTGCGCGCTTATGGCTGGTGCCGCCGCTGCCGAGGACGTCAAGATCGGCATCCTGATCGGCTTCACTGGGCCCATCGAATCTCTGACTTCGCACATGGCGAACGCAGCCGAGACCGCGATGGCCGAAGTGAATGCCTCTGGCAAGGCCAAGAACACCTACACTTCGGTGCGCGGTGACTCGACCTGCACCGACGCCGCGGCTGCCACCGCTGCGGCCGAGCGGATGATCACCGCCGAAGGCGTCAAGGGCATCATCGGCGGCGACTGCTCGGGCGTGACCCGCGCGGTGCTGACCAACGTTGCCATGCCGAACGGCATCGTGATGGTCTCGCCCTCGGCCACCTCGCCGGCGCTGACCAACGACCCGGACAATGGCCTGTTCTTCCGCACCGCGCCGTCGGACGCGCGGGAAGGCGAAGTCATGGGCGAGATCCTTGTCGAGAAGGGCATCAAGTCGATTGCCCTGACCTACTCGAACTCGGACTACGGCAAGGGTCTTGCCGAGGCGATCGCTGCCGGTTTCACCGCCAAGGGCGGCACCGTGACGATCAACGCGGCGCATGACGACGGCAAGGCCGACTACTCGGCCGAAGTCGCGGCGCTGGCGGCGGCGGGCGGCGACCTTCTGGTCGTGGCGGGCTATCTGGACCAGGGCGGCAAGGGCATCATCCAGGCCTCGCTGGACACCGGCGCGTTCTCGCAGTTCGGGCTTCCGGGCGGCATGGTCGGCGACAGCCTGCCCGCAGCCATCGGCCCGGCTCTGGACGGGTCCTACGGCCAGGTCGCGCAGTCCGACAGCCCCGGCGCTGCCGTTCTGCAAGAAATGGGCAAGACCAACGAGCCCGCTTTTGATGCGACCTCGCCCTACACCCCGGAAAGCTATGATGCTGCCGCGCTGATCATGCTGGCGATGGAAGCCTCGGGTTCGACCGATCCGGCCGTCTACAAGGACAAGATCCTGGAGATCGCCAACGGGCCGGCTGACGGTTCGGGCACCAAGATCCTGCCGGGCGAACTGGGCAAGGCGCTGGAGCTGATCGCGGCTGGCACCGCCATCGACTACGACGGCGCTTCGGGCGTGACCCTGATCGGGCCGGGCGAATCTGCTGGCCGCTACAAGCAGTTCGAAGTCAAGGGCGGCGTCTACGAGACCGTCCAGTTCCGTTGATCTGCCAAGAACTATGAAGCAAGGCGCGGCCCGGGACACCCCCGGGCCGTTGCCCAAAAGAAGGCCCGGCCACAAGGCGCAACGGGCTGCGACAGGGGAAGCACATGATCCGGGTCGAGAAGCTGCACAAGCATTTCGGCGGCTTTCACGCCGTTGACGGCGCATCGCTGGAGATCAAGACCGGCACGATCACCGGTCTGATCGGCCCGAACGGCGCGGGAAAGACCACGCTTTTCAACGTGATCGCCGGGCGCTACACGCCGACCAGCGGCCAGGTCTTCATGGACGGCGAGGACATCACCGGGCTGCCGCCGCACAAGCTGTTCGAGAAGGGCCTGCTGCGGACCTTCCAGATTGCCCATGAATTCAGCTCGATGACCGTGCGCGAGAACCTGATGATGGTGCCGCCCCGCCAGTCTGGGGAAAAGCTGTGGAACGCGCTGTTCTCGCGCGGGGCCGTCGCCGAGGAAGAGGAACGCATCCGCCAGAAGGCCAACGAGGTGCTGGAGTTCCTGACGATCAGCCACATTGCCGACCAGAAGGCGGGGATGATCTCGGGCGGACAGAAGAAGCTGGTGGAACTGGGCCGAACGATGATGGTCGATGCCAAGATCGTCTTCCTGGACGAGGTTGGCGCTGGCGTGAACCGGACGCTCCTGAACACGATCGGCGACGCCATCGTCCGTCTGAACAAGGAACGTGGCTATACTTTCTGCGTGATCGAGCATGACATGGACTTCATCGGTCGCCTGTGTGACCCGGTGATCTGCATGGCCGAGGGCAAGGTCCTGGCCGAGGGCAGCGTGGACGAGGTCAAGAACGACGAACGCGTGATCGAGGCCTATCTGGGCCGGGGCCTGAAGAACAAGCTGAAAGAGGGTGCGGCATGAAACTTGGGAGCCTGATCCTGGCGGCCTGCCTGGCTTTGCCGGGCCTGGCCTTTGCGCAATCGGCGGTCGGCAAGGCCGTCGTGGGCGGCAAGACGGTGACGCTGTTCGATGACGGAACCTGGAAATACTCAGACGCGGTGAACCCGTCGACGCCTGCGGCTTGCAAGGATGTGACCCCCACGGTGCAGTTCTGTGGCGGGGCACTTGGCTGGGTGACCACTCCGCCCGCCAGCCCCGAGATCAACGCCGCCTACCGGATCGATGCCCGCCATTACGCGCAATACCTAATCGAAGACCTGGGCAGCGATGACGGTCTGACGCCTGAGTTCATGCGCCAGGTCGTGCTGGACAATGCCCAGATGGCGACCGGCAACACGCCCGAAGTGATCGACGTGCAGCCGGTGACCTTGGGTGCGCTGACCGGGGATACCGTGGTCTACAAGGCCAGGATCAACGGGCTGGACGTGGTGTTCGCCAACTCGGTCTTTGTGCAGCCGAAGCGCGTCATGCAGATCATGACCTATGCCATTGCCAATACATATTCCCCGCAACACGCCGCATATCAGGCCGATTTCCTGTCCAACACGAAGCTGGCCGAATGATGCGCGCCGTTTCGTATCGTCACATCCCGGCCCCGCAACTGGACCCTTCCGAATGAGCGCACCCTTCCTGATCGGTGAGAACATGACCGGCGGCTATGGCGCGGTCGACATCCTGCATGACTGCACTCTGGCAGTAGAGCCGGGCGAGATCGCGGTCATCGTCGGTCCGAACGGTGCGGGCAAGTCCACGGCGATGAAGGCCGTTTTCGGGATGCTGAAGCTGCGCCAGGGCAGCGTGAAGCTGATGGGCGAGGATATTACCTCGCTTTCGCCCCAGGCGCGGGTCCGCAAGGGCATGGGCTTTGTGCCGCAGACCCACAACATCTTCACCGGGATGACTGTGGAAGAAAACCTGGAGATGGGCGCTTTCATCCGGCAGGACGACACGATCCGCGACACGATGGAACAGATCTACGGTCTGTTTCCGATCCTGAAGCAGAAGCGCTATCAAAAGGCGGGGGAACTGTCGGGCGGCCAGCGCCAGCAGGTTGCCGTGGGCCGGGCGCTGATGACCCAGCCCAAGGTCCTGATGCTGGACGAACCCACCGCCGGGGTCAGCCCCATCGTCATGGACGAACTTTTCGACCGCATCATCGAGATCGCCCGCACCGGGATTTCCATCCTGATGGTTGAACAGAACGCCCGCCAGGCCCTGGACATAGCCGACAAGGGCTTTGTGCTGGTGCAGGGCCGCAACCGCTATACCGACAGCGGGCAGGCGCTTCTTGCCGACCCGGATGTGCGCAAATCCTTCCTGGGGGGCTGACGGGATGGGTATAAGGTCGGTTTCCGCGCCCGTGGCTCTGCTGCTGCTTGCCACGCAATCTGCCTGGGCGGGCGAGCAGGTCTGCATGCTTGCCGAGGATTGCGAGACTGGAGGAGCCTGTGTTGCTTTCGCCGACCCGCGTACCGCCTGGGTGCGGCCGGTCGATGGCGGCGTCGAGCACGAGATTGAGGGGAATGTGGTCGTGCTGACCGAACTTGCCCACATCCAGGCAGCGCAGGTATTTGCCGGAACACCCGGCCCGAACAACACACTGCTCTTGATGCTGCACGATCAGGGCGGCCTGACTTTGACGGCACACTACAGTTCGGGAACCGAAATACTTTCAAATACCCTGCGCGGCACGTGCCGGACGGAGTCGAACTGATGGACATCCTCAACGCACTCGTCGCGTTCCTGAACTTCATCGTCGTGCCTGGCCTCGCCTATGGCAGCCAGCTTGCGTTGGGGGCGCTTGGCATCACGCTGATCTTCAGCGTCCTGCGCTTTTCCAACTTTGCGCATGGCGACACGATGGCCTTCGGGACGGCCTTCGTCATCCTGTTTACCTGGTGGTTCCAGTCGATGGGCATCACAGCGGGTCCGCTGCCGACCGCGCTACTGGCGCTGCCGCTTGGCATCCTTGTCACCATTGCGATGGTGCTGGGGACCGACCGGGTGGTCTACCGCTTCTACCGCAAGCAACGCGCCAAGCCGATCATCGTCGTCATCGTCTCGACCGGCGTCATGTTCGTGATGAACGGCCTGGTCCGCCTGATCATCGGCACGTCCGAGCAGAACTTCACCGACGGCGCGCGGATGATGCTGAACCCCCAGGACTTCAAGGCCTGGTCGGGGCTCGCCGAGCCGCTGGCGATCAAGACGACGGCGGCGATCTCGGTCGTAGCGGCGGTGATCTGCTGCGCGGCTCTGTTCTGGTTCCTGCAAAGGACCCGCACCGGCAAGTCAATGCGGGCCTATTCCGACAACGAGGATCTGGCGCTTCTGTCCGGCATCAACCCCGAACGCGTGGTCATGATCACCTGGATCATCGCCGGGGCGCTGGCTTGCATCGCGGGCACGCTTTATGGCCTGGACAAGTCCTACCGCGGGATCGTCTATTTCAGCCTCTTGATGCCGATGTTCGCCGCAGCGGTTGTGGGGGGCCTCGGCTCGCCGGTGGGGGCCGTGATCGGCAGCTTCATCGTCGCCTTCTCGGAACTGATCGTTACCAGCGCCTGGAAGAAGATCCTTGGCTATCTTGTCCCGCCGGACTGGCTGGGCGACGGCCTCTATCAGGCGCTGTCGACCGACTACAAGGTCGCGGTCAGTTTCTCGATCCTGATCCTGGTCCTGCTGTTCCGCCCGCAGGGCATCTTCGGAGGCAAGTGAAATGGCACGGTATCGCAACCTGTTCCTCTTTGCCGGTGTGGCCCTGCTGTTCATCCTGACAGGGGTGTTCCAAAGCTGGAACCTGTCGCTGAACATTCTGAACCTGGCACTTCTGTCCTGCATCATGGCGATCGGGGTGAACATCCAGTGGGGCTATGCGGGACTGTTCTCGACCGGCATCGTCGGATCGGTCGCTCTGGGGGGCCTTGCTGTTGTGCTGGTCTCGGCCAAGCCGGTGCCCGAGGGCTGGGCCGCAGGCGGTCCGCAGATCGTGGAGGCGCTGCTGTTCGGGGCCGTTGCCATCGCCTTCGCGACCTGGCTTTACCGCCGTCTCAAGCCAGGGACCAACCGCGCGCTGGCGCTTGCCCTTTATCTGGTCGTGGCGTTCTTCATCTACCGCATGATCCTTGACCCCGGCGTCATCGCGGTCGAAGCGAACAATCCCGCCCAGGCCGGCAACATCGGTGGCCTCGGCCTGAACTCGCTGGTCGCCTGGCCCGTGGGCGCGCTGATGGCTGCGGCTGCCGCCTGGGTCATCGGCAAGATCGCCCTTGGCCTGCGTGAAGACTACCTCGCCATCGCCACTCTGGGTATCGCCGAGATCATCGTGACCATCCTTCGGAACGAGGATTGGCTGGCGCGCGGCGTGAAGAACCTGATCGACCTGCCCCGCCCCTGGCCGGTCCCCTACGAGATCGACCTGCAAGTCAACCCCACATTCCTGGATCAGGTGGCGACCATCGGTGCCGACCCGATCACCGCTTCGACCATCTTCGTCAAACTGCTCTACGCCAGCATGTTCGGCCTGGTGCTGATCCTGCTGGTCTGGGGCTGCGAGCGGGCGCTGAACAGCCCCTGGGGCCGCACTGTCCGCGCCATTCGCGACAACGAGATTTCCGCCGCCGCGATGGGCAAGGACGTGAAGTTCCGCCACTTGCAGATCTTCATCATCGGCTCGGCCGTGGTGGGTCTGGCGGGCGCCATGCTGACCTCGATGGAGGGTCAGCTGACCCCGCCGTCCTACTTGCCCTTGCGCTTTACCTTCCTGATCTGGGTGATGGTGATCGTGGGAGGGTCCGGCAACAACTGGGGTTCGATCCTGGGGGGGCTCTTGATCGGCTGGCTCTACCTCGCGGTCGAGTTCCTGGGGCCGCAAGTCATGGGCGCGATCACGGCAGGCCTGCCCGCTGGCGACCTGAAGGACCATCTGAAGGACACTGCCGCGCATATGCGCCTGCTGACCCTGGGCGTCGTCCTCCTTCTCGTCATGCGCTTCGCCCCCCGCGGGTTGATCCCCGAGAAGTAAGCCCCGCGCGGCCCGGCTTCACTGTCTGGCCGCGACATTTTTTGTCGCAAATCCTAATGCCTTCCGGCCCCTGCCCCGTCATGGTGCGGCAAAACCGGATAGGGCGGGGAGACTTGCGATGAAAACCCATGCGCGTGTGGTGGTGATTGGCGGCGGCGTTGTCGGCTGCTCGGTCCTCTATCACCTGACCAAGCTTGGCTGGTCGGATGTCATGCTGATCGAACGGTCGGAACTGACCTCAGGATCGACCTGGCATGCGGCGGGCGGGTTTCACACGCTGAACGGCGACACCAACATGGCCGCCCTGCAGGGCTACACGATCCGGCTGTACAAAGAGCTGGAGGCGATCACCGGCATGTCCTGCGGGCTGCACCATGTGGGCGGGATCACCCTTGCCGACAACAACGAGCGTTTCGACCAGTTGAAGGCCGAACGCGCCAAGCACCGCTACATGGGCCTTGATACCGAAATCCTCGGGCCGGAAGAGATCAACAAGTTCACCGACGGTATGGTCAACCTCGAAGGCATCGTCGGCGCGCTTTATGACCCGCTGGACGGCCACCTTGATCCCTCGGGCACCACCCATGCCTATGCCAAGGCCGCACGGATGGGGGGCGCGGAGATCGTGCTGCACAACCGCGTGCTGGAGACGAACCCGACCAGGGGCGGCTGGGAAGTCGTCACCGAAAAGGGCACCGTCACCTGCGAGCATCTGGTGAACGCGGGCGGCCTTTGGGCGCGGGAGATTGGGGCAATGGCGGGGGTTTACCTGCCACTGTTGCCAATGGCGCATCAATACCTGGTCACCGACGACATCCCCGAGATCATGGAAATCCTGAAATCGGGCCGCGAGTTCCCGCATGTGATGGACCCGGGTGGCGAGTCCTACCTGCGTCAGGAAGGTCGCGGCCTTTGCATCGGGTTCTATGAGAAACCCTGCGAACCCTGGGCCGTGGACGGCACCCCGTGGAATTTCGGCCATGAGCTTCTGAACGAACAGTTCGACAAGATCGAGGACAGCGTCAACTTCGCCTACCGCCGCTTCCCGGTGCTGGAGCGCACCGGGGTCAAGCGGGTGATCCACGGACCCTTCACCTTTGCCCCTGACGGCAACCCGCTGATCGGCCCGGTCCAGGGTCTGCGCAACTACTGGTCGGCCTGCGCGGTGATGGCGGGCTTTTCGCAGGGCGGCGGCATGGGTCTGGCGCTGGCGCAGTGGATGATCGAAGGCGAGGTCGAACGTGACCCGCGCGGCTTTGACGTCAGCCGCTTCGGCACCTGGACCACGCCCGGATACACCGTGCCGAAGGTGATCGAGAACTACCAGATGCGCTTTTCGGTCGGTTACCCGAACGAGGAACGCCCCGCCGCCCGCCCGTTCCGCACCACGCCGATGTACGACATCAACGACAAGCTGGGCGCGGTCTGGGGCCAGCAGTACGGGCTGGAAGTGCCGAACTACTACGCCCTGCCCGGCGAGCCGCGCTATGAGACGCCGACCTTCAAACGATCGAACGCCTGGGAGGCGACGCGTCAGGAAGTGATGGCGGTGCGCGAAGGCGTCGGCATCAACGAATTGCAGAACTTTGGCAAGTATTCCGTCACCGGCCCCAATGCCCGGGCCTGGCTGGACCGGATCATGGCCGGCCGCATCCCGAAGCCGGGCCGGTTGTCGCTGACCCCGATGCTGGCCCATTCCGGCAAGATCATCGGTGACTTCACCGTGTCCTGCCTGTCGGAGACCGAGTTCCAGCTGACCGCAAGCTATGGTGCCCAAGGCTGGCACGCGCGCTGGTTCGAGCAGAACGCGATGGAGGACGTCCGGGTTGACAACATCTCGGACGCGCGGTCGGGCTTTACCATCGCGGGCCCGAAGGCGCGTGAGCTTTTGTCGCGCGTCACCCGCAGCGACGTCAGCGCCGAGGCGTTCAAGTTCATGGACGTCCGCCGCATGACCGTCGGTATGGCCAACTGCATCGTCCAGCGCGTCAGCTACACCGCCGACCTGGGCTACGAGATCTTTACGGACCACATGTCGGTCCGTCAGTTGTGGGACACGCTCTGGGTCGCCGGTCAGGACCTGGGCATCCGACCCTTCGGGATGCGGGCGATGATGTCACTCCGGCTGGACAAGTGGTTCGGTTCCTGGGGGCGCGAATTCAGCCCGGATTACACGCCTGCGGAAACCGGGCTGGACCGCTTCATCAGCTGGAACAAACCCGCCGACTGGATCGGCAAGGCCGCTGCGACGAAAGAAAAGGCCGAAGGCCCGTCGCGCAAGCTGGTGCCCATCGTGGTCGATGCCAGTGACGCCGACGTCGTGGCCTGGGAGCCGATCTGGCTGGACGGCGCGGTCGTGGGCTGGTGCACCTCGGGCGGATACAGCCATTGGACCGGAAAGTCGGTCGCCCAGGGCTTCATCCCGGCCGACCGGGTGCAGGACGGGCTTGAGCTGGAAGTCGAGATCCTTGGCGAGCGTCGCAAGGCGCGTGTCCACTTGGCCCCGCTGTGGGACGACGGCGGCCGGATGCGCGCTTGACGTAGCGTCACGCCGCGCTTGACAATTGGGCCGGGGCGGATGGAGCATTACCCATGCGACCGACCGTCCATATCCTTGTGCTTGCTGCCGGAGCGTCCTCGCGGATGCGCGGGGCCGACAAGCTTTTGCAGACGATCAGGGGCCGACCGATCCTGCGGCTGGTGACTGAGACGGCACTTGCCAGCGGTGCCCCGGTCCTGGTCACCCTGCCGCCCGCCGCCGCCGCGCGGCGTGCGGCGGTCGCGGATCTTCCGGTGACGGTGGTGGACGTCCCGGATGCAGCGCAGGGCATGTCGCGCTCGATCGTACGGGGAATTTCCGCGATCGGCGAGGCTGGTCCAGAAGACGCGGTGATGATCCTGCCCGCTGACATGCCCGGGTTTTCCCCAAAGGCCCTGGCCGACCTTATCTCGCGGTTCCGGGCCGAGCCCGATCTGATCTGGCGCGGCGGAACGATTGATGGCACTCCGGGTCATCCTGCGATCATCCCGCGCGATCTTTGGCCCGAGCTTGCCGCCATCACCGGGGACGAAGGTGGCCGTTCCGTTCTGAAGCGCCACACGGACCGGGTCCGTCAGGTGCCCTTGCCCGGCAGTATGGCGACGCTGGACCTGGACACGCCGGATGACTGGGAGGTCTTTCGCGGACGCCCGACGCCATTAAGCTGAGATCAGCACCCGCGCCTCGTGCGCTTTCAGCGACAGGCGGGCAGCCGCAAAGCTTGTCACATCGGCGGCCAGTTCGGGGAACAGCGCCAGCACTTCGGCGCGGGCAGCGTCCTCCAGCGCGTTCAGCGTGCGTTCGGCCGGCTGGAAGCTTTCGGTCCAGATTCCGTCCGACAGCACGATCTCGTGCCGGTCAAAGAGGATGTGGACATAGGTCACGCCCTCGGCTGGCAGGGCGCGAGACACTTCGGCCAAGCCGATCAGATGCTTTGCCGGGACGAGGACTTCGCTTTCGCCGAAATACATCTCGGCTCTGGCCCCTTCGATCAACACGCGATGCTGCGGCGACAGCAAGATGCTGCGTTCCGGGCCAGCGGCGCCCAACGCCCCCGCGCTGATCCGAACCGGTTGAAGTTCAGGGCGGGCCTGCAGGTCGATGGCGCTGAGCGTGCGACGGCCCACCCAGCGGAGCGGCTGCAAGCCATTGTCGCGCGTGATCACCATGTCGCCTGCCGCCAGCGTCTCGACCGGGACCGGCCCGTCGGCGGTCAATATCCGTGTACCCGCCGTAAAGCAGACGATCACCAGGTTTTCGATGTCGGTGAAGGTCAGCGTGCCGATGACGGTAACCCCGTCGGCGGCAAAGAAGGTGATCGTCCCGTTCTCGGCGTTCAGCGGGTCATAGACCAGATCGATCCGCGCCCATCCGAAGCCGGTGATGTCGACCCGCAACGTGTCATTGTCATCACCGCCACCGCCGCCAAAGACACTCTCGGGCCCGGTGACATCGGCAAAAGCCGCCGAAATCAGATCGCGGTCGTCGCCGCCATAGATCACGTCGGACCCGAGCCCGCCGTAAAGGATATCGTTGCCAAGCTCGCCGTACAGCGTGTCGTTGCCTTCGTCGGCAAAAAGCGTATCGACCCCGTCGCCACCGTACAGCTGATCGTTGCCAGTGCCGCCGAAGATCAGGTCATTCCCGCCCTCCCCGTTAAGCACATCCGGCCCAGCGTCACCGTAGATCGTGTCCGCATCGTCCCCGGTCCAGACAGTGTCGCTGCCGTCGCCGCCATAGATCAGGTTGCGTCCCGCAAGGTTCGCAAACGGCACATCGTCGATCGTGTCATCGCCGGCGCCACCATAGACCGTGTCGTCGCCCGAGCCGAAATGAAGCCGGTCGTTGCCGTCCCCGCCGTAGACAAGGTCGGCACCATCGCCCGCCTCGACGCTGTCATTGCCCAGGCCACCGAAGATCTGGTCCGCGCCATCGCCGCCGAACAGAGTGTCGTTACCCGCATCGCCGTAAAGCGTGTCCTCGTCGGCCCCGCCATAGACCAGATCGTCTTCGGTACCGCCATAGACCAGGTCGTTCTCAACCCCGCCGTACAACGTGTCGTTGCCCGCCTCACCCAACAGGGTGTCACGACCCTCATCGCCGTAAAGCAGATCCTCGCCAAGCCCGGCCTGCAGGAAGTCGTCACCCAGTCCGCCCGAGACCGTATCATCGTCAGCCGTGGCAGCTGTTTCCGGGATGGTCGTGAAATGGATGTCCGAAACAAGGATTGCTTGCGGCGAACCCGTGGTGCCGGCATCGCCGTACTGGATGACGATCGACGCGACCGGACCGGCAATGTTGTAGAGGATAGACCCGGTCAAAGACCCGGGCGAGGTGTTGAACCCGTTCGGGTCCCCGGGTTGCGGGACGGCCGTGACCGTATTCCCGGTTTGCTCCAGCTGGGTAGAGCCGACGGTGATGGTCACCGGCAGCAGATTGCCGAATGCATCGTAAGCAGTGACGGTGACCGTGTCGCGGAAACCGAGGGCAGTGTCCGACGTGTCGACGTCCGAGATGCGGAAAAAGACATTGCTGACCTGATCGGTCACACCTGATCCGGCAGGGGCCGAGAAGTCGATGGTGACTTCCGAGACACCTGGTCCACCGTCCCGATACAGCACGCCCGCAGACGTCGTGTCGAAACTGCGTCCGTCCGGGAAATCGGTTGCTCCCGCATAGATCGGCACGGACGCGCCCCCGCCTGGAACATCGTCCTCGGTGAACTGCGAGTTCGGGTTGTCTTCGGTGTAGGTCACCGTGACGTTCATCCGGGCCGTTCCGCCCGCGCCGGTGACAAGCTGGGTGAACCCCGCTTCGTAACTGGTTCCAACACCGCCCGGCTGGGCATCCCAGTCCAGCCGCAGGTTCTCGGCGGGCGCTGGGGTGACGGTGGGTGGAGTATCCGGGCCTGCGTCGATGACGTCGTTTCCACCGCCGCCGACTATGGAATCGTTGCCGAAACCGCCGAAAATCGTGTCCGCTCCGTCACCGCCATCGATGAAGTTCGCATCGGACGTGCCGACGAGGGAATCGTTGAAGGCCGAACCGATGATGCCTTCGATTCCGATCAGGGTGTCGCCTGCCGCATGGCCGCCGGTCTCGGGTGCCCCATCGCTCAGGTTGACCTGAACTGCGTTGGTCGACCCGCTGTAATCCGCAACATCGAACCCCTGCCCGCCATCAAGCAGATCGCCGCCTTCACCGCCGACCAGCGTATCCCGACCCGAACCGCCGTACAGGAGGTCGACCCCCGCGCCGCCATCCAGATAATCGTTGTCGATTCCACCGAATAGACGGTCCGCATCAGCGCCGCCGAAAAGCCGGTCATTGCCTGCAGAGCCTAGCAGCGAGTCCGCCCCAGCCTCGCCGAAAATCGTGTCGTCGCCTGCGGCCCCATCCGCCGTGTCCGCCCCGCCGCCCAGCGAAATCAGGTTCGCCTGCGCGTTTCCGGTTACGGTGTCAGCCCCTCCGCCGGTCATGACGTTCTCGATCCCGAACAGCCGGTCGGTGCCAAGGCCGGTGGCAAAGCCGGTGGCCAAATTGACGTTGACTGCAGTGGTGTTGGCCACGAAGACAGGGGATGGCTCAAGGTCGGTCAGATGGCGGCTATAATCAGCGGTATCGATACCGGCTCCGCCATAAAGCGTGTCGTCGCCTCCGCCCGAACCACCGATCAACGTGTCGTCGCCGTCACCACCGTAAATGACGTCGCTGCCCGTGCCACCATCCAGGAAATCGTTGCCGCCGCCGGTGCCGGGCCCGCCATAAAGGACGTCCGCGCCGCCAGCCCCCCAGATCGAGTCGTTCTCGGCATCGTTCCCTGTGTGAACGCTGCCCGCGCCCGAGCCTTCAATCGTCGCCATACTTGTCTGTCCCCGTTCGCAGCTCAGCCGTAGTCAGCTTTCGTGTTCGATCAGTGTCCGAACCCGGGAAGCTTTGCGCCATTCTGATGACGTCTCTACGTAATGCTGCTTCTAACTAGCGCACGGCCCTCGTCTCCTGCAACGCCATTGCACAATCAGGCGCGCGGGAGAGGCCAGGTGTTGCCTTAAACCACAGCTTCGGCGCGATGCGGGCCATCGGCGATGAAGCGGCTTTGTCCATAGGCTGCACGGCCTGCCTCGGTCTTAAGCTCGGGGAAGATCTCGAAGATCTCCAACCGCTGCGCATTGCCGATTCCCTTCAGCGAGGTGTCCTCGGGGTGGAAGGTTTCGGTCCAGACCCCGTTGCTTAGCACCACCTCGTGCCGGTCGCACATGAAGTGGATGTAGGTTGTCCCACTGGACTGCACGGTATGCACACCCTGCGCAGCAAGGTGCTTTGCCGCGACCAGGACTTCCCGCTCGGCAAAGCGGACGGAGGTCCGGTTGTTGGCCACCAGGATGCGGTGGTTGGGCGAGACCATCATGTCACGTTCGGGCAAGCCCTTGCCCAGCGACCCCTGCTGGATGAACACCGGCAGGAGATGCGGGTCCGCCTGGAAGTCGTGCAGGAACATCTGGGTCTTTCCCACCCAGCGCACGGTCTGGATGCCGTTGTCGCGGGTCACGACCCGGTCGCCAGAGGACAGGAATTCGACCGGCAGTTCGCCGCGCTGAGTGGTGATCAGGGTGCCCGGTGTGAAGCAGGGCGTGCACCTTTGGGGCTTCGGGGAAAGGGGCGTGTCAAATGTCATTCTTGCATACTCGTCCTGGCGTCGTTGACCTGCTGTTCGACTTGGCGCCCGGCGGGAAAAGGGCCGGGTTCCTGCTTCTGGATAGTCCTGCCAGCAGGGGGATGGGAAGGGGAAAGTTCTTGGAAAACAAGGACAACACCGGCGACTTTCAGCCGAGACGTGTGGCGTGCAACGCGGGATTGTCACGCCGCCTTGGCTCTGTTCGCGCAAACGACCGTCATCGCTGGAAGATCGGCCCGGCTAACCGGGCCTGCCAGAAGTCCTTTCAATTTTACCGTGTATTCTATTCACCAACTCAACCCGATCTGCGACATGCCTTGCGCGGGTGCAGTCACGGCTTGGTGATGCCGTTGCTTGCGACCGTTCCGCCGCCGGCCCGTCGGACCGAGTGTTTCCCAACCCCGGGCAAACGGCGACGGACTGCGGGACTGGCCCCGAACCGAGGAGGATGCCTTTCAGGCGTCACTGAAAAGCCGAATCAGGGAGAGGGTGGTGCCCGAGGCGAGACTCGAACTCGCAAGCCTTGCGGCGGAGGATTTTGAATCCCCTGCGTCTACCATTCCACCACTCGGGCCACCGGAAGATCGTCTAATACCTTGGCAGCCCGCCGTCAACGCGTCACAGATCGTTGGTTCCGAAGGTATCGCAGTCAGCGAGACGGCCAGACTGGAGGCCGATCATGAACCATCGCGACCGCTGCTCTGACGTGCCGTGGGTGAAGGTATGGGGCATCGGGCGCTGGCCGGCATTGCGCTGCAGGGTGTCGTCCCCGATCTGGCGGGCGGCGTTCACTGCCTCTTCCAGATCACCGCGTTCGACTGTCCCCAGCGACTGAGCGGCCTCGCGTGCCCAGATGCCGGACAGGCAGTCGGCCTGCAGCTCGACCCGAACCGAAATCGCATTCGATTCCTCCTGGCTGACCTGCTGACGGACGCGGGTCGCTTCCTCCAGGATGCCAAGCTCGTTCTGGACGTGGTGGCCGATCTCGTGGGCGACGACGTAAGCGGCGGCGAAGTCGCCCGAGGCGCCGAGGCGGCGGTGCATCGTCGTGAAGAAGGCGGTGTCCAGGTACACCTTCCGGTCCATCGGGCAGTAGAACGGCCCGGTTGCCTCGGTCGCGCCCCCGCAGGCGGAGCGGGTTCCCTCCTTGAAGAGGACCAGCGTGGCGGGGCGATACTGCTGGCCAAGCTGGTCCTTGAAGACACGGGTCCAGATTTCCTCGGTATCGGCCAGGACGACCGAGACGAATTCACCCTCGGCACGGTCCTCTGCGGTCAACTCGACCGGGGCAGAGGAGGTGGTGCCGCCGGTTCCTTCGGGGCCGAGCAACTGGCTGGGGTCCACCCCCAGGAACATGGCGATCAGGAAGACGACGACAGCCCCGACCCCGCCGATCCCGCCTACCCGCGCGGCCCCGCCGCCACCCATCCGGCGCCGGTCCTCGATGTTGCTGCTGCCCCTGCGCCCGCGCCACTGCATGTCGTCACCCTTTCCTGTGGGTCGGTGTCCACAGTGGACAATCCGCCCTTCCCCTGCAAATCCAATGCCTTGGCCGTGGGCATTCACGAATCCTTAACCCGCGCCCACCCCCGGTTCTCGGAAATCCTATCCGCCCCGCGACCGCATCGGAAGCCGGAATGAGAACCCCTGCCCCGCGACTTCGGTTCCTCTTTCCCTTGTCCGCCCTCCGGCCTATGGTCGCGCCGCGCCCCGCCCCGCCGCGCCCCGTCGCGGCCCCATTGTCCGAGAGCAAGCCATGTCCCTGTCGAGCCGCACCCTGATCCTGGTCGCCACCCTGGGCTCGGTGGCCCTGCTGGGCGGGGCCTTCGCCTTCCAGTATGTCGGCGGCCTTGCACCCTGCCAGCTTTGCCTGTGGCAGCGCTGGCCACACGCCGCGGCCATCGGGATCGGGGCTCTGGCACTGCTGACCGGCTGGCGCGGGCTGGCATGGGCAGGCGCGCTGGCCGCGCTGGCGACGGCCGGGATCGGCATCTTCCACGTCGGCGTCGAGCAGCTCTGGTGGGAAGGCCTGGCGTCTTGCACTGCGGGGTCGATCGCAGGCATTTCGACGGCGGATCTGCTGGACCCGTCAAAGGACGTGGCCGCCGTGGTGCGCTGCGACGAGATCGCCTGGCAGATGCTGGGGATCTCGATGGCCGGTTGGAACGCGATCCTGTCGGTGATCTTCGCGGGGCTCTGGGTCAAGGCGGCGCGGGCGGCCTGAGGGCCCATCCCGGGCTTGACCCGGGACCTCCCGCATCGCCGCAGATCAGGTCCCGGGTGGGGGTGTCGTGCCGAAAAGCCGCGCATGTTCCTGGATCGCGAAGCGGTCGGTCATCCCTGCCACGTAATCGGCAACCACGCGGGCAAGCGCGGTCTCGTCCGTCGCGGCCTGCACATCCCCTTGCCATTCCTGCGGCAGAAGGTCGGGCTGCTTCATGAACAGCGGAAAGAGGTCGTCGATCATCCGCGTGACCTCGGCCCGGACCGCCATGACGCTGGGCGCGCGGTACATGCGGTGGAAAAGGAAGCTGCGGACCGCCTTCAGCTCTTGATAAAGCGGTTTCGAGAAGCGGATCACCGTGGTCCCCATCTCGCGGATGTCGTCGACCGACTTCGGCTGGGCCGAGGTCAGGCGGTTCTGGGCGACGGCGATCACATCCTCGACCATGCGGCCGAAGACCCGGCGCAGGGCTTCATGGCGGCGGCGCATCTTGTCCAGACCGGGATAGGTGCGGTCGACCTCCTCGAACGCCGGGCCGGTGACGGGAAGTTGCATAAGGTCGTCTTCTGAGAACAGGCCCGAGCGCAGGCCGTCGTGCAGGTCGTGGTGCGAATAGGCGACGTCATCCGCGATGGCGGCCACTTGCGCCTCGGCGCTGGCATGGGTGTGCAGGTCGAGGTCCCACTGGGCGTTCACTTCCGCCAGCGCATAGGGCAACACGCCCTCATGCTTTGCATCGGCGTTCGGTCCGGTGACGGGTCCGTTGTGTTTCGCAATGCCTTCAAGGGTTTCCCAAGTGAGGTTCAACCCGTCGAAGTCGGCGTAGTGGCGTTCAAGGCGGGTCACGATCCGCAGCGCCTGCGCGTTGTGGTCAAAGCCGCCATAGGGGGCCATCAGCCGCTCCATCGCGTCCTCGCCGGTGTGGCCGAAGGGGGTGTGTCCAAGATCGTGGGCCAGGGCCACGGCCTCGGCAAGGTCGGTGTTCAGGCCAAGCACCCCGGCGATGGTGCGGGCGACCTGCGCCACCTCGATCGTGTGGGTCAGGCGGGTGCGATAGTAGTCGCCCTCGTGTTCGACAAAGACCTGCGTCTTGTGTTTCAGCCGCCGGAATGCGCTGGAATGGATGATCCGGTCCCGGTCGCGCTGGTAGGGCGAGCGGAACGAAGACAGCCGTTCGGGCCACAGCCTGCCACGGCTGGCATCGGGTTGGCAGGCATAAGGGGCGAGCATGCGGGGCTTGTCCTTGTGAGGCGCGGTCCGAGTCCATATATTTGTCCGGGACGCCGAAGGATACGGGAACAGTCATGGAACTGACGCTGCCGCCGAAAGTCACGGACCGGGCCTTTGCAAGGCTGGCCGAAATCGCCGAAGCTATGGGCGAGGTGAAGCCGCTGCGTGTCGCCGTGGATGGCGGCGGCTGCTCGGGCTTTCAGTATTCGATCACGCTGGATGCGCCGGCAGCAGATGATCTGGTGCTGGAGAAGGACGGCCAGCGGGTTGTGGTCGATCAGGTCAGCCTGCCCTTCCTGTCGAACGCCGTGATCGATTTCACCGACGAGCTGATCGGTGCGCGCTTTGTCGTCGAGAACCCGAACGCAAAGACAAGCTGCGGCTGCGGCACCAGTTTTTCGATGTGACCCCTCGCCGCGCTGCCCGGGCGGACTAGCTTGCGGGGCAACGGATGATTGAGGGACAATCCATGCGGGTTCTGATGCTGGGCTCGGCTCCGATGGCGGCGGAGGCGGCAAACTGGCCGCGCGAGCCGTTCGATCTGGTGCTGGCGATCAACAATGCCTGGCGGGTCCGGCCGGATTGGGACTTGGCGATCCATCCCTATGATTTTCCTGCCGAGCGACAAGCGGTTGCCGGTCCGGGCCAACGGGTTGTGACCGAGGCGGACTTTGTTTCGGCGCAAAATGATTACGGGGGATTTGTTTACGCTGGCGCAACAATGGCATTTACGGCGGCTTATTGGGCGCTGTGCGCGCTGAAACCCAGTGTGATTGCGGCCTATGGCTGCGACATGCACTATCCCAAAGCGGGTCCAACCCATTTCTACGGGACCGGCACTCCTGATCCCTTGCGCCCGGATGTGACCTTGCGCTGCCTTGAGGCGAAGTCGGCGCGTCTTATGCTGCTTGCAGCGCGCCAGGGTTGCGCGATGGTGAACCTGTCCACCGGGCCGTCGCGGCTGGTCTTTCCAAGGCAAAAGCAAAGCGAGGTTGCGGGTGCGGTGCCCTTCGTGGGGAACCGGGCGGCGGTCGAGGCGGCGCTGCGGCTTGAGGCGGAGCTTGGGTATCTCGTGCCCTCGGGCCGTTACTGGGAGGAGCCGGGGCGGTTCGATGTCGCGGCTCTGGACCGGCTGGATGCGATGTGGCTGGCGGCGGCAAAGCTGCCGATGCGCCAGACGGGTTGAGCCTGTGCGTCGGTCGTCCTAGGGTCGGGGGACGGAGGACCTGAGCATGAAGCTGGCGACGTTCAACATCAACGGGATCAAGGCGCGGATCGAGGCCTTGAAGGCCTGGCTGGAGCAGGCGGCGCCGGACGTCGTCTGCTTGCAGGAGATCAAGTCGGTGGACGAGGGCTTTCCCCGCGCCGAAATCGAGGCGATGGGCTACCGGGTCGAGACGCATGGCCAGAAGGGGTTCAACGGGGTGGCGATCCTGTCGAAGCTGCCGTTGAGCGATGTGCGGCGGGGCTTGCCAGGGGACCCGGAGGACGAACAGGCGCGCTGGATCGAGGCGGTGGTGGATGCGGGGCGGCCGGTCAGGGTCTGCGGGCTGTACCTGCCGAACGGGAACCCGGCTCCGGGACCGAAGTATGATTACAAGCTGGCCTGGATGGCGCGGATGGAGGTGCGGGTGCGGGAGCTGCTGGCCGCGGAGGAACCGTTCATCTGCCTCGGCGACTACAACGTCATCCCGCAGCCAGTGGATGCGGCGAAGCCGGAGGTCTGGGTCAACGATGCGCTGTTCCTGCCCGAAAGCCGGGCGGCGTTCCGGCGGCTGGCGAACCTGGGGCTCACGGATGCGGTGCGGGTGCGGGACACCTCCCCTGGGGTCTACACGTTCTGGGATTATCAGGCCGGGGCGTGGGAGCGGAACAACGGGATACGGATCGACCATGTGATGTGCAGTCCCCAGGCGGCGGACCGGCTGGAGTCGGCGGGCATCGACAAGGCGGTCAGGGGCGGGGACAAGCCAAGCGACCACGTCCCGGTCTGGGTCGCAATCGCCGCCTAGGTGTCCACGCTGGGCATCGTGCAGTTGGATGCTAAATCAAAGCCTTACCCGTGGGCGTTAACTCTCTGGAAGGGAGTGTCACCTGCGGAATCCCTTAAAGGAATGAGGATGCGCGACGGGGAAGTTCGGTTGACGGGGCATCTTGTCTGCGCCTTCCAGGAGGACGTGGAGACCCTGCGGACGCATCTTCCCGAGCACGTTCGGCTGACCAGGGCAGAGCCGGGTTGCCTGTCCTTCGCGGTCGACCCTCGCCGGATCCGCTGATCTGGTTGGTATCAGAGCATTTTCGGACCAAAGCCGCATTTGCCCATCATCAAGGCCGGACACACGGTTCGGCCTGTGCAGCGGCGACGGCAGGGATCAAGCGGGACTACCAGATCTTCGGCCTGGATTGATCCCGGCCGCGCCTGTGTCCGCCAGGCAGGTCTACCCCTGCGTGACGTCGTGCCCGTAGAGCCAGTCGAAGCGGCTGAGCATTGCGCCGGGTGAGAGGCGTCCCAGCAGGCGCAGCCCGGTGTGGCCGATCATCCTGGGCAAGCCCGAAAGGTGGTAGCCCCGCGCATTGGCGCTTGCGGCGGCCACGATGCGGGCAGTGCGCGGTTTGCGGAGCGTCTGGTAGGCGGCAAGCGCGACGGCCGGACTTTCGTGGGTGGCAAGCGCATGGGCAAGGACCCAGGCGTCTTCCAGGCCCATCGACGCGCCTTGTGCGAGGAACGGAAGCGTCGGGTGGGCCGCGTCGCCAAGAAGAGCCACGCCGCCCTGCCCCATTGGTCTTACCCAGGTCGGCGCGACCGTGTGTCGGAAAAGGCCCCAGAGCCAGGGGTCTTCGACGCGGTCAAGCCAGCCACGCACCCGCGGCGAGAAGCCTGCGAAGGCCAGCCGCAGGTCCATGCTGTCATCGCGAAGCGTCCAGCTTTCCTCGGCCCATTTCGCACGTTCCTCTACGGCGACGATGTTGCGCAAGGTGCCGCCACGCAAGGGGTAGCTGACGAGATGACGGCCGGGGCCCATGTGGACTTCGGCAATCGGCGCCGCGCCGGGTTCGCAGGGGATCACGGACCGCCAGGCAACCTGGTGGGTAAAGAAGGGCTGCTCGGCCCCGTTCAGAGCCGCGCGGGTTTTCGAGTGCAGTCCGTCGGCACCGACAAGAAGCGGCATTTCGATCCGCTCTTCTGTCTCCAGCACCACGGCCGGGTGCGGGCCGGACAGGTCGACCGAAGCGATGCGCGACAAAAGGCGGAGGGTGACGCCCGCCTCGGTCGCGCCCCTGAGGAGCAGGTCGATAAGGTCGGCGCGGTGCAGGAAATGGTAGCCTTTGTCGGGGCGCAGCCGGGCAAGATCAAGGCGGGTGACCAGCTCTCCGTCAGGGCCGTCGATCAGATGAACCGCCTCGGCCCGCATCGAGGCGGCATCAAGCGCGGATTGCAGTCCCAAAGCGCGCAGCACGCAGGCCCCATTGGGAGAGATCTGCAGACCCGCCCCAACCTCGCGGATCGCGTCGGCCTGTTCCAGGACGGTGACCTTCGCCCCCCGCATGGCAAGCGCCCGCGCGGCAGCAAGGCCGGCCACGCCTGCGCCGATAATGGTGACTGGCTGCCCGATCAGGGTCATTCGGGGAACTCCTGATATTGCGGCAGGTCATCGGTGATGTCGTGCCATGACGCCTTGGACCCGACAAAGATATGCGCCGAGGGCCGGATGCTGGGCACGTCGATCAGGGTGCCCATCGTAACATGGACCCATTCGCCGTCCCGGACCACGGAATAGAGAAGCGAGCCGCAGGTGGCGCAATGCGTGTTGTTGGTCCGGTCGTCGCCATTGACCAAAAGCCGGTCAGCGCCCTGCGTCAGGGCCAGACGGTCGCGCGGGATACCGGCGAAAGGCTTGCATGCCGCCCCCGTTGTCCGGCGGCAGTTGCCACAGTGGCAGTTCAGCGCGTAATCGAAGCTGTCGGCAACCGTGTAGCCGACCGCGCCGCAATAGCAGCCCCCGGTCAGCCGTCTGGCGGATGGGCTGGACATCGCCGGCCCCCTTCCTGCTTAGTCGTCGCGATGAACCTTTTCGCGGCGTTCATGCTTTTCCTGCGCTTCCAGCGTCATTGTCGCGATGGGCCGCGCGTCAAGACGCTTGAGGCTGATCGGCTCGCCGGTCACTTCGCAGTAGCCGAATTCGCCATTGTCGATCCGGCGCAGCGCGGCGTCGATCTTGGCTACCAGCTTGCGTTGGCGGTCGCGGGTGCGCAGTTCCAGGGCCCGGTCGGTTTCTTCCGACGCACGGTCTGCGATGTCGGGCACATTGCGGGCGCTGTCTTGCAGGCTGTCGATGGTCTCGGCCGACTGGTCAAGAAGTTCCTGCTTCCAGATCAAGAGCTTCCGGCGGAAGTACTCCAGCTGCCGGTCGTTCATGAACGGCTCGTCCTCGGCGGGACGATAATCATCGGGGAGGAAAACCTCGGCCTTCATCGAAACACTCTCCTTGGCGCCGGATGCCTCCGACAGGTGGGCTTCTGTCATCGACGCGCTCCTGTTGGGCGGGCATGTATCGCAAGCGCCAAGGATTGTCACTACCGGTTGCGACATTTTCTGGGCACAGGTAGGGTTTGTGAAACTGCGCCCGTCAGGATGTTGTAATCCCCATGAAATTCACCACGACACCCGCTTACGTCGCGTCCGACGATCTGGCTCTGGCGGTGAATGCTGCGGTCACGTTGCAGCGCCCGCTGCTGGTCAAGGGCGAGCCGGGGACCGGCAAGACCGAACTGGCGCGGCAGGTGGCGCACTCGCTTGGCTTGCCGTTGATCGAGTGGCACGTGAAGTCGACGACGAAGGCGCAGCAGGGCCTGTATGAATACGACGCGGTCAGCCGGTTGCGCGACAGCCAACTGGGTCCCGGACTTGGGGGCGAGCGGGTGCATGACGTGCGCAACTATATCCGCAAGGGCAAGCTCTGGCAGGCGTTCGAGGCCGAGGGCCGGGTGGTGCTGCTGATCGACGAGATCGACAAGGCGGACATCGAGTTTCCCAACGACCTGTTGCAGGAACTGGACCGGATGGAGTTCCACGTCTACGAGACGGGGGAAATGGTCGTGGCGCGGCACCGACCGGTGGTCATCATCACGTCGAACAACGAGAAGGAGCTGCCGGATGCCTTCCTGCGGCGCTGCTTCTTCCATTACATCCGGTTTCCCGACGCCGAGGTGCTGGCGGCGATCGTGCGGGTGCATTTTCCCGACATCAAGGACCGGATGCTGACGGCGGCGCTGACCCAGTTCTATGAGATCAGGGACGTGCCGGGGCTGAAGAAGAAGCCCTCGACGTCCGAGGTGCTGGACTGGCTGCGGCTGTTGCTGGCCGAGGATCTGGCGCCGGAGGATCTGCGTCGGGATGCCAAGTCGGCGCTGCCGAAGCTGCATGGGGCGCTGCTGAAGAACGAGCAGGATGTGCAGCTGTTCGAGCGGCTGGCCTTCATGGCGCGGGGCCAGCGATAGCGCCACGGCGGCGAATCGGGTCTTGGCCCGTCCTTTGGCGCGCTGAGGGACCGTCGGAATTGTAACAATCCGTGATCGATCAGGACACATCCTGCGCCTCTGTCCAACTTCAACCGCGAGGGGTAGTGGCTGGAAAATTCGTGCTTTTTCGCGAATTGACTCAATGGGGTCATCACCCGGACACTTCGGCCACCCCTGCTGTCCGGGGTCGGTTGCCTGACGGACCCTTTGATGCGCCTGCCCATGATGATCGTTGCGCTTTGCGTGATTTCGGCCTGTGCCCCTCCGGCGCAAGTGTCGAAGAACCGCCCTCCGGTCGAGGTGGGCGTGGGCTTCGGCGCGCCCGGTGCGCTGCGACTTGCGGCGGCGCCGGTGGCGGGGGGATCGCTGGTGCGGGATTTCATGGACCTGACATTCGCGATGGAAAGCGGGCGCGGGCTTGAGGTGTTCAGCCGGTTCGAGGGGCCCGTGACCGTGGCGATGGCGGGTGACGTCCCGGCAAGCGCGCCCCGTGACCTCGGTGTGCTGATCGGGCGGTTGCAGACGGAAGCGGGGATCGACATCCGTCAGGCATCGGGTGCGGCCACGATCACGGTGGAATTCGCCACGCGCGCCGAACTGCGCCGCCTGGCGCCGACAGCTGCCTGTTTCGTCGTGCCGAATGTGGGTTCGCTGGCCGATTATCGCCGCAAGCGGGGGCAGGACGTGGTGGACTGGGCACTTGTCACCCGGCGGGAGCGCGCCGCGATCTTCATCCCCTCCGACACCAGTCCGCAGGAAATCCGTGACTGCCTGCATGAAGAACTGGCCCAGGCGCTTGGCCCGCTGAACGACCTTTACCGGCTGGCCGACAGCGTCTTCAACGACGACAACTTCCATTCGGTACTGACCGGCTTCGACATGGAAATTCTGCGGCTGACCTATTCCCCTGCCCTGTCCAGCGGGATGAGCCGCGACGAGGTGGCCGCGCGCCTGGGGGCCGGACCGGGCGCCCGCGCCGGCAATCCGGTCGATTGGACGCGCGCGATCGAGACCTCGCTGGGGCGCAACGGTTCGGTCGCGGCGCGGCGGGCCGCAGCGGAACAGGCGCTGGACATCGCGCTGGCCTCGGGGTGGCGCGACAGCCGGTTGGGCTTCAGTTATTTTGCCGTCGGGCGCCTGATGGCGGGCAGCAACCCCACCCGCGCACTTGAGGCTTTCGACCGGGCGGGTGCGGTCTATGCCGGTCTGCCGGGGGGCGATCTGCACCTGGCCCATATCGACATGCAGATGGCCGCGATGGCCCTGGCCGGAGGGCTGGCCGAGGAAGCCGTCCGACTGACCGACAGGGCGATCCCGGTGGTCGAGCGGCACCAGAACGCGGCGCTTCAGGCGACGCTGCTCTTGATCAAGGCCGAGGCGCTGGAGGCTTTGGGCAACCCTGGGGCTGCGGCGGCGCTGCGCATGGACAGCGCGGGTCCCGCACGCTATGGCTTCGGCCCTGACAAGGTGGTCCAGGCCCGGATGCGCGATATCGCTGCCGTGGCGGACCGCGCAGACAACGGCTGAGGGACGTGCCTGCGTCCCGGAAATGGGGCGGCATGTTCGTGATCGGCGGATTTCTGTTGGGCGCACTCGCCGGGGGCTACCGGGCCAAGGCACGGGGCGGCAAGGTTGCGGACATGCTGCAATATGCCTTTGTCCACGGTTTGATCTTCGCGATTCTTGGCCTTTTCGTCACCATCGGCCTTGACCGGATGTTGAGGGTCTGATGCCGGACGCGGAATATTCGATAGTTCCGCTGCGGAGCCTTCGAAGGCTCCGGTCCGAATTGTTCGAGAAAATAGGCGGTTAGCGTGTTCCTGCCGTTCTTCCAGACGCTGCGGGAAGAAGGGGTGCCGGTTTCCCTGCGCGAATTCCTGAGCTTTCTGGAAGCGATGGCGGCAGACCTCGTGATTTACGACCCCGAGGGATTCTATAACCTTGCCCGACTGACGCTGGTCAAGGACGAACGCCACATCGACCGCTTCGACCGGGCCTTCGCTCGGGCCTTCTCGGGTCTGGACGGCGTGACGGTGGATCAGGTGCTGGACGCCCTGAACCTGCCGCGCGACTGGCTGGAGAAGCTGGCCGAACGGCACCTTTCGGCCGAGGAACGTGCTGCAATCCAGGCTCTTGGCGGCTTTGACAAGCTGATGGAGACACTGCGGCAGCGCCTGGCAGAACAGAAGGGGCGGCACCAGGGCGGGTCGAAATGGATCGGGACGGCCGGGACCTCTCCGTTCGGGGCCTATGGCTATAATCCCGAGGGCGTGCGGATCGGCCAGGATCAAAGCCGCCACCAGCGCGCGGTCAAGGTCTGGGACCGGCGCGAGTTTCGCAACCTGGACGGCGATGCGGAAATCGGCACGCGCACGATGAAGCTTGCGCTGCGACGCTTGCGCCGCTGGGCGCGCGAGGGCGCGGCGGAAGAACTGGACCTGGACGGCACGATCCGGGCCACAGCGGCGCAGGGCTGGCTGGACGTGCAGACCCGACCCGAGCGGCGCAATGCGGTCAAAGTGCTGCTGCTGCTGGACATCGGCGGGTCGATGGATCCGCATGTCAGCGTGATGGAAGAGCTTTTCACCGCCGCTAAGGCCGAGTTCCGTCATCTGGAAGTCTTCTATTTCCACAACTGTGTCTACGAAGGTCTCTGGCGCGACAACCGGCGGCGCTGGGATCACCAGACGCCGACCTGGGAGGTGATCCGCACCTATGGGCCGGACTGGCGACTGATCATGGTCGGTGATGCGGCGATGTCGACCTACGAGGTCACCCATCCAGGCGGAGCCAACGAACATTGGAACCCCGAGGCCGGCGAGGTCTGGCTGCGACGGTTGCGGTCGCAATGGCCGCATCATGTCTGGATCAACCCGGTCGAGGAGCGGGCCTGGGGCCATGCCCGCTCGACCGCCCTGATCCGCGAGATATTCGAGGACCGCATGGTGCCGATGACATTGGACGGGTTGGCGCGGGGGGTGCGGGATCTAAGATGAAAAGACTTTTCACGGCATGGAAGGCACGACCCTGGCTGACCTCGGCCTTCGTGCTGTCTTGCGCGGTCACGCTGTTCTTCGCCGGGCGGCTGGTCTTCTTCACGGCCTACTGGGCCACGCACCGCGAAATGCCGGTCGAGCCCTGGATGACGGTGGGCTATGTCGCGCGATCCTGGGGGCTGGACCCGCGCGCGCTGGACGCGGCGGCGGGACTGCCCCAGCCAGAGGTGAAGGGCCGCCCGCAACCCCTGGCCGAGATCGCCCGGGATCGCGGGGTTCCAGTGGCCGAGGTCATCGCGGATGTCGAAGCGGCTTTGCTGGAATTGCGGGCTGGTGAGGCGTCGGAATGACCGACTGGCTTCTGGCCCTGGTGCCGCAGTACGGGCTTTGGCTGCTGGCGGCGACGACGTTCCTGTCCTGCCTGGCCCTGCCCTTCCCGGCGTCGATCCTGATGCTGACCGCGGGCGGGTTCGCGGCGGCTGGTGACCTGGACCTGTGGCAGGCCTTTCTGGCCGCGGTGACGGGAGCGGTGGCAGGGGATCAGTTGGGCTACTGGGCCGGGCGGGGTCTGGGGATGTCGTTTCTGGACCGGCTTCGGCGTGATCCCGGACGGGACCGGCTTCTGGCGCGGGCGGATGGGCTGATGGACCGGCGCGGAGTGCTGGCGGTGTTCTTCTCGCGCTGGCTGGTCAGCCCGCTGGGGCCTTGGGTGAACCTGCTGGCCGGCAGCACGGGCTATGGCTGGGTTCGTTTCACATCGGCCGGGGTCGCGGGCGAAGCGGTCTGGGCCGGGCTGTATGTCGGCACGGGCTACGGCTTTGCCGGGAACATCCAGGCGGCGAGCGACATGCTGGGTTCGGTCCTGGGGATGGTCGGGGGACTTGGGGCCGTGGTCGCGTTGGGCTACTGGCTGTTCGGGGGTGCGCGGGATGGGGTTTGAAGCGGGCCGGACCAGGCATATATCTGCAGCATGAGCGCTCTTGTTCTCTCCCTGTTGGTGGCCGTCGCCTATGCCGTCTTGATGATGCAGGTCTCGGTCTGGCGCACGCGAAAGATGCTGGACGAACAGTCGGTGCCGCTGCGCGACCCACAGCTGGCACGGCTGGCCGACCGGATGGCCGAGGCGTTGGGCGTGCCCGAGATCGAGGTGCGGGTGTTCGAGGTCGAGCCGGTGAATGGTCTTGCCTCGCCCGACGGACGCATCTACCTGACGCGCGGCTTCCTCGACCGGAGGGCGACGGGCGAGGTCACGGATGAAGAACTTGCCTCGGTCATCGCGCATGAGTTGGGCCATGTGGCGATGGGGCACATGCGGCGGCGGATGATCGACTTTACGGGGCAGAACGCGGTCTTCGTGATGCTGTCGGCGCTGCTCAACCGCTTCCTGCCGATCATCGGGATCTGGATTGCGAACCTGATCTCCACGGCCCTGATGGCGCGGCTGTCACGCCGCGATGAGTTCGAGGCGGATGCTTACGCCAGCGCCTTGCTGATCAAGGCCGGGATCGGGACCGGGCCGCAGAAGTCGCTGTTCCGCAAGCTGGAGGCGCTGACGCAGAACCGGGGCCAAGGCATCCCGGCCTGGCTGATGAGCCATCCGAAGACCCGGGAGCGGATCGCGGCGATCGAGGCCAACGAGGCGCGCTGGGTCGGGTGAGGGGCAAATTTCTTGAGGAAGAAATTTGACAAATTCCTTGCTAAAGGAATTTGGGTCCTAGACTCCCAGCGCCTTTCCCAGACGATAGAGCCGCGCGCGTTTCAGGATCGGCTTCAGGGGCTGCGGCTGGCCTGAAATCGCTTCGGCCTTCGCGCGCACGGTCTCCACGATCCGGGCCATGACGTCGGGGTGGCGCGACTGCAGCTCCCACAGAAAGCCGTCGGGATCGCGGCGGGTGACGCCCTCGGCGGCAAGGATGTGGCCGGGGAAATCCTGGGCGTTGAAGGTGACGATGACATCGGCCGCGCTGACAATGGCGGTGGCCAGGACGTGGCGGTCATTCGGGTCCGGGAGGATCAGGCGCGCTTCGACCTCGGGATGTGGCCGGACAAGGGCACGGGGAAAGGATGCGCGCAGAGCGGCAGCCTCGCCTTCCGCAACAACCGGCGCGGTGGGACCAAGCTTTGCAGTGGCCAGCACCCATTCGCGCAGGATGCGGTCAGAGAAGACGGGCTGGTAGAGCCCGGCTTCGGCAGCGCCCTGCAGGATCTCGCGCAGGATCGTCGGGTACAGGACGCAAGCGTCGAGGACGGCCTTTGGCGCGCCCCGCGCAGGCGTAGGGTGGGCAGCAATGCCCACCTTACCCATCCAGCCGGAAGGTCAGCGCCTTGAGGTAGGACGACTCGGCGAGTTGCGGCAGGACCGGGTGATCGGGGCCGGCAAAGCCGGTATGGATGATCTGCCCGCGCCGCCCGCCACGACCGACACCACGCGCGGAGGCGTTGCGGAAGGCGTGCAGGTCGGCTGCATGGCTGCAGGAACAAAGGACGAGATAGCCGCCCGGCGCCACCAGTGGCGCTGCCAGCCGGGCGATCCGTTCATAGGCGCGCAGACCCGCCTCCAGCGCCGGCTTCGCGGGCGCAAAGGCCGGCGGGTCGCAGATCACCAGATCGAAGCGCAGGCCTTCTGTGCCCAAGGCCTCAAGCACGTCGAAGGCGTCCCCCTGCCGCGTTGCGAAGCGGCTGTCGAACCCTGATGCTGTTGCCCCCTGCCCCGCCAATCCAAGTGCTGCCGCCGAGGCGTCGACGGCAAGCGCACGTGCCGCCCCTCCGGCCAGGGCGGCAAGCGCAAACCCACCGACATGAGAGAAGACATCCAGCACCGAAGCCCCTTGGGCAAGTCGCGCAGCGAAGGCATGGTTGTCGCGTTGGTCGAAAAAGAGGCCGGTTTTCTGCCCCCCCATCAGGTCGGCCATGTAGGTCGCCCCGTTCATCGGGACCGGGATCGGGCCGTTGGGCGCGTGGCCGTGGATCACCACGACCTCTTCGGCAAGACCCTCCAGCCCGCGCGACCTTCCCGACCCGTTCTTGATGACCGTGGCAACGCCCGTCAGGGATACCAGGGCAGCAACAAGGTCGGAGAGGTGGCCCTCGGCCCAGGCCGCGTTGGGCTGGACCACGGCAACATCGCCGAAGCGGTCGATGACCACGCCTGGCAACCCGTCAGATTCGGCATGGACAAGGCGGTAGTAGGGGTCAGGGTAAAGCCGCGCCCGGTGCGCCAGCGCCCGCGACAAGCGGGCTTCGAACCAGGCCCGGTCAAGCACCGCCTCGCAGTCGCGGTCCAGCATCCGGGCGATGATCTTCGACTTCACGTTGACGGTAACAAGCCCCAGGGGCCGCCGTTCGCTATCTTCGAGCACCGCCAGCGCGCCCGGCTCCAGGCCCTGCGTCCGCCGGTCAGTCACCAACTCGTCGGCATAGACCCAGGGAAAGCCGTGCCGGATCGCCCGCGCCTCGGCCTTGGGCTTCAGCCGCACGATCGGATACGCCCGACCCTGACCTTCATCTTCCGACATGGTTCTCCCCTTCGGACGGACGCTGCTTGCGCCCGCATAGCTGCTTTCTTTGGCGCCCGGAAGGTTGCTTGAAGCCTCGCGTGAGAGCAACCGCCGAAGCGACCACGCAGGCCACACAGGCTGCGACAGCAGCCGGACTGAAGTGGACGCTTCTCCGGTTCAAGTGAGCCGGTCCAGAACTTTGCGGATGAAGGGTCCGCTCGCAGGGCGACCGACGCAGAAGCAGCCGGACGGCTGCGCGGTCGGGTGCCTGGGTGACGCCCGAACTGTCGCTGCCGGACTGCGATCCGGCAGGCGCCTTCGCCGCGCCCCGGGGCGGCAGTGATCGCGGTGTTGGCTTTTCGACCGGGAGCGGTAAGATGTGGCCACCATCCAAGCTTTCCAGTGCGCGTCTGTCAGCTTCGACGATCACCCCCAGCGACCATCGGGAAGATTGCGACAAGAGAGCGGCAAATGTCGGTTGTTAGCGCTAACAGGTGATGGTATATCCCTGGAGACCCGAACTCCGCAGGACCTTACAATGACACTGCATCCCAAGATCGCCTCCGTCACCGACCGCATCCGCGCCCGCTCGGAAACCAGCCGTGGGACCTATCTTGAGCGGATGGCGCAGGCCGTGTCGAACGGTCCGGTGCGTGCGCACCTCAGCTGCGGCAATCAGGCCCATGCCTATGCGGCGATGGGTCCGGCAAAAGATGCACTGGCCGCGGCCAAGGTGCCGAATATCGGCGTCGTGACGGCCTACAACGACATGCTGTCGGCGCACCAGCCTTTCGAGCGTTACCCCGACCTGATCCGGGCGGCGGCCACCAAGGTGGGGGCGACGGTGCAAGTGGCAGGCGGGGTCCCGGCGATGTGCGACGGCGTCACGCAGGGCCAGCCAGGGATGGAACTGTCGCTCTTTTCGCGTGACGTGATCGCACTGGCGGCGGGGGTGGCGATGAGCCACAACTGCTTTGACGCGGCGCTGTACCTGGGCGTCTGCGACAAGATCGTGCCGGGCCTGATCATGGCGGCCGCAACCTTCGGCCATATCCCTGCGGTCTTCGTCCCGGCCGGCCCGATGACCTCGGGCATCGCCAATGACGAGAAATCGCGGGTCAGGAACGCCTATGCCGAGGGCAAGGCCAGCCGCGAAGAGCTGATGGCCGCCGAGATGGCCAGCTATCACGGGCCGGGGACCTGCACCTTCTACGGTACGGCGAACACCAACCAGATGCTGATGGAGGTCATGGGCCTCCACCTGCCCGGCGCCAGTTTCGTGAACCCCGGCACCCCCTTGCGGGACGCGCTGACCACGGCGGCGGTCGAGCGGGCGGCGGCGATCACGGCGCTGGGGAACGATTTCCGCCCGGCGGGCGAGATCCTGGACGAACGGGCCTATGTGAACGGCATCGTCGGGCTGATGGCGACGGGCGGCTCGACGAACCTGGTGCTGCATCTGCCGGCGATGGCGCGGGCGTCGGGGGTCATCCTGGACCTGCAGGATTTCGCCGACCTCTCGGAGGCCGTGCCGCTGATGGCAAAGGTCTACCCGAACGGTCTGGCAGACGTGAACCATTTCCACGCCGCCGGTGGCCTCCAGTTCCTGATCGGCGAGCTTCTCGACGCGGGCTTGCTGCATCCCGATGCAAAGACCGTGGCCGGTGAAGGACTGGGCGCCTATCGGCAAGAGCCTGTGCTCTGTGATGGCCGCCTTGGCTGGCGCGACGGACCGAAGACAAGCCTGAACGAAAAGGTGGTGCGCCCGGCGGCCAATCCCTTCGCGCCACAGGGTGGGCTGAAGCAATTGACCGGCAACCTTGGGCGCGGGGTGATCAAGGTTTCAGCCGTGGCACCAGAGCGGCATGTGATCGAGGCCCCGGCGCGGGTGTTTCACAGCCAGGACGCGGTAAAGGCCGCGTTCAAGGCCGGGGAATTCACCGGCGATACGGTCGTTGTGGTCCGCTTCCAGGGGCCGCAGGCGAACGGCATGCCCGAACTTCATTCGCTGACGCCGACGCTGTCGGTGCTGCAGGATCGCGGGCTACGTGTAGCTCTGGTGACGGATGGACGGATGTCGGGAGCCTCTGGCAAGGTCCCGGCGGCGATCCATGTCGCCCCCGAAGCCGCAGCGGGCGGGCCGCTGGCGAAGCTGCAAGATGGCGACATCGTGCGGCTCGACGCAGTGGCGGGAACGCTGACCGTCCTTGCCGCCGACTTCGATGCCCGTACTCCGATGATGGTGGACCTCTCCGCCAACGAATTCGGCATCGGTCGCGAACTCTTCGCCGCGTTCCGCCGCCACGCGGGCTCTGCCGATACTGGCGCTGCATTGGTTCTGTAACGGGCGCGCCCGGTTTCACTGTCGCTGCCTCCGGCGGGGATATTTTAGCAAAGATGAAAGGAATCGGCGGGTAGGGTGTCCAGGCGGTACAGGCGGGGACGCCGATGACCGCCAAAGGTGAAAGGCCCCTCGTCTCCCCCGGTTCCACCGGCCCGAGACGGGGGGCCCGCACCTCCTGCCCTTGCGGTTTCATCTTTGCTAAAATATCCCCGCCGGAGGCTCCCGCACCATCCACCTCCCCGAAGCCGGGGCCTGAAGGAGCCGACCCATGACCCCCTCCCAGCAATCGCTGAAAGCCGCCGAGATCTGTCGCCTTGCGCCCGTTGTCCCGGTCCTGGTGATCGACGACCTCGCCCATGCCCGCCCGCTGGCCGAGGCGCTGGTGGCCGGTGGCCTGCCCGCGCTGGAAGTGACCTTGCGCACGCCCGTCGCACTGGATGCGATCCGGGCGATGGCCGAGGTGCCGGGCGGCGTCGTCGGGGCGGGCACGCTGCTGACCCCGGCGGACGTCAAGGCCGCAAAGGCGGCCGGAGCGATGTTCGGTGTGTCGCCCGGTGCCACGGACCGGATCATCGCGGCTTGCGAGGACGAGGGGCTGCCGCTTCTGCCCGGCGCGGCCACGGCCAGCGAAATCATGGCTTTGCTGGAAAAGGGCTACACCGTGCAGAAGTTCTTCCCGGCGGAACAGGCCGGGGGGGCGGCCTACCTCAAGTCGATCGGCTCGCCGTTGCCGCAGGTCAAGTTCTGTCCCACGGGCGGGATCAGCTTGAAGATTGCGCCGGACTACCTGAGCCTGAAGAACATTCTGTGCGTCGGCGGCAGCTGGGTCGCTCCGAAAGAGGCGATGGCGAAAGGCGACTGGGCGGCGATCACCACCCTCGCGCGGGAAGCCGCTGCCCTGCCCCGCAGCGCCTAGGCGTCCAGGCCTTGCCGCCCGGTGCGGCCACCCCGGCGGCGCGGGGCTTCGGGTGCGGTCAGGGCCTGGTGCAGGACCGTGGACATCGGGTGGTCGGGCTCGGCCAGGGCATAGGTCGCAAGCAGCGTGCGGACCGCATCGGCCACCGGCGCCCCGACCGGGATCGACAGCGCCCAGTCCATGAAGATCGATCGGCACTCGCCGGGGGTGATCCCCTCGATCCGGTAGCTTTCCCGCACCAACCCTTTCGGGTCCGCCTCAGTCAGGTCCATCGCCCGTCTCCCCATCCGCCGTCCCCACCAGTCGCGTCACAGCGGCTTCCGCCCCGGTTACCGCCCGCGCAAGATCACGCGCAAGCGCATCCGCATCCTCTGCCCCGGTCTCACGCAGGATGAAAGCGCGACCGCCCTCTCCCAAGCTTTCCCAATCCAGCGCGCGCTCACTGAGCAGACGCGCCGCAGCGTGCAGCCGCCACATCAGCCTGTAGGCAGACCCCAGCGCCTGCGCGTCGGAATCCGGCACTATCCGTTCCTGACCCGTCACCGTCTGGCCCGACACCGGCTGGCCCGACACTGGCTGGCCCGTCACCGTCTGGCCTGCCGCGATCTGGCGTTCGACGCTGCGAGCCGGGCTGCCCGCGATCAATGCGATCGTCTGGGCGGCCAGTTCGATGTCCATGATCCGGCCCGGCCCGTTCTTGGCGTCCCATGCCCCTTGCGCGGGTTTCGCCGCCTGCAATCGGGCCCGCATTTCGGCAACGTCGGGCCTTACCCGTTCCCCCTGCCCTTTCCGCACCAGAAGCGTGCGGCGGAAGGTCTCGACCTCTCCGGCCAGCGTGGGGTCGCCCGCCAGGACGCGGGCGCGGGTCAGCGCCAGGTGTTCCCAGGTCCAGGCCTCGGTTTCCTGATAGGTGGTGAAGCTGTGCAGGCTGGTCGCCACCGGCCCGGCCCGGCCCGATGGGCGCAGGCGCATGTCGACCTCGTAAAGCCGCCCCTCGGGCATCTGGGCGGTCAGCGCGGTGACAATCGCCTGGGTCAGGCGGGCGTAGTAGGGCCGGGTGGCCAGCGGGCGCGGGCCGTCCGAGCCTTCGACCCCCTGGTCGTCGTAGATCACGATCAGGTCAAGGTCCGAGCCCGCGTTCAGCCGCGCCGCGCCCATCGACCCCATGCCGATCACCACGGCACCGCGCCCCGGCATCGCCCCGTGTTTGCGGGCGAAGTTGGCGGCAACCTCGGCCCAGATCACCTGGACCACGGCCTCGGCCAGGTCGGCATACTGCTTCCCGGCCTCGAATCCGTCGATCAGCCCGCGCAGGTGGTGGACGCCGACCCGGAAGTGCCATTCCTTCATCCAGCGCCGGGCCATGTCCAGGCGACCTTCGTAATCGGGCGCCGGGGCGAGGCGGGACTGGAGTTCGGCACGCAGCGCGGCGGTCCCCGGCCAGTCGCCCCAGAAGCTGCCACCGATCACCCCGTCCAGGACGGCGGCATTCCGCGCAAGGTATTGCGCCAGCGCGGGGGCCGATCCGGCGATGTCGATGATCAGGTCGATCAGCGTCGGGTTCGCCTCGAACAGCGCGAAAAGCTGCACCCCGGCGGGCAGTTTCGCCAGAAAGCCGTCCAGTGACGCCAGTGCCTCGTCCGGGTTCGCAGCGCGGGCAAGGCCTTTCAGGAAGCGCGGCCTGAGGCGCCGGAAGATCGCCTGTGCGCGATCAGAGCGGAAGGCGGGGTAATTTTCCCAGCCCCTTGTGATCTCACGCGCCTTGTCCGACAGGTCCGGCCCGTCCTCGACCTCACCGGGCGAAAAGAAGCCCTCGGTCAGCCGGTCGGTGCGGTTCAGGCGGTCAAGAAGGTCACGGCGGAAGTCGGCTTCGGTCTGACCGCAGAAGGCGGCGATGCGGGCGACACCCTCTGCGGTGGCGGGCATCGAATGGGTCTGGGCGTCATTGACCATCTGGAGCCGGTGTTCGACCTCGCGGTGGGCGCGGTAGAGGGTGGTGAGGTCCTCGGCCACCTCGGGCGGGACCCAGCCTTTCGCGGCCAGCGTGGCAAGCCCGCCCACGGTGGTCCGGTCGCGCAGGTCGGGGTCGCGTCCGCCGGCGATCAACTGGCGGGTCTGGGTGAAGAACTCGATCTCGCGGATGCCCCCGGCACCGAGTTTCATGTTGTGGCCTTCGACCGTGATCGGGCCGTGCAGGCCCCGGTGGTCCCGGATGCGCAGGCGCATGTCGTGGGCGTCCTGGATCGCGACGAAATCCAGATGCTTGCGCCAGACGAAGGGGGTGAGGGTCCTCAGGAAGCGGTCCCCGGCCGCAAGGTCCCCGCCGCAGGGACGGGCCTTGATATAGGCGGCGCGTTCCCAGGTGCGGCCTTCGGCCTCGTAATAGGCCTCGGCGGCGGCCATCGACAGGCAGACGGGCGTGACCGAGGCATCGGGCCGCAGGCGCAGGTCGGAACGGAAGACATAGCCGTCGGTCGCGTCCGACAGGATCGCGGTCATCCGGCGGGTGACCTTGATGAAGCTCGCGCGGGCCTCCTGTTCCTCGCCTGGGTAGCGGGTTTCGTCGAAAAGGCAGATCAGGTCGATGTCGGAGGAATAGTTCAGCTCTCCCGCCCCCATCTTGCCCATCGCAAGCGCCACCATGCCGCCTGCGGTGGCCGCGTCGTCGGGGGTGGCGCCGGGCAGCTTGCCGCGGCGGATTTCCTCGGCGACAAGGGCGGTGAGCGACAGGTGGACCGCGCGGTCGGCAAGCCCAGTCAGCGCGCCGGTGACCTGTTCCAGCGGCCAGGCACCGCCGACGTCGCACAGCGCCGCCAGAAGCGCCACGCGGCGCTTGGCTTCGCGCAGCGCAAGCGGCAGGGCCTCGGCGGTCAGGCCATCGGCCGCTGCCAGGGTTCCCTCAAGGGCTGCCTCGGGGTCTTCGACCGCGACGCGCAGCCAGTCGGCCTCGCGCTGCATCAGGCCGCGCAGATAGGGGCTGCAGGCGGCGGTGGCGGCCAACAGGTCCAGAACCTCGGGCGCAAAGCCCTGCAGATCGGCGCGCAGGTCGGCTGCGGCGGCGGGATCGAACGGGATCGGCAGTCGGGTGATGCGGGCGGCAAGGGTCATGGCGCGACCTTGCTGTGGCGGGGCGGAAGGGTCAACCTCCTCAGCCGGTTGACCGGCGCCTGCGGGCGCGGTTAGCTCGTGGAAACCGGAGGCATCATGTCGAAATCCCTGGCACGGGTGACAGCGGCGCTGGAGGCCGCAGGCCTTCCCTCGGTCCCCGTCGCGGCGCGGGGCGAGATCCGCACGGCCGAGGCCGCCGCGGCAGAGGCGGGGGTGGCGGTCGACCAGATCGTCAAGTCGATCCTGTTTCAGGGCGACAGCGGCCGGCTGGTCCTGTTCCTGACGGCGGGTGGCAACCGGGTGGACCTGGGCAAGGCGGCGGCGCTGGCCGGGGAACCCCTGTCCCGCGCCGGGGTGGAGGTCGTGCGCAGCGTGACCGGCTTTGCCATCGGCGGTGTCGCGCCGCTGGGGCACCTGACGCCATCGCCCACCTTCCTTGACCCGAGACTGCTGGATTTCGCCGAGGTCTGGGCTGCTGCCGGCACACCGCGCCACATGTTTGGGGTCGACCCGCAATCGCTGGTCCGGGCCACGGCTGCGACTGTTGCGGACTTCACCGGATAGGCGGAAAGGTGCCGGTTGCCCCGGAATGTAAAGAATCTTCACATACGCTCTTGCGGACCTGCCAGACTGGGGCCATCTTGCCTCATGTGAAAAGACTTCACATCAAATGGAGACCCGCCGATGTACACCACCACCGACACCGCCCGGCCTGGCGGGATCCGCAATGCCTTCCGCCGCGGCGAAGACTGGCTAGACCAGCGCGGCAAATGGGCCTGGATCGCCGCGATGGTTCTGGGCTTTGTCTTTTTCTGGCCCGTGGGGCTTGCCCTTCTGGCCTACATGATCTGGGGAAAACAGATGTTCGCACGGTCCTGCGGCCAGCGCCGCCATCACAACCACGACCACTCCTGGGGCCGTCACGCGATGCGCGCGGGCCAGCACACCGGCAACCACGCTTTCGATGACTACAAGGCTCAGGCCCTGCGTCGACTGGAAGAAGAGCAAGAGGCGTTCGAGGCTTTCCTGCAGCGCCTTCGGACCTCGAAGGACAAGTCCGAGTTCGACAGCTTCATGGACGAACGCGCCCGGGCGACTTCGGCCCAGGACGCCGCCGCGACCGAGGCAAAGCCGGAAACGGGGGCACGGTCTGGCGAATACTGATCGTCTGACGGCATGACCCCTGCCCCGCCCGTGTCCCCGCACGGGCGGGGTCTTCATTTGCCGCACGGGGACGCTTGGCGGATGGCATTTCGCTTGCTAGGCTCTGCGCCAATCTAATCCTGACCTGAAACAGATGCGCCATTCCCTGCCCCTGACGCCCCAGTTCTACGTGACGGCGCCGCAGCCCTGCCCCTATCTTCCGGGGCGGATGGAGCGCAAATTGTTCACTGCGCTTCAGGGGGAGCATGCGCAGAAGCTGAACGACACCCTGTCGAAGCAGGGCTTCCGTCGCAGCCAGAACGTACTTTATCGCCCGTCCTGCGCGGAGTGTTCCGCCTGCCTGTCCGCGCGCATCCGGGTCGCGGATTTCGAACCCTCGCGGACCCAGAAGCGGGTGATGAAGAAGGCCGCGGCGCTGCGGCGCAATGCGACCTCGCCCTGGGCCACGGAAGACCAGTTCGCGCTCTTTCGCCGTTATCTTGACCAGCGCCATGCCGACGGGGGCATGGCCGACATGGACATCTTCGAATTCGCCGCGATGATCGAGGAGACACCGATCAAGAGCCGCGTCATCGAATACTCCCGCCCCGCCATTGAGGGCGAGCGGGGACGCCCCCTGACGGCCGTCTGCCTGACCGATGTCTTCGACGACGGCCTTTCGATGGTCTACAGTTTCTACGACCCGGACCTGACCGCCTATAGCCTTGGAACCTATGTCATCCTTGACCACATCGCCATCGCGCGCGAGGCGGGGCTGCCTTACGTCTACCTGGGCTACTGGGTGCCGGGGAGCCGCAAGATGGGCTACAAGGCGGGCTTCTCGGCGCTTGAAATCTACAAGGGCGGCGAATGGGTGCCGATGGGCGACCCGGGTTCGCATGCCTCGGACCTGCACCCCCTGTCGGTCGACCCGATCGCCGAACAGGTGGCGCGGATCAGCCTGCCCGACACCCGGCTGTGACCGTTCGGGTTTCGGCCCTGGCACTGGTCGTGCCGGATTATGACGAAGCGCTCACGTTCTACGTGGGCAAGCTGGGCTTCCGTCTGGTCGAGGACATCGATCAGGGCCGCAAACGCTGGGTCACGGTCGAGCCTTCGGGTGGCGGCGTGCGGCTGCTGCTGGCGCGGGCCGAAGGAAAGGTGCAGCAGGCTGCCATCGGCAATCAGGCCGGGGGCAGGGTGTTTCTGTTCCTTGAAACCGACGACTTCGCCCGAGACCATGCCGCCATGTTGGCCGCAGGGGTGGAGTTCGAGGAAGCGCCCCGGCACGAACCCTATGGTTCGGTGGCCGTCTGGCGTGATCCGTTCGGCAACCGCTGGGACCTGATCGGGCCGCGCGCGGGGTGAAGGTCGAAAGGCTCCGGTCCGATTTCCTTGCAGACATCGGCTACCCCCGTTGGCTCAGGACGATGCCCACAGCCATTACCGCAAGTCCCAGCAACCGCGTTCCGCTGACCGGCCGCGCGGCCAGTCCCATCAGTCCGGTAGCGTCGATCACGGTCGAGCTGACAATCTGCCCCAGAAGCACGAACAGGATCGCGTTCCCAAGCCCGAAGTGCGGCGCTACGAAGGTGATGGACAGAAGATAGAACACCATCAGCCCACCGGCCAGGAACAGGACGGGAGGCTGGCCGGGTGCCTTGGCAAGTGCAGACCCCTGCCCCGAGACCGCCAGAACCACCAGCGCCACCACGAAAGCGAGCGCGAACATGACCGCCCCGGCAGCGATGGGCGAGCCGATCCGCTGCCCGAGCGCCGAATTCAGCGCGGCGAGAAGCGGCACGCCCATCCCCGCCGCGAACATCAGGGTCGCATAGCGGATGCCGTCACCCATTGGTCCCGCTCTGCGCTTTCAGGCTGGCGCGGTAGACTTCGACCGGAAGGCCGCCAATGCCCCAGTCCTCCAGCGCGACCTCGTCGATCACGACGAAGGTCGTGGCGGGGGACTTGTTCAGGACCCGCTGCAAAAGGTCGGTGACCCCGGCGATGAGTTCGGCCTTCTGCGCAGGCGTGGCCCCCTCACGGGTGATCTTGATGTTGACGTAGGGCATCAGCTTTCCTCCTGATAGTGGAACACCTTGGACATCACCTGCCAGCGCCCGTCCAGCCGGATCAGCGTCAGGAAGTCGGTGAAATGCCGGGGGCCGATGGTGCAGCGGACGACGGCGCGGGCCGTGACCGGGCCGGCGAAGTCGATCGAGACGATCTCGTCGCGCCGCACCTCGCCGCGCGAGGCGGGGGATGGACGGGCATCGACGATCGGGAAATACCCGGCCATGTCGCGGTGCAAGAGCGTCCCGTCCGTGACGCAGACATACTGCGCCCTGGGGTGGAACACCTGGGCCAGGCGTTGGGTATCGCTATGGTAAAGCCCGTCGAAATAGGTGGCGAGAACCCCCGCCACCCCGGTGAAGTCCCGCGCGCTCATGCCGCCAGCCCCTCGGCCTTCAGCACGCGCTGAACCGCCGGGCGGGCGGCGACGCGGGCCAGAAAGGCGCTCAGGTGCGGCCAGCGGGACAGCGCGATGCCCTTGAAGTTGGCCCAGTTCGTCACAACGAACGCGTAGGCGTCGGCGATGGTGAACGCCTCGCCCGTCAGATGCGCGCGACCGTCGGCCAGCTGCGCCTCGAGCCAGTCGAACTTGCCTGCCACCGCCTGCCGCGCGGCCTCTCTCTGCGCGTCGGTCGAGGCGGGGTTGAAGAGCGGTCCGAAGGCCACGTGCAGTTCGGTCCCGGTGAAATTCAGCACCTCGTTCACGCGCGCCCGCGCCATCGTGCCCCCGGCGGGGGCCAGGCCAAGGTTCGCGGCCCCGTCCATCACCGCCTTGTCGCCAAGGAACTGCAGGATCGCCGGACCCTCGGTCAGCACCTCGCCCTTGACTTCCAGCGCCGGGACCTTGCCCTTCGGGTTGATCTCAAGGTAATTCGCGCCGCTGGCGGTTTCCCCGTTCGCGGTGTCGACCACCTCCACGGCATAGTCCCCGCCGATCTCGGCCAGGATGATATGCGAGGCCATCGAGCAGGCGCCGGGCTTGATGTAGAGTTTCATCTGTCTCTCCTTGGTTGCGAATGCTGCATGGCTAGCGCAGCCGATCACCTTTGGTAACGGGGTAACTTGCGGTAACGGGCTGAATGCGGTATCTGCCGGGTAACTGGATCAGAGGCCCGCGATGACGCTAAAGCGCCGCAAGAACCGCACACCGCATCCGATGTGTCCCCTGTCGGACTGCATGGCCTTCATCGGCGGGGCCTGGACGCCGAACATCATCTGGTATCTGTCGTCAGGCCCCCGGCGCTTTTCGGAGTTGCGTGCCGACATCCCGCTTGTTTCGGCCAAGGTGCTGACCCAGCGCCTGCGCGAGCTGGAAGAACGCGGGATTCTGTCGCGCGCGGTCATGGACACCTCCCCGCCATCGGTGGAATATGCGCTGACCGAGCTTGGGCTGGAATTCATGCCGGCAATCCAGGCCATCGCCGCAGTGGGGCAGCGGTTGAAGGACAAGTCGAAAGCGGCTTGACGCTACGGCAATTCCGACCCACCCGCCGGTTGAGTTCTTGGCGGATACCGCTAGATCGCCTAGGAAGGTACTGGGCACGCCGAACCAAGGGCGGCCGTCATCGGGAGGGTTTGGGGATGCAGGCTTTGCTTGCCATCTCACGCGGCATTGACCGCGTGAATGCGTTCATCGGTAAATCCGTTGTCTGGTTGATCCTTTTTGCCGTGCTGGTCAGCGCCGCAAATGCCGTCAGCCGCAAGCTGTTCAACCTGTCGTCGAACGCCTGGCTCGAACTGCAGTGGTATCTCTTCGGGGCCGCCTTCATGGGCGCGGCCGCTTATACGCTGCAACAGAACGAACACATCCGCATCGACGTCTTCTACGGCGCTCGCAGTCGCAGAACACAGCACTGGATCGACCTTCTGGGCCACATCTTCTTCCTCCTGCCCTTCGTCGCGCTGATGGCATGGTTCCTTTGGCCCTATACGATCCAGGCGTTCTACTCGGGCCAGGTCTCGACCAACGCGGGCGGGCTGGTCATCTGGCCGGCGCGCGCAATCCTGCTGGCCGGCTTCGTGATGCTGACCTTTCAGGCCCTGGCCGAAATCATCAAGAAGATCGCCGTGATGCGCGGGTTGATGGAGGACCCCCATCCCTTCATCTCGCCCAAGGAGCAGGCCCTGAAAGACGCCGAGGACCTTGCGGCCGCAGTAAAGGCCAAAGCCGAAGCCGAGGCGAAGAAATGATCGAGATCATCGCGCACAACATGGCTCCGATCATCTTCTTGAGCCTCGTCGTCTTCCTTCTGTACGGCTATCCGGTCAGCTTCGCGCTGGCTGCGAACGGATTGATCTTCTTCGTCATTGGCGTCTGGCTCGCCCCCTATTCCAACGGCGAGATCACGCTGGACTGGCCCCTCCTCGGCACCATGCCGCAACGGTTGTGGGGGGTCCTGTCGAACGAGACGTTGCTCGCGATCCCCTTCTTCACCTTCATGGGCATCATCCTGGAGCGAAGCGGAATGGCCGAGGACCTCCTGGACACGATCGGCCAGCTTTTCGGCCCGATCCGCGGCGGTCTTGCCTTCGCCGTGGTCCTGGTCGGCGCGCTGCTGGCGGCCACCACGGGCGTCGTCGCGGCATCGGTCATCGCGATGGGGTTGATCTCGCTGCCGATCATGCTGCGCTATGGCTATGACCGCAGGACGGCAACGGGGGTCATCGCGGCAAGCGGAACGCTGGCGCAGATCATTCCGCCGTCGCTTGTCCTGATCGTGCTGGCCGACCAGCTGGGCCGGTCGGTGGGCGACATGTACCGGGGCGCGCTGATCCCGGGACTGATCCTGACGGGTGCCTATCTGGGTTACGTCTGCATGGTCGCGATCTTCCAGCCGCACAAGGTCCCGGCGCTCCCGCCCGAGGCGCGGACGCTGGGCGGAGGTGTCACCTCGCTTCTGGTGGCGCTGGCTGCGGGTGTCGGCATCGGCTACGCCGCGCATTACTTCTGGTATGACGCCTGGGGCGCAAACGCCGATGTGCTGGGTGCCACCATCGGCACCCTGGTCGTCTACTTCTATGCGCTGGCGGATCGCTTCATGGCCATCAACCTGCTGTCACGCCTGGCGCAGCAGGTGATCATGGTGCTGATCCCGCCGCTGGCGCTGATCTTCCTGGTGCTCGGCACGATCTTCATCGGCCTTGCCACCCCGACCGAGGGCGGCGCGATGGGGGCCGTCGGCGCGATGATCCTGGCCTGGGCCAAGGGGCGCTTCAAGTTCCCGGTCCTGCAATCGGCCCTGATCGCCACCACGCGGCTGTCGGCCTTCGTCATGTTCGTGCTGATCGGCGCGCGGATGTTCAGCCTGACCTTCTACGGCGTGAACGGCCACATCTGGGTCGAAGAGCTGCTGACGGCCGTGCCAGGGGGCCAGTACGGTTTCCTGCTGGTCGTGAACCTGATCATCTTCGTCCTGGGCTTCTTCCTGGATTTCTTCGAGATCGCCTTCGTCCTGATCCCGCTCTTGATCGCGCCCGCACAGACTTTGGGCATCGACCTGATCTGGCTGGGGGTCATCGTCGGGGTCAACCTGCAGACCTCGTTCCTGACGCCGCCCTTCGGCTTTGCGCTGTTCTACCTGCGCTCGGTCGCGGCCAAGGTGCCGTATCTGGACAAGGTCACCGGCAAGAAGATGGACGGGATCAAGACCGGCGAGATCTACAAGGGCGCCATTCCCTTCATCATCATCCAGGTGGTGATGATCTTCGCGGTCGTGTTCTTCCCGCAGATGGTGATGCACTACAAGGGGCCGGTGATCGATCCTTCGACCATCGAGATCAGGGTGCCCACGCTGACGCCACTGGCACCGGGAACAAATGGTGGGGCGACCCCTGCACCTGGCGGTTTGCCCGGTCTGCCCGGAGCGCCCAAGCTGGGGGCGCCGAACCTGGGCGGCACCCCACCGGCCGAGGGCGCGGCCCCTGCCCCCGGTGGCCTGCCGAAGCTTGGTGCGCCAGTGATCAATCCCTAAGAAGGCACACCTCTGAAACGAAAAGGCCCCGGAGCGATCCGGGGCCTTTCCTTTCTGTCGATGGCTGAAAGCTTACAGCTTGCCGGCCTGCTGCTGCGTCATCATGAAGACGTCGTAGTTGTATTCCGCGATCTGCGCCCAGAGATAGGCGTCCTTCTTGAACGCGGTCTGGCTGTCGTGGATCTTCTTGAACGCAGCGTTTGTGGCGCTGATTTCGGCGTAGGTGGCCATTGCAGCCTCATAGGCAGCGTCCAGAACATCCTGCGGGAAGGGCCGCAGCTGCGCGCCATTCGCCACCAGGTTCTTCAGCGCGGTCGGGTTCTTGTAGTCGTAGCTTGCCATCATGTTCGAGTTCGAAGCCTCGCAAGCGGTCGACAGGACCCCCTGGTAGAACTTCGGCAGCTCGTTCCATTTGGCCAGGTTGACCATCGTGGACAGCGTCGGACCACCTTCCCACCAGCCGGGGTAGTAGTAGTAGGGGGCAACCTTCTGGAAGCCAAGCTTTTCGTCATCATAGGGTCCGACCCATTCGGCCGCATCGATGGTGCCCTTTTCCAGCGACGGATAGATGTCGCCGCCCGCGATCTGCTGCGGCACGACGCCCAGCTTCTCGATCACCTTGCCGGCAAAGCCGCCGATCCGCATCTTCAGGCCCTGCATGTCGGCGAGGCTGTTGATTTCCTTGCGGTACCAGCCGCCCATCTGCACCCCGGTATTGCCGCAGGGCAGATAGTGCAGGTTCTGGGTATTGAAGAACTCGTTCATCAGGTCGATGCCACCGCCGTAGTACAGCCAGGCGTTCATCTGACGGTAGTTCAGACCAAAGGGCACCGTGGTTCCCAGCGCATAGGTCGGGTCCTTGCCCCAGTAGTAGTAGCTGGCGGTATGGCAGGCCTCGACCGTGCCGGCCGACACGGCGTCCGCCGCTTCCAGGCCCGGAACCAGTTCGCCCGCGGGGAAGATCTGCAACTGGAACTTTCCGTCCGTCGCCTCGGCCACGTATTTCGACATCGTCTCGGCGGCGCCATAGATCGTGTCCAGCGATTTCGGGAACGACGAGGTGACCCGCCAGGTGACGGTCGGGCTTTCCTGCGCGATCGCCGGGGTCGCCAGCGTAGCCGCGCCCGCGGCAGCGACACCGCCCACCGAGGCCTTGGTCAAGAATGAACGTCTATCCATGCAGTACTCCTCCCATATGGTTGACCCGTTCACGCCCTGCAAAAGCGGACGGGAGTTTGGGTGACATAGACCCTATTTCCCGTCGCGCAAGATAGGAAGCCATTTCCTCGCGTCAGGCGAGAAGACGTCGCGAAGCGCGCGCCTTGCGGCAGAGTGCGCTTGGATTTCCGGGCGGCGCAGGAAAGACTGCGCTTAACGAAGATGGAGGTTTCGATGTTCAGCTACGTCTCGCTTGGCACCCGCGACCTTGTGCGCGCCCTGCCCTTCTATGACGCCGTGCTTGCCCCCCTTGGACACAGCCGGATCGAGGATTACGACCCCGAAGACCGTTCGGCCGCCTGGGGTCTGGATGATCCCGGACCGCATCTGTGGGTGACCCAGCCCTTCGACGGGGCGCCCGCAACGCCTGGGAATGGAACGATGGTCAGTTTTCTGGCGCAAAGCCGGGCGGCGGTGGACGCCTTCCACGCCGCAGCCCTTGCTCAGGGCGGCACCGATGAGGGTGGCCCCGGCCTGCGCCCGCAGTATGGCACGCAGTTCTATGCGGCCTATGTCCGCGACCCGGACGGCAACAAACTGAACGCCGTCTGTTACCGGGCCGACACGGAACCTGCACAACCCCAGGCAATCGAACGGAAAACGTAGGAAATCGGCGGGATCGACCTTGCATTCCGCTGCCGCCACCCAACCTTGCCCACTAACCAAGTGGGGGTTCGCCTTGACCTATTTTCTGTTTCTTGTCGGCCTCGTCATCCTGGTGGCGGGGGGAGAGTTCCTGGTGCGCGGCGCGTCCTCGATCGCGCGGGCCTTCCACCTGTCGCCACTGCTGATCGGCCTGACCATCGTCGGCTTCGGCACCTCTGCGCCCGAGCTGATCGTGTCGGTCCAGGCCGCCCTGGCCACACCACCCGCACCCGGCATCGCCATTGGCAACGTCATTGGCTCTAACATCTCGAACGTGCTGCTCATCCTGGGCGTCTCGGCCCTGATCGCGCCATTGATCATCCCCGGCCGCAAGCTCTGGCGCGACCTTGCCTTCATGATTGCCGCCACGGCGGCGATCTGGGTCATGCTGCTGGACGGACAGGTCACGCGGCTGGACGGGGCGATCCTGCTGGTGGGGCTTGTGGCCTTCCTGACCACGGCCTTCATCGCGGGCAGCGGTCACCCGCCCGAGGGCGATACCGAGACCTTCGGCCCGAACTGGAAGCCCTGGGTCATGACCGGAGCGGGCCTTGTCGGGCTGGTGATCGGAGCGCGGTTCCTGGTCGACAGCGCCACCACCATCGCCCGCGACTTCGGCATTTCGGAAGCGGTGATCGGCCTGACCATCGTCGCCGTTGGCACCTCGCTGCCGGAAATGGCGACCAGCGTGATTGCCGCCTTCCGCAAGCATACCGAGATTTCGGTCGGCAATATCATCGGCTCGAACATCTTCAACCTGTTCGGCATCCTCGGTATCACCGCCCTTATCGCGCCGATCCCGGCCGAGGCCCGCTTCGCCGCCATCGACATGTGGTGGGTCGCGGCCTCATCCGTTGGCCTTGCCATCGTGGCTTTCGTTGTCGGCGGGCTGCCCCGGATCGCAGGGGCCGGCCTTCTGGCTGCCTACGGCGCCTATTTGTGGTTCATCGGCTGACAAACGGGAGGCGTGCCGCGACCCTCGCCCGCAGCGCGGTGATGCTGGGAAAGGTCATGGCCCGCGAAGGCCGACGAGTTGCCCACCGTGACAAAATCGGCGTCTCGGGGGTGCAGGCATACCGCGACAGCCTTGTGCGGCTGGCCAGGCAGCTCTGCTGCCACCGGCACGCGCGCTTTCCATGCGCGCCATCTGGTCATCCCTGAAATCACCGTCGCCCTTAGCTTGTGCATCTCTATCGACCGCTGTGGCCACGGGATTCACCTTCCGACCTTCGCGCCCTTGCGATGGACACTCGGCAAGATGAGTGAAAGTTGCGCAGCGCGGCATCACGTCGCAACAAAAGTTCAAAACTACTGGCGTAATGCGACATTTTCGTATTGCAAATCCCGTTGACGCCCGGCATATCCCCGCCTACTGTTCCGACCGAACGTGAAGGGGATGGGCCAATGGCCAGACTTCTTGTCATCGTAGGAAGGACGCGCATGGGCCGGTGACGGTTGACCATAGTGGTTCCCATGCGCCCCCGAAGGAAACTTCCGGGGGCTTTTTGTTGCGCTAAGGAGAGACGGAAATGTCGAAGCAGATGACCGGAGCGAAGATGGTGGTCCAGGCGCTGAAGGATCAGGGCGTCGAGGTCGTCTTTGGCTATCCCGGCGGCGCCGTGCTTCCGATCTATGACGAACTTTTCCTGCAGAACGACATCCGCCACATCCTTGTCCGCCACGAACAGGGCGCGGTCCACATGGCCGAGGGCTATGCCCGATCCACCGGAAAACCCGGCGTGGCGCTGGTGACCTCGGGCCCGGGGGCCACGAACGCGGTGACCGGCCTGACCGATGCGCTGATGGATTCGATCCCGATCGTCGTGCTGACCGGCCAGGTCCCGACCTTCATGATCGGCACCGACGGGTTCCAGGAAGCTGACACCGTGGGCATCACCCGGCCCTGCACCAAGATGAACTGGCTGGTGAAGGATACGGCGAAACTGTCGGACACCATCCACCAGGCCTTCCACGTCGCCACCCACGGCCGCCCCGGCCCGGTGCTGATCGACATCCCGAAGGACGTGCAATTCGCCACTGCCGATTATGTTCCCGCCGATAAGGCGAAGGTCAGCCACTATCAGCCGCGCACCGAAGGCGACCCGGACCAGATCGCCCGCCTGGTCGAGATGATGGAGCAGGCCGAGCGCCCGATCTTCTACACCGGCGGCGGCGTCATCAACTCTGGCCCCCGCGCCAGCGCGCTTTTGCGCGAACTGGTGGCCGAGACCAATTTCCCCATCACCTCGACCCTGATGGGCCTGGGCTCATACCCGGCAAGCGGCAAGAATTGGGTCGGCATGCTGGGGATGCACGGGCTGTACGAGGCGAATCTCGCCATGCACGGCTGCGACCTGATGATCAACATCGGCGCGCGGTTCGACGACCGCATCACCGGGCGGATCAAGGACTTCAGCCCGAAGTCGAAGAAGGCGCACATCGACATCGACCCGTCCTCGATCAACAAGGTCATCCGGGTGGACGTGCCGATCGTCGGCGACGTGACCAAGGTGCTTGAGGAAGTCCTGCGCCAGTGGCGCGCGCGGGGATCGAAGACCGACCAGCGCGGGTTGTCGCAGTGGTGGAAGCAGATCGACGAATGGCGCAGCGTGAAGTGTCTGTCCTACAAGAACTCCACCACCACGATCAAACCGCAATACGCGCTGGAGCGGCTTGAGGCCCTGACCAAGGGCATGGACCGCTACATCACCACGGAAGTCGGCCAGCACCAGATGTGGGCTGCCCAGTTCCTTGGTTTCGAGGACCCGAACCGCTGGATGACTTCTGGCGGTCTGGGCACCATGGGCTATGGCCTGCCTGCCAGCATCGGCGTGCAGATCGCCCACCCCGAGGCCTTGGTCATCAACGTCGCCGGTGAGGCGTCCTGGCTGATGAACATGCAGGAAATGGGCACCGCGATGCAGTTCCGTGCGCCCGTGAAGCAGTTCATCCTGAACAACGAACGCCTTGGCATGGTCCGCCAGTGGCAGGAACTGCTGCATGGCGAGCGGTATTCCTCGTCCTGGTCGGAAAGCCTGCCCGATTTCGTCAAGCTGGCCGAGGCTTTCGGCTGCAAGGGCATCAAGTGCGACGACCCCAAGGACCTGGACGACGCGATCATGGAAATGATCCGTTACGACGGCCCGGTGATCTTTGACTGTCTGGTGGAAAAGCACGAGAACTGCTTCCCGATGATCCCCTCGGGCAAGCCGCACAACGAGATGCTGCTTGGCGATGCGGATACCCAGGGCGTGATCGGCGCCAAGGGCGCGGTGCTGGTGTGATGTGATGCGGCTTGCCGGGCCCGGTCCGGCAAGCCAGCCACCCCAGGACCATAAGTCAGGAACCCCATGACCCTCACCGCCGAGGCCAGCCCTAAGACCCGCGACCTGTGGATGGATGTCGCCAAGGGCGTCGGCATCATCCTTGTGGTGATCGGCCATGCCTGGCGCGGGCTGGAAACCGCGGGGCTGATCGGCAATCCTTGGGCGTTCCAGCTGGTTGATCGGCTGATCTACAATTTCCACATGCCGCTGTTCTTCCTTCTGTCCGGCATGACCTTCCAGGCCTGGGCGCTGAGCCGTCCAGTGGCAGAGGCTGCGTTCAGTCGGGTCACGCGGCTGTTGTGGCCGCTGGTGCTGTGGACCTATCTTTTCACCGCCGCGCGGCTGGCGGCGGGGGATGCGGCCAATACGCAGGTGTCGGGCCTGGAGAGCCTGCTGTTCTTCCCCCTGCCCCCGCGCGACCACTTCTGGTTCCTTTGGGCCTTGTTCCTGCAGCATATTGCCGTGCTGGCGCTGATCCGCCTCATCACCGGCCCGCTGTCGGCCCCTGTCTGGGCGATGCTGGCTGCACTGGTGGTGCTTGCCTCCAGCTTCACGCCGGTCGGTCTGAACGCCTGGACAGTCGGGGCCGCGACCTATGCCGGGGCCTTCCTGACTGGCCTGGCGCTGGGTCAGACGACCTGGCGACCCCAGGGTGCTGTCGCTTTCCTGATCGCCGCTGCGGTCTTTGTCGGCTTGCAGGCGGCCAGTTTCCAGGTGCCGCAGTCGCTGCTTGCCAGCCAAATCCTCGGCATTGGGCTGTCCCTTGCCGCATTGGCTATGGTCTACCTGCTGACCAGCGCGCGCCAGACGTCGCCGCTGCGCCTGCTGGCTTTCCTTGGCGTCTCGTCGATGGGCATCTACCTGGCCCACACGATCTTTTCCGCCGGCACCCGCGCCGTGCTGGGCCGCTTCACCCCCGACCTCACCGCCCACATGATCCTTGGCACTCTTGCCGGAATCATCGGCCCCCTGATCATCTACGTCGTCATCCGCCGCGTCGGTCGCCCGTCCTGGATCGGATTCTGACGCCGTGCCACACAGCAGAAGGTAGGACCCCATGTCCGCATTGAACATCAAGAAGGGCTCGACCAGCCATTCCGCCTATGACCTCCGCTCGGCCCTGTCCGAGGTCGAGGAGAGCCACACCCTTGCTGTCATCGTCGAGAACGAACCCGGCGTCCTGGCCCGGGTCATCGGCCTGTTCTCGGGGCGCGGCTACAACATCGACAGCCTGACTGTGGCCGAGGTCGACCACACCGGCCACCGCAGCCGCATCACCATCGTCACCCGTGGCACCCCGGCGGTCATCGATCAGATCGAGGCGCAGCTGAAGCGCATGGTTCCGGTCCACGAGGTCCAGGACCTGACCGCCGAAGGCCCGTCCGTCCAGCGCGAACTGGCACTGGTCAAGGTCAAGGGCCACGGCGACCACCGGATCGAGGCCCTGCGCCTGGCCGAGATCTTCCGCGCCAATGTCGTTGACTCCACGCTGGAAAGCTTTGTCTTCGAGATGACCGGCACGCCCGAGAAGATCGACGCCTTCGCCGACCTGATGCGCCCCCTGGGCCTGGTCGAGATCGCCCGCACCGGCGTCGCGGGGTTGAAGCGCGGAGTGTAGAACCCCTAGCTGTTCCGCGCCGGGTAAAGGTAGTCGCGCGTCATCGGCACGGTGCCGCGCGCCTTGGCCAGTTGCAGCTGGTGGATTACCAGACGCCCTTCGGCAAAGCCCATCTCGGCCGACTGGAGATAATAGCGCCACATCCGCACAAAACGGTCGTCCTGAAGCTGCAGGACGCGGTCCAGATTGGCATCGAACCGCTTCAGCCATTCCTGCAGCGTGCGCTCATAGTGCCCACGCCACACCTCCAGATCCGACAGGATCATCCCGGTCCTTTCAACCGCCCGCATCGCCTCGGAGATCGTCGGGCAATAGGCGCCCGGGAAGATGTATTTGTTGAACCACGGCGAGATCGTGTCGGGCGGAGACCAGCGCCCGATGTAGTGGATCAGTGCCACCCCCTCCTGCGGCATCAGGTCGGCGACTTTCTGGAAATAGGTCCGCAGATGCGGCAGGCCCACATGCTCCATCATGCCCACCGACACGACACGGTCATAGGTTTCGGTCACGCTTCGGTAGTCCTGCAGACGGAACTGGACCTGGCCCTCCAGACCCGCGTCCCGGGCCCGGCGTCGCGCCTCCTGCAGTTGAACTTCGGACAGCGTGATCCCCGTCACCTCGACGCCGTGGTCGCGGGCCAAGTCCAGCGCCAGCGTCCCGAAGCCGCAGCCGATGTCCAGAACCCGCATCCCCGGACGCAGCAGAAGCTTGCCGCCGATATGTGCCATCTTGGCGGCCTGCGCCTCCTCCAGCGTCATCTCGGGACGCCGGAAATAGGCGCAGGTGTATTGCTTGGTCTCGCCAAGAAACAGGTCGTAAAGCCGGGGCGAGATGTCGTAGTGATGCGCCACGTTCCGCCGTGCGACGCCGATGTGGTTCCAGATCGCCCAGGACTTCGCCTGCTTCCAGGCCGCCAGGGCCTGTGGCAGGGGCGGCGGCAGCTTGCGGCCACGTGCATTGCGCAAGGCAAAGGTCAGAAAGCTGCGCACATCGTCGCCGCGCAGGGTCAGACGACCGTCCATATAGGCCTCGCCCATCGCAAGGTCGGGGCGCAGCAGCAACTTTCGCGGCAGGTCGGGGTCGTGCAGGGTGACGCTGGTTTCGGGCGGTCCGCCCGGCCCGAAGACCCGGGTCGAGCCATCGGCAAAAGTCAGTTCCATCCGACCCGTCCGCACGCCAAGGCGCAGCAGCGCCGCCAATGTCTGGTTCCACATGTCCGCCCACCCCCGTTGCAGAAACCCGAAGAGCCTAACGCAAAGGGTGGAAAACGGTTCCCAGTGTGCCTGCTAGCGTCCCTGAAAGACCGCAGGGCGCTTTCCCAGGAAGGCGGCGACACCTTCGCGGAAGTCGGCGCTGGCGCCGCACTGGCCCTGCAGGCGGGCCTCGATCGCAAGTTGCTGGTCCAGGCTCTGATCGAACGCCCCGCGCAACGCCTGCTTCAAGGCGGCATAGGCGCCTGTCGGACCCTGGGCCAGCTTCGCAGCGCGGGCCGCAACAACGTCGGCGAAGCGGTCGTCTGGCACCGCCTCCCAGATCATCCCCCAGCCCTCGGCCTGCCGCGCGGTGACCGGCTCGGCCAACAGCGCCGCTCCCATCGCCCGTTGCAGCCCGACCCGCCGCGGCAGGAAACTGGTGCCCCCGGCATCGGGGATCAGGCCGATCCGGGTGAATGCCTGCAGAAAGACCGCGCTTTCGCAGGCTATGACCAGATCGCAGGCCAGCGCCAGATTCGCCCCTGCCCCCACCGCCGCCCCATTGACCGCCGCAATGACCGGGACCGGAGCCTCGGTGATCGCGCGGATCATCGGCACGTATTCGTCGTTCAGGATCGCCTCGAACCCGGCTGCCTCCAACCCCTCGGCATCGGTGAGGTCCTGACCCGAGCAGAAGCCGCGCCCGGACCCGGTCAGCACGATGACCCGCGCGCCGTGGCCCGCGCGCAAAGCCGCCAGAAGCTGAAGCCGCATCTCTCGGTTCAGGGCATTCATCACCTCGGGCCGGTTCAGCGTGATGCGATGCACCCCGCCTTCGACCTTTACCGTCACCAGTTCCGTCATCCGCCCCTCCCTCATCTGCGGCCAGAGTAGCGAGACCGCGCGCAAGGCCAAGCCGAACGCCGCGTCACGGGCCTAAGGCCAGGCGTAGGGTGGGCGATATCGCCCCACCTACTCTTTGAGGATTTCTTTCAGCCGCGTCTCTTCCTCGGCTGACATCTCCACCTCGGATGCGACGCGCCTGCGACCCGCTGCCAGCGCCACGGCGATCCCGGCCAGCAAGAGCGCAGGCCCGGCCAGCCATAGGACCAGATTCGCCCCCTCGGCCGACGGGTTGAACAGCACCCCCTCGCCATAGCGCGCGACGATGTAGTCGACGACCTCGGCATCGGTATCGCCCGCGACCAGCCGTTCGCGGATGATCAGCCGCAGATCCCGGCTGATCGGCGCATTGCTGTCGTCGATGGTCTCGCCCTGGCAGACCGGGCAGCGGATGTCGCGACTGATCTCGCGGGCGCGGGACTCCAGGACCGGGTCGGTCAGCATCTCGTCCGGCTGCACCGCCCAGGCGGGGGTCACCGCCAGGAACAGGACAAGGGCGTAGGGTGGGCAATCTGCCCACCACCGCTTCAGAAAGGCGCTCATTCCGCCGGCACCCCGGCTGGAACCTTGCGCGCCCCCGCTGCCACCCGGTACCGCCGGTCCGACAGGCTGAGAAGCCCGCCAAGCGCCATCAGGATGCAGCCGCCCCACAGCCAGTTGGCGAAGGGCTCGATATAGCTGCGCACCGCCCAGCCGCCGCTGGTCTGCCGGTCGCCGAGAACCAGGTAGATGTCGCGCAGGAAGCCATAGTCGATCGCGGCTTCGGTCGTCGGCATCTGCGCCACCGGATAGATCCGCTTTTCGGGGTTCAGGACCGCCACGACCGCCCCGCCTCGCGTCACGGTCATCCAGCCCATCGTGGAGGTGTAGTTCGGCCCCTGCACCTCCTCGACCTTGTCCAGCCTCACCTCGTACCGACCAAGGGGGAAGGTCTCACCCTCCTGCACGACGCGGATATCCTCGATCTTCCAGGACATCATCGCCGAGACGGCGAAGATCGTGATCCCCAGCCCGAAATGCGCCGTAGCCTTGCCCCAGTCCGCCCGCGGGAGCCGTCCCAGCCGGGCAAAGCGCGCGGCCAGACCCTCGCGCCCGGTCCGGGCCCAGATGTCGGCCATCGCGCCGAAGCCGACCCAGGCCCCCAGCATCAGGCCCACCGGCCCCAACGCCGTGCGCCCGGTCTGCATGGCAAAGGCCAGAGCCCCCAGCGCCAGTGCCAGCACCATCACGGGAATAAGCCCGCGCAAGCTGCGCCCGATGTCGCCCCGCTTCCAGGCCAGCATCGCCCCCGGTGGCAGGATCAATGCCAGCCCAATCATGAAGGGCGAGAAGGCGGCGTTGAAGAAGGGCTCACCCACTGAAAGGTCGCGCCCTAGCAACATTGATCCCACAAGCGGCCAGATTGTCCCGATGAACACGACAAACGCTGCGACAGTCAGCAAGATGTTGTTCGCCACCAACGCGCTTTCGCGGCTGACCAGGCTGAACACCCCCCGCGCCTCCATCGACCCCGCCCGCAACGCAAACAGGATCAGCGCGCCCCCGGTGAAAAAGGCCAGGATCATCAGGATGAACACCCCCCGCTCGGGGTCGTTGGCGAAGGCATGTACCGACGTGATGACCCCCGACCGCACGATAAAGGTCCCGATCAGGCTGAACCCGAAGGCCATGATCGCCAGCAGGATTGTCCAGGCCTTCAGGCTTTCTCGCTTTTCCACGACGATGGAAGAATGGAGCAGCGCTGCCGCCAGAAGCCAGGGCATGAAGCTTGCGTTCTCGACCGGGTCCCAGAACCAGAAGCCACCCCAGCCAAGCTCGTAATAGGCCCACCACGACCCCAGCGCGATGCCGATGGTCAGGAAGACCCAGGCCGCCAGCGTCCAGGGCCGCACCCAGCGGCCCCAGGCGGCATCAACGCGACCCTCGATCAGCGCGGCCACGGCAAAGCTGAAGGCCATGCTCAGGCCGACATAACCAAGATAAAGGAACGGCGGATGAAAGGCCAATCCGGGGTCCTGCAGCAGCGGGTTCAGGTCCTGCCCGTCCAAAGGCGGCATCGCGAGCCGCCAGAACGGGTTCGAGGTCAGAAGCAGGAACAACAGGAACGCCACCCCGATCATTCCCTGCACCGCCAGCACCCGCGCCTTCAGCCGCGACGGCAGGTTGCCGCCGAACCCCGCCACCGCCGCCCCGTAGACCGCCAGGATCAGCACCCACAGCAGCAAGGACCCCTCATGGTTTCCCCAGACCCCCGAAACCTTGTACAGCATCGGCTTCAGCGTGTGCGAGTTGGACACCACCACCGCCAAGGAAAAGTCCGAGACGACGAAGGCCCAGGTCAACGCCGCGAATGACCCCGCAACCAGCCCCATCTGCAGGAGCGCCGCCGGACCCGCCAGCGCCATCAGCCGCGCGTCGCCCCGGTGCGCGCCCCACAAGGGCAGCGTGGACTGCACCAGCGCCACCATCAGCGCCAGGATCAGCGCGAAATGCCCAAGTTCGACGATCATCAGCCTCTCCCGTGGTTGTCTCCAATGATAGGCGCTGCGGCCTCCGGGGGAAAGCCCTGCGCCCTTCCGCCGCGCCAAGGCTGCACTGTGCCCGCGCATCCCCGCCGATCCCGCCGAATTGTCCGTTGCCACCGGCAGTCCGGCCCCGCTACACCGGACCAAAGCGCCCGACCAGTGGAGACCGCCATGCCCAAGACCATCCTGATCGGCGCCCCCATCGACTCGGGCCAGAAGCGCCCCGGCTGCCTGATGGGCCCCGCCGCCTACCGTGTCGCCGGGATCGCCCGCGAGGTCAGCGCCGAGGGCCACGGGGTCGAAGATTGGGGCGACCTTGTCCTGCCTGAGCTGAAGCCGGTCACCTGCGCCAACCCTGTCGTGCACGATCTACCGGAAACCGTCGGCTGGGCCGAGATCCTGATGGACCGCGTCGATGATGCGCTATCGCAGGGCGGTTTCCCGATCATCATGGGCGGCGATCATTCGCTGGCGCTTGGGTCCGCCGCCGGGGCCGCCGCCTTTGCCGCACGGCAGGGCCGACCGCTGTTCCTCCTTTGGCTCGACGCCCATTCCGACTTCCACACCCCATTGACCACCACTTCGGGCAACCTGCACGGCACACCTTTGGCCTATATCGCCGGGCGCGACGGGTTTGACGCCTTCCCTCCCTTCCCGGCCCCTGTGCCCGCCCACCGGATCTGCATGTTCGGCATCCGCTCGGTCGATCCGGCCGAACAGGCCGCAATGCTGGAGCGGGACATCTTCATCAATGACATGCGGGTCATCGACGAACGCGGCCTTGTGGCCCCGTTGCGCGAGTTCCTGGACCTTGTCCGGCACGAAGGCGGCATGCTGCATGTCAGCCTGGACGTCGACTTCCTCGACCCCGCCATCGCCCCTGCCGTCGGCACCACGGTTCCGGGTGGAGCCACCTTCCGCGAGGCGCATCTGGTGATGGAGTTGCTGCACGAAAGCGGCCTTGTCACCTCGTTGGATCTGGTCGAGTTGAACCCGTTCCTCGATGATCGCGGGATGACTGCCCGACTGATGGTCGACCTCGTCGGGTCCCTGATGGGAAAAAAGGTATTCGACCGTCCGACACGGTCGAAGTGATAAGGTCAGCTGCAAGTCATTGATCGCGTGGAAAATATTATCACGTATATACAATATGTATATACGCTGTAGCTACGCTGGCGACAAACAGCGCCAGTATCCTGCGATTGTTTCCGCTCCCCAACTCCACAACCGGAAACAAATTGCCTTTGGCGTCACGACTGTTTCCAGTCAGTGCAAGTTGAACTCACCCACTACATTCCGCCATTCTCCTGGCGCAATCAATTTGCGATGGGTGAAACGCACCGAATGAAGCGGCCCTTCGATCTTTTCCTGCCAGAACTCGATGAACTGGAACATCTTCGGATAGTCCGGCGCCAGATCATACTCCTGCCAGATGAAGCTATTCAGAACACTGCGATAATCCGGCATCCGGTAATACAGTTCTGCCGTGGTAAGCCCGTAGCCCTTCAGCATCAGTTCCGTCTCGCGTCCGACCATTGCAACCGTCCTTTCTGGTGGCCCATGACGAAATCATGACAGGCCTCCCTTAAAAATCAATGAAAACAGTATGTTGTCACTCACCCTCAATGGCTGCCACTTGCGTGCACCCTGCCATTGCACCCCATAGCTAGGATGGTGTATCTTCCCACCTGCTAAATCTTGATCTTGCAAGGAAGGCGCGCGCCCTCATGGCCGATACCCCGGAAGACACTGATAAAAAAGAAGAAAGCCCGGAGCGTCCCACTTGGCACGGCCCTCAGGTCGACATCGCCGCCGAGATGAAGACCGCCTACCTTGACTACGCGATGAGCGTGATCGTCTCCCGCGCGATCCCTGACCTGCGCGACGGGCTGAAACCCGTCCACCGCCGCATCCTCTTTGCGATGCAGGAATCGGGCAACACCCATGACAAGGCCTACCGCAAGTCAGCCCGCCCGGTTGGCGACACGATGGGAAAATACCACCCTCACGGCGACAGTGCGATCTATGACGCGTTGGTGCGGATGGCGCAGCCCTTCTCGATGTCGCTGCCGCTTCTGGACGGCCAGGGCAACTTTGGTTCGATGGACGGCGATAATGCGGCGGCCATGCGCTACACCGAAGTCAGGATGGACAAGCCCGCCGCTTTCCTTCTTGCCGACATCGACAAGGAAACGGTCGATTTCCAGGACAACTACGACGGCAAGGACAAGGAACCCACCGTCCTTCCCGCCCGCTTCCCGAACATGCTGGTCAACGGTGCGGGCGGCATCGCCGTCGGCATGGCCACGAACATTCCGCCGCACAATCTGGGCGAAGTGATCGACGGCACACTGGCGCTGATCGAGAACCCGGACATCAGCATGGAACAGCTGATGGAAATCATCCCTGCACCCGACTTCCCGACCGGCGGCCAGATCCTGGGACGCTCTGGCGCGCGGAAGGCCTATCTGGAGGGGCGTGGTTCGGTCATCATCCGCTCCAAGACCCACATCGAGGAATTGCGCAAGGACCGCTGGGCCATCGTCATCGACGAGATCCCCTATCAGGTCAACAAGGCCACGATGATCGAGAAGATCGCCGAACTGGTCCGCGAAAAGCGGGTCGAGGGGATCTCGAACATCGCCGACGAATCCGACCGGATCGGCGTCCGCGTGGTGATCGAGCTCAAGCGCGATGCGACGCCGGACGTGGTGCTGAACCAGTTGTTCCGCTTTTCGGCGATGCAGGTCTCGTTCGGCTGCAACATGCTGGCCCTGAATGGCGGCCGCCCCGAGCAGTTGACGCTGCGAGATTTCCTTAGCTATTTCATTACTTTCCGCGAAGAAGTTGTAGCGCGCCGCACGGCCTATGAACTCCGCAAGGCCCGCGAACGCAGCCATGTTCTTTGCGGTCTTGCCGTCGCCGTGTCGAACGTTGATGAAGTCGTCGCCACGATCCGCGCCTCGGCAACCCCTGCCGATGCGCGCGAGCAGTTGATGACCCGGCGCTGGCCGGCGCACGAGATCGTGCCGTATATACGCCTGATCGACGACCCTTCGCACCCTATCAACGAGGACGGGACCTACAACCTTTCCGAAGTCCAGGCCCGCGCGATCCTGGACCTGCAACTGCAACGTCTTACGCAGCTTGGCGTGAAGACGATCACCGACGAGCTGGAACAGCTGGCCGCCAAGATCAAGGACTACCTCGACATCCTTGGCTCCCGAGACCGGATCATGGCGATCATCTCGGACGAACTCCGCGAGGTCAAAGCCCTGTTTGCCGTGCCCCGCCGCACCGAGATCACCGACTGGTCCGGTGACATGGAAGACGAGGACCTGATCGAGCGCGAGGATATGGTCGTGACCATCACCTCGGGCGGCTACATCAAGCGCACCCCCCTGGCCGAGTTCCGCGCCCAGAACCGGGGTGGCAAGGGCCTGTCGTCGATGCAGACCAAGGACGACGATGTCGTGACGACACTTTTCGTCGCGAATACGCATACTTGGCTCTTGTTCTTCACCACCGACGGCATGGTCTACAAGCTGAAGACCTGGCGCCTGCCGCTGGCGGGACGCACCGCCAAAGGCAAGGCACTGGTCAACATCCTGCCGATCGATCCCGGCATCTCCATCGCCGCTCTGATGCCCGTCGACGTGCCCGAGGAAGACTGGGGCAACCTGCAGATCGTCTTTGCCACCTCGGACGGCGACGTCCGGCAGAACGACCTCTCAGACTTCACCAACGTCAAGCGGAACGGCAAGATCGCGATGAACCTGCCCGAAGGCATCACCCTGGTGAACGCCGCCATCGCCGACGACCAGGACGACATCATGCTGGTCACCGAGGCTGGCCGCGCAATCCGCTTCTCGACCACCGAGATCCGCGTCTTCAAATCCCGCGGTTCCACCGGCGTCCGCGGCATCCGCCTGGCCGAGGGCGACCACGTCGTCTCCATGTCCATCATCCGCCACTTCGAGGCCACGCCCGAGGAACGCGAAGCCTACCTCAAGCAGCGCCGCCTGATGGCCGGGATCACCGAAGAGGACACCGACGACGAGGAAGACCACGTTCCCGCCGGCCAGTTGTCCCCCGACCGCTACGCCGAGATGTCGGCGGCCGAGGATCTGATCCTGACCATCACCAAGGGCGGCTCGGGCAAGCTCTCCTCCTCCCACGATTACCCGGTCCGCGGTCGTGGCGGCATGGGCGTCAAGGCGATCTCGCCCGGGCCCCGTGGCGGCCGTATCATAGCCTCGTTCCCGGTCGAAACTTCCGACCAGATCATGCTTGCCACCTCGACCGGCCAGTCGATCCGCGTGCCGGTCGACCAGGTCAGCTTCCGCTCGCGCAGTGCTGGAGGCGTCAAGGTCTTCTCCGTGGCCGCCGATGAGGAGGTCGTCTCGGTCGCCCGCGTCGCCGACCAGGGCGATGAGGCTTGAGGCCAGGCTCGCAGCCCTCGCGGCTGCGGGCGAAACCCTGCCCTACGGCGCCCTTGCGCGGGACATGGGCCTGCGCATGGGCGAACTCACGGCGGCACTTGAGATCCTGATGGAGGAAGACGCCGCACGGGGCCGTCCCTTCCGCGCCGCAGTCTTGCGCCAACGGCTGTCGCAAGACCACCTGCCCGCCCCGGGGTTCTTCCAGAAGGCCGCCGAACTGGGGGCTGATGTCTCTGATCCCGCCGCCTTCACTGCAGATCAACGCCGTCGCCTTGTGGGTTAATTGCGCGTCAGCGCACAAAGCCCCTGCCCCGGCACGGAATTTGAACAGTTCCGCCCCCATGCAAGAACGCCTGGACCCGGCACAAGACCGGAACAAGCGTTCAAGGAATACTCATGGAACAGCTCAAGACCTACGCGCCGCTCGTCACGCGCATCTTCCTCGCCGCCGTTTTCATTCCGGCTGGCCTGGGCAAGCTTGGCGATGTCGCCGGCTTTGCCGGCTATCTGACCTCGGGCGGCCTGCCCGGCTTTCTGGCCTGGCCCTCGATCATCTTCGAAATCCTTCTGGGCGTCTCGATGCTGATCGGCTTCCAGGCCCGCTGGATGGCTCTGCTTGGCGCAGGCTTCTGCGTGCTGGCCGGGCTGCTGTATCACTTTGCGCCCGCTGACCAGATGCAGATGATCATGTTCTTCAAGAACCTCGGGATCGCCGGTGCCTTCCTGATGATCTTCGCCCACGGCCCCGGCAAGCTTGCCGTGGACAAGGCCTGAACATCCGCCGGGGGCGGGTGCTGCCCCCGGCTTTCCTTTTCCGTCAATTCGGCCTAAATCCCGGCCATGACCGAACCTCTTCACATCATCGGCGGCGGCATGGCAGGCTCAGAAGCCGCCTGGGCTGCGGCCAACCTTGGCGTCCCCGTCGTCCTGCACGAGATGCGGCCCAAGGTCGCCACCTTCGCGCACCGCACCGGCGACTTTGCCGAGATGGTCTGCTCGAACTCCTTCCGCTCGGACGACCATGAACAGAACGCCGTCGGGCTGATCCATTGGGAGATGCGCGCGGCCGGCAGTCTGGTCATGGAAATGGCCCACAATCACCGCCTGCCTGCGGGTGGCGCACTGGCCGTGGACCGCGATCCCTTCGCCGCCGCCGTGACGAAAAAGCTGAAATCACATCCGCTGATTTCCACTTCTTATGAAGAAGTTACCGAACTTCCCTCATCCGGCCACTGGATCATTGCCACCGGCCCCCTGACCAGCGCCTCCCTGGCCGAAAGCATCCGCGCAGCCACCGGGGCCGACGCTTTGGCCTTCTTCGATGCCATCGCGCCGATTGTATATACAGAGACCATCGACATGTCCGTGGCCTGGCTGCAAAGCCGCTACGACAAGGGCGAGACCGAGGATGAGCAGAAGGCCTATATCAACTGCCCGATGTCGCGCGACCAGTACGACGCCTTCATCGACGCTCTGCTGGCGGCCGAGAAGACCGAGTTTCACGAAGGCGAAACCGCGGGCTATTTCGACGGCTGCCTGCCGATCGAGGTCATGGCCGAACGTGGACGCGAGACGCTGCGCCACGGCCCGATGAAGCCAGTCGGCCTGACCAATGCGCACAAGCCGGATGAAAAGGCCTATGCCGTGGTCCAGTTGCGTCGGGACAACAAGCTGGGCACCCTGCACAACATTGTCGGCTTTCAGACCAAGATGAAATACAGCGCGCAAACCGCTGTTTTCAAGATGATTCCGGGCCTGGAGAACGCCAGCTTTGCCCGTCTTGGCGGCATCCACCGCAACACCTTCATCAACTCCCCCACGCTGCTTGACGCACAGATGCGGCTGAAATCCCGTCCGTATATACGCTTTGCCGGTCAGATCACCGGGGTCGAGGGTTATGTCGAATCTGCCGCGATGGGCCTCTTGGCAGGACGAATGGCCGCGCACGATCTTCTCGGGCACGAGATTTCTCCGCCCCCCCCGGAAACGGCAATGGGGGCACTTGTTACCCACATCACCGGCGGGGCCGACGCGAAGACCTTCCAGCCGATGAACGTCAACTTCGGTCTCTTCCCCCCCATCGACGCCAAGGGTGGTCGGAAGGGCCGGAAGGACCGCTACAAAGCCTATACCGACCGCGCCAAGGTCGCGTTCACGGCATGGCTTTCGTAACCCGCTTCGCACCTTCGCCAACCGGCCCCCTGCATCTGGGTCATGCCTATTCTGCCATCCTTGCGCATGACATGGCCCGCGCTGTCGGGGGCCGCTTCCTTCTGCGCATGGAGGATACCGACCTGGAACGATGCAGGCCCGAGTATGACGCGTTGATCCAGGAGGACCTCTCCTGGCTGGGCCTGACCTGGGATGGCCCGATCCACCGTCAGGCGCAGCATGTTTCTGGCTACAACACCCGCCTCGAAGCCCTTGAGCGCAAGGGCCTGCTTTACCCCTGTTCTTGCACCCGGTCCGATATCCGCGCAGCTCTGGCCGCCCCGCAGGAGGGTGTGGCTTTCAACGTCTACCCCGGCACCTGCCACGAACGCGGGATACACACGCGAAGACCCGGCGACGCGCTGCGTCTGAACCTGGCGGCTGCGCTGGAGGTGCTTGCGGGCACCGATCTGTCGTTCTTGGAAACCGGGCCCGCCCATGCCGGCCAGCACCGCGTCGATCCCGGTCAGGCTCAACGCCAGATCGGCGACGTTGTCCTGTCGCGCAAGGGCGAGGATATCGTGGCCTATTTCCTCGTCTCGGCCTTCGACGATGCCGACCAGGGCGTGACCCATGTCATCCGGGGCGAGGACCTGTTCGACTTCACGCCGATCCAGGTGATCCTGCAGCACCTTTTCGGTCTGCCGACGCCCACCTACCACCACCACCGCTTGATCCGGGACGATCAGGGCAAGCGGCTTGCAAAACGCGACGACTCCCGAGCCCTTCAGAAGTACCGGGCCGAGGGCGCCAAACCGTCCGATATCCGCCGCATGGTCGGATTACCAAATCCTTAACGTTCGCGAGCAAGTCTTTGTTTTAAAATGGGGGTTCAGCTTTGTCCACCGTGGACAGGCTGGATGATCTCGACCTCCTCGCCGTCCCGGATCGCTGTATAGAAGCAGGACCTGCGGTTGGTATGACAGGCCGGCCCCTCCTGTTCCACAAGGGCCAGCAGGCAATCCCGGTCGCAATCGATTCGCAGCTCGACCAGCCGCTGATGGTGGCCCGAGCTTTCCCCCTTCACCCAGAACACCCCCCGCGACCGCGACCAATAGGTCACCTTCCCCGTGTCCAGCGTCGCCGCAACCGAGGCAGCGGTCATCCAGGCCACCATCAGCACCTCACCGGAAGCAGCATCCTGCGCCACGCAGGGGATCAACCCCGCCGCATCATACTTTAGTGTGGCCGGGTCGAACTTCATGGCCTTCTCCTTGGCAGGCGGGTTCACCGGGTTTACATACGGGGTCAGCCAGGCAATTTCCATCCGAGAAGGCGATCATTCCAAGTGAGCGACAGCGACCTCATCAAGCTCTACTCTGCCCGCATCCTTGGGCTGGCCGCGGAGATTCCGCATCTCGGTCGCCTGCCTGCGGCCCAAGGAACGGCCCGGCGCCGCTCGCCCCTCTGCGGGTCCACGGTGACGGTCGACGTGGTGGTCAAGGAGGGCCGCATCGCCGATTTCGCGCAGGACGTGAAAGCCTGCGCCTTGGGGCAAGCCTCGGCCGCCGTGCTGGGAAATGTCGCCATTGGCCGCACGCTGCCCGAGCTGACAGCCGCAAGAGACTCTCTCCGTGCGATGCTTAAGGAAGGCGGTCCGGTTCCCCCAGCCCCGTTCGACGCCTACGAGGTTCTTCTTCCCGCCCGCGACTACAAGAACCGGCACGCCTCGATCCTGCTGGCGCTGGAGGCGGCCTGCGAGGCGATGGAGGCTGCACAGGCCGCCGCATAGAAAAAAACCGCCGCACATCCAAAGGGATGGCGGCGGCAGTGGCGCGTCTGGAAACGGCGGACGGTGGGCCAGGCGAGGCGGACCGTCATCCTTGGGGGACAGAGCGCGGGGCAGAAACCTTAGGTTAGACCGGGCAGCGAAAGGACGGCGAACAGGATCACGAAAAGCGCGGCCAGCCCGATCATGTCCTCGACCGCACCCTTGGGTGTGTGGCTGAGCAGGGTCTTCATGGCGTCTTTCATTGTGTCCTCCATGATTGGTTGCCATATTGTTCTCATAATGCCGCAACGCTGTAAAGAACTTTTTAAGAACATTCGCGAACAGATCGGAACCCGGAAGTTTCAGCCGACACTTATCAGCCGCAGCGCGCGGTCCTGGTCCATCAGCCACAACAGCGCCCGTGCTGCGGTTCCCCTTGGGCCAGAAAGCTCAGGGTCGTCCAGAAGGAGCTTGCGCGCGTCGGTCTGCGCCAGAGCCATAAGGCCGGCCTGCCGCTCCAGATCTGCCACCCGAAACCGCGGCAGGCCGGACTGTGCCGTACCGATCAAGTCGCCGGCTCCACGCATGGCCAGGTCCTCCTCGGCGATGCGGAAGCCGTCCTCGGTGTCGCGGATCGTTGTCAGCCGCCGTCTCCCGGTCTCGTTCAGCGGCGGTTGATAGATCAGCAGGCAGGTCGAGGCCGCCTCGCCCCGCCCGACCCGACCCCGGAGCTGATGAAGCTGCGCCAGGCCGAAACTTTCTGCCTGCTCGATCACCATGATCGTCGCATTCGGTACGTTGACGCCGACTTCGATCACCGTCGTCGCCACAAGCACCGAGGTCTCACCCGCGACGAAGCGTGCCATTGCTGCGTCCTTTTCGGCAGGCGGCATCTGGCCATGCACCAGCCCCACGCGGTCGCCCAAGCCTGCACGCAGCGTGCGAAAGCGTTCCTCGGCACTGGCATAGTCGACGACTTCCGACTCTTCGACCAACGGACAGACCCAATAGGCCTGCCGCCCTTCAGCCACGGCCCTTCGCAGATGGTCCACCACTTCATCCAGCCTTTCGGCCGAGACCATCGCGGTTCGGATCGGTTTGCGGCCAGCCGGTTTCTCGTCCAGCACCGAGACATCCATATCGCCATGCGTCGCCAACGCCAGGCTGCGCGGAATGGGCGTCGCGGTCATCACCAGGACATCGACAGCCTCGCCCTTGGCGCCCAGCTCCATCCGTTGCGCCACGCCGAATCGGTGCTGTTCGTCCACGACTGCAAGGCGCAGATCCTTGAATTCGACATCCTTCTGGAAGACCGCATGGGTCCCGACAAGGATCGGGATGCGCCCCATGGCAAGGTCCTCCAACTTCATCGCCCGGTCCGCGCCACGATCACGGCCAGTCAGCAGTTCCAGCCGCACGCCCGCAGCACGGGCCAAGGGAGCCAGACCTTCAAAATGCTGGCGCGCGAGGATTTCGGTCGGCGCCATCATGACGCCTTGGCCACCGGCCTCGACAGCGGTGAGCAGGGCCTGGAAGGCGACCAGTGTTTTCCCGGCCCCCACATCGCCTTGCAGAAGGCGATTCATTCGCAGGGGCTGAGCCATGTCGGCAGCGATCTCGCGGACCGCGCGGATCTGGGCTGTAGTGGGGGCATAGGGCAGGCTTTCCAGCACCTTGTTGCGTAAAGTTCCAGTTCCTTCGGTGACCAACCCCTTGGAGCGCCGAAGCCGCGCGCGGGCGATAGAGAGGGTAAGCTGATGGGCAAAAAGCTCGTCATAAGCCAGTCGCAACCGCGACGGATGGGTGAATGCCAAACCCGCCGCGCCGGTCGGCCCATGCCCTGCATGCAGCGCCGAGGGCCAGTCGGGCCAGCCCTCACGGGCCAAGAGGGCGGGATCTATCCATTCAGCCAGCAACGGCAACCGGGTCAGTGCGGCCTGAGCCGCCTTTCCAACCACCCGCTGCGTAAGCCCGGCGGCAAGCGGGTAGACCGGCTCGTAGGCTGGAATCTCGCGTGCTTCCTCGACCCTCAGTACGTGGTCGGGGTGCACCATCTGGGCGATGCCGTCAAAAAGCTCGACCTTTCCCGAAACCAATCGCCGCTGGCCCGTCGGCAAAAGCTTGGCCAAGGCCTCGGCCCTGGCGTGGAAATAGACCAGCAAGAACTCGACCCGGGCGTCGCGGACATGCACCCGGTAGGGCCCACCCTTGCGGCGCGGCGGAACGTGTTGGCCAATATCGACCTCAACCGTCAGAGTAGCGGGCGGGACGACCTCGCGGATCGTCGTGCGCAGGGCGCGGTCCACACCGGAATGAGGCAGGAGGTAAAGGAGATCTTTGGGTCGCGTAACACCAAGGCTTTCAAAGGCTTTTGCTGCCTTCGGGCCGATGCCGGGAAGGGTTTCCAGCGCGGCAAAAAGCGGAAAAAGCGCCTCGGGCCGGCTCATGCGGCGCCAATCAGCTGCAGCCAGGCATCCTCGTCGATCATGCGGACCCCCAGGCGTTCGGCATCCTTGGCCTTCGAGCCGGCCCCGGGCCCTGCGACCAGCAGGTCCGTCTTCGCGCTGACGCTGCCCGCGACTTTTGCCCCCAAAGCCTCGGCCCGCGCCTTGGCCTCGGCGCGGGTCATCTTCTCCAGCGTGCCGGTGAATACGACAGTCAAGCCCGCCACGGGCGAGTCGACCCTTCCGCGCGCCTGCACCGGCTGCACCGTCAGCTGGGCGACCAGCGCATCGATTGCCTGGCGCTCTGCCGGATTCTGGAAGGCATCGACCAGGCTTTGCGCCATGACTTCACCCACGCCACTGATCGAATTGAGTTCTGCCCACTCCGGCGTGCCGGGGCTGGCGTGCGTGATTGCGGACTCGAAGGCGTCCCAGCTGGTGTAGTGGCGGGCGAGAAGGCTTGCCGCGACCTCGCCGACGTGGCGGATTCCCAGCGAGAAGATCAGCCGGTCAAGCTGGATTGTCCGGCGGGCTTCGATCGCGGTGAAAAGCTTGGCGGCGGAGGTGTCGCCGAAGCCCTCTCGATTTTTCAGCTTCTGCAAGGGGTTGGTGGCGTCTCTTGCGGCGAGAGTGAAAATTTCGGCGGGAGTACGGATCGGGAGAGCCGGGTCGTTGAAGAACATCTCCACTTGCTTGGCGCCCAGGCCTTCTATGTCGAAGGCCGCGCGAGAAACGAAGTGCTTCAGCCGTTCCACCGCCTGTGCCGGGCAGATCAGGCCGCCGGTGCAGCGGCGCACCGAGTCGCCCTCCTCGCGGTGGGCGGGACTGCCACATTCTGGACATTCCGATGGAAAAACATAGACTTGTGCGCCTTCCTTGCGACGAGAGAGGTCGACGTCTGCGACCTTGGGAATCACGTCCCCGGCGCGGTAGACCTGGACCAAGTCGCCGACACGAATGTCCTTGCCGCCGCGGATCGGCTGACCACGGCGATCGCGACCGGCGATGTAATCCTCGTTGTGAAGGGTCGCGTTCGAGACCACCACCCCGCCGACCGTGACCGGCCTCAGCCGCGCCACCGGAGAGAGTGCCCCGGTGCGGCCGACCTGGATGTCGATGCCCAGAAGCTCGGTCCAGGCAAGCTCAGCCGGAAACTTGTGCGCAATGGCCCAGCGGGGGGTCGAGGAGCGGAAGCCAAGCCGGGTTTGCAGGGCAAGGTCGTTCACCTTGTAGACCACCCCATCGATGTCGTAACCCAAAGTCGCACGCTGTGCCTCGATGTGGCGATAGTGAGCAAGCATTTCCCCAGGGCCGGAGCACCGGACGGTCAGGGGATTGGTCTGGAAGCCCATAGCGTCAAGGCGGCGGATCGCCTCGAACTGGGTTGGGGCCAGGGGATCGGAAAGCTCACCCCAGGAATAGGCGAAGAAACGCAGAGGCCGGGCCGCGGTAATGCGGGCGTCAAGCTGGCGGAGCGATCCGGCAGCGGCGTTGCGGGGGTTGGCGAAGGTCTTGTCGCCGCTGGCTGCCTGGCGGGCGTTCAGCGCGGCAAAGTCGGCGTGTGACATGTAGACCTCGCCCCGCACCTCCAGCACAGCAGGGGCGCCCGTCATGCGCTGCGGGATATCCGCGATGGTGCGGGCGTTTTCTGTGACGTTTTCGCCCACCTCGCCGTCGCCCCGGGTCGCGGCCTGGACCAGCACCCCGCCTTCATAGCGCAGAGACAGGGATAGCCCGTCGATCTTCGGCTCGGCGGTATAGTCCAGTATGCCGAGGTAACCCAGGAACTTGCGCACGCGTTCGTCGAAGTCCGTGACGTCTTCGGCGGCGAAGGCGTTCTCCAGCGACAGCATCCGCTGCCGGTGCGGCACCTTGCCAAAACCCTCGGCCACGGCGCCGCCCACCCGGTCAGATGGCGAATCGGGGCGCTTCAGCCCCGGAAACTGCGCCTCGATCGCGGCATTGCGCTGTTTCAGAGCGTCGTAGTCGGCATCCGAAATCTCGGGCGCGTCAAGCGTGTGATAGGCGGTGTTGGCGGCAGAAATCGCCTTCGCCAGACGCGAAAGTTCTTCGCGCGCTTCGGCCTCGGTCAGGAGATCGACCGCCTTCTCCACCATGCCCGCCCCCCAGATACTTCCGTGCAGAGGTTAGGCGGCGGGCCCGCCAAGGTAAAGATCAGGCGGTGGCGGCGAGCCGGGCCTGACCACCAACCGGATCGCGCAAGACATAGCCGCGGCCCCAGACGGTTTCGATGTAATTGTCGCCGCCCGTCGCCTCGGCCAGTTTCTTGCGAAGCTTGCAGATGAAGACGTCGATAATTTTCAATTCCGGCTCATCCATGCCGCCATAAAGATGGTTCAGGAACATCTCCTTGGTCAGCGTCGTTCCCTTGCGCAGAGACAGCAGTTCCAGCATCTGATATTCCTTGCCGGTCAGATGCACGGCCTTGCCGTCGACATCCACGGTCTTTGCATCCAGATTGACGGCCACGCGCCCGGTCTTGATGACCGATTGGCTGTGGCCCTTGGAGCGGCGGATGATAGCGTGGATGCGGGCCACCAGTTCTTCGCGATGGAACGGCTTGGTCAGGTAGTCGTCGGCACCGAAACCGAAGCCTTTCAGCTTGTTTTCCGTATCATCCGCGCCCGACAGGATCAGAATCGGCGTTTCCACCCGCGCCTGGCGCACCTGGCGGAGGACTTCATGCCCGCTCATGTCAGGCAGGTTCAGGTCCAGCAGGATCAGATCGTAATCGTAAAGTTTTGCCAGATCGATCCCGTCTTCGCCCATGTCGGTGCAATAGACGTTCAGGTTGGCGTGGGTCAGCATCAATTCGATGCTGCGCGAGGTGGTGGGGTCATCCTCAACAAGCAGAATCCGCATTCGTTAAATCTCCGCTCCGGTGGTTCATCGTTAACGACTTTGCCCGTCAATGGTTAACGTAAAGTTACTATGCCAGAGGGAGAGCGATAATCCATTTAAAGTTGTCGGTATTTCTGGATCGCTGTGACTTTCAGGCCGTCATCACCATGCTTCGCCACGGCCGTGCGCCAGAGGCTGAATTCTTCTTCGGACAAGGCATAGCGTTCCATCGCCTCCTTCTCGGATATCAGTCCATAGACCACGGCGCGGACCACCACGGCCTTGCGGCTGGCGACCCAGCGCCGGGTTTCCGCAGGCGGCAGGTCAGCCCGCGTAAGGATGCTGCCGTCTGGCAGAGTGACCTGCCTTGGCCCGTCGACACGCTTGAGAAACATGGCCGTTCCCTCGTTGGTTTGACGCAAGATGCGGGATCAGACTTAATCAATCCTGAAACTGGGGATTGAGAGTGCACAGCATTTTCATATATTCCCCATCATTCCCTGAACCCGGACAATGATCATGCCGCGCGACCTGGCCCTCAACTCGCTTGGGTTTCCCAAGCCCCCGTCCGAAACGCGGGTCGTCGTCGCCATGTCGGGCGGAGTCGACAGTTCGGTCGTGGCCGCGATGCTGGCCGAGGAAGGCTATGACGTCGTCGGCGTCACGCTGCAGCTTTACGACCACGGGGCGGCGCTTGCCAAGAAGGGGGCCTGCTGCGCGGGCCGCGACATCCACGACGCCCGCCGCGTGGCCGAGACGATGGGCTTTCCGCATTACGTGCTGGACTACGAGAACACCTTCCGCGAGGCGGTGATCGAGGAATTCGCCGATGCCTATCTGGCGGGCGCGACCCCGGTCCCCTGCATCCGCTGCAACGAGCGGGTGAAGTTCAAGGACCTTCTGGCGACAGCCAAGGACCTTGAAGCCGATTGCATGGCGACGGGCCACTACATCCAGCGCAAAGACGGGAAGCACGGGCCGGAACTGCATCAGGCTGCCGATCCCGCACGTGACCAGTCGTATTTCCTGTTCTCGACCACATCCGAACAGCTGTCCTACTTGCGTTTCCCCCTGGGTCATCTGGCCTCAAAGGCCGAAACCCGGGCGCTGGCGGCGAAGTATGGACTGCCGGTTGCCGACAAGCCGGACAGTCAGGACATCTGCTTTGTCCCGAACGGCGACTATGCCGCGGTGATCGAAAAGCTGCGCCCAGGGGCCGCCGATCCGGGAGAAATCGTGGACCTGGACGGCAATGTGCTGGGTCAGCACCGAGGTGTGATCCATTACACAATCGGCCAACGCAAGGGCTTGGGGATCGGGGGCCTGGGCGAGCCACTTTACGTCGTGAAGCTGGATCCGGCGGCGCGCCGCGTCATCGTCGGGCCTAAGGCTGCGCTGTCGACCCGGATCATCCCGGTGCGCGAGATCAACTGGCTGGGCGATTCCGCCTTCGATTCGCAGCCCGAGTGGCACTTGAAGGTCAAGGTCCGCTCGACCCGCCCTCCGCGCGAGGCGATCCTCCGCCCGACCGGACCCACCACCGCCGAGGTGGAGCTGCTGTCGCCCGAAGACGGGGTCAGCGCGGGTCAAGCCTGCGTCTTCTACGCCCCCGAAGGCAGCCGCATTTTTGGCGGCGGCTGGATCTGGAAAGGACCCGCGTCGTGAAACCCATCGTTCTAGCGGTGCTACTGACCCTGCCCTTGCCCGCCCTTGCCGAAAACCGCGACGAAAGGGTGGCTGCCGCCGCTGAATATATCGACCTGGCGCTGGACGGCTTCAACATGACCGCGATGATCGAGACGATGTACCAGCCGATCCTGCAACAGGTCGCCGCTGGCGGCCAAAGTCTGACTGACGACCAGGTTGCGCAGATCCGGCTGCTTTACCTTGATACCTTCACGGACCCCTTAACTACCTTGATGCGTGACCAGGCCGGGATCATGGCAGACATGATGACCCTGGCCGAGATCACGGCACTCCGCGATTTCTACGCGACGCCCGAGGGCAAATCGGTGATGGCAAAGCTTCCGCAGCTCACGGCGGCACAGCAGCCGGGGATCATCGCGCTGATCAACGATAACATGGAATCCCTGATGCCGCAGGTCCTGGGCATCATCAACGGTGAAGCGCCGCCAGCACCGACCGCGCAGCCCTGAGACCGGGTGGCTCGCCACCCTGCCCCAGCCGTGCCATTGTCACTGCCATTGCTGCCCGTTGCGCAGTGGGATCGGCAAGTACGGCATCCACGGCGGGGGCGATCTTCTCGGCACGGCAGTCCGGCCCGATGAACTCAGGCACCACACGGGTTTCGCTGACCAGGTTGACCAGAGTCACCGTGTCGATTAGCGCGGCCCGGCGCATGAGCCACAGGCTTAACGGGTGCATGTCATAGGCGATGACCATTGGGCACGAGTTCGCCGCCAGTTCGAGCGATACCGTGCCGGAGGCCGCAAGGGCCATGTCGGCGGCCGCAAACGCCCCGCGCTTGGCGGATGGCTCCTCGATGATCTGCGGCCGGGCCACCCAGCCTGCCGTCAGGTCCCGGACCAGCTCGGCTACGCCGTGCACCGTGGGAAGTGCGACGCGCAGGTCGGGGTGCCTGGATTTCAGCCGAGCGACAACCTCGCCGAAGACGGGCGCAAGGCGGGTGACTTCGGACCTGCGCGATCCGGGCAGCGCCAGCAGAAGCGGCCCGTCTCCGGCGAAGACCGCCCTTTCTGCCGCGCTTGCCAGGGGCTCGGCCACGACCGGATGACCAACGAAATCACAGGTCATGCCGACGGCGGTCATGTAGGGCGGCTCGAACGGAAGCAGCGCAAGCACATGGTCCACCACCTTTGCCATCTTCGCCGCCCGACCCGGTCGCCAGGCCCAGACCGAAGGCGCGACGTAGTGGATGGTGCGGAAATCAGGCCGCGCCGCCTTGACCAGCGTGGCCACCCGCAATCCGAAATCCGGCGAGTCGATGGTCACCAGGGCGTCAGCGCCAGAGGCGAGCGTCGCCTCCGCCGCCTCGCGGATGCGGCGCTTCAGGTGAAAATACTTCGGCAGAACTTCGGCGATGCCCATCACAGACAGATCTTCCATCGGGAAGAGACTCTCCATCCCCTCGGCCTGCATCAGCGGGCCGGCGATTCCTGCGAAGGTAACATCGGCCAAGGTCTTGAGCCCTGCCATCAACGCCGCCCCCAGCCGGTCGCCCGAAGGTTCGCCCGCGATGAGGAAGAGCTTCAGAGGACCGCTCATCGGTGGACTGCGTCCCCTCTTCGCTGCGCCAGCGCGCCCCGCGAAGAGCGCCGCGAAACAAGCGATGTGGCGTGACGGGTCATCCCCGCGCCCACAGATACAGGTCGAGTTCCCCGGCCAGTCGCTTCATTTCCGCCAGGTCGAGGCAGATCACCGAGCCGGCCTGGAACGCAAGGCCACCAAGCCCCGCCGCCGCGACCCCCCGCAGGGTCTGTGGGCCTATGGTCGGCAGATCGATCCGGCGGTCCTGGCCGGGCTTGGCTGCCTTGTAGAAGACCCCCCGCCCTCGCGCCGGGTCGGGGCGCAAACCACCGATCCCCGCGACTTGGGTCAGAAGCGCATCGGTGCCCGGAAGCGCCTCGACCCCCAGACAAAGCCCCTGGACCACCACGGCCCCCTGCCCCACGTCGACGGCCCCCAGCGCCATGACGATCTTGGCCGCCCGTGCGACATCGGCCTCATCCCGGGGGGTGATGGTCCCGGCCAGAACCCCTGCCGTGGGCAGTAGTGCCGGAGCCAGTTCCTCAACCCCGACAACGGAAAAGCCGAACTCTTCGAACAGCTCGATCACCACCCGCAGCGTGGCATCGTCACCGGCCGCCATTGCCTGCATCAGGCGCGGAAGGAGGCCCGCCGTGGCTTCGTCCAGAAGCGCCGGGTCCAGTTTTGGCCGCGTCACGGCACCGGCGAAGATCACCTGGCCGACGCCGTCGCGTTCCAGCGCGCGCAGGAAGGGGACCAACCGCTCGACCCGAAAGCGCAGGTCCACCGTCAGACCGTCTGGCGTGAACCCGTCCAGAGCTGCGACCAGCGGCGCGTCCGGCATCGCCGCCGCCAGCGCGACCGGCAAGCAACCGTGCCCGGCGATGATGGCAGTGCGCATGGACGTCACCGCCCACCCTGCGGGGTCAGGAAGCTACGGTCGGACTTCGAAAGGATGAAATCGGCAATCTCGCGGACAAGGGGGCTATCGCTTTCCTCGGCCAGCTTGCGCGCGCGGTCGAGAAAACTACCGTCCTCCTGTGCCAACGTCTGATAGGCTGCGCGCAGTGCGGTGATTTCGGCCCGGTCGACGCCCCGGCGCTTGAGGCCCACCAGGTTCAGCCCGTCCAGCTCGCCGCGCGGCGCCTGCACCAGACCATACGGGATCACATCGTTCGCCACCATCGTGACAGCGCCGATGATCGCACCCTGTCCGATACGCACCCACTGATGGACGCCGGAAAGCCCGCCGACAATCACGTCATCACCAAGCACGCAGTGACCGGCGATGGCGACGTGATTGACCAGGATCACCCGGTTGCCGATCTGCGCATCGTGTCCGACATGGGCGCCCGTCATGATCAGACAGTCGTCACCCACCCGTGTCACCCCGCCGCCCCCTTCGGTGCCGGTATTCAGAGTCGCAGCTTCACGGATACGGCACCGTCGGCCGACCACCAGCTGCGTCCGTTCTCCGTGATACTTCAGGTCCTGCGGCACCTCGCCCACTGTGGCAAAGGGGAAGATCACGCTGTCGTCACCGATCTCGGTCCAGCCGGTGACGACGGCATGGGATTTCAGCACCACGTTCGCGCCAAGCACCGCTTCAGGCCCAACATGACAGAACGGACCAATCTGGCAGCCCGCACCGACAACCGCTCCGGGCTCGACTACGGCAGAGCTGTGAATGCGCGCTGTGGGATGGATGCTCATGCCTTCGGCACGTCGAACATCGCCATGAACGTGGCCTCGCAGGCCAGTTCACCCTCAACGAAGGCGCGGCCCTCGAACTTCCAGACCCGACCACCCCCCCGCAGTGCCTTGACGTGCAGCTCCATCACGTCGCCCGGCACCACCTTGCGGCGGAACTTGACCCCGTCGACGCCCATGAAGAATACCTTGGCCTGCTTGTCCACCAGGTCCATCGACAGGCCGACCAGCACTCCGCTGGTCTGCGCCATCGCTTCGATGATCATCACGCCGGGGAAGATCGGCATGCCGGGGAAGTGCCCTTGAAACTGCGGCTCGTTCAAGGTGATGCACTTGATGCCGACGCAGGACTCGCCCACCACGATGTCGCGAACCTTGTCGATCAGAAGGAAAGGATAGCGGTGCGGGATGATGCGCTGGATCAGGTCCAGATCGGCGGTGGTCACTGCGCTTGCATCCATGTCGTCGTTCCTTCACGTCCCTCTGGCCCAAGGCCCTTGGGCCTGACTACCAAGTCGGACCGCCGCAGACAAGTTGCCGGGTGTCAGGGCCCGGCAGGCGGGTCGGTCGGCGCGTCAATCGGCGGGCCTGCCGGACGTTCGACCGGCAAGTCGGTTGGCGGCTTGGCCAGAGTTGCATTCAGCTTGGCGATGGCTTCGTCGGTGATGTCGATGGCCGAAAGCGCAACGATCACCAACCCCTTTTCGAGGATTGCAGTCGCCTTCCGTTCCCCCAAGAGCTCGCCCAGGATGGGACCGGCCAATTGCAGAAATTCCTTGCGCTCTGCGTCGCGCCTGGCGACCAGGGCCTGCGCCTTGGCATCCTGTTCTGCCCGGATGCGTTCGACTTTTTCATCGAATGCCGTGGCCCTTTCGGTGAACTCTTCCGGCGAAAGCGAGCCGCGCTGGTCTGTCAACGCCTGTTCTTCGGCGACGAGTTCCGCTTCGATCCGCTTGTTTTCCTGCTCGAGCGCGGCTGTTTCGCCCCGCTCTCTTTCGACTGCGGCGCGACCGAAATCGGATTCGACAAAGAACCGGTCCTGATCCAGCGTCAGGAGCGGAGCCGGTCCCTCTTGCGCCTGGCTGGTTGCGGCCAAGAGCACTAGCCCCGCGACCGCAAGACGCCAAGGTCCTGGGCGCATCGCTTTGCGCCATCCCGTCATCGTCAGAACCGAGTCGAAACCGTCAGATCGAAGGCCTGCTCCTTGTCAAAGTCTTCCTTCTTCACCGCGCGGCTGAAGTTGAAGCGCAAGGGACCGATGGGAGTGTTCCAGAAGACCGACACACCAATCGCTGCACGCGGGGTGAAGCTGTCATCCACAGCACCGCCACCGTCGTTGTCCAGACTCCAGACCGAGCCGACGTCGAAGAAGGCACCGCCGGTGATGCCGTATTCTTCGGGAAGGCCCAGGGGGAAATCGGCCTCGAACCGCGCGACGGCGAAAAAGTTGCCGCCAAGCGCTTCTTCCAGGCCGGCGCCGTCACGCGGCCCGATTCCGTTCGGTTCAAAGCCCCGGATCTTGCCATTGCCGAAGAAGCGGTCGGTCACACGGGTCGTGTTGTCCCCCAGCGAGCTGATCGCGCCTCCTTCGAAAACTGCGCGCAAGGTCACTTCCTCATTCATCACGCGGGTCTCGGCCAGGGCAAGTGCCGTGGTCTTGATGTATTCGGTATCGCCGCCAAGGCCCGCGAAGTCCTGACCGAACCGGAGCAGCACGCCGCCCTTGGGGTTAAGGCCGGTAATGCGGTTGTCATACTGATAGGTGTAGCCCAACGAAACGGTGCTGAGCGCGCCGCGCGCTGCTTCTTCGGTGATGATTGCCGAAGTACCGGTGTAGTTGTTCAGCCGGTCCTCGGACACGCCGATCCGCAGGTCGAGGGTCGACTGTTCACCAAGCGGGAAGCCGATTCCGGTGCTGAATCCGATATTGCGGGTGTCGTACAGAGAGAAGTCCGACTCGGACGTCCGGTAGAACCCACCTATGGTGAAGCTGAGGTCACGGCCCAGAAGCGCGGGCTCGGTGAAACTGAAGCTGGAATTCTGGTTGTCGGCCACAGTCGAGACCGACAAGGAAAGCCGCTGGCCGCGACCAAGGAAGTTCGTCTCGGTGAAGCCCACGTTGATCCCGGTGCCCGAGGCCACCGAATAGCTCAGGCCGAAGCTCAGTGACCCGGTCGGCTGTTCCTCGACATCGACGTTGACCACAACCTGGTCGGGGGCCGATCCCTGGTCGGCGTTGACTTGCGCATCGGCAAAGAAGCCAAGCGCCCGGATGCGTTCCGCGGCCTGACGGATTTCGCGCGGGTTGAAGGGGTCGCCTTCCACGGTGCGGAACTGACGCCGGATCACCTGGTCCAGCGTCGTCGTGTTGCCCTCGATGTCGATGCGTTCGACGAAGATCCGCTCGCCGCGGACGATGGCGAATTCGACATCCACAACCTGACCGGCGGGATTGCGGGTGATGCGCGGCTCGACCCGGACGAAGTTCAGGCCCTTCTTCAGGGCAAGCGTCTCCATCCGCGTGATGTTGTTGTCGATCAGAAGCGGGCTGTAGGTCTGGCCCGCCCGGATCTTCTGCACCGCCTGGAATTCGGCCGCATCCAGGCCCTCGACTTCCGAGACCGTGGTCACCTTTCCGATGTCATAGGCCACGCCTTCGCGCACAGTGAAGGTCACAAAGGTGGCGTCACGTTCGCGGCTGAGCTCGGCGCTGGCGTCCAGCACCTGAAAGTCGATGAAGCCGCGCGACAGGTAGAAGTCGGTCAGGACCTTCTTGTCCAGTTCCAGACGCTCGGCGACATAGGTATCGCGCTGGATCAGGTTGCGCAGGAAACCCGCCTGCTTCGTCTCAAGCACCTGACGCAAGCGGCGGTCGGTGAAGGCCTTGTTGCCGGTGAACGAGATGCGTTCGTTCTCGACGACCCGGCCTTCAGCGATCTCGAACACCAGGTCGACGCGGTTGTTGCTGCGGCGAATGATCTTCGGGGTGACAGACGCGGCCAGTCGGCCCGAGACGCGGTAGGCCTCGGCGATGGCTGCGGCATCGGACTCGGCCTGGCTTGGCGAATAGATCCTGCGCGGCTGCGACTGGATCAGTTCGGCAAGACGCTCATCCTTGAGCCGCTTGTTGCCCTCGATGCTGATGACGTTGACAATCGGGTATTCCACGACCCGGATCACCAGGGTCGAGCCCTGCGGCACCATTTCCACGGTCTCGAACAGGCCCGAGTTCAGGATGCGCTGATAGGCGTCGTTCAGCCCCCCGGCCGACACCTCTTCACCACGGCTGATTCCGGCGTAGTTCAGGATGGTCGCCGCATCGACACGCTCGTTGCCTTCGATGGCCACGTTCGAAAACGAAAAGACCTGCGCAAAGGCCGGGCTGAGGAAGGGTGCCGAAGCCGTTGCCGCACCGAGGAAAACCGCCGTTGCAAGCAGACGCGCCCTAGACGTGGCCCTGAACGACCGCCCTGTGGCCGTGCTTTGGGTCATCCGCATTTTGCATCCTCGCCGCAATTTTCTGTTTCCGGATAGCTACCGACAAAGCCAAGCTTTGTCAAAAGCCTGCGGTCACTGTGGATAACTTTGCAAGATGTTGTGGCTTCAGGCAATCAGACGCTGGGTAAGGTTTACCCTTCCCAGACAGCCCGCCCAGACCCGTCAGACGCAAAGCAGATCGCGACTAAGACCGAAAAGCATGATGGTCAGCACCAGGCTGAGGCCAACGGTCGTAAGAATCCGCAACGCGCGGTCCGATGGCGACTTCCCGGTCACTGCCTCGTAGGCGTGGAAGACCAGGTGGCCGCCGTCCAGCACCGGAATCGGGAACAGGTTCAGCAGCCCAACCCCGAAGGACAGGATCGCCAGCATACCGATAAAGCTTTCAAGGCCGTTCCGTGCCGCATCGCCCGCAGTTTCGGCCATGCCGATCGCGCCAGACAGGTTGCAGCTGGAAATTGCGCCCTGGATCATGTGCGACAGGCCCGAGAAGGTGGTGGTCGTCATCAGCCACATGCTGCTGGCCGCACCCGTTGCCGCCTCCCAGGGGCCAATGCTGCGCACGGCAGGTTCGAAGAACATGCCGGAGTAGAGCCCCAGAAGATAGCGTTCGGTGAAGCCGCCGTTGCCGTCGTCGACTGTGCGGATCCGTGGGGCAAGCGAGACTTCGAAGCTTTCGCCGGCGCGCCAGACAGTCAGTGTGACGGGCTGGCCCTTGCTGGCACCCACGATTTCGGGCAGCTGGTCGAAGAACCGCACATCCTGACCGCCTGCCTTCAGGATGATGTCTCCCTCCTGGATACCAGCGTCCATCGCGGCCGAGCGGATCTGAACTTCGCCCACAACGGCGGCCAATGGATGCGGTCCATTGACCGTCAGCTCCTGGTCACCGCGACGCACCGTATAGGCCAGGATGCCCTGACCCTTAAGCCCCTCGGTAACAGTGCGGAAAGCTTCCCAATCCGCTGTTGCCTGCCCCTCAACCGAAAGAATCACGTCGCCGGGCTGCAGCGTCGGGCCCTCGAAAGGAAAGGCGCGCAGGCTACCGACCGCAGGCTCTTCCCGTGGGGCACCAAGGGCCAGAGCCAGCCCGACCAGCAGAAAGAACGTCAGGATGAAGTTGAAGACCGGGCCGGCAGCCACGGTCGCAGAGCGCGCCCACAAGGGTGCCCCGGCCATCGTGTGCCGACGCTCTTCTCCGGTCATCCCCGACACATCGCCTTGCCGGACCGAGCTTGCGTCGGCATCGCCAAGGAACTTCACGTAGCCGCCGAACGGGATCGCCGCGAACTGCCAGCGGGTGCCGCGCTTGTCGGTGCGGCTGAACAGAACAGGACCGAAGCCCACCGAAAAGACCTCGGAGTGGATGCCCGACCATCGACCTACGATGTAGTGGCCGTATTCATGGACGAAGACGATCACCGAAAGCGCGATCACGAAGAACACCACCGTCCACGCAGTGCCGCCTAGCGCTGCCACAATCGCTTCCATCACCGCTCTCCTGCCTGCCGGCGGGCGATTGCGTCCGCCCGTTCGTTTGCCCGTATCCGTGCCAGATGGTCCACGGCCTGCACATCCTCAAGGGTCATGGCGTCATTTTCGTGGCCAAGTTCGCCATCCAGCGTGGCAAGAGTCTCTTCGACAAGGCCCGCCATCTGCATGAAGCCGATGCCGCCGGCCAGGAAATGGTCCAGCGCCACCTCCTTCGCCGCGTTGAAGGCTGCACCCGCCAGCCCGCGCCGCGCCATGACAGAGCGTGCAAGCCGCAGCGCCGGATACCGTGCGAGGTCCGGTGCCCGGAAGGTCATCTGCCCGACTTGAGCCAGATCCAAACGCGCAACTGGCAGATATGAGCGATCCGGCCAGTTCAGCGCATAGCCGATGGAATGGCGCATGTCCGGCGCACCCATATGCGCCATGATCGCCCCGTCGCGGTATCCGACCATCGAATGGATCAGGGATTCGGGATGGATGATCACCTCGATCTGGTCAGGATCGACCCCGAAGAACTCACGCGTTTCAATCACTTCCAGCGCCTTGTTGAACATGCTGGCCGAATCGATGGTGATCCGCTGCCCCATCGCCCAGTTCGGATGCGCCAGCGCCTCTTTGACCGTGGCCCGCGCAAGCGCCTCCAGCGGCCAGTCGCGCAGTGCGCCACCACTTGCCGTCAGGATGATCCGCTCGACCGCAGCGATATCCTCGCCCACCAGCGCCTGAAATATCGCCGAATGTTCGCTGTCGACGGGAAGGATTCGCGCCTTGTGCCGTTCAGCTTCGGCCAACAGCAGAGGGCCCGCCGTAACCAGACTTTCCTTATTCGCCAACGCCAATGTTGCCCCGTGCCGCAGGGCCCTGAAGCCCGGCTCCAGGCCCGCTGCGCCGACGATCGCACTCATCACCCAATCGGCGGGACGCTCGGCCGCCTCGATGATGGCCGAAGTGCCCGCCGCCGCCTCGACACCCGAGCCCGCCAGTCGTTCCCGCAGGTCCGCCAGGCCCGACGGATCGGCGCAGACCGCAATCTCTGCCCGAAGGTCACGCGCCATGTCAGCCAGCCTGGCGATGTTCCGGCCCCCGGTCAGGGCGACGATGCGGTGTGTCTTGGCGCCGCCGGCACGCAGCAGAAGGTCCACGGTCTGCTCACCGATAGACCCGGTCGCCCCGAAGATCGACAGACTGCGCACCCTCTTAGCCCCCGAAGAGCCCGTGCACCGGGGCCAGAAGCCCCAGCGCCAGCACTGCAACCACCGCGCCGATCAGAGCGTCGAAGCGGTCCAGCACTCCGCCATGCCCAGGGATCAGGTTCGAGGCATCCTTCACTCCCGCCCGCCGCTTGACCCAGCTCTCCGCGATGTCGCCCAACTGCCCGGCAAAGGCCACCAGTGCCGACAGCGGCACCAGCAGCCAGCTTGCGCCCGCGCCCATCACCATCACCATCACCAGGCCGACCAGCGCCGCGCCGATCCAGCCCGCGACGGTGCCCGACCAGGTCTTTTTGGGACTGACCCTTTCCCAGAACTTCGGGCCACCCAACATCCGGCCCGCAAAATAGCCCAGGACATCCGAGGCCACGACCACCGCCACCAGCCAGAGTATAACCGTTGTTCCGCCGGTCTCGCGCAGGTCGATCAGGCCGTATCCCGCAAGCATGATTGCCAAGGCGTAGGCCGCAGCCAACCGCCTGTCGCGCCGGGGCGTCATGAGCAGCGCCACCGACGGCCCTGCAAGAAACAGAGCCGCGACATCCGTCCTAAGCACCAGCGCCGCCACCAGTGCCACCGATGCCGCCACCGCAAGCATGACCGGGGACCGCTGTCGATGCGGTGCCGTCATCGTTGCCAGCTCCCAGATCATCACCCCGGTCAGCGCCACGACCAGCGCCGCGAAGGCCGATCCGCCCAGCCAGATCTCGACCGCCCCTACTGCGACCATCACGATGGCCGACAGGATCCGCGTGCGCAGGTCGGACCACTTGCCCGACGGGGCGGGCACCGGGTCCATCACCGCAGCACCCCGCCAAAGCGACGCTCGCGGTTGGAGAATCGCTGAACGATGGACGCCAACTCGTCAGGACCGAAGTCGGGCCAGAGCGTCTCGGTGAATTCGTATTCGGAGTAGGCCGCTTGCCAGGGCAGGAAATTCGAGGTCCGCGTCTCGCCGCTGGTGCGGATCACAAGGTCGGGGTCGGGCAAACCGCCGGTATCCAGCCGCTCGGCAAAGGCCGCCTCGGTCACATGGCGGGGGTCCAGGATGCCTTGCGCCGCCGCTTCGGCGATCTTGCGCACGGCCCGCAGGATCTCGTCCCGGCCGCCGTAGTTGATCGCAACCGTCAGGTTCAAGCGGTCAAGGCCCGCGGTCCGCGCCTCGATCCCGGCCATCATCCGCTGCAACTTGGGGTCCAGGCGGCTGCGATCCCCGATAAAGCGCATCCGCACCCCGGCCTTGGCCAGCCGGTCCGCCTCGCGCTCGATGTAGCGGGCAAAGATCGCCATCAGGCCCAGAACTTCTTCCGTGGACCGCTTCCAGTTCTCGGTCGAGAAGGCGTAAAGCGTCAGCCAGCTGATCCCCAGGTCGGGGGCGGCCTTGACGATTTCGCGGACCCGTTCGGCGCCCTTGCGGTGACCCACCAGCCGCGCCCAGCCCCGGTTGGTTGCCCATCGCCCGTTGCCGTCCATGATGATCGCCAGGTGGTTCACGGGTCGCATCGCGACACCCACCTGCAAGTCCTTCGACAATCGCCGCCCCTCCGCCAGCAGGTCAGACCTGCATGATCTCTGCCTGCTTGGCCTCCAGCGCCCGGTCGACGGCGGCAATCGCCGCGTCGGTCAGCTCCTGCACCGCGTCGGACCAGAACTTCTGGTCGTCCTCGCCCATGCCTTGCGCCTTCGCCTTCTTGATCTGGTCCATTCCATCACGCCGCACGTTGCGAATCGCAACCTTGGCGCTCTCGGCATATTGCGCAGCAACTTTGGTCAATTCGCGGCGACGCTCTTCGTTCAACTCGGGGATCGGCAGGCGGATCAGCGGCCCGTCGGCGATCGGATTGATCCCGATGCCGCTTTCACGGATCGCCTTTTCCACCTTCGAGATCATTCCCTTGTCCCAAATGTTGATCACCACCATCCGCGGCTCGGGGACGTTCACCGTGCCAAGCTGGTTGATCGGCGTCATCTGGCCATAGGCTTCAACCTGGATCGGCTCGACCAGCGCGGCCGAGGCGCGGCCGGTTCGCAGCGACGAGAATTCCGTCTTCAGCGCCGCCATTGCGCCATCCATCCGGCGCTGGATTGCATCGGTGTCGATCTCGAGATCTTCATGTGCCATGCGACAGGTCCTTCACTTCGAGTGCGGGCCTCACCCCGCGATTTCGCGCTCTATAGCAGAGCGTCGCGCGCCCGGTATAGGCCCAAGCTCCTGACCTGCCGGAGAGCGTCTGTCGCGGGGGAACGGGCAACTCGGGTTAGTCCTGGACCCGAGTATAGGTCCCCTCACCCGCAAGGATCCCCCGGAAACCGCCCGGTTCATCCAGGCTGAAGACGATGATCGGCAGGTTGTTGTCGCGGGCCAGCGCAATCGCGGTGGCATCCATAACGCCAAGATGCTTTTCCAGCACCTCGTCATAGGTCACGTTGTCGTAGCGCCTGGCGTCCGCATGCTTCTTTGGGTCCTTGTCATAGACCCCATCGACCTTGGTGCCCTTGAAGATCGCCTGACAGGCCATTTCGGACGCCCGCAGGGTCGCAGCCGTGTCAGTGGTGAAATAAGGGTTGCCTGTTCCGGCCGCAAAGATGCAGACCCGCTTCTTTTCCAGGTGCCGCACGGCGCGGCGGCGGATGTAGGGCTCGCAGACCTGGTCCATCGGGATCGCGCTGATGACGCGGGTGAAGACGCCAATCGCCTCCAGCGCCGACTGCATCGCCAGCGCGTTCATCACCGTGGCCAGCATCCCCATGTAATCAGCCGTCGTCCGCTCCATCCCCTGGGCGCTGCCTTGCAGGCCGCGGAAGATGTTGCCGCCGCCGATCACCATGCAGATCTCGACCCCCAGGTCGCGGACCGACTTCACCTCTTGCGCGATCCGCGCGACTGTTGGCGGATGCAGGCCATAGCCCTGGTCGCCCATCAGCGCCTCGCCCGAAATCTTCAGCATCACTCGGCTGTATTTGGTGGCCGGCTCGGACATGGGACCCCTGCATATCGTTTTCTTGTTTGGACTGGGCCGCAAAATGTCGCAAAACCGCGGGAGGTTCAACCGGAGTTCGGATGCGGATCGACACCATATCGCGTGACGCACCGGTGCTGCTGGCAGGCCCCACGGCCAGCGGCAAATCGGCTCTTGCGATGGAGCTTGCCGCACGGGATGGCCGCCTGATCGTCAATGCGGACGCGCTGCAGGTTTATGAGAACTGGCGTATTCTGACCGCCCGACCTTCCCGTGAAGACGAGGTGGCCCTGCCCCATGCCTTGTATGGCCACGTTGCGCGCGATACGGCCTACTCTGTCGGGCACTGGTTGCGCGATGTGGGTCCGCTTCTTGACCGTCCTGTCGTGATCGTCGGTGGAACCGGCTTGTATTTCAACGCTTTGACCCGGGGCCTGGCCCAGGTGCCCGAGATCCCGCCCGCGGTCCGCAGCGAAGCGGACGCCCGCCTGGCCGTTGAAGGCCACGCTGCCCTTCTGACAGAACTCGATCCCGCCACCATCGCCCGGATCGACCAGATGAACCCAGTTCGTATTCAGCGCGCCTGGGAAGTCTGGCGCGCGACGGGACGCGGTCTTGCCTCGTGGCAAGACGACACGCCATCGCCTATCCTGCCAGTGTCGCAGGCCGAGGCGCTGGTTCTGGTGCCCGATGTAGACTGGCTGAACGCCCGGATCGATCGCCGCTTCACCCAGATGCTGACCGAAGGGGCAGTGGATGAAGCACGGGGAAACCTGATCGGCTGGGATCCAAGGCGACCCTCATCGAAGGCCATTGGCGGGCCGGAACTGATCGCGCATCTCCGGGGGGAGATGACCCTGTTCGACGCTACCGCTGCGGCGACGCTGGGCAGTCGGCAATATGCCAAGCGGCAGCGGACCTGGTTCAGATCGAACATGAAGCCGTGGCAGCAGGTTTTGCTTCCCTGACAAAGGCTTGCACGCCGTAGTTGTGGCGGCTTTCCGCTTATCCACAGGCTTTTACACAAGATAATGGAACATCGGTGGACAACTCGGTCCGGCACCGGCGAATTTTGCTTGGGTTGCCCCCTTGCCCCTGCTTTACTGGACAGGCCAGCGCCTCTGCCACAGGATCCGCTCCGTCATGTTGAAGTCCGCCCCTGCCTCGCAGCTTCGTCTTGTTGCGATCCCGCGTCTTGCCGCTGGCGGTCGATGGCGTGTCGAAGCCATGCGTTCCCTGTCCGAGCCTTGCCTGCTGTGGTTCACAAAGGGCCAGGGACGGATCACGATCTCGGGGGTGACCCGCGGATACACAGCACATAATGCGGTCTTCATCCCCGCCGGCGTCATGCATGGCTTCGAGGCCGGGCCGCAGGTTTTCGGCACGGCAGTCTTTTTTGGGCGCGATCCGAAGGTCGTGCTGCCGAAATCCCCGCTGCATCTGCGCATCCGCGAGGTCCATGCCCAGCAAGAGGTCAACGTCCTGCTTGATTCGATCCTGCGCGAACTGGAAAGCGACACGCCCGCCCATGAACGCGCGACCGAGGCCTATGTTGGGCTGCTGGGTGTCTGGCTGGAAAGGCAGGCGCGGAAGGCCGACCCCCTGGAAAGCCCGCGCCAGGATGCGACTCGACGGCTTGTGGCCCGCTACACCGCGCTTTTGGAACGGAACTTTCGCACCGGAATGAACGTGGCTGACTTTGCCGCCGCACTGGGAGTTACCCCCACGCATCTGACGCGCTGCTGCAATGCCGCCTGCGGTCGGTCGGCGTCGGCGCTGCTGCAGGACCGCCGGATTTTCGAAGCCCGCAAGCTTCTGGCCGAGACGAAGGTCCCGGTCGGCAAGATCGCAGAACAACTGGGCTTCAATTCCCCGGCCTACTTCACCCGCGCCTTCCAGCATCTGACCGGGAAATCGCCGTCAGCCTTCCGCCGCGCCGGCTGACGAATATTTGTCCTGCGGGTAAAAAAATCGACCTGAAGATGTCGCTTTTGGATGCCATCAGTCGAAACCAGTCGTTGACGCCTGATTGAAAAAAATGCGCAATGGATATGGGGGTGCGCGGGTAGAGCGTGCTGTCTGGACCGGTATCACCGCTCAGTCAGCAAGAGGTCTCGCGTCACCACAACCAATGAAAAAGAATCTGACCAGGGAGACCAGAATGAAAGACATGATCCACGAGGCCGAGGTCCACTCGGCCGCGAAGATGTACGTTGCTGAATACGCTGAAGGCAAACTCAGCCGTCGCGAATTCCTGACCCGCACGACCGCGCTTGGGGTTTCGGCCGCAGCGGCCTATGGCCTGATCGGTCTGCCCGCTCCGGCCCAGGCCCAGGAGGCCAAGGTCGGCGGCAAGATCCGCGTCGCGATGGAAGTGAAGGGCACCAAGGACCCGCGGCTGGCCGACTGGCCGCAGATCGCCAACATCTACCGGGGATGGCTGGAATATCTGATCCAGTACAACAATGACGGCTCGTTCGAAGGCCGGTTGCTGGAAAGCTGGGAAGCCAACGCCGACGCGACACAATACACGCTGAAGGTCCGCCAGGGCGTGACCTGGAACAACGGCGAGCCCTTCACCGCTGACGACGTGGTGCGCAACTTTGCCCGCTGGACCGACGGCAACGTCGAGGGCAACGCGATGGCATCGCGCTTCACCGGCCTGGTGGACGAAGCGACAAAGACGATGCGCGAAGGCGCCGTCGTCAAGCTTGACGACTCGACCGTGCAACTGAACCTGACCGCGTCGGACATCGCGATCGTGGCGAACCTCTCGGACTATCCGGCCGCCGTCGTGCACTCATCCTTCCAGGACGGCCAGGACCCGGCGTCGAACCCGATCGGCACCGGCCCATACATCCCGCAGGAAGTCTCGGTTGGCCAGAAGGCGGTTCTGGTCCGCGCGCCGAACCACACCTGGTGGGGTGGCACGGCACCACTGGACGAGATCACCTATGTCGACTTCGGAACCGACCCGGCCGCAATGGTTGCGCTCTTCTCCTCGGACGAGGTGGACGCAAACTATGAATCAGTCGGTGAATTCATCGACATCCTTGATGGCATGGAATTGGTGAAGGAAGAGCTTACTACCGCCTCGACCATCGTGGTGCGGATGAACTCGTCCTCGGACCTCTACAAGGACAAGGCCGTGCGCTCGGCGGTTCAGTTGGCGGTCGACCCGAATGTCGTGCTGGAACTGGGCTACAACAACCTGGGCAAGACCGGCGAGAACCACCACGCGTTCCCGATCCACCCGGAATACCCGACGCTGCCCGCGCAGACCATCAACCCGGCGGGTCTGATGCCGGCGCTGGAAGCCGCTGGCCTGAAGGACGCCCAGTTCGAAGTGATCTCGCTGGACGACGGCTGGGAAGCGGCGACCACGGCTGCGGTTCAGGCCCAGCTGAAGGACGCGGGCATGAACATCAAGCACACGGTCATGCCGGGCTCGACGTTCTGGAACGACTGGCAGAAGTATCCGTTCTCGTCCACGACCTGGAACCACCGTCCGCTCGCCGTTCAGAACATGAGCCTCGCCTACACCTCGACCGGCTCGTGGAACGAAACCGCGATGGCCAACCCCGAGTTCGATGCGCTGATGGCCAAGGCCCTGTCGCTGGCCGATGCCGACCAGCGGCGTGAGCTGATGGTGCAGATGTGCACGATCCTTCAGGATGAAGGCTATATCATCAACCCGTTCTCGCGGTCGTTGTTCAGCCACCACAAGGACGGCTACGCCGGCCTCGAGCATCATCCCGCGTTCGAGCACCACCACTACAAGTGGTCGATGGCCTGATCGCCGAGACCGGCTAAGAACTAACAAGGGGCGCGCCCGTCGCGCCCCTTACCGGGGGCATTTACCGAAATCGAGGGGACCGGCATGGGATTGTTCGTGCTGCGGCGTCTTGGGGTCATGCTGTTGACCGCCATCGCCCTGACCTTTGTGGTCTTCTACCTGACAAACCTGCAGCCCAACCTGGAAAAGCTGGCCCGGACCGAAGGGTCCGTGCGCATGACCGAAGAGGCAGTCCAAGACTGGATCGCCCAGAACGGCCACTCCGGTTCGGTCTTCCTGCGCTACGGTCAATGGCTTGGCGTGGTCCCTGGCTGGACCTACACCGATGAGAAGGGCCAGATGCGCGGTCGCTGCTTCGCAATAGGTCAGGACGCTGCTGCTGCGCCCGATTACTGCGGGCTGCTGCAAGGCAACTGGGGCTTTTCGACGTTCTTCAAGACGCCCGTGATGGCTTCGCTGGGCGACAAGCTTGCCGCGACCGGCTGGCTGATGCTTGCGGTGATGCTGGTCATGGTCCCGACCTCGCTGATCTTGGGCGTGCTGTCGGGGATGCGCGAAGGTTCGGCGACGGACCGGACGCTTTCGACCTTCTCCATCGCCTCGACCGCCACGCCGGAATATGTTTCGGGCGTCGTCCTTGTGGCGCTGTTTGCCACGGCGGCCACCGGCATCTCGCCGATCCTGGCCGAATACGGGCTGATCGAGCCGAAGAAGACCCTATTCCTTGCATCGGCCACTTCGGCGATGGACGACATCACCTTCTGGAACTTCACCCTGCCGGTGATGACAATCGCGCTTTACGGTATCGGCTACATTGCCCGGATGACCCGCGCCTCGATGACCGAGGTGATGACCCAGCAATACATCCGCACCGCTCGGCTGAAAGGCGTGCCTTTCCGCACCGTGGTCATGCGCCATGCGCTGCGGAACGCACTGATTGCACCCTTTACCGTGATCATGCTGCAGTTCCCCTGGCTTTTGAACGGTGTGGTGATCGTGGAGAGCCTTTTCAACTACAAGGGCTTTGGCTGGACGCTGGTTCAGGCGGCCTCGAACAACGACATCCCGCTTCTCCTGGCCTGTTCGGTCGTGGCCGTGGTCGTCGTCCTGCTGACCCAGCTGATTTCGGACATCGGCTATGTCTTCCTGAACCCCCGCATCCGGCTGGCCTGAGGGAGGGCGCGTCATGGACCAACTGACCTGGACGGGATCGGCGGGCACGGTGCTTCTGCCCGTCATGCAAATCGCGGTGCTGGTGCTGATGCTGGCATTGGTTGCCAAGCTGCTTTTCGTCCTTGCGGGCCTCGATGTGCCCCGCCTGCCGGGGCCTGACGGCACCATCGCAGCACGCACGCCCGGGCTGTTTGCAAGCTTGGCCATCCGCTACAGTTTTCTTGCCGCCCTGGGCGCGGTCCTACTGACCCTTGCGGCAGGCGCGGTGATGCCCTCGCAGGTCGAGGCCGGAATCCTGGGATCAATGGCAGTGCGGTTCTGGCCCGTGTGGCTGGCCTTGGCTGCAACCTTCGTGCTGTCGCTTCGCTTCCGCCGCAGGCTTGGGCTTTACGGCAAGCTTTTCGATTCGACCGTGGGGATGATCGGCTTTGCCATCGTCATGTTCTGGGTTTTTACCGCGATCTTCGCCGATATGATCATTACTCAGGACCCCTTCGCACAGCTTTCCGGCCTGAAGAACAAGGTCCCAGGTATCGCTGCGCCCGAAAGCGCCTATGGCTGGTATCTTCTAGGCGGGGACCACCTGGCTCGCGACGTCTTCAGCCGCATGGTGATGGGCGCGCGCGAGGTCCTGAAGATCGCCCCCGCCGCAACCCTGTTCGCCTTCATGGTCGGCATTACCCTTGGCCTGCCGGCAGGCTATTTTGGCGGCAAGCTGGATACCTTCATCTCGTTCCTGGCGAACCTGGTTCTGGCCTTCCCGGTGATCCTGCTCTTCTATCTGCTCGTCACCCCCGAGATCCGCGACACCGGCATCCCGATCGTCCTGGCTGGGCTTCTCTTCCTGTTCCCGATCATCTTTCTGACCGTCCTGTGGAACAGCCGTTACTACACCAACCCGCCGCAACGGAACCTCTACGTCGGGATCACGCTCGTCCTCGGCCTCTGGGCCTATTCCGGCCTTGCTTTCAACATGGACCCCCTCGGCGTCTGGTCGATGGAGCCGAACATGCTGAACGTCTTCGTCTCGGTCGTGTTCGTGAACTCGCCCGGCGTCTTCCGTATCGTCCGCGGCCTGGTCATGGACATCAAGGCGCGCGACTACGTGGCGGCGGGCCAGACCCGCGGCGAGGGCCCCTGGTACATCATGCTGTGGGAGATCCTGCCCAATGCCCGCGGCCCGCTGATCGTGGACTTCTGCCTGCGCATCGGCTACACCACGATCCTGCTCGGGACGCTTGGCTTCTTCGGCCTTGGCGTGTCGCCCGACAGCCCCGACTGGGGCTCGACCATCGACGACGGGCGGAAGCTTCTGAACCTCTTCCCGCATCCGGCGCTTGCGCCAGCCCTTGCCCTCATGAGCCTGGTCCTCGGCCTGAATCTCCTTGCCGACGGCCTGCGCGAAGAAAGCCTGAAGGATTGATGCCATGACAGCCGTCGCCCCCGACATCGCCTGGGATCCGTCGCAGCCGATCCTGGAAATCGAACATCTCTCGATCTCGTTCTTCACCCGCCTGCGGGAGATCCCGGCGGTGATGGACTTTTCCTGCACCGTGATGGCCGGCGAGGCGATGGGGCTGGTCGGAGAGTCCGGCTGTGGCAAATCCACGGTCGCGCTGGGCGTGATGCGCGAGCTGGGCAAGAACGGCCGGATTGTCTCGGGGTCGATCAAGTTCAAGGGCCGCGACCTGGCAAGGATGAGCGACGAAGAGCTGCGCCATATCCGCGGATCGGAAATCGCGATGATCTACCAAGAGCCGATGGCCTCGCTGAACCCGGCGATGAAGGTCGGCGCGCAGCTTGCCGAAGTGCCGATGCTTCATTCCGGCATGTCGAAGGACGCCGCCTGGAAACTTGCGCGCGAAATCGTCGCGGATGTGCGGCTGCCAGACCCTGACCGAATCATCAATGCCTACCCGCACCAGCTGTCCGGCGGCCAGCAGCAGCGCATCGTCATTGCGATGGCGCTGATGGCCAAGCCTGCGCTCCTTATCCTGGACGAACCCACCACGGCGCTGGACGTGACGGTGGAAGCGGGGATTGTCGACCTGGTCAAGGAACTTGGGCAGAAATACGGGACCTCGATGCTGTTCATCAGCCACAACCTTGGCCTGGTGATGGATGTCTGCGACCGGATCTGCGTCATGTATTCCGGCGAGGCGGTGGAGACCGGGAACGTCGTCGAGGTCTTTGACGAGATGCGGCACCCCTATACCCAGGCGCTCTTCCGCTCGATCCCGTTGCCCGGCGCCGACAAGAACGCAAGGCCCCTGATCTCGATCCCCGGCAACTTCCCCCTGCCCCACGAACGCCCACCCGGCTGCAACTTCGGCCCGCGCTGCGACTATTTCCAGAAAGGCCGGTGCGACGCCTCTGACGTGCCGATGTACCCGGTCCCGGACAGCGACCGGCATGAGACCCGCTGCTTGCGCTGGAGCGAGATCGACTGGACCGCGCCCCCCGCCAAGCGTGAAGTGAAGCAGAAGGCCGAGATCGGCAAGGTCGTCCTGAAGATGGAGGACTTGCGGAAGTACTACTCTGTTTCGGGCGGGGCCTTCGGCGGTGGTGCCAAGAAAGTCGTCAAGGCGAACGAGACGCTCAGCTTCGAGGCCCGTGAAGGCGAAACACTGGCCATCGTTGGTGAATCCGGTTGCGGCAAGTCGACCTTCGCCAAGGTTCTGATGGGGCTCGAGACAGCGACCTCGGGCTCGATCATGCTCTTTGACGAAAACGTCCAATCCACCCCGATCCAGAAGCGCAACACCGACACCGTGTCTCAGGTGCAGATGGTCTTCCAGAACCCCTTCGATACCCTGAACCCGTCGATGACTGTGGGTCGCCAGATCATCCGCGCGCTCGAGATCTTCAAGTATGGTAAGTCCGACGCAGAACGGCATGACCGGATGCTGGAGCTTCTGGACCTGGTGAAACTGCCCCGCGCCTTCGCCGAGCGGATGCCGCGTCAACTTTCGGGCGGCCAGAAGCAGCGCGTCGGCATTGCACGGGCCTTTGCCGGGGGCGCGAAGGTGGTGGTGGCGGACGAACCTGTCTCGGCGCTTGACGTCAGTGTCCAGGCGGCGGTGACCGATCTTCTGATGGACATCCAGCGCGAGAACAGGACGACGCTCCTGTTCATCAGCCACGACCTTTCCATCGTCCGCTACCTGTCGGATCGGGTCATGGTCATGTACCTCGGGCACGTCGTGGAAATGGGGACGACCGATCAGGTCTTTGCGCCCCCCTACCACCCCTACACCGAAGCGCTGCTATCGGCCGTGCCCATTGCCGACACCAAGATCATCCGCAAACGGATCGTGCTGGAAGGCGATATCCCCAGCGCGATGAATCCGCCGCCGGGTTGCCCGTTCCAGACCCGGTGCCGCTGGAAGTCCCAGGTGCCGGGCAACCTTTGCGAAACCGAGGTTCCGCCGGTGCAGGTGCTGGAGGGTGGGCATCAGGTCAAGTGCCACCTCAGCCGTGATGTGCTGGCCCAGATGGAGCCGGTGATCAAGGTCGCCGCCGAATAAGGGATGCGCAGGCGTAGGGTGGGCGATCCGCCCACCTTCCGTCAGCCGAGGATGGCTTTCACGTAATTCTCGGTTTCGGCATAGGGCGGGATACCGTTGTAGGCCTCGACCGCTCCGGGTCCGGCATTATAGGCCGCCAGGGCCAGTTCCCAGGTGCCGAACTTGTCGAACATCATCCGCAGGTAGCGCGCGCCGCCTTCCAGGTTTGCCTCCGGGTCCGAGATGTCCACGCCAAGGATCTCGGCCGTTCCGGGCATCAGTTGGGCCAGTCCGGTCGCACCCTTGGACGACACCGCCACGACATTCCAGCCGCTTTCTTGCTGCACAAGCCGCAGGAACAGGTCCTCGGGCACGCCATGCTTGCGCGCCGCCGCCTTGGCGACCTCAAGATAGGCGCCCTTGTAGCTGCCGCGATAGGCCGGGATGCCTTCAGCCGCCGCCGTCTCTTCGCCCTTCTTGTATTTCGGTGTGTGCTTGACCGAGCCCGAGTACTGCTTCTTCAGCTTCCGGTCGATCAGGTCGGCCTGAGACTCGAAGAGCGCCGAGCGAGACTTTGTCGAGCCGCTGAGGTTCAGCCCTTCGGCGCCCGCCGGCAACGCGCCGCAGACAATCAGGGCCGACACCGCCAGCCGTCTTGCGATCCTCATGCCGACCTTCACCTGTCCCACGCACCTATGATGCATCGGCGGTGACTATAGCCTCTCCGCCCGGATTTTCCAGACCGCAGTTCGGCGGCAATCCAGACCTTGCCGCCAGTCCTTGCTGCCAGACCCTGCCGACGCTCTGGTTGCAGCCGCCCGGAAGGACGGTATAGGTTTGTTAACCATCCGCGGCGAACCTGCCCGGGACATCTGCAAGGGAGAATCGCATGGCGGGGTCGGTCAACAAGGTCATCATCATCGGCAACCTCGGCCGCGATCCCGAGGTGCGCAGTTTCCAGAATGGCGGCAAGGTGGTGAACCTGCGCATCGCCACGTCGGAAACCTGGCGCGACAAGCAATCGGGCGAACGCAAGGAGCGGACCGAATGGCATTCGGTCGCAATCTTCAACGAAGGGCTGGCCAAGATCGCCGAACAGTACCTGAAGAAGGGCAGCACGGTCTATATTGAAGGCTCGCTGGAGACCCGCAAATGGCAGGACCAGTCGGGGCAGGACAAGTACACGACCGAAATCGTGCTTCGCCCCTACAATGGCAACCTGACCCTCCTCGGCGGTCGTGGCGAAGGCGGCGGCGGTGGCGGCAGCTATGAGGACCGCAGCGGCTATGACGAGGGCGGCCAGGGCGGTGGCCAAGGTGGCGGCTACGGCGGCGGCTCTGCGTCTGGCGGCGGGCGCGGCGGCGCATCATCGGGCGGCGGGGCGCGCTCCGACATGGACGACGAGATCCCGTTCTGATCCTGAACCCGATCCCGCCGGTGGCACTGGACCTTGACCGGGGCATTCCCTATATAATCGGTCAACAACCTTTGCCGCCGGAACACACCCATGCAGGACCAGACTGAGGGCCAGCCCCTCATCAAGCCCTCGACAACTGACCATCCGCTCTATCCGCAGATCGTCGAGGCCTGCCGGACGGTCTATGACCCGGAAATCCCGGTCAATATCTTCGACCTTGGCCTCGTCTACACGATCGAGATCGGCCAGGAAAACGAAGTCGAGATCACCATGACCCTCACCGCCCCCGGCTGCCCTGTCGCCGGAGAGATGCCCGGCTGGGTCGCCAATGCGGTGGAACCCCTGCCTGGCGTAAAGCAGGTCGACGTTCAGATGACATTCGACCCGCCGTGGGGCATGGACATGATGTCCGACGAAGCTCGGCTGGAACTCGGCTTCATGTAGCATCAAGTCTTATGACTTGATTTTCCGATTTTAAAGTCCCATGACTTGATTGAACGCATTTCTAGTCGTGAGACCTCATGATCCGGTCGCAGATCGCAGTCCTGACCGGCGACCTGGTCGCCTCTACCCGGCAGACCACTGACCGGGTAGACGAGGCGATGCAGATTCTGCGCCAGGTGGCGGACCAGATCGCCACATGGCACTCACCGCCACACGATACCCGTTTCACCCGGTTTCGTGGTGATGGCTGGCAACTCTTGCTTGCGGACCCCGGCCTTGCGCTTCGCGCTGCCGTCGTGCTTCAGGGACGGCTCGGGGCGTTAGGACTCGAAAGCCGCATCTCGATAGGAATCGCGCCTGCCGAAACCCTCGGCACCACAGACCTGTCTGATGCCGCAGGCAAGGCCTTCGAACTCTCGGGACAGGGGCTCGACAAGATGGCCGACACCTATCGCATCGCCATCGCGGGCCCCTCGGTGACCGAAGCCGATGCGATGATCGCCGATCTTCTGGGCGAGCGCATGGGGCGCTGGACCGCAGCACAGGCCGAAGCTGCCGCCCTGCAGCTTGCGTCGCCCGAAAGGATCATCACCCTGAACCAGATCGGCAAAATCCTTGGCATCAGCCCGCAGGCCGTCAACGACCGGGTACGGGGAGCAGGATGCGCTACCATTGCCTCGGTGCTGCGTCGGTGGGAAGTTCTCAAGCGCCGCGACACCCGGGACCCCGCGCCATGACCGAGACCTTCATCGCCCTTCTGTTCGCGCATACCCTGGCCGATTTCGTCTTCCAGAACGACTGGATCGTTCGGAACAAGCGCAACCCGCTGGCCCTGGGCCTGCACGCCGTGATCGTTTGGCTGACCGCAGTGGCCACCACCGGAACGTTGCACTCTGCGCTTCTGGCCCTTGCCCTGGTCCACGTCTGTATTGACGTCGGCAAGCTGGTCCTCTCGCAGCTCTGGAAAAGCTCAGCCGGGTTCGGCCCCTTCATGCTTGACCAGGCCCTGCATCTGGCCAGTCTGATGGCCCTCACACTCTGGTTACCCGATCTCTGGGCGCATGGTCTCTGGTCGCCGGGCGCGGCCGTAACAGTCGCCGACAGCGGCATCCTGGGAACCGGGTTCTGGGCGGACGAGGTGGCACTGCCCGTCAGCCACCTGCCTGCAATGATGGTCCTGATGACTGGCCTGATCCTGGCCACCCGCGCCGGCGGCTTTGCAATCGGCTTGCTGATGGAACCCTTTGCCCCCCACCTTGGAAAAGGTGACGCCAGCAAGAGCCTGCCTGGCGCAGGCCGGGTCATCGGCTATCTTGAGCGTGGGCTCATCTTTGCACTTGTCCTTTTCGGCCAGGCGCAAGGCGTCGGCCTCTTGATCGCTGCCAAATCCATCCTGCGCTTCGGGGCCGTCAAGGACGACCGCAGGCTCTCGGAATACGTGATCATCGGCACGCTGGCCTCGTTCGGCTGGGCGCTGATCGTGGCCTTTGCCACGCTTCACGCCCTTGCGCTGACAGCACCGCTTGGAATTTTGCCCGCAGCACCTTAGATTGACGTCAAAGGAGACCATCCAATGTTTGGCATCCCCGGCAAGGCCGCTGTATCCCTGACCCCTGCCGCCACGCGCCAGATTGCGCGGCTGATGTCGCGTGAGGGCAGCCAGGGCCTGCGCATCGGCGTCAAGAAGGGCGGCTGCGCGGGCATGGAATACACGATGGACTATGTCACCTCGGTCAATCCGCTGGACGAGGTGGTCGAACAAGATGGCGCGCGCGTGATGATCGCGCCGATGGCCCAGATGTTCCTGATCGGCACCGAGATCGACTACGAAGTCGGCTTGGTCGAAAGCGGCTTCAAGTTCCGCAACCCCAACGTGGTCGAGGCCTGCGGGTGTGGCGAGTCGATCAAGTTCCGCGACGCCCCCGCTGCGTGAACGGCCCGCCGGACACATTGTTCTCGATCTGCCGTCTTTTCCTTTGCGCGCTGACACGCTAGGCGTGTGACACGCCAAAAAGGAATTGCAGACATGAAGAAGCTCGCCGCCGGAAACTGGAAGATGAATGGCACCAAGGCCGCTCTGGCCGAGGTTTCAGCCCTGCTTGCCGCCCATCCCACCCCGGCCTGCGAAATGCTTCTGTGCCCGCCCGCCACACTGATCGACCGGATGGCCGAGGCAGCCAAGGGATCTGCCCTCCTGGTCGGCGCGCAAGACTGTCATGCCAAGCCGCAAGGGGCGCATACAGGTGATCTGTCAGCCGCCATGCTGAAGGAGGCCGGCGCGACACATGTGATCCTGGGCCACTCCGAGCGTCGCACCGACCACGGTGAGACCGACGACCTTGTCCGCTCCAAGGCGCAGGCCGTAGTGGATTCGGGCCTGATCGCCATCGTCTGCATCGGCGAGACCGAGGCCGAGCGTGATGCCGGACAGACCCTGGCCGTGATCGGGACGCAGATCGACGGCTCGATCCCGCTGGGCGCGACGGCGGCGAACCTCGTGGTGGCCTATGAACCCGTCTGGGCCATCGGCACCGGCCGCACCCCCACCCTGGCCGAAATCGCCGAGGTGCACAGCTTTCTGCGCGGCCGTCTGCGCGGGCTGATCGGAGAAGAGGCGAACGGGGTTCGCCTGCTTTATGGCGGCTCGGTCAAGCCTTCGAACGCAACCGACATCTTCGCCGTGCCGCATGTCGACGGCGCACTGGTCGGCGGGGCCAGCCTCAAGGCCGCGGATTTCGGTGCCATCGTCGCAGCCCTTTCCGCCGCCTGACGACCTTGCCCTGTCGCGGACAGGCCAGCCCTGCCCGCGACGCCCCCCTAGGCTGCGCGAATGACCACACTTGACCCTACGGCGCGGCGCTCTCTTGTCGTCTCGAACCTGATCTGTCTCGCCTCGATGGTGACCTGGGCTGCCGGACTGCCGGCTGCCGACCTGATCATCCCGCACATGCCGCCCATCGCCCTGACCGCCTGCCGCGCGCTTTTGGCGGCGGCGGTCCTGCTGCCAATCTGGTGGGTCGTGGAGGGCGGCAAGGTCGTGCTAAGTGCAAACTGGCTGCGGGGCACCTGGGTTGGCTTCGTGACCCTGGGGCTTGCCTCGTTCTTCGTGATCATTGCGCTGCAGTACAATGACCCGGTGACCGTCGCCATCGTCAGCGCGATCATGCCGGTGATCGGCATCCTGCTGGAATGTCTTGCCGACCACCGCCCCTTCACCCGGGCGCTTGCTGTCGGCCTGATCCTGTCGGTGGCTGGCGGGTTGATCGCGGTCAGCGGGGCCGACGGCGAGGTCAGCTTTGGTATCGGTGTCCTTGCCGCGCTCGCCTCAGTCACCTTCTACACCTGGGGCTCGCGCGAGACGGTGAAGGCCTTCCCCGACCTCACCCCCCTGGGTCGCAGCACGATCACGATTGCTGGCGGGGCCATCGTCGCCACCATCGCCGCGCTGGCCGACGGCGTGCTCCGCGACGAGTGGCCCGACTGGGCCGCGATCGGCTGGGTCGAGTTCGGCGGGCTGGCCGCCTTCTCCATCGGCTCAATGGCCATCGCGCAGCTCCTCTGGATCGTCTCGGTCGGCCGGATCGGCATCGGGGCGGCCTCGATGCATATGAACGCCGTGCCATTCTATGTCATGCTGATGGTCTTCCTGATGGGCGGCCCCTGGAATTGGGCGCAGACCGTCGGAGCCGCCATCGTCGTGACCGGAGCGGCTATCGCCCAGGGCCTGATCGGGGGAAAGCGCACGTGATCGAACTGCAGCAATCCCCCACTGATCCCGCTTTCGTCCAGGACCCCTATCAGTTCTACGAACGCGCCCGCGCCGCCGGTCCCTTCTTCCGCTGGACCGACTACAATCTCACCTGCACCGGCAACGCCGCCGCCGTGAACGCCATCTTCCGGGACCGCCGCTTCGGGCGCGAGCCGGTGGACCCCCTGCCGATCCCGTCCCATCTCGCCCCGTTCTACGCGGTCGAAGCCCATTCCATGCTGGAACTGGAACCACCCCGCCACACCCGCCTGCGCAACCTCGTCCTGCGCGCCTTCACTTCGCGCCGCATCGCGGCCCTTGCACCCGACATCAAGGCGCTTGCGACAGAACTGGCCGAAGCCTGCCCCGAAGGCGAATTCGACCTCCTGACCGCTTTCGCCCAGCCCCTCCCCGTCCGTATCATCGCCCGCCTGCTGGGCGTGCCCGAGGACATGGCCCCGGACCTTCTCCGCTGGTCCAACGCGATGGTCGGCATGTACATGGCAGGCCGCACGCGTGAGATGGAAGACAAGGCCGTCACCGCGACCGAAGCCTTTGTCGCCTTCCTTCGCGCCTATATCGACGAACGCCGCGCCCGTCCCGCCGACGACCTGATCACCCATCTCGTTGCCGCCGAGATGCAGGGCGACAAGCTTTCCACCGACGAACTGATCTCGACCTGCATCCTGCTGCTGAATGCGGGCCACGAAGCGACTGTCCACACCATCGGCAACGGCGTGAAGACGCTTCTGGAAACCCGCACGCCCCTGTCCGCCCTGGCCCCCGAAAACGTGGAGTCCACGGTCGAGGAAATCCTGCGTTACGACCCCGCCCTGCACATGTTCACCCGATGGGCCCATGAGGAGATCGAGGTCATGGGCCACCGCTTCCAGCGCGGGGACCAGGTGGCGCTCCTCCTTGCCGCTGCAAACCGCGATCCCGGCACCTGGGCAGACCCCGCCCGCTTCAACCCATCACGCCCGGTGAAGCCCCACGCCAGCTTCGGCGCAGGCCTGCACTTCTGCGTCGGCGCCCCCCTGGCCCGGCTGGAGCTGCAGATAGCCCTGCCGATCCTGTTCCAGCACCATCCCCGCCTCGCTCTCGCCACCAAGCCACGGTACGGCGACGTCTACCACTTTCACGGCCTGCGCGAATTGCGCGTCACCGGATAACCCTTTCACCTGGCAACAAATATCCCCGCAGGAGGCCGCACAAGGAGGAGGGCGTAAGCCCCGACGACGAGACAAGAAACTTGCGCGTCAGCGCTCCACATCGAAACCGCCGGTCACAGGGGCAGGACGGTCGTCGACTTGATCTCTTCCATGCTGAGAAGCGCCGTCACGTTGTAGATCCGCACTTCGGAAATCAGCGCCTGATAGAAGGTGTCATAGGCCCGCGCGTTCTTCACCCGCACCTTCAGGATATAGTCGATGTCCCCGGCCAGTCGGTGCGCCTCCAGCACCTCCGGTCGTTCGCGCAGGGCCTTCAGGAACTTCCGCTGCCACTCTGCCTCATGTTCGCTGGTGCGGATCAGCACGAAAAAGCAGGCCTCCAGCCCCAGAGCTTCGGGGTCCAGGATCGCAGTCGTCCGGCTGATCACACCCTGCTCCCGCATCCGGCGGATCCGGTTCCACACCGGCGTCTTCGACGAGCCCACCCTGCGGGCGATCTCGTCCAGCGACTGCTCCGCGTCCGACTGCAACTCGGACAGGATTTTCCGATCCAGATCGTCCAGTTGGGCAGCCATTCCCGTCCTCCCGCGTTTCGCAGAACCCCGTTCCACATCTGCTCATTATCGGAACGTTCGTCCTTATCTGCAAGCCCCACTGGCCCACAATTGGGAAAATATCCTATATTCATGAGGCAACCCCATCACCCCGAGGGCCCTCGATGAGCCGCCGCTTCACACCGAAGATCGTAACTGCCAACCGTCTGCGCGAAGGCGACGTGGTCTACTTGACTGCCGATGACCAATGGTCGCCCTTCCACCACAAGGCGGAACTGATCGAGGACGAAGCCCATGCCCAGATGCGTCTGCTGCACGCAAATGCCCAGAAGTTGACCATCGTGGGTGCCTATCTCGCAGATGCCCGCCCCGGTTTGCTCGGCCCGGAACCGACCCACTTCCGCGAGGAATTCCGCACCCGCGGTCCCTCGAACTATCACCACGGCAAGCAAGCCGACCTGGCCAGCTGAGAGCGCGCATGTATTCCTACTCCGACTTCGATGAAGCCTTCGTCCGCACCCGCGTCGCCCAGTTCACCAACCAGGTGGAACGCCGCCTCGACGGCTCGCTCACCGAGGATGAATTCCGGCCCCTGCGCCTGATGAACGGCCTTTACCTGCAGCTGCATGCCTACATGCTGCGCGTGGCAATCCCCTATGGCACGGTCAGCCCGCGCCAGATGCGGCAGCTTGCCTACATTGCCGACACCTGGGACAAGGGCTACGGCCACTTCACCACCCGGCAGAACATCCAGTTCAACTGGCCGAAACTGCCCGACGTGCCCGCGATCCTGTCTGCGCTGGCGGACGTCGAGATGCACGCGATCCAGACCTCGGGCAACTGCGTCCGCAACGTCACCGCCGACCATTTCGCCGGTGCCGCAGCTGATGAGATCGCCGACCCGCGGCCTTACGCGGAGCTTCTTCGTCAATGGTCCACCGACCACCCGGAATTCCAGTTCCTGCCGCGCAAGTTCAAGATCGCCATCACCGGCAGCCCGAACGACCGCGCCGTGACCCGAGCCCATGACATCGGCCTGCGCATGGTCCGCAATGGCGCAGGCGAACCCGGCTTCGAGGTCATCGTCGGCGGCGGCCTTGGCCGGACTCCGATGATCGGCGTAACCGTCCGCGACTTTCTGCCCGAGGCCGACCTCCTGCCCTACGTCGAGGCTGTCCTCAGCGTCTACAACACGCTCGGCCGACGCGACAACAAGTACAAGGCGCGGATCAAGATCACCGTGCATGAGACCGGGGCCGAGGAAATCACCCGGATGATCGAAGCCCGCTTTGCCGAGCTTCGCCCTCTCTTTGGCGGTAACGACCAGAAGCTTCTTGCCGAGATCCGCGAAGCCTTCGCGCCGCCCGCCTTCCGCAACGCACCGACCGACGCTTACAATGCCTTCTACCAGGCCGACCCGGTGTTCCGCGCATGGGCCGACACCAATCTTAGCGCACACCGCAACGCGCAGTACGCCATCGTCACAATCAGCCTGAAAGCGCATGGGCAAACGCCGGGCGATGCCTCCTCCGACCAGATGCGCCTTATGGCCGATCTGGCAGAACGCTACGGCCATTCCGACCTGCGCATCAGCCACGAGCAGAACGTTATCCTGCCGCATGTCCACAAGTCGGACCTGCCAACGCTGCACGCCGCCCTGACGCAGGCCGGCCTTGGTACCGCCAACGTCGGGCTTCTGAGCGACATCATCGCCTGCCCCGGCATGGACTACTGCGCGCTGGCCACCGCCCGCTCGATCCCCGTGGCACAAGAGTTGGCGACGCACTTCGAGGCGCTGAAGCTGGAACACGAGATCGGCCCTTTGAAGATCAAGATCTCGGGCTGCATCAACGCCTGCGGGCATCACCACGTGGGCCATATCGGCATCTTGGGCCTCGACCGAGCAGGGGTCGAAAACTACCAGATCACCCTGGGCGGTGACGGCACCGAAGACGCGGTGATCGGCGAAAAGACCGGCCCCGGCTTTGCTTATACGGAAATCGTGCCCGCCATCGAACGCATCCTGCGCGCCTACCTGGGCCTGCGGGTCGAGCCGTCCGAGACCTTCCTGCAAGCCTTCAAGCGCGTCGGGATGGAGCCGTTCAAGGCAGCCCTCTACGACACGGAAGCGGCACAAGATGCCGCGTGACGCTGGTCAGATCGGACGGCATGAAGGCCCCGTCGCCGAACGGGTGGCCACGCTTAATGCGCGCTACAAGCACCATTCGGCCACGGCGGTGCTGGAGCACGCGCTGAAGGACGACGATCTGGGTCGCGTGGCGCTGGTGTCGTCCTTCGGGGCGGAATCCGTGGTGCTTCTGCACCTCGTCTCGGTCATCGCGCCTGAGACGCCGGTTCTCTTCATCGACACCCGGATGCTGTTTGCCGAAACGCTCGACTACCAGCGCGAGCTGGCCGAAAAGCTGAACCTCTGCGACGTGCGCACCATCCGCGCCAACCCGGCTCGCGTCAGCTTCGAAGATCCCGACGGCACGCTGCACCAGTTCTCGACCGACAGCTGCTGCAACGTCCGCAAGGTCGAGCCGCTGGAACGCGCGCTGGCCCCCTTCGACGGCTGGATCACCGGGCGAAAGCGGTTCCAGAACTCGGATCGCGGAACCATAGACTTTTTCGAGAACGAGGGCGACTTTCGGATCAAGGTCAATCCGCTGGCCCACTGGGGCCGTGAAGATCTTGAAGAATACATGGTCGAGAACCGCCTGCCTCGGCACCCGCTGGTTGCCAAGGGATACCCCTCGATCGGTTGCGCCCCCTGCACCAGCCCGGTGAAGCCGGGGGAAGATCCGCGCGCTGGCCGTTGGCGGGGCCAGGCCAAGACCGAATGTGGCATCCATTTCATTGACGGCAAGGCCGTGAAAGTCCCGAAGGAGAACGCGGCATGACCGTCATCGTAACCGACGCAGGCTTCCTACCCGGCACCCAAGCCGAGATCGTGGCCCTGGCGGATTTCACCGACCAGACTGCGGTGGACCTTGCCAATACCGACGACCCCACGACACTGGCCGGGCGGCTGGAGCTGATCCGCCTCATCCGCGTCACTTTCCCGGCTTTCAACGACGGCCGGGCCTTCACCATCGCCCGCCGCCTGCGCGAGATGGGCTACAAGGGCCAGTTGCTGGCCAAGGGTCCGGTGATTGCCGACCAGTACGCGATGCTCCGCCGCGTGGGCTTTGATGGGGCAGAGATCCCCGACGACCTCGCGGCCCGCCAGCCGGCCGACCAGTGGCAGTTCCGTGCCGACTGGCGCGAGCATCACTATCAGGCGCGCCTGCGCGCCTGATTCCCCCCACTTTGCCGCGGCCCCCAAGGGCTTCCCTTGGCAGGCCCGCTCGCCTATGGAGGGCGAAACGATGAATGAGGCTCTGACGATGGACGCCGCCCGCACCAAGCCGCACTTGCCCGACGCGCAGGTCGTGACCAGTGTGAAGCACTGGACCGACCGGCTGTTTTCGTTCCGGGTGTCGCGCCCCGCCAGCCTGCGCTTCCGGTCCGGTGAGTTCGTGATGATCGGCTTGATGGGCGACAACGGAAAGCCACTTCTTCGGGCCTACTCCATCGCTTCGCCGTCTTGGGACGAGGAGCTGGAGTTCTACTCGATCAAGGTGCCGGACGGCCCGCTGACCAGCCGGCTCCAGCATATCCAGCCGGGGGATGAGATCATCCTGCGGCCAAAGCCGGTGGGGACGCTGGTGGTGGATGCGCTGCTTCCCGGCAAGCGGCTATGGTTCCTTGCGACGGGGACCGGCCTTGCCCCCTTCGCCAGCCTGATGCGGGACCCGGAGGTCTATGAGAAGTTCGACCAGGTCATCATGATGCACACCTGCCGCGAGGTGGCCGAACTGGAGTATGGGCGGCAGCTGGTCGAGGGGTTGGAGGCCGATCCTCTGATTGGCGAGACGGTGCAAGGCAAGCTCCGCTACTATCCGACGACCACGCGGGAAGAGTTTCACCACATGGGGCGGGTCACCGACAACCTGGCTTCCGGCAAGGTCTTCGCGGACCTCGGCCTGCCGAAGATGAACCCCGAGGAAGACCGGGCAATGGTCTGCGGGAGCCTTGCCTTCAACGTCGATGTGAAGGCAATCCTGGAAGGGTTCGGGCTGCGTGAGGGGGCCAACTCGGAGCCGCAGGAATTTGTGGTGGAAAAGGCCTTCGTGGGCGACGGGATCTGATCTGTCCACGGTGGACAAAATCCGATCATCCCGTAAAATCAATGGTTTGCCTTTTCTCGTTAAGGTGGCCTTAACCTCTGGAAATCCGGGCTGCAGGGCGATTCTGCGGCCCTTTTTCATGCCCACGGAGACCGCGCAAAGCAAAAGGCCGCGAGGGGTGCTCGCGGCCTTCAGGTTCGGCGAAAGCCGGAGATTACATGCCAAGCGCGGTCTTGACCTGAGCGATCGTGTCCGCAACCAGCGCCGGGTTGGCACGGGCAGCTTCGACAGCGGTCTTCAGCGTAGCCTTGGTCGCGTCATCGAGGGTCGAGCCATCGATCAGGGCCACGACGGTGTCGGCGTTGAAGTTGGCCGGGTCCAGAGCAGCGGCGGCATCCGTCACAGCGGTGGCTGCGTCGGTCGCGGCTTCGGTGGTGGCGGCGGCGGCAGCGGCAGCCTCGTCAGCAGCCTTCTGAGCGGCGGCGGCAGCTTCCTCGGCGGCTTTGGCTGCGGCTTCTTCGGCAGCCTTGGCGTCAGCTTCAGCCTGAGCGGCGGCGGCGGCGGCAGCCTGAGCTGCTTCCTGAGCCGGCTTGTAGCTGAACTGGTAGTAGCCGCCAGCGGCCAGCAGGACGACGATGGCGCCGATGATAACGGTTCTGTTCATGTCAAATACTCCCATGACCGGAGCTAGCGCCCGGATGGCGGTCATATGGCACCTTGGTCGGGAAATGAAAAGGGTGCCGCAGTGCAGCACGGGGAAAAACGCCCGAATTCCGTGGAAAACAGGAACTCTCACAGGCCAGCCGGGTTGCAGATATGCCCGCCGGGGTCTAGATTGCCGCCGCACTAACAACCATCAAAGGACGACTACCATAGCCCGCAGACCGCACAATGCCCCGCCGCAACGCGAAACCGGTCCCCGCATCAATGACCGCATCCGCGCTCCGGAGATACGCCTGATCGGCGCGGACGGCGAGAATGTCGGGGTCGTGACCCCGGCCCGCGCGATGCAGATGGCCGAGGAAGCCGGACTTGACCTGGTGGAAATCTCGCCGACGGCGGTCCCGCCCGTCTGCAAGATCATGGACTTCGGCAAGTTCAAGTACGAGACGCAGAAGCGCGAGGCCGAGGCCCGCAAGAAGCAGAAGATCATCGAGATCAAGGAAATCAAGTTCCGCCCGGGCACCGACATCCATGACTATGAAGTCAAGATGCGGTCGGTGGTGAAGTTCCTGGAGGAAGGCGACAAGGTGAAGGTCACCCTGCGCTTCCGGGGCCGGGAAATGGCTCACCAGGACCTTGGCCTTGAGCTTCTGAAGCGGGTCGAGGCCGACGTGGCCGAGATCGGCAAGATCGAATCCTTCCCGCGGCTGGAAGGTCGCCAGATGGTGATGATGGTCGCGCCAAAGTAGCGGCCGCTCGTCGTCGCCTTCGGCGCTCATCGCTGGGAAAGCCCTGCGACGCGAACGAAGTCGCACGACGAGGGGACGCAAGGGGAGGGGGCGCAAGGGCGTCCTGTGCGGGGGCAATTTGCCCCCGCTTTTTCATTCCGGCTTGGCCTCGCGCAGGCGCCCGCGCGTGGGAATTTCCTTCAGCAGCCCGCCAACCCCCATTGCGGCGATGTCGGCTGCGGTGACGGCCATGCCGCAGATCAGCCGCTCCATCACCCAGTCCGCCCCGTTCAGCGCCGGGCTGCGCACGCAACCCGGCAGGCCGATGACCGGGATGCCATTCAGGCTTCCAAGAAAGAGAAGATTGCCGGGGTCCACCGGCATTCCGAAGCGGTCGACCGTTCCCCCTGCCTTGCGCACTGCCGCAGGGGCAACGTCGTGGAGGTCCGAGGTGGCCGAGGCGGTCAGGATCAGGATCAGTTCCGCATCGGTGACCGTCGCCAGTGTTGCGGCAAGGTCGGCTTCGCGGTGCGGGCTGTGCAGATGGGTGGCAAGGTTCGCGCCCAGGGCTGCCAGCCGGTTGGTGATCGCGTCAACGCCAAGCACCTTGGAGTTGCTGTCCGTATGGGTTTCGACCAGGGTGATCCGACCTATACGTGCCGGACAGAGGCGAAGCGCCTGCGTCCCAGCCCTGCAGGCAGCCGCTACGTCCGGTGCGGCGACCCCGTAGGCAATGATCTTCACGGTGGCGACCATCTCGCCCGCGCCGACGCGCTGGCAACGGGGGACGGTGGCAAGCGTGATCATCGGATCGACGGCGTTGAGGGCGTTCACCTGATCAGACCGGACCTCGACCACTCCGGCAGCGCGGGCGTGAAGGTTGACGCGCCCTGTGCCGACCGGCCGCAGGTCAAGGCCGGCCGCCTGCGGGTCGGGGACAAGCGCCCGGGCGATGGCCAGGGCGGCTTCGTCCTCGTGCATGTCATCGGCACCGAGGCGCGCCGCGATGACCTCGGTCCGGCCAGTGGCCTGCAGTTGAGCGATTTCCTTTCGCCCCAGAATGCAGCCCTTGCGCAGCCGGCCTTCAGGCAGGGCGACGGAATGGGCGAGGATCGCGCCTTCGGCTTCGGAAAGGGGAACCGGGCCGAACTGCATTACTTTCGCAGGGTTTCGGTGACCTGAGCCATGACGCTGACGGCGATCTCGGCAGGCGTCTTGGCCCCGATATCCAGCCCGACGGGGGCATGGATCTTCGCGATCTGTTCGGGGGAAAAGCCTTCGGCCAGCAGCCGCTCGACACGCTTGGCATGGGTGCGGGTGGACCCCAGGCAGCCAAGGTAGAAAGCCTTGGAGTTCAGGGCAAATCGGATGGCGGGGTCATCGAGTTTGGGGTCGTGGGTCAGCGTGACGATGGCCGTGCGGGCATCGGGGTGCAACTGCGCAAGGGCTTCGTCGGGCCAGTCGTCCAGGATCGTCTCGCCGGGGAAGCGCTCGGCCGAACCGAAAGCGGCGCGGGGGTCGATCAGAGTTGGGGCATAGCCGCAGGTTCGGGCGATCTGCAGCAGCGGCTGGGCGATGTGGACCGCGCCGACGACAATGAGCCGCAGGGGTGGGTTGTGAATGGCGATGAAGCGGCCATCCTCTTCCATGCCAGAGCGGTCGGACCTGAAGCGGGCGTCGGTGGCGGGGTCTGCGCCGGGGGTAAGAAGGCGTCGTTCCCAGGTCGCGGGGGTGGTGACGATGGCCGCCGCACGGGGGGCGGCACGGGCTTCGGCAAGTTCGGCGAGCAAGCCTTCCGGCAGCGCCTCGGGACCGTCGCCCACCGGCTCGACCAGAACGCGGATGGTACCGCCACAGGCCAGGCCCGCGGCAAAGGCGGTCTCGTCGCTGACCCCGAAGGTCAGGACGCGGGACTTGCGGTCGGCAAGCGAGTCCAGCGCCTCGGTGATCACCGCGCCTTCGACGCAGCCCCCGGAGACAGAGCCAAGCATCTCGCCCTCGCCCGAGATGGCCAGCTGGCTGCCGGCCTGGCGCGGGGCAGAGCCCCAGGTCTCGATGACGGTGGCAAGGGCCGCACCTGTGCCCGCGCGGTGCCAGGCAAGGGCGGCTTCGGGGATAAGGTCGTGGTCTGCGCGCTTCATGGGGCAAGTATGCGTCCGCGCGTCGGGGGATGCCACCAAAATGAAGCGCCGCGGGGGGTGCCCGCGGCGCGACTTTGGTATGGGTCTGCGATTAGCCGCGGGTGGCGGTGCGCAGGAGCGGGGTGATCACCCGGACCTCGACCCGGCGGTTGCGGGATTCGCTGGCCTGGGTGTCGATCAGGAGTTCCGTTTCGCCGTAGCCCTGGACGACCATGTTCTCCGGCGGGATGTCGAAGTATTCGGTCAGGGCCAGCGCCACCGATTCCGCGCGGCGGTCAGAGAGGGCGAGGTTCATCGCCGCCTTGCCGGTCGCGTCGGTGTGGCCTTCGATCAGGAAGACCTCGCGCGGGTTTTCGTCCAGAAGCTGCTGCATCACCCGCCCAAGGTCGGCCAGGTCACGGGCCTCGCTCGCCGGGATCGCGGCCGAACCGGAGGCGAAGGTCACCGGTTCGACGTCGATCGTCGCGGCCAGCGCCCGCACTTCCGGGATCTCGCGGATCTGGCGGAGCGAGAACTTCCGACCGGCCTTCTCCGCTTCCAGCGCCGCAAGCTCGCGCTTCAGTGCGGCGTTGTTGTCTTTCGACGAAATGACGATCCGCCGTTCCGGGCGCGGCAGGTCGCGGACGATCACGACTTCCTCTGCAGCCAAGTCGTCGAACAGGATGACTTCGCGGCCAAGGTCGTCATAGGTCGCCCGGCGCAGGACACGGCCGGTCGCGTCGCGAATGGTGACCACCTGCGTGCCATCAGCGCGTTGCACGATGGTCCGGGTCGAGCCGTCACGGAAGGTTTCGGTCCGCACGGTCGAACCGGGGCGACGGATCACGGTGTCGTCGTCCTTCAGCACGCGGTAGGTCCCGTCGGGCTGGAGCACGATGACCCGGTCGCCGGTGTTCGACACGACGCGGCTGTCCCCCTGCCCCATCGTCGAGACAGCGGTGTTGGCAGCCGCCTCGCGGTTGTTCTTGATGATCGCGCCGACGGCGAGAGCACCAAGCACCAGGAGACCGGCCTTTTCCAGGTCCGAAAAGCCGCTCTTCCTGCCGTCGGCAAGAGCCGTAGGGGCCGCAGCGAATTCTTCCGACGAGGTCCGGGCAGTTTCCTCGGTGATGGTCTGGGTCGTCGCGGCCACCAGATTGGCCGGGTCCGCTTCGACGACCGCAGTCGCGTCGACGGTCGCGGCGTCATCGGTCGGAGCGGTCACCAGTGCGGCAGCCGCAAGTGTCGAGGGGTCGATGGCCGTCGGGTCACCCGTCAGCAGGTTGGTCAGACTTTCAACCTCGGATTCGGTGACCTGCGGTGCTTCAACCGGCTCGACTTCGACAGCCGGATCGGTTTCGGCGACCCTCAAGCCAGCGGCGGGGTCCACAATTTCGCCGCCCTCGGTGATGGACAGTTCCGCCTCGGCTGCTTGCAGTGCCGCAGCAGCAGCAGCCGCTTCGTCGGCAGCGTCTTCGGCGGGCACTTCCTCGATCACCGGCTCTTCGGCGGTGGCTTCCTCGACAGCGGGTTCTTCAGCGGGCGTGGCTTCTTCGAGGGTCGGATCTACGACCGGGGCTTCCTCGACCGGAACTTCCTCGACCGGAACCTCCTCGGCGGGAGCTTCCTCGATTACGGCCTCATCAGCCGGTGCCACTTCCTCGACTGGAGCGGTTTCTTCGACGGGTGGTTCTTCAACGGGCGGTTCTACGGCAGGCACTTCCTCGATCACCGGGTCTTCCGCAGGCGTTTCCACGGTCGCGGGTTCCTCGGCGGCGGCCGCGGCAGCAGCGGCTTCCTCGGCGGCTTGGGCGGCAGCTTGAGCCGCGGCTTCCGCTTCGGCGGCGGCCTGGGTGGCAGCTTCGGCGGCAGCTTGTTCCTCGGCGGCGCGCGCGGCGGCAGCATCGGCTTCCGCCTGGGCTTGCGCTTCGACTTCCGCCTGAGCGGCAGCGGCCGCAGCCGCAGCGTCGGCTTCAGCCTGAGCCTGAACCTGTGCTTCAGAATCCGCTGCGGCGGCGGCCTCGGCGGCGGCGGCGGCTTCCGCATCGGCCTGCGCCGTTGCCTCGGCCTCGGCCTGGGCGGCGGCCTCGGCGGCTGCAGCTTCTTCGGCGGCCAGTGCGGCGGCAGCCTCGGCTTCTACCGCGGCGGCGGCGGCGGCATCAGCCTCCATCTGCGCAATGATCGCGTCGAGGTCGCAGGCAATGTCCGCGGTCGGCACGCAGAGCACTGCGCCGTCGTTGCCGGTGACCGAGCCGTCCTCGTTCAGAACCTGGGCAAAGCCAGGCATGGTGCCCAGGGGGCTGATCGCCACCGAAAGGGCCGTCGTGGATACCAGAAGTCTTCTCATGAACCAGTCCTCATTCTGATGGGCACAGGAATAACGGATATGAATTCATCCGGTTCCCGATGGCCCTGATACGCATAACAAAGGGCATGGGTTGCTGATATGCGATATCACGGACTTGCCAAGGCATAACCTTCGGCGGGGACCCGCCTAGGTGCGGATCATTGCCAAGAGCCGGTCGCGTTCGCCGTGGTCCGAGGGTTCCGAGATCGCGCGGCCAAGCGCTTCCAGGGAGGCGATGGAATGGCCGGCGCGAAAGCTGTCGACGTGGGGCAGGATGGCTCGAACCCCCTGAGCCTTGGGGGCAAAGCCGGTCCAGCGCAAGAGCGGATTCAGCCAGATCAGGCGGCGGCAGGACAGGTGCAGGCGTTCGGTTTCCTTTGTGAGCAGCGCCGTGTCGTCGCGGTCGAGGCCGTCGGTGATCAGAAGCACAACCGCCCCCTGCCCCAGCACCCGGCGCGACCAGTCGCGGTTGAAGGCGTGCAGCGACTGGCCGATACGGGTGCCGCCGGACCAGTCCTGCGCTTCGGACCCGGCGGCCTTGAGGGCTGCATCCACGTCGCGGGCGCGTAGGTGGCGGGTGATATTGGTCAGGCGCGTGCCGAAGGTGAAGGCGTGGACGCGCGCCCAGCCCTGCCCTTTCCGGTTGGCAACGGCGTGGACGAAATGCAGGACCATGCGGGAATAGTCCGCCATCGAGCCGGAGATGTCGCACAGGACGACAAGGTTCGGCCAGCGGGTGACGGGGGCCTTGTGGGCGAGCGCGGTGATTTCTCCGCCGTGGCGCATCGCTTCGCGGAGCGTACGGCGGGCATCGATCCGGGCAGTCAGGGTGGAGGGGGCGGAGCGGCGGGTCATGAGCGGCTGGACCGGCAGCGAGAGCTTTGCCAGCATCCGCTTTGCCTCAATGACTTCTGCGGCGGACATCTGTTCAAAGTCGAGCGTCTTCAGCCGTTCTTCGGCGGACATCGTGGCGGTGGCGTCGATCTCGATCTGGTCACCTTCCGGGGTGTCGGTCCCGGGCGGCGGAGGAAGCTGGCCGTCGAGAAGGGCTTCGGCGGCACGCTTCTCGGCGGCCTGGGCGGCGCGGTCCTCTTGTACGCCGTGGACCTGGGGCAGCAGGAGCGACATCATATGGTCCAGGTACCGCGGGTCGCGCCAGAAGAGCCTGAAGACCTGGCCGAAGGTCGCGCGTTCTTCGGGGCGGGACACGAAGACAGCTTGCAGGGTGAAGTAGAAATCCTCGCGCCGGTCGAAACCGGCGGCGGCCACCGCGTTCACGGCGTCCAGTGTGCGACCGGGACCGACGGGAAGGCCCGCCTTCCTGAGCGCCCGGGCGAAATGGGCGATGTTGTGGGCAAGTTTGCCGTCTTCGGGGATGTCGAGATCGGGATAGGTCGGCATGGGGTGGCTTATCCCGGGGGATTTCACATCCCCCGGACCCCCTGTGGGATATTTGGGCAAAGATGAAAGGTCATGCCGGAACCAGTTCGCGCTTGACCTCGTCGAGGAGGCGCTTGGCTTCGGAGCCCTGCAGTTTCTGGATGTCGTCCTGGTATTTCAGGATCGCGCCGAGGGTGTCGGAGATGACTTCGGGGGAAAGCGCGATGACGTCGAGGGCGAGGAGGCATTTGGCCCAATCGATCGTTTCGGCCACGCCGGGGCGTTTGAACAGGTCCTCGCGCCGCAGCTTCTGGACGAAGGCGACCACTTCGCGGCTGAGGCTGGCCTGGGCCTCGGGGGCGCGGGAATTCAGGATCGCCAGTTCGCGCTCAAAGCTGGGGTAGTCGACCCAGTGGTAGAGGCAGCGGCGTTTCAGGGCGTCATGAACCTCGCGCGTGCGGTTGGAGGTGAGGATGACGATGGGGGGCTCGGGGGCCTTGATCGTGCCGAGTTCCGGGATGGTGACCTGGAAATCGGAGAGGGCTTCGAGGAGGAAGGCCTCGAAGGGTTCGTCGGCGCGGTCAAGCTCGTCGATGAGCAGCACGGGCGCGCCGCCTGGCTGCGGGCGCATGGCGGCGAGGAGCGGGCGTTCGATGAGATACTCTTCGGTGAAGAGCTCGGTCTTCAGCTGGTCGCGGTCCGAGGTGCCCTCGGCCGTGCGGATGGCGATCATCTGGGCGGCGAAGTTCCATTCGGCGACAGCGGAAGCGGCGTCGAGGCCTTCGTAACACTGGAGCCGGATCAGGCGGCGGCCCAGGGCGGTGGCGAGGGTCTTGGCGATCTCGGTCTTGCCGGTGCCGGCCTCGCCTTCCAGAAACAGCGGGCGGCCGAGTTTGAGGGAGAGGAAGACCACCGTGGCAAGCGCGCGGGAGGCGACGTAGCCCTGGCCTGCCAAAAGGGTTTCCACGCCGTCGATGTCTTTCGGGATGGTGGTCACGGGGCCTCCGGTCTTGGCGGCAGAGTGGCGGGAGGGCCGGTGGGGGTCAAGGCGGGATCGGCGGCTTCGGCCTGCAACCATAGTCGTAGGGAGCGCAGCGGCGCGCGGTCGGGTAGGCTTCCGGGCCAGACCAGGTAATAGGAGCCAAGGGCGGGAATGGCCGGGCCGAAGACGGGGATCAGGCGGCCCTCGGACAGCTCGCGCTGGATAAGGAAGGTGGGGATCAGGGCCAGCCCCATGCCGTGGATCGCGCCCTGGGTCAGGGTGGCGAACTGGTCGAACATCATGCCAGGTGGCCTTTGGCCGGGGTCGCCGTGGTGAGCCAGCCAGCGGCCCCAGTCGCCGGTGCGGGATTCAAGCTGCAGGAGCGGATGGCGCAGGATGTCGGCAGCTCTTTCCAACGCCGGGAAGCCAGGAGCAGCGACGGCGATGACCTCTTCGTCCATGAGTTTCAGGGAGGCGACACCAGGCCAGTCCTGGCGGCCTCCATCCAGTCGACCGTAGTGGATTGCGGCATCGAAAGTGGAGCCGGTGAAGTCGAAGGGGCGAAGGCGGGTGGAGAGGTTGACGGTGACCTCGGGGTGGCTATGCGCAAAGCGGGCTAGCCGGGGGGCGAGCCAGTGCATCCCGAAGGCGGGCAGGATCGCCAGGTTGAGCGCGCCTCCGGTCGGGTTCGCGCGGAGTGTCAACGAGGCTGAGGCGAGCAGGTTCAGGGCCCTGCGGACCTCGGCCACATAGTCGCGGCCAGCCGACGTCAAGCGCAGGCGCTGACGTTCACGGACAAGAAGCTGGACGCCAAGCTGCGCCTCAAGACCCTGCAGGGCGCGGCTGACGGCGCCCTGCGTCAAGCTGAGTTCCTCGGCCGCCGCAGAGGCGGTCCCGAGGCGGTCAACCGCCTCCAAGGCCATCAGGGCCGGGATCGGCGGCAGGTAGCGGCGCGGCAGCATTATGAGTTTCCCTCATGAACCCGTGCAGGGCTTTCGATAGCCTGCCCTGCCCTTTTCTGCAATGATGTGCACAAAGATGGAGGTTCCCATGCCCGACACCCTGCACACCCAGCCGAAGCTGAAAGCCAAGGACGCGCCCGATCTGGGCCGGTTCGATTGGGAAGACCCGTTCCGTCTGGACGACCAACTGACCGAGGAAGAACGGATGCTGCGCGATGCGGCGCGGGACTATGCGCAAGCAAAGTTGCAGCCGCGGGTCATCGCGGCCTATCGGGACGAGACGACCGACCCGTCGATCTTCCGCGAGATGGGCGAGATGGGCCTTCTGGGTGTGACGGTGCCCGAGGAATACGGCGGGCTTGGGGCGTCCTATGTGGCCTATGGTCTGGTTGCGCGCGAGGTCGAGCGGGTTGATTCCGGGTACCGCTCGATGATGTCGGTGCAATCCAGCCTGGTGATGTATCCGATCTATGCCTACGGGACCGAGGACCAGCGGCAGAAGTATCTGCCGAAGCTCGCCTCGGGCGAGTGGATCGGCTGTTTCGGGCTGACCGAACCCGATGCGGGGTCGGACCCGGCGGGGATGAAGACCACCGCGAAGAAGACCGCGAATGGCTACGTGCTGAACGGCGCGAAGATGTGGATTTCGAACGCTCCTATCGCCGATGTCTTCGTGGTCTGGGCCAAGTCCGAGGCGCATGGCGGCAAGATCAAGGGCTTTGTGCTGGAAAGGGGCATGAAGGGCCTGTCGGCACCCAAGGTCGGCGGCAAGCTGTCGCTGCGGGCGTCGATCACCGGCGAGATCGTGATGAAGGACGTCGAGGTGGGTGAGGACGCGCTGCTTCCGTTCGTGGAAGGGCTGAAAGGGCCGTTCGGCTGCCTGAACCGCGCGCGCTACGGGATCAGCTGGGGCGTCCTGGGCTCGGCCGAGTTCTGCATGCACGCGGCACGCCAGTACGGATTGGACCGCAAGCAGTTCGGCAAACCCATCGCCGGGACGCAGCTGTTCCAGCTGAAGCTGGCCAACATGATGACCGAGATTTCGCTGGGCCTGCAGGCCAGCTTGCGCGTGGGACGACTGCTGGACGAGGCGAACGCCGCGCCGGAGATGATTTCCATCGTCAAGCGCAACAACTGCGGCAAGGCGCTGGACGCGGCCCGCTGGGCCCGCGACATGCATGGCGGGAACGGGATATCGGAGGACTTCCAGGTCATGCGCCATATGGTGAACCTGGAGACGGTGAACACCTACGAGGGCACGCATGACGTTCACGCGCTGATCCTGGGCCGTGCGATCACCGGGCTGCAGGCGTTCTTCTGAGGTTGGCCGGGCTTTGCTGTCCGTGCTAGGCCTTCTGGCGCAGCACGGGTGGAGAGGTCGGATGCCTCCGGCGGGGATATTTCTTGCAAAGATGAAAGGACGGGCGGGGTGAAGATCACGGCCATCCTTTGCGTGCGCAACGAGGGCGCGTACCTTCTGGAGTGGCTGGCGCATCACCGGGCCTGTGGCGTCACGGATTTTCTGGTCTTCTCCAACGAGTGCGACGATGGCACCGATGCACTGCTGGACCGGCTGGAGGGCCTGGGCTGGCTGACCCATGTCCACAATCCGGGCCCGCATGACGTGGGGCCGCAGTGGGCGGCGCTGAAGCAAGCTGACCGGCATCCGCTGGCCTTGGGGTCGGACTGGCTGCTGCCTTTGGACATTGACGAGTTTGTCAATGTGCATGTCGGCGACCGGACAATTCCGGGCCTGCTGTCGGCCCTGCCCGAAGCAACGGCGATCACGTTGACCTGGCGGCTGTTCGGCAATGCGGGCGTCGTCGAATATCGGGACGCGCCGGTGACCGAGACCTTCACCCGCGCGGCGCCGTCGGTCCTGCACTGGCCCTGGCGGGGCCTGCTGTTCAAGACCCTGGTGAAGAACGACGGCAGCTACGGAAAGCTTGGCGTGCATCGTCCAGGTGCGCCGATGGCCGCGCGGCTGGCCGGGCAGCGGTGGTTTGACGGCTCGGGCCGGGTCTTGCCGGCGGTCTTCCACCGCGGGCGGATCTTTTCTGACGTCGGGCGCGATCATTACGGACTGGTGCAGCTGAACCACTACCCGTTGGGTGCGGTGGAAAGCTTCCTCTTGAAGCGCGACAGGGGCCGGGCGGTCCATGCCGACGGCGGACTGGACGTGGGCTACTGGGTTGAGCGGAACTTCTGCGAAACCGAGGACCGGTCGATCCTGGGGCTGAAAAGCCACACCTTGCGGGAGGCGCTCCATGCAGACCCGGTGCTGGGACCCCTGCATCAGGCAGCCGTCGCCTGGCGGCACGCGCGGTTTCGCACGCTGATGCGGGAAGATGCCTGGCGCAGCTTCTATGGGCAGGTCCTGATGGCCGGGCCGACGCGTGTTCTGGCGCAAGCCGAAGCCGAGTCGATCTGGAAGCCGCATCTGGGATAGCTCTGGGGCGTGGATTGAGGCTGGCTTGCAACCCAAAGTTGTTGCCTCACAGGATCGTTGCCGCACCTTGCGCGTCTGGGCTGTATCTGGGGCAAATGTTTCCACCGCAGGGCCTTGTGGTGGCCGTATTCTGTCGCCAGAGTCCGAGACCCGCAGTCCCGAAATGCAACGCACCGATAGTTTTCCGATGACCACCGAAGTCCAGCCGCCCGACTGGCAGCGCCCCATGCTGGAGATCGCCGAGGGCGACGGCGACTTCCTGCCGTTGGGGGACAAGCATTACGCCTTCTTCGCCGAGGAACGCCCGCAGTTGCTGGTGACCTTCGAGGACGCCGCGTCCCTGCGCGACCGCGAGGATCATCTGCCGGAACACTTCGCACTGGCGCAGAACCGCGGCTGGTCGATGCTGACCATCCTGGCCGAAGGCGAGACCTGGTGGCGCGACCCGGCGGTGTTCCGATATTTCGACCGGCTGGCCGATGACGGGTTCCTGGAGGATTTCGACCGCGTGGTCTTCTATGGTGCGGGACCGGCGGGCTATGCGGCGGCGGCCTATTCGATCACCGCGCCGCAGGCGGAACTGGTGCTTGTTGCCCCCCGCGCGACGCTGGACCCAAGTCTGGCGGGCTGGGATGAGCGCCACCGGATTGCGCGGCGGATCAACTTCCGCGGCCGGTATGGATATGCGCCGGACATGACGGAAAGTGCGTCGAAGGTCTGGCTGATCCATGATCCATTGCACCAGCCGGACGCGATGCATGCCGCGCTTTTCCAGCGGCCTTGGGTCCAGCCCTTGCACGCGCGCTATACCGGCGAGGGGACCGAGGACACCTTGCGCGAGATGAAGGTTCTGGACCGGATCCTGGAAGCGGCGATGGAAGGCAAGATGTCGGCGGAGCGATTCTCGTGGCTCTGGCGCGGGAGGCGGTCGAACAGCAGCTACCTGCGCGCGGTTCTGGCGGCGGCGCGGCTGTCGGGCCACCCGGAACGCGAGATCAAGATCTGCCGGTCGGTGACCTCGCGCCTCAACGCACCGCGCTTTGCCCGGCGTCTGGAAGAACTGACCGGCGAGAAGCCCTGATCACTCGGCATAGGCGTCGAAGAGCGCGGTCAGGTGCGCGGTACGTTCCTGGGTCAATTGGCGCATGCAACCGTAGGTGACCAGCGGCTCGGCGCTGCCACCCTTCATGCCGTAGCCTTCCGCGGCGCAAGCATTGTCGCGGAACGTGATCCAGGCCCGCTGCGCTTCCGTCAGCAAGACCGCCCCGCCCCGTTCATCTTCCGGCAGATTGTCGTCCCAGCCCCGCAAGAGGGTCATCGCCCGTTTGTAGGCCGAGTTCAGCTCTGCATCGGCCGCTTCCCAATCCGCGTAGGCACACTGGTTCAACTCCATCTGGGTGATGGCATTGGCGCAATCGACGTCCTGCGCGACGGCGGGAAGCGCCAGGCAGGCGGCGACAAGAAACGGGCGGAACATCGGCAACTCCATCTTTGGTGCGATCCTGTCGCAGTCTGCCATGCGATGCCACTGGAAACGCGGTCGGGATTACGTTACCTGCGCGGCCATGCAAACGATCACCCTGCCCCGCCCCGACGACTGGCACCTGCACCTGCGCGACGGCGCGATGCTGCGGGCCGTCTTGCCGGAATCCGCCCGCCATTTCGCCCGCGCGATCATCATGCCCAACCTGGTGCCGCCCGTGGTGACGCTGGACGATGCCCAGGCTTATCACCAGCAGATCATGGCCGCCCTGCCGCAAGGCATGGACTTTGAGCCCCTGATGACGCTGTACCTGACCGAGAGCACGGACCCGACGGATGTTGAACGCGCCGCCGCCTCCGGCCTTGTGAAGGCGGTGAAGCTTTATCCTGCGGGGGCCACCACGAATTCCCACGGCGGGGTGCGCGACCTGAATATGGTCATGCCGGTTCTGGAGACGATGGCGCGGATCGGCCTGCCGCTTTGCACCCACGGCGAGGTCACGACCCCCGAGGTCGACATCTTCGACCGTGAGGCCGTCTTCATCGACACGGTTCTTGATCCCCTCCGCCGCAGCCTGCCCGAGTTGCGCGTCGTCATGGAGCACATCACGACCGAGGAAGGCGTCGCCTACGCGGCCGAGGGCAGTGACACTCTGGCCGCGACGATCACGACGCATCACCTGATCATCAACCGCAACCATATCCTCGCTGGCGGGATCAAGCCGCACTACTACTGCCTGCCCGTGGCCAAGCGCGAAAAGCACCGGCTGGCGCTGCGCCGCGCTGCAACCTCCGGCTCACCCCGGTATTTCCTGGGGACCGACAGCGCACCCCATGTCGATGCGCTGAAGGAACATGCCTGCGGCTGTGCGGGCTGCTTCACGGCGACCAACACGATGTCCCTTCTGGCGCATGTCTTCGAGGAAGAGGGCGCGCTGGACCGGCTGGAAGGCTTCGCCTCGCGCCACGGTCCGACCTTCTACGGCCTGCCGGTGAACGAACGCACCCTTACCCTGGAGAAGCGGACCGAGCCTTGCATCTGGCCCGAGAAGATCCAGGCCGACCCCGGCCCCGTCACCGTCTTCAACCCTGGCTTTCCCGTGCACTGGCACGTCGTGACCTGAACCGCCTCCTCGATGACTGCGTCACTCGTGGGGTAGCACCCGCGAGGAGAAGACGAAGTTGCACGACGAGCCTTGCCTGAAAGGACCCCGCGCATGATCCCCTCGACCTATCCCCCCAAGGACGAAATCGCCCGCCTGACGGCTCGCGCGCTTCTGGAGATCAAGGCGGTGCATTTCAACGCCGAGACGCCCTTCACGCTGGCCTCCGGCCTGCCCAGTCCCACCTACATCGACTGCCGCAAGCTGATCAGCTACCCGCGCATCCGGTCCACGCTGATGGATTTTCTGTCCGTCACCGTGATGCGCGAAGCGGGGTTCGAAGCCTTCGACAACATCGCGGGCGGCGAAACTGCTGGCATTCCCTTTGCCGCGCTGGTGGCCGAACGGCTTGCCTTGCCAATGACTTACGTCCGCAAGAAGCCCAAGGGTTACGGCCGCAACGCCCGGATCGAGGGCGCGATGACCGAAGGCCAGCGCGTTCTTCTGGTCGAGGACCTGACGACAGACGGGGGATCGAAACTCAGCTTCGTCGATGCGATCCGCGAGACAGGTGCTGTCTGCGGCCACACGGCAGTGATCTTCTACTATGGCATCTTCCCCGACACCGAAGCCAAGCTTGGCGCGCATGGCGTCAAGCTGCATCACCTGTGCACCTGGTGGGACGTGCTGGCCGAGGCGCGCGCGCAAGGGGCCTTCGATGCGGCCACGCTGGCCGAGGTGGAAAGCTTCCTGAAAGCCCCCCGCGCCTGGCAGGACGCCCGCAAGGCCTGATTCCCGCCGTCCCGCGTCGCGCCCGCACAAAAGCCGCCCACTAAAGCCTGCTGGAACAGCAAGGGCTAGGTTCGTGCTTCATCGGCGGGGCAAGATGTGGTAGGATCAATCTTGTGGATAAGCGGCTTATGCACAGCTTTCCCCCAACCCAATCCACCGCTGGACATGCTAGGCGATGGACACCAAAAAGCAGAAAAGACGGCAGGGGCAGACATGACAGAGATCACCGCACTCAGGGCGATGGGGCCTGGCCCGCTGATGCCGGGCGCAGCCCAAGCCGGGTCCGAAACCGAGGCGCTGCCGCACAACATCGAGGCCGAGCAGCAGCTTCTTGGCGCGATCCTGACCAACAACGAGATCTTCGACCGGATTTCATCGCTGGTGAAGGCCGAGCATTTCTTCGACCCGGTCCACCAGCGCATCTTCGAGGTCGCGGCGGCGCGCATCCTGAAGAACGCCCTTGCTTCGCCCGTGACGCTGAAGGCGTTTCTGGAGGATGACCAGGGCCTGAAGGAACTGGGCGGGCCGTCCTACCTGGTGCGTCTGGCGGGGGCCGCTATCTCGGCCTATGCGGCGCGGGACTATGCGCAGATGGTCTATGACCTGGCGGTGCGGCGCGAGTTGATCCAGCTGGGCCGGGACATTGCGGCGCAGGCGGCCAAGGTCGAGGTGGCCTCTGAACCCAAGGACCAGATCATCGAAGCCGAACAGCGGCTCTACAAGCTGGGCGAGCAGGGCGTCGCCGAGCGGGGATTTCAAAGCTTTCTCAAGGCGGTAACAGACGCGGTCAATGTTGCGAACGCGGCCTATCAGCGGGACGGAGGCCTTGCGGGCATTTCCACCGGCCTGATCGACATGGACAAGAAGCTGGGGGGGCTGCACCCCTCGGACTTGCTGATCCTTGCGGGGCGTCCGTCGATGGGCAAGACCTCGCTGGCGACCAACATCGCCTTCAACATCGCCAAGGCGCACAAGCGCGGTCGGCTGCCTGATGGCGGCGAAGGCTCGGTCGAGGGGGGCGTTGTCGGGTTTTTCTCTCTGGAAATGAGCGCCGAGCAGCTGGCGGCGCGTATCCTGTCCGAGGCGGCCGAGGTGCCATCGGAACAGATCCGCCGCGGTGACATGACGGAGCAGGAGTTCCGCCGTTTCGTCGAGGCCGCGAAGGCGCTTGAAGCTTGCCCCCTCTACATTGACGACACCCCGGCTCTGCCGATCAGCCAGGTCGCGGCCCGGGCGCGGCGGTTGAAACGGACGCATGGGCTGGATGTCCTCATCATCGACTACCTGCAGCTTCTGAAGGGCTCCTCCAAGGAAAACCGGGTGCAGGAGGTTTCCGAAATCACCCAGGGCCTGAAGGCCATCGCGAAAGAGCTGAACATCCCGGTCATCGCCCTGTCGCAGCTGAGCCGCGCCGTGGAAAGCCGCGAAGACAAGCGCCCGCAGCTTTCCGACCTGCGGGAATCGGGGTCGATCGAGCAGGACGCCGACGTCGTGATGTTCGTCTACCGCGACGAATACTACAAGGAACGCGAAAAGCCCGGCGATCACGAGCTGGAAAAGATGGCCCAATGGCAGGCGATCATGGAATCGGTGCATGGCAAGGCCGAAGTCATCATCGGCAAGCAGCGCCACGGGCCGATCGGCTCGGTGGAGCTGTCGTTCGAGGGTCGCTTCACCAGGTTTGGCAACCTTGCAAAGCCGTGGCAGGGATCGGGCGGGCCGGATGTAGGCTTTTAGCCTTTTGCGCGGATCGGGTCGGCCAAGAGCCTGAGCCCGTTCAGCACGACCAGAAGCGTCCCGCCTTCGTGGCCCAGAACGGCCAGCGGCAGTGGCAGTTCGAAGAACAGGCTCCCGGTCACCAGCACGGCCATCGCGCCCAGGGCCAGGGTCAGGTTCTGCCGGATCACCCGCATGGTGCGGCGGGCCAGGCGACGGGCGGCGGCAAGCTTGCGCAGGTCATCGGCCATCAACGCCACATCGGCGGCCTGCAGCGCGACCTCGCTGCCGGCGACCCCCATCGCCACGCCGACATCGGCGCGGGCCAGAGCTGCGGCGTCGTTAACCCCGTCGCCGATAAAGGCGACCTTGCCGCGCTTGGCTGCCGCATCGACCAGCGTGACCTTGTCGCCCGGCAGCAGACCCGCGTGGATTTCGTCCGGGGCAAGGCCCAGCCGGTCCCCGATCCGGGTCGCAACCGGCGCACGGTCGCCAGTCATCATCAGGATGTCCGTCTTGCCTCCGGCCTTCAGGGCCCGCAGCGCCTCGGCCGCAGTGGTGCGGGGTTCGTCGGCCACGGTTACAGCGCCAAGGATGTGCGACCCCCGACCCAGCAGGATCAGCGTCTCGGCCCCATCGGCCAGCTGCGCGATCTCGGTCGGCAGCGTCGCCCCCATCCGCGCCAGCATCCGCGCGTTGCCGGCCCAGAGCAGACCCTCCGCGTCCGTTCCGGTGATCCCTTCGCTGGGATAGGAGCGGACATCCTGGACCGGGGTCGGGATCAGCCCACGCTCGGCCACCTCGCGGCGGATGGCGCCGGCGATGGGGTGTTCAGACTGGGCCTCAAGCCCGGCGGTCAGGGCAAGAAAATCATCCTGTGAACCCTCCAGAGTCAGGACGTTCGTCACCGAGGCAAGGCCAGTGGTCAGCGTGCCGGTCTTGTCGAAGGCGAAGGTCTTCACCTCGGCCAGCCCCTCGAGCGCGGCCCCGCCCTTGAACAGCACCCCGCCCCGCGCTGCCGCCGACAGTGCTGACAGGATCGCGGCGGGAACCGAGATCACCACGGCGCAAGGGCTGGCCGCGACAAGTAGCGTCGCCGATCTGTACAGCGCATCGCCCTCGTCATAGCCCACGGCGCGGAAACCGAACCACGACAGGACCGAGCCCACCAGCACGGCGATGGTATAGCGCTGGCCGAACCAGTCCGAAAACCGCTCGGACGGCGACTTCATCGCCTGCGCCTCGGTCACCAGCCGGATCATCTGCGCGACGGTGCTGGTGGCAAGCCCCCGGGTCACCTCGACCGTCAGGATGCCGTCCAGGTTCACCGTCGCCTCATGCACCGGGTCGCCAGCCGCCTTTCGCACCGGGGCCGATTCCCCCGTGACCGTGCTTTCGTCCAGATGACCCGAGCCTTCGGCAACCCGCCCATCGACCGGCACCCGCGCGCCGGGGCGCAGGATCACCCGGTCACCGGGAACGAGGTTTTCCACCGGAACCTCGACCACACCTTCCGGCCCCTTCAGCAGTGCGGTCTCTGGGCGAAGCTGCATCAGCGCCTCGACCGCGCGGCGGGCCTTGCCCATCGCCCGATGCTCCAGCGTCTGCGAAAGCGAAAACAGTGCCAGCAGCACCGCGCCCTCGAGTGCTGCCCCCACCGCCGCCGCCGCAAGGGCCGCCACGACCATCAGAAGATCGATGTCCAGCCGGTAATCCTGCCAAAGCTCGGCCAGCGCCGTGCGCAGGGGCGGCAGGCCGCCGGTCAGGAAGGACACCCCCAGCGCACCCCAGACCAGGCCCGCAGGCAAGGGTTGCAGGAAGGCATCCAGCGTCGCGATGCCAAGACCGATCCAGCACAGGATGGTCAGATAGAGGTCCGCATCCTCGTCATGATCAGCGCGTTCTTGGGACACCAGAGATCTCCTAATCCTGCCCACCGTCGCGTAGCGCACCGGAAAGGGCAAGCTCCTGCCCGGTCCGAGGTTTTCCCTTGACCCCGACCCCGCCCCGGTCGAAACAGCCGCATGGCGACTGGAACCCTGACGATTGACCTTGATGCGATCGCCGCAAACTGGCGCGCGCTGGACCGGATGTCCGGTGCAGGCGTGCAAACAGCAGCGGTGGTAAAAGCCGATGCCTACGGGCTGGGCGTGACGCGGGTTGCCCGCTGCCTCGCCGCTGCTGGGGCGCGGCGCTTCTTCGTGGCCCAGTCAGAGGAAGGCGCTGCGGTCCGTCAGGCTTTGGGTCCGGGCCCGCAAATCGCGGTCCTGTCCGGGCACATGTCAGGCGATACCGAGATGATCCACGATCTGGATCTGACGCCGATGCTGAACAGCCTGGAGCAGATCACCCGCCACCTGGAATCTCTTCCGGGCCACCCGTTCGGCGTGCAGCTTGATACGGGCATGAACCGCCTTGGCGTCGAGATGCTGGAATGGCAGGCCGTCGCACCGATCCTGGTCGATGCGGGGCCGGAACTGTTGATGAGCCATCTCGCCTGCGCCGATGAGCCCGACGATCCGCTGAACGAGGCCCAGCTTCGGACCTTCCTTGAGATGACCGACGGCACCGGCCTGCCGCGCAGCCTGGCAGCAACTGGCGGCATCCTTCTGGGTCCGCGTTACCATTTCGACCTGACCCGCCCGGGCGTCGGCCTCTATGGCGGCTTGCCCTATCAGGCCGCGCTCTCCGTCCTGACCCTGACGCTGCCCGTGATCCAGACCCGTGAAGTCGCAGTCGGGGAGGCGGTGGGTTACGGCTGCACTTGGGTCGCCGACCGGCCTTCGGTCATCGCCACCGTCGCGGCGGGCTATGCCGACGGCTTGCCCCGGACGCTGTCCAACAAGGCGCAGCTTTGGGACCGTGACACGCCCTGCCCTCTGGTCGGCCGCGTTTCGATGGACATGATCACGGTGGACATCACCGACCTGCCCGAAGTGCCGCGCAGCCTGGACATCCTGGGTCCGAACCAGCCCGTCGACGCCCTGGCCGAGATCGCCGGAACCATCGGCTACGAACTTTTGACGGCGCTTGGCTCCCGCTACACCCGTCGCTACCAGGAGCGGTCCGCATGATCGAGGCGACCCTTGGGTCGCTGGGCCGTCCGGTCCTGCAGGCCATCGCGGCCGTCGGGCGGGTGGCGCTGTTTGCGACGGCAATCCTGAGCCACATCCTGCGCCCGCCTTTCTATTTTCGCGAGCTTGGGTCATCGCTTTTGCAGATCGGCTGGTATTCGCTGCCCGTGGTCGGCCTGACCGCGATCTTCACCGGGGGCGCGCTGGCCTTGCAGATCTATGCCGGCGGGTCGCGCTTCAATGCCGAATCGGTCGTGCCCTCGATCGTTGCCATCGGCATGACGCGCGAGCTTGGGCCCGTGCTGGGGGGCCTGATGGTTGCGGCTCGGGTGGCCTCGTCCATCGCCGCCGAGATCGGAACGATGAAGGTCACCGAGCAGATCGATGCCTTGGTCACCTTGTCGACCAACCCGTTGAAATACCTTGCCGTGCCGCGAGTCCTGGCTGCAACTCTTTCGATGCCGGTTCTCGTGGCCGTCGGCGACGCCATCGGGATCATGGGCGGCTGGCTGGTCGGGATCACTCGACTGGACTTCAACTCTGCCGCCTACCTGAAGAACACCGTTGATTTCCTGGAGGCCTGGGACATCGGTTCTGGCCTGGTGAAGGGCGCGGTCTTCGGCTTCATCGTGGCGCTGATGGGTTGCTACCACGGGATGAATTCGGCGCGCGGCGCGCAGGGCGTGGGGGCCGCGACCAAGGCCGCCGTGGTGTCCGCGAGCGTGCTGATCCTGGCGGCGAACTACATCCTGACCGAAGTGTTCTTCTCGTCATGATCGAACTCAGCCAGGTGCAAAAACGGTTCGGCGAGAACCGGGTGCTGCAAGGGGTGAACCTGACCATCGGCTCGGGGACGTCGATGGTGATCATCGGCGGGTCGGGGACAGGCAAATCGGTGCTTCTGAAATGCATCCTTGGCCTTGTGCACCCCGATAGCGGCACGATCACGCTGGACGGGCAGGACGTGACCAAGGCCGACCGCGATGCGTTTCTGGCGCGGTTCGGGATGCTGTTCCAGGGCGGCGCGCTTTTCGACAGCCTGCGCGTCTGGGAAAACGTCGCGTTTCGCCTGGTCCGCGGCGCCAATGCGCTGCCGAAGGCCCAGGCCCGCGAGATCGCCATCGAGAAGTTGCGCCGGGTCGGGTTGAAGCCTGCAACCGCCGACCTCTTCCCCGCCGAGCTGTCAGGCGGCATGCAGAAACGCGTGGGCCTTGCGCGCGCCATCGCGGCCGAGCCCGAGATCATCTTCTTCGACGAACCCACCACCGGGCTTGACCCGATCATGGCCGGCGTCATCAACGACCTGATCCGCGAGATCGTGACCGAAATGGGGGCGACGGCGATGACCATCACGCACGACATGTCGTCGGTCCGCGCGATTGCGGACAACGTCGCCATGCTGCACGGCGGCGTGATCCGCTGGACCGGGCCGGTTTCGGAATTGGACGCCACGCCAGACCCTTACGTGCAACAATTCATCCACGGCAGGGCCGAGGGGCCGATCGAGAGCGTGAGATGAACAGAACGCTTTTGGGATTGAGGATTGCCAACCTCGCTCTCTTGATCCTCTTCCCGATCGCCTGGTTCGCGCCCCTGCTGCGCGCCGCCCTTCTGCCGATCTTCGGAATGGACGAGATCAGCGTCATCACCGGCCTTCAGTCGCTGTGGGACACGGATGCGGGCCTGGCTTTGCTGGTCACCTTCCTTGCGATCTTCGCGCCTTATTCCAAGACAATCGGGCTGGCGCTACTGCACTGGAACCTGCTCAGCCCGAAGACGCTGCCAGTCCTGGAAATCCTGGGCAAGCTGGCGATGGCCGACGTCTTCCTGATCGCGTTGTACATCGTCATCGCAAAGGGCGCAGGCCACGTCACCATCGAGACCGCCTGGGGCCTTTACCTTTTCACCGGCTGCATCCTGACGCAGGTCCTGATTTCCTGGAAATCGAAGCCTGTCGCATAAGCTTCTGTGTTGCCTCATCGCCTTGATACTGCCCAAAACACCGGTCACTGTCCCGCATCATGAAACAGACCGCCTCATTCACCTGCACTGTATGCGGTGCCGCCTATCGGAAATGGGCCGGCAAATGCGATGCCTGTGGCGGGTGGAACACCATCGCGGAAGAGGCGCCTCTGTCCACCGGCCCAAAATCCCTGGGGGCCAAGGGCCGGCCGATCCCGCTATCGGACCTGGCGACCGAGGAAGCCGCTCCGCCCCGCGCATCCTCTGGCATTGACGAGTTGGATCGGGTGCTGGGGGGAGGCCTCGTTCCCGCCTCGGCCATACTGGTGGGCGGCGATCCGGGGATCGGGAAATCCACGCTTCTGCTGCAAGCCGCTGCAAGTTTCGCCCGCAAGGGCTTGAAATGCCTTTATATCTCGGGCGAGGAGGCCAGCGCCCAGGTGCGGATGCGGGCGCAGCGCCTTGGCCTGACCGATGCCGCCGTCCAGCTTGGCGCAGAGACCAACCTGCGCGACATCCTGACGACGCTGGATGCCGAACGCCCCGCGCTGGCGGTCATCGATTCGATCCAGACCATGTGGCTGGACAGTATCGAGGCGGCTCCGGGAAGTGTGTCCCAGGTCCGTGCCTCGGCGCATGAACTTGTTACTTTTGCCAAGCGGCGCGGGGTGGCGATCATCCTTGTCGGCCATGTCACCAAGGATGGCCAGATTGCCGGCCCCCGCGTGGTCGAGCATATGGTCGACACAGTGCTTTACTTCGAGGGCGAGCGTGGCCACCAGTTCCGCATCCTGCGCGCGGTAAAGAACCGCTTCGGCCCTGCCGACGAGATTGGCGTCTTCGAGATGACCGGTGGCGGTCTGGCCGAGGTGCCGAACCCATCGGCCCTGTTCCTGGCCAACCGCGATCAGCCCGCCCCCGGCTCTGCCGTCTTTTCCGGGATCGAGGGAACGCGTCCGGTCCTGACCGAAATCCAGGCCCTTGTCGCGCCCTCCACCCTTGCCAGTCCGCGCCGAACGGTTGTCGGCCTCGATAGCGGACGGGTCTCCACCATCCTTGCCGTTCTGGAGGCCCGCTGCGGCATCCCCTTCGCCGGCCTGGACGTGTTCCTGAACGTCGCGGGCGGCTTTCGGGTCAGCGAACCCGCCGCCGACCTTGCCGTGGCAGGGGCGCTTCTGTCGGCGCGCGAGGATGTGGCAATACCGCCCGACATGGTGCTTTTCGGAGAGATCAGCCTTTCCGGGGCCTTGCGTCCGGTGGGCCAAACGGAAAACAGGTTGAAAGAAGCGTCGAAACTTGGTTTCTCACAAGCGACTGTGCCGTCCCATTCGAAGATCGAGGGGGCCGCAGGCCTGATGGTTCGGCAAATGCCCGACCTGACGACGTTTGTAGGCGAAATGTTCGGGGCGGGATAAGCCCTTGCAAAGAATGGGAACGGGGACGTAAACGATGGAAAACCTGACCGCAGTCGACGGTGGTGCGGCGCTTATCATCATCATTTCGGCCATTCTCGCCTTCTCGCGCGGGCTGGTGCGTGAGCTGATGGCGATCCTTGGCTGGATCGGTGCCGCCATCGCTGCCTATTACTTCGCCCCCGGCGTGCAGCCACTGGTCAAGGAGTTGCCGGTCGTGGGCGAGTTCCTGTCCGACAGCTGCGAGCTTTCCGTGGTCGCGGCCTTTGCGGGCGTCTTCGTGGTGGGGCTGATTGTCGCCGCTCTCTTTACGCCGCTCTTCGCCGGAGCTGTCCAGCGCTCGGCCCTGGGCGGGATTGACCAGGCGCTCGGCTTCCTGTTCGGGGCGGCGCGCGGCGTGCTGCTGATCGCCATCGCCTTCATCGTCTACGACCGCGTCCTTTCCGGCCAGCAGATCGCGATGATCGACGAGTCCCGCACCGCTCTGGTCTTCGCCAACTTCCAGGCCCAGATCGACCAGAACATCCCCTCGGACGCGCCGGGCTGGATCGTCGACCGCTACAACGACCTGACCAACGTCTGCGCCCCGGGCGGTGCCCCGACGATTGCGCCTTCGACAGGGGCCCCTGCACCAGCGGCACCTGCCACCAATCCGTGATCCCCAAGGGCGTTTCGGGGCGTGACAGCCCCGACCCGCTGCCTTAAACAGCGGGCCTAAGCTCAAGGTAGGATTCGGACGCATGGCTCCCTTCCGCTCGCACCCCTTCGATGATGACAAGCTGAAAGAGGAGTGCGGGATTTTCGGCGTGGTCGGCGTCGCCGATGCGTCCAACTTCGTGGCGCTTGGACTGCACGCCCTCCAGCACCGCGGGCAAGAGGCGGGCGGGATCGTCTGCTACGACCCCGAACAAGGCTTCAACTCGGCCCGCCGCTTCGGCTATGTCCGCGACAACTTCACCAAAGCCGACGTGATGGACACCCTGCCGGGGTCGCTGGCGATCGGCCACGTGCGCTATTCCACCGCCGGGTCCAAGGGTGCCACCGCGATCCGCGACGTGCAGCCCTTCTTCGGCGAATTCTCGATGGGCGGTTGCGCCATCGCGCACAACGGCAACCTGACCAACGCCTCTGCCCTGCGCCGCGAGCTGATCGAGCGCGGATCGATCTTCCAGTCCTCGTCGGACAGCGAATGTATCATTCACCTGATGGCGCGATCGATCCAGAAGACGCTGGCCGAACGCATCAAGGATGCACTTCGCCGGGTCGAGGGCGCTTTCTCCGTCGTCGCCATGACCCGCACCAAGCTGATCGGCGTCCGTGATCCCTTGGGCGTCCGCCCGCTGGTCCTGGGCCGGATCGGCGACCACGGCTGGGCGCTATCGTCGGAAACCTGCGCGCTGGACATCATCGGCGCGGATTTCGTGCGCGAGATCGAGCCCGGCGAAATGGTGGTGATCGAAGGTAACAAGGTCGAATCCACCCGCCCCTTCACCCCCGCCAAATCCCGCTTCTGCATTTTCGAAAATGTCTACTTCTCCCGCCCCGACAGCATCATCGGCGGCCGGTCGGTCTATGAGACCCGTCGCCAGATCGGCGTTGAACTGGCCATCGAAGCGCCGGTCGATGCTGACCTCGTCTGCCCCGTTCCTGACAGCGGCACACCCGCCGCCATCGGCTACAGCCAGCAGTCCGGCATCCCCTACGCGATGGGAATCATCCGCAACCAGTACATGGGCCGCACCTTCATCGAACCCACGGACCATATCCGCAACATGGGCGTTCGTCTGAAGCTGAACGTCAACCGCGCCCTCATCAAGGGCAAGCGGGTGATCCTCGTGGACGACTCGGTCGTGCGCGGCACCACCAGCCGCAAGATCAAGGACATGATCCTCGAGGCCGGCGCCGCCGAGGTCCACTTCCGCATCGCCTCGCCCCCCACCGCCTGGCCGTGCTTTTACGGCGTCGACACCCCCGAACGGTCAAAACTCCTTGCCGCGACGATGTCGGAAGACGAGATGCGCGACTGGATCGGCGTCGACAGCCTGAAGTTCATCTCCCTCGACGGCCTCTACCGCGCCGCCGGTGAGGCCGCAGGCCGCGACCCGGAAAGCCCGCGCTTTTGCGACGCGTGCTTCTCGGGCGATTACCCGGTGGCCCCCTCGGACAAGATCGAGGAAGGCTTTCAGATGAAGGCGGCGGAGTGAGCCGTGGCGCTGGCCCCTGACCGGCGCTGGCAACCGTTCACCGATACGAAGTGCCGGTGCCCCTGCTGCGGCAAACCGGTGCAGGGCGTCCTGGACCTCGGCTACGATCATTCCGACACCTGGCCGCATCTGTCCCATCGGATGAACGGCGGCACCGTCACGGTCGGACAAGACAAGTTGACCGCCGACTTCTGCTCGGTCGCGGACCTGTTCTACCTGCGCGGGCTGCAGAGCTTGCCGATCCGCGGCACCGATGCGGCCTTGGCTTTTGGCGCTTGGGCTGAAGTCCCGACCGAACCCTCCCACGCCAATCGCGCCGTCGTTGGAACGCCGGCAGAGACTGCACTCGGCACGCGTCCTGCCCGCCTTGCAAACACCTTGTCCGGCTTTCCCGGCAGCGCCGGACTGACACCGACCAGCAGGTTCCTGGACGCGGCGGAGCGCCCGCAATTCACCGTCGCCGATCCCTCAGCCCTCGGCGTGGCCCAGCAGGACGCATTCAGCGTCGACATCTACGCGAGCTTCGCCCACGATCTTCGCCCGCATCTCGGTGTGGCCTGAATGTCTGCCGAAATCGACACCTATATCGCCGCCCTCCCCGCCGACCAGCGGAACGCCCTGACCACCCTCCGCGCCCGCCTGAAAGCCCTCCTCCCCGACCACCTGGAAGTCATGTCCTACGCAATGCCCGGCTTCCGCCAGCCAGGGCCGACGGGGAAGATGGTCGCAGGCTACGCGGCCTTCACGCGCCACCTCGGCCTCTACCCCCATTCCGGCAGTGTGATCCCCCGGATCGACTGCGCCCCGTTCCAGACGTCGAAGTCCGGCGTCCTCTTCACCCCGGATCACCCCCTCCCCGACCCGCTCCTCCGCCAGATCATCGAAACCCGCCAGGCCGAGATCGCCGCGGGATATGGTCGCAATCCCTGACACCCGCGCCCCCTTGCCCTTTCATCTTTGGACAAATATCCCCGCCGGAGGCTCTGACGCCACCACAAGGACAGACGCATGACCGACAAAATCGCCCTCGTCACCGGAGCCTCGCGTGGCCTTGGTGCCGCCCTTGCAGAACAGCTTGCTCTGCGTGGCTGGAACGTGGTTGCCGTCGCCCGCACCGTCGGCGGGCTGGAAGAGCTGGACGACCGGGTCAAGAGCGCGGGCCTGCCGGGTGCGGGAAGCCTGACACTCGCCCCGATGGACGTCACGAACGACGACGCCATGCGGCACCTGTGCCGCAGCATCCATGACCGTTGGGGCGGACTTGGTCTCTGGGTCCATGCCGCGATCCATGCCGCCCCGCTTGCCCCCGCAGGGCACATCGACCAGAAGGATTGGGAGAAGTCGCTCGCCACCAACGCCCGCGCCACGGGGATGCTGATCCCGATGGTCGAGCCTCTCTTGAAGGCGCACCAGGGCACCGCTCTGTTCCTGGACGACCCTCGCGCGGGTCAGCCGTTCTTCGGCTCATACGGAGCCACCAAGGCCACCCAGATGGCGCTTGCGCGCAGTTGGCAAGCCGAGTCCGCCAAGCACGGCCCCCGCGTGGTCATCGCCGAACCCCAGGGCCTGCCCACCGCCACCCGTGCACGGTTCTTCCCTGGCGAGGACCGGACGAAACTGGCCGATGTTCAGACAGAAGCGGCGCGAATTCTCGATATGCTCTGAACAGAAATTTGGCCCCTACCCCGCCAGCGCCGTGTCGATGGCCGACCAGAGTACTTCCACTGGTTCCACGCCGACAGAGAGCCGGATGAAGCCATCCGCCACGGCATCCCCCCAACGCGCGCGACGTTCGGCGGCGGTGTGGACGCCGCCGAAACTGGTCGCCTGTTCGATCAGCGGGCAGCGCGCCAGAAAACCCTCCGCCTCGGCCTCGTCCGCCAGTTCGAAGCCGATCAGGAAGCCCCCGTTCTCCATCTGTCTGCCCACCGCCTTTCGCGAAGGATCACCCGGCAGCCCCGGATAGCGCAGCCCCCGGACCTTTGGATGCGCTGCGAGCCGTTCGGCGATCACCGCTGCCGAGACGCACATTCGGGAAAGGCGGACCTCCAGCGTCTCCAGCCCCCGGTGTACGAGGTAGGCCTCGAACGGTCCCGGCACCGAACCCGACTGCCGCCGCCATTCGCGGATACGGGCCATCAGATTGGTATCCCGCCCCGCCACATGGCCGAACAGCGCGTCGGAATGGCCCGCCGGAGCCTTGGTGTCGGCGGCGACCACCAGATCGGCCCCCAGATCCAGCGGGCGCTGCAGTATCGGGGTCATGGTCGTGTTGTCGGCGATCAACAAGGCCCCGGCGTCGTGGGCCTTGCGGGCAAGTGCTGCGATGTCCACCACGTCGAGGCCGGGGTTGGAAGGTGTCTCGATGTAGATCACCTGAAAACCGCTGAAGTCCTCGGCCTCCATCTCCAGGGTCGGGACCTGGACAACCTCGACACCGTAGACCCGCAAGAGGTCCCTGCCCAGGAGCCGGGTTACATAATAGCCGTCGGACGGGATCATCACCTTTGCCCCTGCCTTCAGGCAAGAGACGAGCGCCGCCGTGATCGCGGCCATGCCGGAGGGAAAGGAGACGACCTCTGCGGCCTCAAGGATCGCCAGCTGCGCCTCGACGGCGTCCCAGGTCGGCTGGCCGGATCGACCGTAATAGTGGTCTGCACCCTGCGCCTGCGGCAGATGGAAGGTGGTGGCGACCGAGATCGGGGGCACGACGGGTTCGCCCAGGGAGAGGGCTGCCTTCCGATGGTGGAGAAGGCGGGCGACGCGGGCTTCGGTCTCGGCGGTCATGGCAGCTCCTTCGGTGTCCACGGTGGACAATCACGGGACCCGCAGGAAAATCAAGAACTTGGCAGCGGGCGTTTACCGAAACTTAACGGGTTGCCGAAGGCCCCTCAAGCCGTCATTCCAGCCGCGCGGGGAAGCCTTCGGCGCGCAGATCGGTGCCCAGCAGGTCCTCCAGAAGCTTGGCGATCATCGGCGACTGCGCCTCGCCGCCATAGGCTGCCTTGGCGGCGATGTAGGTCTGGTTGGTCATGGATGCGAGGTCCAGCGGCACGCCGAACTCCTTGCCGAACCCCAGCGCAAATCCCAGGTCCTTGAGCGCGAGGTCGATGTTGAAGGCGATGTCGTAGCTGCCGTTCAGGATCAGCGCGCCCTCGGTCTCGTGCACGAAACTGTTTCCAGAACTGGCGGCAATCGCGTGCCACGCCTGCCCCAGGTCCAGCCCGCCCCGCTTGGCCAGCATCAGCGCCTCGGAGGTGGCTTTCAGATGGATGAAGGCCAGCATGTTGGTGATGACCTTGATGATCGAGGACGACCCCAGCGGCCCCATGTGGAAGATCCGGTCGCCCATCGCCTGCATCGCGCCGTGGTGCAGGTCGTAAAGGTCGCGGTCGCCCCCGGCCAGCATGGTGATCTTGCCCTGGTAGGCCAGGTGGACGCCGCCGGTGACCGGAAGTTCCATCATCCTGACGCCGCTTTCTGCGGCCACGGCGGCAAGTCGCAGGACCTCGTCCCGGCCAAGGGTGGACATCTCGACCCAGGACGCCCCCTTGCGCATGTGCGGCAGGATGTTGCGCAGGACGCGTTCGGACACCGCGGGCGACGGCAGGCAGGTGATGACGTGATCGACCGAGGCGGCCAGATCCTCGGCGGTTGCGGCAAGCACGGCCCCCTGCGCCACCAAGGGTTCGGCCAGTTTCGCGTTCAGGTCAAAGACGGTGGCCTGGAAACCGCCCTTCAGGAGACAGCCCGCACAGGCGGCGCCAAGATTGCCAAGCCCGATGTATCCGTAGTGCATTTGTCTCTCTTCCCCGTGACTTGGCGCGATTACTTGAAGTAGATGTTGTACCGCTTGCGAATGGCCGCATCGATGTCTGCGTCAACCCGACAGCCAGCCTTGGCCAGGATGGCGTTCTTGCGGGCAATGGCGGTGTCCAGCAGCAAGGGCTTGCCGGCCTCGTTCCATTCCTTCGGCGACATGCGGTTGCCAACGTTCGGATAGATGTATTCGGTCTGCATCAGCTTCAGCGTCTGGTCCGAGCCGAGGTAGTGGCCCGGCCCGCCCAGGCAGACCTCTTTCATCGCGTCGAGGCTGGTGGAATCCGGCGTCACGTCGATGCCGCGCACCAGGCGCATGGTCTGGCCCAGAAGGTCATCGCCCAGGACGAGCGATTCCAGGCAGAACCCAAGCAGCGACGCATGCATCCCAACGGCCTCATAGCACATGTTGAGCCCCGCCAGGCCCGCCAGCGCGTTGGTGATCCCCTGCTCCCAGCCCGCCTGCATGTCGGGCAGCTTGCTGTCGGAAATCCCCGAGGCCGCCCCGCCCGGCAGGTCATAGAACCGGTGCATCTGGGCGCAACCCGCCGTCAACAGCGCCTGTTCCGCGCTGCCGCCCGACATGGCTCCTGTTCTCAGATCGGAAACAAAGGGCCATGTCCCGAAGATCGCCGGAGCGCCCGGCTTGATCGCGTTGACGTAGACCACGCCCGCCAGACATTCGGCGACCGCCTGCACGATCGTCAGGGCGATCGGTGCGGGCGCGGTGGCCCCGGCCTGCCCGGCCGAGAGAAGAAGCATCGGCATCCCGCGGCGGATGCAATCCTCCATCGTGATGCAGCTTTCTTCGGCGAACTTCATCGGCGGGACGACGAAGCAGTTGGAATTGCTGACGAAAGGCCGCTCCAGCCACTTTTCTTCGCCGCCCGCGACCATGTGGATCAGATCGAAGCAATCGGCCACGTGGCTGGGGTCCGAGAAAGACGTGCCGACGTGCTTCACCGTCCCGGCCAGGCTGCCGTAAAGGGTGTTGAGGTCCATCTCCTTGTTGTCGACGACGTCGCGGCAGACCATCGTCCGCTGATAGAAGTGGATGTTGTCCAGATTGTCGACCAGCCGGGCCGCGTCATAGAGATCCTGCGCGGTGGATTCGCGATATTCAAGCGTGATCGGGTCGACGATATGCACCGCAGCCCCGGCGGTGCCGTAGTGGACGTTGCTGCCACTGAGATGCAGGTCGTACTTCGGGTCGCGGGCGTGCAGCGTGATGTTGCGCGCGGCAATGGCCAGCATGTCCTCGACCAGCGCGCGGGGAAAGCGGATGCGGCCGTCATCGCCCAGGATCGCGCCCGCCTCGGTCAGAAGTTTCACGCCCGACGGCGGGGCCTGGGAAAGGCCGATCTGTTCCAGAGCATCCAGTGCGGCGGCGTGGATCTGCTGGACGCCCGCTTCGGTCAGCGGCTTGTACTGGCCGCCGGGCAGGCCGGGGCGGACCGGCTTCACGTCATCGGCCAGAGGTGCTGCGCGCATGGCCACCCGGGCCTGGCGGCCTCCACTGCGGCGGTTGCGGGCGGGTTCGCAAATCTCGCCCAGAAGCGTGGTGTCGTCGGTCATTGGGGTGATCCCTTGAGGAGAAGAGCGTCGATGTCGTCGCCACTGGCCGTTCCGGCCAGCGGGGCGAAGGAGCCGTGGTCCAGCATGGCGACAGTCGCGTCGCGGATCGCGGCATGGGTCAGCCGGGCGATCTGGCTGCCGGTGGAAATGCGGCGGACGCCCATTGTCGCAAGTTCGGCAACGGTAAGCTGCTTGAGCGGCCCCGCGGCAAGGGCGTTCACAGGCTTTGCCACCGAAGCAAGGATCTGCTTCAGTTCCTTCGGTCCCGGCGGAACCGGAATATACAGCAGGTCGGCTCCCGCGGTTTCGAAGGCTTGCAGGCGACGGATACCCTCAGCCAGATCATAGACACCGTTCATCACCCCGTCGGCGCGGGCGCAGAAGATGAAGGGGCGGTTCAAGGCGCGGGCGGCCGAGGCCCCGGCCCGGATGCGTTCCACAGCCAGATCAAAGGCATAGGCCGGATTGCCTGGCGTCATCTGCGTGTCTTCGATGCTGATGCCCGACAGGCCCGCCGCGCCCGAAAGCCGGACGGTTTCGGCAACCGCGTCCGGGCTGTCACCGAAGCCATTCTCGAAATCCCCCGAGACGGGCAGGTCGGTGGCGGCAATCAGGTCCTGCGCATGGCCAAGCGCCTCGTCCCGCGTCACACCGCCCATGTCCGGGCGGCCCATCGTGAAAGCATGGGCGGCGGAACTGGTGGCAAGCGCCTGCGCGCCAAGCGCGGCCATCATCCGGGCGGACCCCAGGTCCCAGGGGTTCGGGATGACGAAACAGCCCCGCTGGTGCAGGTCGTGAAAGGCCTGGTGGCGCTGGCTGAGTGTCATGCCCTGATCCTTTCCGACTTCGGGTCGTGCATCGGGGCAAGTGAGGCGATGGCCGCATGGCGTTGGCCCGCGACCTCGATCTCGTAGGTCGAGCCAAGGATCTCGGCGTCGCTCTGGCCGCGGGCCGGGACATAGCCAAGACCAATCGCCCCGCCGAGATGGTGGCCGTAGTTGCCGCTGGTGACGGGACCGACGATTTTCCCATCGCGGACAATGGCTTCGTTGTGGAAAAGAAGCGGTTCGGGGTCTTGCAGGTGGAATTGCAGAAGCCTGCGATCCAGCCCCTCGTCCTCCTTCCGCAACACCGCCTCGCGCCCGATGAAGGCTGGCTTCTTCCGGCTGACGGTAAAGCCAAGGCCCGCTTCCAACACATGATCCTCATCCGTGATGTCATGACCCCAGTGCCGATAGGCCTTTTCGATCCGGCAGGAGTCCAGCGTGTGCAACCCGCACAGCTTCACCTCGGGCGCAGCCTCCATAAGCGCCTCGAAGACATGGGCGGTCTGGTCGGTCGGTATATACAACTCCCACCCCAACTCACCCACATAAGTCACCCGGTGCGCGCGGGCGAGACCCATGCCGATCTCGATTTCCTGCGCCTGGCCAAAGGGATGCGCGTGATTGCTGAAGTCGTTTGGCGAGACCTTGGCAAGCACATCGCGCGACTGCGGCCCCATCAGGCACAACACAGACTCGGCGGCGGTGACGTCGGTGATGACGGCAAAGTCGTCGGCCAGATGCGCCCGCATCCAGGCGAGGTTGCGTTGCAGGGTGGCGCCGGGAACAACGGCAAGGAAAGCCGTCTCGGACAGCCGCGTCACGGTAAGATCGGCCTCGATCCCCCCGTTTTCATTCAGGAACATCGTATAGACGATCCGGCCCGGCGCCACATCCATCTGCGCCGACGAGATGCGGTTCAGAAAGGCGCAGGCATCGCGCCCCTCGATACGGATCTTGCCGAAGCTGGTCATGTCGAACAGACCCGCCGACTGCCGCACCGCCATGTGCTCGGCGCGCTGGTTGTCGAACCAGTTCTGCCGCTTCCAGCTATAGCGATACTCCCGCTCCTGCCCCTCGGTGGCGAACCAGTTGGCGCGCTCCCAACCCGCCACCTCGCCAAAGACGGCGCCGCGCGCCTTCAGATGCTCGTGAATCGGGCTGCGGCGCACCCCGCGTGAGGTTTCCATCTGCCGATAGGGGAAATGATCGGCGTAAAGCAGGCCCAGCGTCTCGGACACCCGCTCTTTCAGATAGCGGCGGTTCTTCTGGAAGGGCTGCGCGCGGCGGATGTCGACCTCCCAAAGGTCGAAGGGCGGCTCACCTTCCGTGATCCAATGCGCCAGCGCCTGCCCGGCCCCGCCCGAACTGACGATCCCGATGGAATTGTATCCGGCGGCGATCCAATAGCCCTTCACCTCGGGCGCCTCGCCCAGGTAGTAACGGTCGTCGGGGGTAAAGCTTTCCGGCCCGTTGAAGAAGGTGTGGATGCCCGCCGTTTCGAACAGTGGCATCCGGTTGGTCGCCATTTCCAGGATGGGCATGAAATGCTCCCAGTCCTCGGGCAGCGTGTCGAACTCGAAATCGGGGCGGATGCCGTCCATCCCCCAGGGCTTCGCCTTCGGCTCGAAGGCACCCAGCATCATCTTGCCGGCATCCTGCTTGTAATAGGCACATTCGTCGGGGACGCGCAGCACCGGCAGGTCGCCCAGTCCGGCGACGGGTTCGGTGACAAGATAGAAATGTTCGCAGGCATGCAGAGGCAGCGTCACCCCGCTCTGCGCCGCCAGATCGCGGCCCCACATGCCGCCGCAGTTGACGATGACATCGGCCTCGATATGGCCTTGCCCCTCGCCGGTCTCGTAGTCCACCCCGGTCACCCGGCCGCCCGATGTGGTGACCCGCGTCACCAGCGCCCCTTCAAAGATCTTCGCCCCCCGCATCCGCGCGCCCTTGGCCAGCGCCATCGCGATGTTTGCCGGGTCGCACTGGCCGTCCAGCGGCAGGGCCACCGCGCCGACGACGCCGTCGATGTTCAGATGCGGATAACGGGCCTTCACCTCGCCGGGCGAAATCTCGTGCACCTCGACGTCGAAGATCCGCGCGACGGTCGCCTGCCGCAGCAATTCCTCGTGCCGTTCCGCCGTCAGCGCGACCGAGATGGAGCCGACCTGCTTCATCCCCGTGGCGACGCCGGTTTCCGCTTCCAGCCCCCGGTACAAATCTGCCGAGTACTTCGCCAACCGCGTCATGTTCGCGCTGCCGCGCAACTGCCCGATCAGCCCCGCCGCATGCCAGGTGGTGCCCGAGGTCAGCTTGCGCCGCTCAAGCAGCACCACATCGGTCCAGCCTGCCTTGGCCAGGTGATAGGCCACCGAACAGCCGGACACCCCGCCCCCGATCACCACCGCCCGCGCTTTCGTCGGAATCCCAGCCATTCTTCAGGTCTTTCATCTTTGCACAAGTATCCCGGGGGTCCGGGGGCTGGCCCCCGGTCCGCCAGATGTCACGCGCGGATGCGCTCGTTCTTCGCGTCCCAGGCCGGGCCGTCGGCCAGCACCACCGCTTTCACGCGGTCGCCGAAGATTTCCACCTCGACCTCGGTCCCGGCCACCGCCAGGTCTGCCCGCAGCATCCCCAGCGCCATCGAATGGCCCACCCGGTAGCCCCAGGCGCCCGAGGTCGTCTCTCCGACCACTTGGCCCCCGTGCCAAAGCGTCGACATGTAGGGCGCATCACACTCGCCCGCATCGACCTTCAGCGAGACGAAGCGTTTCTTCACCCCGCGCTGCTTTTCCGCCGCCAGGGCCGCCTTGCCGGGGAACTCATGGCCCCAGTCGATGAACCGCTCGAGGCCCCCTTCCAGCAGCGAATAATCAGTGGAAAGGTCGCCCTTCCAGGCGCGATAGCCCTTTTCGATGCGCAAAGCGTTCAGCGCCTTCATGCCAAAGGGTTTTGCCCCCCCGGCCAGCAGCGCGTCATAGATCGCCGGGGCATCCTCCCGGTCGCAATGCACTTCCCAGCCAAGCTCTCCGGCAAAGGACACCCGGACCAGCGCCACGTCCTTGCCCGCCACCTTTGGGGTGAACTGGACCGAGAGCCAGGGCAGTGTCAGGTCCGCTTCGGCAATCCCCGCCAGAAGGTCGCGCGCCTTGGGGCCGGTGACGATGAAGCAATGGATCTTGTCGGTCCAATCCTCCAGCACCACGCCCTGCGGCAGCCCCTTGCGCAGGATGTCGGCGTCGTGGCTTTGCGCGACGGCGGCGGTGATGACGCCCACATCGTCGTCATTGTAGGGCAGGCAGGTCATCTCGGTGACAATCCGGCCCCGGTCGTCGGCGAAATAGATCAGCCCCATCCGACCCGGTTGCGGCAGCTTTGACGCGGTGAGCGAGGCCAGATGCGCCCGTGCGCCCGGTCCCGTCAGTCGCAGCCGCGTGAAGCCCGGCAGGTCCAGAACGCCGACCCCATCCCGTACCGCCTCAGCTTCCGCTTTGATCCGGGCCTCCCACGGGCCGGCCCTGCCCCAGGTCTGGGTCGCCTCCCAGGACGTATCGTCTCCAGCTTGCGCATACCATTCCGCCCGCTCCCAGCCGTTGTAGGGCGCGAACTGCGCACCCAGCGCCTTCAGCCGGTCGTGCACCGGCGACAGCTTGCGGTCCGCCCCCGCAGGCCAGCGCGCCATCGGGAAATGCATCCCGTATTCGTGGCCGTAGACCTCTTTCCCCTTCTCGACGAGGTAGTCGTGATCCTCCCAGCCGGTAAAGCGGCGCGGGTCGCAGGACCACATGTCCCATTCCGTCGCGCCTTCGGTGACCCATTCCGCCAGCACCTTGCCCGCGCCCCCCGCCTGGCAGATGCCGAAGGTGAAGACGCAAGCCTCGAACGCGTTCGGCACCCCCGGCATCGGGCCGATCAAGGGGTTGCCGTCGGGGGTATAGGGGATCGGGCCGTTGATCACCTTGGTCAGGTTCGCCTGAGCCAGCAGGGGCACCCGGGCCATCGCGTCGTTGATGTGCCACTCCAGCCGCTCCAGATCGTCGGGGAAAAGCTGGAAGCTGAAGTCCTCGGGCATCGGATCGTCCGGCGTCGCCCAATGCGCGCGGCAGGGGTTCTCGTAGGGGCCAAGGTTGAAGCCCATCTTTTCCTGCCGCAGGTAGTAGGAGCTGTCGACATCCCGCAGCAAGGGCAGCTTGTGGCCAACCTCCTTCGACCAGGCCTCAAGCTCGGGAATGGTGTCGAACAGCATGTACTGATGGCTCATCACCATCATCGGCACCCGGCGACCGAACATTGCGCCGACCTGGGCCGCATAGTAGCCGCCCGCGTTCACCACATATTCCGCCCGCACCGTGCCCTTCGGCGTGGTCAGGATCCACTCGCTGCCGGTCCACTCGGCCGCAGTTACCGGGCAGAACCGCTCGATCCGCGCGCCCAGCTTCCGCGCGCCCGTGGCAAGCGCCTGGGTCAGCTGTGCGGGATCGATGTCGCCGTCATAGGGGTCGTAAAGCGCGCCCTCCAGGTCATGTGTCTCCAGGAACGGATAGCGCGAGGTGATCTCGTCGGGCGAAAGGATCGTCAGGTCCATCCCCTGATACCGCCCCATGCCGACGACGCGCTTGAACTCCTGCAACCGTTCCTTCGAATGGCCCAGCCGGACCGACCCCGTCACATGGTAGTTCATCGGATAGCCGACCGCCTCGCCCAGTCCGCGGTAAAGCCCGGCCGAATAACGCTGCATGTTCATGATCGACCAGCTGGAGGAGAAGGTCGGCACGTTCCCCGCCGCATGCCAGGTCGACCCGGCGGTCAGTTCGTTCTTCTCCAGCAAAAGCGCATCCGTCCACCCCGCTTTCGCCAGGTGATACAAGGCCGAGGCTCCAACCGCCCCGCCGCCAATGATCACCACCCGAGCCGATGCAAATTCCGCCATCGCCGCCTCCCCATTCCGCGCGTCACTATCCGCCGCAATGCGCCCGCTTTCAATTCGACCGGATGCGCGGTATTGATCGACAAATCCGATCACGCCTTTCATCTTTGCACAAATATCCTCGGGGTGAGCCAGTGGAGCCGCCATCGGTTCGAGAAACCACTGGCTCGGGGGGTGGAAAACCCCCGGCTTCCAGCCACAAGGCACCACGATGCAGATCGACCTTCTCGACACCTTCCTCGACCTGGCCGAGACCCGCAGTTTTCACCGCACCGCGGACCGGCTGCGCATCACCCAGTCCACCGTCTCGGCCCGCGTCACGGCGCTGGAGCAGGCCGTTGGCCAGCGCCTGTTCGACCGATCCCGCGCGGGCACCGACCTGACCCCGGAAGGCAAGCGGTTCGAGCCGCACGCCCGCGCGCTGCGCCACGAATGGAACGAGGCCAAGCGCCGCATCCAGATCCCGCAGGGGGCGGCGCAGCTCCTCCGCCTCGGCATCCAGAACGACCTTGCGGCGGTCTATCTTGGCGACTGGGTGGCCGAGTTCCGCGCCGCCTTCCCCGAGACCGCCTTCTACATCGAACCCGACTATTCCAACCAGATGTGTGCGGACCTACTGACCGGCATCCTGGACTTCGCGGTGATGTTCAGCCCCAAACCCCACCCTGACCTGCATTTCGACAGCGTGGGTGACGTCACATACCGCATGATCTCGACCGACACGCCACACCTGGCCGAGGTCCGCGCGAACCGCTTTGTCTTCGCCCATTTCTCCCCCGCCTTCGAGGAGATGCACCGGCAACTGACGCCCGAACTTGCCGCCTCGCCGGTCTCGGTCGGCCAGTCGGGGTCGGTGGTCTCGCTCCTGACCGCGATGGGTGGGTCGGGCTACGTGTTGGAGAAGACCGCGCAGGACCTGATCGCGTCCGGCCGTTTCATGGTGGTCGAGGATGCCCCCGACCTTCGCCAGCCCGTCTTCGCCGCGATCCACATCCGGCACCGGACCCTGCCCCTGCACCGCAAGCTGACGCAGTTGGTGGCGCGGCATTTTCGCAGCGGCAGGTAGGGTGGGCGATACCGCCCACCCTACGGTTCAGAACACCATCTGCACCCGATGCCCCGGCGCGTGGGCGAGGCGAACCCAGGTCACCGGACCGCCCGTGCCGTGGGTCGTGCGTTCCGCCACAAGAAGTGCCGTGCCGAGGGGGACACCCATCACTTCCGCTTCACGGAGCGAGGCCGGGTCGGCGGTGAAGGCGATGTCGCCCGAGACCAGGCTGACGTGGGTCACCAGCCATTCATTCGCGCTGACCGCCGCGAAGTCCGGCGCGGGCAAGGGAAGGACCGCATCGTTCAGCCAGCGCGTCTCCAGCACGTAGGGCCGCCCCCCGGCAAGGTGCAGCGTCTCCAGATAGCGCATCGGCTGGCCCTCCGGCAGACCAAGCCGCGCCGTCACCGGCACCGGCGCCGGGGCCATCCGGTCGGCCAGAAGCTTGAAGTCGTACCCCAGCCCCCGCCCCAGCACATCCAGCCGGATCACCGGAATCTCAAGCCTGGCCCGCCGCACCGGAAGTTCGGCGACCCGGGTTCCGGCGCGTTTCTTCCGTTCGACGACCCCCGCTTCGGCCAGCGCGGTCAGCGCCCGGTTGACCGTGGCGCGGGCGACGCCGAATTCCTCGGCCAGCGCCTCTTCGCCCGGGATCAGCGCGCCGGGCGGCCAGTCCCGCGCCCGGATGCGGCGCAGGACCTCGGCCCTGATATCCTCCCAACCCAGGGTCACAGCCTGTCCCGCAGGCGGCGCATCGTGGCGCGGAAACGGGTGGCGATGGTATCGCGGGAAATGTGGCGGCCGTCCTTGACGATGTGGCGCCCAGCGGACCAGAGGTCGGAGACCAGCCCGTCACGCCCGGCAAACACAAAGGCATCAAGCAAATGGTCGCCGGAAAGCCCGTCGAGCCGCAGATCGTCCGTGTCCAGCGCCAGAAGGTCGGCCCATTCGCCGACCGCGATCACGCCGCGGCCACGACCCGCCGCCTGCGCGCCGCCCGCCGCAGCCCCCTCCCACAACAGCCGTCCTGTGGAACGATGATCCGCCATCACCGAGCGTGCCTTGCCGTTCAGGCGTTGCGAATATTCCAGAAGCCGAAGTTCCTCGGCCAGGGAAATGCGGACATTGCTGTCGGTTCCCACCCCGAACGACCCCCCTGCCGCCAGCCAGCCGGGCGCGTCGAAGATGCCGTCGCCAAGGTTCGCCTCGGTGATCGGGCACAACCCCGCGGCGGCGCCGGTAAACGCCAGGTTTGCAGTCTCGCCCGCTGTCATCTGCGTGGCATGGATCATGCACCAGCGGCGATCAAGTGCCAGGTTCGCCACCGCCCATTCCACCGGGCGGGCACCCCAGACCGCCTGGACCTCGGCCACTTCGGCGACCTGTTCGGCGATGTGGATATGGATCGGGCCAGAGGTCATCCCCGCCACCTGGTCCAGCGTCGCGCGGCTGACCGCCCGCAGCGAATGGGGCGCGACGCCCAGCACGGCATCCGGCATCCCCGCAACTGCGCGCCCGGCCCCGTCCAGCACGGTCGCATAGACCTCGGGCGCAGAGCCGAACCGCAACTGCCCGCCCGCCAGCGCGCGCCCGTCCACCCCGCCCTGTTCATAAATCACCGGCAGATGCGTGAGACCAAGCCCGGTTTCCCGCGCGGCCTCGGCGATCCGCGCCGACATCTCGGCCGGGTTGGCATAGGTGCCACCGCCGACAGGGTGATGCAGGTAATGGAATTCGGCCAGCCCCCCGAACCCGGCCTCGGCCATCTCGACCATCGCCTGCGCCGCGATCGCCTGCACGTCCTCGGGGCCAAGGCGGTCAAGAAAGCGGTACATCAGCGCGCGCCAGGTCCAGAAACTGTCCTGCCCCGCTGTCCGACCCTCGGTCAGCCCGGCCATCGCGCGCTGGAAGGTGTGGGAGTGGAGATTGACCGGCGCCGGCAGGATCGCGCCTTGGCCCTCCCCTTTCACCCCGGTCGCGATCTCGGCGATCCGACCGTTCTCGATGCGAAGGCGGACATCGGTCGCCCAGCCCTCGGGCAGAAGCGCAGTTGCGGCGTGCAGGATCATGGCGACTCACTTGACTTGCATTATGTCTAGACATATTAGCCAATAGATCACCCATAAGGCAAGCCGATGCTCCTGACCCATGCCACCCTTGCGACGATGAACGGACCGATGGGGACCGAAGGCTACGGCCTGATCCCCGACGCCGCCGTGGTGATCGAAGGCGACCGGATCGCCTGGGCTGGCCCGATGGCAGAGCTGCCCACCGCCTTTCGCTCGCTTCCCGAGCATGATGTCGCGGGCCGTCTTGTCACCCCCGGCCTGATCGACTGCCACACCCACGCGGTCTTCGCCGGCCACCGGGCGGTGGAGTTCGAGCTGCGCCTGCAGGGGGCAAGCTACGAGGAAATCGCCCGGGCCGGGGGCGGGATCCTGTCGACCGTCACCGCCACACGCGCGGCGTCCGAGGATGACCTGCTGGCCCGCGCCCTGCCGCGCGTCGACCAGCTGATCGCCAGCGGTGCGACCACGATCGAGGTGAAGTCCGGCTACGGGCTGACCGTCGAGGACGAATTGAAGATGCTGCGCGCCGCGCGCCGTATCGGCCGTTCGCGCCCGGTGACGGTGAGGACCACGCATCTGGCCGCCCATGCGATACCGCCGGAATTCAAGGGCCGCGCAACGGCTTACATCGCCGAAGTCGCCATCTCGTCCTTGCGCGCCGCCCATGCCGAGGGGCTGGTCGATGCCGTCGACGCCTTCTGCGAGACCATCGCCTTTTCAACCGACGACCTCGCCCCCCTTTTTGCCGAGGCGCGCGCCCTTGGCCTGCCGGTCAAGCTCCATGCCGAACAGCTGACCGACCAGGGCGGCGCCGCCTTCGCGGCGCGGCACGGTGCGCTGTCGGCGGACCACCTGGAATACCTCTCGCCCGAAGGCGTCGCCGCGATGGCAGCCGCCGGGACGGTGGCGGTGATCCTGCCCGGTGCCTTCTACACCCTGCGCGAAAGCCAGCTGCCCCCCATCGCCGCGCTGCGCGAGGCGGGCGTGGCGATGGCGGTGGCGACCGACCTCAACCCCGGCTCCTCGCCGCTGGCCTCGCTGACGCTGGCGATGAACATGGCCTGCACGCTCTTTCGCCTGACGCCGGAAGAGGCGCTGCTGGGCACCACTGTCCATGCGGCCCGCGCGCTTGGTCTGGCCGACCGCGGCCGGATCGCGCCGTCCTTGCGCGCCGATCTGGCGATCTGGGACGCCGACCACCCAGCCGAACTGTCCTACCGGATCGGCGCGACCCCGCTTCACTCCCGCATTTTCGGAGGCAGTCTTGACGCTTGAAACCCTCATCCCCGGCGAGGTCACTCTTGCGCAACTGGAGCGGATCTTCCGCGACAGGCGACCCGCGCGCCTTGTCGACAGTGCCCGCCCTGGCATCCTGCGCGCCGCAAGCCACATCGCGGCGGCGGCTCGGGGCTCGGCGGCGGTCTATGGCGTGAACACCGGCTTCGGTAAACTCGCCAGCGTGAAGATCGCCCCGGAAGATACGGAAACCTTGCAGAAAAACCTGATCCTCAGCCATTGCTGCGGCGTGGGTGCCCCGATGCCCGAGGATGTGGCGCGGCTGATGATGGTGCTGAAGCTTCTGTCGCTGGGGCGCGGGGCCTCGGGCGTGCGGCTGGAGGTCGTGGACCTGATCGAAGGGATGCTCGCGCAAGACGTGACCCCGGTGATCCCCGACCAGGGCTCGGTCGGTGCGTCCGGCGACCTTGCACCCTTGGCCCACATGACCGCCGTGATGATCGGTCATGGCGAGGCGGTGGTGGACGGCAAGGTGAAAACCGGCGCCGAAGCTCTTGCGATGAAAGGGCTTTCGCCGATCACTCTTGGCGCGAAGGAAGGTCTCGCGCTGATCAACGGCACCCAGTTCTCGACCGCTTACGCCCTTGCCGGACTGTTTCAGGGCTGGCGCGCCGCGCAGGAGGCGCTGGTGATCTCGGCGCTTTCCACCGACGCGATCATGGGCTCCACCGCGCCGCTTGAGGCCGAAATCCACGCGCTTCGCGGCCAACCCGGGCAGATCGCGGCCGCCGCCACGATGCGCGCCCTGCTGCAAGGCTCCGAGATTCGCGAAAGCCACCGCGAGGGCGACACCCGCGTGCAGGACCCCTATTGCATCCGCTGCCAGCCGCAGGTCACGGGTGCTGCGATGGATGTCCTGCGCATGGCCGGGCGCACGCTGGAGATCGAGGCCAACGCGGCCACCGACAACCCGCTTGTCCTGTCGAACGGCCAGATCGTCAGCGGCGGCAACTTTCACGCCGAACCCGTTGGCTTTGCGGCCGACATGATCGCGATGGCCCTGGCCGAGATCGGCGCGATCGCACAGCGCCGGGTTGCGCTGATGGTGGACCCGACCCTCAGCTTCGACCTGCCCGCCTTCCTGACGCCGAAGCCGGGCCTGAACTCCGGCCTGATGATCGCCGAGGTCACGACGGCCGCATTGATGAGCGAGAACAAGCACCTCGCCCACCCGACGGTGATTGACAGCACCCCCACCTCCGCCAACCAGGAGGACCACGTCAGCATGGCCGCCCACGGCGCGCGCCGGCTGCGGCGGATGGTGAAGAACCTGAACGTCATCCTCGGCGTCGAGGCGATGTGCGCCGTGCAAGGGGTGGAATTCCGCGCCCCCCTGCGCACTTCGGCCCCCCTGCAGGCTGCCGTCCGTGCTCTGCGCAGCCACGTCCATGCACTGGAAGAAGACCGCTACCTCGCTCCTGACCTCGCCAAAGCCGCTGCTCTGGTCGCCGAGGGTGCAATGTCGAAAGCCACCACCATCCCCATGCCTTCCCTTACCTGATTTCATCTGTCCCGAAATATCCTCTGGGGGTCCGGGGGGCGAAGCGCCCCCGGGGTCTCCACCCGCACAGGAGCCTGACCATGACGAATCCTCGCCACAACCTCCGCGACGTCTACCCGCCGACCGGGCCGGAAAAGACCGCAAAGACCTGGGCCGGAGAGGCCGCGATGCGGATGCTGATGAACAACCTGCATCCCGATGTCGCGGAAAACCCGCATGAGCTGGTCGTCTACGGCGGCATCGGTCGCGCCGCGCGGACCTGGGAGGATTTCGACCGCATCGTCGCGGGGCTGAAGGACCTGGAGGCGGACGAGACGCTGGTCGTCCAGTCCGGCAAGCCCATCGCCATCGTGCGGACCCACACCGATGCACCGCGCGTGCTGATCGCCAATTCAAACCTCGTCCCGCACTGGGCGACCTGGGCGCATTTCAATGAATTGGATCGCAAGGGCCTGATGATGTACGGCCAGATGACCGCCGGGTCCTGGATTTACATTGGAACTCAAGGCATTGTGCAGGGAACCTACGAGACTTTCGCCGAGGCGGGGCGGCAGCATTACGACGGCGATCTGACCGGAAAGTGGATCCTGACCGGGGGGCTTGGCGGCATGGGCGGGGCGCAACCGCTGGCCGCCGTGATGGCCGGGGCCTGCTGTCTTGCGGTCGAGGTGGACGAGACCCGCATCGATTTTCGCCTGCGCACCCGCTATGTCGACGCCAAGGCCCGGACGCTGGACGAGGCGCTGGCGATGATCGCCGACTGGACCGCGAAGGGTGAGGCGAAGTCGGTGGGTCTGCTTGGTAACGCGGCAGAGGTGTTTCCCGAGCTGCTGGCCCGGATGAAGGCGGGCGGGGTGCGGCCGGACATCGTCACCGACCAGACCAGCGCCCATGACCCGCTGCACGGCTATTGCCCGGTGGGCTGGACCGTGGCCGAGTGGCGGGCAAAGCAGGAGACGGACCCGGCGGCGGTCGAGGCGGCGGCGCGCCACTCGATGCGGACCCATGTCGAGGCGATGGTCGGCTTCTGGAACGCGGGCGTCCCGACGCTGGACTATGGCAACAACATCCGGCAGGTCGCGAAGGACGAAGGGTTCGAGAACGCCTTCGCCTTCCCCGGTTTCGTGCCCGCCTATATCCGGCCCCTCTTCTGCAAGGGGATCGGCCCGTTCCGCTGGGTGGCCCTGTCGGGCGACCCCGAAGATATCGCCAAGACCGACGCGGCGATGAAGCGGCTGTTCCCCGACAACGCCCACCTGCACCGCTGGCTGGACATGGCGGGAGAGCGGATCGCGTTCCAGGGGCTGCCGGCGCGCATCTGCTGGATCGGCCTTGGCGACCGGCACCGGGCGGGGCTGATGTTCAACGAGATGGTGGCGTCCGGGGAACTCAAGGCCCCCATCGTGATCGGGCGGGACCATCTGGACTCGGGCTCGGTGGCGTCCCCGAACCGCGAGACGGAAGCGATGCGGGACGGCTCGGACGCAGTTTCCGACTGGCCGCTTCTGAACGCGCTGGTCAACACGGCCTCGGGGGCGACCTGGGTCAGTCTGCACCACGGAGGCGGTGTGGGGATGGGGTTCTCGCAGCACGCCGGGGTGGTGATCCTCGCGGACGGGACGCCGGAGGCGGCGAAACGGCTGGAGCGCGTCCTGTGGAACGATCCTGCCTCGGGCGTCTGGCGGCACGCGGATGCGGGGTACGAGACGGCGATTACCTGCGCGAAGGAGCATGGGTTGCGGCTGCCGGGCATCCTGGGGAACTGACCTGTCCACGCTGGGCGGGCTTGGGACCCTGAGCAACATCAAGGGCTTGTCGGTGGGCGTTCAGGTGGTGTTAACTGTGGTCCGGGTGGTGCGAGGGGCGGCAGGTGATGACCGACCGGAAGGCGATGGTCGCGGTGCTGAAACAGGTCTGTGTCCCGGAGTTGCGGGCTGCCGGGTTCCACGGTGCATTTCCCCACTTCTTTCGGGAAACGGGGGGCTTCGTCGCACTGGTGAACTTCCAGTTCGCTTCGGCCGGGGGAAGCTTCTGCGTGAACCTGGGCTATTCCGCCCGAGGCTGGACGAACCTCTTCCTCAAGCCGAAGACCGAACCGGCAAAGCTGCGGGTCAGCCAGACCCGGGATTGGGTCCGGCTTGGCGCAGTAACCGGGGGCGACCACTGGTTCGTCTACGCCAGCCCGAGCGATACGCCCTATCGCGGCGCTATCCAGCCACCAGAAGACCTTGCCGCGCGCTGCTCGGAGTTGCTGATGACGGAAGCCGAGGCTTGGTGGGCCGGCAAACCGGGTGCGCCGCGTCGGTGATCCGGCTGCTTGCAGGATACGGATCGACCTGACGGCTGGGTGGCAGTCAGGGAAGTCAGCGTTCGGTGGCCCCCTTGCCCGCCAGGATCTTCGGACGGGATTTCTCGATCCGGGAAAGTCGGGTCGCGCTGGTCCTGGCAGAGTTCAGATGCAGCGCCCAGCTTTTCTGCCGACCAGGGGTCAGGGCCGCGAAAGCCTCGGCCAGTTCGGGGTCGGCGTCGAGCGCCTGGACCAACTCGTCCGGGAGGGTCACCTCGGTCGGCTCTTTCGGCGGCAGCAGGCCCTGGTCGGCATAGGCCATCGCTTCCGCGAGATAGGCGCGGATCACCGGCTCCAGACGGGCGGGGGTTGTGGTGTCGGTGAAGCGCAGGCAGTCAGGGTGGCGGGTGTTCTGGCCCTGCCGCTCCAGCAGGCCCTCGGGGTCCTTCAGCAGGGCGGCATTCATGAAGGTCAGGCGAAAATCGCCACGGAAGGCCCCCATCAGGCAGATGTTGCGGCCCGAGTGCATGTAACAGGGGTGGCCCCATTTGGCAGTCTCGGTCAGGCCAGCCTCACGCGCAATGCGGCGGAGCGTCAGGAGGCCCGGCAGCCAAAGCCGGGTGGAGCAGTCGGGTGTGGCGAAGCGGTCGCAGCGGCCGCAGCCATCTGCGAAGTAGGCGTCAGGATCGGTGATCATCGCACGGTCGGGCATCGGGACCTCTGGGGTGTCAGTGTCGGTCTTTCGGCAAAACGGCGCAAGACTGGCTTTCCGGCCGCAAGAAACATCCACAGGTTTTGCCCCTGTGGGTTCAACAACCAGAGCGAATATCGATGATCGTCGCGTTGCAGGCCGCATTCCACGGTGCTGCCACGATCTTCTCGGGAAAACTCCTTGGATCGGCCATCGGACACACAACTTCCGGGTGAGTAATTGATTAACGAAGCCGCAGAAGGGAGAAGCGCGATGACCGGATCGAAAGCAATACTGGGCTGGTGGCTGCGGACGATGCACCGCGAGGACCCTGCCCTGCGGCGGATCGGCATGCTGAAAGGCTGCGGGGCCGAGCGTCCGGTGACGGCTGTGCCGGTGTTCTTCGCGCGCAAGGCCAGCCTGAACTGACCAGGGGTGCCGCGACCCAAGGCGGTGCGGGGGTGGCAGCCCCCCTCACCCTGGCCCTCTCCCCCGGTGGGCAGAGGGGACACCTTGGGTCAACGTTCGGCCCCGGTTTACAGGATGCGGGGGTTCTTGCCGGCCTCGCGCCAGATCGGGTTTGACCAGGCGCGTCTGCCGGCGGCGTCGATGACCGAGATGCGGACCCAGGGGCTGCCAAGAAGGCGGTCCAGCGGAACCTCGGCGCGGGTCATCGAATGGCCGTGTACGCTGCGCGCGCCGGTGCCCCAGCCCAGGGCCACCACCGAGACAGCGGCAGAACATTCGACATAGGCCGTGTCACCCTCGACCCGGACATCGTGGATCTGCGGGCCTTGAGAGGCGTAGAAATCCCCGCGTTTCAGCGCGGCCAGCAGCGCCTCGGGCGTGTTTTCGGTGGCCTTGACCATGACCCAGCCGCCGAAATGGTCAGGTTCGTGAAAATGCGCGTCGTCGGTCGCGATCAGGGTCAGGTGGCGGCCTTCCGTCAGAAGTAGGTCGGCGATCCCGGCACCGTCGGGACGGTCGCAACCAGTGGCACAGCCGTGGTTGTAGATCTCGACGGCGTGGGCGGCCGTGATCGTGCGGGCGTCGGCGAGGGTCAGGCCTGACCATTGCGGATGGGCGATGGCGACGAAAGCCCCGGCAGCGACGGCGCGGGCGGCGATCTCGGGCCCGGTCTCCTGCCCCGGTTCGGCGATGAAGCTGGTCGTGGTGGGGGGCGCGAAGTCATCGGGCAGGCCCACGGCAAGAATGTGCCAAAGCTCACCGTTCGATTGTGCGCCGGAGTGCAGTTCCGCCCCGATCAGCGTGGTGAAGCCCGCGTCGCGGAAGGGGCGCGTGTCGGTCATCGGATAGCCGTAGATGCCGATGAAGTGGTCGGTGATTGCCAGGAAATCATAGCCCTCGGCCTTGTAGCGGCGGCAGACTTCCTCGGCCGACAGCACCCCGTCGGAGTTTGTGCAATGGGTGTGCAGGTTCCCGCGCCAGAAGCGGCCGGGGGCGGTGAAGGCAGAGGGGCGAAGCATGATGGTCCTTCCAGGGGGATGTCGGCGGAACCTTGCCCGGGCCTGAGAAACTGAGCAAGGGACAGTCGTGGCGGCCAGGTGTACATGCTATCGTTCTGCAATGTCTGGTTGTGTGAGGGTTGGCATGTCATTGGATCAGTTCCCGTCAGGCGGGTCTGCAATCGAGGTCGGAAAGGCCGGGCCGCGGGATCTTGCGGCGCGGATGGCCGGGAGTGCCCCTGCAGCGGCGGCGCTTCTGAAGGCACTGAGCCATGAGGGTCGGTTGATGATCCTGTGTCACCTTTCCAGTGGCGAGAAGTCGGTGACCGAACTGGAGGCTCTGCTGGGCCAGCGACAGGCTGCCGTCAGCCAGCAACTCGCGCGGCTGCGGCTGGAGGGGCTGGTCTCGACCCGGCGCGACGGCAAGGCGATCTACTATGCGATCCAGGATGGCCGGGTGCAGGCGCTGCTGCGGCTTTTGCCAGAGCTGTTCGCCCGGGCGGCGTAGGATCCTGATCGTCACCCGCGCCCGATATAGGGCATGTCGCGGGCCATGATCGTCACGAACGGCGTGTTGACCTCCAACGGCAGGCTGGCCATGTGCAGGACCAACCGGGCGACGTGATCCACGTCCATTACCGGCTCGACACGGATGTCTCCGTTCGCCTGGGGCACGCCCTGGGTGAACTTTGCCGCCATGTCGGTCAGCGCGTTGCCGATGTCCACTTGCGCGCAGGCGATGTCGAAGGCGCGGCCGTCCAGGCCGAGGGTCCGCGTCAGTCCGGTGACGGCGTGTTTGGACATGGTGTAGGGCGCGCTGCCGGGCCGCGGGACATGCGCCGAGATCGAGCCGTTGTTGATGATGCGACCGCCGCGGGGGCTTTGGCGGCGCATGAGGCCAAAGGCCGCGCGGGCGCAGAGGAACATGCCGGTGATGTTGGTTCGACTGACCTCAAGCCACTTGTCCACCGGGATTTCGTCGATAGGCGCTGCAGGGGCCGAGATGCCTGCATTGTTGAAAAGGACGTCGAGGCGCGCGATCTGGTCGAAGGCGGCCTCGACCTCGCTTGGGTCACCGACGTCGGCAGTCAGGATGCGGGCGGGCTGGCCCAGGGCGGTTTCTTCCAAAGTCTCGCGGCGGCGGCCAAGAAGCGTGACCTCCCAGCCTTCCGCCAGGAACAGGCGCGCGGTGGCGCGGCCGATGCCGGCGCCGGCGCCGGTGATGAGAATCGAGCGGATCATTGGGCCTCCATCAGGTAACCGTATTTGAGCAGCCAGAGCGATGCACGCGCCACGACGGCGGGAGCCGCGCCGGTGGCGGTGGCGATGTCGGCTTCGGTCGCGCCCGCAGGGCCGGCGCTGGCGTAGGCGGCGCGGATCGCCTGGATCCGGGCCGGGTCCTCGATCAGGCGGCGCAGGGCCGCGTAGTTGCGCAGGGCGAAGATCTCGTCCGGGGTCGGATGGGGGCCGGGCGTCGCGGCAAGGCGACGGTCTTGGGCGGCGAAGGCGGTGGGATAGGCCGCAAACATCTCATCCACCGCGGGGCCGACCGGGATGAGGCCGGCCGGAACCGGCGCGAGGACGGGACCGCCCCGGGTCCGGGCGTGGGCCAGCATCGCCGCCTGTTCGCCCCAGAGCGCCTGCATCTGCGGGATCACTGCCGACCAGTCGTAAAGCGCGCGCGCCCGCGCCTGGCCCGCTGCGCCCATCCGGGTCCGCAGATCGGCATCAAGGGCGAGTGCGACCAGCGCCCGCGTCAGCGCGCCAAGGTCCAGCGAGGTCAGCGCCGAGACCTGGCTGAGGTATTGGATGTAGCTGTCGGTTCCGCCAAGGTGGCGCTGGCTGATGTAGGTGGACAGGCCCGGACGCGGCAGTTCGCTGGGGATGCGGAAGCCCACTTCGGGCGTCACCGTATCCTTCATCCCGTCCCAGTCCGAGACGATCACCGGCAGGCCCGCCGCCATCGCCTCGATCGGCGCGAGGCCGAAGGTCTCTTGCAGATTGTCGATCGGGAAAACGAAGATGTCGCCGCCGGACAGGGTTGCCTTGCGGTCGTCCGCGTTGCCTCCGTCCAGAAGGTGATAGCCGCAGGAGGGCATCAGCCGAGCGGCGGCCCTGGCAAAGATCTCCTCCCAGCCCGGTTCCTTGAACTGGCCGCAAAGGACGAGGTGCAGCTTGCCGCCGCCCACCCTTGCGAGCTGACCCGCGATCTCGGCCGCGGCGGACTCCAGCGCCAGAAACAGCGGGAGCGGGTCGAATTTCTCGTCCGGGGTCAGGCGGGCGATGGTCACGGCCAGGACGTCGCGCGGACCTGCGCCGATCCGGTCGCGCAGGCCCTGCCCAAGGGCCGGGTCGGGCCGGAAATCGGCACAGGTGATGCCAAGGGGGATCACCGGCAGCAGGGGGCGCGCGGGAAGCGGCGCGCCGGGGAAGCGCTGGGTCAGGTGGACCTCGGCCAGTTCCATCAGTCGGCGGACCGAGGACTGGACCGCGCGCGACGTGCAGATCACGGCGTCCCAGGGCATCTGGGGGGCCGAACGGAGGTCGAAGACGGTCTGCATCACAGCGCGGGTGGCCGTCGTGTGGGTTATGCCGCACAAGGCCCAGGCGGCCGCTCCGTGCGGGGCGCGACGCCAACATTCGACCGACGGGATCGGCGCGGGGTAGGAGACGACCTCGACCGGGGCAAGCGCGGCAGGCGCGTCAAGGCGGACCGCCCGCAGGGGCCGCGTCACGCCCTGGTCGGCGGCGATCCGGGCGAAGGCGGCGTGGTCGGCCTGGGCATGGGCGAGGGAGACGAACTCGGTCACGTCGGCATGGGCGAAAAAGCCGCGCAGGAAACTTTCCCCCGCGACACGGCGGCCGTTGATGCCTCTGGTCTTCGGGTCATACCCGTCCGACGAGAACCAGATGGCGGCATTGGTGGCGGGCATGCGGGCTTTCCCAGACTGTCGCCCTATGGGTAGAGGCTGGACCTGGGTCCCGCAAGGGGATCAGCTGGGGGGATCAGCTGGGGGGATCAGGCTGTGCAGGTCAGGCTGTGCCGGTCAGGCTGTGCGGGTCAGGCTGTGCGGGTCAGGATCACGCGGCGCAGGAAGGCCAGAAGGAAGAGAGCGGTCAGGATCAGGATGACCGTGGGGGCCGGGGCCGCATCAAGGTGGAAGCTGGCGTAGACCCCGGCGGTCATGGCGAAAAGGCAGACCAGGGTCGCGGCGATCAGCATGGCACCAAAGCTGCGGGTGACGAGGAAGGCAATGGCACCAGGGGCGATCAGAAGGCCGATGGCAAGGATGAGGCCGACCGAGGACAGCGTGGCGACGATGGTGAGCGCAAGGATGGCGAGGAGACCGTAATGCAGGAGCCTGACCGGCAGGCCAGAGACCTGGGCCTGAGCCGGGTCGAAGGCGTGCAGCATCAGATCGCGCCATTTCAGGCTGAGGACAAGAGTGACAGGTGCCGCGATGAGGGCGGCGGTAAGAAGGTCGCCCTTCCCGACCCCCAGCATGTTGCCAAAGAGGATGTGGTCAAGGTGGACGTCCGAGGGGAAGGCGGTGTGCAGCACGATGCCAAGCGCGAACATGGCCGAGAAGACGACCCCCATCACCGTATCGCGTTTGATGCGGCTGTTGTCGGCCAGCCAGCCGGTCAGAAGCGACGAGCCCAAACCTGCGATGAAGGCTCCAAGGAGAAGCGGCCAGCCCGCCATGTAGGCCAGCACGATGCCGGGCAGGACCGCGTGGCTGACGGCATCCCCCATCAGCGCCCAGCCTTTCAGGACCAGAAAACAGGACAGAAGCGCCGTGGGTGGGGCCACGATCAGCGCGATCAGGAAGGCGTTCTGCATGAAGGGGAACTGGAAGGGCTGGAACAGGCTCTCGATCATGCTTTGGCCCTGCGCTTCGCGGCAAGCAGGCCGTGTTTCGGGGCGAAAAGGAAGGTCAGCGCAAAGCAGGCGGTTTGCAGAAGGACGATCACGCCCCCCGTGGCCCCGTCGAGGAAGTAGCTGAGGTAGGCGCCGGTGAAGCCCGTGGCGGCCCCGATTGTCGCGGCAAGGGTCAGAAGGCGCGGGAAGCGGTCGGTCAGGAGATAGGCGGTGGCGCCGGGGGTGACGACCATCGCGACGACAAGGAAGGCACCGACGGTCTGCATCGCGGCCACCGTGCTGGCGGAGAGGAGAGTGAAGAAGACGATCTTGAGAAGGTCGGGCTTGAGGCCGATGGTGCGGGCATGGGCCTCGTCGAAGAAGGTGACCATCAGGTCTTTCCAGAGAAGTAGCAGGACGGCCGCCGAGATGCCTCCGATCAGGACAAGTTGCAGAGTGTCCTCGGGCGAGATGGCAAGGATGTTGCCCATCGTGATGGTCTGGATCGAGACGGAGGTCGGGTAGATCGAGATCAGGAACAGGCCAAGGCCGAAGAACGAGGTGAAGATCAGGCCGATGATGGTGTCGGTCTTGAGCCCGGTGCGGTTGGTGAGAAACAGCATGGCCGCGGCGGCAAGGCCGCCCGACAGGAAGGCCCCGAGCGCGAAGGGAAGGCCAAGGATGTAGGCCCCCGCCACCCCCGGCACGACCGAGTGCGAAAGCGCGTCGCCGATCAGCGACCAGCCCTTGAGCATCAGGTAGGCCGACAGGAACCCGCAGACGCCGCCGACCAGGGCCGAGACCCACATCGCGTTGGTCATGTAGTTGTAGGCGAAGGGCTCAAGCATGGTGACGGGCGCGCGGGTTGGGGCGGTTTTCAGATCGAGCGCCTTGCGGCGCGAGACTTTTGTCTCGCCGTTTTGCGTGAAGGACGCAAAACGGCTCGGCCGCGACATGGTTTGCTCGAACCATTGGCGCAAACCCTGTCGCACCTCCGGTGGGGATATTTGGGCAAAGATGAAAGGCGGGGCTGTGCGAGGCGGAGCGGGTCATGTGTCGCCCTTGCGGCCGTACTGGACGAAGGGGCGTTCGTCGTCGGTGAGGATGCTGATCTCGCGGCTGTCGTCATCCTCGTGCAGGTCGGTGCCGCCAATGGTGAAGCGGCGCAGGACGCCGCCGAAGGCGTGTTCCAGGTTGTCGCGGGTGAAGGTGGTTTCCGTGGGGCCGTAGGCGAGGACGGTGCCCTTGACCAGCACGGTCCGGTCGCAGAAATCGGGGACCGAGCCGAGGTTGTGGGTCGAGACCAGCATCACGTGGCCTTCGTCGCGCAGCGTGCGGAGAAGGGCGATGATCTGCTCCTCGGTCTTCACGTCGACGCCGGTGAAGGGTTCGTCGAGGAGGATGATCCGCCCCTCTTGCGCCAGGGCGCGCGCCAGGAAGACACGCTTCTTCTGGCCGCCGGAAAGCTCGCCGATCTGGCGGTGGCGGAGGTCGAGAAGGCCGACGCGGGACAGCGCCTCGTCCACCTTGGCGCGGTCGGTGGCCGAGGGGCGGCGGAGGAAACCCATGTGGCCGTAGCGGCCCATCATGACGACATCCTCGACCAGGACCGGGAAGGACCAGTCCACCTCCTCGGCCTGGGGGACATAGGCCACGAGGTTCTGCCGCAGCGCGTCGCGGACCGGCAGGCCCAGAAGCCGGATCGTGCCGCGGGCGACGGGGACAAAGCCCATGATCGCCTTGAAGAGCGTCGACTTGCCCGCCCCGTTCACCCCCACGAGCGCGGTGATCGTGCCCTGGGGGATCTGGAAGCTGGCATCGGTCAGGGCGGTGAGCCCGTTTCGGTAGGTGACGGTGACGCCTTCCGCAAAGATGCCCTCGCCCCCTGCCCCCTGATTGCCAGCGGTAACGCTCATTCAACCCTCAGTTCGTCGGCGCAAGGCCCTTGGCGATGGTTTCGGTGGTGACCTTCAAGAGGTCGAGATAGGTCGGCACCGGCCCGTCGCCAGCGCTGAGACTGTCGACGTAGAGCACGCCACCGAAGGCTGCGCCAGTCTCGCGGGCGACCTGTTCTGCGGGGTCGGACGAAACGGTGCTTTCGCAGAAGACCGCCGGGATCTGGTGGTCGCGCACGCCGTCGATCACGGCCCTCACCTGGCGGGGCGTACCCTGCTGATCGGCGTTGATCGGCCAGAGGTAAAGCTCTTGCAGCCCAAGGTCACGCGCAAGGTAGCTGAACGCGCCCTCGCAGGAGACGAGCCAGCGACGGTCCTCGGGCAATGCGGCGATCTGTGCCTTCAGCGGGTCGAGGGCTGCACGAAGTTCGGCCTTGTAGGCGTCCGCATTGGCCGCGTAGGTCGCAGCGCTGTCGGGATCGGCTTCGGACAATGCCGCTGCGATGTTGTCGACGTAGATCAGCGCATTGTCGATGCTCATCCAGGCGTGGGGGTTGGGCTTTCCCTCATAATCCCCGCCGGAAATCGAGATCGGCTGAATCCCGTCGCTCAGAGTGGCTGCGGGCACGTCGCCAAGGTTGGTCAGGAACTGCTCGAACCAGCGTTCCAGGTTCAGCCCGTTCCAGAGGATCAGGTCGGCATCCGCGGCCCCGACGATATCCTGCGGGGTGGGTTCATAGCCGTGGATTTCGGCCCCGGGCTTGGTGATCGAGACGACCTCGACCCCGTCACCCGCGACGTTACGGGCCATGTCGGCGATCACGGTGAAGGTGGTGACGACCTTGAGCGGCTCTTGCGCCCAGGCAGTGACGGGCAGCGCGGCGGTCAGGATCGCAAGCAGGAAACGGCAGGAAAGCGGCATGGAGGCTCCAATCAGCTTTGATCATAGTAGAATGTAAATGAGAAGCATTTGCAAGAAGACAAGGCCCTCTGCCCCAGGGCCGCAGGAATTCAGTCGTCCCCGGGCAAGAGCCGCACCGCAAGCGGAGCCAGGACCAGGACGACAAGGATGCGGGCGACGTGGTGCAGCGCCACGAAGGCCACGTCGGCATGGATGGCCAGCGCGATGAGGCCCATCTCGGTCAGACCTCCGGGGGCCAGCGCAAGAAGTGCCTGATCAAGCCCGACGCCCACTGCCCGGCCCATCGCCAGCCCCGCCACCCCGGCAAGCGCCAAGGTCAGGATCGTCGAGCCAAGGCTGAGAAGCCCCGCGCGGGCCAGCATCACCGGGGCGATGCCCAGGAAGCGGCAGCCCAGGATCGTGCCCAGCACCACCTGGGCCGCATTGACCAGCAGCGTCGGCGGCGCGCTTTCGGTGAAGCCCGCCAGATGCACCGCCGCCGACAGGATCAAGGGCCCAAGGAAGGTCGGCGCGGGTAACTTCAGCCGGGTGCCCGCAAACGCCCCCAGCACCGCCGAGGCGGTCAGGATCGCGGCATCAACAAGCCCCAACGCAGGCCCCGGAGCCATCGCGGCGGCACCTACGTCATGGCCCAGCACAACGCGGAACAGAAAGGCCATCAGCGCGATGGTGACGACGATGCGCAGCGAATGGGCCAGCACGATCGCCGGAACATTGGCGCCCCGCGCCTCGCCGAACTCGATCATCTCGGACAGTCCGCCGGGCATGCCGGCGAAATAGGCCGTGGTCCAGTCCTGCCGACCGACGTAGCGGTAAAAGGGCACGACGACCAGGGCGACGACCACAAGATAGACCAAGAGGATTGCCAGCGTCACCAGCGTCTCGCCCACCTGCCCCATCACCTCGGGCGTGAAGCGCGAGCCAAGGAGCACCCCGATGATCGCCACAATCGCCGACCGCAGCCGCGCGGGTCCCTGAACCGGCAGGCCCGCGACCGAGGCGGTCATGGTGACGAAAAGCGCGCCAAGCATCCAGGGCAAAGGTAATGCAAGGGCATGGAAGACCATGCCTCCGACAGTTCCAAGCGCCAATCCCGCAGCTATTCGGGCCAATGTCGGCACAGCCGATCCGATGCGTTCACAAGGCGTCCAGAAAGGCCGCCGCGAAAGGCACAAAGCGGACGCAGGATGGATTTTTTGGTGCACCCAGCACGATTCGAACGTGCGACCTTTGCCTTCGGAGGGCAACGCTCTATCCAGCTGAGCTATGGGTGCCTAAGCGTGTCCTTAACGGAAGGAGCAAGGGGATTCAATGGCAAATGGCGCTGCGGGCGCAAGGGCAACTCTGTCTGCGGGCAACCGAAATCCGCACCTCTGATGGCAAAAAAAAGCCCAAATCGCAGACTATCGCTGAAGTTGTAATCAATCGTCTTCCGCGAGAGAGTCTTCCCGTGCGTCGGACATCCCTTCTGCTGTCCCTGTCCAGTTTTGCCCTGCTTGCAGCCTGCGGTGGCGGCGAGGAGGCGGGGTTCAATCCTTTCGATTACCTCTCGCCCTTTGCGCCACCTGCGCCGGTCTCGATATCGGTCCTGACCCGGGGACTGGACTTCTCGGCCTCGATCATCGCGGACACGGCCGTTCTTCTCGCGACGACGAGATACCGCAACACCAACGTGACGATCGCGTGGCTGCAGCAGAACTTTGATGCCGACATACCGGACGTGGCGACCCAGGACCCCATTCGGACGTCCGGTGCAGCTTTTGCCCATGCGGCGGGACTTTCGGGAGCGAGGCAGTATATCGCGGTTTCCGATGAGCATATTTCCGGGTCGCACGAAACGATCAGCGGACGCGTCCTTCTGCTGTCGAACGGCGATCCGTCGGACTCGCAAGGCATCCCGAACGAGCACGGAACGGCGGTTGCCTCGGTCGCCGCTGGAAACTCTTCCAGCTTTGTCGGCATCGCACCCGAGGCAACAATTCTGTTTGGAACCTGGGGCGATCAGGACCTTGCAAACCTGGGATTATATGCGCGAGCCAACGGCGCAGTGGCCTGGAACAACTCGTGGGGTTACCTGGGACTTGGGGCGGACCAGGCCGGCTTTGATGCCGCGTTCAACAACGGCGCGCCGCAAAGCGCGGCCTATCTTGCCTCGCTGGACGAATATGCCTCGGAAGGCGTTGTTGTCTTTTCGGTGTCGAACGACAATCTGCGGGATGCCACCTTGATGGACGCCCTGCCGTATCTCCGGCCGTCGCTTGAGGCCGGATGGATCGCTACAGCCAACGGAGTCCCCACCTTCACGGGCGGAAGCATTACCGACGTCCATCTCTTGTCGAATTCGTGCTGGCAGGCGGCGCGCTGGTGTCTGGTGGCCGATGGCACCTGGTTCGCGGCCACCGGCGGCGGGGCGGATTACGCTCCGACGACAGGGTCGTCGTTTGCCGCACCACAAGTCTCGGGAGCACTGGCGCTTCTTGCACAGGCTTTCCCGACGCTTTCACCGCATGATCTGCGGGTCCGGCTCTTGGCCTCGGCCGCGGATGACTTCTTCAGTGCGGATGACACGATCGAACTCGCCGACGGATTCAGCAAAGGCTACTCGGTCATCTACGGCCACGGGTTCCTGGACATCGAGGCTGCCCTAAGGCCCATCGGCGGCACAGTGATGGCGTTGTCGGAGGGCAGAACCGTCTCGACGGATGCGCCGGTTCTGCGCACCGGGTCGGCGTTCGGAAACGCCCTGGAGACTGGCCTTTCGGGCACCGACGTTGCGGTCCAGGATGCGCTTTCGGCCGGGTTCTCGATGTCGGCAGATGCCCTTACCGCGGGCGCTTTCCCTGGTCCGCAGGCGGCCAAGTTGCTGGCAAGAAGTCTTCGCGGCAATCTGTCGGCGGAACGGCTGGCCACTCCGTCTGCCTTGTCCGATCCCTTCGCGGCGTTCACCGGCCCAGTCCTTGCAATGACTGCGAATGACCGAGGTACGGCGGCCGCCGTGCTTTTTCCTGAAGGTTCAAAAGGAAGCGCGGGCGTGACGGTCAGCCAGGCCCTGACCGACGGGCCGGTGCGCGTGGATCTGGGCGTCAAGGTTGCGCGCGACGACGGTCAGCTCACCAGTCTTGACCGGGACAACGCAGCTCTGATGGCTTCGGTCACCCTTGGGGTGACACAGCACTTGGGGAACAACGCATTTGTGGCGATGTCCGGCGAAGTTGGGGTGACCGATCTGGGTGGAGCGACTGCGTTCGGTGATACCGGCTCGGCGCGCTTTGACGCCGTGAAGCTGACCGTCGGGCGCAGCGACTTTCTTGCCAAGGGCGACCGGATTTCGCTCGGGATCGGCCTGCCCGTCGCGATTGCCTCGGGCCAGACAGTCCTGGATCTTCCGGTGGTTCGTGAGGGGGCTTCGGCATTTGACCGGGTCGCGCTGGACTTGGCCCCCGACGAACGGCAGATCGATCTGGATCTTACCTATCAGGCAGAACTTGGCGATGGGCTGGAGTTCAAGCTTTCGCTGATCCAGTCCGAGAACTTCGGCAACCGGACAGGTGAACAGGACACCAGCGGCGCCCTGGCCTTTGCCTTCAGGTTCTGAACCCACCCGGCCTCAGGCGAAAAGCTCGTGCGCCAGGTCCAGCGCGCTGACCAGGGCGTCGACCTCTTCGACCGTGTTGTAAAGCCCGAACGAAGCGCGGCACGAGGCGGTGATGCCAAGGTGTTCCATCAGCGGCATGGCGCAATGGGTGCCGGCGCGGACGGCGATGCCGCGCTTGTCCAGGATGGTCGAGATGTCGTGGGCATGGGCCGCCCCGTCCAGCGTGAACGAGAAGATCGCCCCCTTCCCCGCCGAAGTGCCTTGCACGTTCAGCCAGTTAAGGCCCGCAAGCCTGTCGCGGGCATAATCGCGAAGCGTGCGTTCGTGGGCGGCCACGTTGGCCATACCAAGCGACATCATGTAGTCCAGCGCCACGCCAAGGCCGATCTGCTGCACGATGCCGGGGGTCCCGGCCTCGAACTTCATCGGCGGATCGTTCCAGGTGACGGTGTCGCGCGTGACCTCGCGGATCATGTCGCCGCCGCCAAGGAACGGGCGCATCTCGGCCTGACGCTCGCGGCGGATGTAAATTCCGCCCGACCCCGAAGGTCCGTAGAGCTTGTGTCCGGTGATGGCGTAGAAGTCGCAACCAAGTGCCTGCACGTCGACCGGCATATGGACGGCGGCCTGGCTGCCGTCGACCAGCACCGGCACGCCCTTTTCCTGCGCGCCCCGGCAGATCGAGGCCACATCGACCACGGTGCCAAGGACGTTGGACATATGCGTCACGGCCACAAGCCGGGTCTTCGGCCCGATCGCGTCGATCACCGCCTGCGGGTCAAGGTCGCCGTTCGCGTCCACATCGACCCATTTCAGCACCACGCCCTGCCGTTCGCGCAGGAAGTGCCAGGGGACGATGTTGGCGTGATGCTCCATCACCGACAGCACGATCTCGTCGCCGGCTTGCAACCTTGGCGCAGCCCAGGCGTAGGAGACAAGGTTGATCGCCTCGGTCGTGCCGGTGGTGAAGACGATCTCGCTCTCGGAGGCGGCGTTCAGGAAGCGCGCGATGATCCCGCGGGTGGATTCGTACTTTTCGGTCGCAAGGTTCGACAGGTAGTGCAACCCCCGGTGAACATTGGCGTATTCCTCGGAATAGGCCCGCGTCACAGCGTCGATCACCACCTGCGGCTTCTGCGCCGACGCGCCGTTGTCAAGGTAGACCAATGGCTTGCCATTCACCTGCCGGGACAGGATCGGGAAGTCGGCGCGGACTTGTCGGACGTCATACATTCGGCATCAGGGCCTCCGGCCCGAGGAAGAGGATCAGCACCACCGCCAGGAGAAACCCCGCGGCAATGGCGGTCAGCACCATGACCAGGAAGACAATCCCGCGCGACGCGAAGCCGTGCAGTTCCGCGATGAACACGGTCAGAAGCCAGAGATAGAGCCCGAAGATGACAAGGCCAATCAACCCGGCAAAGTTCGGCGACAAGGGCAGGATGACCATCTGCAGGACCTGGAAGCCCAGCATGACCAGCTGCAACCAGACGACGACAAGCAGCGCGTCGGCAAAGCGCCCGTGACCCCCGAAGGCCCGGCCGACCCGGTGGACCAGGACAACGGTCACCGCCAGGAACAGCCACTGGAACACCGCCGCGCGGATCGGGCTGGCCAGCATGAGCGCGCTGAACGGATCAAGACCCTCCCGCCCGCCGACCTGCAGGCTGGCAAGCAGCGCCGACAGGATCGCCACCAGAAGAAGACCGGCACTGCGCGCCTTCAGCGGCACGCCTTCGGCCAGAAGCACCCGCGCCGCCTGTTGCGGATCCTGCAGCGTCAGCCGCGCCAGAGAGGCAAGTCGCGCACCCAGGGTCATCCGCGTTCCGCCTCGTGCAAAAGTGTGGCCCAAAGCCACAGGAAGGCCAGGCCCACCGCCAGCGTCACGGCCGAAAGCGCAGAGCCTGGACCGATCATCCCGCCGACCATGCCTTGCAGCAGCATGAGCGGTCCCACCGCGGCCAACGCCCAAAAGAGCGCGATCCGCGCCCCGTACCAGTTCCCCTGCCCGCCAAGCGCCCTGGCGACCAGTCGGCTGAGCGCGGCCAGAAGATACCAGAGCGGGATCGTCGCAAGCACGGCAAAGGCGCGGGCCAGGATGCGCGGCACGGGGGACGCTTCCTCGGCCAGAAAGGCCTCACGCGCCGCGACGGGCCATTGACCGATGAAGGTCAGCGCCAGGAAGACAAGCAGAAGCGAGAAGGCAAAAGGTTCGGACTGACCGCGCGCAAGGTGCTGCCGCAGGATCTGTCGCGGCCGCCTCCAGGTGGCCACCATATCGGCCGAAACCGTCATCCTACCGCCCTACCCGTTCGAGCCGTGCCGGGCGAGCCAGCGTTCCAGGCGGCCGCGGATGTCCTCGGCGATGTCTTCGTCGGCGATCTCCTGGATGGCTTCGGCAAGGAAGGCCAGGACCAGAAGCGCCTGCGCCCTTCGGCGAGGTATGCCGCGCGATTGCAGGTAGAACAGCGCGGTCTCGTCGATGGCGCCAGAGGTCGAGCCGTGGCTGCACTTGACGTCGTCGGCGTAGATCTCCAGCTCGGGTTTCGCAAGAAACTGGCTGTCCTCGTCCAGAAGCAGCGACTGGCTGATCTGGTAGCCGTCGGTCTTCTGTGCGCCGGGTTTCACCAGGATCTTGCCCTGGAAGACACCCACGGCGCCGTTCATCAGGACCTTCTTGAACACCTGACGGCTTTCGCAGGCCACAGCCGCATGGGTGACGAAGACTGTGTCGTCGTGGTGAAAGTCGCCGTCCCCCACCGTTGCCCCGGCCAGATGCGCCCGACCTTCGTCGCCGGTCAACTCGACCACCGCCTCGTTGCGGGTCAGCCGACCGTTCGCAGTCAGCGTGAAGGACCGCATTTCGGATCTGGCCCCCAGGCGGGCGAAAAGATGCGTCACCGCGCGGCGCTGGTGGTCGCGGCCTTGCAGCCGGATGTGATGGAACTGCGCCCCCTCGGCGATGTCGACCTCAAGCACATTGGAAAAGCGCGCAGCGGCGGGGCCGTTTTCCAGAAGTGTCAGGCTGGCACCCGCCTCCAGCTTCACGCAATGGTGGAGGATCGCGTCCGAAGTATCTGATTGATGGACATAAATCAAAGAGACCGGTTTCGCCGCCCTGCCAGTGACATGGATCAGCACCCCATCCGTGGCAAAAGCCGAGTTCAGCGCAGCCAGCGGCCGCGCGACGGGCGTCTGGCCGCGCGTTTCCAACTGGCCATACAGGCCCTGCGCCCAATGGATGTCCTTGCCCCCGGTCTGCGACAACCGCTCGATCGTCACGCCGGACAGGGTCAGGTCGTCCGAAGCGGCGGCGTCGAAGACCCCGTCCACGAAGACGATCTTCAGCCGGTCCATGCCGTCAAAGGGTTCCGCCTCGTCACCCGGCTCGAAGCGGACGGCCACGGGGGCTTCCGGGACATTCAGGCTGGTCGGGTCGGTGTAGCGCCAGTATTCGTCGCGCCGGGCGGGAAGGCCCATCGCGGTCAGCCGGGCCAGAGCCTCGCTCCGCAAAGCCGCAAGCCAGCCCTTGCCCGCAGGAAGGGTCAGTGCCGCCAGCCGGGCGGCGAGCGCGTCTTCCTTTGCCTTCGGCAGTGCCATCAGCCCACCTCGTTCAGGATGTCGGCATAGCCGTTGCTCTCGACCTCAAGGGCCAGTTCCGGGCCGCCGGTCTTGATGATGCGACCCGCCGCCATGATGTGAACGACGTCCGGCTTGATGTGGTCCAGAAGCCGCTGGTAGTGCGTGATGACCAGGAAGGACCGGCCGGCGCTGCGCAGGGCGTTCACCCCATCCGCGACCAGCTTCATCGCATCGACGTCAAGGCCCGAGTCGGTCTCGTCCAGGATGCACATGCGGGGTTCCAGCATGGCCATCTGCAAGATTTCGTTGCGCTTTTTCTCGCCGCCCGAGAAGCCGACGTTGACCGGGCGCTTCAGCATCTCGGCGTCGATCTTCAGGGTCTTGGCCTTTTCGCGCACGATCTTCAGGAAGTCGCCGGCGCTGAGTTCATCCTCGCCGCGGGCTTTCCGCTGCGCGTTTACCGCCGTCCGCAGGAAGGTCATGTTGCCGACGCCGGGGATCTCGACCGGGTACTGGAAGGCCAGGAAGAGGCCCGCCGCCGCGCGCTCTTCCGGCTCCATCTCCAGCAGTTCCTGGCCGTCCAGCGTCGCCGAACCCTCGGTCACCTCATAGCCGTCGCGGCCCGACAGGACGTAGGACAGCGTCGACTTGCCCGAGCCGTTGGGGCCCATGATTGCATGGACCTCGCCCGGTCCGATCTTCAGATCGACGCCGCGGAGGATCACCTTGTCCTCTTCTTCAAGTTTGACGTGCAGGTTATTGATTTCCAGCATTTTTCTTTCCTTGTGACGTCAGCGCGGATCGGTGAACCAGCCGACGGCCTGGGTGACCATATCGGGCGGGATCGCGCCGGGGGTGACAGTAAAGCGGGCCATGCGGCCGACCATTTCTTCCTTCTGGGCCAGACCTTCGACACCGTGGTAGTAGCGCCGCCTGATGTAATCGTCGAACAGCACGGTCACCGGCCTTGCCGTCCGCATCATCACGGCGACGAGGCAGGCCGCGCGGAACCGGCCGTCGATCAGCACCAGGTCAGGCTGCACGAAATCGGGCCGGTCCCAGACCGACAGCGCGTATTCGTGGAATTTGCGGAACTCCCGGGGTTTCATCGGCACGCCCCAGGGGCCGGTGGGGCCGACATCGGCCCAGTGGACATGCGCCCGGTCCGAAATCGTGGCGACATGCGAGGCCATTCGGTCGGCCCAGTCCTGATCACTTTCGACACTGAACACGGTCTTGCCCAGCTCGGCCGCAAGTACGGTCGACCCGCCGCTGCCATACTCCAGGATCGTGGTCGCCGCCTCGTATTTGCTGACCAGGAACCGGCGTTCCCTTGGGGCAAAGGTCAGCTCAAAGCTTGGGGCGTCGGCCTCCTGCTCCATCTCTGCATCCATTCCGCGAATGACCTTCCTTTTCGGTGTCGCGATGTCGTCGATCAGACGGTCGGGAGCCTGATCCAGCGCAGCAAGCGCCTCGGCCACCAGCGTATCGACGCGGGCCTGCGCCTCGGCCACGCCGGGCAAAGCCGCAAGGCGGGCAATCTCGGCTGTAACCGCGGCTTCCCAGTGCAGGATGCTGCGGTCTTCGGCCTCGTTCCGGTCGAAACGGTCGAAGTATTCCGGCGTGTGGCGGACATTCGGGCGGCGCGGTCCGGTCGAGACCATGCCCCGCCCCCGCGCGGCTTTCAGGCGGAAATGGTCGGGCGTGCGCACCGAATAGTGGTTGATCTGCGCCAAGTCCCAGCCGAATTCCCGCCGCGAGGCCAGGTTGGTGCGCCCGGTGTACGGTTCCCGCGCCAGCCAGGGTGCGGTGCGGGGGTTCTTCGGGTCCAAGGGTTTGCCATTGCCGCCAAGGCAGTCCTCCGCCGTGACCGCCGCCCCATCCACTAGGCGCGGCAGCCCGGCGGAATTGGCAGAGAACCCGGCATACCGATGATCTGCGCGGAACATCGGCTTCGTTTCCAGATTTGCAACAAACCCAAGCTTGGAGGCCCCAGTGAAATCGTCCGAGATATGGCGGCCGGTAAAGCTGTCATTCCCGCCCGAGCCGAAGAGCCGCCAGTTCAGCATCAGCGCCCCGGCGCTGCCCAGCCGGTCCAAGAGGGCCTGCACCGTCCGGTCGCCGACGTGAACATTCAGGAATTCATCTGCATCCAGCCACAGATACCAGGCGCCTGGCCGATAGCCGACCTCAGCTTCAAAGGCCTGCACCGCGGCCTCTTGCGGCGCGACTCCATAGCCGGGTGTGGTCCGCAGGAAGGTGATCTCGCCCGATTGAGCGAGGGCCGTCAGCAGATCATCCGATCCATCCGTTGAGCCATTGGAAACAACAACCACCCGGTCCACCCCGATCACCCGGTGATAGGCCAGCCATTCCAGCACGAACGGCCCCTCGTTGCGCATGGCCGAGACCAGAACGACCGTGGTTCGTTCCGCATCCGGTTCCGCATATGCACGCACGTGGGCCATCGTAGGGTCAGCCGACCGAGCCTTCCAGGCTGATCGCGACCAGGCTTTGCGCCTCCATCGCGAATTCCATCGGCAGGGCCTGCAGGACCTCCTTGCAGAAGCCGTTGACCACCAGCGCGACAGCTTCCTCTTCGTCCATCCCGCGCGAACGGCAATAGAACAGCTGGTCGTCGTCCACCTTTGAGGTGGTCGCCTCATGTTCCACGCGCGAGGAATTGTTGCGCACTTCGATGTAAGGCACGGTGTGCGCCCCGCATTTGTCGCCAATCAGAAGACTATCGCACTGGGTGTAGTTGCGGCTGTCCTTGGCTTTCGGGTGCATCGACACCAGCCCCCGGTAGGTGTTCTGCGCCCGGCCCGCGCTGATGCCCTTGGACACGATCCGCGACTTGGTGCGCTTGCCAAGGTGGATCATCTTGGTCCCGGTATCGGCCTGCTGGGCGTTGTTGGCGATGGCGATGGAATAGAACTCGCCCTGTGAATCATCCCCCCGCAGGATGCAGGAGGGGTATTTCCAGGTGATCGCCGACCCGGTTTCCACCTGCGTCCACATCACCTTCGCACGGTCGCCCCGGCAATCGGCGCGCTTGGTGACGAAGTTGTAGATGCCGCCGACCCCGTTCTCGTCACCGGGATACCAGTTCTGGACGGTTGAATACTTCACCTCGGCGTCCTTCAGGATCACGATTTCCACCACGGCCGCATGCAACTGGTTGGTGTCGCGCTTGGGCGCGGTGCAGCCTTCCAGGTAGCTGACATAGGCACCCTCGTCGCAGATGATCAGGGTGCGTTCGAACTGGCCGGTGTTTTCCGCATTGATGCGGAAATAGGTCGACAGCTCCATCGGGCAGCGGGTGCCCTTGGGGATGTAGACGAAGGAGCCGTCCGAAAAGACGGCCGAATTCAGCGTGGCGAAGAAGTTGTCCGAAGGCGGCACGACCGACCCAAGGTATTGCTTCACCAGCTCGGGGTGTTCGCGCACGGCCTCGGAGATGGAGCAGAAGATCACCCCCGCCTTGGCCAGTTCCGCCTTGAAGGTCGTGCCGACCGAGACCGAATCGAAAACCGCATCGACCGCCACCTGGCGCGGTTCCGCTTCACCTTCAACTCCGGCCAGAAGCATCTGTTCCTTCAACGGAATTCCAAGCTTGGCGTAGGTCGCCAGCAGCTTCGGATCGACCTCATCCAAGGACTTCGGCTTCTTCGCCATGCTTTTCGGCGTCGCGTAGTAGAACTGGTCCTGATAGTCGATCTCGGGATAGGTCAGCATCGCCCAACGCGGCTCTTCCAGCTTGACCCAGCGCCGGTAAGCCGCCAGCCGCCAGTCCAGCAGCCACTCCGGCTCGCCGTTTTTCTGAGAGATAAGACGAACGATATCCTCGTTCAGCCCCTTCGGGGCGTAGTCCATCTCGATGTCGGTTTCCCAGCCGTACTTGTATTTGCCCGCCATCGCCTGCACGGTTTCGATTGTCTCGCGGTCCACGCCTTCGCGCACCTCGGTTCCATCGACAGTTTCCAGCATGGTCATCGGCGTTTCCTTTCAGGCAGCCCGCGCGCGGGCCTTGGCATAGGTGGCGGTCCAGACTTGGGCGAACCGCAGCACGTCGTCTTTTGTCACGCCGGGCCCAAGCGAGACCCGGATTGCCTGGCCCGCAAGCGCCGCGTCAAAGCCCATCGCGACCAGCACGCGGCTGGCCCGGACCTTGCCCGAGGAACAGGCCGAGCCCGCAGAGATCGCGAACCCCGCAAGGTCCATCGCCATCACCTGCGTCTCCCCTTTCCAGCCGGGAGCAATCAGGCACAGCGTGTTCGGCAGCCGTGGCAAACCATTCCCGACCGAAATAGTTTCTTTTGCCGCAGCCGACAACTCCGATTCTAGAATATTTCTAAGTTCGGCAACCTCGTCCCAGACTCCGTTGGCCAGATCCCGCGCGGCAGCCTCGCAGGCGGCGGCAAATCCGGCGATGCCGATCAGGTTCTCGGTCCCGGCGCGGCGACCCATCTCTTGCCCCCCGCCCTTCATTTGCGGCGGGACCTCGATGCCCTGGCGCACGACCAGAGCGCCAATGCCCTTCGGGCCACCCAGCTTGTGCGCCGAGACCAGTCCCATATCGCAACCAAGCCAGTTGAAAGCCAACGGCACCTTGCCGAAAGCCTGCGTGAGGTCGCTGACAGCAAGGCTCTGCGGCAGGTCCTGCAGGATGCCGGTTTCGGAGTTCGCCAGTTGCAAGGCGGTCCGGGCGGGATCAGCGACCGCGACCCTGCCCTGTCCGTCCACCGTCAACGACGCCTCACACCAGGCAGCGACCGCGTCATGCTCCAAAGGCGCGCAGACCAGCCCCCGACCGGCGCAGGCCAGTGCCGCCGACTCGGTCGCGCCAGAGGTGAAGATGATGTCCGCCCCGTCCGCCCCAAGCGCCGCAGCGATCCCGGCGCGCGATCTTTCCAGAAGCGACTTCGCCGCCCGCCCCTCGGCATGGACCGAGGACGGGTTACCCACCACCTCCATCGCCGCGACCATCGCCGCCTTCGCCTCGGGGCGCAGGGGGGCCGTCGCGTTCCAGTCGAGGTAGCTGCGGTTCATTCCTCATCCACCACGCGGAACAGATGCGGCACCGCCGGGCACGGGGTCAGGTCGTTCTTCACCACATCCGACAGCCGCACCTGGTGCAGAAAGACATAGACGTTGGCCGACAGGCTTTCCCAGAGCCGGTTGGTCAGAGATTGCGCGCGGCTGCCCGACAACCCGCCGGAAGCGCCAGCGCCTGTGTGCATGGCATCCACCGTCTCTTCGACGGCTTCCATCACCTCGGAAATGCGGATCTCGTTCGGGCTGCGCGCCAGCTTGTAGCCGCCGCCCGGACCGCGCACCGCTTCGACCAGGCCCGCGCGGCGGAGCTTGACGAAAAGCTGCTCGAGATAAGGCAGGCTGATGTCCTGCCGCTTCGAGATTGCGGCCAGCGACACCAGATCGTCGCCGCCCTTCTGCCCTTCAGCCAGCGCAAGGTCAGCCAGCGCCACCATCGCGTATCGCCCCTTGGTCGAAAGCTTCATTCCGCCCCCTGTCCCGGCACACCGGGAATCGCAATCGCATTGACGCCGCGCCTGTGCGGCATTACCTCAGTCAAGCCCCGAAAAGTCGGTCCCGGCCTTGCCCGGCCCGCTTTAGAACGGTTCTAGTTTATCCGAGCGAAAGCGTCAAGAAATCGCTCCCGCATGAGAAGAGTGCAATGCCCGAGGTTATCTTTGCCGGCCCCGACGGACGCCTTGAGGGCCGCTATCACCCGCAAAAGGACCGCGACGCGCCGATCGCCATCGTGCTGCATCCACACCCCGCTTACGGCGGGACGATGAACAACAAGGTCGTCTACAACCTGCACTACGCCTTCTACAACCTGGGCTTCACCGTCCTGCGCTTCAACTTCCGCGGCGTGGGCCGCAGCCAGGGCGAATATGACCAGGGCATCGGCGAACTTTCGGATGCCGCCAGCGCGCTGGATTACCTGCAGGCGATGAACCAGAACTCCAAGCAGTGCTGGGTCGCGGGCTTTTCCTTCGGCGCCTGGATCGGCATGCAGCTTCTGATGCGGCGGCCCGAGATCACCGGCTTCGTCTCGGTCGCCCCGCCCGCGAACCTCTATGACTTCTCGTTCCTCGCCCCCTGCCCGTCTTCGGGCCTGATCATCAACGGCACCGCCGACAAGGTCGCCCCGCCGAAGGACACCAAGACCCTGGTCGGCAAGCTGCACGAGCAGAAGGGGATCACCATCACCCACACCGAGATCGAGGGTGCGGACCACTTCTTCAAGGACGAAGAGGCGCATATGAAGCCGATGATCCAGACGGTCTCGGACTATGTCCGCCGGAGGATGACGGAGGCGACACGGTAATGTCTGTTATTCAGGATATGGCCGACAAACTGGCCGACGATGTGCTTGCTGCCGAAATCGAACTGGGCGACGACCGCTTCTACGAAAAGGTCGCACAGGTGCTGGCGGCAGCCTCGCCCACCTTCCAGGAGGCCTACATCACCTCGATCCGCGTCCGCCTGGCCGAACGCCGGGGCCGCGCGTTCCTGGAGCGCGCGCTGGCCGCCAAGCGCGGGTTGATCTCCGAGGCCGAGGCCGGGGATGACACCCCGATCGACCTTGCAGGCTTCGGCCATTGACGGACCGGCTGGAAGCGCAGTTTGCCTTCCTGAACGAGGCGGACCGGCTGAAACACGTGATGCGGGCGACGACCCTGGTCGATGGCTCGCGGCCCGAGAACTCCGGCGAACATTCCTGGCACCTGGCGCTTTACGCGCTGGTTCTGGCCGACCAGGCCGAACCGGGCGTGGACATCAGCCGGGTGATCCGCATGCTGCTGATTCACGACCTGGTGGAGATCGACGTCGGCGACGTGCCGATCCATTCGCAGAATGGACAGGCCCATGCCAGCGCCGCAACACAGGCTGCCGAAGCCAAAGCCGCCGACCGGATTTTCGGCCTTCTGCCCCCCGACCTTGCCACAAGCCTGCGCACGCTTTGGGAGGAGTTCGAGGCCGCGGAAACCCCCGACGCCCGCTTTGCCAAGTCCTTGGACCGCGTCCAGCCGGTGATGGCGAACCTGATGTCGGGCGGCGGGACCTGGGCGACCTACGATGTCACCTTCGACCAGTTGGAAAGCCGCGTGGGGTCCAAGATCGCCAAGGGCGCGCCCGGGCTGTGGGAGTGGGTGAAGATCAAGGCCCGGCCCTGGTTCGGCTAGCCTCCTCGTGCGCCTTCGGCTTCTCGTCGGAGACCCACCCCAGCGAGGAGTGACGAAGTCCACGACGAGCGGTCCTGCAGGCGCAAAGGCATTTTCGGTATACAATCGCATACCGCACTTCCCAAGCCGCCGCTTTTCCGGTATGACCCCGCCAACCGAATCCCATTAGCCGGAGAGACAGATGTCGAAGATCAAGGTAGCCAACCCCGTCGTCGAGCTCGACGGCGACGAGATGACCCGGATCATCTGGGACTTCATCAAGCAGAAACTGATCCTGCCCTACCTCGACATCGACCTGAAATATTACGACCTCGGGATCGAGGAGCGGGACCGCACCGACGACCAGATCACCATCGACGCGGCCAATGCGATCAAGCAATACGGCGTCGGCGTCAAATGCGCGACGATCACCCCGGATGAACAGCGGGTCGAGGAATTCGGCCTGAAGCAGATGTGGAAATCGCCCAACGGCACGATCCGCAACATCCTGGGCGGCGTGATCTTCCGCGAGCCGATCATCTGCAAGAACGTCCCGCGCCTTGTCCCGCACTGGACCAAGCCCATCGTCGTCGGCCGCCACGCCTTTGGCGACCAGTACCGCGCGACCGACTTCCGCTTCCCCGGCGCGGGCAAGCTGACGATGAAGTTCGTCGGCGACGACGGCACGGTGATCGAGCGTGACGTCTATTCCGCCCCCTCGGCCGGCGTCTACATGGGCATGTACAACCTTGACGACAGCATCACCGACTTCGCCCGCGCTTCGCTGAACTATGGCCTCCAGCGCGGGGTGCCGGTGTATCTCTCGACCAAGAACACCATCCTGAAAGCCTATGACGGCCGCTTCAAGGACATCTTCCAGCAGGTCTTCGACGCCGAATTCGCCGACAAGTTCAAGGCCAAGGGCATCACTTACGAACACCGCCTGATCGACGACATGGTCGCCTCGGCGCTGAAATGGTCGGGCGGCTATGTCTGGGCCTGCAAGAACTATGACGGCGACGTGCAGTCCGACATCGTGGCGCAGGGCTTCGGCTCGCTGGGCCTGATGACCAGCGTCCTGATGACGCCCGATGGCAAGATCGTCGAGGCGGAAGCCGCCCACGGCACCGTCACCCGCCACTACCGCGAGCATCAGAAGGGTAAGGCGACCTCGACCAACTCCATCGCGTCGATCTACGCCTGGACCGGCGGCCTCAAGCACCGCGCGACGCTGGATGGGAACGACGCGCTGATGCGCTTTGCCACCACGCTGGAGAAGGTCACCGTGGACGCCGTGGAAGACGGCCACATGACCAAGGACCTCGCACTCCTGGTGGGGCCGGACCAGAAGTGGCTGACCACGATGGGTTATCTGGAGAAGGTGGACGAATACCTGAACAAGGCGCTGAAGGGGTAACCGGCGTAGGGTGCGCTACAGCGCACCTTTCTTGGGACAAGGGGCCGGAGGAAGACTTCCGGCCCTTTTCCGTTTCACGCGCGATATTCCACCTGCACAAAGCCGTTGTCCCACGACCGCGCCGCGACCAGCGTCAGGTCGACATCCCTTGCCCCGTGGCCCCAGAGTGGACGGCCCTGCCCCAGAAGCACAGGGATCAGAGTGACGATCATGCGGCGCACCAGCCCCTCGGCAAGGAAGCTGCGGATGGTCTGCCCGCCGTCGAGGTAGACGCGGGTCACGCCCTCGGCCCCCAGCTCTGCCAGCACCGCTGCCGGGTCCTTGCCGCTGACGCGGACCCTGTCCCGCAGCGCCTCGGGAACCACCACCCGCCCGGGCGTGCGGCTCAGCACCACCACCGGGGTCTTGTAAGGCCAGTCCGGGAAGGTCAGCACCTTCTCAAAGCTTTCGCGCCCCATCACCATCGCGCCCACCCCGTCGAGGAAAGCGGCGTAACCGAAGTCCTCGCCATCCGGCACCGGGCGGCTGGTGAGCCAGTCGATATCCCCGTCGAGGCGCGCGATGTAGGCGTCCATACTCGTTGCGATGAACACTTCGGCCGATGGAAGATGCCCGGTCATGTCGTCCTCCAATGATCGCTTGCGAAAGGGCGGCGGTCTACCGCGGCCATCCGCAAGCGTCAAGAACCTTACGGGAACACCGCAAGGGATTGGGACAGAAGCATTGACTTTATATAGGTCAATCTGTATGACCTTTATAGTAGCTGCGGAGCCACCCATGCCCGACCGTCACGACCAGATCAGCGACCGCCCGCGCCACAGCGCAGTAGACGACGCACAGGGCATTGGCTTTGGCGTCATCATGGCGGCCTTCGGGATGCATATCCTGACCCACATGGGCTTTGTCACGGGACAGACCACCGGCATCGCCGTGCTGATCGCCCACGCGACCGGCCTGCCCTTCCCGGCGGTCTACTTCGGCGTCACCCTGCCCTTCCTTGGCCTCGCCTGGCGGCGGATGGGCGCGAAATTCGCGCTCAAGACTTTGGCGACCACCGCCGCACTGTCGGGTCTGGTCGCGGTCCTGCCGCACTGGATCGAGCTTGGCCGGATCGAACCCGCCGTGGCCGCCGTCATGTTCGGCCTCCTCTTCGGCATCGCGGCCCTTGCGGCCATCCGGCACGGCGGCAGTTTCGGCGGGCTTTCGGTCCTGTGGATCGAGCTGCAGGACCGCACCGGCTTTCCCGCAGGCCATGCGCAGCTCTTGTCGGACGTGGTGATCTTCGGCCTTGCCGCCCTGGTCATGCCGGTCGAAACGCTGGGCTACAGCTTCCTTGGCGCTGCGGTGTTCTCGCTGTTTCTAGCCGTCAACCACCGCCGCGACCGCTATATTGCGGCCTGAGCAGAGTGGTCGGAAGTTAAGATTTCCTGAACAGAAAAGATCAAGCCATTGATTTTCCTTCCATCTGCGGGTTTGTCCACCGTGGACACTTTGCGCCCTCTGGCGGCGTGGAAGAAAACCCTGTAAGGCCCCGCCAACCCTATAGGACCCGGACCCAATGGAACTGCGCAACATCGCGATCATCGCCCACGTCGACCACGGCAAGACCACGCTGGTGGACGAGCTTCTGAAACAGTCGGGGGCGTTCCGCGCCAACGAGTCCGTTTCCGAACGCGCGATGGACAGCAACGACATCGAACGCGAACGCGGGATCACGATCCTGGCCAAGTGTACCAGCGTTGAATGGCACGAGACCCGGATCAACATCGTCGACACCCCCGGCCACGCCGACTTTGGCGGCGAGGTGGAGCGGATCCTGTCGATGGTGGACGGCGTGTGCCTGTTGGTCGACGCCGCCGAAGGCCCGATGCCGCAGACCAAGTTCGTGCTCGCGAAGGCGCTGGCCCTGGGCCTGCGCCCGATCGTCGTCCTGAACAAGGTCGACAAGCCTGACGCCGAACCCGACCGCGCGCTGAATGAGGTCTTTGATCTTTTCGCCAACCTCGGCGCCGATGACGACCAGCTGGACTTCCCGCATGTCTACGCCTCGGGCCGTTCGGGCTGGGCCGACATGGAGCTGGACGGGCCGCGCAAGGACCTGTCGGCGCTGTTCGACCTGATCGTCCGTCACGTCCCGGCCCCGAAGGTGCTGGCCCGCGTCGACGAGCCGTTCTCGATGCTGGCGACCACCCTCTCCGCCGACCCCTACCTGGGTCGCATCCTGACCGGCCGCGTTGAATCCGGCCGCATCGGCACCGGCACCACGCTGAAGGCCCTGTCGCGCACCGGCGACCGGCTGGAGCAATTCCGCGTGACCAAGATCCTCGCCTTCCGCGGTCTGAACCAGACCGCCATCGATGAAGCCGTCGCGGGTGATATCGTGACCCTGGCCGGAATGACCAAGGCCACCGTCGCCGACACCCTCTGCGCGCCCGAGGTCGATACCGCCCTGCCGTCGCAGCCGATCGACCCGCCGACCATCACCGTGACCTTCGGCATCAACGACTCGCCCTTGGCGGGGCGTGATGGCAGCAAGGTCCAGTCCCGCGTGATCCGCGACCGCCTGATGAAGGAAGCCGAGGTCAACGTCGCGATCAAGATCGCCGACACCCCCGGCGGCGACGCGTTCGAGGTCTCGGGGCGCGGCGAACTTCAGATGGGCGTTCTGATCGAGAACATGCGGCGCGAAGGCTTCGAGCTGTCGATTTCGCGCCCCCGGGTGATCTTCCAGGACATCGACGGCGTCCGCAACGAGCCCATCGAGGAAGTCACCATCGACGTCGATGACGAATACTCCGGCGCGGTCATCGACAAGCTGACTGGCGAGCGGAAGGGCGACCTGGTCGAGATGAAGCCCGCAGGTGTGGGCAAGACCCGGATCATCGCCCATGTCCCGTCGCGGGGCCTCATCGGCTATCAGGGCCAGTTCCTGACCGACACGCGCGGCACCGGCGTGCTGAACCGCATCTTCCACGGCTGGACCCCGCACAAGGGCCCAATCCAGGGCCGTCGCCAGGGCGTGCTGATTTCGACCGAATCTGGTGTCTCGGTCGCCTATGCCCTGTGGAACCTGGAAGAACGCGGCCGCATGTTCATCGGCCCGCAAGAGCAGGTCTATGTCGGCATGCTGATCGGCGAGCACAGCCGGGAGAACGACCTTGAGGTCAACCCGCTGAAGGGCAAGAAGCTGACCAACGTCCGCGCCTCGGGCACGGATGAGGCCGTCCGCCTGACTCCGCACATCAAGATGTCGCTGGAAGAAGCCATCGCCTATATCGACGATGACGAACTGGTCGAGGTCACGCCCAAGATCATCCGGCTGAGGAAGCGCCTTCTGGACCCGAACGAGCGGAAGCGGCAGTCGCGGAAGGAATGAATCGGGGGGCCATAGGCGATGGCAAGTATGTCAGGTCTTGTTGCGTACCTGCGGCGAAAGAACCGGGATCGATTGACAAAGTACCGCGAGCGAAAGCGTGCGAAATTCCGCGGCTCGCTTGCAGTACTGGCCATCATGAAGAATGAGGCCATGAACATTGACGAGTGAGTGTCTCATTACCTGCAAGTGGGTGCTGATCGGATTGTTCTGATTGATAATGGCAGCAGCGACGCAACGATTGAAAAGGCTCAATCCTGGGTTGCGCATGGTCACGTTGATCTGATCTCCCGACCCGCAAAACATCGACAGGTGGACCACTACTGGGAAGCTGCGAAGTTGTATATCTTGCAGAACTACGAGTGGCTGTTAGTCGCAGACCTCGATGAATTCTGGTTTTGTCCTGATGGCAGATCAATTCCTGCCAAGCTTTCCGATCCTCAGTACCTTGGTATAGATGTCGTCTACGCTAACTGGACAATATTCGGTAGCAGTGGACTGCACTCTCATCCAAGCAGCATCCGCCTGTCATTGCTCCATAGAAGCCCACAGCTCGGAACACACCAGAATACAAAGTACTTATGCCGAACATCCGTACTCAATTCGCGACGGAATATGGAGATTCACAAGATAGTCGGTGCTGATTCAGCTCGCACCGTGTCTGACAATGAGGGTTTTAGCCTCTTCCACTATCCGATTCAGAGCTTAGAATTCTTTCAGAAGGTTAAGATGACACGCGGAGACGCGAATTCTGCTCGTACGGACCACGTTAGAGATATGGAGTATTTTCGCAGTTACGACGCACCCTGCAATCAAATCGACCGAACACTTGCCGACCTAATCGAAAGCGGACGCCTGGGTCGGGGCTGAGGATCAAGCAGCAGCCGTCAGGCAGCTATGCAGGAAATCCTCGACCATCGCGAAATGATCGGTGCGCCGGTATAGGCGGCCTAGCGGCACATCAGCTTTCCCCGTGTATGGAAAGGATCATCTGCCCGGCCCTTCTTTTCCGCTGAAGTCTAGCAGAAAGCCGATTAGCCGGGGAAGCTCCTCCAGTGAATTCAAGGCAAAGTGGAGGGAAAACCCTACTCGACCTCTTCGACCACCATCAAGTCGCGGATGCTGGCCCCCTTGGCGTGGGCCAGCGCGGCCTGGTAGGCGGGCGAATTGTAGCACTCCACCGCTTTTTCCAGGCTGGGGAAGCGGGCAACCACGTTGCGGGCGCGGTCGTTGCCCTCAAGCTGCACATAGCGGCCACCCCGGGCGAGGAACACCCCGCCATGCGCCGCGATGGCGGGACCGGCCTCCTTGGCGTAGCGGCCGTAGGCGTCGGCGTCGGTGACGTGCACGTGGGCAATCCAGAGTGCGGTCGGCATCCTATCCTCCAATTGCGGCTTCGGCCGCCTTGATGGCTGCGTCGGCCTGGGCGATGTCGGCGCCCCCGGCCTGGGCCAGGTCGGGACGTCCGCCGCCGCCCTTGCCGCCAAGGGCTTCGGCTGCGGCCTTGACGAGGGTCACGGCGGAAAGCTTGGCCGTAAGGTCGGCGGTCACGCCCGCAGCGACAGCGGGCTTGGCACCGGTGTCGGCGATCAGCAGCACCGCACCCGACCCAAGCCGGGCCTTCATCTCGTCGATCAAGGCCGGAAGGTCCTTGCCCGAGACGCCGGACAGAACCTGAGCAATGAACTTCACCCCGTTGATTTCCTTGGCTTCCGGGCCTGCCGCCTTGCCGCCCATCGCGACTTCGCGGCGCAGTTGTGCGACCTCGTTCGCCAGCGCCTTGCGCTCGTCGAAAAGCGCGCGGATCCGGTCGGCAAGTTCACCAGCCGGGGCCTTGATGATCGCCGCGATGTCGTTCAGCCGCGCGTCCTGCTGCCGCAGGTGATCCAGCGCCGCCTGTCCGGTCAGCGCCTCGATCCGGCGAACACCAGCGCTGGACGCGCTTTCAGAGAGGAGGACCATCGCGCCGATATCGCCGGTCCGCTGGACATGGGTGCCGCCGCAAAGTTCCAGGGAATAGGTCTTGCCATCGCTCCCCTTGCCCGAGCCTTCGAGGGTGCCCATCGAGACGACGCGAACCTCCTCGCCGTACTTTTCGCCAAACAGCGCCTGGGCACCGATGGCGCGGGCGTCGTCGGGGGTCATGATCCGGGTTTCCACGGGTGAATTCTGGCGGATGTAGGTGTTGACCTCGGCTTCGATGGTGGCCAGATCCGGGGCCGCGATGGCGGTGGAATGGCTGAAGTCGAAACGCAGCCGGTCGGCGGCGTTCAAGCTGCCGCGCTGAGCGACATGGTCGCCAAGGGTGCGCCGCAACGCCTCGTGCAGAAGGTGCGTGGCAGAGTGGTTCGCGCGGATCGCCGAACGGCGGGTGTGGGACACCTCCAGCTTGGCAGGTTGTCCTTTGATAACAGTGCCTTTCGTGACGCGGCCAATATGGATGAAGACCCCGGCGGCCTTCTTCACGTCCGTCACTTCGGCGGTGCCGGTCTGGGTGCGGATCAGGCCGGAATCCCCAACCTGGCCACCGGATTCGGCGTAGAACGGGGTCTGGTTGACGACGATCTGCACCGTTTCGCCCGCAGCGGCCTGCCCCACGGGCGCACCGTCACGCAACAGCGCGGTGATCACGCCCTCGGCGGTTTCGGTGTCGTAGCCAAGGAATTCGGTCACGCCATGGTCTTCGGCGATCTCGAACCAGATCTTCGCGTCGCCTGCGGCACCCGTGCCCGACCATGCGGCGCGGGCCTTGGCCTTCTGCTCGGCCATCGCGGCATCGAAGCCCTGCACGTCCACCTCACGCCCCTTCTCCCGCAGTGCATCTTGGGTGAGGTCAAGCGGAAAGCCGTAGGTGTCGTACAGCTTGAAAGCCGCCGCGCCGGGCAACGCCGCGCCTTCGGCGAGGCCGGACAGTTCGTCGTCCAGAAGCCGCAGACCACGGTCAAGCGTCTGTTTAAATTTGGTTTCTTCGCTGCGCAGCGTCTCTTCGATCATCGACTGGGCGCGGCTGAGTTCGGGATAGGCCCCACCCATCTGCCGGACCAGCGCAGGCACCAGACGGTGCATCACCGGATCCTGCGCGCCAAGCATGTGGGCGTGACGCATCGCGCGGCGCATGATCCGGCGGAGGACATAGCCGCGCCCCTCGTTCGACGGCATCACCCCGTCGGCAATCAGGAAGGAGGTGGATCGCAAGTGATCGGCGATGACGCGGTGATGGATTTTTCCTGGTCCATCAGGGTCTTGCGAGGTGACGTTCGCGCTGGCCTCGATCAGGCTGCGCATCAGGTCGGTGTCGTAGTTGTCGTGCTTGCCCTGCAGAAGCGCCCCGATCCGTTCCAGCCCCATGCCGGTGTCGATCGACTGCATCTCCAGCGGGATCAGTCGCCCGTCGGCGAACTGCTCGTTCTGCATGAAGACGTTGTTCCAGATCTCGATGAAGCGGTCGCCGTCTTCCTGTGCGCTGCCCGGCGGGCCGCCCCAGATGTGGTCACCGTGGTCGTAGAAGATTTCCGTGCAGGGGCCGCAGGGGCCGGTGGGACCCATCCGCCAGAAGTTGTCGTCCGAGGCGATGCGGATGATCCGGTCGTCGGTCAGGCCCGAGACCTTCTTCCAGATCGTCGCGGCCTCATCGTCGGTATGGTAGATCGTGACGAGAAGCTTGTCCTTGGCCAGACCGAAGTCCTTGGTCAAGAGCTCCCAGGCGAAGGCGATGGCCTGGTCCTTGAAATAGTCGCCGAAGCTGAAATTCCCCAGCATTTCGAAGAAGGTATGATGCCGCGCTGTGTAGCCCACATTGTCGAGATCGTTGTGCTTGCCCCCGGCCCGCACGCATTTCTGCGCCGTCGTCGCGCGCTTGTAGTCCCGCGTCTCGACCCCGGTGAACAGGTTCTTGAACTGGACCATGCCCGAGTTGGTGAACATCAGCGTCGGATCGTTCCGCGGCACCAGGGGCGAGCTGTCGACGACCCGGTGATCGTTGCGACGGAAGAAGTCGAGATATGTGGAGCGGATGTCGTTCAGCGAGGCCATGTGGGGGCGGTCCTTAGCCAGATCGGGGGCGAATTCGTGGGTTCGGACCCCATGTAGCCCCCTGCAAAGGGGCTGTCCACAGTCGGCCTTGCGCGCAAGGGAAAAAGGCAGCTAGCGCAGCACTTCGACGGCGTCGCCGTTGCGGATCATCCCGTCCTGTTCGATCGAACAAAGGACCCCGCGCAGGCGAAGGTCCGGGTGTGCGCGGACCCAGTCGAAGGCCGCCTCGCCGTGGCGTACTTTCCACTTGGCGCAGGCGTCGTTCCAGACATCGGAGACACGAAGAACCGCTGACCCTACCGCAAGAAGCTGACCGGCTGGCAGGTTTGCCTCGGTCATGTCCAGGTCGCAGACGAAGGTATCGCCGGGATGGACCACGGCGTCTCGGTCCCGCCAGACAAGGTCGAGCACCCGGCGCGGCAGGATCGAGACCTGGATACCGGGGTGACCCGAACCGTCGGGCAGTTTGAGCCAGGGCGCGGTGCCCCAGCGTTCGCCGGGGATGCCTTGCGCCCTGGTGACGGTCAGCTGATCGACGAAACGGCGCTCGCCGTAGCCGGGTCGGAGGCACAAAAGCTCGACCGCGCTGCCGGTCTTGGGTGCGCAAAGCACCCCCGGCAGCGCGGCCATCAGTTCATCGCTGGTGACGTGGTTGCTCACTCGTCAAGGACGTCCGCGCTCTCTTCTCCACCGGAAATCGTGAAGTCGAGCCCGTTGGCAGCGCGGATCTTGTCTTCGATTGCCAGCGCGACAGAGGGGTTCTGCTTGAGGAAGGCCTTCGCGTTCTCGCGGCCCTGGCCGATGCGTTCGTCCCCGTAGGAATACCAGGCGCCCGACTTCTCGACCACGCCGGCCTTGACGCCGATGTCGACCAGTTCGCCCATCTTCGAGATGCCTTCGCCATACATGATGTCGAATTCGACCTGCTTGAAGGGCGGGGCCACCTTGTTCTTCACCACCTTGACGCGGGTGGTGTTGCCCACAACCTCTTCCCGGTCCTTGATCGCGCCGATGCGGCGGATGTCGAGGCGGACCGAGGCGTAGAATTTCAGCGCGTTGCCGCCCGTGGTGGTTTCGGGCGAGCCGAACATCACGCCGATCTTCATGCGGATCTGGTTGATGAAGATCACCATGCAGTTGCTGCGCCCGATCGAGGCGGTCAGCTTGCGCATCGCCTGGCTCATCAGGCGGGCCTGGCTGCCCATCTGCATGTCGCCCATGTCACCTTCGATCTCGGCCTTGGGCACCAGAGCCGCGACCGAGTCGACCACAACCATGCTGACCGCACCGGAGCGGACCAGAGTATCCACGATCTCAAGCGCCTGTTCGCCGGTATCGGGCTGGGAGATCAGAAGCTCATCCAGGTTGACGCCGAGTTTCTTGGCGTATTGCGGGTCAAGTGCGTGTTCGGCGTCGACAAAGGCGCAGACGCCGCCTTTTTTCTGTTCTTCTGCAACGGCATGCAGGGTCAGGGTCGTCTTGCCCGATGATTCCGGCCCGTAGATCTCGATGATCCGCCCCTTGGGCAGACCGCCGATCCCGAGCGCGATGTCGAGGCCCAGCGAGCCGGTCGAAGTCGCCTCGATGTCCATCGCCGGGCTGTCGGCGCCCAGACGCATGATCGAGCCCTTGCCGAACTGCCGTTCGATCTGCGCGAGCGCGCTTTCCAGCGCCTTCGACTTGTCCATATCCCGCTTGCTCCCGAGGTCGAGAAGGTTTGCCGTCGCCATGTCACGCTCCTTATTTCACAGCCACCCGCAGGCGGCAATCCTTGCCCGTGTTCCCCAAGTGTTCCTGACCTTATGAGCACAAAAAGGGAACAATTCAACTCAAATCTCGTGGTGGCAGTTTTTCACGGCTTTGGTTAAGGGAGTGTTGACGGAAGTCAGGTGCATCCGGGCACTGCAAGGATTATTCGGGGAAAAGAGGCCAAGATGCTGGTGTTCTGGGAGCAGAGGCTTGCGTTTCTCGCGACGCCGAAGACCGGGTCGACGGCAATTGCGGCTGCGCTCGAATCGCTGGCGGCGGTGTCGATCCAGCGGCCTCCCCTTTTGAAGCACACCACGGTCCATCGCTATCGGCGCTTCATCGGCCCGTTTCTCGAGGCCGCGTCGAAGGACAATTTCACCCTGGTCGCCCTGATGCGCGAGCCGACGGATTGGCTTGGGTCATGGTACCGCTTCCGCCAGCGGGACGAGACCGATGTCGGGAAGTCGACAAAGGGAATGTCGTTCGACGACTTCGTGCGGGCCTGGTGCCAGGACCCGCGACCAGATTTTGCCGATGTCGGCAGCCAGGGGAAGTTCCTACGGCCAAGGCAGGGCGTCGGTGTCGACCGCCTGTTCCGCTATGAAGAGATCGGCAGCTTCGTCCAGTTCCTGGAAGAGCGCCTGAATTGCGAGGTCATCCTGCCCCGGCTGAACGTCTCTCCGCCCGGGGCCACCGAGATCACTGCGGAAACCGCTGCCAGGTTGCAGGAGGTCGCGGCCGAGGACTTTGGGCTATATGCGACCCTTTCCGCTTAGGCGTCTGGTTGCCGGTCGGGGCATCGGGGCATGACAGGTGCGGGGAAAGCAGATAACTTGCGCGGCAAGGGGCGCCCGAAAAGGGTGACTAGACCCCATGAGGCATGAAAGGGCGGTATTATGACCGACAGGATGATGACGCGGCGCGGGCTGTTGCTGGGTGCCGGGGCCGTGGTTGCGACGGGTGCGCTTGCAGGGTGCAACAACGGGATCGGGTCGAACGGGGCGAGCCAGATCGAGGCGCGGGTTGCCGCGACCGAGGAGTTCCTGTTCGCCCAGTTCCCCGGCACGCGGGACCTGGCCAGCCGGGCCGCCGGGGTGCTCTACATGCCCCTGATGACCGAGGTCGGTGCCGGCTTCGGCGGGGCCTTCGGGCGCGGCGCGCTGCGGATCCAGGGGGTGACGGTCGACTACTATTCGGCGGCGAAGGGCTCGTTTGGATTGCAGATCGGGGCCCAGCAGTATGCCCACGCGCTGTTCTTCATGACCCCCGCGGCGCTGGAAAGCTTCCGGCGGTCATCGGGCTGGGCGGCGGGGGCGGACATCCGCTATGCGAGCCCCGAGGAAGGGGCCTCGATCGGCAAGCAGACGACCGAGTTGGACGAGGTCATCGCGATGGTCTTCGGGCAGCAGGGGCTGATTGCTGGGGCCTCTTTGGCCGGGATCAAGTATACGCGGATCATTCCTTGAGAAGTGTCCACGGTGGACAATCGGACAAGCGTAAATACTTTCAATAGCTTGTCCGAGGACGTTCACACTTTCTTAACCGGCCTGGTCCACCGCTGACAGAAGCGTCGGCGGCCTTCGGGTTGGGTATCCTGCGCTGGACGCAGGGTGGCACGCGGGAGTATTCTTGCGGAGCAAACCCATTTTCAGAAAGGATCCTTGCGATGGCTATTCCGTCATCCGTGCTCAGGGGGTCGGTCGGCTTTGGCGGCCAGAACCAGCGTGCCGACGTGCAGCTTGTCCAGACTCTGTTGAACGCAGTCCCGGCTGCGCGCGGCGGTGCGTTTCCGGCGCTGGCCACCGACGGGCTTTGCGGGCCGATGACCGCCGGAGCGATCCGGCGCTTCCAGTCAGCCAACCAGTGCCTGGCCGACAGCCGGATCGACGTGGCGGGCAAGACCGAACGGACGCTGTTGCTGCTGCTGGACCAGCTTGGCAAGCTTGCGGCGCTGCTGGGCGGGATGACCGGGCCGGCCCCCGCCCCGCAGCTGCCTGCCGGACCGACGCAGGCTGGTCCGAACTCTCCGGTCAGGCGGCGGTATGTGCAGACGGCGAAGTCCCTGGTGCCGCCGACCGGCCTGACAGTCGGCGGCAGCGGTCCCAAGGGGGCCACGGGATGCGGCGAGTTTCCGGGGCGGGTCTTCAACCGGCTTCCGGTGATCCCGCCAGGCCAGCCGGGCGCCTTCAAGGTGCAGGTGGCCGGTGCCGGGACCTTGTACCTGACCTCGCCCACGACCTGGTGGGAGCAGCTAGCACAGTCCGTCGACACGCAATACGGCCCGGTGAAGAAATGCTGGGGGCCCTTCGCGGGCGGCAATCGTCCCTTGCCGGGCGACATCTATCTCTTGGCGCAATACGACAAACCGGGGCAGTTCCAGCATGTCGGCGTGATCCTGGATGCCACGGGCAGCGAGTGGACCACCGGCGACGGCGGCCAGGGGAATGGCTGGCAGTCGGGCATGGTCAGACGCCAGTTCCAGGAGGACGGGGTGATCACCGGCGAGTTCGGCAACAAGGCGCGGCTGAAGGGCTGGGTGGACCTGGACAACCTCTATGCCGTGGCGCAGGCAAGCTTTCCGGTGCTGTGAGGGTCGTAGGGTGGGCGATATCGCCCACCCTACGCTTGCGCCCTATTTCAGGCGCCGGATCAGGCTGGAGGTGTCGTTCCGGCCTCCGCCCATCAGTTGCACGTCCTTGTAGAACTGGTCCACCAGCGCGGTCACCGGAAGGCGCGCGCCGATCTGGTCGGCGGTGTCGAGGCAGATGCCAAGGTCCTTGCGCATCCAGTCGACAGCGAAACCGAAGTCGAATGTGTCGGCCAGCATCGTCTTGTGGCGGTTGACCATCTGCCACGACCCTGCAGCACCCTGGGAGATCACCTCGACCACCTTTTCGCCGTCAAGGCCCGCCTTCTGCCCGAAGGCCAGCGCCTCGGACAGGCCCTGCATCAGGCCGGCGATGCAGATCTGGTTCATCATCTTGGCCAGCTGCCCGGCCCCGCTGTCGCCGATCAGGCGGCAGATCCGGGCATAGGACGCCATCACCGGCTCGGCCCGCGCATAGTCGGCAGGGGCGCCGCCGCACATGATGGAAAGCTGGCCATTTTCAGCCCCCGCCTGCCCGCCCGAAACAGGCGCGTCGACGTAGTGCAGGCCAAGATCCACTGCCCTGGTGGCGAGTTCACGGGTGATCCGGGCCGAAACCGTCGTGTGGTCCACGAAGACCGCGCCCTTCGACATGCCCGAAAACGCGCCGCCCGGCCCGGTGCAGACCTGGGCCAGGTCATCGTCGTTGCCGACGCAGGCCATGACGAACTCGGCCCCCGTCGCCGCCTCGCGCGGGGTGGCGGCGGCGGTTCCCCGGTGCCTTTCGGTCCAGGCCTGTGCCTTTGCAGGGGTGCGGTTGTAGACCGTCACCGCATGCCCCTTGGCGGCCAGATGTCCGGCCATCGGGAACCCCATGACTCCGAGCCCCAGAAATGCAACCTTCGCCATGTGCGCCCCCCTGCTGTTGCCCTTGACCGGCGCTTCGACTAGGTACCGATCCGGTTCCCGCCGTCAAGGAGAGGCCTGAATGGACTGGGCCAAATGCTGACCGCCTTTCGCTGGCTGATAAGGATCGTCTCGGGCTTGATCGCTCTTGGCCTCGTCGTGGCGTTTCTGGCCTATTACATCCTGTCGCGGTCGCTGGTCGACTATGACGAGGATTTCACCGTTTCGGGGATCACCGCGCCGGTCGAGATCGTGCGCAACAACGACAACGTGCCCCATATCTTCGGCCAGACCGATGAAGACGTGTTCTATGCGCTGGGATTTGCCCATGCGCAGGACCGGCTGTGGCAGATGACCATGCTGCGGCGGACGGCGCAGGGGCGGCTGTCGGAAATCTTCGGGCCAGCGACGGTCAAGGTCGACGAGCTGATGCGGCGCTATGACCTTTACGGGTTGGCGCTGCAATCGACCGAGGTGCAGGACGAGGCCACCACCCGCGCGCTGAAGGCCTATGCGGCCGGGGTGAACGCCTGGATCGGCGAGGTCAACAAGGGCGCGCGCGGGCGTGGCGCGCCGGAGTTCTTCCTCTTTGAGCCGGAGATCTCGGTCTGGGCCCCGGCGGATTCCATCGCGATCCTGAAGCTGATGGCGCTGCAGCTGTCCAGCGCCTTGCAGACCGAGGTGTTGCGGGCCCGCGTCTCGCTTCTGTTGCCGAACGCGCGGCTGGCCGACATTCTGCCGGACGATCCCAGACAGGGCGTCATGGCGCTGCCGGACTATGCCAGCCTGGTGCCGGGGGTGCCGCCCCTTGTCGCGCCGCTGGACTTCGCCGAAGGACCGTTCTCGCCAGTGGCGGCACCGGGGATGGCGGGGGCGTCGAATTCCTGGGCGGCGATGCCGGAACGATCCGCGGCGGGAGGAAGCCTTCTGGCCAACGATCCGCACCTGGGGCTGACGGCGCCGACGATCTGGTATCTGGCGCGGCTGGAGCTGAGATCGGGAGCGGTGATCGGCGGGACGATCCCGGGGGTGCCACTGGTGCTGGTCGGGCGGTCCGAGACCTTGGGCTGGGGGCTGACGACGGCCTACGTCGATGATCAGGACGTGGTGATCGAGGCGCTGAACCCGGAGAACCCGGAGGAATACCAGACGCCCGAAGGCTGGGCGGGTTTCGAGGGTCGGCAGTCGATCATCCGGGTCAAGGGTGCCGAGCCGGTGACGGTGACGCTGCGCTGGTCGCGGAACGGGCCGATCCTGCCGGGCGGGCACTATGATCTGGGCTCGATCACCCCCGGCGGACATGTGGCAGCGGTCAGCTGGACGGCGCTGTCCGGGGCCGACACTTCGATCAGCGGCGCGATGGCACTGATGAAGGCGCAAGACATCCCCGAGGCGCTGGAAGCGGGGCGGCTGGTGCTGGCCCCGGCGCAGAATGTGATGCTGGCGGACGGGACGGGGATTGCGCTGCAGGTGATGGGGGCGCTGCCGGCGCGCGATGCGGGGCATCCGTCGCAGGGGCGGCTGCCGGCGCTGGGGTCGGACGCGCGGGTCGGCTTCAAGGGAGTGCTGCGCTATGAGGAGAACCCGCGGGTGGTAAGTCCGGCTTCGGGCCTGCTGGGCAACACCAACAACAAGACGGTGGACCGGCCCTTCCCCAATCACGTGAGCTTCGACTGGGGCGACACGCAGCGCATCCAGCGGTGGCTGACGCTGATGAAGGCGCGCGAAGTCCACACGCGGGAAAGCTTCATCGAGGCGCAGCTGGATACGGTGAACCCGACGGCGCGGTCGCTGCTGCCGCTGATCGGGGCGGACCTGTGGTTCACTGGCGAAGCGGCACCGGAGGGCACGCCGGAACGTCTGCGGCAGCGGGCGCTGATCCTCTTGGCGGAATGGAACGGCGAGATGAACGAGCATCTGCCGGAACCGCTGATCGCAGAGGCCTGGATGCGGGCACTGATGAAGCGGCTGATCCAGGACGACCTGGGGGCGATGGCGGACAGCTTTACCCATATCTCCCCTGTCTTCATCGAGCGGGTCTATCGCAACGTGGGCGGGGCGAGCGTGTGGTGCGACGTGATCCAGTCGGCGGCAGTGGAAAGCTGCACCGACATTTCCCGGATCGCACTGGACGAGGCGCTGTTGCAGTTGACCGAGCGCTACGGGAACAACCTGGAGAGCTGGCGCTGGGGCGACGCGCACCTGGCGACGCATGACCACCCGGTGCTGGGTGAGGTGGCGTTCGTCAAGTATTTCGTCAACATCCGGCAATCGACCAGCGGCGGGGACGACACGCTGATGCGGGGGGTCACCCGTGGCGACGGGTCCGAGCCTTACCAGAACGTCCATTCGGCAGGCTATCGGGGGGTCTATGATTTCGCCGACCCCGACAGCTCGGTCTTCATCACGGCCACGGGGCAGTCGGGGCACCCCCTCTCGCGCCACTACGACGACCTGGGCGAACTTTGGCGGCGGGGCGAGTATATCCCGATGTCGCTGGACCCCGAACTGGCGCGGGCGGCGGCGGCGGGCATCATGGTGCTGACACCAGAGGGGCCATGACCGGGGTCCTGACCTTGCGGACCGCGCGGCTGATCTTGCGGCAGGCGGTCTGGGAGGATCTGGAAGCGGTGCACCGGCTGATGTCGGACCCGCGTATCATGCGTTACTGGTCACGGCCCGAGCATGAGACGCTGGAGGAGACGCGGGCCTGGCTGGGCTTTCTGGTCGACCAGGCACCGGACAGCCGGGACTGGCTGATCGAGAAGGACGGCGCGGTGATCGGCAAGGCAGGGGCCTGGGTCTTGCCGGAGGTGGGGTTCCTGCTGCATCCCGATCATTGGGGGCAAGGTCTGGCGCAGGAGGCGATGGTGGCGGTCATCGCCGCGCTGGAGGCGGAGTTCCCTGCCCTGCCCGCGCTGACCGCCGAGGTCGATCCGCGCAATGCGGCCTCGCTGCGGCTTCTGGGCCGGTTGGGCTTCCGCGAGACGCATCGGGCAGAGCGGACCCTGCTTTGGCGCGACGAATGGTGTGACAGCATCTATCTGGCGCGCGCCCGGACCTGAGGCACCGCGCGGGTAACGGCGGCTTTCAAACAGAGCGGCTTGCGCCGCAAGTCTTTTGTCTCGCGCTTTTGCGTGAAGGACGCAAAAGCGCTCGGGATTGCCTCCGGCGGAGATATTTCCGCACAGGAAATGCGGTCTTAGGTCGCGCGGCGCTGTGCGAGCGCCCAGGCCGCAGCGACGGCGGTGAGGGTCAGGGCCAGGGGCGAATGGAGCGGGTGGAGGAAAAGCGCGCGCAGCGGTTCGGTCCCCGCCCAAGTGGTGCCGAAGTCGATGGTGAAAGGTTGAATCATCGAGTCGGCGGCCAGGAGCCAAAGAAATACGAGGGGCGGAGACGGCGGGCGAGCGCGGCGGCCAGCGGGATCGGCAAGGTTGCCAGGACGGCGGTCAGGGCGAGGTCGCCGAGGGTGACCTTGAGGCCGGGATAAAGCGGGAAGCCCTGGCCGAGGTAGTCGCCGGGGATGCCGAGAAGGGCGTGGACCCAGAGCGTCCCGGCCGCCGTGGCCCAGAGTGCGGCGAGACGGAGGATCATCGCTCCCCCTGCCCTGGGACGGTTCCTATGGCTGCGGGGGATGCCTCCGGCGGGGATACTTGGGCAAAGATGAAAGGCGCTGGTCGTGGTGGGTTTGGCGGGAGGAGCCTCCGGCGCGGGTATTTCGGCCAGTCTGAAAAGCGGATCGGGCGGCAGGAGTGGGGACCGTGAAAGCGGCCGGGGCGGACCGGGGCGGACCGGGGCGCCGGGTCCTGGGGCAGGTCCGGTCACAGGCGGCGGAAGCGGTTCTGCTGGCGGGCGGTCCAGCGTACGGTAAGATGCCAGCCCTCCTCGGCCTCGGTTTCGTGCTGGACGATGTTCTGCTCGTGGAGCCAGGCCCGTTTGCGGCCCTGGTCGAACGCGATGGTGAGTGCGGCCTCCGTCCTGTCGGCGTCCAGAGTCGCAGAGATCAGGGTCAGGAGTTTCTCGACGCCCTCGCCGGTCAGGGCCGACACGGGCAGGACGCGGGGGCGTAGGGCGGCCTGCGCGCTGAGCGCCTCGCGTTGGGAGGCGTCGACGAGGTCGAGCTTGTTCCAGACCTCGATCTGGGGCGTATCCTCACCGACGCCGAGGGAGGTGAGGATGTCGGCCACGTCGGCGGCCTGTTCCCCCGTCTCGGGATGCGAGATGTCGCGGACGTGGAGGATGAGATCGGCGGAAAGCACCTCTTCCAGCGTCGCGCGGAAGGCGGCGACGAGCTGGGTGGGCAGGTCCGATATGAAGCCCACGGTGTCGGAAAGGATGATCTTGGCCCCCGTGGGCAGGGTCACGCCGCGCATCGTGGGGTCGAGGGTCGCAAAGAGCATGTCCTTGGCCAGAACCTCGGCCCCGGTGATCCGGTTGAAGAGCGTCGACTTGCCGGCGTTGGTGTAGCCGACAAGGGCCACGATCGGGAACGGAACCTTGGCGCGGGCGGCGCGGTGCAACTCACGCGTCTTCACCACCTGTTCCAGCTGGCGCTTGAGCCGGATCACCTGGTCGTCGATGGCGCGGCGGTCGGATTCGATCTGGGTTTCGCCCGGACCGCCGACAAAGCCGAAGCCGCCGCGCTGGCGTTCGAGGTGGGTCCAGGCGCGGACAAGGCGGGTGCGCTGGTAGCTGAGGGCGGCGAGTTCGACCTGCAGGACGCCTTCGCGGGTGCGGGCGCGGTCGGCGAAGATTTCCAGGATCAGCGAGGTCCGGTCAAGCAGCTTGACGCCCCATTCCTTTTCCAGGTTGCGCTGCTGGACCGGCGAGACGGTCCCATCGACGATGACAAGGTCGATGTGGTCGTCGTGGAAGCGGTCCTTCAGCTCGGCCACCTTGCCAGAGCCAAGGAGCGTGCCGGGGGCAACACGGGCGAGGCGGATGACTTCAGCGCCGCGCACTTCCAGCTCTGGCAGAGCCGCGGCAAGCGAGACCGCCTCGGCCAGTCCGTGTTCGGGCAGGCGGCGGGCGTTGGACGACTTCAGCGCCGGATGCAGGACGAAGGTCCGCGTCGGCTGCGCGGCAGTGTCGCGCAGGCGCTGACCCTCGCGCTTGGCGAGCAGATCGTCGTCATCCTGGGGCGGTCTGGAGATCAGTCTTCCCCTTCATAGAGGCTGATCGGCGCGCCCGGCATGATGGTGGAGATCGCATGCTTGTAGACCAGTTGCGATTGACCGTCGCGGCGCAGAAGCACGCAGAAATTGTCAAACCAGGTGATCACGCCCTGCAGCTTGACGCCGTTGATCAGGAAGATCGTCACCGGGACCTTGGCTTTGCGGACATGATTGAGAAAGGCGTCTTGCAGGTTTTGCTTGTCAGCGGCCATCGTTCTTGTGCCTTGTTTTTCTAGCGCTTCACTGTCGCGTCGTGGTCGTTCTTCGTTGCCCTGTTCGTGCCGCTTGTCACGGCTAGGCCAAGTATGAAGCGGGCGCGCAGGAGTTTCCAGCGCAAAAAATCAGGCTCTTAGCCGTGCGGGACTAGCGGCGGCCGCGACTGGGCAGGATCAGGGCGAGAAGGGCCAGCGTCTCGAGCCGTCCGACGACCATCGCCACCCCGAGGATGATCTTAACCGGCTCGCCGAGATCCTGATAGACGATGGGCTGGGCCGCGCCCAGTTGCGCCAGCTGGCCTGTCGTGGTCAGGGCGGCGATGGCAAGGACCATCGTCTGCTCGAAACCAACCCCGTTCAGCAGAAGAAGGGCGGAAACCACCGCGACGGAGGTGGCGAAGAGCATGAAGAAGACCCAGGCGAATTGTGCGCCCTCTCGCCGGAGGCGACGGGCCTCGGTGCCGCCGCGACCGATGGAGTTCGGATGGATGATCTTTTCCAGTTCACGCTCGCCGTGGCGAAAGAGTGCGTAGACCCGGAGAAGCTTGACGCCACCGGCTGCCGTGGCGGTACCGCCACCGATGATGGCAAGACCGAGGAGGACAAGGCCAGGGGTGCCGATGCCGGACCAGTTGGCGGCGGTCTGCCAGTGGGAGGAGACATAGCCGGTGGTTGTCAGGAAAGAGGCGGCGGTGAAGAGGATGCCCCAGAACGAGGGCAGGACTTCAGCGGCGTCGCCATCGGTTTCGGTCGCGACGAACCAGTGGCGCAGAAAGAGGATCAGCGTCACGGTCAGGACCAGAAGTGCGGCAAGACGCAGTTCGGGGTCCTGCAGAAGCGGGCGGCGGTTCTCGGCCAGGCGGACACCGGGCAGCGCGCGGCGGGTGACTGCGAAGGCAAGACAGAGAAAGATCAGAAGCTCTCCCAGCACGCCGGCGCCGGCTTCCTGAAAGGCAGTGCGGCCGGTGATGCCCGAGGTGGAAAGCGTGCCCATCGCGTGGATCAGCGCCGAAATCCCGCTTTCACCCAGCAGCAGGAGACCGCACCACAACAGGAAGGTGATCGAGCCGTAGACCGGAAAGAGCATCAGCGCAAAGCGGGTCAGCCGGAAAGCGGGGTCGGCGGTGCGGGCGACCTGGGCGGTGCCCACGGCCCCGCGACCGGGGACGCGGCCGGACGACACCTCGGTCCCGCCAAGGTTCAGCGGAGCGAGGATCGCGTAGGCGGCAAGGATGATGAGGAAGCCGCCGAACCACCCCACGGTCGCGCGCCAGAGGTGGATCGCATCGGCCAGCCGGTCCGGCGGGTAGACAGTGGCGCCCGTGGTGGTGAAGGCCGAGACCATCTCGAACCATGCGTTGACCATCGAGGTGTCGGGCAAGGCCTCACGCAAGGGGAGCGCGAGGGCGAAGGGCAGAAAGGCATAGGCGAGCACCAGTGCCGCCAGGTGGCTGCGCGCGGGATCGCGCGGCAGATAGGCAGCGGTGGCGATGCCAAGCATCACCGTGATGACCAGAAGGATCAGCGCGGAATAGAGAAAGTCGCGGGCGTGTTCGTTGTCGTTCACACCGAAGGCATAGATCGCCGGTACCAGCGCTATGGCCCCCGAAAGGCCGAGGAGCACCACCAGAAGCGGCAGTTCTGCCAGCCGCGCCAGCATCAGAAGAAGTCGATGGAGACTTGCAGGAGGCGCTCGACCTCGGGCACGTCCTTGGCCATTGCAAAGAGCGCAATCACATCGCCGGCCTCGATCCTGAGGTCGCCGGTGGGCTTCAGGACCTTGTCGCCCTTCATCACCGCGCCGACCAGCACACCTTCGGGGAATTCGATGTCGCGCACGAGGCGACCGGCCAGCGGCGAGGTGGACAGGACCTGCGCCTCGATCATCTCGGCCTCGGCGTCGCCGATGGAGTAGACCGCGCGGACCCGACCGTGACGGATGTGGCGCAGGATCGACGAGACGGTGGTAGCCCGCGGGTTGATGTAGGCGTCGATGTCCAGAGGCGCCATCAGGGGGGCGAGTGTGGGATCGTTGACCAGCGCAATGGTCATCTGGCAGCCCGCCTGCTTGGCACGCACGGCGACGAGGAGGTTGGTCTTGTCGTCGTCGGTCACGGCAAGGATCGCATCCGCCCGGTCGATCGATGCCTCCATCAGCAGATCGATGTCCATCCCGTCGCCGTTCAGCACGATCGTGCGTTCCAGCGCGTCGGCCGCGGCTTCGGCGGTGGCTCGGTCCTTTTCGATGATCTTGGCGCGGATGCGGTCGGTCCGGGCTTCCAGGGCACGGGCCACGGCAAGGCCCACGTTGCCCCCACCGACGATCACCACGCGTTCCTGCTTTTTCGTCTTCTTGCCGAAGATTTCCAGGGCCCGATTCACGTCCTCGAAATGGGTGAAGACGTAGATCTGATCCTCGGCATATAGCTGGTCGCCTGGGTCGGGCGCGAAAAGCCGGTCCTCGCGGCGGATGCCGACGACGATGGCGCGGAGGGTCGAGAAGAGCTCGTTCAGCTGACGCAGGGGCGTGTTCAGGACCGGGCAATCCTCGGTCAGCTGGATGCCCAGAAGCTGCGCCCGGCCATTCATGAAGCTTTCGGTGTCGAAGGTCGCGGGCGCGGCCAGACGTTGCAGGGCCGCCTCTGCCACTTCGCGTTCCGGGGAGATCACCACGTCGATGGCCAGGCCTTCCTGGTTCGTCAGGGTGCCGTAAAGCGGATCAAGGTAGTTCTGCGCCCGGATGCGGGCGATCTTGCGGGTGACGTTGAACACGACATGGGCCACCTGGCAGGTGACCATGTTGACTTCGTCGGAATGGGTGGCGGCGATCAGCATGTCGGCGTCACGCGCGCCCGCCTTGGCCAGAGTGTCCGGGTGGCTGGCAAAGCCAACGACGCCCTGGACGTCCAGCGTATCCGTTGCGCGGCGGACGAGGTCGGCATTCGTGTCGACAAGGGTGACGTCGTTCTTTTCGCCGGAGAGGTGGCGGGCGATCTGCCAGCCGACCTGACCCGCGCCGCAGATGATCACCTTCATCAGATTCCCCGCGATCCGTCGTCTCGGACTGCATGTCAGATCACAGCGGAAGGGTCAATGTTGCGGAACTTTGGCAGCAATGGTGTCGAGGCAGCCGGAAGGTTGGTCAGGACCTCGTGGTTCCACAGGCGAAGGACGCAGACGCCTTGCGCCAGCCATGCGTCCCGCGCTGCGTCCCGGAAGAAGCCGTGATCCGTCGGCTTCGATGACCAGGCGGTGATCCGCGCAGTAAAAGTCGGCGATGTCGGGGCCGATGGGACCTTGGCGGCGGAGCTTGAGACCCATGAAGCGGCGGTTGCGAATTGCGCACCACAGGGCGCGATCGGCGGGGGTCAGTTCCTCGGCATGCGTCTGGCACGAGCCTTGGACGGGTCGCTCTGCTGCATCTATGGCTCCTCACCCTGGCCCTCTCCCCCGCGGGGAGAGGGGACGCCTGGGGGAACCGTCGCGCAATCTGGTAAGGGGCGGGAAAGCGCAACCCTTTACCCTGACCCTCTCACCCGGCGGATGTGCGGACAAGTGCAGCCTGAAGGCGGTGTCCGCGCCGGACCCGGCAGAAAGGACGGGAAGCGGCGACGCACAGGCGCTACAGGTCCCCTCTTCCCGCGGGGGCAGAGGGCGCGTGAGGGGGAGCCGTCCGACTACTCCTCGAAGTCGGAGAACCCCCTGCCCCCGCGCGTGGACCCAACGACCCCTAGCGACTTGAGCTTCCGATGCAGCGCCGAGCGCTCCATGCCGACGAAGCTTGCCGTACGGCTGATGTTGCCGCCGAACCTGTTGATCTGGGTCAGCAGGTATTCCCGTTCGAAAAGCTCGCGTGCCTCGCGCAATGGCAGTGTCGCTACGGTACCGGAGAGCGAAAGCGCGCTTTCCGTTTCGGCCTTGGGTTCGTTGCCGGGGATCTCGGCCGCCTCGATCGGACCCGTACCGTCACCGAGGATCAGGATACGCTCGATCACATTCCTGAGCTGCCGGATATTGCCGGGCCAGGGAAGAGTCTGCAGGACCGTGGTCGCCTCATCCGACAGGCTGCGGTTCGGCAGGCCCTGGGTCCGGTGGAACCAGTCGATGAAGTGACGGGTGAGTTCCGGCACGTCCTCGCGTCTGGCTGAGAGCGAGGGGACAGCGATGGGGACGACGTTCAGGCGATCATAAAGTTCCTGTCGAAACCGGCCGATGCCGATTTCCGTTCTCAGGTCCCGGCAGGTGGAGGAGATGACGCGAAGGTCGACGCGGACCTTGTCGGTGCCACCGGCGCGGGTGAACTGCTGTTCGGTCAGCACCCGGAGGATCTTGGACTGGGTGCCAAGAGGCATGTCAGCGACCTCGTCGAAATAGACGATCCCGCCATGCGCCTGTTCCAGAAGGCCGGGTTCGACGCCGCGTTCCGGGGTTTCGCGGCCGAAGAGAACCTCTTCCATCCGCTCGGGCTCGATCGAGGCCGAGGAGACGGTGATGAAGGGCGCACTCGCCCGGCTGGACTGCATGTGGATATAGCGCGCGGCCATTTCCTTGCCGGTGCCGGGCTCGCCGGTCAGCATGACGCGGGCGTTGGACTTCGTCACCTTGTCGAGGTTGCCCTTCAGCGTCTTGAAGGCAAGCGACGAGCCGACCATCTCGGCCGAGGTGACGTCGCGGCGGCGCAGTTCCTGATTTTCGCGGCGCAGGCGGCTGGTTTCCATCGCCCGGGCGACGACGACCATAAGCTGATCAATGTTGAAGGGCTTCTCGATGAAGTCGTAGGCGCCCTGCTTGATCGCGGCGACAGCAATCTCGATGTTTCCGTGACCCGAGATAATCACCACCGGAATATCGGGATTGTCGCGCTTTACGGTCTTGAGGATGTCGATCCCGTCCATCCGGCTGTCCTTGAGCCAGATGTCGAGGATCATCAGCGCGGGGGGATCGGCGTTGATCTCAGCCATGCAGTCGTCGGAATTGGCGGCGAGGCGTGTGGTGTAGCCCTCGTCCCGCAGGATGTCGCCGATCAGTTCGCGGATGTCCTGTTCGTCGTCGACGATGAGAATACTCATGCGTGGGCTTCCTTGTCGTGAGGCGTGTCGTGAGACTTGTCGGGGGGCGCGGCACCCAACGGAATCTGTGTGCGGGACCGCTTGCGCAGGGCGCGGGGCAAGCGGATTTCGGCCATCGCGCCGGGATGGTCATTGCCGTCGAAGACGGGCGCATCAAGGAGGGTAAGGGTGCCGCCGTGTTCCTCGATGATCTTCTTGACGATGGGCAGGCCAAGGCCGGTGCCCTTTTCGCGGGTGGTGACGTAGGGTTCGAACAGGCGGGCTCGGTCGGGGGGAAGGCCGGTGCCGTTATCCATGATGCGGATCACGGCCTCGGTATCGTCAGCGGAAAGCGTGACGCGGATTTCGGGTGCGAAGTTTGCGGGCTTGGACTTTTCCTGAAGCGATTCAATCGCCTCCCCGGCGTTCTTGATCAAGTTCGTGAAGGCCTGTCCGATCATCGTGGCGTCGAGGTCCAGGTGCAGCTCACCCGGAGGGATGTCCTTGACGAAGCGGACACCGGGCTGGCCGTTCTCTTGCAGCAGCACAGCACCTTTCAGGAGAGCGGCCAGGTCGCAATCGCGGCGGTCGGGTTCGGGCATCCGGGCGAACTTGGAGAACTCGTCGACGATCCGGCGCAGGTCGCCTGTCTGGCGGATGATCACGTCGGTGTATTGCTCCAGGTCCTCATGGTCGCGGACCTGGGTGGCGAACTTGCGCTTGATGCGTTCGGCGGACAGCTGGATCGGGGTGAGCGGATTCTTGATCTCGTGCGCGATGCGGCGGGCGACGTCGCCCCAGGCGGCCATGCGCTGCGCGCTGACAAGGTCGGTCACGTCGTCGAAGGCGACGACATAGCCTTCCAGATCGCCCGCTTCGCTGCGCCGGGTGGACATGCGGACAAGCAGGCTTTCCAGCTTGCCGCGCCGGGTCAGGCGAACCTCTTCCTGCACCGCCAGGCCCGCGCCGTCGCGAAGACGGTCAAAGAGCGGCGCGAATTCCGGGACGGCGGCTGCAAGGGGCATGTCGGGTCGGTCGGCGAAGTCCAGAAGCTTTTCGGCAGCACGGTTTACGAAGTCGATGTTGCCGTCGCTATCAAGGCCGATCACCCCGGCAGTCACGTTCGACAGCACGGAATCGAAAAGCCGCCGCCGGGTTTCGGTTTGGGCGTGGCTTTCGACCAATGCTTCGCGCTGGCCTTTCAACTGGCGGGTCATCTGGTTGAAGAGGCGGCCCAGGGAGGCGATTTCGTCGTCACCGTCCTCTTCCGTGACCTGCACGTCAAGATCGCCGCCGCCGACCCTTTCCGCCGCCCCTGCCAACCGACCCACGGGGCGCGAGAGGCGTTCGGCGAACCACAGGCCCAGCCAGATCGCGGCCAGGATCAGGATCAACGCAAAGCCGAGGTAGATGAGGCCGAAGTTGAAAAGCAGCCGCCCGCGTTCGGATTCAAGCTGGTTGTAGAGCTGCACGGTTTCCTGCGTCTCGTCGAGCAGGGTCAGGATCGAGCCGTCCACGGTGCGGGTGACGTAGAGGTAGCGGTCGGTGTAGGCTTCAAGGAAGATGAGGGCGCGGAACTCGTTGTTCGACCAGTCCGGGATCAGGACGGTGTTGCCCTCACGCGCGAGGGTCAGGTGTTCCTCGGTCAGCGATTCGAAGTCAAAGAGATAGGACCGTTCGCCGCGGGTCTTCAGCGCGCCGGTGCCATCGACAAGGTAGGCCTCTTTCAGCCCGCGCTGGATCACCTGCTGAGCCTGGGACAGAAGCGGGCGCAACTGGTCGTCGCGCAGGAAGGGCGTGCGGCGCTTGGCGTCGTTCAGGTAGCCGGCCAGTGTGACGACATCAGCGGCAAGGTCGTCGCGCTGCACGGCCTCATATGCCTGGGCGGCAGAGAGAGACGATCCGACGACGGACCGCACGCGGTCGGAAAACCAGCCCTCAAGCCCGATGTTGATCGACAGAACCGCGAAAACGGCGACGAGAACCGTGGGGATCAGCGCAATCAGCATGAAGACGCCCGACAGCCGCATATGCAGCCGCGAGCCTGCGGACTTCGAGCGCCGGTCGGTGATCAAGCGGGCGACACGGGCCAGGACAAGGGCGGCGATGACCAGGACGTAGATCAGGTCGGCCAGAAGGATCAGCCGCAGCGCCGGAGAGCCTGCGTCCTGATTGAAGGGGCCAAGCGCCAGAAACGTTGCAACAGCAAGGACCGGACCAAGGAAGACCAGGCCAAGGGTGACGGCCGTCTGCACCCGGCGCTGCCGCCGCAGCCGGGAAAACCTTAGCCAGACATCCCTGTGAACTGCCCGATCCACCCTGTCCCGCACGTCAGCCGGGGGTTCTACCACCCCCCACCACTATATCTTGATGCCAAGCCGGGTGAAACCGGAAAGACACATTCAATGTGGCTGATCTACATCAACTTGCGGCGACGGGTCACGCGGATGTCGAGATCGGTGATCTTCTTGCGCAGGGTGTTGCGGTTGATGCCCAGAAGGTCGGCGCATTTCGCCTGGTTCCCGGCGGTGGCATCCAGTGCGATCTCGATCAACGGAAGCTCGACTTCGCGCAGGATGCGCTGGTAGACGCCCGCGGGCGGCAGTTGCCCGCCATGCAGATCGAAGTAGCGCTTCAGATGCCGCGCGACCGAGGCGGAAAGCTTGTCGCCCGCCCCCACGCCCGCCATCGGTTCGGGACTGGGCTGCTGGCCAAGCACCTGTTCAACCTCGGTCCGGGCGATTTCGGTCTCGGATGCGGTAACAAGAAGGCGGCGGATGGTGTTTTCCAGCTGACGGACGTTGCCGGGCCACGAATAGGCACGCACAAGGTCGCTGGCCCCCTGCGAGAGGCGGCGCACGGTGCCGAGGTCGCGCTCGCCCTTGGTCAGGAAATGTTCGGCCAGAAGCGGGATGTCCTCGACCCGTTCGCGCAGACTGGGGACATGCAGGGTGACGCCGCCAAGGCGGTAATACAGGTCCTGGCGGAACAGGCCCGCTTCCATGCGACCGGCCAGATCGGTCTGGCTGGTGGCCATGACACGGGGGGCCTTGTCACCCAGCATGTCCAGCATGCGGACGACGCGGGCCTGGGTGTCGGCATCGTAGTCGGCGACCTCGTCGAACACGATCGACCCGCCGCGGGCTTTGGACAAAAGCGTCGCCGGTCCGTCGATGCCCGCAAGGTCGGCGGCTTGTGCGACGACGAAAGGCAGTGTCCGGCGGTCGGAGAAGTCGTGGATGGCGCGGGCGATGAGCGATTTCCCCGTACCCGATTCGCCGGTGACAAGGACGGCAAGTTCGGTGTTCATCACCCGGGCGACAAGGCGGTAAAGCGCCTGCATCGCAGGGGTTCGGCCGACAAGAGGCAGGTCATCCCCGGCCTCGCGCGCAGGCACCACGACCTTGGGCGCGCGGCGCTTCTGGTCCAGCGCCTTGGCAGAGCGCTTCATCAGGTCGGGCAGGTCGAAGGGTTTCGGCAGGTAGTCGAAGGCTTCGGCCTCGGCGGCCTGGATCGCGGTCATGATGGTGTTCTGGGCCGAGATCACGATCACCGGAAGGCCGGGGCGCATCTTGGAAATCCGGGGCAGCGCGTCCAGCCCGTTGCCGTCAGGCATGATCACGTCGCTGATCACCAGGTCGCCCTTCCCTTCCTCGACCCAGCGCATCAGCGTCATGAGGCTGGAGGTCGCGTGGACCTTGCAGCCAGCGCGCGTCAGCGCCTGGGTCAGGACCGTGCGGATCGTGCGGTCGTCGTCGGCGACGAGAATGGTGCCATCCATTTCAGCGGGACTCCTTCTTCTTCTCGCGCGGCGCCATTGGCAGCGAGACGCGGAATACGGTGCGGCCAGGGGTGGAATCGACGGTGATCCAGCCCTCGTGGTCGGTGATGATCTTGGAAACAAGCGCCAGGCCCAGGCCTGTGCCGTTCTCGCGGCCCGAGACGAAGGGCTCGAATATGCTTGCGGCGATTTCGGGCTTGATGCCGGGGCCGTCGTCGATGATTTCGATGTTTAGCGGCAAAGCGGCGGAGGGGCCGTCCTTGCGGCGCAGGCGCAGCGACAGGTCGTAGAAGGTGTGCAGCCGGATCGTGCCGCCATTGCGGCAGGCCTCGGCGGCGTTCTTGATCAGGTTCAGGAAGACCTGCATCAGCTGGTCGCTGTCGGCGAAAGTGGGCGGGAGCGAGGGGTCGTAATCCTCGGTGATGGTCATGTGGGCGGCAAAACCCACCAGCGCCGATTTCCGGGCGCGGTCCAGCGCGTCGTGCAGGTTCACCGGCTTGCGGTCCGGGGGCCGCAGGTTGCCGAATTGCTCCACCTGTTCCAGAAGCTTCACGATGCGGCGGGTTTCCTCGACGATCAGGTCGGTCATCTCCTGGTCTTCGGGGGCAAGGTTCATCGACAGAAGCTGCGCCGCCCCCGATATGCCAGCGAGCGGGTTCTTGATCTCGTGCGCCAGCATCTCGGCCATGCCGATGGCAGACCGCGCGGCGGTCTTGGCACCCATCGAACGACCCAGACGGTCGGCCAGTTCGCGCGGCGACAGGATCAGCATCACGATGCCGGGGTTGTCGTGCATGGGCGCGAGGTGGATCGTGCACTGGACCGGGGGGCGTTCGCCGGTCGTCACGTCGACATCGTTGATGTTCAGCGGCGACTGGTTGGCGCGGACGCGGATCAGGGCCTCTTCCATCGGGGCCTCGATCGACAGACGATCAAAGACGGGCTGGCCGATCAGGCTTTTCTGCGAGGTGTTGAGGAAAGTCTCGGCGGCAGGGTTCGCCTCCAGGATCATCGCGCCCTGGTCGATCAGCAGCGTCGGCAGCGGCAGCGAGGCCCAGATGACGCCAGGCACCGGGTAAGGCGCGCGGTAGGGCGTCATGCGGCTAGCTCCAGTTCGGCGAACGCCTGTTCCAGAAGGACGATGACTTCGGCGGGGTCGGTCGAGGTCAGGATCGCCTCGCGCGCATGGGGAAGGCCCGCCTCATCCAGATACCAGCCCAGGTGCTTGCGGGCCATGCGCAGACCAAGCTCGCGGCCGTAGAAGGTGAGCATGTCCTCATAATGGTCCAGGATCATCCGACCGCGCGCGGCGCCTTCGGGGACCTTCGGGGCGGGCGTGCCGTAAAGGTCGTGGGCCACCTGCGCCAGTTTCCAGGGGGCACCTTGCGCCCCGCGACCGATCATCACGCCATCCGCGCCGGACAGACGCAGGGCTTCGCGGGCGGTGGCGGTGTCGGTAATGTCGCCATTGGCGATGACGGGGATGCGGACGGCCTCCTTGACCGCGCGGATCGCGGCCCAGTTGGCTTGGCCCTTGTAGAACTGGCAGCGGGTGCGGCCGTGGATGGTGATCATCTGCACCCCCGCGCCTTCCGCGCGCTTCGCAAGTTCGGCCGCGTTGTGCAGGGTATCGTCCCAGCCAAGCCGGGTTTTCAGGGTCACCGGAACCTTCACCGCCTTCACCACGGCGTCGATCAGCGTGAGCGCCAGGTCGAGGTCGCGCAGGAGGGCCGAGCCGCAGAGGCCCGTGGTCACCCGTTTCGAGGGGCAGCCCATGTTGATGTCGATGACCTTGGCACCCTGCCCTTCGACGAGCTTGGCCCCTTCGGCCATCCAGTAAGGCTCACGCCCTGCAAGCTGGACGCTGGTCGCCTGCTCCCCCAGGCCAAGCTCGGCGCGGGCGCGGGCCTCGGGTTGGGCGCGGACGATTTCGGCGCTGGCGACCATCTCGCTGACCACTAGCCCCGCCCCGAAGCGCGCGACAAGGCGGCGGAACGGCAGGTCGGTGATCCCGGCCAGCGGGGCCAGGAAAACCGGGGGGGTCAATGACAGTGGGCCAAGAGGCAGGGGCAAAGCCTTATCCTTGTGCAGTTGCTTATGGTGCTAGCGCCGGAGGGTGACGGGACCAAGGCGCCAAGCGGCCATTATGACTGAAAAACATGCGATGCACAAATTTTGTGCATTGGCGGGTGCAAAGCGCCAGATTGTCATGCAGGTCCGGCTGGATTAGGCAGGAGACAAAGGAAGGTGCCATGCAGACAGCCGTCATCATCGTCGCCGCCGGTCGAGGCAGCCGCATGGGCGGCGAGGTGCCGAAGCAGTGGCAGATCCTGGCGGGCAGGCCCGCGCTGTCGCACACGCTGGCGGCCTTTGCGGGGATGCGGGTTGTGCTGGTGATCCATCCCGACGACCGGCCGCGCGCCGAGGACCTGGGCGTCCAGTTGGTAGAGGGCGGGGCGACGCGGGGTGCCTCGGTCCTGGCGGGACTTCGGGCACTTGAGGGGTCGGGCGTCGAGGCCGTGCTGATCCATGACGGGGCGCGGCCATTGGTTTCGCGCGCGCTGATCGGACGTCTGCTGGACGCGCTGGCGACGCATGACGGCGCGGCCCCCGCGTTGCCGGTCACGGATGCCCTGTGGCGTGGGGATGGGGGCCGCGTCTCGGGCACGGTGGACCGAACGGGCCTTTGGCGCGCACAGACGCCGCAGGCCTTCCGCCTTGCGCCGATTCTTGCGGCACATCGCAGCCATCCGGGGGGCGCGCTGGACGATGTTCAGGTCGCCCGGGATGCTGGGCTTGACGTGGCCATCGTCGAGGGCGAGGAAACCAATCTGAAGCTGACCTACCCCGGCGATTTCGCCCGGGCCGAGGCGATCCTGAAGGGGCGTGACATGGATGTGCGGCCAGAGATTCGGCTGGGCAATGGCTACGACGTGCATGCTTTCTGCGACGGCGACCATGTCTGGCTGTGCGGCGTCAGCCTGCCGCACGGCAAAGGCCTGCTGGGCCATTCCGACGCGGACGTCGGGATGCACGCGCTGACCGATGCGATCTATGGCGCGCTGGCCGAAGGGGACATCGGACGGCACTTCCCGCCGAGCGACCCGCAGTGGAAGGGGGCCGCGAGCCACATCTTCCTGGCCCATGCCATCGGGCTGGCCCGGTCGCGCGGCTACGAGCTTGGGAACTGTGACGTCACGTTGGTCTGCGAAAGGCCGAAGATCGGTCCGCATGCCCTTGCGATGCAAGCGGAATTGGCCCGGATCATGGGGGTGGATGCGGGGCGCGTCTCGGTCAAGGCCACCACGTCCGAAAGGCTGGGCTTCACGGGGCGCGAAGAGGGCATCGCCGCGCTGGCGACGGCCGTGCTGGTGCAGGCATGAGCCGCATGGTCGCCACCTTCCTTGGCGCTGGTTTCCTGAAACCGGCACCGGGGACCTGGGCGTCGGCGGTCACGGTGGCTCTGGCGGTCGCGGCCTATCAGGCCGGCTGGGCGCTGGCGGTGCCGGTCGGGTTCGTGGTGGCGACGATGCTGGGGTTCTGGGCCGTGCCGCAATACCTTCGCGCAACCGGCGGCGAGGACCCCTCGGAGGTGGTGATCGACGAGGTCGCGGGGCAGCTGCTTGCCCTGTCCTTCACGGTGATTCCCCTGTGGCGGCACGATGTCCCGGACCTTTTGTTCGGCGCCTGGCCGGGCTGGGTCGCGCCGTTCCTCTTGTTCCGGCTATTCGACATCTGGAAACCCTGGCTGGTGGGCCGGGCCGACCGGATGGAGGGGGCGAAGGGCGTGATGCTGGATGACCTTTGGGCTGGGCTTTTCGCCGGGGTCGCGTCGGTCGCGCTGGCGGGGGTGTATCACGGGCTGGTGCAGCCGTGGCTGGGGTAAGTGTTCCCGATCTCCTGGCGCGGGCGCGCTACTGGGGATTTCGGATCGCCACGGCGGAAAGCTGCACCGGGGGCCTGGTTGCGGCCGGGCTGACCGATGTGGCTGGCTCGTCCGACGTGTTCGAGCGCGGCTTCGTCACCTATTCCAACGCGGCCAAGGTCGAGATGCTGGGGGTGTCGGCGGCGACGCTTGCCGCTTATGGCGCCGTGTCCGAGGCGGTCGCGCGCGAGATGGCCGATGGGGCCGTGGCCCATTCGGGGGCGGACCTCGCGGTGTCGATCACCGGCATCGCGGGGCCTGGCGGGTCCGAGTTCAAGCCCGAAGGCCGGGTCTGCTTCGGTCTGGCGCAAAGGGGGCGGGAAACCCGGGTCGAGACAGTGGAATTCGGGGCACTTGGTCGGGTGAAGGTGCGCAAGGCCGCGACCGAGCACGCGCTGACACTGCTGGCAGCGGCGCTGGAGTAGGGCCAAATCCTTTAAGTAAAGGATTTGTCAAATTCCTTGCTTAAGGAATTTTGGTCTTCATGGATTGGCCGCAAAGAAGCGCAGTATCTCGGTCGTCGCGTCGATCTCTTCTGTCTTGCCCTCGGTAAGCCGGGCCTTGCGCCCGCCCGGCCAGTGGTGCGCTCCGCCCTCGACCGTCATCAGCCGCAGGACCACACGGCCGCGCGTCCGGTAGTCGGTGACGGTGACCGAAGTGCCATCATCGCGGGTATCGATGGCGCGGCTGGTCTGGACCAGCCCGCCGCCCCAGGGTGCCAGAAAGGCCTGCACCACGGAAGGAACCGAGGCGAACTTGGTCCGCGTCAGGCTGGTATCGCCCAGACCGCCCGCGAAAGGAACCATCGTGTCGGCGGTGCCGTGAATGATCAGTGCGGGCACTTGGCCCTGAACCCGGTTGCGGCGGGTGTCCATCGTGCCGGCCACGCCCGCAACAGCGCGCACGAGATCGGGATGTTTCGCCGCAAAGGTCTCGGCCAGGATCGAGCCGTTGGACATGCCGGTCAGATAGACCCCCTGCCCGTCCACGCCGAACCGCTGGGCGGCATCGGCGATCACATGTTTCAGAAAGCCGATGTCATCGACGTCCCGACGCGCGGCCCAGCCGCAGCAGTAGCCACCGTTCCAGGTCAGTAGCCGATCCTCGCGCCGACCCGTCCCCGCGGGGAAGGCCACGGCGAAGCCTGCCCGCGTCGCGGCACGGGCCAGACCCGAAGCGCGGGCGAACTGGCCGGGGTCCCCGCCCCCGCCATGCAACGCAAGGATCAGCGGCGCGCCCCTTGGATCGGCGGGCAGATCGATCCTGTACCAGCGGTCGCCAAGCCGGACGGTCTCGGCGGCAAGCGGCTGGGACAGGAAGATGGCAATCAGCAGGGCAATGACTCGCATGGAATTCCTCCGGTCAGGTCATGCGGGTGTCACGCCGCCACGAGGAATTTCCGTCGCGTCAAATCGGCCCCGGCCCATACAATTCCGCCGCACGGCGTTCGAAGGCGCGGACCACGCGCAGCATGGCGTCGTTGAACACGACGCCGATGATCCCTTGCAGGATCGCGTTCTTGAATTCGAAATCGACATGAAAGTCGACCTCGCAGCCACCTGAAATGTCGCGGAAGGCCCAGTTCGACCGCATGTGGCGGAAGGGGCCATCGAGGTATTCGGTGTCGATCCTCATCGCCTCGGGCCAGAGGGTGACCCGGCTGCCGAAGCGTTCACGGAAGACCTTGAAGCTGATCACGAGGTCCGCCTCCATCACCTCGCCTCCGCCCGCGATGGGAGTGCATGAGCGGATGCGGGCTGCCGAGTTCCAGGGCAGGAACTTCGGGTATGATGCGACATCGGCCACCAGATCGTACATCTGCTGGGCGGTATAGGGCAGGCGTTTGGTTTCGGAATGGGTGGGCATCGGCGTCTCTTTCGGCCAGAGATGTGGCCCGAGGCGCGGCCAAGATCAAGCGGGCGTCGTGTCACGGCCTAGGCAACTGTGGCTTTGGCGGCTAGGAAGGGACGAACAACCCGGATGACACGATGCCCGACCGCCCCTACGTGATCGACCAGATGATCAGCGCCAAATCCATCGCGGCCCGGGTCGAGGCCTTGGCGCGCGAGATCACCCAGCACTTCCACGGCACCGACAAGCTGGTCGTCGTGGGCCTTTTGCGCGGGTCCTTCGTCTTCATCGCGGACTTGGTGCGTGAGATCGAGCTGCCAGTCGAGGTCGATTTCCTGGAGGCCTCCAGCTATGGCGACGCGATGCACTCCAGCCGCGAAGTGCGCATCCTGAAGGACTTGCGGGGCGAGATCGCCGGCCGGGATGTCCTGCTGGTCGAGGATATCGTCGACACCGGCTTTACGCTGCACCATGTCATCCACCTTTTGCAGGCGCGCGAGCCGAAGCGGCTTAGGGTCTGCGCGCTTCTCGACAAGCCCTCGCGCCGGGAAGTGCCAGTCAAGGCCGACTGGACCGGGTTCGAGATCCCCGACGAGTTCGTGGTGGGTTACGGCATCGACTTCGCGCAACGCAACCGCAACCTGCCCTACATCGGCAAGGTGCGGTTCACCGAGGAAGCATGAACGCCCTGACCTGGCTGCTGCGCGCCAAACGCTGGGCGCAGAACCCGCCCTCCGAGGGTCGGGTGAAACTGGTGTTCGGGGTGGTCGCGCTGTGCCTGGTTCTGGTCGGGATCGAGTATTTCATCGGTTGGCCCGACTGGATGACGGTGGACAGCCTACGCCCGAAACCGTGATTGGACGCGCGCGGCGGGTCGGTTAGGGTCGCCGCGCAGGTGTATCGGAGGACACAAGATGCGGATCATTCGCTGGCTGGTCGTCCTTGGTCTGGTCGGCGCGGGGGGGCTTTACGTGTTGGCCCGGCCAAATCCGCTGGCCGCCGCCGCCGTGTCGGACCTGACCGGCGATGCCGCGCGGGGCGAGTCGATTTTCTGGGCCACCGGCTGCGCCTCGTGCCACGCCGCCGACAAGGCCGAAGGCGAGGCCGAGCTGGTCCTGTCGGGCGGGCAGCGGTTTACGTCGGACTTCGGCACCTTCATCGCGCCGAACATCAGCCAGGACATACAGCACGGGATCGGCGACTGGACGCTGCTGGACCTGGCCAATGCCATCACCCGAGGGGTCAGCCCGGAAGGCGAGCATTACTATCCTGCCCTGCCCTATGCGTCTTATGCCAAAATGAAGATGCAGGATGTGGCGGACCTTTACGCCTTCATGAAGACGCTGCCGGCCGATGCGACCCCCAGCCAGCCGCACGAACTGGGGTTCCCCTTTTCGCGGCGAGAGACGATCGGGGCCTGGAAGCTGATGTTCCTGACGGACGACTGGGCGCTGCCGGGGAACCTGACACCCACTGCCGCGCGCGGCCGTTACATCGCCGAAGCGATGGCGCATTGCGGCGAATGTCACACGCCCCGCAACATGCTGGGCGGCATGGATACCGCGCGTTGGCTGGGGGGCGCGCCGAACCCGTCTGGCGAGGGGCGTATTCCGAACATCACGCCGGGAAAGCTGGGCTGGAGCGCGCCCGACATCGTTCAGTACCTGACGACAGGCTTCACGCCGGACTATGACAGCGTTGGCGGCCACATGGCGCATGTGGTCGAGAACATGGCGTGGCTGCCCGAAAGCGACCGGCAAGCGGTGGCAGAGTATCTGCTGGCCGTGCCCAACGCGGATTGACCGAAATCCGTTATGGCGGAACCGCTACCGGTGGACAAAGCCACAAGATATTGATCACGAGGACTTTCCCTTCGCAGGGTTTTGCGGCATACTGGCAAAAAAATAACCCGAGCAGAACGGAAAAAAACCAATGAGCAGGCTTCTTCTTCCCGCGCTTGTCGCGGCTTTCGCGCTTCCCGCCACCGCCCAGGACACGGGCCTGTCCTTCGGCGGCGAGATCAAGCTGGAATATCTGGACGGCGGCTCGGACGAGGTGCTGGCGCTGGACGGCGACATCGGCATGAGCTGGCGGTCTGGCGGTCTTCTGGGCTTTGATGCCGCGCTGGATACGACCCGACTAGACGACGGGTCGGACTTCACGAATATCTGGGCTGCACTTGTGCTGTCGACCGGCGCTGGCGAGTTTGCTGTGGGTGCCCCGCGCCCGCTGTCGGAGACCGAGCGCGTGATGCCGCGCTTTTCGTCCTCGCGCCTGCTTGACCTCGAGTCGAGTTTCCTGCGCGGTTCGATCGCCAGCCTGGCCAGTTCCTTCGATCGTGGCATGACACCGGGCATCACCTGGAAGCAGGACGCGGGCAGTCTAAGCTTCGGGGCCGGGTATCACCACATGAACGACCGGAACGCCGACGTCGCCGAAGGCTTCATGCATTATGCGGCGGGCGCAACGACGTTCTTCATCACCGGCGAGTTCGCAACAGCCCCCGGCCCTGATCTTTCCCTGATGCAGATCGGCGCGTTCCACGATGCCGACCGCTTCGACATCGGAGCCGCGCTGGCGCAATACGATGCTGCGGACACCCGCCATACGGTGCGGCTTTATGGCAGCGTTGACGTCATGACGGCGCTGACCCTGCGCGGCGACATGCTGATGGTGCAGGACGCCAGCGACATCTACTCGATCTCGGCAACCTACAGCCTGGACAACGGTCTGTTCGTCGAAGGCGGCGGCACCAAGGTTACGGGCTCGGACGAGCTTTTCGACATAGGCGTCGGCTACAAGTTCTGAAGTCCAAGGCCTGAGCTCTCATGAAAGGGCCGCCGACGTGCGGCCCTTTTTGTGTTCAGGATCAGCCGCGTCCGGCCTGCCGGGCGTCCCGCATCCGGGCAAAATCGTCACCCGCGTGATAGCTTGACCGGGTCAGCGGCGTGGCCGAAACCATCAGGAAACCCTTGCCCCAGGCCGCCGTCTCATAGGCCTTGAATTCGTCAGGCGTGACAAAACAGTCGACACGGTGATGCTTCGGGGTCGGTTGCAGATACTGGCCAATGGTCAGGAAATCGACGTCCGCCGACCGCATGTCGTCCATCACCTGAAGGACTGCCTGCCGGGTTTCGCCAAGGCCGACCATGATGCCGGACTTGGTGAACATCATCGGGTCCAGCTCTTTCACCCGCTGCAAAAGGCGCAAGCTGTGGAAGTAGCGCGCGCCGGGGCGGACCTCGTGGTAAAGGCCGGGCACGGTTTCAAGGTTGTGGTTGAAGACATCGGGCCGCGCCTCGACCACCTTCTCCAGCGCCGACGGCGGACACTTCAGGAAGTCGGGGGTCAGGACCTCGATCGTGGTGGCAGGAGACCGATGCCGGATCGCGCGGATGGTCTGGGCGAAGTGTTCGGCCCCGCCGTCGTCGAGGTCATCGCGGTCGACTGAGGTTACGACGACATGGGCCAGCCCGAGTTCCGCGACGGCGTGCGCAACGCGGCCCGGTTCGAAGGCGTCAAGGGTCTGCGGCTTGCCCGTCGCCACGTTGCAGAAGGTGCAGCCGCGGGTGCAGATCTCGCCCATGATCATCATGGTGGCGTGACCCTGGCTCCAACATTCGCCGACGTTGGGGCAGCCCGCTTCCTCACACACTGTCACCAGCTTCTTTTCACGCAGGATGTCGCGGGTCTTCTTGTAGCCCTCGGAGGTGGGGGCCTTGACCCTGATCCACGCGGGCTTCTTTGGCTGGGCATTGTCCGGGCGATGCGCCTTTTCGGGGTGACGCTCTTCGGGAAGCTTGAGGTCGCGCACGGAAATTCCCCCTGACGGCTTGGTCTTCTTCCAGATAAGCCGGTTTTGCGTCCAAGGCAACGCAGCGAGGTCTGCTTGGGCCGCCGCAGGCCCTTGTGCGAAATGCAGGACACGCGCGCCTCTGGTCTTGTCGCGGCGCGCTTCCGGGGGCGGGGAAGCCCCGGAGATGGGGGCAGCGCGGGGCGCGACCGCCGGCCCCGGTTGCATTGCGCGGTTGATGCGGATCAAGGCATCCCCCTTCCCGACCGGGCATCTGCAGACTAAGACAGGAGCCCATGATGACCGTGCCCGAGCTTTCCCTTGCGATCCTGCTTCTGCTTCTGACTCCGGGGCCGACGAATTCGCTGGTGCTGGTAGCTGCGGCCGAGCGCGGCTGGGCGGGGGCGATGCGGCTGGTTCCGGCGGAGCTTGCGGGGTATTTCCTTTCGGTCCTGCCGCTAAGCCTGGTGGGCGCGGCCCTGCTGGTCGATCACGCGTGGCTGCAACGGTCGGTGACTTTGGCGGCGGCGCTGTGGGTGGCGGTCCTTGCGGCGAAGCTGTGGCAGCCGCTTGCGGCGGTTGCGGGCGTGAAGTCGGTCGGGGCGCGGACCCTGTTTGTTACCACAGCACTGAACCCCAAGGCGCTGATCTTCGGGCTGGTCCTCTTGCCCTCGTCTGACCGGCTGGGGCTGAACCTTGTGCTCTTCGCCGCGCTGGTGGTGCTGGTCGCCGCGATCTGGGCCGCAGGCGGCGCAGTGCTGCGCCGCCGCGGGGTTGGCCAGCCGCGCGCGCTTTTCGTGCTGCGGCGGCTGGCCTCGGTCTGGCTGGCGGCGATCTCGGTCATGCTGATCGCGCGGGGCATTGGCGCCTGAGCACTAGCCGATCAGCGGGCCGGACTTGCCATAGGTTTCCTCGTAGTGCCGCCGCAGCCGCATGAGTGCGATGCGCAGGACGATCTTGCCCGACCGGGCCGCCCAGCCCATGCGCTTTTCGGCGACCTCCAGCCCTTCCAGGAAGCAGCAGCAGCGCAGCGCCACGTCGCCAAGACCCGGCCCCAGGTCGCGCAGTGCAGCCGCGACGCGGGACCGCGCCGAGGACGGGCCTTCCGCCAACCCGCTGTCCGCCTGAAACGCCCCCCGGTCGCCGCCGGTCAGGAAGCGGTCCCAATTCTGCGCCACGCGCGGCCCCATCTGGGCCAGCTCGAAATCCTCGCGCAGGCGTTCGGCGGCGGCGACCAGTTCGGGTTCCAGGAACGGCTTGCCGTCGCGGTCGCGGCGGCGACCCAGCAGAGCCACCGGGCTTTCCGCCAGGTTATAGCGCACCCGGCGCGGGCCGCCGTCGTCCATCACCTCGCGCTCGTCCCAGCTGCGGTGCTGGTCGCCGAAGGGCGTCGCCGCCTCGGCAAGGCCCTGACGGCGGCGGTCTTCCTCGTCCACCATCCGCTTCAGCGCGGCGCGGCCGGCCGAGGTGATCTCGTAGGTCGAGACGCGGCCCGGCTTGCGGCAGGTGACCCAGTCCTTCAGCGCGAAGGCGTGGGCGACGGACCGTTCCAGCACCGCCGTCCGCAGGCTTTTGCCGTCGGGCAAGTCGCGGATCACCACCGCCTTGTCCAGGTCAGGGGCGATGGCCATGACAGCATTGGGTTCTGCCAGGCGGCGCAGGACGCGCATTCCCTCGCGAACCAGGGCCTGCTCGTCGCAGATCGCGGGCTGTTCGCCCGGGGCAGGTAGATGCGTATGGACCGACATGGGCGGGTCATCCTTTCGGGCTGGATCATCGGAACGACGCAAGGCAGTGCGGGACAGGGCTGAAAGCGCCTCGTCCATCAGCGGGTCTTCACGACGGTTCTCGAACCGCCGCACCTGCCGCAGGATGGTCGAGGCATGGAGCCCTTCGCGCCGTGCCAGCTCCCTTAGCGATGTGCCGTCTTCGGTATGGTCGAGGTAATGACGCACAGCTGCAGGAAGCCAGTCTGGCAGGCTGGCAACGATCAATTCGGGCAATTCAGTCGTCCTGTCCTTGTCCACCCTGGGCTGCAATACGTCCAGCTTTGGACATCTGCAACCTTGGGTCGAATTGGTTACCTGTAGGTTAAGCTTTCGCTCAGCCCTTACAATTCGACTGAAATCTTAAACTCTTCGGTAACCAGCGCGCGCTGCAACCTTGGGTTGCGCAACGCCAGGTTGTGTCAGCTAAGGATGCTCCCATCCAGTAACGGAGGATCCCATGACCGACTGCCGCACCCTGCTTGCCACCCTGCGCCGTCCCAGGCTTTTGATGCGGGCGGCCCGCTTCGGACTGGGCGAATACCGGCGCGAACGCGACCTGCGGCGCTATGTGGCAAGCGCCGCCTCGCCCGAGGACACGGTCACGTCGCTGATTTCGGTCGAGGCAAAGCTGGAAGCGACCCGCGTGGCGGGGGAAGCAAGCTATTCCGTGGCGCGGCACATCGAGGTGCTGATCGCGCTTCTGGCCGAGGCGCAGCTGTTGCGCCGGGGCGGAATGGCCTGAAATCAAAGAAAAGGGGCGGCTCTCCCGCCCCTTCCCTGTTCAGATGAAGGCGTCCGGCATCGCGGCCTTGCGGGTTGCGACGAAAGCCTCCAGCGCCTCGCGGGTGCCAGGGTCCATGTCGGGGGCCACGTAGTCGGCCAGCTGCTTCTTGACCTTTTCATTGGCAAGGCTTTGCGTGTCGCGCGCGCCTTCCTCGGCCCAGGTCTCGAAGGGCTTGTAGTCAAAGAGGTCCGAGCGCCAGAAGGCCGACTTGAAGTTGGCCTGAGTGTGGCTGCAACCAAGGTAGTGGCCGCCGGGCCCAACCTCGCGGATCGCGTCCATCGCCTGTCCGTTGGTGTCGACCTGGATGCCCTGTGCCAGGTGGTGCAAGGTGCCAAGCTGGTCGGCGTCCATGACGAACTTCTCATAGGAACTGACAAGGCCCCCTTCCAGCCAGCCGCAGGCGTGAAGCATGAAGTTCACGCCCGCAAGCAGCGCCATGTTCAGCGAGTTCGCCGTCTCATAAGCCGCCTGCGCGTCCGGCAGCTTGGACCCGCAGAAGGACCCGCCGGAACGGTAGGGCAGCCCCAGACGCCGCACCAGTTGGCCCGCGCCATAGGTGATGTGCGCCGCTTCCGGCGTTCCGAAGGTCGGCGCGCCGGAGTTCATGTCGATCGAGGTCACGAAGGCCCCGGCGATGACGGGCGAGCCGGGACGGATCAGCTGGCTGTAGGACACCCCGGCCAGGATTTCCGCCAGAACCTGGGTCAGCGTCCCAGCCACCGTCACCGGGGCCATCGCGCCGCCGACGATGAAGGGCGAGACGATGCTTGCCTGGTTGTTCGCGGCATAAACCTCCAGCGCGCCCATCATGATCCCGTCGAAGACCATCGGCGAGTTGATGTTGATGAGCGAGGTCATCACCGTGTTCTGGTCGACGAAAGCGTCCCCGAACAGGATCTTCGCCATGTCCACGGAATCCTGCGCGCGGCTGGGTTCGGTGACCGAGCCCATGAAGGGCTTGTCCGACAGCGTCATGTGGGCAAGCAGCATGTCGAGGTGGCGCTTGTTCACCGGCACGTCGGTCGGCTCGCAAACCGTGCCGCCCGAATGGTGCAGCCACTTGGACATGTAGCCCAGTTTCACGAAGTTCTGGAAATCCTCCAGCGTGGCATAGCGGCGCCCACCTTCCATGTCGCGCACGAAGGGCGGGCCGTAAACCGGCGCCAGCACCAGGTTCCGCCCACCGATGTCGACATTGCGCTCGGGGTTGCGGGCGTGCTGGGTGAAGGTCTTGGGCGCGGTCGAGATCAGCTTGCGGGCAAGGCCCCGGGGAATATGCACCCGCTCGCCCTGCACGTCGGCCCCGGCATTGCGCCAGCGGGCCAAAGCGGCGGGGTTTTCGACGAAGTTGACGCCGATCTCTTCCAGCACCGTCTCGGCGTTGTGCTCGATGATCTGAAGGGCTTCCTCGTTCAGGATCTCGAAGTTCGGGATGTTGCGCTGGATGAAGCGCGCGGTCTCGAAGCTGACCGCGGTCCGCTCTGCCCGACGGCTGGCGCCCCCACCACTGCGCGACCTGCGCCCTGCAACTTCGTTCATGTCAGCCTCCGGGAGATGTTTGCGCCCTTATGCCGCCAAACCTTGCGGCATCGCCCCCCGAAACCGCCGCATGTCTGCCAAAACCGACATGGCACCCAGTCGCAAACGACATCGCCCATCTTGCGCTTCGCCCCGTCCCAGCCTAATCGGGCGCATGACCCAGACGCATGATCGCCTTCTCATCATCGACTTCGGTTCCCAGGTGACGCAGCTGATCGCGCGCCGCCTGCGTGAGCTGAACGTGTATTGCGAAATCCACCCCTACAACCGCGTGGACGATGCCTTCCTGAAGGCCTTCGCCCCGAAGGCGGTGATCTTCTCGGGGGGGCCTGCCAGCGTCTACTGGGAAAATGCCCCGATGCCCCCGGCGGGCGTGTTCGAGATGGGCGTGCCGATCCTGGGGATCTGCTACGGACAGCAGGTTATGATGCATTGTCTGGGCGGGCACGTCGAAGGCGGGCATGGCACGGCCGAGTTCGGCAAGGCCTTCGTCACCCCGACCGACCTGACGCATCCCTTCCTGGCGGGCTGGTTCCCGCCCGAGGCCGGTCCGCTGGCGCAGGAACAGGTCTGGATGTCGCACGGCGACCACGTCTCGAAGATCGCGCCGGGCTTCCAGGTCTACGGCACATCGCCCAACGCGCCCTTTGCGATCACCGCCGACGCCGCCCGTCACTTCTACGCCGTCCAGTTCCACCCCGAGGTGCACCACACCCCGAAGGGCGCGCAGTTGTACGAGAACTTCGTCAAGCTGGCGGGCTTCAAGGGCGACTGGACGATGGGGGCCTACCGCGCCGAGATGATCGAAAAGATCCGCGCTCAGGTCGGCGACAAGAAGGTCATCTGTGCGCTGTCCGGCGGGGTCGACAGTTCGGTCACCGGAATCCTGCTGCACGAGGCTATCGGCGACCAGCTGACCTGCGTTTTCGTAGACCACGGCCTTCTGCGCCTGGGCGAAGCCGAGCAGGTCGTGCAGATGTTCCGCGAGAACTACAACCTCAACCTGATCCACGCCGATGAACGAGACCTTTTCCTCGGCGCGCTGGAGGGGGTCTCGGACCCAGAGGTCAAGCGCAAGACAATTGGCAAGCTGTTCATCGACGTCTTCCAGAAATACGCGGCCCAGATCGAGGGCGCCGAGTTTCTGGCGCAAGGGACCCTTTACCCCGACGTGATCGAAAGCGTCTCCTTCTCGGGTGGTCCTTCCGTGACCATCAAGAGCCACCACAACGTCGGCGGCTTGCCGGAAAAGATGGGGTTGAAGCTGGTCGAACCCCTGCGCGAGCTGTTCAAGGACGAGGTCCGCGCCCTGGGCCGCGAATTGGGGCTTCCCGCCAGCTTCATCGGCCGCCACCCCTTCCCCGGCCCAGGCCTTGCGATCCGCTGCCCCGGCGAGATCACGGCCGAGAAACTGGACATCCTGCGTCGCGCCGATGCGGTCTACATCGATCAGATCCGCAAACATGGGCTTTACGACGAGATCTGGCAGGCCTTCGCCGCGATCCTGCCGATGAAGACCGTCGGCGTGATGGGCGACGGGCGGACATACGACTACGCTTTGGCGCTGCGGGCGGTGACCTCGGTCGATGGCATGACCGCCGACTACTATCCCTTCACCCATGATTTCCTTGGAGAAACCGCCACCCGGATCATCAACGAGGTCAAGGGCGTCAACCGCGTGTTCTACGACTGCACCTCGAAGCCGCCGGGAACGATCGAGCTGGAATGATCACCGTCACCGGAACCCTGACCTGCTCTACCCCGGACGAGGCTGCCATCGTCCGCACCTGCCTGCCAGAGCATATCCGTCTAAGCCGGGCCGAACCGGGCTGCCAGAAGTTCAACGTCGATCCAACCGACGATCCGCTTGTCTGGCGGCTGGATGAGGTCTTTGCGGATCGGAAGGCGTTTGACGCCCACCAGACACGCACCCGCAGCAGTCTCTGGTCTCAGGCCACCGCAGATCTGAAGCGCGATTTCCGCGTGGAAGAGTCTCCGGCCCTTCCGCAGACTGGGAAGGAATAGCTGACTAGCGGCGCGCCCTGCGCCCGACCTACCGTTGCGCTCATTCTTACAGGAGCCAACAGATGCGCCTTCCCCTCGTCATTCTCTGCATTGCCCTCGCGGCGTCGTCAGCCTCGGCAAACTGCACGAAGAACTTCACAACCCTCGGACTGCCACTCTTGAGCCAGATCGAGTATCGGACGCAGGAAACCTACAAAGGGCTTGACCAGACGATCGCCGCCAAACGCCTTGCGTCGCGGCTGAAATCCGAGGGCTACTCTCGCGTGAAACGGAACGGCGGAGTCGTGACTGCCTGGCAGGAAACCTCCGGCTCAGGTCGACCGCAAGAGTTGCGCTTCATCGTCTCGGGACGGTCCGGCAAGACGACCATCGAGGCGATCTTCACGGTCCAGCAGGGCCAGATCGCAGGCAATCGCGTTGTCCGGGACGAGCTTTGCCGTCTGATCGCCACTGCGGCGGGCTGACAGTCCGCCTGGGACTTGGGGTGCGGCGGCTGAAGCCCATCAGACGCGGATAAAGTGGTCGCGTCGCGTCAGAACCGCCCGTGCACCGCGATCTCTGCCATTGGCTTGCGCCCGCTGGGTTTTTCCCGTGCACGCAGATCCTCCGGCAGCGCCTCTGCCGACCCCTGTTCGCCCACCGCCACGACACAGTGCAGCGTGTGGCCGTCGGGCAGACCCACCGCTGCCGCCAGCTTGTCCTTGTCGAACCCGCCCATTGCGTGCGCGGCCAGGCCCATCGCCCGCGCCTGCAGCGCCAGGCTCATCCAGGCGGCTCCGGTGTCGAACCCGGCCGTGCGGTTCGCCACCTCTGCCCCCTCGCGGTTGGTCACGGTATCCTTCGACGCAACGGCAAACAGCACTGCGGCCTGTCTGGCCCAGACCTGGTTGCCAGAAGCCAGCGCCGAATGGATCGTGGCAAAGCCATCCTCCCCCCGCCGCGCCCAGACCAGGCGCCAGGGTTGGTGGTTCGAGGCCGAAGGAGCCCAGCGGACTGCTTCCAGAAGCGACATCACCTCGACCTCGGTCACCGTGCGGTCGGTGAAGGACCGAGGCGACCAGCGGGCCGGGAATTGCGGGGCGACCGGGTGGTCGGGCTGGCGACCGGCGGGTTGATCAAGGCTCATGGCGTCATCCTTCTGCTGATCCAGTGAGATAGGTCGCCACCAGGCCCCCGGCAACCGCCCTGCCCGCCCACCCTGTGTTTGTCCGCGCACAGAACCCCGGAGACAGAGGTCAGTGCCCATGCCATGATCCAGCACGGCCAAGGGAGGGTGAAGATGCGGGCAGTGCGGTTGCAGGCGCAAGGTCGAATCGAGGCGGTGGATGTTCCCGTCCCCTCTCTTGGTCCCGGCGAGGTGCTGGTGCGCGTCCTCGCCGCCGGGATCTGCGGAACGGACCGGCATCTCTACAAAGGCGAGTTTCCCTGCGCCCCGCCCGTCACCCTGGGCCATGAGTTTTCGGGCGAGGTCATTGGCACCGGCGAGGGTGTCACCCTGCCCCACGGGACCCGGATCACCTGCGACCCCAACATCGCCTGCGGAGCCTGCGATCAATGCCTGCGTGGCCGAACAAACCTTTGCATCCGCAACGTCGCCATCGGCATCCACCGCGACGGCGGCTTTGCCGAAATGGCGGTGATCCCCGCACACCGTGCCGTCCCGGTCCCCGATCTCGACCCGCTTCACGCGGCATTTGCCGAGCCCTTGGCGTGCACCCTGCACGGTGTCGACCTTGGTGCGCCCGTCCCCGGCGAGCGGGTGATCGTCCTTGGCGGCGGGGTCATCGGCCTTCTTGCGGTGCAACTGGCCCGCAATGCCGGGGCCGAGGTCACTCTTGTCACCCGCCATCCGGCCAAACGCCAGCTGGCGCTGACTGTCGGCGCGACGCGCACCGCCGCGACCGAGGCCGAGGCGCGGGCGCTTCTGCCGCAAGGGGCAGACCTGGTCCTGGAATGTGCCGGGGTGGCCGAGACGGTCGAGATGGCCCCACGCCTGACCCGGTCGGGAGGGCGGGTGGTGATCCTGGGCGTCATGCCGCAAGGTCAGAAGGTCGGGATCGAGCCCTTCGACCTTCTGTTCCGGGAAATCCAGTTGCTGCACAGCTTCATCAACCCCTTCACCCAAACCCGCGCCGCCGCGATGCTGATGGCGGGTCAGGTTCAGGTCGCCCCGCTGATTTCGCGGATCATCCCGCTGGCCGAGGCCGCAGAGGTCATCGCCAACCCCGCCGCGCCAGGCGAGGTCAAGGTTCTGGTTGTCCCCGGCTAGTTTCCCTCTGCCGGGGGCGAGAGGCACCCAGGGTCGAACCGCGCTGACTGGTCTGGACATTCCGGGCCGGCCCGGCAAGGGTTTCGCCCATGACGCACCGCCCCCTTGCCGCCGCGCTCTGGATGATCGGAGCGATTGCCGCCTTCACGGCGATGGCCATCGCGACCCGGCAGATCAACGGCGTCCATGACACGTTCGAGATCCTCGCCTACCGCTCCATGATCGGCTGGGTGCTGGTCGTGGCCCTGGCCGCTGTGTTCCGCAAGCTTTCGGACGTCCGCACCGACCGGCTGCCCAGCCATGTGGTCCGCAATGTCTTCCACTTCACCGGCCAGTCGCTGTGGTTCTGGGCGATCACCATGATCCCGCTGGCCCAGGTCTTCGCGCTGGAGTTCACCTCGCCGATCTGGGTGATCCTGCTGTCCCCGATCTTCCTTGGCGAACGCCTGACCCGCCGCAAGCTGGCCGCTGCCGCCCTGGGCTTTGCCGGCGTCCTGATCGTCGCGCGCCCGGACTTCGGCCGGATCGAGCCCGGGGTCCTTGCCGCCGCCGCCGCTGCCTTCTTCTTTGCCTCGACAACGCTGATGACCAAGCTGCTGACCCGGGGCGAGCCGATCCTGTCGATCCTGTTCTGGCTGACGCTGATGCAGGCGGTCTTCGGCACCGTGGCGATGACCGTCTTCGGCACCGTCACCCTGCCGACGCTGGCCACCCTGCCCTGGCTGGTCCTGATCGGCATCGCCGGAATCACCGCGCATTTCTCCTTGACGACGGCGCTGTCTCTTGCCCCGGCCAGCACTGTCGTCCCCGTAGACTTCGCCCGCCTGCCGATCATCGCCGTCGTCGGCGCCGTCTTCTACAACGAGACGGTGGAGGCGACGCTGTTCCTTGGGGCGGCGCTGATCTTCGCAGGAATCTGGATCACGCTGCGAGGTGGGGCATCCCGGCCACAGGCACCCCACGTCACAAAACCGTGACGTGGCGTCATTGATTGACCCAAAATGTCGCAGGTCTTAGCCTGCATTTAAGGGGGAGTTCCCGGGTCGGGAATTCAATTCAGGGATGAGGACCATGAAACATTATGCATTGGTCACCGCAGCCATGCTTGCCGCCACCAGCGGCGCATATGCAGGTGGTGTTGAACGCTCGGCGCAGTCTGTGGCGATCCTGTTCGAACAGGGCCGCTACGTCGAACTCAGCTTCGGACACTTCTCGCCGGACGTCAGTGGAACCGTTGGTGGAGGGGCGCTGTCGTCGGGCGACATGTCGCCTAGCTTCAACAGCTGGAGCCTTGGCTACAAGATGGACATCGGCGACAAGCTCGACTTCGCGATGGTTCTGGATGAGCCGATCGGGGCGAACATCGCCTATCCTTCCGGTACCGGCTATCCTCTTCTGGCCGGGTCAACCGCCGATCTTCGGTCCTCGGCCCTGACCGGCATGCTGCGCTACAAGTTCGAAAACAACGTGTCGATCTACGGTGGCCTGCGCTACCAGACGGTCAAGGGCGACGTGGCACTTGGCACCGGCTACGTGATGAGCACCAACTACGATTCCGAGCTGGGTTACCTAGTAGGCTTGGCCTGGGAGAAACCCGAGATCGCTGCGCGCGTGGCACTGACCTACAACTCTGCCATCACTCACAGCCTTGAATCGGTTGAGAACGGCACCCCCACGGCAGGTTTCGAAACCGAGGTCCCGCAGTCGGTGAACCTTGAGTTCCAGACCGGCATCGCCAAGGACACGCTGCTGTTTGGCTCAATCCGCTGGGTCGATTGGAGCGCGTTCGTCATCGACCCGCCAAACTATCCCCTCCCGATCCCGCTGGTCAGCTACCCCGAGGACCGGATCACCTATAACCTCGGAATTGGTCGCCGCTTCAACGAAACCTGGTCGGGGGCCGTGACCTTGGGATACGAGCCGTCCGACGGCCAGATCACCGGCAACCTTGGCCCGACCGACGGCTTCCGCAGCATAGGCCTTGCCGCGACCTACACCCGCGACAACCTGAAGGTCACCGGCGGTATCCGCTACGTCGACATCGGCGATGCGACCACCAACGTGATCAGCGGCAACTTCACCGGTAACTCCGGCGTCGGCGTCGGCATCCGGATCGGCTACACATTCTGATCCCAGCCACATCGCCCCGTTCAACCCCGCCCAGTGTGGCGGGGTTTTTCGTTGTGGAACCTCTGACGCGCGGCTAACACGGGCCGCGAGAGGTGACGCGATGCTCTACCAGTCCGGTGCAGACTATCTTAAGGCCCCCCGAAAGCGGGTCATGCTGTTCGGCATGTCCGGCCTGGGCAAGACCTACCTGTCGAACCTGCTGCGCGACCACGGCGACTGGTTCCATTACTCGGTCGATTACCGGATCGGCACGCGCTACATGGGCGAATACATCGCCGACAACTTCAAGCGCGAGGCGATGAAGGTCCCGCTCTTGCGCGAACTGCTGATGACCGACAGCGTCTACATCGCGTCGAACATCACCTTCGACAATCTGGCCCCCCTCTCCACCTACCTTGGCAAGCCCGGCGACCCGGCCAAGGGTGGCGTGCCGTTCGCCGAATACATGAAGCGGCAAGACCAGCATCGCGCTGCCGAAGTGGCCGCGACGCTGGACACCGCCCGCTTCATGGAGCGTGCGGAGGAAATCTACGGCTACCCGAATTTCGTCTGCGACACTTCTGGGTCGATTTGCGAGGTGGTAGAGGCCGAGGACCCCGCCGATCCGGTGATGAAGCAGCTATCGGAAACCCTGCTGCTGGTCTGGATCAAGGGCTCGGACGCCCACACGGCCGAGCTTGTCCGCCGCTTCGACCGCGCGCCAAAGCCGATGTACTACCAGCCGCACTTTCTTCATGCGGCGTGGGAAGAATACCGTGCAACCCATTCCGTGACCGAAGAAAGCTGCGATCCCGACCACTTCGTCCGCTGGACCTATGCCCGCGCCCTTGCCCACCGCCAGCCGCGATATGCCGCCATGGCGCGCTGGGGCGTGACCGTAACGGCCGAGGAGGTTGCAGAGGTCGCCAGTGCGCATGATTTCGACGCCCTCATGACCCGCGCCATTGACCGGGCGTAACCTTGCAACCCTGACACGAAACCCCTAGCTCTTGGCCCTCTGGCCCCAAGGACCCTGACCATGCCCATCACGCTTCCCGAAACCCTGCCCGCCTATGACGTGCTGCGGTCCGAGGGCGTCATGGTCATGTCGCCCACCCGCGCCGCGCATCAGGACATCCGGCCCCTGCGGATCGGGCTTCTCAACCTGATGCCGAAGAAGATCCAGACGGAAAACCAGTTCGCCCGGCTGATCGGGGCCACGCCGCTGCAGATCGACCTGCAGCTGATCCGCATGTCCGAACACACGACAAAGAACACCGCAGCCGAACACATGGCGACCTTCTACCGTCCGTTCCAGGAGGTGAAGGCCGAGAAGTTCGACGGTCTGATCATCACCGGCGCTCCCATCGAGCATCTGGACTTCGAGGACGTCACCTACTGGGACGAGCTGTGCGAGGTCATGGACTGGACCCAGACCAACGTGCAGTCCACCTTCGGCGTCTGCTGGGGCGGGATGGCGATGATCAACCATTTCCACGGCGTGAAGAAGCACATGCTGCCCGCCAAGGCCTTCGGCTGCTTCCGCCACCAGAACCTGTGCCCGACCTCGCCCTACCTGCGCGGGTTCTCGGACGATTTCGTGATCCCCGTCAGCCGCTGGACCGAGATGAAACAGGCCGAAATCGACGCCGCCCCCGGCCTGAAGACCCTGCTTGGCAGCGATGAGGTCGGCCCCTGTCTGGTCGAAGATACGGCCCACCGCGCGCTCTATATCTTCAACCACTTCGAATATGACAGCGATACGCTGAAGCAGGAGTACGACCGCGACGTCGCCAACGGCACGCCGATCAACGTGCCCTTGAACTACTACCCCGATGACAACCCCGCGATGCCGCCGCTCAATCGCTGGCGAAGCCACGCCCACCTGCTATATGGCAACTGGATCAACGAGATCTATCAGTCCACGCCCTATGACATTGAAGAGATTGGCCGCTAGCTTCCTCATCGCCGTCGCGGCCCTGGCCGGTGTCACCCACTGGCGGGCCGCCGCGCGCGAGGCAACGGCTGAGGCGGCCCATCCTCCCTCGGGGTCGTTCGTGACCGTGGACGGCAAGCGCCTGCATTATGAGATGACAGGCCAGGGCCCCGATCTGATTATGATCCACGGTGCCAGCGGGTCCTTGCGCGACCTGACGTTCGGCTTGCGTGACCGATTGGCCGACCGCTTCCGTGTGACCGTGGTGGACCGCCCAGGCCTTGGCCACTCTGATGCACTGGACGAAACCAGTCTTCTGGCCCAGGCCCGTTTCATCAAGTCGGGCGTCGCACAGCTGGGCGTTACGGAGCCCATTGTGCTGGGCCAAAGCTACGGCGGGGCCGTCGCACTTGCCTGGGCGCTGGACGGTGGGCCAAAGGCGTTGGTTCTGGTCGCAAGCCCCTCGATGCCCTGGCCGGGCAAGCTGGACATCTGGTACCGCGCCACCGACAACGCGGTCGGTCGGGCGGTGGCGATCCCGCTTGCCTCGGCCTTCGTGCCTGACAGTTACGTCCGCAAGGCGATCGACGCCGTCTTTGCCCCGGACCCGGTCCCGCCCGGCTATGACAACTTCATCGGCACCCCGCTCACCCTGCGGCGCGAGACCCTGGCCGCCAATGTCGCGCAGGTGAACGCCCTGCGCGCCGAGCTGATGACGATGGAGCCGCGCTATCCCACGCTGACCCTGCCGGTCGAGATGATCCACGGCACCGAGGACACCATCGTGCCCCTGCACATCCACTCGCAGCCGGTCTCGAAGCTCCTCCCCAACTCCAGACTGACCGTGATCCCCGGCGCGGGCCACATGCCGCATCACGCTCACGCCGACGAGGTCATCGCAGCGACCCTTCGCGCTGCATTGCGCTGACCTGGCCAATCGCCATACTGGCCGCGATGTAAGGAGGATTCAGATGACCCTACCCTTCGACGGCGCGATCAGCCGCTACTTCCGCGAAGGCGCACCGAACGAAGTGCGCAAGGCGATCGAGACCGCAGGCAAGGACGAGATCATGACCGCCTCCTACCCCTACCGGGAGGAGATGAAGGGCAAGGAGTACGAGCGTCAGATGGAGGCGCTGCAGATCGAACTTGCCAAGATGCAAGCGGGTCTGAAAGCCAGCGGAAAACGGCTGATCGTCGTCTTCGAGGGCCGCGATGCTGCCGGCAAGGGCGGGACGATCAAGGCGGTGACGGAAAACATGAACCCCCGGCAGGCCTATGTCGTCGCCCTGTCGAAGCCGACCGAGCGGGAAAGCCAGCAATGGTATTTCCAGCGTTACGTCGACTGGTTCCCAGCCAAGGGCGAAGTCGCCCTCTATGACCGCAGCTGGTACAACCGCGCGATGATCGAGCACGTTTTCGGCTTCTGCAAACCCGAGGAGCGAGCGAAGTTTTTCAAGCAACTCCCCGAATTCGAGCAGATGATCGCCGATGAAGGGATCATCTTTCTGAAGATCTGGCTGGAGGTCGGTCGGGCCGAGCAGTTGAAGCGCTTTCTCGACCGCGAGGGAGACCTTCTGAAGCAGTGGAAACTGTCCCAGATCGACGTCGACGGGCTGGCAAAGTGGGACGACTACTGCGCGGCTATCGACGAGACGATGGAAAAGACCCACTTCAGACATGCTCCCTGGACGGTGATCCTGTCCGACGACAAGAAGCGCGCGCGGATTGCCGCGATCCAGACGATTCTGGGGTCGGTGGACTATCCCGGGAAGGATGCGGCGGCCATCGGCAAGATCGACGGCAATATCTGCGGCGGACCGAAGCTTCGGAAGGGCTGATGAAGCGCGGCTATCATCACGGCAACCTGAGGCAGGCACTGGTCGAGGCGGCTTTGACGCTGATCGCCGAGAAGGGGCCGCAGGGCTTTACCCTGTCCGAGGCGGCGAAGGCAGCCGACGTGACCCCGGCGGCGGTCTACCGGCACTTCGCGGGGCGGGACGAGCTTCTGGCCGAGGTCGCGCGGCAGGGGTTCGACATCTTCGCGGCCCTTCTTGAATATGCCTACGACGAGGGGCGGCCGTCCCCGCTGGCAGCCTTCGAGGCGACGGGACGGGCCTATCTGGCCTTTGCCCGGAAATATCCGGGCCACTACCAGGCGATGTTCGAAAGCGGGCTGCAACCAGGGAAACACCCGGATCTTGCCTCGGTCGCGGGCAAGGCGCGGGCGACGATGGACCGGGCGGCTGAGACGCTGGTGAAGGGGCTGCCAGAGGGGCGGCGGCCACCGGCGAGCATGATCTCGGCCCATGTCTGGGCGGTCTCTCACGGGGTTGTCGAACTGTTCCTTCGGGGGAACGGCGGGCCGCAGCCCTGGCCGGCGGAGGACTTGCTGGAGACCGGGATCGGGATCTACCTGCGGGGTCTGGGCCTTCTGTCGCCGGATCGGTGACGGCAGGTGTCCACGGTGGACAAAGCCGATCAACGCCCTGAAATCAATGGGTTGGCCGCGGGCGTTCAGGAATTGTTAAGATGTGTTCTGGCCGGGTTTCTCGCCATTTCCGGCCGCCTTCCCCAGCGGTCGAAGCGGACACCCAAGACACTCGCTTGGCCCGACCGGCTGACACCTCCGGTCAGGGAGTCCTGAGGTGACAGACGCCCTGCGGACAGGCAGAGTGCGGACCTGACGTCGCCCTTGAAAGGATCTGGACATGCGCCTTCGGTATCTTGGCTTCCCCCTTTTCCTGCTGGCGACGGCAGGGGTGGCGCTGGCCTGCGGCGGGGCACCGGTCTGCACGGTGGCCGATCCGACCGGCACGCCCCTGAACATCCGGCTATCGCCAAACGGCCCCGTCGTCGGTTCGACCAGGAACGGGACGAAACTGATGTTCGTCGAGCATCGCGAGGTCGACGGCAAGCTTTGGGCGCTGGTGGAACGCTTTCACGACGGAGAGCTGGCGACCGACTTCGACGGGGCCTGGGTCTTTGGCAGCTACCTTGATTGCGCAGGCACGACGCGGGCGCTGCCCGAGGTGCCCTTTGCAAACGGCACGGCGACCACTGTCGCCTGCACGGTTGCCGATCCGACCGGCACGCCCCTGAACGCCCGCGCCGACCCCGGCGGCGAGATCTTTGCCACCCTGCGCAACGGAACGGTGGTGCGGGCCATCGCGCAAAGGTCGCATCAGGGCAAGCAATGGATCTATGTCGAAAAGTGGGCTGGCGACAATGTCGTCGGCTGGGTCTTTGACGACTACATGGCCTGCGAGGAAGACGAGACCCACTAGGTCTTCCCCGCGACACAGCCAGAGCCGCCGTCGCAGCAAGAAGACATGCGGTTCTGATCGGTGGAGGCCCCGGCTCGGAGGCCGGGGCGGGCTTGGCTAGCGGAAGAGGACCAGAGCAGAGGGGCTCCAGGCGACGCGGACCTTGGTGCCGACATCAAGGACCGGGCGACCCGGAACATTGCGCATCGACAGCCGCACTTCGACATCGGTGCCGCCGAGGTAGACGTCGTAATAGGTCATGTCGCCGAAGTAGATGACTTCGTCGATCACGCCGTCGGTCTCCCGCTCGGGTGCCTTCTGGTCGTCGTAGAGGAGCGTGAGCGTTTCGGGACGGAGGCCGACAACCGGAGTCTCGCCGGTCTTGGCGGGGGCCTGGGCGATGTCCAGGGCCACGCGGCCAAGGCCCTTGGCCTCGACTTCGACAGCATCGCCGGATTCCGACAGGATCTCGGCGGGGATGAAGTTCATTGTGCCGATGAAATCCGCGACCTTCCGGGTCGCCGGGCGGCGATACAGCGTCTCGGGGTCGGCAAGCTGGGCGATCTCGCCCTCGAACATCACCGCGATTCGGTCGGACATGACCAGCGCCTCTTCCTGGTCATGGGTGACCAGGATGAAGGTGATCCCGACCTGACGCTGGAGCTTGATGAGTTCGACCTGCATGTGTTCGCGCATCTTCTTGTCGAGCGCGCTGAGCGGTTCATCGAGGAGCAGCACCTTGGGCTTCAGGATCAGCGCGCGGGCCAGCGCCACGCGTTGCCGCTGGCCGCCTGACAGCGCATGGGCGGCCCGCTTGCCAAAGCCCTTGAGGCCGACCATCTCCAGCGCCTCGGCGACGGCCCTGGCCTTGTCTTCCTTCGACCGGGGGTCCTTGCGCAGGCCGAAGCCGACGTTTTCCTCGACGGTCATGTGCGGGAAGATCGCGTAGCTTTGGAACACCATGTTGGTCGGACGCACGTTGGCGGCCACGCCGACCATGTCCTTGCCGTCGATCATGATCACGCCCGAGGAGATGTCCTCGAACCCGGCGATGGTGCGCAGAAGCGTGGTCTTGCCGCAGCCGGATGGCCCCAGCAAGGAGAAGAACTCACCGGCCCTGATCGAGCCGTTGATCCCCCGCAACGCGTGGTAGTCGCCGTAATACTTGTGGACGTCCTTGAACTCGATCATCGTCGGACGGTCATCGGAAAAGGTCACAGGAAGCCTCCGGAATCTTTACCGCCGGCCTTGGCGATGCCACGGCGGCGCATGTACTCGGCAAAGCCAAGCAGGATGATCGAGAAACAGACCAATACCGTCCCCAGCGCCAGCATCGAGGGCACCTTGGCGGGAAAGCGGAACTGGCCAAAGATGTAGACCGACAGGATCGGCTGGCCCGAGCCAAGGAAGTTCGCGATGATGAATTCGTCGAACGAGATGGTGAAGCAGATCAGGAAGCTGGCCATGATCCCCGGCATGACCAATGGCAGGATGATCAGGCGGAAGGTCGACCAGGGGGTTTCGCCAAGGTCCAGCGCCGCCTCTTCCAGTGAGCGGTCAAGCGACTGGAAGGCCGAGGTCAGGATCGCCACGGCGAAAGGCGTGCAGATCAGCACCTGTCCCAGGATCACGGTGAAAAGCGACAGCGGAATGTTCAGCGACAACAGCACGACCAGAAGCGCCATCGCCACGATCATTTCGGGCAGGACAAGGGGCAGCATGATCATTGACATCAGCGGGGCCTTGCCAGGAAACCGATATCGCACGCTCGCCCGAGCCGCAAAGATGCCAAGAACGGTAGACAAGGTTGCGACCGAAAGCGCGATGATCAGGCTGTTCTTCGCGGCATTGCGCAGGTTCTGGTCCGAGGCCATCTCGACGAACCAGGTCAGGGTGAAGCCCTGGAGCGGGAATGCCATGACCTTGCTTTCGTTGAAAGCGAAGATCGGCAGCAGCAGGATCGGGCTGTAGAGGAACAGCAGGTAGAACAGTGTGAAACCGCGCAGGATGGGGGCCCTCTTCATTTCGATCCCCCAAGGAAGCGTCGGTTCAAGAGCACGAAGATCACGCTGACGATCCCCACCATAAGCATCGAGGCCACCGCGAAGGCCGAGCCTTGCGGCATGTTCTGCAGGCGCAGAAGCTGGGTCTCGATGAAGTTGGCAATCATCGGCTCCTTGCCGTCGCCGACTAGTTTCGGAGTGACATAGTCGCCGACGGTCGGGATGAAGACGATCAACGCAGCTGCTATCACGCCGGGCATCGACAATGGCAAGGTCACGCGCAGGAACGTAACCCAGCGGCTTTCCCCGAGGTCCTGTCCGGCCTCAAGGAGCGAGCGATCGACTTTCTCGAGACTGACAAAGATCGGCAGGACGGCGAAGGGGGCGTAGGCATGGGCCAGCACGAAAATGATCGCCGGGATTCCATAGCTGGCAAAGTTCAGCTGCGAGTCCATGATTCCCAGCGCCATCAACGCCTTATCCAGCAGCCCGTCGTAGCCGAGGATCACGAACCACAGGCTGACGCGGATGATGTAGCTGGTCCAGAACGGGATGGTAATCAGGAACAGCCACAGGCTTTTGCGTTCGGGCTTGACGTGGAAGCTGACAAAATAGGCGACCGGATATGCGAGCATCACGGTGATGAAGGTCACGGCCAGCGCCACCATCAGCGACTTGAACATGATGTAGCCGTAAACCGACTTCGACCAGAGTTGGGCGTAGTTCTCGAAGGTCAGCGGGAAAGCCACGATCCCCCGCCCCCCGGTCATCACGGAATAGATCAGCACGGTCGCCAACGGCACGGCGAGCAGGAGAATCACGTAGATTGCTGTCGGAGAGATCAGCTTGAGGCCCGTCCTGGCCTCGGATCCCGGCGTTTGCGCCATCATTCCCCCTGTCCGACTGCACTCCGGCAGCCTTGTCATTTGATCAAATTAGACCGAACGCATGGCTTTAGGCAAGAGGGCCATCAAAACGGTGGGAAATCAAGCTGTGGCGGCGCGAACCGGGGCGCTGGGGCCCCGGCCCGGTCAACCCGCGACGCGCTCGATGGCGATCGCCCGTTTCTTCAGCTCGTCATAAAGCGTGGGGACGACGCGGATCGAGCCCACGGCGACGCGCAACGCTTCGGCGATGCGGGCTTCGGACGGGTCGTCGGTGGCCACGCGCCAGATCATGCGGCGGGCGACGCCGTCATCGTAGACGATCTCGGTGGCACCCTGACGGGTCTTGCGCCAACCCAGAAAATCCGCGCCGCCGTGCGGCGCGTGGAATGCATGTTGAAGTCCCATTTTTCGGGCTCTCTTTTTTTGTTCTGCTCGTGCCCGGACTGTGAGGCAGAGCTTGCCCTTCGGTCAACTCACGGATTGGCCATTCCCTGTGAGCGAGTCCCAAATGCAACAGGTCGGGTTTTTCCTATACGGACAGGTCCGAAGGCGGCCGGCCAAGAAGGTCGGAAAGGGTCTGCACGGCGGCCTCGAACGCATCGCGCGGCAGGTTGCCAGCAATCGCCAGGCGGATCGCATTCGGCGCACGGCCGTGGACCAGGGCATATTCGTCGGCCGACCGGACCAGAACCCCGCGGGCCTCGGCGGCACGCACGAAGGCCGAAGCCCGCCAGCCGATTGGCAGACGCAGCCAGACGAAGGGCACACCAGGCTGCCAGCCAAGATCATAGGCGCCCAGCCGGTTGACCAGGGTCTGCAACCGGGTCGCGAATTCGGCCTGCACCTCCACCTTGATCCGCTGCGCTTCGCCGGAACGGAAAAGGTGCAGCATCAGGTCGGCCACCGGGCGCGACAGCGCGAAGAATCCGTGCTGCGCAGTCAGCCGCCCCGCCTCGCCCATACCCGCCGGGCAGATCACATAGCCGAACCGCAGCGCCGCCGAGATCGTCTTCGAGACCGATCCGACCAGCCAGACCCGCTCTGGCGCCAGCGCACGCAAGGACGGGATGTCGCTTTCGGCGACAGAATAGCAGTCGTCTTCGAGAATCTGCAGGTCATAGCGGCGGGCGATCTCGGCGATCTCCTGACGCCGCTTGACCGGCATCCGGCCGGTCGAGGGGTTCTGCGCCTCGGTCGTCAGGCACAGGACCTGCGCGCCGTGACGGCGACAGGCCGCCTCCAGCGCGCCGGGGACGATGCCGTGTTCGTCGATCTCGACAGGTACAACCTCGGCCCGCGCGGCGCGGGCGGCATAGCGAAAGCCGGGATAGGCAAGTTCCTCGATCAGGACCACGGGGCGTTCGCCACGCAGGCAGCAATCGAAGATCAGGGAAATCGCGTTCTGCCCGCCGTGGGTCAGCGCCACATCCTCGGGTCCGATGGGACCAAGGATGCGGTCGCCCATCCAGGTCACGATCTCGGCCCGCAAGCTGGCCTCGCCCATCTGGCTGGTATAATCGAGCCAGCCCTGCCCCGTCGTCCCTGCCATCTCCAGAAGGGCGGCGCGGAAGGCCTCGGCCTGGCCGACTTCCGGCACCTGCGGCGGGCGGAGGTCAACCAGCCCGGTCGTGCCGCCGGTCACCCGCTCCGTATACAATGCCTGGGTCGGGCCAAGGCGCGGCGATTGCGCCGCCACAAAGGTCCCGCGTCCGACGGTGGCCGCCAGAAGCCCCTCTTGCGTCGCAAGCTGGTAGGCACGGGCCACGGTTCCGGGTGTCAGATGCAGGCGCCAGGCCAGATCACGCACAGTCGGCAGCTGGGAGTTGGCCGGCAGATCCCCCGCACGGATCGCATCCCGCAGGGCGCGCGACAAGGCGAGATACTTCGGCCCGGGGAATTGAGTCAGGTCGGGCGCCCAATTTGTATCAGTCACAATAATCCTCTGGCGACTCATTCGGCGGAGATACTACATTGTGTGTACCAAAGCAGGCTTATTGTATCAATACAAAAATCGAAGGAGGCTCAAATGCCCCAGACCCATATCGCGAATTTGCCGCTGCGCACCCGTTCCGGGACCTTCTCGCGCGTCCGCAGTGCATTTCTCACCGCTTTGACCCGCCGCCGCGAGCGTCAGCGCCTGGCCCACCTGGATGCGCATCTTCTGCGCGACATCGGCCTTGATCCGCAGGAAGTGCGCCGCGAATACACCAAACCCTTCTGGCAACCCTGAGGCCAGAGTCCCCGGGCGTCCTGACGCTCTTACCCCTGACTGGGCCGGGTTTTCCCGGCCCTTTTTTTGGCAACCGCAAAGCAAAAGGCCCGCCACAAGGGCGGGCCTTCGCAAGGCAAGGTGCGCTGTAGCGCATCCTACGATGGCAATTAGCGCTTCGAGAACTGGAACGAGCGGCGGGCCTTCGGCTTGCCGTACTTCTTCCGTTCGACGACGCGGCTGTCGCGGGTCAGGAAGCCGGCGGCCTTCAGGGCACCGCGCAGCGTGGGCTCGTACAGCTGCAGCGCCTTCGAGATGCCGTGCTTCACAGCGCCAGCCTGGCCCGAGAGGCCCCCGCCGGCGACGGTCGCGTAGACATCGAACTGGCCTTCCACGTTGGCCACGGTGAACGGCTGCTTCAGGATCATCTGCAGCACGGGACGGGCGAAGTAGACCGCCATTTCCTTGCCATTGACCACAACCTTGCCGGAACCGGGCTTGACCCAGACACGGGCGACCGCGTCCTTGCGCTTGCCGGTCGCATACGAGCGGCCCAGCTTGTCACGGACGGCCACACGCGGCGCGGCTTCCACCGCAGCGGGGGCGGAACCGACAGCCGACTTCAGGTCATCAAGAGATTTGATATCGGCCATGATCACGCGCTCCGGGTGTTCTTCGGGTTCAGGACTTTCACGTCCAGAACGGTGGGCTGCTGTGCTTCATGCGGATGCTCGGCCCCGGCGTAGACGCGCAGGTTCGTCATCTGCTGACGGCCCAGACGGTTGCGGGTGATCATGCGCTCGACGGCCTTTTCCACCACGCGCTCGGGGTGCTTGCCTTCCAGCACCTGCCGCGCGGTGCGCTGCTTGATGCCGCCGGGGTGGCCGGTGTGCCAGTAGTAGATCTTGTCGTTGCGCTTGTTGCCAGTCATCTGCACCTTGTCGGCGTTGATGATGATGACGTTGTCACCCATGTCCATGTGGGGGGTGAAGGTCGGCTTGTTCTTGCCGCGCAGGATATTGGCGACGATCGTGGCAAGGCGGCCCAGAACGACGCCCTCGGCGTCGATCAGGATCCACTTCTTCTCGATGTCCGCCGGAGTAGCGGTGAAGGTTTTCATGGTTTTCCCAAAGAAGAAGGGGGCCTGAGGCGCCCCCGGAAACTCGGATGCGGGCTTATCGCCGAAGGTCCGCGCTGCGTCAAGCGCGTGGATCAATATTTATCACATAAAAAACAAACACTTACAACAACGGTATCAAGATACCCCAACTTAAGCCTTTCATCTTTGCCAAAATATCCCCGCCGGAGGCGTCACCGAAGCTTCGGCGGCCGCGACGGGTCCATGCCGGGGGCTGCGGCGGCCGCTGGCCTTTCTGGGGCTGGAAGGTCGAACCGCAAGCCGACCTTGGCCAGCGCCGCTGCCGCCGGATCGCCACTTGCCAGAAAGACCACGTCCAGCTCGCCCGCCTCGACGCCAGAAAAGACCAGCGCCTCGTTCATCGCGCGGGCCAGGGCCGCTTGCGCCCCGTCCACCGCATCCAGCACCGCAAGGAGGTGGCCGCGCCGCCCACCCGCATAGACCACACCCGCCAGCACCGCCGCCGCCGCCAGCCCTCCGGCCCGGGCAAGCTTGCCGTCCAGCGCCGCGATCACCGCTTCGGGGACGGTCGGCGCGACAAACGCCTCGGGCCGCGCCTCGACCTCCTCGGGCGCCTCCTCCAGCGTCTCGGCCAGCCAGTCCATCGCCTCGGGCGGCAGCAGCATGGACGAGGGTGCCACGCCCAGGTTCACGCCCATCCCGATCCCCTGCCCCTTCAGAAGCCCCGCAATCACCCGCCCCGGCAGCGCGGCATAGGGCGCGATCCCGCCAGTAAAGCTGGCCAGCCGTTCCTCGCGGTCGAAGACCAGGACCACAGGCCCGTCCTCCAGCGCGAACACCTTCGGCTCCAGGCTTTGGCCCTCCGCCTCGCGTTCCAGAAGCAGCACCATTTCGCCGTCGGCCAGCCGCTCGAAGAAACGCAGGCGCAGGACCTCGTTCTCGGGGTCGGCCGAAACGGCGGCATGGGCCGCGTCAAGCAGGGTCACTAGCTCTGACATCAAAGAACCTCCCGGACCCGGGCGCGCAAGGCCGGAAGAAGCTCGGCCTCGAACCAGGGATGGCGTTTCAGCCACCCCGTATTCCGCCACGACGGATGCGGCAAGGGAAAGACGCCCCGCGCGGCAAAGGCGCGCCAATCGGCCACGGCTTTGGTGACGTCGCGCAGGCCCGTGTGCCAGCGGATCGCGGCACCGCCGACCAGAAGGGTCAGCGGCATGTCACCCAAAGCGTCCAGCACCCGCCCTCTCCACATTGCCGCGCAGATGGGCGGCGGGGGCAGGTCGCTGCCGGTCGCGTCATAGCCGGGAAAGCAGAACGCCATTGGCACCACGGCCACACGGTCGAGGTCGTAGAACTCGGCCTCGCTCAGCCCCATCCAGTCGCGCAAGCGGTCACCGGAGCGGTCGGTGAAGGGCCGCCCGCTGTCATGCACCCGCAGACCGGGAGCCTGCCCTGCCACCATTATCCGCGCCCCGGGCCGGAACCAGACCACCGGCCGCGGCGCGTGCGCCGTCGCCGTGGCCACAAAGCGCGCGGCACAGAGGCGACAGGCGCGGATCTCCACGCTCAACTGCATGTCCCAAGCCTGACCTGAGCCGCCGCGACCCGCAACCCCGGCCACGCCGCTGCCCCGCCCCTCTGCCGCAGCCTGGCCATGATAGTTCTGACACCAGACCCGCCGCCCAAGCCTGGACGCCGCACCAGTCACGGACAGCAGGCCGTGCGGCCCCCCTCCCTTCCCGAAAGCCTATCAAAAGGACCGCCTTTCCCGGATCGATCTTGCGGCTCTGGTGGCAATGCAGACCAAGCCAGCGTCTGTGCTTCGCAGTCGCAAATCCGGCCGCCCGATGCTCAAAGTCATTCGCCGCGCGCCCCGGCGCTTCTTTGCGTGCGAACGCCCCCATGTCCTGCCCCATATCCTGAAAACGATCCGAAGGCAGACCCAAAGCCCCCCATCCCCGATGATGGCCCCAATGATGGCGCAATGCGTCCGCCCGTGCCTTGACCCCGATCCCCCGTCCGCACAACCGTTTCGACTGGCGACCGCGTCGGCTTGACGGACCTGAGGGCCGGATCGATCCGTGACCATCTCCGCCGGAAGATCGCCGGAAACTCCCGCCGGACGTTCCCACCGTCCACCCGCGCGGTGGCCGGTCCAATCGGTCTGCGGCAGCGCCGTTGCGGGGGGCTCGATGCCCCCTGCGACGGCTCCCCGTTCCAAGGCAGGGCCGCCCATTGCGGTGCGCGCAAATCCGGGTCAAATGGAACCCTGCGCCCTGGCCCTGGTCCCGAGTCCGCCTGATGTATCGCGTCTCTTCCTTCGTGCCCCGTTTCGCCAAGGCGCTTATCGGCGGCGCGGCGCTGGCAACGCTCTGGGTCAATCTTGCCCCGGCCAGCTATTACGACAGCATCGAATGGCGGCTTGTTGACCTGCCCCTTCCCGGCTGGATCGTCCCCCTGCCCGTCAGCCTGACGCCGTTGAACCTGGTGGCCGATGCCGCCATGTCGCTATTCCTGTTCTTCATCGGCAAGGAACTGTGGGAGGCGCTGAGGCTGGAACATGGCGCGCTCAAGGGCCGCCAGGCGCTGCTTCCAGCCGGATTGACCCTTGGCGGGATCGCCGGGGCGGCGCTGATGTGGATCCTGGTCGGCAGCCTGATCGAGACGGCCGAGGAGGCCGGATTCGCGACCGGCTGGCAGGTTCCCCTGGGCAGTGATGTCGTCTTGTGCTTCCTGATCGGGCGCGCGGTCTTCGGGCCGGGGCATCCGGCGCTGCATCTGCTGCTCTTGCTATCGATCGCCACCGATATCCTGGCGCTTCTCATTTCCGGCCTCACCCAGCCCGCGGTTTCGCTGCGGCTGGTCTGGCTTCTCTTGCCGCTTGTCGCAGCACTTGCGACCTGGACGCTCTTTGGCCGGACGCCCGATCCCACTGCGCCCGAGACCCGGCGACAGTCCAGTCGGCGGCTCTTGCCTTATGTGATTGCATGCCTTCTGTCCTGGATCGGTGTCGCGGCCTCTGGCCTGCCGCCAGTGCTGGGGCTGTTGCCGGTGATCCCGGCCATCGCCCATGCCGACCGCAGCTTCGGGCTTTTCGCCGAAGCGGAAGAACTGCTGCACGACCCACTCAACCGGCTGGCCCACGCGCTTGCCTGGCCGCTGACGGGGGTCCTTTTCCTTTTCGGCCTGACGCGCGGCGGCGTCGATCTTTCGGCCTTCGCGCCCACCACCCTGACCACGCTCGCCGCGCTTTGGCTGGGTCGGCCGCTTGGGATGATCCTGATCGGCCTTGGCCTAGCCGCCGCACTTGGCCTGCGCCTGCCGGCAGGTGTCACCTTGCGCGATGTCCTGCGGATCACGCTGATCATGGCTATGGGCTTCACTGTTCCCGTCCTAAGCCTGGCCACCGCCCTTCCCGGCGGCGCGATGCAGGAGGCCGCGCGTCTGGGCCTTGCCCTAAGTCTTCTTGCCGGTCCTGCCGCACTTCTTCTGGCCAGCCGGCGCCTCTGACCCGGCGCCTCTGACCCGGCGCAACCGGCACAGATGGCCGTCTTTCCGTTCTCGGCCCTTTAAAGGCCACAAACCCAATGTTAACGATATGGCCGTAGCAAGAGAAAGACGCCCGATCTACGGGCGCCGAGGCCATGATGATCGAGTTCCGGGACGTATCGAAATCTTTCTGGACGGGAACGCAGCGCAAGGTGATCCTTGACCGCGCCTCGTTTCGCGTCGAGTTGGGCAATTCGCTGGGCATCCTCGCCGGAAACGGCACCGGCAAGACCACGATCATCAACATGATGGCAGGCCTGGAGAAGCCCGACGAAGGCACGATCCGCAAGACCTCGCGCGTGTCCTTTCCCCTTGGGTTCATGGGGGGCGTCAACAACAAGCATTCGGCCAAGGAAAACTGCCGCTACATTGCCCGGCTCTACGGCCTGGACCCCGACTATGTCGAAAGCTTCTGCCGCTGGGTCTGCGGACTTGGCGAATATTTCGAAATGCCGCTCGCTACCTATTCCTCGGGCATGCGCGGGCGGTTCTCCTTTGCGCTGCTTCTTTCGATCGAATTTGACATCTACCTGATCGACGAAGGCATGCCCGCTACCGCTGATGTCGAGTTCAACCGCAAGGCTGGCAACATCCTGCAAGAGCGGCTGAAACGCTCGACCGTCGTCATCGTCTCGCACTCACCGAAGACGCTTGAGAAATTTTGCCGCACGGCCGCCGTGTTGCGGAATGGCAAGCTCTATCAGTTCGAGACCCTGGAAGAAGCGAAACGCCTTTATGACTACGACGCCTAAGGTTCCGCGCTACAACACCCGCCCGGTGGACCGTTCCGCCGTCCCGCCGGACGCAGGAAGCAGCGGCCAGCTGTTCGACAACCAGGATGACGGCTTTGGCAACATGGACTTCCGCCGGCCCGAGGATCAGGCCGCCAGCCGCACCCAGACCCCTGAACCAGAGCCTGCGCCTCCCGCCGGCGTCGCTTCGGCCGAACCCGTCGCCCGCGCTGTCACGCCCGAAGAGATCACCCGCGTCAATGCCGCGATCCTGACCGAAGGCCTGACCGAACGACAGTTGCGCCGGGCCATGCTTGTGGCGCAGCGCAGCCACCTTTCCCCGACGTCAGAGGCTGATGCCGTCCGCCTGCTGCGCGAAGCCGGGGTCGATCCCTTTTCGCGCGCGTCGATCCTGCGCGTGGTCACCCCATCCCCCGACGTAGTGACGCCGGGCGTGCATCCGCAGCCGCAGCCGGGTTTCCCACAGGCCGAACCCCGCGAGCCGGGACGTGAGCCAGGGCGCGAGCCAGGGCGCGAGATCGCCCGCCTGCCCGGCGACGTTGTGCAACTGCCAAAGAAGGCCAAGCCCATAGCACTGCCCTCGACCGAGCAGCGCGCCGAAGTGAACCAGGCCGCCGAAATCCTGCGCATGCAGCAGGACATCGCGCGCCGCCGCCGTCGCCGCCTCGCCCTTCTGGGAGCGCGGCTTTTTGCCTTCGTCCTTCTGCCCACGATTCTGGCAGGCTGGTATTTCTACATGATGGCGACACCGATGTATTCGGTGCGCTCGGAGTTCGTGATCCAGCAGGCCGGCCCCAGCGGTGGCGGCGGGTCGATGGGCGGGCTCTTTTCCGGCACTGCTTTCGCAACATCGCAGGATTCGATTGCCGTGCAGGGCTATCTGCAGTCGCGTGAGGCGATGGGGCGGCTGGACGAAGACCTGGGCTTTCGGAGCCACTTCCAGGACGCGCAGATCGACCAGTTGCAGCGGATGGCCCCCGATGCCGGCCTGGAAGCGGCCTACAAGGTCTACAAGAAGTTCCTGAAGATCTCGTTCGATACGACGGAAGGCGTGATCCGCATGGATGTGATCGCCGCCGACCCACAGGTTGCATCGGCCTGGTCGAGACAGCTGATCGCCTATGCCGAAGAACAGGTCGACCATCTGACCCAGCGGCTGCGCGCCGACCAGATGACCGATGCCCAGGCGGGCTACGAGGCCGCGCAGGCCGCGCTGACCAACTCGCAGAAGAAGCTCATCGAGCTGCAGGAAAAGTTCAAGATCCTGTCCTCGGAAACCGAGGTCGGGCTGATCGTCGGACAGATTTCCGGGCTTGAGAACCAGCTTACCCAGGAACGACTGGCCTTGGCACAGATGGAATCCAACGCCGAGCCGAACCAGGCACGGATGGACCCCATAAAACGGCGCATCGCAACGCTGGAAAGCGAGGTCGCCGACCTGCGCGCCCGGATGACCGATACTTCGGCTGGCTCGACCAGCCTGGCCGAGATCCAGGGTCAGCTGCTTGTCGCCCAAGCCGATCTGCAGACCCGCCAGATGCTGCTGGCCCAGGCGCTGCAATCGATGGAGACCGCCCGCGTCGAGGCCAACCGGCAGGTGCGCTACCTTTCGCTTTCCGTCAGTCCGATCCCCCCGGATGAGCCTGCCTTCCCCCGCGCCTTCGAAAACACGATGGTGACGTTGTTGATCATGCTGGGAATTTACCTCATGGTCTCGATGACCGCCGCGATCCTGCGGGAACAGGTCTCGTCGTAGGGACGCGTAAATGACGGATGTGAAAATCGGAGCGCTGACCGTCGGCAATGACCAGCCACTTCTGGTCATCGCCGGGCCATGCCAGCTGGAAAGCCTGGATCACGCTCAGATGATCGCAGGCGCGATGGCCGAAGCGTGCGATGCTGCGGGCGCGCAGTTCGTATTCAAGGCCAGCTATGACAAGGCCAACCGCACCTCGCTCACGGGCAAGCGCGGTCTCGGGATGGAGGCTGGCCTCAAGGTCCTCGCGGCCGTCCGTGCGATGGGGCTGCCAGTTCTCACCGATGTCCATGATGCGGGCCAGGCTCGCGAGGCCGCAACGATTGTGGACGTGATCCAGATCCCGGCCTTCCTCTGCCGCCAGACCGACCTTCTGCTGGTCGCCGGGCAAACCGGCGCCGTGGTCAATGTGAAGAAGGGGCAGTTCTTGGCCCCCTGGGACATGGCAAACGTCGCCGCCAAGGTTGCGTCGACCGGAAACCAGCGCATCCTTTTGACCGAGCGAGGGGTCAGCTTCGGCTACAACACCCTTGTGGCCGACATGCGCGCACTGCCGATCATGGCGCGCACCGGCTATCCGGTGATCATGGACGCCACACATTCGGTTCAACAGCCCGGCGGTCAGGGGAATTCCTCGGGCGGCCAGCGCGAATTCGCACCGGTCATGGCCCGCGCCGCTGTCAGCCTGGGAATTGCGGGGGTCTTCATCGAGACGCACGAGGACCCCGACCGCGCGCCCTCGGACGGGCCGAACATGATCCCGCTGGCACAGATGCCCGCGCTGGTCGCAAGCCTGATGGCCTTCGACCGGCTCGCCAAAGCCGACCCCCTGCGGGTCTGAGGCCACACTTCGGGGTTCGCCCTGTGGCACGCACCCAGACACTTGGTCTCGCAAATCGCGCCGATGCCCCTGAAGGTCGAAACTGATGTATCAGGTCTCGGCTCGCTACCGTGGTGCTGGGCCGCGAGCAGGTTCAGCCGCCCGAGACGTCGATGACCTGTCCGGCCAGTCCGACCCGACCTGCCCAAGCGTCCGTCTACGCTGCGCTGTTTGGCATGCCGGTCTGTCAGCTGCTCCCCTTTGAGTGCGCCAGGTCTGATCTTCCGTCCGCAGCACCACGTTCTGTGTGAATGACCGGAGCCGTCTGCCCGGCAGGCTCAGTTGACGCGCAGCCTGATAGGACTCCGACGGATCTCCGTCAAAACAAGGACAACAAAGTCCTGACGCCCACAGCCAAACCTTTGATTCCATTGGCCGCGAGTAATCCGTCCAGCGTGGACGCGCAGGCGTAGGGTGGGCGATCCGCCCACCCCCCGATCACAGGTCCTGACCGGCAGCCCACCCCGAAGACCAGGCCCACTGGAAGTTGTACCCCCCAAGCCAGCCCGTCACATCCACGACCTCGCCGACGAAATACAGCCCCGGCACCGCCTTGGCGGCCATTGTCCGGCCGTCCAGCGCAGCCGTATCGACGCCCCCCAGCGTCACCTCGGCGGTCCGGTAGCCCTCGGACCCGACCGGTACCAACCGCCAGTTGCGGATGCCCGCCGCCACCCGGTCCAGCACCGCGCCCGACAGCTCCGCCATCGTCCCGGTCACCCCCGCCGCCTCTTCCAGGTGCCGCGCCAGCCGCTCGGGCAGCCATCGCCCCAGGACGGTCCGCAGCGCCACCTTGCCCCGCGCCGCCCGCAGCTCGGCCGCCACCTCCCGATCGGGAAGCAGATCGACATGGATCGCTTCCCCCTCGCGCCAGTAGGAAGAGACCTGCAGCACCGCCGGCCCGGACAGCCCCCGGTGGGTGAATAGCACCGCCTCGTCAAACCCGGTGCGACCGCACGCGACCCGTGCCGGCAGCGCGACCCCCGCCAGAGGCCGCATCCAGGCCAGTTCGTGATCGGCAAAGGTCAACGGAACCAGCGCGGGTCGGGTCTCGACCAGGGGCAGACCAAAGGCTTCGGCCACCCGGTAGCCGTAGCCCGTCGCCCCCATCTTGGGGATCGACTTCCCCCCCGTCGCCACCACGACGGACCGCGCCCGCTGCGCCCCTTGCGCAGTGTCGACCTCGAACCTGTCGCCCACCCGCCGGACGTCACCCAGGGCGCAATCCAGCCACAGCGTCACCCCGGCCCGCTCCATGTCCCGGACCAGCATCTGGACCACCTGCGTGGCCGATCCGTCGCAGAAAAGCTGGCCAAGCGTCTTTTCGTGCCAGGCGATCCCTGCCGCATCCATACGGGCGATGAAATCCCATTGGGTGAACCGCTTCAATGCCGACACCGCAAAGCGCGGATTTTGCGACAGAAATCGTTCAGGCGAAATGCCGAGATTAGTGAAATTGCAGCGCCCGCCGCCCGAGATGCGGATCTTCTCGCCCGGCGCCTTGGCGTGGTCAATGACCAGAACCCTGCGACCTCGGCGGCCCGCCTCGATCGCAGCCATCATGCCGGCGGCCCCGGCCCCAAGAATGAGTGCGTCCCAGATCATGCCCCGTCCTAGCCGCCCGCGCCCACCCCTGCAAGGCGTGTCCGGCAGTCGAAATTTTCGGCTTTCGCCCCTTGCACGCCCCCACCCGCTTCGCTAAACACCCCGGCACGGTTGGGGCGTCGCCAAGTGGTAAGGCATCGGTTTTTGGTACCGACATACCTAGGTTCGAATCCTAGCGCCCCAGCCAAACTCTCTCTTCGTTCGTGGCATAAACCTTCCCTGGATCCGAATTCTGGAGGCATCGTCGACAGTGCCCCACGGGATGCCCCAACGGGCGGAACGGATGGCACTGCCCACTGCTTCATCCTGGAAGCTACCCGGCACCACTAGGCGTCTTACCCCATGTTTCGAATTCAACGCTGAGCTCTGGCGATGCCTGCATCTCGTCCAGGCCCTTCCCGTTAACATCAACAGCCAGCGCAGGCCGCACCACCCATCCAGACGCTACCTCTATCACCCACATAAACTGGTCGACATGGCTGGGGTTAGTCTGAGGCTTCGGACGATCGTGCCGTCCTCTCGAGAAAGGCCAGAACATAGCGGCGCAGGAGGCCAGCAAGCTCATGGACTGGCAGGGTATCTTCAGGGACGTCTTGACCGTGCAATAACTTGTCCCGCAGCCCCTTAAGTCTCTTAAACTGTTCGAGATAGCTATCGACATCCGTATCAGCTGAGTGGGGAAACAGCGCGACGGTCACGCAGGTGAATTTCTCGACAAGACGATACTTATCCTTCATTACCTCCTGAACACGGCTCAGAAACCTCTGGCGAAGTCGGGCCTGTGCTCCGTCAAGCAGGGGTGACATGAACTCATTTTCGAATGCGACAAACACTTTTGACACAAGGATCTCAACTGCAGACCAGCCAAACAGGAAGGCCTTAAGGGGCTCGTTTTCGTTCTCCGCCATTTGCGCGTAGAGACGGCAGACCGAACGGAGTTCCCCGTGTCCGCTCACAAGTAGATATCTGCGAGAAGCCTGCGTCGCGGCGCGTTCGGTGAACGGGGACGAGACATGTGCCCTTGCGTTGAACTTGAAGGTGACGCTGTAGGTGGGGCGTCCTTCTGTATCGCTGAGATAGATCCCATCCGTGAACTTCTCAAAACGGGAAGGGTGCTCGCTCTCGAACGCAATCGCCAACTTGGCTGAATCGATTTCCTCCTTGTGCGCTTGACGTTGCCCCCAACTTTTATCCAGCGTGAGCGAGACTCTGGATTTGAGTTTTGCCTGCTTGGGCGGTTTGGGCAACGGGGGCTGGCGCGGAGCTTTGCGGGTTGCGCAGCGTCAGGCCCCGTTGCAGGGCGAAGGTCTGGGCGAAGGCGGCGGGTGTCTGCCAGCCGAGGCGGGAGTGCGGGCGTTCGGTGTTGTAGTCTGTGCGCCAGGCCGCGAGCGTGGCGCGGGCGTGGTTCAGGGACGCAAACAGCGTTTCGTTCAGAAGCTCGTCGCGCAGGCGACCGTTGAAGCTCTCGATGAAGGCGTTCTGGGTCGGCTTGCCGGGCGCGATGTAGTGCCAGTCGATCTTGCGATCATCGGCAAAGGTCAGGATAGCGTTCGAGGTGAACTCGGTCCCGTTGTCGCTGACCACCGTCATTGGCTTGCCGCGGACCTCGAACAGGGCCGCCAGTTCCCGCGCCACCCGTGCGCCGGACAGGGACGTGTCGGCGATGAGGGCGAGGCATTCCCGCGTGCAGTCGTCGACCACGGTCATGATCCGGAAGCGGCGGCCATCGGTCAACTGGTCAGACACGAAGTCCAATGACCAGCGCTGGTTCGGCATCAGCGGCAGCGCCATCGGGGCCCGCGTGCCGATGGCCCGCTTGCGTCCATCGCGACGGCGCACGTGCAGCCGCTCCTCGCGATAGATCCGGAACAGGCGCTTGTGATTCACCTCAAGCCCCTCGCGGCGCAGGAAGACATGCAGCCGCCGGTAGCCGAACCGGCGACGGACACGCGCCAGCTCCTTCAGCCGCTCGCGCAGCACAGGGTCCTCTTGCCGGATCGCCTCATAGCGCATGGTCATCCGGCAACAGCCGATCACCCGGCACGCCCGCCGCTCGCTCATCCCGTGGCCCGCCACCAGATGCGCGACCGCTTGCCGCTTCGCGGCGGGCGTCACCACTTTTTTCCCAGAAGATCCTTCAGCGCGGCGTTGTCGAGCATCGCATCGGCCAGCAACCGCTTCAGACGGGCGTTCTCGTCCTCGAGCCCCTTCAGCCGCTTCGCCTCACTGACATCCATCCCGCCATACTTGGCCTTCCACTTGTAGACGGTCGCATCGCTGACGCCGTGCTTGCGGCACAGATCGGCGACCGAAACCCCAGCCTCATGCTCCTTCAGAATGCCGATGATCTGATCTTCGGTGAACCTGCTACGCTTCATCTCTGGTCCTCTCGGTTGGGCCAGAGTCTACCTCAAACTGGATTAGGCCGAGGGGGCAACGTCA
>NZ_JAUXZE010000087.1 GCF_030694085.1 Tabrizicola sp. | reverse complement strand
TATTCCGCGGAAGTCGGTCCAGAGTTCCGGCGCAAGCCGGTCCACGATTCCGCGTGATGCCGGTCCAGTGGTGAGCGGGACGGATGTACTGTTGTTGAAGGGATGAGACGGTGTCAATCCGCAGTGGTGCTGGCGGTGTTTTTGGTCTTGCGTTTTCTCATTGAATCGCCGGAGAGATTGAGCCGGTAGCTGTTGTGGACGAGGCGATCGAGGATGGCGTCGGCGAGGGTCGGATCGCCGAGACAGGCATGCCACTGCTCGACCGGGAGCTGGCTGGTGAGGATCGTCGATTTCTTGTCGTAGCGATCGTCGAGGATTTCGAGCAGATCGCGCTGGGTCTGATCGGCGATGGGCGCGATGCCGAAATCGTCGATGACCAGCAGATCGAATTTGGCGAGGCCGCGGAAGAAACTGGAGCGGTTGTGCATGGCGCCGGCCTTGGTCAGCTCATCGATCAGGCGCGGCAGCCGGTAAGCCCGCACCGCGTAGTCCGCTCGGCAGGCTGCATGAGCGATAGCACTGGCGAGGAAGCTCTTGCCCACACCCGTGGGCCCGGTGACGAGCACGTTGAGATGCTGCCTGATCCACGACAGGTCGGTGACCTGCGCCAGTGTGGCGCGATCGATCCCGCGGAGGGTCTTGGTGTCGAGGTCTTCCAGGCAGGCGGATTGCGGCAGCTTGGCCCAGCGCAGGCGCTGATGCAGCCGCTGGCTGGCGCGATCCGCAATCTCGTGTTGCACCAGCAGGCCCAGGCGATCATCGAAGGACAGGGCCAGGGTGTCGGGTACCGCGAGCTGATGTTCGAGGGCAGACGCCATGCCGCGCAGGCGCAGGGATTGAAGCTGTTGGAGCAGCGGTTGTTGCAGCATTGGGTTTTCCTTGTCAGTGGTAGTACGAAGGCCCGCGCACGTTGGCGTGCGTGGGCAGGGACAGCGAGAGTTCGGTCTGGGTGATCGTGGCCGGGGCGTTGAGCAGTGCCCGGACCGCGCGGTAGCTGGGGCTGTTGAGCTGCAGTGCGCGATGGCAGGCGGCTTCGAGCTGCAGGGCGCTGAAGTCCTGCGCCAGACGCAGAATCCCCAAGCTGGCGCGCAGCGCGTGCTCGGGATGCTTGCGTGCCAGCACCTGGGCGCGCAGTACGCCGGCGGTCGCCGGGCCGATGACTTCAGCGCGGGCCAGCAGCTTCTCGTGCGACAGATCGACAATGGCCTGATGGCGCTCGGGCCGATGGCCTGCGAGGGTCGTGAAGCTGGCCCGCAGCTCCGAGCGCAGGTGCGCCGCGACGCGCTGCCCGTGCAGGAAGATTTCAATGGTGCTCGTCGTCAGGCGCACCTCGACGGTCTTGCCGATCAGGGCATGCGGCACCGAGTAGTAGTGGCGCTCGACTTCGACGTGATAATCGAGATGCACCTTGGCTTTTTTCCAGGTCGCATATTCGTAGCGATCGACTGGCAGCGGTTTCAGCGCAGGACGCTCCACCGACTCGAAGACGCTCTGGCGGCTGCCGTCGCGCTTCTGAAAGGGCTGGGCATTCAGCTCGGTGATCAGCGCGCGGATCGCATCGTTGAGCCCGGCCAGGCTGAAGAAGGTCACGTCGCGCAGGCGCGCCAGGATGAATCGCTCGCAGATGAGTACGCCGTTCTCCACGGCCGCCTTGTCGCGCGGCTTCAGCGGCCGGGCTGGCAGCACGGTGATCCCGTAGGCTTCCGCGAAGTCCTGGTAACTCGGATTGATGTCCGGGTCGTAGCGGTGCGCCTGGGTGACGCCGCTCTTCAAATTGTCCGGCACGACGGCCAGCGGCGCGCCGCCGAGGAAGTCCAGCGTGCGCACATGGGCGCCGATCCAGTCCGGCAGCGTCTGGGTCCACGTCGCCTCGGCGTAGGTGTAGCTGGAATGTCCGAGCACGGCGACGAAGATCTGGGCACTGCGGATCTCGCCGGTGCGCGCATCGACCACGTCCATCGTCTGGCCGGCGTAATCGACAAACAGCTTGTCGCCAGGCGTGTGGATCAGGCGCAGCACCGCGTCCTGCGTACCCGTCCAGGCCCGGTAGTGGTCGCAGAAGGCGCTGTATTCGAGCCCGTCCGCGTGCCGCGCCTTGTACTCCTGCCACAGCAAGGTGCGCGTCACGCCCTTGCGCGACAGCTCGGTATGGATCGCCGGGAAATCGGGCAGCGGGATCGTCGCCGCCGCGACCTTGTGCGGGTACAGCCGCGCTTGCAGCACGACCTCGTCCATATCCGGCGGCAGCGGCCAGGTGACACCGCCTTCCCGCGCCCGCCGCAGAGCCTCCTGCACCGTCGAACGGGCCACACCCAGCGCGTCGGCAATCTGCCGCTCGCCGACACCCGCCTCAAACTTGAGGCGAAGAACATCTCGAATCTTGCGCACGGATAACCTCAATTGCGCCACCGAATACCCCTTCACAAAAAGGAGCCACGGTAGCGGGGTTATCCCGCCTCACCTACTGGACCGACATCACGCGGAATCGTGGACCGACAT
>NZ_JAUXZE010000086.1 GCF_030694085.1 Tabrizicola sp. | reverse complement strand
CCTAGCAGCCTGTCGGTCTTCTCATCAATTTTGCCTGCAACCCTGCATTGTGGGGAAAATTTGATCGGGTTTTCCTCACACAGATTTTTAGATTTCCATCAAATAGCTTTTCACACGCTCAAGCAGCACCGTTGCCGTCGCACATCATGCCGTTGCGGCTCGACACGACCCAGCCAGCACAAACATTCGCTTCACGTTCCACGCCATCGCCACCAGATTCCACTCGCCTTTGACGTGTTCCAATCCGCGTAGTGAGAATTGGCGGAAGCCCCCTATCGCCTTGATGATGCCAATCACCGGCTCCACGGTGCATTTGCGTTTCGCATAGAGTGCCCGCCCCGCCCTCGTCAGGAGCCCCTGCCGCATCCGCTCCACCTCCGTGGCGTCTTCCTTGAGCGGCGGTGGGTCGGCCCATCGCGCCAGCGGATCAAGGTGATGTGCCTCCCGCTTCATCGCAATCAGCGGGGTCATCGCCTGCTCACCACAGGCCTTGACGTTGGCTTCGGAAAAGTCCCCCGTGTCCGCGACCAGGTGGACCGGTTGCCCCAGTTCGCCCGGCAAGGCCTTGAGCTGCTTGAGGATGGGTGCCACCTGTTGTGTGTCATTGCACGCCTGCACGGTGTCGGTCGTCACGATCAGCATATGGTCCATGTCTACCGCAAGCTGACCGTTGTAGCATTGATCAAATCCGCCACCGGATACTTTCATGATGCGGGATTCTTCGTCGGTGAGATTGATCTGGTCTTTGTCCCGCGCACCTTCTACCGGTGGCACAGGCCGTGTGCCGCGAGCAGGCTTGCCGCGGTCCCTCGATTTGGCCGCACGCGTATCCAGCTTGGCCTGGTAGTCGGCCGGCTCCTGCTCGAACCGTTCTTTGGCATGTTGTTCGATCTTGATTGTAGCTGCGGCGATGGCCTTGAGCCGGTCTCCACGCCGGGTGATTTCTTCGGGCAGGTTCATGCCATCCGGTATCGTTTCGTTGTCCGCCGCCTCGGCCAATTCCATGAGCGTCGTGACTTCACCCTGCAGTTGCACGTCCAGCTGCTTGATGTGCCCGTAACTCAACGCACGGTGCTTGGATGCGTTGGCGTTGAGCTTGCTGCCATCCAGTGCAATGTTCCCGAGCTTGAGCACCCCCATCGTGCGGGCGATCATCAGCCCTTGCACCATGAGCCCTTCGATCTCTTTCAAAAACCGTTTGCGAAAGGTGTTCAGCGTGTCGTGGTCGGGGTGTTCGTCTGCGGCCACAAAGCGAAACGCCACGGAATCGTAGGTGGCGTGCTCCAGGTTGCGGCTCGAGAACACGCCGGTGGCGTAGCCGTACACCAGGATAGACGGGAGTAATGCCGGATGGAACGGGGCGCTTCCGCGGGTGCCGGAGGCGCGCTCCATGGGCTTCACGTCCAGTGGCTCGACGATTTCAACGATGAAGCGGGCCAGATGCTGTTCCGGCAGCCAATCGTGCATCGACGGCGGAAACAGGTAGTTCATCTCACGTTTGATGGGTTTGAACCGGCTCATACAGACTCTCCAGCTTGTTGAGGAACACGCGTCAGTATACCGATGTGCAAGAGTCCGGCGTCGGGTTTTAGTGATTTGATAATGCGGGAAGTCCGACAGGCTCCTAG
>NZ_JAUXZE010000083.1 GCF_030694085.1 Tabrizicola sp. | reverse complement strand
GGGCTGTCCGGTGCTCACCGTAAACCGGTCGGCCAACCATGTCCGAGTGTGAAAGGAATCGTTGATGGAGAGCCTGGCCGAGCGTGCGTTACATCATCATCTGCCGGCCCACGAGGTGCTGCTGCTGTTGGAAACCGACGTGGAGCGGGGCCTCACGTCGGCGGAGGCCGTCCAGCGGCTGCAGCGCTTCGGCCCCAATGCGCTCCCGCGGTTCAAACGGCACGGTCCACTGATCCGGCTCCTGTTCCAGTTCCACCATCCGTTGATCTATGTGCTGCTGGCCGCCACAGCGATCACCTCGCTTCTCGGCGAGTGGGTGGATGCGGGGGTGATTTTCGGCGTGGTGCTGGTGAATGCGATCGTCGGGTTCATTCAGGAATCCCGAGCGGAAGCGGCCTTGGAAGCGCTGGTCGCCCTGATGAAAACGGAGGCCACGGTGCGGCGGGACGGGCAGAAGCGGCGCATCTCTTCCGAGGAGATCGTGCCCGGTGATGTGATTCTGTTGGAGTCTGGCGACAAGGTGCCGGCCGATCTGCGTCTTGTGACGGTGCGCGAGCTGCAAGTGGACGAATCGGCGCTGACTGGGGAGTCGGTTTCGGCGGAGAAGAGTGACCGCATCCTCCCCCCGGAGACGCTCGTCGCGGACCGGCGCAACATGGGCTTCTCCGGCACCTTCGTGACGTATGGGCAAGGCACCGGAATTGTCGTGGGCACGGGCGCGAACACGGAACTCGGGCGCATCCATCAACTGGTCCACGAAACAACCGCGATCGCCACGCCGCTCACGAAAAAGATTACGTCCTTCAGCAAAGTGCTCACGGTGGCCATTCTCGGTCTGGCGGCGATGACGTTCGCGCTGGGGCTCTGGCGGGGCCAGCCGGCGGCTGAGATGTTCATGGCGGCGATCGCGCTGGCGGTCGGGGCGATTCCCGAAGGGCTGCCGGCGGCGGTCACGATCACCCTGGCGATCGGCGTGAGCCGGATGGCGCAGCGGCATGCCGTCATCCGCAAACTACCCGCAGTGGAAACGCTGGGGAGCACGACCGTCATCTGCTCAGATAAGACCGGGACGCTGACGAAAAACCAGATGACCGTTCAGGCGATCCTGGCCGGAGACGAATCCTTCGAGGTGGACGGCGCCGGCTATGAGCCGACCGGCGAGATCCGTGAAGCGAGCAGGGAGAACGTCAATGGTCAATCCTCAACCGTTAATCGTGATGAAGAGCTCCTTCGGCCCTCGTCACCCGTCACCCGTCACGCGTCACTCGGTCCCGGTCTGCGCGAGCTCCTGACTGCCGGGGCACTCTGCAACGACGCGCAACTGGTGGAGCGTGAGGGCCGGTGGACCATCGTGGGCGATCCGACGGAAGGCGCGTTGTTGGTGGCGGCGCGCAAAGCCGGGATCGATCCGGCCCAGGCCGCGACCGTGTCTCCTCGGATCGACGGGATTCCCTTCGAATCCGACCGCCAATACATGGCGACGCTCCACCGGGTGGAGCCTGGCGGGTCCGGGACGCTGTATCTTAAAGGCGCGGTCGAGAAAGTCCTCCGCCTGTGCGATCGGAATCTGGCTGCCGACGGAACGGAGCGTCCTTTCGATCCACAATCCGTGCTCGACCAGGTCGAGGTCTTCGCGGCGCGGGGATTGCGCGTGTTGGCGTTTGCGCGCAAGAGGCTGCCGGCTGCGATGGCCGCGCTGGACGAGCAGGACGTGGAAGGAGGCCTGACTTTTCTGGGGTTGCAGGCCATGATGGACCCGCCGAGGCCGGAAGCCATTGCGGCGGTGCGCGCCTGCCAGACGGCCGGCATCGCGGTCAAGATGATCACCGGCGACCATGCGCTCACGGCCCGGTCGATCGCGCAGCAGATCGGCCTCAATGGGGCGAAGGCTCGGGAAGGCGGCGAGCTGATTGTGATGACCGGCCAGGAGCTGGCGGCTACCGCCAAGGAGAACCTGCCCGATGCAGCAGAGCGCACGGCGGTCTTCGCGCGGGTCTCCCCGGAGCAGAAACTGCGCTTGGTGGAAGCGCTCCAGGCGAGGGGCCATATCATCGCGATGACCGGGGACGGGGTCAACGATGCGCCGGCCCTCAAACAGGCCGACATCGGCGTGGCGATGGGACGCGGCGGGACGGAGGTGGCCAAAGAGGCCGCCGATATGGTGCTGACCGACGACAACTTCGCCTCCATCGAGGCGGCGGTCGAAGAAGGCCGCTGCGTGTTCGACAACCTGACGAAATTCATTGTCTGGACGCTGCCGACCAACATAGGGGAAGGCCTGGTCATTTTGACCGCCATCGCCGCCGGAGCGGTGCTCCCGATCCTGCCGGTGCAGATCCTCTGGATCAACATGACGACCGCGATCGCGCTCGGAATGATGCTGGCGTTCGAGCCGAAGGAGCCGGGGATCATGCAGCGGCTGCCGCGAGATCCGCGGGAGCCGCTGTTGACCGGAGTGCTGGTCGAACGCATCCTCTTGGTCTCGGCGCTCCTGCTGGCCGGAGCTTACGGTGTCTTTCTGTTGGAGCAGCAGCGGGCCGTGCCGATCGAGGCGGCGCGGACCGCGGCCGTGAATGTGTTTGTGATGGGGGAGCTGTTCTACCTGTTTAACTGTCGCTCGCTGGAGCAGTCCATGTTTCATATCGGCGTCTTCAGCAATCGCTGGATCGTCGCGGGCGTGCTGGCCATGGTCAGCTTGCAACTCCTCCTGACCTACGTGCCGGTGATGAATCGCCTGTTCCACACCGCGCCGATCGACGGCCTGGCCTGGGCGCTGATTCTCGCAATCTCGCTGACGGTCTACACAGTTGTGGGCATCGAGAAATGGATTAGGCGGAGACTCGCCGCGACACGTTCCGGAGCGCGTCGGCCTGGCGAGGGTGCATAAACAAGAACCACCGCAGTCACATGGCCGTCCTCGTGGGGCATGCGCGATCACGAGAGGCAACAACTTGAGGGAGGTTTCGCATGATCGGTCAATCCGTACGTCTCACCACCATTCGGGGCAT
>NZ_JAUXZE010000080.1 GCF_030694085.1 Tabrizicola sp. | reverse complement strand
ATGCGCGGCCTGATGGCCAAGCCGTCGGGTGAGATCATCGAGACGCCGATCATCTCGAACTTCAAGGAAGGTCTGACCGTTCTTGAATACTTCAACTCGACCCACGGCGCGCGGAAAGGTCTGTCCGACACCGCGCTCAAGACGGCGAACTCGGGCTACCTGACCCGCCGTCTGGTCGACGTGGCACAGGACTGCATCGTCCGGGCCCACGATTGCGGTACCGAACAGGCGATCATGGCCTCGGCTGCGGTCAACGACGGTGAAGTGATCGTCCCGATGGGCGAGCGTGTCCTTGGCCGTGTCGCCGCCGATGACGTGGTGATCCCGGCAACCGGCGAAGTGCTGGTCGCGAAGGGCGAACTGATCGACGAACGTCGCGCCGACCTGATCAACGGGTCCGGCGTCGCCCAGATCCGCATCCGCAGCCCGCTGACCTGCGAGGCCGAAGAAGGCGTCTGCGCGCTGTGCTACGGGCGTGACCTTGCCCGCGGCACGCTGGTCAACATCGGTGAAGCGGTCGGCATCATCGCCGCCCAGTCCATCGGTGAACCCGGCACCCAGCTGACGATGCGGACCTTCCACATCGGCGGCGTGGCGCAGGGCGGTCAGCAGTCGTTCCTGGAAGCCAGCCAGGAAGGCAAGATCGAGTTCCGCAACGCCAACATTCTCTCCAACGTCTCGGGCGAGCAGATCGTCGTGGGCCGGAACATGTCGATCGCGATCATCGACGAGGCGGGCCAGGAACGGGCCGCCCACAAGCTGACCTACGGCGCGAAACTTCACGTCAAGGAAGGCGAAACCGTCAAGCGCGGCACCAAGCTCTTCGAATGGGACCCCTTCACCCTGCCGATCATCGCCGAAAAGACCGGCGTGGCACGGTTCAAGGACCTGGTCGCGGGGATCTCGGTCCGCGAGGAAACCGACGATGCGACGGGCATGACCCAGAAGATCGTCTCGGACTGGAGGTCGGTGCCGAAGGGCGGCGACTTGAAGCCCGAGATCATCGTGATGGACCCGGCGACGGGCGATCCGGTGCGCGGCGACAGCGGCAATCCGATCACCTACGCCATGTCGGTGGACGCGATCCTGTCGGTCGAAGACGGCCAGGAACTGCGGCCCGGCGACGTGGTGGCGCGTATCCCGCGCGAAGGTGCCAAGACCAAGGACATCACCGGGGGTCTTCCCCGCGTGGCGGAACTGTTCGAAGCCCGTCGCCCGAAGGATCACGCGATCATCGCGGAAACCGATGGCTATGTCCGCTTTGGCAAGGACTACAAGAACAAGCGCCGCATCACGGTTGAACCCGTGGATGAGACGCTGACCGCCGTCGAATACATGATCCCCAAGGGCAAGCACATTCCGGTTCAGGAAGGCGACTTCGTCCAGAAGGGCGACTACATCATGGACGGCAACCCCGCCCCGCACGACATCCTGCGGATCATGGGGATCGAGGCGCTTGCCAACTACATGATCGACGAAGTGCAGGACGTCTATCGCCTGCAGGGCGTCAAGATCAACGACAAGCACATCGAGGTCATCGTCCGTCAGATGCTGCAGAAGTTCGAGATCCTCGACTCGGGCGACACCACGCTTCTGAAGGGCGAACAGGTCGAGAAGATCGAACTGGACGAAGAGAACGCCAAGGCCATCGCCCGGGGCGGACGCGAAGCGAAGGCCGAGCCGGTCCTTCTCGGGATCACCAAGGCAAGCTTGCAGACCCGCAGCTTCATCTCGGCGGCCTCGTTCCAGGAAACCACGCGGGTCCTCACCGAGGCTTCGGTGCAGGGCAAGCGCGACAAGCTTCTGGGGCTCAAGGAAAACGTCATCGTCGGCCGGTTGATCCCGGCGGGCACTGGCGGGGCCACCAGCCGCGTCAAGAAGATCGCCGCCGACCGCGACCATACCGTGATCGAGGCGCGCCGGACCGAGGCCGACCAGGCTGCGGCACTGGCTGCTCCGCTTGCGGTGATGGAACCCGAAATCGACGTCGATTTTGACGCCGGTCTGGTTGATACCATCGAAAGCCGCGATTAAACCTCGCGGCCTTCGGGCACGTCTTTCGCCCCCGCCGGTCGCTCCGGCGGGGGTTCTCTTTTTCGGATCGTGCCGCCAGATCCGGCGATGACAACCTTGTGAAACCATGTCTCGATGCATACCTCCCCGAAGGCAACCAAGGGAGAGCCAGCCGCATGACCGTCCGTTCGATCGTCACCTTCGTCCAGCCGTCCGCCATCGATCAGGATCATGCCGCCCTGGCCCTTGCCCTTGAATGGGCCGGTGCGCTTTCGGCCCAGGCCGTCGTTCTCGCCTTCACTGTCGACGTCACCGGCCCGGGTGCGGATGACGACATGGATTTCGCCAACACCCGCGCGGCAATTGCCGCGCTTGCCGACAGGGCCGGCGTCCCATGTACCATCGTGGACCGCTCAAGTTTTGCCTATGGGATCGGCGAGGTCTTTGCCGACCACATGAAGGTCGCCGACCTCGGCGTCCTGACCGGCCGTCGCGGCCCCCTGGTGGGCGAACGCCTCCTGGCCCAGGCCGCGATCTTCGATTCCGGCCGCCCGTTGGTCATCTCACCGAAGAAGGGAACCGCCACCCTGCCGCGCCGCGTGTTGATCGCCTGGGACGGCACCCATGCCGCTGCCCGCGCGATGCAGGACACGATATCGCTGCTGTCCCCGGGGGCTGAGGCCATTGTTGTCCGCGTCACCGACGACAAGGTCCTTCGCATGGACCAGTCCGGGATCGAGGCCGCGCATCACCTCGCCCGCCACGGCATCAAGGCCGAATTCCGCGAGATCCAACGTAACGGCCGTGACATCTACGACGTGCTCGTCACCGCCGCAGCCGAAGCCCGCTGTGACCTGATCGTCGCTGGTGCCGTCCGCCATTCCCCGATTCACGAGCTGGTTTTCGGCAGTGTCACCGGGCGCGTGCTGGACGGTGACTGTCCGTTGCCAGTGCTGCTTTCGGCCTGATGCGCGAGGGACGCGGGACGACCTCCGGGGTCGGCCTGACCCCCGACGCGCCCTTTCGCCTTTGCGCCAAATATCCTCGGGGGGGGTGGGGGGCGAAGCGCCCCCAATGACCGAGCCGGTTGCGCGCCCTTCGCGCGCAGAGGCGAGACAGAAGGCTTGCGCGTCAGCGCTCAATTCGAAACCCGTCCGAACCCGGACCCCGGGGCCCGATCATCTCCACCGGCACGCCTTCGGCTGTGAAGACTTTCGCTTCTCCGCGCTGCCTGCTACCCAGTCAGGGCAAGCGAAGGATCCCCGCAGTGCCCATGTCAGAGAACCTCCGCGGCATCCTCATGATGTGTGCCTCGATGGCCGCCTTCACCATCAACGACACCTTCATGAAGTCGGTCACCCAGACCCTTCCCCTGTTCCAGACCATCGGCTTGCGCGGGCTGATCGCCGTCGTGGGTCTCCTGATCCTCTGCCTAGCCACCGGAGCCTTCAAGTTCCGCCCCAACCGCCGCGATGGCTGGCTGATCCTGGTCCGCTCGCTGGCAGATGTCGCCGCCACGATCCTGTTTCTCGAAGCCCTCCTGCGAATGCCGCTTGCCAATCTCTCCGCCATCCTGCAGGCGCTGCCCTTGCTCATCACCCTTGCGGCGGCGCTGGTCTACGGCGACAGGATAGGCTGGCGGCGGATGACCGCTATCCTCGTCGGCCTGATCGGCGTCCTCATCATCATCCGCCCCGGGACCGAGGGCTTCGACCGCTGGTCCCTTCTCGGCCTTGCCTCGGTTGCCTGCGTGGTGGTCCGCGACCTCTCGGTCCGACCCCTGCAAGGCCAGATCCCCTCGACCCTCGTCGCCCTAGGAGCGGCCGTTGCCGTGACGCTGATGGGATGGATCGGGGTCACCTTCCAGGGCTGGAATACCCCAACCGACTGGGAGCTGACCCGGGTCCTTGGCGCGGGGCTTTTCCTCATTGTCGGCTACCTCACTTCGGTCGCTGCCATGAGACATGGGGACATCGGTCTTGTCGCGCCGTTCCGCTACACGTCGCTCCTCTGGGCCATCGTCCTGGGCCTTGTCGTCTTCGGTGATCTGCCGGATGTCTGGACCCTGATCGGCGCTGCAATCGTGGTGGCCGCCGGACTTTTCACCCTCTGGCGCGAACGCGCGCTCCGCCAGAGAAAAGCGTGACGCCAGGGCGGGGGCGGGGTCGGGCCCCCATGTTGACACCCCCCGCGATTCCCCATATACGCCCGCCAACCCGAACCCCCGCCCGACCCTTAAGTCGCGACTGGGACAAGGGCTCAGAGCGCTTGAAGTGGTCATGATCCGGGCCGAAAATGCCCCGATCCTCTGGAATTCCACCGCGGCATCGCCGGAAACGGCGGTGGTTGCGGTGTTCGTGTTTTGCGATTCGCGCAAGGCACGGTCGAGAAGCGGCGTCCCCGACGGCAAAGGGGGGCGAGTATCGAAACGAGGAACGTGAATGCCGACGATTCAACAGCTGATCCGGAAGCCCCGGGAAGCCGTAGTGCGGAAGTCCAAGTCCCAGCACCTGGAATCCTGCCCGCAAAAGCGTGGGGTTTGCACCCGCGTCTATACCACCACCCCGAAGAAGCCGAACTCGGCCATGCGGAAAGTCGCCAAGGTGCGTCTGACCAACGGCTTCGAGGTCATCTCCTACATCCCCGGCGAAAAGCACAACCTTCAGGAACACTCTGTCGTCCTGATCCGTGGCGGGCGGGTAAAGGACCTTCCGGGTGTGCGCTACCACATTCTCCGCGGCGTTCTGGACACCCAGGGCGTGAAAGAACGTCGTCAGCGTCGTTCGAAATACGGCGCCAAGCGTCCGAAGTGAGGAGATAACAGATGTCCCGTCGTCACGCCGCCGAAAAGCGCGAAATCCTGCCCGATGCCAAGTTTGGCGATCGGGTTGTCACGAAGTTCATGAACAACCTGATGTTCGACGGCAAGAAGTCCGTCGCCGAAAGCATCGTCTACGGCGCGCTTGACCGCGTCCAGACCCGCCTGAAGCGCCCGGCCGTCGAAGCCTTCCACGAAGCGCTGGAAAACGTGAAACCGTCGGTCGAAGTGCGCTCGCGCCGCGTCGGTGGTGCCACCTACCAGGTCCCGGTCGAAGTCCGCACCGAACGCCGCGAAGCGCTGGCGATCCGCTGGCTGATCATCGCTGCCCGCAAGCGCAACGAGAACACCATGGAAGAGCGTCTGGCCGCCGAACTGGCCGATGCAGTGCAGAACCGCGGCACCGCCGTGAAGAAGCGCGAAGACACCCACAAGATGGCCGACGCAAACAAAGCGTTCAGCCACTACCGCTGGTAAGGGGTCATCATGGCACGCGACTATCCGCTCGACCACTATCGCAACTTCGGGATCATTGCCCACATCGACGCGGGCAAGACCACGACCTCGGAACGCATCCTCTACTACACCGGCAAGTCCCACAAGATCGGCGAAGTCCATGACGGCGCCGCGACGATGGACTGGATGGAGCAGGAGCAGGAACGCGGGATCACGATCACCTCGGCTGCGACGACCACCTTCTGGAACCGTCAGATCGATTCCTCGGCTGGTCTTGGCGACAAGGCGACGAAGTACCGCTTCAACATCATCGACACCCCCGGCCACGTGGACTTCACCATCGAAGTCGAACGTTCGCTGGCCGTGCTTGACGGTGCTGTGGTGCTTCTGGACGGCAACGCCGGTGTGGAACCGCAGACCGAAACCGTCTGGCGTCAGGCTGACCGCTACAAGGTTCCGCGCATCGTGTTCGTCAACAAGATGGACAAGACCGGCGCCGACTTCATGAAGTGCGTGCGCATGATCAAGGACCGGACCGGCGCGAACGCTGTTCCGATCGTTCTGCCGATCGGTGCCGAGGACAAGCTGGAAGGCATCATCGACCTCGTGACCATGGAAGAATGGGTCTACGAGGGCGAAGATCTTGGCGCGTCCTGGACCCGTCAGCCGATCCGTGCCGAGCTCAAGGCCGAGGCCGACGAGTGGCGCATGAACCTGGTGGAAACCGCCGTGGGTCAGGACGACGCTGCGATGGAAGCCTACCTGGAAGGCAATGAGCCCAGCCCGGAAACCCTTCGGGCGCTGATCCGCAAGGCCACTCTGGCGATTGACTTCATTCCGGTGATGGCCGGTTCGTCGTTCAAGAACAAGGGCGTGCAGCCCCTTCTGAACGCCGTCATCGACTATCTGCCTTCGCCGCTGGACGTGCCGCCGTACATGGGCTTCGCTCCCGGCGACGAGACGGAAACCCGCAATATCGCGCGGTCGGCCGATGATGCGCAGCCCTTCTCGGGCCTGGCGTTCAAGATCATGAACGACCCCTTCGTCGGCTCGCTGACCTTCACCCGGATCTATTCGGGCAAGCTGGCCAAGGGCGACGCGATGCTGAACGCGACCAAGCAGCGCAAGGAACGCGTTGGCCGGATGATGATGATGCACGCCATCGAGCGTGAGGAAATCTCGGAAGCCTTCGCCGGCGACATCATCGCGCTTGGCGGCCTCAAGGAAACCACCACCGGGGACACGCTCTGTGATCCGGCGGCGCCCGTCGTCCTTGAAACCATGACCTTCCCGGTCCCGGTGATCGAGATCGCGGTGGAACCGAAGACCAAGGCCGACCAGGAAAAGATGGGCATCGCTTTGGCCCGTCTGGCTGCCGAAGACCCGTCCTTCCGCGTGGAAACTGACCTCGAAAGCGGCCAGACCATCATGAAGGGCATGGGCGAACTTCACCTCGACATCCTCGTCGACCGCATGCGTCGCGAGTTCAAGGTCGAGGCGAACATCGGCGCGCCGCAGGTGGCTTACCGCGAAACGATCAGCCGCGAGCACGAAATCGACTACACGCACAAGAAGCAGACCGGTGGTACCGGCCAGTTCGCGCGCGTCAAGCTGATCATCTCGCCGACCGAACCGGGCGAAGGCTATTCGTTCGAATCGAAGATCGTCGGTGGTGCGGTGCCGAAGGAATACATCCCCGGCGTCGAAAAGGGCATCAAGTCGGTCATGGACTCAGGTCCGCTGGCAGGCTTCCCGGTGATCGACTTCAAGGTCTCGCTGATCGACGGCGCGTTCCACGACGTCGACTCCTCGGTGCTGGCGTTCGAAATCGCGTCGCGGGCTGCCATGCGCGAAGGCCTGAAGAAGGCCGGTGCGAAACTCTTGGAACCGATCATGAAGGTCGAAGTCGTCACCCCGGAAGAATACACCGGCGGCGTCATCGGCGACCTGACCTCGCGTCGGGGCATGATCAACGGCCAGGACAGCCGCGGCAACGCGAACGTCATCGCCGCCATGGTTCCGCTGGCGAACATGTTCGGCTACATCAACCAGCTCCGGTCGATGACCTCGGGCCGCGCGGTGTTCTCGATGGAGTTCGACCACTACGACACCGTTCCGGAAAACCTGAGCCAGGAAATCCAGAAGAAATACGCTTAACCGGTGTGGCGGGGTGAACCCCGCCCTACCACCCCGTAGGCCGGGGTTCACCCCGGCGCCACCGACACACGAATGAGGAGAGACCCTGATGGGCAAGGCAAAGTTTGAACGCAACAAGCCGCACGTCAACATTGGCACGATCGGCCACGTTGACCACGGCAAGACGACGCTGACGGCGGCGTTCACCAAGTATTTCGGCGATTTCCGGGCCTATGACCAGATCGACGGCGCGCCGGAAGAGCGGGCTCGCGGGATCACGATCTCGACCGCGCACGTGGAGTATGAGACCGAGAACCGTCACTACGCGCACGTCGACTGCCCCGGCCACGCCGACTATGTGAAG
>NZ_JAUXZE010000078.1 GCF_030694085.1 Tabrizicola sp. | reverse complement strand
CGCAGTTAATCATCCAAAATCTAACTTTGCCCCTAGTCGATTTATCATTTAAAATCTAACCTTGGAGATAGCTAACAATTAATGCTATCTCCATGAAAATGAGTTTAAAATCAAGAAAAGAATTAGTTAAAAAGGCCAAGGGCAGATATCTCAAAGCTGATAAAGTGCAGAAAGGTGTAATTTTGGATGAATTGTTCCAAAACACAGGACTTCTCCGTAATTACCTAATTCAAATACTTTCCGCTAAAATAGATTTGGATTATGTGAATCCTATCAATCGAAAAAGAAAAGAAACCTATGATGCCAATGTCATTTTCTACCTTAAAAAAATCTGGACTATTTTTGATTATCCGTGCGGACAAAGATTACAACCAATGTTGGAGGAATACATTTCTATCCTGGAAAAATTTAAAGAATTAATTATTCCGCAACATGTTAAAGAAAAATTATTGCGCATCGCTTCAGCAACGATTGACAGGCGGTTAGAAAAATTTAGAACACTGCAACACAAGAAAGTTTTTTCTACCACTAAACCTGGTAGCCTGCTAAAAAATCAAATCCCCATCAAAACTTCTAGTTGGGATGAGACAAGACTCGGCTATGGCGAACTGGACACGGTAGCGCATTGCGGAGCATCCGCAGCAGGAGACTTCATATTTACCCTTACTTACACGGATATTGCGTCACAGTGGACGATTTCTGAAGCGGTGATGGGTAAAGGGCAGGCAGGCATTAAACAGGCACTGGATAATATTGCTGCGCGATTACCCTTTCCGCTAAAAGGCATTGATCCGGATAATGGCAGTGAATTTATCAACTGGCAATTATACAATCATTGCTTGGCGAACAACATCGAATTTACTCGAGGCAGGCCGTATCAGAAAAATGACAACGCGCACATTGAACAGAAAAATTATACGCATGTGAGAAAACTGGTTGGTTACAAAAGATTAGACAAAGAGCACCAATTGAAAAAGATGAATGACCTGTATTGGAGCGAGTGGGATTTTTACAAAAACTTTTTCATTCCAAACAAAAAATTAATTGAGAAGAAAAGAGTTGAAGCTAAAATTGTGAAAAAATATGATTTACCTAGAACCCCATATCAGCGCCTTATGGAACATGCTGATTTTCCAGAAATTGAAAAAGAGAAATTAAGAGCAATCTATGCTAAACTGAATCCAGCTGAGATTAAAAGAAGTATTGATAAAAAACTATCGCGTATCTAATTTTTTAATATTTGATAGATTAATTGCTAAAATCCTAGGGTTTCTATTTGAAAAATTGAAAAGGCTCATCATTAGATTTTTAAATGATTTATCACG
>NZ_JAUXZE010000075.1 GCF_030694085.1 Tabrizicola sp. | reverse complement strand
CTTCACCGCATCCCAGACCTGCGCCTGACGCGCATGATCCGGGTTCACGGTGAAGGCCATCAGCTGTTCGAGCGTCATGCCGTCCTCGGCATAAACCTCGAGCAGGGCAGGGGCCACGGAGGCGAGTTTCAGGCGCTGCTTCACGATCTGCGGTGTGACAAAGAAGGCCGCCGCGATCGCTTCCTCGCCCTGACCCTTTTCGCGCAGGGCCTGGAACGCACGGAACTGGTCCAGCGGATGCAAAGCCACACGCTGCATGTTCTCGGCCAGCGAGTCGTCCTCGGCCAGAATCTCCGACGCGGCATCCCGCACGATGCAGGGGATCGGCGCGGTCTTCGCCAAGCGCTTTTGCTTCACCAGCAGCGACAGCGCTTGAAAACGCCGACCGCCGGCCGGGATCTCGAACGTGCCGGTTTCGACCCCGTCGGCATCAAGCACGGGCCGGACGTTCAAGCCCTGCAGCAGGCCGCGCCGCGCGATGTCCTCGGCCAGTTCGTCGACCGAGACGCCGGCCTTGATGCGCCGCACGTTGGACTGGCTCAGCACGAGCTTGTCGAAGGGGATGTCCCGCGACGGGGACAGGGTGACTTTCTGGGCTGCTTTCGCCATCAGATCTTCTCCACGACGGGCGCCGGAAGCCACTCTCCCGATCTCACTTCCCGTCACCCCTCAAACCCCCAGCCTTTCCCTCTCTTCGGCTGTCTTGACCGCGGTCAAGAAGTGCAACCTGCATGTTCTATGTGCGCAGGATCGTTTCAAAGTATGCCTCGGGCTGCCTGATCGCTTCGCCCTTCCCCAACAGGTAGTCCAAAATCAGCAAAAGCCGTCCGGCCCCAGCTTTCTGGATACCAAGCATCAGTTTTTCTTGGCGTATTCTAAGCAATCGACCGATATCGAAGAGAACGCGGTTGAGGGCTTCGCCTGTTCGTGGCGGGTCTGGGAAGAAGTCCGCGACATGTGAAAAGTCCGTCCACGCCATTTTCGCAGGGTCTCGGTTCATGGTCGCTGCCCCAACGCTTTGGGAAGCGTTGGTCTGCTTCACGTGCGTGTCTTTCTTTATATGTTCTTTTTTTACAGACTCTATCTGCCGGTCATTTTGTCCGTTCCTGGCGGACATTTCGCTCGCGCACTCACGGCCGAGGGTTTGGTCCTGCGATTGCACTCGGTCCGCACGGGTGTTTGAACCGTGGCACTCTCCGTAGCTCGGCTTGGCATTGGCTCCAAGCTCGCGGAGACCAGCGATGATTTGCAAGACTGTGTCGGCAGTCAGGGTTGCCCGACGAAGCAGGTTTCGGATCGTTTCCAGTGAAGCCAACCTTGCGTCATTGAGCTGTTCGTCTTGAAGAAGGGACGCGCGCAGGGCTAGGGCTTCTGCCTTGAGGCAGCGCAGGCGTTCACGCTCTTCTGTGACCTTCGATGCTCTGGCTGCAAGAGCGTCGTGGCTCTGCATTAGCGGACCCAAGTCGATCCCAAACGCATCCCTGATGATGCCTCCGTAGCGGAGAGGGAAGCGTTTCCCGTTCGCTGAACTCTTTCGCTGGATGAGTCCCGCAGCCTCAAGGCGCCCCAGGCAGCGGCGAAGCGTTCTCTCATCGATGCCGTTTGCGCGCTCTGATAAGGAGGCGTTGGAAGGGAATACAACGGTCAGCTTGCACTGTGTTTCACTAGAGTTGGGGCTGTGATCGCGCGGAAGAAAGCTGACGAGCGCTGTCAGTACGGTGACGTCGTTGCTCGTGAGGTTCAGGTCTTTCCGAAGAACTCGCACCGGCCCCAGAAGCTCGTAGGGGCTAGGGCAGGCAATAGCTGCCTGGTCCGCCAAGGCGGTTCGTGCTTGAGTGACATGTCTCATGGTGTTTCGGAAGAAAAAGCTTCCCCGGTCACCGCGAGCGGTGTTGAATTCGATTCGTTTTGGGGGTATCAATCAGGTGTCGAGACTGATTGAGGTCCTTCGGAAGCACCGCTTTCGGGGGGTCTTTCCTTTTCTAGCCGGTCCTCCTTTCGTTTTCTGCTCGTTGCTCTTGATGTCTTGACCGCGGTCAAGACACGGGGTCGTCGCGGTCAAGAAGCTCGCCGATCAGCTTTCGGATGGCGTCTTCGATGCGCGGGGCAAGGTCAGCGTCCACATCGATGGTGATGCGGTTGCCTTTGCGGCCGATCTTCACGCGCTCACCTTGGTCAACCCCGGGTGTAGTTGCCTTGGTGGCTGTGAGCAGCGTAACCGCTGCGTCAAGTCGGTCTGGACCCGGCAAGGTGCGGGGGATTTCGCGGGCAACTTCCCTGGCTCTCGAGACGTCCTTCTCGCACAGCCTGAAAAGCTTCTCCCAGACCCTCCGACCAACGCCATGTGCAGGTCCGATGGCCTGAATCAGCTCCATTGGAATACCCGTCGCGATACGGTTCATCCGAGAGACAAGAGACTCATCGATCTGGAGCGCCCGATAGGCGATGGTCTGGGCGTTCTTGCGCGTTTCGTCTGTTTTCCCAAGTTCGCGAATGATCCCGGCGACGAACAGAGCCCTCTCGATAAACGAGGGGTCTTGGCGGGCATTGTTTTCAACGCCTTGAGCGATCAGAGCTTCCTCTTCGGTCATTTCCATGACCGTGGCTCGCACCTTCTGACCAAGCTCACGACAAGCGAGAAGCCTGCGGCGCCCATAGACGATCTCAAGTGCGCCATCCTGGGTTCGGCGGACAAGAATGGGAACCTTTTGCCCATGCTCCCGGATCGAGGACACAAGTTCCTCGAGGCCATCGCTCGGATCGATACGATCCATGACCGCAGACATCCGAACAGTGCTCGGGTCGATCAGGCGTGTGGCGTGCTTGTCTTCTTCCAACACCGATGCTTGCGCTCGAGCGACAGTTGGGCTCGTGCGCTTCAGATCGAGATCCGCATCCTCATCCGACGTTGACGCTTTACCCATCGCGTTCTTGAGTGAGTCCCCGAAGACCTTACGCGCCATGGCTACGCCCCCATGCCTTGAGGATTTCGCGCTCAACTTCGTCGGTCACGCGTGAAACGGACTCGATCGCACGCTCGTATGTTCTGCGGTTCACGTCGCGAGGTTCGACCTCAAAGATGCTCTGTTGGGTGTTTGCAGCATCGCCTACCGCCGTCGATTTCAGGAACTCGGCCGGGAGGACCGCATCGCCAAGGACCGTCCGAAGCAGAGACGAGATCTGGACCTGTGGACTGTCGGTGTTCTCGTACCGGGTGATCAGCACCCGAACGAAGTTCAGACCGTGTTCGGGAGCATGCGCCTCGACGACGCCCATCAGGTTGCTCGCCATGCCGAGAAAGCTTGCCAGAGACATCACATCAAGCATGGACGCGTTGAGCGGGATCAGGACCCCAGTGGAAGCAAAGAGGGCAGAGATCACCGAGAAGTTCAGCTGCGGCGGGGTGTCGAAGATCACCACATCATATCGGCTCAGGACAGGCTCAAGCGCTTCACGGATCCGACTGTGGAAGGTGGTGGCGCCGTGTCTGAAGCTCAAAGCGACCTCGAACTCGTACTCCATGATGTCCATGGAGGCCGGGATCAGATCCACAGTCGGGAAGTTCGTCTTTCGAATGATATCGGAGGCGGGCAGGGGACCTTCCGACCGGATCAGATCGTAGGAGGTCGGCATGTCTGGATCGAGTTCAGGGGTCACCCCGAACAGGTTCGTCAGACTTGCCTGGCTGTCGAGGTCGATCAGTAGGACCCGATAGCCGCGAAGGCCCAGTAGCTGACCAACATGAGCCACGGTCGACGTTTTTGCGGACCCGCCCTTCAGGTTGAAGATTGTCACGACCTGGCACGGTTCGCCGGCTCTTCTGTGAGGGTGCTCATCGGGCTTGATCCTACCCGTCCCAAGAAGGACGCGTTGGGCCTCGACCATTTCTTCGGCAGAGAAGCTGCGGCGGTTGCCACCCTCAAGGATGCCTTCGGGAAAGCCCTCGAGGTTTGACACATGGTGGCGGAAGGTGTTCTGGTTGATCCGAAGGAGATCAGCCGCTTCACGCATCGCGAAACGACGGAGACCCTTCTGGGCATCCGGTGGGAAGGTTTCCTGCGCATGTTCGCGCAACCGGCTACCGAGCCGCTTGGACATGACGTCGAATCTTTGTGAGGCCCGTATCCCGCTCATCACTGCCCTCAAGTCTTTATTGTTTTGTAGACCTTAACAGTTTTGGCGAATAAATCCACCCCTAACTGTTGAACGGCCTGAGGGCGTTGAGGCGGCCCATTTCTGACGAGATAAAGCTGTTAAGTATCAATGCCTTGGGTGACCCTGTTCGTAGGTTACTTCAACAGTTCGTGGCCCGTGATGTCGTGGCCACAACATGTATTGTGGACGCCTACGTAACGACGATCTTCAGAATCGCGCGGTCGATTCCCGCAACTTCACTCAAGCAACCCTAGCCTTTCGGCTCGTTCCAGCAACATCTTCACGGATGACGGCTGCCAGCTTGTCCGCCCACGGGGCGTGCGCTCGCGCATTGCTTCCAACCGGGTGCAGATCGCCTGAAGCGTGATGCCGGGATCCGCGCCCTTGATTGCGGCGACGATGGCGGGCAGGCGGTCGTCGGTTTCGCGGCGGCCGGCGCGGTCCAGTACCGTGGGCGGCAGGAAGCCGTCCCGGACATAGGCGTTGACCGCGCGCAAAAGGCGGCTTTGCGTACATTGACGCTCGTGGGGCAGGGGGCCGTTGACTATGCGTACCACATCTTCCCAGGCTAAGTCGGGCCGCAGGCGGCGGACATGGGGCACCCAGTCCTGCGCCGTCTCGTTCAGGCGTTCCATGTAGCCGTCCTGCCGCGCCAGCCTCACCTTGCGCAGTGCCGCCGGATCCCGTGCGCGCAGTCCCGGGTTGCCGCCGAGCCGGCCTTTGGTTCTTGCGCTGGCCAGCCCGGCCTTGGTGCGTTCGCGGATCAGGGCCCGCTCGAACTCGGCCGCGGCGCCCAGGACCTGCAGGGTGAACTTGCCCTGCGGCGAGGACGTGTCAATCGGATCGGTGAGCGATCGGAAGAAGGCGCCTTTCTCCTCCAACCGCTCGATCACCTCCAGCAAATGCGAGAGCGACCGTGCCAACCGGTCGATGCGCACCACGACCAGCGTGTCGCCTTTGCCTATCCGCTCCAGTACGCGCGCAAGCACGGGCCGTGCGCGGTTCCCGCCCGAGGCCTGCTCCTCGTGGATCTCGACGCAGCCTGCGGATTTCAGGGCCTGCGACTGGGGCAGGGGGGTCGTCTAATCGCATTGCATTTTGCAAGCCCTTTCTTTCGTACTGCGGCAGAAAGCCATTGCTCATCAGCGCAAGAGTTCGTCGAGGCGTGCCAAGGTACGTTTGCCGGAGCAGGGTCGTCTTCGCGGTCGACACGTTGGTCGCCGCATGATTGGTGTTCGCGGGTGGGCCTTCCTATGTCTGATCCGCACTCAGCTGAGGTCTCAGCGGTGCATCCCCCTGCACGAAAGGCCCTACCTACGTCCCGGCAGGGACGCGTCGGCGCGCTCAATGCCCGAGCGCTATTCCTGCAATCTCACGCAATTGGTTTCGTGCCTCGCTCAAACAGCGTGCCGTCCCGGAGCATCGCGTGCATCGTGACCGCCAGTTTCCGTGCCAATGCGACGGCTGCGCGCTTGAAGCCGATGCGCTCCCTGAGCTTCAGCCCCCAGGCCCGGAGGTCACTTTCAGCCGAACTTCGGGTCAGAATCACAGATGCCGCCTCGTAAAGCAGACCGCGGAGGTGATGATCACCCCGGCGGGAGATGTGACCCTTGTAGTCGATCTCGCCGGACTGATACCGGCGGGTTGTCAGGCCGACCCAGGCGCCGACCGATCGGGACTTCCGGAAGTTATCCGGGCTTTCGATCGCGGTGACAAACGATGTTGCGGTGATCGCACCCACTCCCGGGATCGACATCAGGATCCGACAGCCATCGTTCTGCCGCGCTTCCGCGGCAATCTGGCGGGCAAGTCGGGCGGCCTGCAGTCGAGTTGCGCACCAGGCGTCGAGCATCGGCAGCAGGATTTCTGACAATTTCGGGTGATCGGAAAGAAGTCGACGCACATGTCCTTCGAACGTGCTTCCCTTCCCAGCAGGAATGAGAAGGCCGAAGGTCTTCATGAACCCTCTGATATGATTGGAAAGATCGACCGTGATCCTGACCAGTCGGTTCCTCGCCGCGATCAGGGTCCTCGCCAGCATGCTGTCAAAGCCCTTTACCCTCACTTCCCGGAAGAAGCCGATCTCGGCCAGATGTGCCAAACCGTCGGCATCGTTCGCGTCGGTCTTGTTCGGCGCCATGTCGAGGGCCGACTTGGCGTGCCGGGCATCGATGCAGATCGCGGGTAAGCTCTCGGCACGGAGGGCATGATAGAACCAGACCGACAGGGGCCCGGTCTCGAACACGATCCGGTCGACCGTTGGTGCCCGCTTGCGCACCAGTTGCGCAATCACCGCAGGGTCGGAAACACATTTTCCGCGCCAGATACGCTCCCCGTCGCGCCGGATCGACACAGCGGTCTCTTTCATAGAAACGTCCAGACCAATATATTCCTTCATGGCTGTTCTCCATCAGATGTTTGGGCCCGGCGTCCAGTCGAGAGCCCGTACCTTCATCTTATCGGGGAACAGCCACCCTCCCAGCCTTGACGGCGGTCAGGGGACCAAGGGCCCGCGATTACCCCATGTCTGATCCTCCGTCGAGACGCGCGCATAGCCGATCAGGGACATCAAAACAGGCCGTTTGCAGTTTCCGATACCACCAATAAACGACCGTTTGGCGAAGACAGTGGCGGCGGATGAGTTTTCTCATCCGACCTTAACCATCTGAAGCTTACGACATGGGGCGCCTTGACATGTTCAACCTAAGGCGCCATTTATCTAGCCAGATAGCTAGCTAGGTGATACGCCATGTGGACTGTTCAGGGTGCAAAAAACAAGTTCAGCGCAGTCGTCGATGCGGCGTTGGCGGGAACGCCGCAAGAGGTCACGCGGCGTGGAAAACCTGCAGTGGTCATCCTGTCTGCGGATGAATATCACCGGCTAGTAGAAGGTGCCGTAAGGGCGCGAGAGAGCTTTGCAGAGCATCTGATGGCCTTTCCCGGCGGGGACTTCCCGCGCGCCACGGCCGTCCCACGTGACGTAAGCTTCTGATGTACATTCTCGACACCAACGTCATCTCGGCCGTGCGCCGCGCGGACCGTGCTCCCCAGGTGGCAGCCTGGTTACGTGGCAAGGCTGAGCAGGACCTTTTCCTGAGTGTTATCACGCTGGGCGAAATCGAGCGCGGCATTCGCCAGCAGGAGATCCGCGATCCAGCGTTTGCCAGCGACCTCCGCAGCTGGCTTGATCGCACAATCTTGCTGTTCTCGGATCGCCTACTTCCATTTGAGGCCGAGGATGCGCGCATCTGGGGACGGCTCTCGGCGGAGATCGGCCATAACGGCGCTGATCTGATGATCGCGGCATCAGCGCTACGCCATGGCGCTATCGTCGTGACCGGGAACGTCAGTGACTTCGCGCCGACCGGGGCTGCGGTCGAGAACCCGTTCTAGACGCACTAAAGATTCGATAGGGCAGGGGGGGCTTACAGTCCTGCGGCCTTTGTAAGGTTCACGCGGAACCTGTCACGACGGCGCTGATAACGGCGGGTCATCTCTGCGCTGGCATGACCGAGCTGCTTTTGAACATAGCGCTCATCAACTTCCGCGCTGCTGGCAAGGCCTGCGCGCAGGGAGTGGCCCGAGAAAAGACGGACGCGCTCTGCCTCGGGCAAGTCGGGGCGCAGACCAGCCTCACGGGCGCAGGTCTTGATCAGGCGAGCGACGTGTTTGTCCGACAGCCGTTCGCCTGTAGCTTTCAGGCCGTTTCGCGACGTGGCGACGAAAAGCGGGCCGAAGTCGATCCTGGCGTAGTGCAGCCATTGACTCAATGCATGGACCGGGCAGGTCTGGTCGGAGGAGCCGCGTGCAATTTCAACCTCACGCCAACCGGTCTTGCCGCGCAGGGTGATCAGCGCGCCGTCCTCCAGGATTTCGACCCAACCGCCGCTGTCGGGCGTGTCGTCTTTCCCGTGGTCAAGGCTGACGATCTCCGACCGCCGCAAACCCCCAGCGAAGCCGATCAGCAGGATGGCGCGGTCACGCAGGCCGCGCAGATCGTGGGGCAGGGTGGCCAGCATGTCGCGCAGATCTTCGGGCAGGATCGCTTCCTTCTGCACGGGGGGCCGGGCATGCCTGCGCCGAATGCCCGCCAAAACGCTGGCAATGTGGCGGTCCTTGCGGTCCAGCCGTTCTCCGCGCTGCGCATAGCCCCAGGTCAGGCCGGACAGCCGCCGCTCTATCGAGGCAACCGAGAGGGGTCGGGACGCCGACTGCGACAAGGCCTTGCCGCTCGGCGCTGCCAGATCGGCGATGTAGAGTCCGATCAGCTGAGGCGACGAGGGGAGAGGGTCCGCGCCGCGCATCCGGCACCAGCGGGCGAAGTGGGCCCAGTCCTTGGCATAGGCCTTCAGCGTGTTCTCCGACGCCGCCTGACGCGCATAGTTGCTCGCGGTTTCGACCAGGCGGTCGAGTGTGCCCGAGCCAGCGACATGCGAGGGCAGGGCGATATTGTCGCGCTCCATATCAGCGCTGTCGTCCCCTTCATGGCGATCGGGACGTTGCGGGCGTTCTGAAGGCGATTTCTCTGGTGTTTCGGTCATGCCGGTGAGCCTATCGTCTTTACGTCCGATAATGCAAACTTATTGGACATTGTGGAGCCGACAAAGCTGCGGCGCTATAGGTGCATTTCTCTGGCAGAAAGCGCCGTCACAATATAAGCTGCCGACATGGGAAAACCGCGCGCCGAGCCTTTGGAAACCTTG
>NZ_JAUXZE010000064.1 GCF_030694085.1 Tabrizicola sp. | reverse complement strand
TGTAGCGCGTCAACTATCTTGTCCAGTTCAGCGACAATTATCTTGTCTAGTTGACGCTGAGATTTTTACTACTGTTTTTGCATAGATGATTTTCTTCGGTAGCTGCCTCCTTCACACTGAATGATGGTGGCATGATGAATCAAGCGATCAATAGCAGCGACCGTCATGACCGTATCATCAAACAATTTATCCCAGTCCTCAAATGACTGGTTGGACGTGATGATTAAGCTGTGACGCTCATAACGATGTGCGATCAATTCAAACAGCACACTGCTTTCTTGTTCCGTTTTTCTGACATAGCCAATATCATCCACAATCAATACTGCGTATTTATCGAGCCTATTGAGCGCCTCAGTGAGTTTGAGTTCAGCTTTGGCCCGTTGCAGCAATTGTACCAATGCGGTCGCCGCCATGAATTTAACCCTGATGCCAGCCTCAGCCAAACCATAGCCGATACTGCTCACCAAATGGGTTTTACCAACGCCACTGGCGCCAAATACCAATAAATTGCCACCCGTTTTAACCCAGCCGTTCTGCTGAATCAGTTGATTGACCTGTACCGGCGTTACACCCTGCAATACACTGAAGTCAAAGCTGCCCAATTGTTTGCCTACTGGGAGCGAGGCATCCTTGAGATATTGCTGAAGGCGCTTGTCTTCACGTGCCAACAATTCGATATGGCGCAGCTCTGCCAGGTATTGATCAGGCGCCCAATGTTCAGTGATGGCTTTTTGTGCCATCGCCTGCCAATGCGTTTTAATGGAAGCCAAATGCAACTGTTTAAGCATGAGCGGCAATGAAGCGTTATGCGTGTTAAGTGTTGGGCTATTCATTAGGCTGGTACCTTTGCCAATAAGGCTTGGTAATCACTTAACGCATGTTGCTGTATGCGCAGACTGGGAATGATCGGGATGACGTTTAAGAACCGTTGCTGGCAGTCAAGCAAGCTGAAACGACTGGCCTGCTCTATCTGCGCAAGGGCGTAACGCCCCAAGGCATCTTCACAGTTTGCCTTTTTAGCCAGGTGTAATAGCCCTACCATATATTTACAGGCGTCATCGGCGGGTAGTTCATTATCCGCACGCTGCCAAATACGCCGATAGTCCTCATTGGGTAGCAGGTCATCACGCCATTTAGCAAAACGAAAGGCACGTGGCTTCTTCACTAATGATTCAATCACATGTTGGTAATCAATGTTGCGTTGACGAATGCCTGATGACGAGAACAAGCGAGTCAGGGTCAAGGTATGCTCACCTGCACACCACAGCTCCAACTTGGCATCAAATAGACGCACCCGTACGCAACTGCTAACCAGTCTTGAAGGCACGCTATAAAGGACGTGCTTGATCGTGATGGTGCTGTTACGGCTGACGCTGAGAATATGTTCGGTGTAATTGACGCGCTGTGTCGCGGGTAAGGGTTGTAATTGTCGCTGCTCTTCCAGAAAGGCGCTGTGGATGCGACGATTACGTTGCTTGAGCAGGTTTTGCACAAAAGCCTCATAGTCCTCACGGCTGTTAAAGTCATGACTGCCGCGCACTCACAGCGCTTGATGCAGTTGTTTTTTAAGATGATTGTTGGGCGATTCAATGGCGCCATTCTCATGCGCGACACCCCGGTTATTACGGCTAGGCTTTACCCCATAATGCCGGCATAGATCCGCATAACGTTCGGTAAAATCATGTTGTTGCTGACGGTTCTTATAGGCCGCACTTAAACTGTCGGTGCGTAATTCATGCGGCACGCCGCCACTGGCAACAAATGCACGCTGCAATCCATCAGATAGCGCCGTAAAGCTCTCGCCGCCATAGACGACTTGGGCATAACCCCAGCGACTGGCGACCAAGCGATAATGAAACAGCCTATGTTTCAGCGGCACGCCGGCAATGGTCACTGATTCTTTGACCACAGTAAAATCAGCAATGCCGAGTGCGCCAAGCGCATGGGTTTGCGTAAACATCACTTCTTTAGCGCTGCCGTGTAATTGTCGCCAGCGGTTGATGCGTCGTTCCAGAGTGCGGCGTGTTCTAGGATCAAACTGATCACTGTGCTGTTCGCACAGGTAATCAAATATCCCAATCGGGGTCAGGCCATCGGACTGTTGTAATAATGGCAGCACAATCGGCTCCCATATGACAGACAGCGGATCTTCTCTGGTACGCCAATGACGATTGGCTTGTTTGGGTTGGTGAATCTGGTTGTCGATGCGACTGGCAGTGCGTGATGAAATGCCGCTCTTGGCTGCAGCAATCACCTGACTGTGCTTAGCTCTTTGTGTCATATATAAATTAACCTGTTTATCTGAAATGTGATTACCTGACACAGCGCCTCCTTATGGTTTGCTGTGCAGAACTCTATCAGATCAACTAGACAAGTTAATTGTCGCTAGACCAGACAAGATAATTGTCGCTCAATA
>NZ_JAUXZE010000058.1 GCF_030694085.1 Tabrizicola sp. | reverse complement strand
CTCCACCCCGGTCCTCTGGGGGTTTCCGGCGTCCGTTCCGTCCACCGTGCACGCGTCACCCGACGGGCTTTTTCCGGGTCTTGTCGAAGGGACGGTCCCGAAGACAGGACACAGAAGGAAGCTTACCATGCAGAACATCGTCATCCTCGCCGGCAACATCGGTCAGACCCCCGAAGTCCGCACCACGCAAGGCGCGGGCACCAAGATCACCAACTTCAGCCTCGCCACCTCCCGCCCCCGCCTCTCGGAAGGTCGCGTCCTGCGCGACGAGAACGGCTACCGGGTCATGGACACCGAATGGCACCGCATCACCTGCTTCAACGGTCTCGGCAAGACGGTCGCGGAGCATTGCGAGAAGGGCATGAAGGTCCTCGTCCACGGCCGTATCCACTACACCAAGTGGATCGACAGCATGGGGAACGACCGCTACGGCTGCGAGATCATCGCCGAGAAGGTCGACTTCCTGAGCCGCCCGAAGTCGGCCGAGAACGAAAACCCCGAGCTGGTCGACCGCGACGACGAGATCCCGTTCTGAGGAACGGGGTCTCCCCTTTAGGCCCGGCGGGGAAACCCGCCGGGCTCAGCCGGTTTCGGCGCACAGCTGACACTTTGACGGAATATTTTTCCACCGCGCGGCATTGCGTGGCACCATTTGCGACACCGACCATCTCGACGCGGCTTTCGTATCGTGCTTGATGTGGCCATTAGAGAAGCAGGGGATCAACGGCGGTGGGAGCTCACAACACAAGTACCGAGCGTGTGATCCGAACTGCACTGAGGACTCGTCACCTTAAGCGTCATCATGGACGGCAAGACGTTTTGATCATCGACGAACTTGGGCTTGCTCACGCCCAAAGTCGGATAGATTTGGCCGTGTTCAACGGCCACTTGCATGGTTACGAGATCAAGAGTGCCGCTGACACGCTCGACCGGCTTCCCCGCCAGCTGGCGATCTACAGGTCTGCTCTTCAGAAACTTACCCTCGTCGTTGCTTCGCGTCATCTCGAGGCGGCAGAGGCGATTGTTCCCGATTGGTGCGGGCTGACAGAGATCATCGACGGACCGCGCGGCGGCATGATTTTCACGAGCCGTCGACGCGCACACGTGAACCCGGACCTCGATCCGTTCATGCTGGCGCACTTGCTCTGGCACCCGGAAGCACAGGATTTGTTGCGCGCGCGTGGTGCTTCAAAGGCTGAAGTGAATGTCCCCCGAAAGCGGCTCTACCGCATGCTTGCAGATGAGATCCCGGTCCGCGAGCTGGCACCGGCGGTCAAAGCGGCTATGGCGTCCCGAACAGGGTGGCGAGATCGTCAACTACCGTCGTGATGTGATGATTAATTGTGACATCCTTCCAGCGCGATAGGTTGCTCGGACTCTCCGCCATAGCTGCGCAGTCGGCTATGTACTTGTCGCCATAGGAGAAGCTTGCGCCGCGAAACGCGAAGGCAGGGTCCTTCACCACCTCGTCGCAGTGCGCGTACATCTGGGCGGGATTGTCGCGAAACGCGCCACCTTTGCGCGTCGCCCAAGTCTCGGGTGTTGTATAAACGATCTTACCGGCGGCTTTCACCTTGCGCATGTCCAACGCCTTGAACTCGGGGTGCACGATCGTATGGTCCCCGTAAATCGGGCGTCGCATGCCTACCGGCATCGCGGTCATTAGCTCCTTGAAGAATAACCAGTCATGGCGCGGTATCTCGTCCGAGCCTTTCGCGATCTCCGCGAAAGAGTCCGGGATAGCTGTTCCCAATAGGACGAAATTGCGTACCTCATAGAGGTTGCCCAAACGTTTCATGGCAGCCGTTAGGGCTGTTGCGAAGACTTTGTAAGGCTCGAAGTTGCGAGCTCGGAGGTCGACGATCACGTCCAACTCATCGAGCCCGATGCCAAAGCCGCTCGCGAAGCTCACAATAGCCTTGCGTGGATTGCCGCTCATAAGGTCTTCGAGACGAAGGAGTACTGCGGCGCCTTGACCGTCTGCCGCCGCCGCACGGGCGGCAGCGTCTATTGTGTCGGAGTCGACTTCTAAAGGCAGAGCTGGGATTGCGATATTACCGTTCGGTCGTAACCCGTCGAACAAATAGTCGAACGGGTGCACGTTGCCATTCATGCGCCCGTCCGCAATCGTTTTATCGAGGGCGATCCAAGCCGGTCGCTTACCCCATTTGGCAGTAAAGCGTGCGACGAATGGGTGGACGTGCTCGTGGACGGATTTCTTTGGCTGCCACAGCTCGAAATCGAACTCGACGGGTGGAATGGTGATGAGGGGCATCACGCGATCCTTCACCGCGGGCGTTAGGCGGAAAAGGGCTTGGTACTCCCCCTGCCGCCATCGCACTGCCGGTACATAGGTATGCTTAGACAAGTTCATCGCCGTCGTCCTTGAACTGCGACGCAACCTGATCCTGGCCGATCAGGCCTCCAAGAATAGTGTAGTCGCCGCGCTCCTTGCGAATGCGTCCGGCGATGATGCTAGGGTCGATGCCGAGGTTCTTCGCGTCGATCCTTACTGCCTCCTCGGACAGTGCGAAGCGCGACAGGCACTCGTCCCACTTCGACTCCGGTATAAGGCTATCGAGCGCGAATGCATCGGCCTCTCGCTCTACTTTGTCATCGCCAGCCGTATCCTCCTCATCGAAAAAATCGTAGCGCAGCCCGTCCATGAGGTGCAGGAACACATGCCCTAATTCGTGCAGGAGAACGAACCAGAAGTTGTCGAGGCGATCGAACCGCAGAGTGAGCCCGATGACCGGCCTGCTGTTGCGATCGAGCATGGCCGCACCATCGAGATAGGTGCCCGACAGGTGCTTCTCGGTGATGAGTATGATGCCCTTAGATAGAAGAAGCGCCTGCGCTCGTTTCGGGCCGTCCTTAAAACGAGTTAAAGCGACGAGATCAGCGATCCAGCGATCATCGGCTATGAAATCCGGTGCCTTGTGCGTTTCCACGATTTCTTGGGATCGCTCCAAAATGCGCGCTTGCCAAGCGAGCAGAGCGTATTCGTTCGGCACTGACCCGCCATGCATCTTCTTGCGGTGGTAGGCGCTCGCAAACTGGGGTCCAGCGACTCGCATGAAGTAGTCGCGTGCGAGCTTGTAGACGTCGCCCTTTCGCGGCACGTCGAACCAGCCGCGCTTTGCCATCTCGCGAGCTGGGAATTGCTTCCACACCACATCGTCGATGTTAGACCATGAGAAGACTGACCCCCTCGAGTTGTTGTCGCTCTCGAACACCCCAGTGGTGTGGACATTCAGAGCCTGGCACACGTCGATCAGCCGATCGAGGCTGGCCCCGGAATAATCGGACGCCTCATAGCGTTGGATTTGCTGAGCTTTCATACCAAGCCGTTCGGCAAGGTCGGTTTGGCTCAAGCCGGCAGCAATCCGCGCCTGGACGAGAACAGACGGCAGGTTCTCTAGCGAATGCGTCTTGGCGAACGTGATCTCGCCCGACTTCAGAAGCGCATAGTGCGAGAGTTCCGCCTCTAGAGTCGCGATCTGGCTTTTGATGGCATCGGCTTGGGCAGCGCGCACCCAACTGTGTTCGCTAGTCGCATCGGCCTTCTCGAACTTAGCAGCAGTGAGCGCTTCGCGGAGGTTGCCCAACTGCCTTTCGGAAATCGCATACTGCTTGTCGCTGTAGATCATGAGGTCACCGTGGGATTGAGCATCGGGTCAGCCAAAAGGTTGATCGCGACAATGCCCTTCGGGGCACCGGTGAAACGATCAACTTGGAAGAACTCGACGAATATGGTCCCGGCCCTATCGGCCGGGATCGTTGAGGGAAACAGCTCTCCATGGTACTTGGCCTTTTGAGCCGCTCTGTTGTTCTCGAAAGTAAGCAGCACCGGATCGAGAAATGATGGATCGACGCCTGTCGGGTCCCAGCACGCATCGTAATCGCCCGGACGGGGTTTAGCCGTTACGAAGCTGCCATCAAGAAAGGCGCGCCGGCATCCCGCACCCCGGAGGCTGGATAGTGCTGCGACGAACCCACTAAACTGCACTCGACGTTTTGGGTTCGATGCAAATCGCATCTCCACTTCCGCTAGGGTCGCCAGATGGATGCCGGGCGGCAGTACGGGCCACGGTGAGCCGGGCAGGTCGATATGGTTCGGTATCATGTTACAACAATATTGTTGTAAGATTCATAAGTCAAGCGGTACACCGATGCGGTCAGACGATCTTCAAGCAAGTGCTTGTCTTCGGTGAGCTTCGTGCGCCGGAAAGCGAGTTTGATTGGGCTTGCAGGGCACATCCGGTTTCCGCTCGTCATGTCGGCTAGAGTAAGAGTTGTGCCGGTTTCCCGGTGACGGGTTGAGGGTTGGGAGAGTGGCTCCCGGCGCCCGTCGCGGGAGATAGCCGATGGGCGTTGTGGAAGTTCTGGACCCGGTCGCACCGACGAGGGCTAGTGGCTGGAAAGTGGATGTGAGCCGGGGTGAGCGGAACGGGCGGGTCTCGTCCGAATGGTTCAACCGGCCCGATGACGAGCGGTATCTGTCGCTCGACGATCTCTGGGCATCGGTCAAGGGTCGGTCCGAGCGCAGCCGTAGCCGGGTGGTGCAGACAGCGGACATCAGGGTGGAAGCCGCGCGCGACAGCGCCGAACGGCTGCATTTGGTTCTGCCGAAGGCACAAGAGCCGGTGGCACCCACGCACTGGGCCTTCGGCCAGCTTGCGAGCATCGTCGGCGCCCCGGCCTCCTACCTGCGCCAGCTGCCCGCGCCGCTGGCGGGCATCAACCTGCAATATGGCCTCGCCAACCACCGCGCGGAGCAGGTGAAGACTTTTGAGACCGAGGACGGCCGAACGGAACTGCGCGCGGTTACCGGCCCCGACTATGGCCGTATCCACGACCACGAGTTGGTCGAGGCGGTGCAGCGCATCGCGGGCAACGGCACGGGCGATACGCGCTGGAAAGTGCCGGGCGTGCTCGACTGGTCGACCGGGGTCTACAACCCCGATGTCGAGATCAGCCGCGACACGACCACGCTCTATGCCTCGGACCGCGACGTCTTCCTGTTCCTGGTCGATGATCACAACCCGATCGAGGCGGGCCGGCTGCCGGATGGCTCCCCTGATCTCTACTTCCGGGGCTTCTATTGCTGGAACTCGGAGGTGGGCGCGAAAACCCTCGGCATGGCGAGCTTCTACCTGCGGGCGGTGTGCCAGAACCGCAACCTTTGGGGCGTCGAGGATTTCCAGGAGATCACCATCCGCCACTCGAAATACGCGGCCTCCCGCTTCGCCCACGAGGCGGCCCCGGCGCTGACGCGCTTTGCCAATTCCTCGCCGCAGGGCTTCGTGAACGGCATCAAGGCAGCGCGGCAGCAAATCGTGGCCCGGACGGATGAGGACCGGGATGACTTCCTGCGCAAGCGCGGCTTCTCGAAGGCGGAGTCCGGCAAGATCATCGAGAAGGTGCTGATGGAAGAAGGCCGCCCGCCGGAGTCGATCTTCGACTTCGTGCAGGGCATCACGCGGCTTGCGCGCGACAAGACCCAGCAGGATGCGCGCCTCGACATGGAAGGGCGCGCCAAGAAGCTCCTCGACCGGGTCGGCTGACACTGTGCCGGAGGCTCCGTTGCCTCCGGCCACTTTATTGCCAAACTGGACTGCTACTTGCCTACAGTGATTCAAGTTGGGCGAAAAAGTATGGATGACATCGATTGGTCTGATCGCGCGTTCTACGATGATGGCGAATGGGTTACCTGGTCAGAAATTGACGAGCAGCTGCGCTACAAAGAGTGGGGAGCAAAATACCCCAACGCCATCCGATCAATGATCCCCTATTTTGAAAGCTTGATATCACTTGCGGAAAGCTATCACCGGGAGACGGGTCTTCATCTCGCCGTCTACGGCGATGTCGGTGAACTTTTCGGCGCGATCACCTACGGCATCAAGCTGAACAAAACCTACGCGCAAGGCGCTGACGGGAGACTTGGCAACGACCACGTCGAAGTGAAAACGATTACCCCCTTCAAGACGAAGGATGTTGTCGAGGTCGATACCGCCGGGAACTTCAACAAGTTGCTCGTGGTCAAGATCAATGAGGATTTCCAGGTAGCAGGTCGAATGATTGACCGAAAGGATTTGCCTAAGCGGCAAGGTCGCTACCTGCGTGTCCAATGGAGTGATTTGCCGTCGGCAAGTTGAGCAGTTTCTGTCGCTCCTTCGAGGAAGAGTGCGGCGGTTTGGTCTTTGACGGATGAGGCGGGGAGAGAGGCTTCCCGTGCCGTCGGAGATTTCCGCATGTTCGACTTGCCCATGTCCATCCACCCGACCACTGGCGTACAGCGCGTGCCGCCCGCTTTTCCATGTGGCGACACCGATTCTAATTTGCCCTTCGCGCTGACCCTCTCGCGCCGCGCACCGGCAGATCTGATGGCGGGCCGGGCCGCCCCGCTGGTCCTCGCCCGCTTCGCGACGCTCGCCGATGCCATGCTGGGCGCGATCGACCATGCCGAAGGGATCGCCCCTGACGCAGCGCCTCAGCTTCTGGCGATCCTGGATCGCGACGAGTGCCTTGTGCTGGCCGGGGCCGCCAGCAACCACGCCGTCGCCTGGTGCCACCCAGTGACGAGCACGGCCGAGGCGCGGGGCGTCGTGATCGAGGCGAGCGAGCTGCGCGCGCAGGCGGGCCGCGCGGCTGCCTGGGGCGAGCCCGATCTGGCGCGGTGGCTACGCCACCGCGCCGATCTTCTGGACGGGCGTCTCGTCGACCCGCTCTGGCGCGCCTTCGCCGCCCGGGCGCTGCAGGTCGCTGCGTGAGGCCCGAGAGACAGAGAGGGGCAGGGGGGATTTGGAGCTGTCCCGGGGGCGAGAGATCGCCCGGCCCCGCTCCGATCCCTTCCCCTTACCGGAGAATCCCGATGAACATAACTGAACCTACCCTCGCGCGCCCGATGGCGCCCTCAACCGTCGACATGGCGCAGATCTTCGCGGCGCATGCCGAGCGCGCGGCCCGGATCGAAACACTGCGCCCCGGCAACAAGGACCGGCTATTCGATAGCCTCATGGCCGTGGGCATCACCCATGTCACCGTGACCTTCGACGGTGCCGGTGACAGCGGCCAGATCGAAAGCATCGGCGCCTGGTCCGGCGAGACCACCGTCGAGTTCCCCGCGACCGAGATCGCCTATGCGGCACTGACCTGGGACGACCCTGAGGTCGAGATGCGGCAGCTTTCGCTGGAGGATGTCGTGGAGCAGCTCGCCTACGACTTCCTTTCCGACACCCATGGCGGTTGGGAAAACAACGACGGCGCCTGGGGAGAGTTCTGCTTCGACGCCGCGGCCCGTTGCATCCATCTCGAGTTCAACGAGCGGTACACCTCGTCCGAACTCACCACCCACGACTTCTTAGGGGGCGGCGATGGCACATCCTTATCACCACGCCCTCTCCTCGGTGAAGAAATGGGGCGGCATGGTCGATGATTTCATCGCGGTGCATGCGTGGTTCGATGCCAGCAAGGAGATCACGGCCGACTTTCGGCACCGGGCCTTGCGCCACCATGCTGAGGGCATCTTCATGGCCGAGACGATTTTCGGTCCCACCCTCACACTCTCGACCGGGCGCATCATTCCGACCCGCTGGGTGGGCGAGCAGCATGTGAAGGAAGACCTCGGCTTCATCCCCAGCTTCGCCGACTGGGTGAAGGCCATCCGACCCGAGCCGTGGATGGGCCGGTCCAAGCGGATTGAAGCGCTGGTCGATCCGCATCTCGCCTCGCCCGTGGTCGAGGTGATCTGAGATGACCGATCCGGCCTATCAGCGCCTCGGCCTGCCAGCGACGGCCTCGCCCTGCGCCGTCCTGCGCGCGGCAGTCCGGGCGCTGCACCCCGACACGCGCGCCGTTCGCGGCTTCCGGCCCGCGCGCAAGCGCTTCTACCGACAGATGCTCTGCGCGCATGCCGCGCGACAGGCGGTGGGCGACGAGGCTACCCGCTGATCGCCGTCAACCACCCATCACCGCATACAGCGCCCGGCCTCTTGGCCGGGCGTTCCCCATTCAGGAGGTTCCCATGGCGGATTACTTCACCCATTTTTCGTGCCTGCTTGATGTTGGCACCCCCGACAAGGCGGTCCGCGCGCTCGCGCTGTTCCAGAGCTTGCGCGAAGCCGATCAGGACGCCGAGGACCCGGAGGTCGCAGGCTTCGACCTCGTGCGCCAGGATGCGCCCGACGGCAGCGCCCTATGGATCCATGACGACGAGCACGGCGATGTCGAAGCCGTCATCCGCTTCGTGCTGCGCCTTGCCGAAGAGCTCGACCTCACCGGCCTCTGGGGGTTCCAGTATGCCCTGACCTGCTCCCGGCCCCGCCTCGATGCCTTCGGTGGTGGCGCGCATGTCATCGATCTCGGTGCCCGCAAATCCATCGGTTGGACCAGCAGTCAGGAATGGCTGGCCGCCGCGCTCAACGGGGAGGACCCCCATGCCTGAGGTCATCTGCACCACCGTCTACCAGTTCCCCGAACTCTCGGATGCCGCCAAGGAAAAGGCGCGCAGCTGGTATCGCGAACTCGGCCCGCACGACGATTGGTGGGATGCGGTCTATGAGGATTTCCAGCGGGTCTGCGAGATCCTCGGCATTCGCCTAAAGACCACGCCTGTGCGGCTGATGGGCGGCGGGACACGGGCCAAGCCCAGCATCTGGTTCTCCGGCTTCTGCAGCCAGGGCGATGGGGCCTGTTATGCCGAGCGACGGATTATGCGGAGCGGTCCGGTCATCACGCTGTAAACGCGAGGGATTTTCGATAGTCCGCTCCGCATAACGACGGGCTTGTGCCCTCGCGGGTTCTTTTGGGCGAGAAGTGGTTCGCCGGCATTTT
>NZ_JAUXZE010000057.1 GCF_030694085.1 Tabrizicola sp. | reverse complement strand
CTCCACCCCGGTCCTCTGGGGGTTTCCGGCGTCCGTTCCGTCCACCGTGCACGCGTCACCCGACGGGCTTTTTCCGGGTCTTGTCGAAGGGACGGTCCCGAAGACAGGACACAGAAGGAAGCTTACCATGCAGAACATCGTTATCCTCGCCGGCAACATCGGTCAGACCCCCGAAGTCCGCACCACCCAGGGCGGCACCAAGATCACCAACTTCAGCCTCGCCACCTCCCGCCCCCGCATCTCGGAAGGTCGCGTCCTGCGCGACGAGAACGGCTACCGGGTCATGGACACGGAATGGCACCGCATCACCTGCTTCAACGGTCTCGGCAAGACGGTCGCAGAGCACTGCGAAAAGGGCATGAAGGTCCTCGTCCACGGCCGCATCCACTACACCAAGTGGATCGACAGCATGGGCAACGACCGCTACGGCTGCGAGATCATCGCCGAAAAGGTCGACTTCCTGAGCCGCCCGAAGTCGGCCGAGACCGAAAACCCCGAGCTGGTCGACCGCGACGACGAGATCCCGTTCTGAAAAGAACGGGGCCTCCCCCTCAGGCCCGGCGGGGAAACCCGCCGGGTTCGTGGCATGCGCACGGCAAGCCGTGTAGCAGGACATCGGCACAGTTTGACAATCTTTGCCAATTTATGTCATCGTCCTTGCAAAGGAGATCGCGACCATGGCCACGATGAATGTTTCTTTGCCGGACCCGATGAAGGCCTGGGTCGAGGCCCAGACACAAGATGGGCGCTACAGCAACGCCAGCGATTATGTGCGCGATCTGATCCGCCGGGACCAGGATCGCCAGCAGGCCATCGTCGAGTTGCAGCAGCTTGTCGATGAGGGTCTCGCAAGCGGTCCGGCAGGACGTCTGGATGTTGAGGCATTTCTTGCCCGCAAGCGGGATCAGAATGCCAGAACCGACGGTCGTTGAATATCGCCTATCACCTGCTGCGCTGAATGATCTGGACGCGATCTGGGATTATACCGCGCGTACCTGGTCAGTTGGTCAGGCAGAAACCTATATCCGCGGGCTCGCCGTGGACATGGACCTGCTGGTCCAGCACCCGGGGATCGCGCGCGAACGCACTGAAATCCGCCCGCCCGTGCGCCTTTACCGCTCGGGATCGCATCTGATCATCTACCGCATCGAGGAGGAGTGGCTGCAGGTGTTGCGCATCGTGCATGCGCGACAGAATTGGGTCGCCTATCTCAACGAGTGATCTGACGCTCTCGCAGCCCTTCGCGGCGAAGCGAGGTGCTGCGAGAGGATTTGAGCATGAAGGTCGAAGACGAAGAACGCATTGCCGCCGATCTCGCGAAGATCATGGCCATGATCTGCATCCGCAACACGCGGCTGGAGGATTTGCACGCCGGGGTGCAGCCGGTGACGCTGACCGGCGATTATTCGGACGTGAACGTGATCGACGCCACAGGTCAGACCATCCCGTGGCGCACGGTGTCGCATATCGATGATGCGCAGATGGCGGACTTGATGCGGGACATCGTCAATCGCCTGTTCACGTTTCACATGAGGCGGGATGATCTGAGATTCAGGGATCATCTCGACCGCTGGATGACTGCATCGAACAAATGGGACAACCCGGTTCTCGACACGACTTTTCTCGAAGCAGTTGCTGAACTGGGGGTCCCCCGGAAAGCGTGAGACGTTTGACTGTTTGGGTGGGCCCAAGCTCAGCCGAAACGCCCGGTCTGCAACGATGTTCTGTGCATCAGCGATCTGAGAGTCAGAGATGGGTTGGTTGCTTTCGTGACAGATTGAGGGCTGGGAGAGTGGCTCCCGGCGCCTGTCACGGGAGATAGCCGATGGGCGTTGTAGAAGTTCTGGATCCGGTTGCTCCGGCGCGGGCGGGTGGCTGGAAGGTGGATGTGAGCCGGGGGGAGCGGAACGGGCGGGTGTCGTCCGAATGGTTCAACCGGCCCGATGACGAGCGGTATCTGTCGCTCGATGATCTCTGGGCCAATGTGAAAGGCCGGTCGGAGCGCAGCCGCAGCCGTGTGGTGCAGACGGCGGATATCCGCGTCGAGGCCGCGCGTGATAACCCTGAGCGGTTGCACCTGATGCTGCCGAAAGCCGAGGCACCCGTCGCGCCCACGCACTGGGCCTTCGGCCAGCTTGCCAGCATCGTCGGCGCGCCTGCCTCCTACCTGCGGCAGCTGCCCGCGCCGCTGGCGGGCATCAACCTGCAATACGGGCTGACCAACCACCGCGCCGAGCAGGTGAAGACTTTTGAGACCGAAGATGGCCGCACGGAACTGCGCGCGGTCACGGGCCCCGACTATGGCCGCATCCATGACCATGAACTGGTCGAGGCGGTGCAGCGCATCGCGGGCAATGGCACCGGCGACACGCGTTGGAAGGTGCCGGGCGTGCTCGACTGGTCGACCGGGGTTTACAACCCCGATGTCGAGATCAGCCGCGACACGACCACGCTTTATGCCTCGGACCGCGACGTGTTCCTGTTCCTGGTTGACGATCGCAACCCCATCGAGGCGGGCAAGCTGCCCGATGGCTCGCCCGATCTCTACTTCCGGGGCTTCTACTGCTGGAACTCCGAGGTGGGGGCAAAGACCCTCGGCATGGCGAGCTTTTACCTGCGGGCGGTGTGCCAGAACCGCAACCTCTGGGGCGTCGAGGATTTTCAGGAGATCAAGATCCGCCACTCGAAATACGCCGCCTCGCGCTTCGCACATGAGGCCGCGCCCGCGTTGACGCGGTTCGCCAATTCCTCGCCGCAGGGGTTCGTGAACGGCATCAAGGCGGCGCGGCAGCAGGTCGTGGCGCGCAGCGACGAAGACCGTGCGGATTTCCTGCGCAAGCGCGGTTTCTCGAAGGCTGAGTCGGGCAAGATCATCGAGAAGGTGCTGATGGAGGAAGGCCGCCCGCCGGAAAGCATCTTCGACTTCGTGCAAGGCATCACGCGGCTGGCGCGCGACAAGACCCAGCAGGATGCCCGCCTCGACATGGAGGGCCGGGCCAAGAAGCTCCTCGACCGGGTCGGCTGACGCCGTGCCCGACAACGCGACCGCCCTCGCGCGCGGCGGTCGCGCTTTCCCCTTCCAAATGCATGCCAGTGGCCCCGCCCTGAGAGGGCAGGGGGCTTCGGCCTGCGGATTTCAGCGAGAACTCCCATGACCCCCCAGGAAGAAACCATCGTCCTCGAAGCCCGTGACATCCTCGGCCGCTA
>NZ_JAUXZE010000031.1 GCF_030694085.1 Tabrizicola sp. | reverse complement strand
GGTGTGCTTCATCTTCCTGTTTCACCTGCGCTCGGCGTTCGTTGCGATCATCTCGCTGCCGCTAGGGATACTCGCCGCCTTCATCGTGATGCATTACCAGGGCGTCAACGCCAACATCATGTCGCTGGGCGGCATCGCGATCGCCATCGGTGCGATGGTGGACGCTGCGGTGGTGATGATCGAGAACGCGCACAAACACCTGGAGCGATGGGGCCATGAGCATCCGGGGCAGGTCCTCTCGGGCGAACCGCGCTGGCGCGTGATTGGTGAGGCGGCCGCCGAGGTTGGACCTGCACTGTTCTTTTCTCTGTTGATCATCACGTTGAGCTTCATTCCTGTGTTTACGCTGCAGGCGCAGGAGGGACGGTTGTTCGCGCCTCTGGCCTACACCAAGACCTATGCCATGGCGGCGGCGGCAGGGCTGGCCGTGACGCTGATCCCGGTGCTGATGGGCTACCTGATCCGAGGACGCATCCCCGATGAACACGCCAACCCATTGAACCGCATGCTGATCGCGCTCTACCGCCCCTGCCTGGACGCGGTGTTGCGGGCCCCGAAGCTGACGCTGGTGGTGGCCACCGTGTTGCTAATGGCCAGCCTGTGGCCGCTCAAGCACATCGGCGCCGAGTTCATGCCCAGGCTGGACGAGGGGGACCTGCTGTACATGCCGACCGCACTGCCCGGCCTGTCGGCCGGCAAGGCCGCCGAGTTGTTGCAGCAGACCGACCGCCTGATCAAGACCGTGCCCGAGGTGCAGAGCGTCTACGGCAAGGCCGGCCGCTCGGACAGCGCAACCGACCCGGCTCCGCTGGAGATGTTCGAGACCACCATCCAGTTCAAGCCGCGCAGCCAGTGGCGCGCCGGCATGACGCCGGACCGGCTGGTCGAGGAGCTGGACCGCACGGTGCGCGTGCCCGGCCTGTCCAACATCTGGGTGCCCCCGATCCGCAATCGCATCGACATGCTCGCTACCGGCATCAAGAGCCCGGTGGGCGTGAAGGTGGCCGGGCCGGATCTCGCCACCATCGACAGGCTGACCGGCGAGATCGAACGCGCGGTGAAGGACGTGCCCGGTGTGAGCAGCGCATTGGCCGAACGACTCACGGGTGGGCGCTACATCGACGTGGACATCCGCCGCGCGGACGCCGCGCGCTACGGCTTGAACATCGCCGACGTGCAGGACATCGTGGCTGGCGGCGTGGGCGGCATGAACATCGGCGAAACGGTGGAGGGCCTGCAACGTTTCCCGATCAACCTGCGCTACCCACGCGAGTTGCGCGATTCGCTGCCCGAGCTGCGCGCGTTGCCCATCGTGGCGCCCAACGGCCAACGCCTGGTGCTCTCCGATGTGGCCGACCTGCGCATCACCGAGGGCCCACCCATGCTGCGCAGCGAAAATGCGCGCCTGGCCGGCTTTGTGTACGTGGACATCCGCGGACGAGACCTGCGCGGCGCGGTGCTGGACATGCAGCGCGCAGTGACCGAGCAGGTGGCTTTGCCTGCCGGTTATTCGGTGTCGTGGTCGGGCCAATTCGAGTTTCTGGAGCGCGCCACCGCCAAGCTGAAACTGGTGGTGCCGGTCACGCTGCTCATCATCTTCGTGTTGCTGTACCTGATCTTTCGCCGCTTCGACGAAGCGCTGCTGATCATGGCCACGTTGCCGTTCGCGCTGGTGGGCGGTGTGTGGTTCCTCTGGCTGCTCGGGCACAACCTGTCGGTGGCCAGCGTGGTGGGCTTCATTGCGCTGGCCGGTGTGGCGGCCGAGTTCGGCGTGATCATGCTGATCTACCTCAAGCAGGCGTGGCAGGAACGGCTGGACGCCGGGCGCACGGACGAACTGTCGTTGCTGGAAGCCATCCGCGAAGGCGCCGTGCTGCGCGTGCGGCCCAAGGCCATGACCGTGGCCACCATCGTGGCCGGTTTGTTGCCGCTGTTCTGGGGCATGGGCACCGGCAGCGAGGTGATGCAGCGCATTGCCGCGCCCATGATCGGCGGGATGATCAGCGCACCGCTGTTGTCGATGCTGGTGGTGCCGGTGGTCTATCGGCTGATGCGGCGGCAGCGCCAAGCTTCCACTATTTAGGAACTCGGTGGGAACGCAGAATACCTCCAGGCAACACGCCTGCATGAAATCCATGTGTAGACCGAACTGGGAACGCATATTCCAGCGAGGGGCTGCCCGCAACTTCGGCGGAAGGACCGCTGTCGGGGGCGCTACCGCCGTTCTCGATACAGCCAGCAATCGACCGGTGATTGCCCCTTTCAACCGCTCAAGCCCTTGAGCGCGAATGTTCGAGACCTTCTTGAGGAGACGGACACGCAGAAATTGCAAGCGTATTGGACTGGCAATGGACTTCAGCGAATTTGTTCCCCAAGAACTGCAAAGATCTGTCGGGTCTGCACTCGATCTCGTGACGGCACACCGCATAGCCAAAGGCTTGGTACTCGACCAAGAGATAGTGACGGCGATGCATGAGTCACTCGAAGAACCACTTGTAGCGGTGTTCAGCGAGTTCGTCATTGGCTTGTCTCTATTCGCTCAGCGGAGGTGCATGGACACCGCAGACAAAACGCAGCACCGAACATCGATCAGCAGGGCTCGTAGCTTGGACTGCGCTATGCTGGAACCGTAGCTAACTACAGAGCATCGAATGAACCTCCACAACGACCACCTGACCATTGGCGAGTTTGGTGCCCTTGCCGGCGTCGGTGTGGAAACGATCAGGTTCTATCAGCGCAAGAGGCTGCTGTCCGAGCCAACGCGGCAGGCCGGGAGCATCCGCCGCTATGGCGCTACCGACGTTGAAAGGCTGCGCTTTATCAAGTCCGCGCAGAGTGTGGGGTTCAGCCTGGATGAAGTCGGGGAGCTTCTGAGACTTGAGGATGGTGCCCAATGCAAGCAGGCAAGCGCCCTTGCAGAAGCAAAACTTGTCGAGATCCGAAGGAAGTTGGCGGAGTTGGCGCGCATGGAATTGGCTCTGTCCGGCCTGGTGAAGGCTTGCCGCGTTGGTCGGGGCAAGGTGGCTTGCCCGCTGATCGCTTCCTTTCATGCACCGACCGAAACCAATTGCTCTGAATGAGCCCAGGTACGCTGGAGTGACCACCCCGGTCCAATGGCCTTGACTCCGTAGCCTAGTACGGCCTTAGTCTTGGCAGCATGAACACTGAGAAATCGCCGACACAAGGAGCCTCGAGCTCCGCATCACCTGTACTTGGGGCAGCGATCTTTGCCGCTTTGGTGGCCTCTCTTTGCTGCGTTGCCCCATTGGTCCTGGTCTTAATTGGCGTGTCAGGCGCCTGGATCGGGCAGCTCACTGCCTTCGAGCAGTACCAGCCCATCTTCCTTGCGATAGCCGGCCTGGCCCTCTTCATGGCCTGGCGCAAGATTTGGCGCGCACCTGTGTGCGAGGCCGATCGTGCCTGTGCTACGCCAGAGGGCAAGCATGCCCAGAAAACTGTTTTCGTGATGGGGGTGATCCTCCTCGTCGTCGTTCTTGGATTTCCTCTCATCGCCCCACTGTTCTATTGAGGTTTAAATGAAAACTGCACTCTTTCTTCTCGCGCTCTTCGCAGCTGGTCCTGCTTTTGCCGACACCCAGACCGTCACCTTGTCTGTACCCACAATGAGCTGCGCGTCTTGTCCCGTGACGATCAAGGCCGCGCTATCAAAGGTGCCTGGCGTCGCCTCCATCAAGAGCGACCTCGCCAAGCGGCAGACGACCGTGGTGTACGACGACACCAAGGTAGATGTGGCGACCCTTTCGAGGGCCACTGAAAACGCCGGCTTCCCATCAACACCCGTGAAGGTGTCCAAGTGACAGCGCAGCCGGAACTGATCTCCGCGTTGACCTGCCCAAGCTGCGGACACACGAAGGTCGAAACAATGCCCACGGATGCGTGTCAGTGGTTCTACGACTGCGAGGGGTGCGGCGCAGTGCTCAAGCCAAAGGCCGGCGATTGCTGCGTCTACTGCTCCTACGGAACCGTTGCGTGTCCCCCGGTACAGGCGAGCGGGTCCAAGGGCTGCTGCGGCTGATATCAGCACGACAGACCCATAGTCTGACTACGTACACACGAACTTCGGGAATGACCATGATGAACTGTATGCTTGGAATGAGCGGAATGAGCGGAATGGGCTGGATGATGGCGTCAATGGTGCTGGTCTTGCTTTTAGCTCTGCTTGGCCTGGTGCTTGGCACAGGGGTGCTCCTGAGGCACTTCCTAAAGAGCTGAACATTTCAGGGGATACGGGCCACCATCTCCCTCGCCGCCCCGATCTCGGCATTCACCATGCTGGACAGGTTGCGCAGCTGCTACCGGTGGTGGAGAACGACTTCACCTTGTCTCCTGGCGCCGCAAACTCTTGGTGTGTGGAGGCGATCACCCGCCAGCAGGAAAGTTGCGCCTGCAGGAAGCTCCTCGGAAGCAGGCAATGGGCATAGGGTCGAACATGTCCATGTGGGTCGTTCCGTGCATCAGCACGATCACGACCATCGTGCCGCCTGGCACAAGGTGAATCCGCCGCTCGAACTGCCGCTCGAAAAACTCCACACTGAGGTAGGTGCTCATGGGTGTCTCTCTGGTGAGTTCCGATGCGCCAGGCATGGTGCGCCTGGATGGGTAGACAGCACCTGTACCGAAGGTACATGATCAACAGAGTCGTTCACAGCAACCCGGAGATCCCCCGTATGCCCAAGGAAATTTTTGATGCCATCGTCGTTGGCGCTGGCCAGGCCGGCCCCGCCCTGGCCGCGCGCTGTGCCCGCGAAGGGCTGCGCACTGCCGTGATCGAGCGCCACCTTTTCGGTGGTACGTGTGTGAATGTGGGCTGCGTGCCCACCAAGACCCTGGTGGCCAGCGCGCGCGCCGTTCGCCAGGCGCAACGTGGCGCCGAATACGGCTTTGATGCGGGCGACATCCGGGTGAACATGGCGCGGGTAAAGGCCCGCAAGGAAGGCATCGTGCTGCACTCACGCAAGGCGGTGGAGGCATGGATGCGTGGCCTCGCCCACACCGAGGTGATCACCGGCGAGGCGCGCTTCGTGGCGCCGGCCACGCTGGAGGTGAATGGCCGTCAGCTGACCGCTCCGCGCATCTTCCTCAACGTGGGTGGACGCTCGGTGCGCCCGGAACTGCAGGGCATCGACGACGTGCCCACCCTGGACAACGTATCGATCATGGAGCTGGCGACCGTGCCCGAGCACCTGATCATTGTGGGCGGCAGCTACATCGGCCTGGAGTTCGCGCAGATGATGCGCCGCTTCGGCGCCCAGGTGACGGTGGTGGAGCGCTCGGCGCGTCTGCTGCCGCGCGAAGACACCGACGTGTCGGACGGCATTCGCGAGATTCTTCAGGCGGAAGGTGTGCGCTTCGAGCTGGAAGCCGATTGCCTGTCGCTGGCGCAGGTTGCTGATGGCATCTCGGTGGGCGCGCAATGCTCGGATGAACGATCACCCATCGTCGCCAGCCATGTGCTGCTGGCCGTGGGCCGCCAGCCCAACACCGACACGCTTGGCCTGGAACACGCGGGCATCCGCATGGACGCCAAGGGATACATCGAGGTGGACGATCAGTGCCGCACCAGCGCAGCAGGTGTGTGGGCAGTGGGTGATTGCAACGGCAAAGGCGCCTTCACGCACACCGCCTGGAATGACCACGAGATCGTCGTGGCCAACCTTTTCGACAACGACCCGCGCCGCATCTCGGACCGCATCCCCTGCTATGCGCTCTTCATCGACCCGGCGCTGGGCCGCATGGGCATGTCCGAGACCGAAGCCCGCGCGAGCGGGCGGCGGGTGTTGATGGGCAAGATGCCGATGCAGAAGGTGGGCCGTGCGCGCGAAGCGAGTGAGACCCAGGGCTTCATGAAGGTGCTGGTGGACGCCGACACACGGCTTCTGCTGGGCGCGGCCATCCTCGGCCTCAACGGCGACGAAGTGGTGCACAGTCTGCTGGACCAAATGGCCGCTGGACAGCCTTGCGACGTGATGGCACGCACCGTGCACATCCACCCTACGGTGTCGGAGCTGCTGCCCTCGCTGCTGCAGCAGTTGAAGCCACTGGACGGGCAATGAGGGCGCTTCACGGCATCAGCCTTTGCCGCTTGTTCCCCATCAAGACTCCATGAATCCATCCTCCTGAGTCCGGCGCTCGGCGACACCGCAAAAGCGTCCGCATGACGACCGCCACCGAGCCCAGCGAAGCCTTGTCCGCACCACAGCCCTTGTCGGATGCCACCTGGAGCGGCGACCTGGGCACCTTGCTGCCGTTTCTGGTCGGCTTAATCGTGGTCGCCGGCGTGCAGCCCTCCTCCATCCTGCTGGCCTTCGGCTTGAGTCTTGTCATAGTGGGTTTGCGCTTTGGCGTGCCTATGCCGGTGCAGCCCATGAAGGCGGTAGGCGCAGCGGCGCTGGGCCACACGGTGGTGGTTACCAACGACATGCCGGCGGTGTTGGCATTGACGGCCCTGATTACCGGCGCGTTCTGGGTGATTGCCGCGTGGAGTGGCCTGGCGCGCTGGCTGGCATGGCACGTCTCGCGCGATGTGATCCACGGCGTCGTGCTCGGTCTGTGCATCGCGCTCATCGTGGCAGGCCTGCGCCGTATCGAGAGCGACGCGGTTCTGGGCGGCGAATCGGTGATGCTGGCCCTGGTGTTGCTGGGCCGGGGGCGCTGGCTCACGATGCCGGTGCTCATGGCCATCGGGTTGGCCGTGGGGTGGTGGCGACAGCCCGGATTGATGCAGTTGGTGACCGAGACTCCCTGGACCGGGGCCCTGCCTGCACCGCAGTGGACGGCCTTCAACCGGCCCGGGGTGTGGCTGACCGCCATCGGCCTGGCGACTGCGCAGATCCCGCTGACCTTCGGCAACGTCATCCTCGGCATCTTGGCCGAAACCCGCCGCCCGTTTACCGCAGTGAACGTGGACGAAAGCCGCAGGGCGTATAGCACCGGCTTCATGAACCTGCTGGCCGGTGGCCTGGGAGCACCACCCATGTGCTTTGGCGCCGGCGGCATTGATGCAGTGCGCCGGGTACAGCTGTCGCTCTGTGACATAGTACGACTGGCAGCAACAAGTCTAGGAGCTACCGTCTACCTAGTCACAAAATGGCGAGACCGACTGCCTGGAATTCCCCACACCGCCGCCTATTTAGGCGCTCAGCTTGCCGCCGAGCGCCCGGGGGACCGCAGACGACCATCCTCTGATGCGGTGCATGCATAAGTCCGATCCGAAGGCGGGGCCCGACGAGCAGGACAAGCGCAGTGTCATCGCAATTGAGCAGGTTGAGGTGGATCAGTGGCTGGACGGGACGGTGCACAAAGCTAAGGAGCTGCTAAGGCGCCCTCCTGCTCAGATGATCGCTGCGGGACCATCCTCGGCCTCACCTGCCGGCCCAACTCGACTACAGGCGCGGGGTGTGCCGCTCTGATGCCTTTATCCATGCGAGATCGAATGGCTCTGGTTCCCGTCAAGGCGCCACGTCTACTTCCCTGGGATGGCTGAGACTACCTTGCAATCTCGTCTATCTCTTGATCGAACTGACTAATAATTCCGTTTGACGACAGTGCTCAATCCACTGACTTCGCTTAGAAATGTGTTGGGGTTCAATCCGATTTTGTTCGTCAAAGAACAAATAACCTGGCTCTCCACTTGTTCCTCCACCACAACAACCCCAATGATGTCGAGCGAAATGTTCATGAGCATCTGGGCGCCATATCACGTGACCATTGGAGTACTCCCGTTGACAAAACGTGATCCAACCAGACATCGAATCGATCAAATCCGTTCCTAGCAGGTGACATCTTAGCCAAGAGAAAAACTCTGCACGCCATGTAGGCAACGCAACCGGCTGTTCAGCAGCGATCCAACCCACGATCCCGAGCATGGTCAGCGTTTGTTTTGAACCTGGCAACTGCCCAATTGCCCGGCGACTTTCCCACTGCATACGCCATCTCATGAATGCCATAGCGACTGGGCAAAACGCCACGGTACGTTCCCCTTGGTTATCCCACCAAAGTGCGCGCTGAGCAAGTTTTACACATCTCATGTGTTGCCCAACGATAGATTTCTGAACATGCCTCCTGACGGCGCGATAAAGCTTAGTTGACTCGATGTAAACCTGTTCGGATTCAAGCCCGATTCTGGTTGCTCCTGCGATTGAACCTTTTTTAGCCTGTGAAAGTCCCAACGAGCTACGACTGGTCATTTGTTCAAATGGCAAATTTATTTGCAGTACCGCTTGGTTGCGATGGCCTATATGATTGACCACCACAACCGCGGATAAAAACTTACCAACAAATTCACTAAAGCTACTTTGTGCACGAGCAAAATTTGGTTTAGAAAGTTTGATTTCATAGTTCTTTCGGGCGAGATTTTTATTGATGTTGCCTAGCAAAATGGGCAATTTATCCATTTGGCTTAAATAGTCGACTTGATGATCGACAACCCTCCGGAATTCCTGTGGATAAGGCACAAAATTTTGTGGCTCTCTCGTGGCAGGTGCAAGGTCATGGCCGCATTGCAGACAAGCAAACATAGGTACTTTAGCCGAGCGCTTCAGCATGTAAGGAATACTCGACTTACATTTGGGGCAAGAGCGAAGGAGTGCTTTTCGGTGTCTGGGACATTCCCGCACCATTGGCAATTGCATAGTGCATAGATGGTGCCCCGTCTTTACACACGTTGGACACCACACCAAGACATTAGAGGTAACGGCTAAACTATTCGGCATCAAAGCTGCAGTTGATCTGGCTTTCAACTCGGGAAGCTCCATTCGAAGTTGAAAAGCCAAATACTCTAGATCGAGTCCAGAACCATCTCGAAAATCTACTACTGCAAATTCTCTCCAAACCAATCCCGATCCACCATCGATAAACGTATGCTTAACAAATAAATCAGAGAGTTGAACATTGGTCAAGGCATTTAAAGCTCCAAACTGTGCAACCAATGCATAAAAGGACTCACCTGGATTGTCCCACCGCTCACTCCATGTTCTCAAAGAAACTACTTTTACATCATCCTCTAAAAGATATGCAATGCAATCTTGTTTTATTGGCTTCGCCTTCTTGAGTGCGCGCTTCATTGCATTTACTTAAAGAAAGCTACCAACTTCAATGGGCTTAATATTTTCCAACCACAAAAATATCTTCCTGCGCACTTAAAAATCCTGAGCGTTGGATTGCATCATTGATTCTGGGTACGGTGACTTCTCTCTCATTCCCCTGATCATCCATTCCATCCTTCAAAAGCAGAATTTCAATCGTTTGCGAGAAGTATTTCATCGGGATCTCCATAGCATTGCGCCGATGGGCGTCCGGCCTAGCGGACAAAAATGCCTTCCAAAGAGACGATGTCAAGTGTATAGACCGGAATCCACAACTCCATTTAGATGGAAGGCAAAACCGAGTAAAAGACCAATCACTACCGATTGGAAACATAGTGTTGTCATACCCTTGTAAGCAGGCAGCGAGATCCTCCTCGGACTGAATACCATGAAAGGCGAATTCGTCGACCATAAATCGCCCAATGATCTGAGTCTGAGCTGAAAGTCGAAAAGCATCTTTTTGCTGTTTGAGTTGAGGCTGACCAAACATGAAAGTGGTCATACGATAACCCTCTTTTTCTATTCGATTACTGATTTCGGTAAGCCAACGATATTCCTCTACCTGAAGATGTTGCGCTTCATCAACAAACAAAAGCAAAAGACTATCTTTTGACTTTTCAAGATTGCGCAATAAAAGATTGATCAATCTGATACGCTTCTGAGTTCTATTTCCCAGTTCTGCATCTGGGTGTTTCATACAATGCAAAAAATTGGAGTAAAAGTCTCCTTCAGATGCTTTACTGTTGGTGTAGTGACATTCAAGATTTATCAATGATCCCGGAAGATATGTTCGCTTTAACATTCCCTCCAGATATCGAATAGCATAGGTTTTTCCGATGCGCGTCAGCGCATACACAATCATTCCTGGCGTACCATGGTAGATTAGGTCAATAATTTTTTCATGAAGCGCATCAATGGATGGGGTTGGAATGATGTAGGTTTTTCGGTGCATCGGATGTGTGTGCACTGAAAAAGGACGTTGAAGCATCATTTCAATTCCTCTCAAAGAATGATGGTTGATCTTATCTTCATCGGTGTGGGTTTAATCGACTTCTTTTCAATTGGCTCGTTATTCTGAGCATCCTCAGTCACGCTATCCTGGATATCGTTGGCAGGATCTGAGATGTTGTGTTGTTCTAGCTCGTTCTCGGATTTCAAAGGATGCTGCTTAGGTATTGCAGCTTCGCGGTGTGCAGCGGCAGCCCTTGATGCACTGCGTTTATTGGTTGCAGCTTCTGTTTTTTTCATAGCGATATATGCGACCACAACATCATCTGAATCACCCACGCGCAATTTTCCGAGTTTAATTAAACGGTTTATTTCTTTTCGAGTCCGAAGAGAGTGAGGTGTACGTGCCCATTGTCGGCTGGCGACAAGCATCCCAAGTTCGGTGCCATCTTCGAAAAATGCTCTAATTTGGCAAATATTTTTTTCAATCACATAACAGCGCAGCTTGTGACCTTCGAGTTCGTGGCGCGTTGAAAGCACCTTTGAGCTGTATCGCACTTCTTTGTAATTTACATGCATCAGCTCTCCTGGGCGCCCTCTTATAGTAAGCACCACCTCCTTGCGCATCAGAAATACTTCCCCCCTGCGCGTTATCGGAATAGGCTCATTCCGAAATGTGGGTTTTGCAGTAAAGTAGTTCATCGCCTCAATAGCACTACGCCCTCCTAATCCACCTTGCGTTTCCGCGTTGAGATTTGCCATAAGCACATATACAACTTGCTCCAATAGATCTAACCGGATTAGCCGGCTGATGTCATTGCCCACATCAGCTAAAACACGTACACTGTCCTCTGGGCTGGAACCAACACTGCCAGGAATGCGGTGAAAGCCAGCAGTTTCTAATATACCGAAAAAACGCTCTTGGAACGAACGATCATTTGCATGCCCTAATCGTCCCGTCGCGGTCCATGTTCCCAGCGTTCGCACCATTCGGTCCAGCGTTTCTTGTGCTGTATGTGCTTTAGCTTCATCAAAATGCACCCATCCCCAACGTTGATAAGATAAGTGCGGAATGATTTTGCTCGGAAACCCACCACCGGCAGAAAGTTTCAGTTTTGGGATGGTCAGATCAACTTGTGGTTGCCCTTCTATTGAGTTTATGAGGGCTTGTGCAAAGTCAGATGCCGAATAATTTTCGCCCAATGAGAGAGAGTAGCCCAGCGATGCTTTGGTTAGTTTATCGCTGAATGCCAGAATCCATATACGACTAATCTCATAAATTGTTTCCATACCAAAAGGATCAACAACTGAAATGGTTAGCCGAACATCAATTTTATGCCCATCGAATTGCACAACAGAAAAAGGTTGTGTGGCAGCAATGTCAAAGAATGAATCCTCATCCGACCAAATGCCTCCATGCCTAACGCTTTTTCCTCTTATGACGGTGTGTGAGAATTGTTCTGCCTCGATGTTTTTTATATATTGTTGAAGAGAACGCAATCCTCGATAATTTTGATTAAAGGGATATTGCGAGTCACTTATGCCCAATAATTTACATTGCTTCAAAAAGTTTGAATGTATCATACGTGCAATGGGTCGCACCTCCCGGATTTCTTCCTTTTTTAGCGGCGCATTTCTTTTTTTAATTTCTTTATCGAGCCAGGTTTTAAGGATCGGGACAGACTCTAATAGCTGCCGCCATGCTCCAGCAGGATTGTTGCCATCGTCTTCTGTTGAAGACTCAACAATAGCTTTTCTTCGGTAAACCTTTACGCGGGCGTCAGGGATAAGTCCACGCAAACCTTGTATTAGTCCATCTTCGTGAGTTGATACCACTCTTTGAATCAATCGCCTTATTTGGGTCGTATTAATTCCGGTTAATGATTGTATCTCGGAAATTGGAGTGTTTGTGCTTACGTAAAGGCGGTAAGCTTCAAGATTTCTTTGATAACGTGCTTCCCGATCAGAATTGCCAGAAAACGAATTGGGATCAACTGCCGGAAGCGCTTTTATATCCCTCAACATCTCTGGCAAGGCGTGCCGATCTAACGTTGTATTCGGCACTGCAAACACTATTGGTTTCTTAGTGCTCATTGTTTTTTGAAAATTGTGTTTGTGCCGTCAACGGGAGATTGTTGATATCAGCGCAAGTAAGTTTTCCCTGTATCCAAGCCAAAAATACTTGCGTTCTGCCTCGCATGGGGTCAGTTGGGTCGACGATCAGTTCTGCATCGCGAAGCGTGAAAACTGACGATAAGCGCGTGAAAGCTTTTGGAGATGACTCAGCAGGTCTGTTGGGTGCAAATACTGATAGATGCTGTGCGATAAAAGACAGGTTGCTGGTTCGAAATTTGCCGCGCTCATTTTTCGAAAAATCTACATATATCAGTTGACCATGTTGACCACGCACCCAGCTATCAAAATCTTGAATAGCGGTTCTCTGGGAAAAGGCTTCAAGTGACTCACCCTTGCGCAGCGTCACATAGAAAAAAGGAGTGCCCCCTTTGAGCGACCAGAACTCGACATACCGAGCAGGTTTGCTGTCTGGAATCACCAGAGGACGCTCGCAGAGGTGCGAAACCGTCCAGTCGAGCTCTAGGTCGACGAAAAGATTCAACGACGAGGCACCGTACAACGTGAGCCTGCGTCCGGCGGTTCGACTGTAGACGTCGAAGCGGAAGCTGCCAAAAGGCCGCGGTGGGCTCAATGGAGCGCAGTAGAGATGGGGCATGTCTCCTCCTTCCACACGCCCTGCAGGCTACTCCACCCAGCAACAGAGTCAACTTTCTTTCACAGAAAATGAAAGAAAGTTGATGCTTAACTTAGCTAAGACATTGTTTTATTTGAATTTATTGAGTATTTAAGGCACTTTTCCGTTCGTCGGAAATAGTGCTTTTCAAAGAAAACAAGGAAGAGAGGATCGTTTTCGGCAAACTTCAACTTTCTTTCACTGGCGCGTGCCCGAAAGTTGCTTGCTGTCTATGTCATCTCTCTATGAGAGGTGAGTGATCCAACTCGATCACGATTCTTTCACCGGACGGCTCCTTCAGGCACCCGGATTCGTACTTAGACCCCCGCAGAGTTCGTATTTAGACCCCCGTTTTCGGGATGAGCAGCCACCCATGGCAGGGAACAGGGGCCTTGAAGGCGCAAAACGTATCAAAAAGTACGCCGCGCGGACGGGGCGGACACGATTCGTATGTTGACCCCCGATTTGAAGGCACTCTTCGTAGGTTGACCCCCGTCCAGACGGGCAAATTCGCATGTTGACCCCCGCCTACTCGTATGTTGAGCCCTGCAAGTTCGCATGTTGACCCCCGCCAGTTCGTATGTAGAACACCGCCGCACTTCGCCTAAGCCTATGATTCACAAGGCGTTTTTGGGGTTACCCACACCCCTCTAACTGTCTTTTAACTTTTTTATAACTGGTTTTTTAACTAGGCCCGCACCCTGTGGATAACTCGCGAATTTTTTCGCGGGGTGCACGAAGTCACCGCCTCTTGGGGGGCTGCGCCCCCCGCCAGCTCCTCCGGCCTTCGGCCTACGCCCGCGCTTCGCGCTCCCGCCCGGCATCCCCCCAATACCATTAACAGGCCCCCGAAGGGGGCGGAATAGGCCCCCCCAGGCCGTAGAAGAACTACCTCTGTGGGAGGGGCGCTTCGACGCCCCTCGGCCTCCGGCCCGCTGCCTGCTGGCAGCTCCCCCGCTGCGGGCTGTCGCCCCAGACCCCATGGGAGGGCAAGCCCTCCCCCCGCTGCCGTCGCAGCGGCACCCCCCTCCGACCTGTTAATCAGGAAGAGGGGGCGGCGAAGCCGGTTGGAAATACCGCTGTCGCTTGCCCACGAGCCCAGGAAGGGCCTAAAAACGTTTTGGCAAGGGGTCGGGCTGGGTGGTTTCCTGAGCGGCCTTCCTGCAGGATGCCCCTGCGGCCTCGGTGAAGTCGCTCACGACGCTGGCCAGGGCGTCTGCCTTCCCTCCTGACATTTCGACATTCCGGTGGACCGCCGAGGCGGGTTTGTGCACGAGCTGCTGCGTGCTGAACACAGCAGGCAAAAAAAAACCAGCGGAGTGCGCTGGTTAAAGGGAGGAACCGTGATTGAGGTGCGTCAGGCTGTGGCCGCTGCGCCTGGAGATGGTGAGGCTTGCTGCTTCTTGATCTGTGCAATCGTTTCGTTGATGACGTGGTGCCCAATCGAGAGGTATTGCTTCACCAGTGGCTGATTGTGAGGAAACCGATGGGCGGTCACGTATTCCCGCCCTTGCAGCTTGTACGCATTGTCTCCGTACTCGGAGATGAAGGTATCGCGGGCCGCGAGCGGCTGATGCGCAACAATTTTCATTGCAGGTGTGGCAATAGCCACAACACCCAAGAATGCCTTGTGCATGCCCTCGTAGTCGGCTCGCAGCGACTGGGCTTGCTCCTGCCGCAGTTCAAGAAGCTGCTGCATCTGTGCAAGCTGGTACTGTAGGTTGGCGTTCGCGTCGTGGAGACGCTCAATCACCCCGTCACGTTCAGCGATCACGTTCTCGCTGTGGATCGTGGCAGCGTTCCAGCCATTGGTGTACCCCTGCTCCAGGCCCATTGCATGGCCGTGAGCATGTCCAGTGTTGTAGCCAACGGACTCAGCAAGTCGAGGGTCTTGAAAAACGGACATTGGGTACTCCTTTCACGTTGTAATTAGTATGCGCTAATTAGAAAATTTGCGCACGGGTTTTCTTTAGGCTGCAGCGCTTCTGTCGCTCTCATTGTCATCGAGCATGTGGTTTTTAGCTGTACCAGATGGTTCTGCGGTATCCGAATTCAGCACGGCACCAACGCCTGCAGTCGAGGCTGCTTCGTTGGAGAGTGGTCTGTTGCCATTGGCATCAGTACCGCCACTTGTGGCATCGTCAGCTCTTGCGGATGAGGTTGAGGATTCATTGTTGACCAGTCGGTCCTGGCCCGACGAGTAGTTCTGCGCAGCAGCGCCTGCTGCAACGCCTGCAGCACCAGCTCCCGCAGCGCGCGAGCTGGACGTGGCCGGAGACTGTTCGGGCGGCACATAGTCTGGTGTGTCATGTCCCTTGGACTGTCCAGTGTCGGAGATTGGCCGATGGGCGCGATTGGCGTCGCTTCCCGCTCCACCAGCATAGGCAGCACCTGCCGCTGCGCCGCCTGCTGCAGCACCGGCATAGCCCAGGCCTGAGCCGCCAGAGGGCATGGCGCCTCCGCTGCGCCCTGCATTACCCGATCCAGCGGGTGGCAAGCGGCGGGCTCCTGCCGCGCCGCCAAGGGCTGCGCCGCGTGCGGATGCTCCATGGCGTTCCATGCCGCTGCGCATCTCTGCCGTGGCCTGGGTTTCACCCAGCGGTTTGATTCCGGCGCCGATCCACGTAAGGATTGCATCAGGAAGTGTATTTGTCAGACCGAAGATCATGTACACGATAGGCCCCAGCATAAGGCCGTACATAATCATCCAGTTTTTCCAAGTGAGGAATTGGACAAAGAATCCCAGGGATTCAGCACTCGAAACATTTGCTGTCCGCATTGCCCAGAATGCCTTCGATACATACAAGATGATGGGATTAGCAAGCAACATTGCAGCAAAAAGCGCTGCAATAATGAGTACAGGCCGCATAAACAGCGACAGGAACATCAAATAGCCTTGTGTTTGACTACCAACGAATGTCCGGTCAGGCGTCATGTGCATAACGGCCCAAAGCGGAGCTGCGAACACAGTTTGAAGGACGGCCAGCAGCCACCCAACAACCGCCACGATGAAGATCGTGTAAGGCAAACTGGGCAGGAAAACACCGAAATAGAAGGCAAGAATATCTATCCAGCCTGATATTTCCGCGATGGGTTGCAGGATATTTCGTCCCAAGAACTCGCTGAGAATATCCGCTGCTTTCGACACGCCACCCACGATGGGCACGCCGGTTGTTGCCGCAGCAATTACACGACCTGTGGTCACAGCAGTATCAAGCAGCTTGCCAATACCAGAGAGCGTTCCATTGGCGACAGCCAGAATATCTCCTGTAGTCTTGATACGAGCGATGGCATCTGCATTACCGTCCGCGCCCGTCGCCGTGTTCGTGACGGCCTCCATCACTCTGCCGACAAGTGAATTCATAACCTTGTTGCCACGCTCACCCATCTGGTCAATGTCCACATCGTCCAGATCGACAGGAATGATGCTTGCGACATTGCCTGTGTCAGTGATGGATTTGGGGGTGTAGCCAGAGCCGTCAAGCGCCTTGCGTGCGATGACAGCGGGCATGATTGCGCTTTGTCGCACCAAGTTGCCCTTGGCATCTTCCGGGAGCCAGCGCAGAGCTGGTTGCGTCACAGTACCGGGTGACTCTGCGTAAATCTTGCGCAGCTCTTCACGGATGCCTCCCAGACGCTGGTAATAGCCGCCCGCCATTGCCCAGCCGTCTTTGGTAATGTCATTTGTGAAACGCTCCATCAACCCTTTGAGGGTATTGTCAGACTGCATGCGCGACCGGAGGTTCGACAGCATATTTGTCTGAGCGTTGTCGGCAATAGTGTTGAAGGTATTGACGCTGACAGTGCTCCAATCCTGATTAATGTCTCCAGGCCAGGACGCAACCCAACTGTCGATTTCTCGCATCATGTCTTTGACTGCGGAAAGTTTTGCAGCGAGGATGGCGTCCCGCAACAGGCTGATCGCTTGATTATTGGCATCACGCGCCGCATCGTCAAAAACTGCGGACAACAGCACTGGTGTGGAACTCGGTGTCGGGGTTGCATGCTGATATTCATACAGGTTGACTGTTCCGCAAACTGCGTTCCCACCAGCCAGCGGAGCCAAAAGATTTCTGTCTTTGAACTCGTATGTGTATGTGGTTTTAATACCAGCTTCGGTGGCTTGCCTGTCAGGTGTGCCGCCCGTATTCAAACTGACATTCGGTGGCACGAGGCCAGAAACAATACCGTCGCCATAAACTGCATTAACAGTTTTTGCGCAATATGCCGAGACCATGTAGTTAGATGCAAGCTCTCGCATATTGAATAAAGGGAAGTCTTTATTCGCTGTTGCGCTAGAGCCCACCCCGATTTGCTGACTCACATTTTGTAGTGAGCCAGCGATGATGCCGTTTTCAACGCCCATCTTGAAGGTGCCGTTGGCAAAGCCAACCGACCACAGCGAGAACATCATGACGATGAGCTGGATGAACGAGTAGCCGGTGCCCGTGGGCAGAAGCACCGCCGCACCGGAAACGATCCGCACGGGTGTCCACAAGGACGACCAGTTTTTTCCGAAGGCCTCGCCATCGTTGGCCGTGTTGATGACGCCCATGATGGTGATGAAGCTGACGATCAGCATCGCAACGGTCAGCACCCCGCTGTTGAAGTAACTCATCATCGTCGCGATCACGTTCACAACCGGATCGACCGTGCCAGGGTCCGCTCCAAGTGTGAGATTGCGAATAACTGGCCCGAAGACTGTCTGCAGGATGCTGACTGTTACGTCTGTGCATGGGTCTGCCGTGCAGGGGGTGAAAGGCATTGTTGCCATTGATGTGTCCCGAAGTGATGTAACCGAGTCCTAAGATTCTCTCAGGATGCTAGTGTGTTTTCAATGAAGAAAATATACTCGGCGAGTGCCATCATCGTAGAAAAGTGAGAAAACATGCCGTTGCAGGAATTGAATTACACGGATGGAGCCCAGTGGGTGCTCGCGCGAAGCGCCATCAAAGTCTCCAACGTTGAGATTTATGCAGCGCTCCAGGCGCTGGCCTACTCAGCGGCCCAGGCGCGGGCCGACTGTGCGGTGGGTGGACTTTTTCCGGGCTCCACGCTTGAGGTGCTGCTGACACGCGACCTCGATGCCGAGTACCGCCTTGAGGTGCCCGCGCTGCCCGCTCACGTTGATGCGAGCGCGATGCGCGCCATCGGTGAAGCGATTACGCGGGAAATGAAGGACACAGGCAAAAAGCTGCTCACGTTGAGGGTCGAGGGGTTTGGCGAGGTGGTGGTGTTCCCCCCAGAGATGAGCGAAACAGTCCTGCTGGGCACAAAGACGACCCTGTTGAACGCATAACGAACGGAGCACTATGACGATGAAGAAGCTCCCGGTAGTTGCTCGCTTTGAGTCGGAGAACGACTTTCTGAGCAGGCAACTCAATCAAGATCGCCCTGCACGATTGGCAGTTCGTGTGGTTTTGAACTTGGCCCAGGTCCAAGGAAACCTCGTTGAGAAGCTGACCGAAGCGGCGACCGCTGTTGGTCAAACGATGCAAGTTGCTTTCAAGCGACACATCGCCAACATGGCGGACGCTTCGCAGGCGCTCGCAACACAACTGATCTACGCCGAGATCAACCGTGTGTCGCCAGCCCAACAGGCCGAGCTGGTGAAGCAAGGCCGCGACGCTCCTATTGTCTCCGAGGCGACACTGAGGCAGCGCCGCATTGCACCGGAGGTTCAGGCAGCACTGATTGAGCACTGCAGCGGTCACACATCGACCTTGCAGGCCCTGGCAGCACGGCCTGATGCGACGCTGGACACACTTGCAGCCTTGGCAGTCAGCAATGACCAGCGGACACGGTTGAACGTGGCTGCGAGCCTTGGGGGGCACATGCGCTTAGACGAGCCAGGTCTGACAACTAAAAAAGCTGCTATTTTTAGTGCTTTAATGGTGGGTTACGAGAGCGATTTCGCTCCATATCTCGTCCCCGTGTGCCAGTCATCGGAGCAGCTTCGGGAAATGTTCGACAAGACCTCGAAGGCGCTGGGCGTTGTTGAGGCCTTTGTCGAAAACCCATACACACCGGACAGCGTGCTGGTGGACATTGCATCGTCGCCCACGATGCACCTTGTTCAGCACGGTGCGGCCAAACGTGCAAGGGATTTGCTGCAGGCCAGAGCAGACCTGCGCGAGTCTTCAAGCTACTCAGACGATATGGCACCATCATGACAGCACATGAAAGCTATATGTCGAATTTGTCCGTCCGCAGAGCAAGCGAGGCCGCGATAGGCATTGCCGCTTTGCGCCAGCTTGCATCCACTCCCGAGAACAGCTATGCGATTGATTCCATGGCTGATGAGATGCTTGGCGAAGACAGTAGAGCGCTGTCAGTGCGCACGGGCATTCACACCCTCGCTGCTCGCGAGAGCGGGTTCCTCAAAGAGCGCGCTACACACGCCACTGTCTCCCCTCGGGTCAACGAAACCCGTGAGCGGGAGCTTTCCTCCATGGTCAGCGTCTACGCCGCAGCATTGACCACGTTGAACTCCATCCCTGCGTTGCGCAGCAACGATGCTGACGGCATCAACGTGCTGCAGGAGAGCTTCGTGACTGCCATGCAGGGCATTGACCAGTTCCCTATGGGCGCGAAGGCGCGGCAGGAGCTGCGCGCGCAGTTTCAGAGCGAGACGGCCCTGGCAGTGCCGGAGGCCAACCGGCCCCAGGTCGCCGAGCTGCTGCTGCAGGCCGAGCAGATTTATTTGAAGCGATATGCCGACATGGTGTATTCGCATTACGACGAACCAAATGACGGCCCTTCGCCGTCGATGTGAGCGAGGTGTCTATGTCTCCAGCGTCCTTCCAGGCCATGTCATCCAGCGTTCTGCCATCGCAAGAGCGTGAAATTCTGATTTCCAAGCAGTCCGCGCTGTCGGCCCATGGCCAGCAGACGCGGGCAGCGCTGAACAAGCTCCCTCCCCCGGTGGTGGACTCGCTCCTGGCCGATTACAAGGCCCCCAGCAACGAAACGCTCGATGGCGTTTTTGTTGCTATGGCAGAGCGCGAGCGCATCATCGAGTCTGCAGAAAAGGGACAAAACCTCGATGTGGAGTGGCTCAAGAATGGAGCCGCGACTTCTCGTCAGATGGACGAGATCGGGCTTGGGTCCAACGATCCTTGGAATGATGGCCCGTCGATCTGAGGGCAGCTCATAAAAAAAGCCGCCTGCGAGGCGGCTTTTTTGTGGGTGGAACCGTTAGAAGTACCGCGCCATGTCGCGGCTGTTCTGGCGCTCTCTCGTGGCCTCGTTGAGAGCTGCAACAACGTCCCCGCGCTTGATCTTGATGCCGAGGCCTTGGGGCCTGCCTACATCGGTGATCTGGCCCTCGTGGACGGTCATCTCCACCGGCACGACATAGTTGGCCTGGGCCATCTCTTCGCGCTTGGCTTTCTGATCGCACCAAATACCTATGGTGAGTGGAGGCAGGTTCACCTCCATACACTGCGCACCATCTGTGGACAGATACAGCCTGTCGGAGACATAGGCCGAGTCAAATGGCATGGCGGAAAGCCAAGTCATCTCGAACGGCTGCGCGGCCAGGAGCAGAGAGCTGCCCTCGACCGCGAATGCAAACCGGCTGGACTGCATCGTACTGAGCATCACCACAGATGCGTGGCGCGGGTGCCGCTTGATCTCATCGCGGCGGAAGTTCCCTGCCCAACGCATGAAGTTGGTGTATGCGGTCAACAAGGTGGTGGCTTTCTGGAGCCTCTTCTTGTCTTCCTCGGGAATCTCAGGGGCGTCGCTTTGTTCTTGTTTTGCCATTCCGCGCTCCATGTTGCGGTTTTTTGGGTTGAGAGAGTTTTGCCTTGACACGAACCGGGCGTGCCACGGGTTTTGGAGGGGCCGCAGCGGGAGCCTCTGGCGTTGCTGGCTGGAGTGCTTTACCGCGTTTGCGTGCGTCAATGAGCATGAACAGGTCGTGCAGCAGGGAATTCAATGCCCTGTTCGGCGAGTAGCCAGTCAGCTTGGCGTGCGCCAGGACGCGCTCCTCGATCTTTGCATTGAGCGTCCATTTGATGGCGCTCGCCTCTTTTCGCGATTTGAGGACCGTCATGCCCATCTGGCGGGCCATGACCATCACCGTGTCGTAATCGCGCAGCGTGAGGTTGAAGTGCGCCCGCACGTCCACCTTGCGGCGCGGGTTTGCAAGGTGCTCGCCGTCCTTTATCCACTGGATGACAACCGGCATCTTGATGAAAAGCTGGTAGAGCTTTGCCATCAGATTGAATCCGTATGTGATCTGGGTCTGCTCGACCGCCCCGCGTTCAAGATCGGGGCGGGCGAGGTTGCTCGCCAGTGTTTTCAAGGTGATCTCGTTGTCCATCACCAGGGGGTCGCGGTTCTTCTTCGTTTCCGAGAATTCAGGCGACTCGCCCCGGATGTAGTAGATGGAGCCGCGTTTGGAGACTTCGAGCTGCAAGAACGAGCAGGCAGCACAGAACACGTCTTCTGTGCAAAGGCGATGGCGCACCAGGGCGGCGATTTGCTCGCCCTCCACTTCCCCAACAGGATGGACGGCCAGGGTTGCGTTGTACTGGTCGTCGTAATGCTGATAGGCCCTGCGCTTCGCTTGTACAGCCTCGTCAGTGTCCTCCGGCATGTTCTTGGTGTGCTCGTGTGCGAGTACAGCCGAAGTGAGCACTATTCGCTGCAGATCGCGCAGCAGGTTGAAGTAGCTCTTGATCGGCAAGACCTTGTGGGAGATCAGAACCAGTCGCCGAAGCAAGATGACCGCATCGGTCAGTTGCTCCGGTGACGGGATCAAGAGGTAGCGAGTTCGGAGGCAAAAAGCCGCTATTTCCTCGCTCAGTGCTTTTAGGGCGGCGGGGTCGTTTTCGACGTTACTGAGTTCGCGCATACGTGGGACGTGGCTCTATTGATGTGTATAGACCCGCTATGGTAGGCAAGTCGTCCACCCCTTGCTCGCGCAATAACTTAATAAACAGTCGCGCTGGCTCAAGTTGTTCGTCTTGCTTCCATTTGGGCAGTAGTTTGTCGTCGCGGTCACGCATGATGCTCGTCAAATGCCGCGCAGCAGCATCCCGCCAAGCCTGACGCTGGCGGGTGGGGATGAGAGCAAAGTCACCACGAAGACTGGGCACCCTACCTTCCATGAAAGCATCCGGTGTTATGGGGCCGCGAGACAGCCCAGGTCGCCGTTTTTGCCTGGATCAAGGCCCATTTCTCTGAGAGTATTCCTTGTGATCTCGATCTGTTCGTCGCGGGCGCGAGGGTCGTTTGCAAGCGCCTTGTTGACGGCGGACTGAACGGGATCAGAGGACGAAAGCATGATTTTGAGCGTTGCGGCCAAAAGCAGCAAGGCCAGCAGGCCAACAAACCAAGTTGCTTTTTTGCTCCAGCCCTTTTTGCCGCCGCTGCTGCGCGCTGAGCCTGTAGGGGCGGCTGGGCCGCCAGCGTAGGCCAGGGCTGGTCTGGCAAGCCAAGGAGAGCCAGCGGGAGCCTGTTCATAGGCTGCGGTGGTCGGGGCGGCTCCTGCGCCGCTGCTGTAGACCATTTCCAGGCTTGCCTCGGTGAAGGCGTCGGCCACGCCCTGGAGAACCTGTTGTTCGACTTCCAGCGCTGGAGGGAAGTTGAGCTTCCCTTCCTTGCTGCGCTTGCCGCTGCCCTCAACTTCCAGCGAAAACTCGGCCAGGAGGTATCGAGTAGCTTCTGCTTCGCCCTTTTGGGTGAGCAGGTTGATCTTGCCTTGGTACAGCGCACGGTCCACCAGTTCCTGGGTGGATACATCGGTCACTTCCGTGGTGATGTTCGTGACGCCTTCGGTGTCGATCATCACCACGCGGGGCGAGCGCTTGAGGTCAAGGTCGGTGGCCGTATCGAACACGACGACTAGACGGTTGCTTGCGTTTCCTGCTGCAACAACGCGCAGCTCAGGAGCGAAATCGGGCAGAGTTTGTTTTGCCATGGAATTTACTTCTTGGGGTTGCCGAGAATGTCGTCAATAACTGCCTGTTCAGACAGGCCCATCATCATTCGTGCTTTGCCAGAGCGGCGATCAACGAAGAACGCCACGGGGACTCCGGGACTGGGTTCGTTGTTTTGCTTGAAGGCCTCGAACATGAAGTCGAGGTTGTTGTTGAGAGCTGCCACGTCAGCGGCAGTAGGTTCGGTAGCGATTTGCTCGTGCTTGCCCAGCACTCGCTCCATCACGCTGGGGTCTTTGGAGCGCAGGATGGTCGTCGCCAGGGGGAGGCCCTGTTCAGGGCGCCCCAAGGCGGCAGTGGGAATCCATTTGATGGTCATTCCCTTGGCCACATGCTCGCGCGTCTTGAGGTAGGCGCTGCGGCAGTATGGGCACCGGGGGTCAATGATGATGTAGAGCGTGTCCGCTGGACCGCCCTTCCCTTCCTTGAAGCCAGCCAAGCCATCAACGAGCTTGATGGCTTCGGGGATCTGGTTGGGGGCCTTGCCGTCGAATGCGGACGGGGTTGAGTGCTTGCCGGTCACAAGGTTGTTTGTGGGCGTGGCCGGTGCCACAACTTGAGGCAGGCGTGCCGCATAGTTGGGGTCACCACCGGGCATCGGCATGGGCAGCGCAGCGGATTCGGATACGTTGGCGCCGCTCTCCAGATTCCACACCACCCCGGAAACGAGGGCCTTGCCATCGGCGGTGGTGTACAGCTTCACGGTTTTGCCGGATTTGCTGATGAGGGTCCACATCGTCAAGCCACCAACAGGCATCACCTGCTTGGTCACAGGTGTGCCGTAGCGTGCGAGATGGGTCATCACGGGGTCGTTTTGCAAAGCCTGAGCAGCTTGCGCCGCTTCTGCGGCACCCGCCCCTATCGCTTGAGCCGTGGGTGTGCCTACGGTCGGCAGCGTTGGGGGAGCGTCGAATCCACGCGATGGTGGCGCAGGTGGCAGCTTGACCTCTGGCCGCTCTGCGTTTGGAGGTTGCAGTGCCGCCATCTTGTCGTGGATTTCTCCACTGAGATCAGGTGAACGAGGCGGTGCCTTGAAGTCGGCGATGCCATCTGCAGAAAGTTGAGGGGAGGCGGTGCGGCTGGCAACGAGCCAAACCCCACCCATTAAGACGGCCACCGCAGCGGCGGCAATAGCGAGTTTTTTGCGTGTCAATTCCATGAGCAACATCCATTTGAAGCTCACACGATGCTATCACCGATTTAGAAAAGCGTAACGACTAATTTTTGACAACCTTGGCGTTTTGGCGGTCATCAGGCGTTTCTGATTGGTCTTTTTGCTCGGTTAACTCGGGTGGTAGCGCTTCCGCGATTGACCGTGCCCCAGCCCGGTAAGCGTCACGATCCGATGGCCTGTAGCGGAAGGCGGTCAGGGCCATATCCAGGGCCGTAATTGCCTTGTCCAGTTGCGGTTCGATCAATGGGTTGTTGGACTTGATTTCGTACAAGTAGTGGACGTGGACCGCACTGCCCTCCACGTAGGCGCCTTGGCGACCGAAGTTCTGCAGCACATACCACAGCGTGCGATCAAAGAAGCGCATCCAGCGCATGTCTGCGGGCGGCAGCACGCCCAGGCTGCGCGCGGCGGTGAACATGGCAAACAGGATCGTCCGCACGTAGGCGTGCTTGCCCAGGATGGCCTGCATAGGCTTGCTCTCGATATGGCGTGCAATGACGGTGCGTGGCACCGTCAAATCAATCTGAGGTTGAAGCCATGCGAGTGGGTCTGTTGCGATACCAGCTTTGTCAGCCTTGTCGCTATCCTTTGGCGGTGGTTTGAACTGATCCCAGCACCAATTGACCATCTCGTTGGACTCGGCAAGACAGGCCTTGAAAGCAGCATCGTCCAGCGAGCCATCGGTGGCTGCTACGCGCGGGATGGCGATTGCGAGCAACAGCGTTTCTGCTGGTGTGAGGTTTGCAACCCCGGTCCAAACAGAGCCAAGTTGCTCTCGCAGCACACGCTCCGCTTTGGCTCTATCCAGCACCGGGGTGACAGAGCCATCTGCCTCTTCTATCCAGCCGTCTCCAGGCTCGCCGTTGTCCACGATAAGGCGATGGTGGTAGACGAACTGGCGCGAGGTTTGAGACATGCCCAAGACGGGGTGATCCAGGGGCGCCTCTATCAAGTCCAGCGCATCGAACATGCGCAGGTGGCGATAGAGCGGCTTTTTCTCGCGAACAAAGCTGTCCACGTTGAAGGTTTTAGAGAACCGATTGTTCGGATGCTTGGACTGGATGTTTGCGAAAATTTTGAACGCAAAAAGCATGATGAAGGGCAGCAAAATCACATTCACATAGAAGGCGAGATTGGTAATTTCCCTCCAGCTCATCGTGCTGAAATCGCGCGTGCAGCGCTCCAACAAGCCGCTTGCAGCACAGCCCTTGGCAAACCATTTGCTGACTGCAGCAGCGCCTGGAAGGCCTGTGGCTCCGATCATGTCGAGCCACCACAACTCCGCTCGGCGCACGTAGGTGTACGCCATCGAAAGCTCGGTATGAAACGCGAGCCAAGCAATGAAGATTGCGATCACCGACCCTGCAAGGAGGGCCAGGATCATCGTGAAATCGTCAACGCTGCGCCCGTTGCCGCTGCCGCTCGCACCACTGGCCATCAGTCACTCCCTTTTTCGTCGGAGGTAATTGGTTTGGGCTGAGTCGCACCGCCTACCAGCGAGTTCAAAGCGCCCCAGCGCGGTTTTGTAGCCGCTGGCTGCGCTTCGTGCGCCATCAGCGGTGCCGCCTTGTCGTCAGGCTGGGACGGCTCGCGCAGCGCCTCGGACGGCTGCGCAGGTGCCGTCACAACCGCCTGCACAGGAGCAGGTGGTTGTGCAGCGATCTGCGTTGTGCCGCCCTGCCCTTTGCGCAGGCCTCTGACCTTCAAAAATTCGGCCGCTTGCCGGAAATCATGTTGTGATTCCTGTGCGCCAAACAGCGCGGCAAGCGCTGTCGTCAGCGCCGCGTGGTCCTGCGTTTTTTCGCACAGGTCCAGCGCGAGCTTGTAGCCGAGCAGTGCGTAGTTGCGGAGCAACTCCGACTTCCGACCCTTCACCGTGCAACTCTCAAGCTCCTGCAACAGTTGCTGATCGTCTTCGGGTGAGAGATACATGCCATGGCGTTTAGGGCTCATGCGGTTGACCTCCACCTGGGTGTGTCACGGCAGTCGCCGCAGCGCTGCCATGACTGCTGTGGCTGGCCTTGAAGCCCGCCCGGATCAACGCACGCAACAGCTTTCCACTGTTGGATGTGTCGGTCTTCTGGAGATCGCTCTGCAAGTCGCTTTCGGCTTCGTAGCTGCCGTTCAAAGCCGTCGAAGCCCTAACCCACTTGCCTTCGCTCGCCATTAGGCCCCCACCACATGCTTGGCGAACTTGAGCATGCCACGCGCGTTGGCGAACACTGGTTCGTCTGGCACGCGAGCATGGGGAAAGTGTTTCAGCAGTTGCTCTTTCAGCACCAGTGCCCCACCACCGACGAAGAGCACATGATCGAGATCAGCGCCGCTGCCGACCTTCGTGCGGACTGCGCTCATGATCTGCTGCGTCAGGCGCTCCTTTTCGTCGTCAATGATTTTCTTCACGTCCTGCTCTTTGCCATACAAGCGGACGGTGCCTGTGGTCAATGCCTTTTCAATGGCCGAGGCCGGGAGCGCAGCGTCCAATTGCAGGTGTGCAAGCAGCTTTGCGCCAACGTTTTCCATGAGCTGCAGCACGCCCACATCGTTCGAGCCCGAACGGCTGGGGTCAACGACCATTCCAGGCAAGAGAACTGCGCAATCAGTTGTCTTGCCACCCACGTCAATGACGCCCACGGGCATCTCGGAGAGATTCTGGAAGTCACCCGAGGGGTTCCCGTCGAGGTCCATCAGTTGATCCACAAACGAGGCAACCGCTTCGGTTGTCACGGTGTTGGCAACGATCTTGGCAAGGGGGGTGTCGCCGTAGCTGACCCGCTTGCCCAGGTTGGCAACTTTGGCGTCGATCAGCGCTTGATTCTTCTCACCGTTTGCGAGGTAGTAGTAGCTGACGGGGAGGCCCGTAGTGATGCGCACGTTGCGGCCACCCAGGCCTGCGCGGCGCAGTGCGTCATGCACGAGCACACGGTTCAGCTCGGACTTGGGGTAGTCCATAAAGCGCGTGTCCTCGAACTTGGGGAGCTGAGCGCTCACCGTGAAGGTGCGGCCTTCTTCGGTGTCGTAGAACACGCCATCGTCGCTATCGCGTAGCGAAATCAGGTGTTTGCCTGCAGCGGCCCGCGAGGGGATCGAGAACGTTTGACCAGTCTCCAGAACGATTTTGATGGCGTAGTGACCATCATCCACGCCAACGAAGAGATCCTTATCGCTATTGTTTTCGCTCATTTGGGAGGTTTCCTTTTTTTTGGTTGCCATCATTGCCCCTTGAAAGGCCGCTCAACACGTATCGAATGACCCAGGAAAAACGTTTTTTTCGATTTGAGAAACGTCCTGAAATTCATTTTCTTGAATTGCACGTACAGCAAAAAAGCCGTCAATATCAATGCAATTGCGAGCGTGGACCAGCGCGGAAAGAGAATCAGCGCTAGCCACGGCACACTTGCCGACGCATTGATTATGAAAAATTTGGCTTCTCCAGAGACATTGCTCCAGTGATAACGCCCAGTTGACATAAATCCCCCTTCAATTTGTCAGCAACAAGAGTCGATACAAATACCCATGAACAAGTCCCAAGGGACCAGCTCATGGCACGTAGATGGCACTGCGCGCCATCGTGAGTGCAGTGTAGCACTCGCGGCACGTAGGCGACACCAAAACGACACCAATACAACACGCAAGCGGCCCGTGTGGCACGCAAACGACACCTAAACAACCCTATGCAGCACCTTCACAGCGCATTAGCGGCGCTTAAACGGCACCGATGCAACACGTAGGAGCGAGGTGCTCAGGACTCCTGACTAGCCAGGATCGCCTTTAGCTGTTGCTCCTTCTGCGGTGGGAAGATGCTTTCAGCGACAGCTTTGGTGATCCGCCCCTCGGCGAGCAGCGTGCTGGCTTCCTTGCGGAAGGAGTGCCCTTTCTCTTCAACGATTCTGGCGATCACGCTGGTAATCTTTCCCATCTGGTCCAGCTCGGCCAATTCGTCGCGAATTTCGTCGTTGAACTTCAAGTATTCACGTACAGCGATCAATTTTCCATCAATGCCTTTTACAAGGCGCTGCGCCATTATCATCCGCGCAGTATCAACAATGTCGTAAATAGCGGTAGCACGCTCGTTTGATGGAAAACGCGATATGAGTCTTCGCATTACCGATGGCACATCAGTAGCATGCACCGTGGCAAAAACTGGATGCCCAGTAAGAGATAGCTCCACACCGGCACGAATGGTTTCTTCGTCACGCATTTCGCCAACCAGTACAAGTCCTGGCTTTCTGCGCATCGCTTCGCGATTGGCTGCGTAGAAATCCTTGAAGTGCTGTGGCACCTCAGACTGCACGATGATTGAATGCTGGCTGTTGATTTGGTCGTATGTGAACTCAATTGGTTCTTCATGCGTCAACAGATTGCCCTTGATGGGTGTGTCGTTTTCCAGGATGTAGCGGATGATGGCCGCGAAAGTGGTGGTCTTGCCTGATCCGGTAGCTCCGGCGATGTAGACCAGTCCGCTCTCGGGGATGCAATCGCGCACAAGCGTCTCTGGCAACCCGATTTTGTAGAACGGTATTGGCTCGTTTGGGATTGAGCGCAGCACGATCTGGCCAGACGTGCCACCTGGGTTGAGAATCGGGGAAATGTTGACGCGGTAGCCGTAGCGCAGCTTTGCGCCACGGGCGTCTCTCTCAGTTGGCGAGAAAAGCTCGTACCGAGCATTGACCGGGACTCCTGAAAGTATGTCCGTTTCAGCGGTGTCCCGGTTGCTCGTCCACTTAATCATGTACATGACCTCGCTCTCATCGAGAGTGCTGGGCGTTAGAGCCATGAGGTCGCCGTTGATCCGTGCACAGATCGGCAACCCAGGCTGGATGTACACGTCACTGGCATTGTGTGCCTGAGCTTCGAGCATCACGCCTTTCAAGTGCTCCGGCACGATGAAGCGCTGTGGGGGCACGAAGTCGGTAAGGCGAGCAGCGCGTGGCAGCAAGCCACCGGCCTCCACCCGCAGCTTGCCCACGGGCTCGCTCATATCAGACACCTGCGGCACCCTGCCCTTCGCCATCCTGGCCGTGGGGCAGCGTGCGCCGTTCAGGAGCTGGCGGCTGTGCTGGATCGGGCGTGGGGTTGAACTTTGGCGAAATCCGGCGCATGGACTGCGTAGGCTGCGCTGGAATAGGAGGCACGATCTCTGAGGTCTTTACAGACGCACGCCATTTGTCAATGGCGGGGTTGAATTCAGGCAAGGTCGTGATGCGCAGAAGCGTTTCATCGACAGCAATGGTTTCATTCTGCTGTGCCGAATATGCCCATGTCTGCGTCGCAATGGCGGGCATCGTGATTTTGTTCTGCAGCACGAATGTGTGGAACCGGATCATTCCAGTCAAGTCCCGGTTCAGGCGGTCGAGCCCATATTGCAGCATGACGTTCGCTTGGTCGATACCCTGCTGCCAACCTTTCCCGATGTATTCACGCCAAAGCTGGCGCTCATAATCTGTTTTTGGCCGCATATTGCCAGATGCCACATCATCATCTTTGTCTGCATTGCCGAACCAAAGGTAATCACGCCAGTTCGGAGGTACTGACGAGAATCGCGGCTGTTGGTCGATTTTGTAAGAGGCACCAGATAAACGCAGAGCGTATGCGCCGTCTTGGTTATACAAATCACGGGCTTCGGTGATAACTGCGGGTACGACCCGATCCCGAATCATCAGATTGCCGAAATCGTAAACCGTATCCAGCTCACGCGATTTTCTTTCGATCACGCCATTGATGTGGGCGAGCTGTTTTCGCAATCCACCCTTGACTCCAATGCCCAAAGCGGCTTCTTTGAGGGCTTCGATTTTGATACTGGATGAAGAATCATCGGCGGATCGAACCATTGCAGGGCGGTCATATTGCGCCTGCAATTGCTCAAGGGACACAGGAATATCAGCAGCCATAGCGCTTAGCCTCCCTTTGTTTGATTCTGTTCGCTGTCGCGGTTCTTGTACTCAATGGTGAGTGACTTGCCGGGACGATTCAGAACGAGATCAGCCGCGAGGTGCATCTGATTGCCGATATTTCGGAGAACTGAATCAGGTGTGACCCCTTTCATGCGGATATTGATAGGACGCAATTCAGCGGGACGACCTGTCTCGCTGAATGCCATGCCATAGCGCGAAGCGAGGGATTGCACCAGCTCGCGTGGATTACCGATGTAGTCCACGTCAATGGTGTCAGTGTCAAATGCGGCCTGCCGTTTTTGGACAGTCGAATAGTCCTCGGCGAGCAGCGCCGCGTAATCGCGCTGAGCGCCTGCTGCAATCGCAGCTTTCTCGGCAATCAGTTTGGACGCAAAGTCCTCGTCCATGGGCGCGGGGGGAGTGGCGCAGCCCAACAGCGTGAACGCCACGGCCAGACTCGCACATGCAGTCAATCTCAATCCCATTGCAGACTCCTTCAAAAAGTGAAACGACGATAAAACGACAAACTGTGATGTTGTGGCGTGCTTGGAGCGCACTTTCGCACGCGGGGATCATACCCCGCCAAGGCAAAAGAAGCATCCCCAAGTTCATGAATTCGAGCGCAAAAATGCGTTCTCTAGCACCAAAACGACACGCAAACGGTCCTCTTCTGGCTCTTATACGGCACCAATGCGGCACCTATCTGGCGCCTCTTGCGCTATGTACCCGCCTGAAATTGGCGGCAAACAGCACGGATGCGACACGCTCACGGCGCAGATGCGGTGCGTAAATGGCACTCAAGCGCCCCAATCTGGCACCATTGCGGCACGCATGCTGCAGTTGTTGCCTGTCCTCTGGTCGCAGGCAGCGCGAGGTTCTGGTCACAGAAGCCCACATGGGCGTTACTCCGCGTGTTTTTGCCGCGAAATTTGGACTGTCCGTCTGTGCCCCTTGTCCATGCTGCAATACATCCGCATAATTGCGGAAATCCGTAGGCATGGGCTTCATTCTGGGCACTTTTGAGGGGTCGTTTGTGCTGCGATACATCCATTTTTTGGCGGCGATACATCCAAGATTTGGCGGAGTAACGCCCATCTGTGACCAAGCCGACCAATCTGCGACCATGCTTTTCCCCTTCTGCCGCCGAAACACCGATGATCTGGAACCTCCGTCTGTTACCGGAGCCCGCGTGCCGGGACTCCTGGGGGCGTGTTTTCTGGTTCCGAAGCACACGTTTCTGGTCACAGGATGCGCGTAGATCTGCGCCCTTTCGGCGAGCTGGTGCCAGGCCCTGCGCCAGGTCTGGACGGTCTGCTGAGCTGGTGCCGAACTGGAGGTTTTGCCCTGTGCCACCCTGCCCTCTTTTGATCTGCATCCGCAAAATACCTACTTTTGTGAGCTAAATAAATAATTGCTATGTACGAAAATTCGATAACAGGAGGAACGCGGGCGCTTGATCTGCTTTCTCGTATTGGTGCTGAGGAACGAGTGGGTCAATCACTGTCTGCAGATACCATTGTTCTGTATTCGAGAAAGATAAGACAAGCCGCCAGCCGAGTGGCTGGCGGCGAAATTTCAAGATTAACTCCTGAGATGCTCGTGCGCGATCTTTCGGATCGCGTGGACAACAGCCAAATTACCCGAGCCACAGCGCGCCTTGAAAAGGCCGCTGCTTTATTTTGGATTGCGTCGGAAGCGCAATCACTTATGGATTCGGGTGCTTTAGTTATTGACCGTTATGAGTCTGCATACAGAGATATTCAGTTTCTAGGGACGAGCGCACTTCCAAAAAAATCGGGCATGACTTCAAGTCCAAATTTGAAGGCTTTTCCCGATGAGGCAGTAGAAATTCTTTCTAAGGCTGCAATTGATGACAGGAGCTTGAATCTCTTGCACGGATTGTTGTTTATTCGGGCGAACCTCGTGGTTGGCTTGCGGCCAATTGAATGGCTAAATGCGGCGCTCATCAAGCATCAAAAGACAGATCCATTGGGTGAGTTTGTTATCGGTAGAGATGGCGAGATTGAAACCTGTACTGCGTTGCGGGTATATAACGCCAAGCAATCCGCTGAAAGGGCTAATGGAGAGCATCGAATAATCATGCTTGAAAACCTGACAGAGCAAAATCTTTCCTATATCAGAAAGTGGCTTGCTGCAATCAAGGAGTTGTACACGCCTGAGATTTCTAGGTTGTCTTATGGAGACAAGACAAAAAAGATTTATGACTCTTTGCAGAGAGCGATACGCCGAACGCTTCTAAGTAAAGGGTGGGAAGGAAGCGTTCCGTCTATTTACGGGACGCGCCATCAAGCTGTTGCAAATGCAAAAGCAGATGGTCAGGACCGCCGTCAGATTGCTGCCTTGTTTGGGCATTCAAGCGAGGAGACAGCGCACAGGCATTACGCACGGAAGTTTTCGGGCTATACCGGGCGCAGCATGCGCGCTGCGAGGGAGTCCCTGCTGGCCGTGCGCTACACGCAGGTGCAGGCGCCCCAGGACGTTGCGCAGTGGAGTGAGCCATCGCCCCGCCCAGGCCCCCAGCCAGATAAAAGTTGACTCAAAAGCACGACCGTGCTTTGCGCCTGCACACTTGCACGCGCAGTTGCAATTGTTAAATTTCGCAACATTGCGTCGATACGCATTTTGTAATCATGTGACACGCATGCGACACGGGAGCGGCACGTAGGCGGCGCCCAACTGGCTCCCATGCAGCACTCATGCGGCACTCAGGAGGGGCGGTTGCACCTTATGTATACCGCAACGGCTCCAATGCGACACCTACGCGGCTCATAAACGTCGCAGATGCGGCGCAGACGCGGCACGTACACGGCGCGCTCAACTGGCCCTGAAATCCATCCTTTTGTTGCTCCTTCCCAGTGGGCGAGACGGTGCGCAGCGTTCTGCTGATCTGAGTCCAGTGATTGATCGTTGGAGTGCTTCAGAATGTTGCATAAAGGTATGTCTCCAATGTCATAAGGGAGTGCATTGCAACAGCAACATACGCAGAAATCGCAAAATTGCGTGATTGCGGATTTTGAAATGGCTTGTAGAATGCGGCCCAACGAGAGGTATTCATGCGTCTGCACAGCGTTCGGGGTTGGCTTTCGGGCCAGACGAGTTGGGGGGTCAGTGATGGAAGTTCGGACGTGCGCACATTGCGCCGTCTGAATCGCTTTTACGACCGCGCAGCCGTCTATGGGGAGGTGGCAGTAGTGGTGCTGGTCTTGGGCCTCATGGGCTCGTGTGCTTGGCTCCTTACGGAAACCAGTTATGAGGACGTGATCTTTTGGGACGCGACCGATCACATTTGCGTGCTGGACAGCCGCACCGGAGAGATTCGCTATGGCAAAAACTGAGAACACAAAACCGGACAACGGCAAGGATCAGCTTGAGGGGCGTCAGCTTGACGACGCGATCCTTGCTCAGATCGCCAACGACAAGACCCCTGGTGAAGCTGCTGCAGTGCTGCGCGAAGTCGCGCGTCTGCACCAAGAAAACATCACTCTCAAAAAACGCAATGTGAGGGTCTGGGGATTGGCGCTCACGTTGGGTGCGACCTTTGCGGTGTCGGTGAGTTCGGCACTGTTTCTGTTCCCAAAGTACCGCTACATCCCCACGACTGACAACAGGGCGCTGTGTGCAGTCAGCAGTGACGCGCAAGTGCGCGTCACTCCCGCTGCTCTGACTGAGTACGCCAAAGACACTGTGGTTGAGGCCTACACCTACGACTACGTGAACTACCGGCCCGCGATCAACGATGTTGCCACGAAGCGTTTCACAGATGCTGGACGCAAGCAGTACCTCGCCTCGCTCCAAGAAAGCGGCAATCTTGAGCGTGTCATCAAGGGGCGTCTTGTCCTTCGCACGATGGCGACACGCACGCCGCAGATCGAGGAAGAGGGCCGTCGCGGCACCAAGCGCTACTGGGTGGCAATCGTGCCCGTGGCTATCGAGTTCTTTTCGGGTGGTGAGAGCCAGCCACGATCACGCCAGGACTTCCTGGCCCATGTGACGATTCTTGAGCAAGAAGCCAGCGCAGTGAACTTGAAGGGTATCGCTGTCGATTCCCTGGTGCTGTCCCCAATCGCAAGTCAACGTTGAAGGCATGTAGGGAATGATGATGAAAGCAGCTTTTTCTTCTGTCGCAACGGCTGTTGCGGCGCTCCTGTTGCACGGCGCAGCCGCTGCGCAACAGGGACCAATAACGCCTGCTCCCCAGCAGGCACCGCAGGTGTTGGCGCCAGCCTCATCTGCAGCAGAGTCGGCGCCTGCGGCGGCGGCATCTGCTGCTGTGCCGGTTGCACCCGCTCCTGCAGCATCACCTCGCGAAGCTGCGCCACCAAACAGACTGGGGCAGCAGGTTAATGCTCCTGTTCCTATCGTGATGCCAGCGGGCACTGTCAACTCAACTGCTGATGGTCCCAGCGTGGTGTATCCACCTGCTGAGGCCATTGTGGAGCGGGCCGTTCGCCAGATCGAAAACATGCAGCTCACGCCCGAGCAGGTTGAGCGCTTGAAGTCCATCTACATCGAACGCCAGCAGCAGCGTTCGATGCCTTATCTGAACCCCGCAAAGCCGGTGACTCGCACATTGCTTGTGAATCTCGATCCAGGCGTCGCACCACCCACACTGCGCTTGTCTCGTGGGCAGCAGACAAGCCTTGTGTTTTCGGATGTGAGCGGCCAGCCATGGATGATCGAAAAGGTCAGCATGAATCGTCAACTGTTCAGTGATGGCCGTGTCATTGGAGCGGGGCAGGGCGGGCAGGGCGGGCAGGCCGAAACGCCGACGAACGTGCTGAGCATCGAAGCGCTCACGCCAGCAGCCTATGGCAACGTGACGGTCACGCTGCGCGGCCAATCGACACCAGTGATTTTTGTCCTGACAACTGGTCAAGCAGAGGTTGATATGCGCGTAGATGCCAAGGTGCCGGGGCGCAATCCTGATGCCGAGGCTGAGGTGTCTATGCAAGCTGCTCCAGGGCTGGACAACGCTATGCCGTACTTCCTTGATGGCGTGCCTCCTGCGAGCGCGAAGCGTTTGCGGGTGACTGGCTTGGACGGCGCCGAGGCCTGGGTCTATGACCGCAACCTGTATGTCAAAGCTCGCGCTAACGCCCAGTATCCAGCGTACTTCGCTGCAGCTCGCAGCACCAGCGGAGTGTCCGTGTACCGCTATGTCGGTGTGCCAAAAGCTGCGACGTTCACCATCGGTGGACGTGCACAAACGGCTTTCTTTGAGTGAGGTAGCAGCAGATGAGCGACGCAAACAACAACGGTACGGGCGCTAACCCCGATGCAGTAGCAGAAGACCAGGGATTCAGCCCTGAACCTGCTGTGAACCCACAAGCAAATGGTGCCGCGCGCAAGGCTGATGCCGATGTGAGGCGGCGCAACCTGCGTGCCACTTTTGGCTCTGGCCCAGGCAAACTTGCGCTGATCGCTGCGGCGGTTGTCGTAGTGGTTTTTGGTGTGCTTGCAGCGACGAATATGCGTGATGCACCAGTGGTTGGAAGCAAGGCCCAGGTGGACGCTCCTACGTCTCCACAAAATCGCGTTTCGACCAACGCGGTGACGCCCGAAGAAGCTACTCGCCGCGCAGAGCAGTCGCGCCGCGAGGCCGAGGAAGCACAAAACAAAGGGGGGAGCTACCAGCCCGGTTTTGACTACAACATCGGTGCCAGCTCCAAGCAGGAATCCCCTGGAGCACCTGCCAAGTTCGCGGGCTTTGCAACCCCCGAAGAAGAGGCTGCTCGTGCCCAGGCCAACGGGAGCGCACGCAGCATGCAGGCACAGCCCATGCCTTCGGGCGCAGCGCCACAGCAGCAGACGCCGCAACAGCAAGCGGAGCAGCAACGCCGCGACCAAGAGTTGCAACGTGCTGCAGCGAAGCTGGAAACGGATCAGAAGCAGGCGGAAGGTGATCGCGATAAATATGTTGAATCTGTCTCGCAAGAAATCGTGAAACAGATCGGCGGCATGTTTGCCTCCCAAGGCAGTGACAGCCTCAACAATTTGGGGGCCTACACCCAGTCCACCTACTACGTGGCCCCCGCTCGTGGTGCAAGCAGCGGAGCCGCTGCAAGCGCAATGCGCGCGGCGTCCCGCAAGCCAACGATCAAGGCTGGGAACACTATGTTCGCTACCCTTGATTCGGAAGCCAACACTGACGATGGGCGCACTGTCCTTGCAACCGTTCGCAGTGGTCCATGGAAGGGCGCCAAGCTGATCGGCATGATTGAGCAGAGCTACAACAACATCTCGCTCACCTTCATGACTTTGGCCCCCCAGGACGAGCGCAGCACCATGCGCATTCGTGCAGTGGCATTGCGTGAGCAGGATGCCAAGATGGGCATGGCAGAGAAGATCGACCACCACACGCTCAGCCGCTATTCGTCGCTTGCAGCGGCAGCGTTGCTCCAAGGCGCAGGCCGTGTGTATCAGCAGCCAGTGGGGACAACTGTGTCCACCCCAGGCGGCATCATCACGACCAATGAGATGCCTCGTGACCGGCAAGTGATTGGCTCTGCTGTCGGTGAGATGGGGTCTGCAATTGGCGCCGAAATTCGGCGTCGCGGCTTCAATCAGCCCAGCACGTACTCAACACCCGCTGAGACGGGCTTCGTGCTCTATTTCTTAGAGGACGTGTTGCCTGCAAATAGTGATGAGCAACAGCAACAGCAACAGCAACAGCAACAACCGCAGCAATTGACTGCCCAGCAGTTGGCCCAACAGTTGGCCCAGCAGCAGGCGCTCCAACAGTCCGGTGGGCAGGGGAATGCAGTCAACGCCCCCACCCCCGTGGGGTTCCCGCAGGCAGGGCAGGGCACCTTCAATCCCGGTTATGGAACTACCCCATACGGCTACGCCCCAGGCGGCACTGGAGCGGCACCGAGCCAGTACCAGGGCACCGGCTATGACAACAGGTATCGCGGTCCTTTGAACAGCAACTATTGAACGCAAAGCGAGAAATCATGGCAATCAATCTCAAAAAAATGTCGTTCGGCCAACTGGTCGGGATCGCCGCCGCCGTCTTTGTCGTCGTGATGGTGATCGCTGGCGCGCTCATCTCGGCGTCTGGCAAACCCGAGAAGGCGGTAAGAAGCCGCCCAGCTCAATTTGAATCGCCAGTCAATGGCGTATCGGTCGAGCTGGAGCAGCTTCGCTTGGAGGTCAAGGCGCTGCGTGAGAAGGTCGATTCCAATGCACAAAGTGCACAAGCCGCTTTTTCGCAAATGGCCTCGGCGGTTGACCAGCAGAACAAGAATCTCACAACGCTGGACAACAACATTCAAGTGACTGCAAGCCGCGTAGGCAATCTGGAGAAAGCCCGCATTGGCACGCGGATCAACGTTGTGAAGCCCGAAGAGCAAGACTCTCGCCCCACGCGCAGTGAGCGCATTGCGGCTGCGGAGCGTTCGGCTGAGCGTCGTGCATCCAAGGACAAGTCGATGCAACTCACTGGCGGCGATTCGAAGGTTCTGGCTTCGGTCGGGAATCGTGCATGGATTCGCAATGGCAACGACGAGTGGAGCGTTAGCGAGGGCGAGACGATCCCTCTGGACGGTGCTCTTGTCATCAAGCGTGTAGCGCCCAATGGGCAGGTACTTGTCGATGTTCAGGCCAAACGCTGAGAGCCGTTTTGCGCACGTCATTTCTGGAGCACTGAACCATGGGCACCGGCTTCCCCGATCTACTCGATTTGCTCGTCAATGCAGGCAAAGTCGCCCCTGCATTGCTGATGATGATCCAAGGCATCGCAGCCTTGGTTGGTCTGTATCTCGTCGGCTCTGCCTTGGTCGAGCTGTGGGGGGTGTCTCATGACAACGCGCTGAAGTACGTTGCTGGCCGTCAGCGCTTTTCGACTGGATCGGCGCTGATCTCTCTGCTGGTTGGTGCGCTCTTGAGCGCGCTGTCCACCCTCAATTTGATGGGCATCATGTCCCGCACTGTGTCGGATGACTATGTGGCGTCGCGGATCATGCCAACGGACATGGCGTACAGCGCTGGTGGATCGCTGGCGGACAAGGGGGCCGTCGCCACCATCGCGCTGCTGTCGATCATGCAAGTCGTGGGCTTCATCGCTATGTTCAAAGCCCTTATGACTGTCAATCGCTACTACAACAACGAGCAGGCCCATATGGGCTCAGCCTTTGGCTGGGCTCTCGGCGGCGTGCTCTGCTGGAACTTCAAGTGGTTTGCCGATGTAGTCAACAACACACTGGGTTTCAACATCATCTCGATGTTCACCCCGTTCTGATCTCGTTCCCTAATTTTTACTTTTTTACAACCGGAGTTCACTCATGAAAGCAGCTTTCCTCAATCTCGCAGCCATCGCTCGCTACAAGGCATATCTCGCCTGCTCGTTGGTCGTCGCATTTTTCAGCGGCACGCTGGCTCTCCCTGCGCACGCAATCAGCAAGACCGACCTGACTCAGGACATTTCTGGTGGCAAGAAGTTTGACGACATTGCAGGCAACATCGACGGTGCCGCGCAGACTGGCGCATCTCTGCTGATCCAGCTCGTGGCAATCGGCGGTTTCGTGGTCGTGGCCATCTCGCTGTACACCCTCTGGAAGGCGTCCAAGGATGAGCGCGAAAAGCCACTCTCGGCTGTCGTGGGTCTGTTCATCGGTGGTGCGATGGCGGGCGTTGGCACCATCATGTGGATGATGCGTAACACCGTTACGGGCTAATCCGAACCAGCGGCCCAGGTGCTATCACTGGGCCGCAGTCACAGCTCAATCACCGCATCACGGACGAATATGGGAAGCATGGAACTGATACCGCCTACGAGGCCCGAGGCCTTCCTGACGCGGTTCGCGAATTTGCCGGTGTTGAGCGTCAAGCGCAAGCAGTGGCGCATGGAGCAGTCTGAGCATGACCGCAATGAGGCGGATGCCGTGTTTCTGGAAGTGCGCAAAAAAGTGCTCGACCGCGATGGTCGGCGCTGCTGGTTCTGCGGGTTTGCCAGCACAGCGAACCAAGAGGTCCATCACCTTGATGATGACCACACGAACAACCGCGAATCGAACCTCGTGACGATTTGCAATATTGACCATCTCTGCTTTCACCTGGGCTTGGCCGCGATGCGCGGCGCGATGTTCCTGGCAGTGGTGCCTGAATTGACCCAAGCTGAGATCACGAATCTGATGCGCATCTACCACTGCGCAATGGCAGTGGGTAACGAGGATGTGCAGTCGCGGCTCAAGGGTCTGTATGCGATCTTCGAGAGCCGTTCTGTAGACATTTTCAAGCGCGTTTTTGAAGCCGACTTCTCCAACGGCCATGAGATTGCGGTGGGCCTGTCCAAGCTCGACGATGCAGCGTTTGCGCTGCGCAACAAAACGCTCGATGGGCTTCGCGTGATTCCAACGGAAGCCGCGTTTCGTGACGGCCAAATTGCCGGTTACCTCACGCGAACACACAGCCAGTATTTGGATATGAATCACTGGCCTGCGTTGCTCGACACGCTGCGCCCGCAGCACGTCTGAGCCAGTCGTATGCGCATTGGAGCCATAGTATTTGACCCCAGCTCGGTGATGGGGTCGGGGGATCGCTCAGTCGTCTCCCTGACAGCCGGGTGGGCCTCCATCGGTGGCACAACCGCGCGCCGCATTCAAGGTATCTCGGAGCTGCCCAACGATGTGATCTGGCTGACAAACCTCGGCTACTCGGCATTCCTTGCTGCCAAGTTGAATATGCATGCCAATTTCCGCAATGACAGTTGGCTGCGAACTTCCTTCGAGCAGATAGCCACGGAGTTTGGCCTGGGCCGCAACACCGGCAAGGCCAAGGACACAGCAGAGGCTCTGTCCCTGATTGCGCATCGCGTGGTGGCTTACTCCTGTCGGGAGTTGAATGTGAAGGTCCAGAGCCATGGCCGTCTCAATGACGACTACGCGACCACCATGGGGTTAGATCGCTGCCGCATCCCCGAGGTGCACTACTCCACCTTCGAGACGATTGCGGGGCATCCAAGCGTCTCCGTGATACAGCCCGTGAGCTTTGGCCGAGGCACCACCAGCAGCGCCACGCTTCGCTGCAATCGCCTGGGTTATGCGCGACGCATGCTCGCCCAAAAGGTGCCACCCGATACAGGCTGGGTGTTGGCAAAGCAAAAGCTGTCAGAAGCCGAGCTGGAGAACATGGAGCAGCCATTCATGGTTCGCTGCCGTATCACCAACGTGAAGCCGATCATGGCCGAGGCCCTGTCCTGGGGCAGCGGTTCCAAGTCCATTCGCGAGTGGTTGACTGATGTTGAGTGGCGCGTTGTGCGCCAGTACGCGGATGTGGAGCTGCGGGCCGCAATGATCTGCGAGCAGGGCTATGAAAGCCTTGGTAGCTATGCGGAGAAGCTGCCACAAGGGGCAATGGACGAGCTGTCCTACAGCCTCGGTCTTGTGGCCGAGCAGGTTTGGACAGCACTGATGAACAAGCAGCCGCGAGTGGGACGGATCACTGGCTTCACCGCGCGTGCGGCCTGGATGCGTGCCATCGACCGCATGCAAATGTTTGACTATGCCCAGCGCATGCAGTCACGCCGGGGCGTGAACCTGATTGCCTACGGCATGGGCAATGTCGTTGTGCGGGTGCCCGAGGGTGGCATCAAGCACATCCTCGACGTTGCAATGGATGTGGGCTTGATGCCGCCCATGGCTAGTTTCATTGAAGCCAGGGAGTCGGCATGAGCCAGGGCGAGCAGGGCAAGAGTGGGCTGTACCAGATCGAAGCGGTGTTGCGCTCGCATGCAAGCGTGGTGCAAATGCTGGAGCTGGACGGGATTTTGGTGGACAGGGAGTCGGATGAGGCTGTGCGTACCGCGCAGGCTCATGGCTTTATCGAGCAGTTTGTCGAAAGGGTGAGTCATGCTGGAAAAATTTGAGTCGGTGATTGTCTCCATCTTGGAGTCGGTGAAAATGAGCGTGCAGGACTATTGCGACATTGAGACGGTGGACGAGGGCCGGAGCCTTGTCACCTCTGATGGCAGCTTTGCGACCATCGTTCGTTTTCATGGCAGCAAGGGCATTTTGGGTGAGGATCAGTTCCGGCAGTTGCTGTCGCTCGTCACGGGGTCGCTTGGCATCTTCTTGGACCATCGGGGGCGCCAGCTTCAAGCGATCTTCCGCCGTGACCTCGATGGCCGTGAGGCCCTGGTGAGCAATGCAGAGCAGCAGCACGCTACGGCCAAGCGCCTGTCTCTGGCTGTTCACGACCTGATTGATGAGACTGTGGATCGCTATGGCGACTACGTTTACGACGAAGAGTGCTATCTGGTGTTCTGGTCCCGCCCGTCGCTGCTGGACCCCATCGAGGGCAAGATTTTTCAGGAACAGGTCAACACGTTTCGCAAGGAAAGCGGATGGCCCGCCACTCGTGATGCGCAGAACCTGTTGCGGCCTATTTCATTCTTGCGTGATCGGCACAATGCCTACGTGACCAAGGTCGTGACGGACCTGTGCTCGCCGGAGTTCAATTGCCACGCTGAAATTCTCAACGCCGCAGACGCTTTGCGCGCAGTGCGCTCCAGCGTGTATCCAGACATAAGCGGCCCAGGCTGGGAGCCCGCGCTGCCAGGGAAGAAGATTCCATTCCGTTGGAAGGACAACGCGAGGCACGAGGACTACAGCGAGTTCTTGTATCCGCGCATCGCTGAGCAGGTGATGACAGCCTCTGCGGACATTGGGACGATCTCGAATCCACAGATCCCTGACCCGACCACCATTCGTGTTGGCACCCGCATTTATGCGCCGCTGTTCGTCAGCGCCCCACCGCGCGAGCCCAAGTTCTTCAACCACCTGTTCTCGGCGCTCAATCGTTCCGACACACAGGAAAACGGGCGCTCGCGGTCAATGCCCTACACCCTGTCCGTGATGATCGAAGGCGATGGCCTGCAGGGCACAGGATTCAAGCAGCTTTTCGCGAACCTGCTGGGCTTCACCTCTGAGATCAATCGCAACATCAACCTTGCGCTTCGCGATCTGCAGGAGCGCAAGCGCGATGGCGAGACGATTGTGAAGTTGCGGATTGCGGCCATGACCTGGGCTGACTACACGCCAGAAGGCGTGCGTGAGCTGCGGTTGCGCAAGTCCAAGGTGCTCCGCGCGCTCGAAGGGTGGGGCAAGTCGTCGGTCACTGAGCGCACTGGGTACGTCATGGATGCCTTTCAGACGTGCTGCGTGGGCCTCTCGCCTAAGCACTACGCTCCCGCGTGCCCTGCGCCCCTGTATGAGGCGCTGGGACTCTTGCCGCTGACCCGCCCCGCATCGCCTTTTGCGCGTGGCTCCATCATCTTCCGCAGCCGCGATGGCAAGGTGCTCAACTACCAGCGCTTCGCATCGGAACAAACCACATGGATCACGCTGATCGCTGGGCGCCCAGGCTATGGCAAGTCGGTGCTGATGAACTCCAATAACTTCGAGTCCTGCCTGTTGCCCGGTATCCAGCGCCTTCCGTTTGTGGGCATCATCGACATTGGTATCTCGTCGGCTGGATTCATTGATCTGGTGCAGGATGCGCTGCCAGAGAACATGCGGCACCTTGCGGTCTACAAGCGACTGCAGAACAACGAGCGGGACTGCATCAACACCATGGACACGCCGCTCACGAAGCGTGAGCCGCTGCCTCGTGGACGTGAATTTCTCAAGAACTTCATGACGGCCCTGGTTACGCCGCCCGAGCGTGATGGCAGGGCCTTTGAAGGCATGTCCACGTTCGTCGGTCGAATCATCGACCTTGCATACATGCGCAAGTCGGATCGGCTGGAGAAGGCTCAACCGAATCGCTATCGACCTGGGCACCATCGGTTGCTCGATGAGGCTGTGCAAAAGCTGGGCATCACCATCATGCCCGCCACCAGCTACTGGGAGCTTGTGGATGCGTTTTTCAAGGCTGAGCAGTATTACGAGGCTGAAATCGCCCAGCGGTACGCTGTTCCCACGTTGTCTGACCTCGCAGCAGTTGCCAGCTCCGAAGAGGTCAAGTCTGAGTACGGTACGACGAAGACAGAAGGCGGTCGCGATCTGATCCCCACGTTTGTTACTGGGGTGCGTGAAGCTGTCGGTGACTTTCCTGTGTTCGCCAGTTACACGAAGTTCGACCTGGGAGCTGCGCGCGTCGTTTCACTGGACTTGCAAGACGTGGCGATGCTGGGCTCTGCGGCTGCGCAGAAACAGACCTCGCTCATGTTCATGATCGCCCGCGAGTCGTTCATGAAAAAGGTGGCCTATTCGCGTGAAGACCTGCCGTTCTTCGAGGCGTATGCCCGTCCGTACTTCACCAAGATGGTCAACGAGATCGTTGACGAAAACAAGGTGCTGTGCATGGATGAATTTCACAAGACGGGCGGGCATCCGATCCTGCGTCAGCAAGTGCTGACCGATGCGCGTGAGGCTCGGAAGTGGAATATGGAGATCGTTCTTGCCAGCCAGCTTATGGAAGACTTTGGCGACCTCTGCAAGGTTGCGACCACGCAGTTCATCATGGACTCAGGGACCGAGCAGACGCGCCGTTGGATGCGCGAGAACATCGGCTTGTCGCCCGTCGAAGAGCAGGGGTTGGTCAACTTTGTGCACGGCCCTAATGCCGATGGCGGCACCTTCCTGGCGAAGTTTGAGACGAAGAGTTCCCCCTTTTCGCAGTTGTTCACGCTGACGCCGGGGCCGATGCGGCTGTGGGCGCTCTCTACGACCGCCGAGGATCGCAAGCTGCGGATGATGCTCTATGAGGCAATGCCTCGTGATGCAGCACGCAAGCTGCTCGCCAAACGCTTTCCGTCCGGCTCGTGCAAGAAGCTCGTAGAGCGGCGCAAGCAAGAGCAGTTCGCGGATGCCGATTTTGTGGACGAAGCGATGGAAAGTTCTGTGATCGAGAAGATCGCCAAAGAGTTGTTGGCGGAATGGTTCGAGTCACCTGCGCACGCGCTGGGTTGAATGCTGCTGTAGGCGAAGGGGTTACGAATGGTTCAGTACAGGGGTGCTTCGCGCAAGCATGAGGTAAGGGCTTCTCGACGCCGTAAAGACACGCGGCTCGCGGGTCAGAAAATCTCGGAATTCTTTTCGTCACCCGATGGCGGCGCGATCTTCCTGTTGATTGTGGTGGGCCTGTCTGTGGCATTCGCCATCGTCAAGCCTCTTCCCTTCGCAGGGGAGTTTGCGCTGCTCATCCTCTGGTTGTTCTGGCGGATGTACGGCAACGTGGACGGGCGAGCATTCGACTTCCCCTATCGCATGCCCATTGAGTCGAAGCTGCGCGATGGCTCCACGCTCAAGGGCAAAGGCCTTGGCTCTGGCATCACGATGCTGGGCAACGATCTTGAGACGCGCGAGCAAATCTACGCTGGCGACAGTGACTTGCGCACCCACCAGCTCGTGCTGGGCACCACGGGCTCTGGCAAGACCGAATACTTGTTGGGCCTCGTCTTCAACGCCCTGGTGCAGAACACGGGGTTCATCTACACGGACGGCAAGGGCGATCCCGCCCTGCAGAAAAACATCTTCAAGCTGGCCCGCCGTGTTGGCCGTGAGGATGACCTGCTCATCATCAACTTCATCACCTCTGGCCGCGACTTCGTTGAAAAGCAGTACGACAAAGTGACGAACAACATGAACATGATGGGGAATACCTCATCGGGCATGTTGATTGAGTTGATCGTGGCCCTGATGGACGATTCCGGTGGTGGCGGTGATATGTGGAAGGGCCGAGCAATCAGCTTTGTGGCTGCGCTAACTCGCCCCCTCGTTTTCTTGCGCGACAAGGGGTACATCAATCTGGCGCCGGAAAGTTACCTCGAATACTTCGAGCTGAACGCTATCGAGGAACTGGTGTGGGAGCACAAGGGCAAGTACGGTGAGACGTTCGATGTGGTGTGCGCACCGCTGCGCTCGTACCTCCTGACGCTGCCCGGATACCAGAAAAACAAGATCAAGAAGCAGGAGACGAAAACGCTTGAGCAGCATGGCTTCATCGTCATGCAGCTCACCCGGATTTTCAATGACCTTACTTTCAACTACGGCCACATTTTCAAGACGAAGGTGGGCGACGTTGATTTCTACGATGTGGTGATTAACCGGCGCCTGCTGGTGGTGCTGCTGCCCGCGCTGGAGCGGGCGCCAGACTCCATGCGCATGCTCGGCAAGATGATCGTGGGCTCCATCAAGCAGATGATGGCCGGGTGCCTGGGCAATCGCGTGGAGGGCCTGGTCCGAGAGATCATTGATTCCCGGCCCACCAATGCCGCTGTGCCGTTCTACACCATCCTTGACGAGTACGGCTATTACGCCGTGATCGGCTTCGCCGTGGCACCTGCTCAGGCTCGTTCGCTTGGCTTCTCCGTGATCTTCGCCGCGCAGGACTTTTCCTCGCTCAAGAAGTCCTCCGCAGAAGAAGCCGATGCGACCTGGGAAAACACCAACATCCGTGCCATCGGCCGCATCACCTCCGGGCAAGAGAGTGAGACGTGGAAGCGGGTGCAAGGTGCTGCGGGTGAGGCAGATGAAGCTCGCATGTCTGGCTTCGAGCGCAAGTCCGGGGCGGTCAATGAGGTGTTTCGTCAGCAAGACAACATCACCATCGAGCGGCGCAATCGGCTCGACTACGACGATCTTGCGATGCAGGAGAACGGCGAGTTCACGTTCCTGATCGGCAAGAAAGAGCGGGGAGGGCAGAGCGGGGGGGTGCGTGTCATCCGGGGGATGGGCTTCTACACGGGTGGTGGCAAGACGCCCAAGGAAATGCGCATCAATGACTTCCTGCCTATTCAGGCACCGGAGCCAGCCGATCTGCCGCAGAACCGCAAGGCGGTGAAGCTGCTGCAAGGCGCCTTGAGCGACGGATCACTCGGTGTCATGTTGGTCCAGGCCGTGGAGGCTGACCCCATCTTGACCTCGATGCGAAATCTGTTTGCGCACAACTACGTGACGCCGGATTCCACGCGGCTCAGCCGCCCTGATGCGGCGGCTGCGGTGATGCATTGGTTCTTGTCCCGCAAGGGTAACGAGCTGGTTGGTGCAGTGGGTAGCAAGGCGCCTGCAGTTGCTGCAGCGCCGGTGACGGCGCCTGCTACGGCGCGTTCTGACCTACCCGAGGTGCCGGAGACTCCCGAAGCACCAGAGTTCCTGCAGGAGGCGCCTGAGTTCCCATCGGATGCCGATGGCGCCCAGGAGGCCGCTGGTGCCTCCGAGGCGGCGCGGGGCCAGCCGAGCTTGCGCAGCCGCTTGCTGGAGGTCTGTGAGGCTCTGAATGCTGATCCTGCGGCCTTTCCAGCCGCTACGGGATCTGCACCTGCAGCCGATGATGACGAGATCAGTCTGAATGACGACTATGTGTCCACGAGCATCGTTCTTACGCAGAGCGAAGCGAACGCCTTCAAGGAGCGGGCGCTGCCACTTTTGCGCCAACACCTGATGCTGGCCGGTGCCGTGGATGCACCCCAGACCGAGGAAGACTTCGACGCCGAGCTTTCAGTGGGCGATGAAGCGCTGCTCAAAGACATTGAGATGCTGGGCCGGGGTCAGCCCTATGAGAGCCTGGATGCGAAGTGGCAGGCCGAGCAAGAGGTGTTGGCCACGCGCAAGGCAATCATCAAACAGACCGCCTACATCGACCCTCCAATGCCCGCCAAGATGGACGTGCACGAGGCCCAGGAGCGCCTGTCCAAGCTGGACGCCTTCTGTGGTGCGCTCATGAAAAAGACCTTGAAAGATGATTGATGCGATGCCGGTCTTCTGTTCAAATAAGCGTAACGACTGTTTTTTGAACATTGCTATATATCTGGCGTCAACATGAGCATTTTTGGAAAAGCTAAAGGCGCTGCAAAGTACGTCTTTGTCAAGATACCGGCTGGCGTTTTGGGTGTGAACACCCTTCGGCAGAACAACCAGACCATCAAGGCGCTGTATGACACGCTGACCAACCCCCTGTGCCCGCATTGTTCTGGTGGGGTGATGCGGGTGCAGGGAGCGCAGGAGGGCGACAACACCGAGATGGCCTATACCTGGGCCTGCACCAAGTGTGATTTCATGCTTCTGGGCGGGCGGGACAAGAGCACTGTGACCCCGACCCTCATGGCGATCCGTGAAGAGCAGTCGCTCACGTTATTTGACGGGTTAAGCACTGAGGAGCGTGCGTCGGTTGTGAAGTCGCACACCCTGAGTTCGCGGATATTCCTGGGCGCTGCGGTTGTCTTTTTCCTGGGCTTTTGCTGGATGCTGTTGCAGGGCTCAAGCCTTCTGCTGTCGATCAATTGGGCTGCACTGGCCCTGTGCATGTTCGTGCTCTTCCTAAAAAAGAGCTACCGGGCATGGCAAGTGGAAAACGGCGTTCTTTACGTCAAAGGCGCTTTCAAGTCGTGGTTCAACAATGAGAAGTGGTTTCGCTAAAGCCCTGGCAGGGCTGGCCGCGTGCGCGAGCGCTTTGACGGTCGTGGGCGCGGCGGCTATGCCAGTGCTCAACGTCAATGATCCCCAGCACCGTGTCGGCCCTGCAGACATTCCTTGCGTGATCCAAGCGGCGATGCGCCAGGGCGTCCCTGCGAATGTCCTACTGGCACTGGCCTCGGTCGAGGGTGGGAAGAATGGGCAATTCGTGCGCAACACGAACGGCACCGACGACCTGGGCCACTTCCAGATCAACACCATGCATTTCGACACCCAATCGGGTGTGTTTCGGCACGTCAGCAAGACCGATGCGGCATGGCGCGGTTGCTACAACGCCGAGCTGGCCGCGTGGTTCCTCCGGCAGCGGCTGGATGCCCCTGGCAATCACGACTACTGGGTGCGTGTCGCCACCTACCACTCGGCCACGGCTCAATACAACACGATCTACCGGCGCAAGCTGGTGCCACTTGCGGCGCGCTGGGGGCGTTGGCTGATGGCGAATTACCCCACACAGGTTTCTACTCACTGACAAAAGGAAGTCGCAATGTCTCGAATTCAAAATAGCTTTCAAGTTACTGGCCGCTTAGCAACTGACGTTGAGATCGTTAACCCAGATAGCCAACACCCTGTTGGACGTGTGAATCTGGGTATCGAGAACGGCTACAAGGATCGCCAGTCGGGTGAGTGGGTCGATCAAACGTTGTGGGCTGAAATTACGTTCTTTCAGGCCAATCATATTGAGCGGCTGCAGAAGTATTCTGGCAAGGGAGCCGAGATAACGGTGCGCGGGCGGTTGGATAAGAACGTGTGGGAAAGCAAGACGCGCACAAACGGTGATGGCACCCCCGCAATGGATTCCAAACTGGTGCTTATCGCTACAGAGCTGCGACTTCATGGCCGTCCGAAGGGCCAGGAGGGTGGAGCGCAATTACCTGCGGGTGGTTATGACGATACGGATGACCAAATTCCTTACTAAGCGGCACTTTTTTAGAAGCTAAAAAGCCGTGGCGATAATTTAGCGTGGTTTTAATGGGGCGCTGTGAAAGCGCCCTTTTTATTTTCGATTGACGGTGTATATGGCGAATATGGCGAGTAATGCAGGCGCGCATGCGGCGCGAATAACTACATACATCGTGGTTGCATGGAGCGGGTTCTTCGTTCTTTCTGTCGAACTTCTTAGTTCAAGGCTTCTAGCGCCTTATTTCGGCTCTAGCATATTCGTATGGGGAGGTATTCTCACGACCTATATGCTTGCCTTGTCTTTTGGTTATTTACTGGGTGGGGTTTTCTCTACCCGGCAACCTAGGCTCTGGAAGTTGGCTGCATTGCTGGCTGCAGAAGCCCTGTTGACACTGCCAGTAATTGAAGCAGAGCCATTGCTTGAGGCGATTTCCATTGCCTTCCCCGATCCACGGTGGGGCAGCATCATCTCCAGCATGTGCCTCTTTGCAATTCCAACAGTCATCTCCGGCATGGTGAGCCCGTACTGCATCCGGCTGTTGGTGCGCGGCATTGGTAGTAGCGGTCGCGAGGCTGGGCTGGTGTACTTCGTGAGCACCATTGGCTCTGCCGCAGGCACGATAGGCACCGGCTTTTTTCTGGTGCTGGTCTTCGATGTGTACCGCCTGATCGCCATGCTTGCTGTTATCTCGTTGCTCGTGGCCGCTGTAGCAGCAAGCCTGTCGTACCAACTGCGTATCCGCAATGATGATTAAAACCCTGGTCGCAGGCGCGCTGGCCCTGCTGGCGGCGGTGGACGCCCAGGCGCAAGTCTTTGGGGCGACAAAGCCCATTTGGGTGCAGCGGTCGATGTACCGCAACATCATCGTCCTCGACGGGCCTACACACAGGTGCCTGACCTTTGGGCGCCGCAGCGCGAGGCAGAGCTGCATGGAGAAGGATGCTCCGGCGACAAAATTGGTTTTTGGTTATACGCAGAGGATGTTTGATGCTCTGCAATATGTGCCAAACGTCAAGCGTGTTTTGGTGATCGGTATTGGCGGGGGAAGTATTCCCATGGCTATCCGAGAAAAATATCCCGATGTGATGGTCGATGCTGTTGAGCTGGATCAGGAGGTGATAAATGTCGCAGAGCGGTTTTTCAATTTCAAGCCTAATAATGAACTTCTGAGAGTCTTCGCAGAAGATGGAAGAGTTCATATTAGGAGGGCAATTCGTGATGGTGTTAAGTTTGATGTGGTGATGCTTGATGCATTTGATAAAGACTACATACCCGAGCACATGGCGACGGCTGAGTTTCTTACGCAAGTGAAGAGTGCGTTAACGCCTAACGGCATTCTCATGTCGAACACCTATAAGAAAACTGGGTTTGCCAAGTATGAGGAAGCAACCTATCAGCATGTTTTCGGCGGTGTCTACGAGTCGGCCATACCCAACGGCAACCGTATTATTTTTGCGGGAAAGCATGCTGCGGATGTTGCAAGCCATCTTCCCGATTCTGCGCGTATTGATGAATCGGATGCGACGGTGATGCGGGATCGTTTCTCTCCGGTTAATTCTCTGCTTGTTCGCTGATGCGGATTGTGAAAGGAGTGCCTGTGTTGACGGATGAGGATATAGATGCTCTTTCGCTCGGTGAGCTGATGGAGTTGCATGAAAATGTTGGTGCCCGCATAGAGCGATTGAGGGCTGCAGGCAGGGCTCAAGCAATTACCAAGGCCAGGGCATTAATTGAGAAATATGGAATCGAGCCTTTGGTGATATTTGGCGCGGATTGGGAAAATGGACAAAAACCCCGCAAGCGAGCCGCGCAGAAATACTCCGATCTGTCCGCTGGTAAGGATTGGGATGGCATCGGAAAGACGCCGCGATGGGTGGTGGGAAAATCCGCGAGATTAATAAAGTTCCCAAACCTTATCGGCTGAATACGCGGCGTATCTTGTTGATCTGTCCGGGCGATGCAGTTGCGCTGTTCCTGTATTGATCTCTGATGTTCAAAGAGGCATCGTTGCGTTAGTTGATCGAAAATTTCAAAAAGCGCGACGGCGCATTTATGATGTTTGTCAATTTGTACGCGGTAAAAATGGCGATGTGTTGACAGTACAATTTCATGCGGGCTATATTCCGGCCAACGTAATTTCCCTCGTTTATTTGGAGAACCGCATGAGCAGCACCTTCGACCCTTCCATGGCAAAAGACGCTTTGAAGCCGCAGGCTCAGCAGCAGCGGCGCGTTTTTGATGAGCGCGTCTTCATGGCCGTAGAGCGGTTTGAGCTTTCGCGCCCTGGTACGGGTGGAGAAGACTGGGCCATTGGGCGCTCCGTGACCGATCCCAGCGTGAAGCTGGCCGTTCGCTTGAGCACGGTGGAAGAGCGGATGGTGGACATGCCCAAAGCCAATGAGGCCCGTCTGCGTCAGTCCTACGAAAGCGGCGAATTTCGCCGCGAAACCCTGGCCGAGAAAGCGGCAGGGAAGATCAAGCTGATCGCGTTCGATGGCGCTCGCCCGCTTGGCGAAACAGAGCATGGCGTCAGGACGTACCGCGCACACTGGCCGCAAACCATGGCAGCAAAGCCCGAGGCCGAGGTGGTACACGGCCTGGGCACGATCAACCTGTTCCAGCCCAGAGATGGCGCCCCTGGCAAGGCGTCAGCCCATGTGGAATATCTGCGGACCTCCACCATCGTGGATGGCTCCAATGTGCGCGAGGCCCTGGGGTCGGCCTTGGCGACTAAGGATGACCAGGGCAATGCCCGTGACGGCCACGCCATCATGCGCGTCTACCACGGGGGGACTGAATTCGCGACAGCGCGTGTTTTCCCTGCGCGGGAGGAATCCGTGGTGAAAGACCCTCTGTATGGCGACAACAAAACGGTTCGTCTGCCAGTGCCGGGGGATGCAAGCGTAAAGGCGTTGCTGGATGGCAAAAGGGCAGGCCTGGACAATGTGGATGTACAGAACGATCTTGCACGGGCCATCGTTGCCGGAATTCTGGACGATGATGAGCCTCCTGTGTCCCACGTCATGGCGCCAGAAAAGGCTGCGAATTTCTTCTACGGGGCAAAGGCGGGTGAGCTGACGGTCGAGATCGTGGCCGCTGAGCGCATTAATTTCGGTCTGGACAGCGCGAAGACGTACCTCAAGGACATTGAAAACCCGAAGTTCGCCGGGTATCTGGTGCGCACGGAAGTGGAGGGCGAGCGCACTACCGTTGAGCGCGGATATGGCAACACCGTCACCGCGATCCAGCGGCATCCCGATGGCCTGCCTTATGCGATCTACGCATCGCCCCAGGAGCACTTCCCCCAGGTCAGTCCCCTGGCGCACTTTGATGCGCAGATGCCCCTGACTTCTATCCTGCCGGAAGACCCCAAAGCTCCCCGAAAAGAGGCTGCTTACGAGAGCAGCCCAGGCATGTAACGCTTCATGAGCGGCAAGAAAACCACCACGGCGCCCAGGTGCCCTGGTGGTTTTTTATTTGTGCCGTATTGGTGCTGTATGCGCGTCGTATAGGTGTTGTGTGGGTGCTGTTTGTGCCCTGTTTTGGTGGATTTTGAGGGTAGTGCTTTGGCTGCAAAGAAATGGTTTGATCTCGCTTCCCATGGCTATTTTGTCGGTGCGGCAAGGCTGCGCGATGGGGTGCAGCGCATCTTGTTGCTGGATGTTGAGGACAAGGCAGACGCCGACAAGCTGCTTGCGGCGGGCTTTGCTCGTACTCAGGGCTCGCCAGCCTACGAACGCGGGCTGTATTTCCTGGCGCGTGACGATCAGCGCATCAAAGGGGCAGAGCTGGCTGCAGCGTTGGGCCTGCCCAACTGCCCCATGGTCGTCAAGGAAAGCGACGAGATTGCCCGCGAATTTCAGGCGGCTTTCAAAGACAAGATTGGCAAGAACCTCTGGACTGCGTTGCAGCAGTCTCGCCAGTTGGGCCGCAACAAGGATGGCTATCTCGTACACGAGTCGAATACGGGACGTTTGATCCAGTGGACCAATGACAACGGCGATGCCGAGATCGTTGCAGCGAACTCGAAGGCTGGCCGCGAGCTGGGTGCCGGAGCCTTTCTGTACGCCGATGACGCGGAGTCCTTGGCGGATTGCGCGCAAGGGTTCTTTGGGGAAATCAGGGCCGGTGCCCGCAAAGACTGGTCTGACATGGAGCGGGCCACCCGAGCTGCTTATGCCCGCCACCTCGTCAACGGCGAGGTGTCTGACATGCAACTAAAGGCCTTTCAGGAGGCGGTCGAGGCTGCAGGCTACCGAGCCTTCAATAGCCGTCCCTCCCGGAAGATCGACAAACTCGCGTTCACCGTGGCCGAGGACTACTACAACGGCCTGCCGGTGGCGCGTATGCGGACTGCCGAGTCGATAGCGCTGCAGCAGTATTCGACCCCGCTACCGATGGGGGTCATCGCCCAGCGCCTTCTGGTGGGCAATGAGGACTTTCAGGGCAAAACGTTCGTGGAGCCCACGGCGGGCAATGGCGGGCTGCTGACGCTCGTCAACAAAGGGGGGCGCGTCTTTGCTATCGAACTGGACAGCAAGCGTGCGAGCGTGCTCAAGGCCAACCAGTGCGAAAAGGTGGTGGTTGGCGATGCTGTGGAGCTGAACTATCGACGGGCGCTGGAACAGCCCGAGGGCTTCGACTATTCGATAACGAATCCACCATTTGGAGCCATGGAGCGGGATCGTTCGTTTGAGAAGCTGCCGCGTGTGCGGCGTGCGGACTACTACATTGCCCTCAAGACCCTGGAAGCCCGCAAGCCAGAGGGTCGTTCGGTATTGATCCTGGGGGGTGATGACGCGCGAAATCCGGGCGAGTTTCGTGGCGGCACCAAGGCGTTTCTCGAATACGTCTATGACCACTATGAGGTGCTGGGTGCGGTCGAGCTGGACGGTCGGATGTACGCAAAGCAGGGTGCGGGCGCCAATGTGCGCATGTTCTCAGTCGGTGCGCGCCGCGAGGTGCCATTGACCATAGAGATTCCTGAGCGCTTGCCGGTGATTCGTACCTACGCCGAGGCTTGGGATTGGGCCGAGCGCGTCGTGGCAACCTACCCAGCAGCGGTGGTCGAGGCCGTCACTGTGGTTGAGCCGGAGCGGCCTGAGTTCGAGCTGCAGGGCGATTCGCCCGCCCAGATGCCGGTGATGGCCTCTGTCGAGGTAGATGCGGGCGAAGCGCCTGCAGCGCCAGTGAAGAGCGTGCCAGAACGCAAGGTGAATGAGTACCAAGCTCCCTACCAAGCGGCTTCCAAGGTTGCGCCGCCGACTGGCATGGTTCCGATCAACCTTGCCGGTGCTACCTATGGCGCTCTGGCCGATCTGGAGTCGAAGGTCGGCCCGATTGATGACTATGTGGCGAGCAAGCTGCAGTACGCAAAAGAAGATTTGGGTGGGTACTTCTCGCCCGAGCAAGTTGATGCGCTGGGCCTTGCGATCAGCAAGATGGACGATGGCCGAGCATTCACAAACAGTGATTTCACGGGCTTCGGTAAAGGACGCTTCTGCGCCGCGATGCTGCGCTATGCAAAGCTGGAGGGCAAGGTTCCGGTCTTCCTGACGCTAAAACCAGAATTGTTCACGGACATTTTTCGTGACCTAAAGGACATAGGTTCAGACGATCTGTTCCGCAGCCCGTTCATCTTCAATGAAGGGGTCGGGATCATGCAGTTTGGGTCTGGCTCCGATGTGTTGCACCCGGCCACGTCGTCCAGCGCACGCAAGGCGGCGCTCGATGCTGGGGTGCTGCCCGAAGGAACTGATCTTGTGCTCGCCACGTACAGCCAGTTCCAGCGCAGGCCTGAGATCAACCGCAAAGCGGGTTTTCTGGCCGAGATTGCCAGGCAGGGCACGGCCTTCGTGGTGGACGAGGCCCATGTGGCTGCTGGCGAGTCCAACATCAGTGCGTCCATCGGCGCCGCCCTTTCCGAGACGGATTCGGTGGTTTATGCCTCGGCTACCCCATTCAAGGGGGTGGCGTCATTCCACATTTATTCGCGGATGTTCCCCAAGTCCGTCGATCTCGCAAGCCTGCCGGAGACGCTGAAAGCAGGTGGCGAGGCCTTGATGGAGGCCATCAGCTCCAACATGGCCCGCGATGGGGTGTTCATCCGTCGCGAGCTGGACTTGTCCAAGCTGGAGTTTGCGTCGCGCGAGCCATCGCCTGAGCGCACTCAATTCAACCGTGACGTTAGCGACAAGGTTGCACGCATCCTGAGTCGCATGTCCTACCTGTCTGGTGATGTGAGCAAGGAAGTCAACGAGCTGAATGCGGGGTTCAAAAAGCAGCTCGAAGGCATCCCGGAAAACGAACGCCAAGGTGCGCGCATGCAGGCGTCCAGCATGAACTTCGGATCACGTCTGTACAGCCTCAATCGGCAGTTTCTGTTGTCGTTGGTGGTTGAGGATGCTGCCGATGCCGCGATACAAGCGTTGAAGGAGGGCCGCAAGCCGGTGATTGCGGTCGAGAACACTGGAGAAAGCCTGCTTCGCGAGGTTCTGCAGCGCCGCGCGAACGTGGCCGAGCTGCTCGATGAGATCGAAAGCATCAAGGCCCGCCCAGGCGACGACGCTGCAGACGCGCAGGAGCGCCTGGATGCACTCAAGGAGCAGGTGGACTCAAGGATGGCAGCGGTCAAGCTCGAAAAGCCGCCGCAGTTCCGTGATCTGCTGGAGGTGATGCTGGATCGCATCGGAGTCATTAAGGTTCAAGAGCGCTATGGTGAGTACAGCACACACCGCCCATCGTCTGAGGAGTACCAAGACGAAGCGAAGGCGCTGCGTGCGCTGATCCGAGAGCTGCCCGACATGCCGCTCAGCGCCCTGGACGTTATCAATCAGCGTCTGCGTCAACATGGGTATGAGCCAGCCGAGGTTTCAGGGCGCACTGTGTCGTTGCATCAAGAGCTTGAGGGAGGGCAGTGGGTGCCCACGGAGCACAAGAAAGCCAACGCGGTGGCGAACGTGGCTGGTTTCCAAAGCGGCCAGTACGACTGCATCACGATCACCCGCGCCGGGTCTACGGGGATCTCATTGCACGCTACCAATCGCTTTGCAGACTCTGATATTCGGCAGCGTGAATTCATCATTGCGCAGAAGGCCGCAAACATTGCCGAATACCTGCAGTGGATGGGCCGCGTGAATCGTCGCGATCAGGTGTGCCATCCGATCATGCGCAGCCTTGAGACTGCGCTGCCAGCGGAGTCGCGGCTGACGATGATGCACAACTCGAAGCTGCGGCGCCTTTCTGCCAACACCACCTCTAACCGCGACAACTCGAACATCTCGGACGAGTCGCTTGATCTGCTGAATGACCTGGGCGACGAGATCGCGCTGGAGTGGCTGGTCGAGAATCCGCGGTTCGCGCGTGATCTGGACATTGACCTGCCAACGGACGAAAACTCGCTGGATGCCCGCGCCCAGGACAATCCGTACATCAACAAGCTGATGGGTCGGTTGGTGATGCTGCCTGTCGCCAAGCAAGAGGAAATTCTGGCTACTTTGTCCCAGCGATTCCAGGCCAAAGTCGAGGAAATGGAGCAGCGTGGCGTCAACCCGTTCAAGGTGGATGTGTACGAGTGGGGCGCTCGCGTGGTGGCAGAAGATGAGCTGGTCGCGCCTACGCTCAAGATCACCTCATCGACCTTCGATGAGCCGGTGAAGATCGTGAAGCTGCACTACGAGGAAGAGGTCGTGCCGATTCGCGAGGCCAAGCTGATCGAGATGATCCGTGCGGGCATGGCCGACTACCACGAGGCGTTTGGGCATGGAGACGAAGGCAGCACGAACCGCGCGAGGTTTCGCGAGGCCGTTGCCAATGCCGCCGAGGCCTTCGTGCACAGGCAGCTCCCGGACGAGCTGCGCGAGGCGGTTGAGGCGGGCACCAAGTCCATCCACGACGCCCTGGAGCATGAAAAGGCGACGAGTGCCAAGCGTGCAGAGATGCGCATGCGCTGCCTAGTGAACGGATGGCCTCAGATGCTTCCAGGCACGCTCATTGAGTTTGATGACCCGATCAAGGGGACGCTCAAGGGCTATGTGACTGATGTGTCTTTGCCCAGGCCGGAGGCCCTGACGTTGCTGGGCGACTACCGCATGCGTGTGGTGTTTCCTGGCGAGAGCGGGGTGAAGACGGTTTCGCTGGCCACGCTGTTCAATCAGGATAAATCGCTGGGCGAGTTCAGCAGCTTGCGCATCAACACTGACAAACCAGACAACGGGATTGCGAGCTGGATCAAGCGTGAGTACGACAAGCTCATGTCTGGCTACAACGATGTGCCGGATGGGCTGGTGACTCGCTCGGCCATTGTGCTGAGCGGCAACATTTTCCGCAGCGTGGAGCTTGCGAGCAATAACGCCCTCGGCAACCCCATTCTCTACACGGATGCCGAAGGCAACCGGCAGCGCGCAGTGCTTGTGCGGTCGCATATCTCGCCTGAGAAGCTGAAAAGCATGCCCATCGGCATGGACGCCGATGACGTGGCTCAGTACATCCGCGCGGTGGACGCGAAGTTTGAGGCGCTGCCTGACAAAGGCTACAAGCCGTGCGTGGAGATGCTGATCTTCAACAACGCCCTGCTGGACGGCCCAGAGGACGGCGGCATTGTGCTTTCGCGCCGCACGCCTGGGCAGTACATGCTGCGCCTTCCCGGTACCAAGAAACATGCTGGCGGCTTGATGGCAGATGGACGGATTTTCGACATTGGTCCAAAGACACCGCCTGACAGCTTGAGGCTCAAGCTGGCGGGCACCCGAAAGACCATGAGCTGCAAGGTGGATGAGGGGCAGTTGCCGGAGTTGTTGACCCGGATGAACCAGGGCCACCATGTGAGTCGTTTTTTCGTTCACGACCTGGACTTGGAGATCATCAAGCAGCTCCAAAAGGCCAACAGGGAGAGCACTGCAGCGCTCGCGCAATCGCGCGATACCGGGGTTGTTGCTTCCTTGGGCTAATTGGATTTCTCAAAGGGTCCAATCGGTGTCAAAATAACGAAACGGCGCAATTTTGATGATTTCGCAAATGTTGAGTTTACCGGGGTGATTTATGACAGTAGGTAGCGGCGCTGCAGCGCCGATTGACCTCAGTGGCTACGCAATCATGTCCAACTTCGCGCGCAGTACCCAAAGCGCGCGGGTTTTGGCGTTCCTGCTTCGCATCGACAGTGTTGATGCGTGGGCGGTGGACTTCAAAGAGGACGAGGCAGCGAACGCACTGGAGGTCAAGGCATTTGTGACGCAATTGCAGGCATTCCTGAACTCTGGGGGGATGGACAGCCTGCAGGTGGCGCCGCATGAGTTTTTGGAGCTGCTAGGTGGCATGCGGTCCAGCCGATGCCTCTACCTGCTCAAGAAGGCGAGCGAGCAGAACCCTGTGCTCGCCGACCAGATAGAAAAGCTGCTTGGTGAGGCCAAGCCAGCGGATCGGTTGGTGATGGTCGTGCGTCGGAGGCTGGAGGCCTTCACCAAGGCGCAACTGATCGGGGAGATTTTTTCTAATTCAAGGCTTGAGCGGATCAAGTCCATCATGGGGGTTGAAAATGGGAAGCGCTGAAAACGTAGTGCCGGTGTTGGTGTCCCGCACGAGCTTGTTGTCGGATTTCATGCAAATCTTCTACAACAAGGGCTTCGTGGCAGGTGTTGTCCTCGGGGTAGCAGCATTGGGTGGCGGGTACGCCATCTCTGCTTCTAGCGGTGGTGGAGGGTCTTATAGCGATCCAACCAGCACGTTGCTATCCGATCAGGAGTCGGTCATCACTGCCCAGATGCGCGCTGACGCGCAGGCCTGCGCAAGCGGCACGCAGCAAGGGACTGTGGGCAATGCGATCAATATGTCACTCAAGGCCCATCTTGAATTGGCATCAGCTTCGCCGAACGTTGAGCAACTCTTCGATGTGAATGCGGACTGCTTCGCTGGCCTCAGTGCGTTGCTGGACCTGTCCTTTGCAATTCCATCGTTGGCTACCATCATCGCTGCGGCTCAACAGGCCGTGATTGCCTACGCCAAGAAGAAAATTTGTTCGGCTGTTTCCAAGGTCACTGGCATGGTGACTGGGCCTATCAATCAGGCCATCGGGCAAGCGAACCAATACATCGGTGCACTGAACGGCCTGAGCGCGAACCTCAATAGTTCTGGCGGCATGTCGTTGCTTGACCCCAACCTGGGTGCCAACTACAACATCGGTCAATCCGGCACGTACAACACCGGGCAACCGTTTGGCAATCAGCCACAAGCGACAGTTCCTGATTCTGCGGGCGGAAGTGGGTCTGGCACCGGCACGGGCACGGGCACGGGCACTGGTACAGGGACTGGAACGGGCACCGGGACAGGTTCTGGCGGGATGACGGGCAATGGCCCCGGCTCTTACTTTGCCGTGTACTCTGGACTGATTAACCAGTTGAACACTGCTGAGTCGCAGCTTGCGACTGCCAACCAGAACTTGGCCGCAGCCCAGCAAGCGGCCAATGTTTGCGTCGCGGATTGCACGTCGCAGCAACAGGCGGTGGCTTCTGCGCAGACGGCGGTGAACAATGCACAAGCAGCAATCGACACCATCCGCTGCAGGATGAACAACCTGCAGGCGGATGGCACGATCCCCGCGAATGCTTGTGTCACCACTGGCACGACTCTTTCGAGCCGTTCGGTTCAGCAGAGCCAAAGCCAGCAGAGCCTGACGCAGAAGCTGACCAACCTTTTCCAGTGATGCGCGCATCATGAAAAAGGCCGTCGCATCTAAGCTGGCTCAGGTGGCCTTGGTGGCCTCCCTGGTAGGAGTCTCAGCCCAGGCCCATGCCTTTGGCTGGGCCTCGGTGTTGTCGTGGTTCCAGACGATGCAGCGTGAGCTGAGCGCCCTGGCAATTGCGGTCAAGCAAAGTGCTGTCGCATCGAACCAGATCAGCGACGCTGAGGTCAATACCCGCAAGCAACTTGCGGTGGCAATGGGTGCTGTGATGACCAGTGAGCGTGTACGTGAAGTGGTGAAAAACTACGACCCGTCCCTCGGTCAGCCGATGCTGCTCAAGTGCGAGGCGCAGTTTGATCGTCGCCTGCAGGTTGAGGTTTTCAACCAGTCGGAGAAGAACACTCGTGTTCTGGTGTCGAACTTCGCTGCCGCATCCACGCCATCCCGTGCTGCAGCGGATCGGGATGTGCTGACCCAGCATCGTGAGCTGTTCTGTTCTGTCTCCGAAGCGAAGCAGGGCTTGTGCGAGCTGAAACCAAACGGCATGCAGGCCTGGGATGCTTCCTACTCAGGACCATTTGGCGAGCAGACGATGACGCCTGATGTGGAGCTGGCTGGCTACAACTACATCACCAACGTGGTGGACACCAGGGCGTCTCATTCCATCAATTGCAAGTCCGAGGCCTGCGCAGCAGCGCGGCTTGAGAACATGCAGGCCACTGCCATCGGTTCGATGGTGGCGGAAAGTTTCATTGGACAGTTGAGCATGCGCCGCTCGACTCGTTTGGAGTAGTGACTATGCGTAGACGTAATCGACATGCCGCAAAGCGGCATATCCTGCAGGCCTCGCTGGCTGCAGCGTTGGGTAACCCGAAGGTCATCGCGGCCGGGGCGATCTGTGCCGGTGTGCTGGTGTCGGGAGCGGCCTATGGCGCTCTTTACGGCTTCGGGCCTGCAGAGACATGGACCATTGGGATGATTACGGCGATGACGGGCACCGTGTCAGCCCAGCTCGCCGCCTTCCAGGCGCTTTTCATGGCGCAGAGCCAATTGCGGTTTGAGCAGTTGATTTCGGCTGTGGCCATCGCCACCAAGCAAGAGGCTGTGTCGGCGAATCAAGTGGTCGATGCCACGCGCAATTCCGGCCAAACCCTGGTGAATGCTGTCCGCGCGCAGCGCATCAACGATGCTACGGTCAAGGCCTACTTGGACTACTCGCCAACTACTGGGCAAGGCTTTGATGCCTGTGGCACTGTTGCGCGTAATCAATCGCTGGACAAGGCCTTTGATGACGTGCCAGGACTGGCGCGGCAGACCTTGGCTCAGCTCGATGTTGCACCTGGGCGACTGGTGGATTCGCGCGTGGGTGCCATGTCAAACCGACTGAATCTGCATCGGACTAAGTTCTGCACTCCAGCCGAGGCCAATGCTGGCCTTTGCAGCGTGGGCAGTGTTCCTGGCGGTGACACGAACGCGGCTCTGCTGTTTACGGGCGTGGATCAAGGCAGTGATGCGGCAGCGGCTCGCAAGGCGTTCATCCAGAACGTGGTAGGCGCCCCTGATGAGCGGATTACGCGGGATGCTGGTCAGTCTCCTGCAGGGCAGGCCTATGCCTTCGAGAAGAATCGCAAGGATTCCCTGTTGTCGATTCCTGCTTACTCCCTGGCAATGATCGACGCCAACAACACGCGCAGCGAAGCCTACGGGGGCAAGTCTGCCAACGAGATGATGAAACTGCGCGTGAACCAGTATTTTGGCGGCAAGGAAGCGCAGCAGTGGTCTTCGTCCATGGCCGCGCAGACCACACGCGGGCTCGTCGTTGAACTCACCAAAATGTCGGGCCTGGAGGTGTGGATGCGCCATAAGCAGTACGAGCAAGGCCAGCGGATGGAGGCCAATCTGGCGGCATTCGTATTGAGCAGCACTGATGACATGCAGGCCGAGGTCGATCAGAAGTACGACGCTGTGCTCCGACAAACGGCAGCGCAGGCAGTTCGGCCATAAAGGGGGCGGTATGCGTACAAGATTGAATCGTGCAGCACAAGCGGGCAAGACCGGGATGACCCGCGCCCAGCGGCGGGTGGTCACTGGCCTTGCAGGACTGACAGCAGCGACCTCATTCGCTGCGTTTTGCCCACCGCAGTATCAAGAGACATGGGTGTACCCGGCGTTCGTGGCTGCGACCTCCACCTTGACGGCGCAGATCACGGCCATGGACGTTGCGCTGTCGGCGCAGCTCTGGTTCCAGAGTGAGCGACTGATTAGCGCGATAGCGATCATGACCAAGCAGAAGGCGGTTGCAGCCAACCAGATCGCTGATGGCTTGCGCAACACAAACCAGAACGTAGCAGTAGGCCTGAACGCCCTTGCAACTGCAGAGCGCGTGAAGAAAGCGCGCTTTGAGTATGGCGGTGACTTCGGCCAGGGCTACTCCCCTTGCTACGTGTTCCAGGGGCGGCTGGGGATTGCGCGTGCTGAATCTGACTTGAGTGGTGCGTCTGCGGCTGCGCTGCGCGCAGACGTTCAGGCAGCTCCGGGCCGCTTTGCCAATCCGATCACCGCGCAGAAGGAGATGCAGATGGAGCACAACCAGCTCTTCTGCACTCAGGATCAGGCGAGTTCTGGCCTGTGTACCGCGCAGGGTAGTTTGCCAGGGGCCAATCTGAATGTGGCGACGCTGTTCAAGCCAACGGCGGGGGAAGAAGACCTGACGAAGGCCAAAACCTCGTTCATCAATTTCGTCGCTGGCCTGCCCGATGGCGAAGTGCCCCAAGGTGGCGGCTCTTCCCAGGTTGCAGCGACGTATCAACTGGCAAAAATCCAGAAAGACGCGGTGCGCAGCAGTGCGCTGGCATCCTTGACCCAGATTCGCCTGGAAACCACCAGCGGCGGTCATGGTGAGCATGGTGACGGCGATCTGCCACTGTCGATGCAATACGCCACCGAGGTGAAGCGCTACGCAGGCAATACGCCTGAATACAAGCGCTGGTCCAGCGTTATGGCTGCCCAGAATGACCGTGGCGTGATGGTGGAGCTGCTCAAGATCAAGGCGCTGGACCTCACCCTGCAGGAGCGGCAGTACCGTCAATATGAGCGCATGGAGGCGCAACTGGCAAGCGCAGTTGCTGCCAACCTCAAGTCGGGTCAGGCCCGCAAGGCGCAGGCCTCGGGAGAGGCCGCAGCTCGTCAGAACGCTGCGAATAAAGTGGGGTTGTGAGCATGGCGATGAAGTCTGCCAAGTGGCTCGCATACTTCGGCGCTGTCGCTGCAATTAGTGCAGCAGGCCTGATGCCGCAATCTGCTTTTGCGGCATCTGCCTCTTGTGCCATGGACCCGACCAAGGGCGGGGGTGGCATGGCGGCTACAAGCCGCTTTGGCACATGGCGCTCGTATTACAACGGCGGCAAGGGCGGCGGTCACGGCGGTCAAGACTTGCGTGCTGCCGTGGGTATGCAGTTGTACGCGCCGTTCGATGGAACGGTGCTTTACAAGAACGTTCAGCCAGGGGGTGCCGGTAATTTTCTTGCGATCCGCAATGGCAATGGCGATGTGGTCTGGTTCATGCACTTGAGTGGGTATGCCAATGACATTGCTGTCGGCAAGACGGTCAGCGCAGGCCAGTTCGTGGCCTTGTCTGGCAATACAGGTCGCAGCAGCGGCCCGCATTTGCACCTTGAGTACACAGTGAAGAAGCGCGAGGACGCGCGCAATGTGTTTGTGACCAAGGGGATGGAGCGCGAGCAGGTTTTCCAGGCCAAGAACAATTTCGTGCAGAAGAGCGATGGCACGTACACCACCGATCCGGCTGGGTACATGTGCGATCCGTACACCTTCGTGGGCGACGCCACCAAAGACAACGCGGTGTTGGGCAAGAACACCAAGGAGCAGTACCAGATTCTGCATGGCAGTGTGCCCAATGGCACCCCTCCCAACGCGGAATACACGGATGCCCAGTCTGTCGCAGCCAATTCGGTCGCCGTCCAGGCCAACGCTGTGGGCAAGACCATCCCCGAATTCCTCTCGGATCGTGATGGGTATGGTTCGTTGCCGGGAGTGCGCTACGAGAGCTACAGCAATGTTTCACCCTCGGAAATGATCGCTCGTGAGTCCAAGCGGCGCATGATCGACGCCGAGTGGCAAAAAAACCTGACACAGGTTTCGTCTCGCGCGTTGTGGGTGGACTACGCCCAGACGGTGGCGGTCAGCAACTACATGCAAGAGGCCATTTATCGCAAGCGCGAGAAGGTGGAAGCGCTCCTGGCGACGTTGGCTGCTCAGAAATCTGAGAGGCAACGCAGGGCGACGGATGCAGCGCGCGAGCGCGCTGTAAAGCAGGGTGCGACGAAGGCACTCCAGTAAGGCAATTTCGCGTAGGAGAAGACCATGAGTAGTGAGAAAGATATGGATGAGTTGAAGGTAAAAGATGGTCTTCCCAGCTTTGGGCCAGACCCAAAGGCCGCGAAATCTGCAGCGGCGAAGTCCAAGGATTTAGGGCAATCGAAAAAGCCCGAGCTTGCCCTGGATGCCGATGCGCTCAGTTCGGTTCCTGGCGGGTTGCGCGTCATTCGCGGCGGCGGCGCGGAGATCGTGCAATTCGCACAGGCGCAAAAGAGCGCCCTTGCGGCCCAGGCAGAGGCCATCGTGTCATCCAGCTCTAAAACTGAGAAGGGCTTTGACGCAAAGGTCGGTGTGGACAAGGATGGTGTGAACGCCAGTGTGGGCGTGAGCATGAAGAAGACCACCGAGGTCAAGTCTGAGAGCAAGAGCAAGGGGCAGTTCAGTCTTGAGGACAAAGAGTTCATCGCTGCATTGCAGGCCAAGGGCGTGGACCTTTCCAGCGGGAAGATTCCCTTGGACGTGCTCGCAGAAGTGCTCGCGGAGATGGCTGGAGAGGCCCCCAACACAGCGCTGCTCGATGCGAAGGCCCACGACAAGATGCTTGCTGACATTTCCAAGCGGTTGTCTCTTGGACTGCGCGAAGAAAAGGGCGCCGAGCTGCGCGCCGGGGTCACTGCTGGCGGCGGTGGCGGGCGGGGTGCGCGAGGTGACGAGGCGCCACAGTACGGCAGCTCAGTCGGCGCCGAGCTGGTCGCCACAGGCGGCGCTTTGATCGGCGGGCTTGCTTCCCTTGCATCCGGCTCTGCCAAGTTCATCGGTGCCGCAGTCGGCGCCGCTGGGCGAGGTATCGGCAATTGGGGGGCGAAGCCCGAGTTTGCCGGTAGCAGCTACGACCGCGTTTCCGTCATGCCAACGATCAGCGAGTACCGGATCAACCAGATTGAGAAGTCAACGAACAACTACGAGAAGGCGCTGAACAAGTTTTGGCAGGTTGCGCCGATGGCTGCTCTGCGTGAAGAGATCGAAGAGCGTGCGCGCAAGACGGGCATTTCTGTGCCCGATGCGATGGCAAAGATGAAGCCCGGTGGTGAATGGGCCGAGCTTCACGACAAGTTCGTGAAGGAGGTCGCTGCATCACCGGATGCGCTGCAGGCCAAAGTGTCATTGGACAAGGCCCTCAAGAGCTACACAGGGCAATACGAGCACAGCGCCGAAGAGCTGATGAATGCCGACATGACCGATCCCAAGACCATGAAGGCGCGCAACAAGGTGGACGCCTCCAAGGACAAGATGCAGGAGCTGGCAGCAGAAACCCCCGTGTTTGGTGGCGAGACGGAATCGCACGCTGAGCGCCTGAAAGCGGCTATCCAGGCGATCATTGAGCGCGTCAGGGAGCTGCTGCAGGCGGTGGGCGCGAAGTTTACTGGCGGCGAGCAAGAGCATGCAGCACCCTGAGTCGTTCGACCGCACCCATTTCCCCCGGCTGAGCCTGCTGCGGGCATCGGCCAGCGACTTTGGCTTGCAGGACGCGGATGCTGTTTGTCTCGATGCGATCCTGGGCGCAGCGGTTGCCTTTGGTTCTGAGGCCGAAGAGGGTGCATTTTCGAGCATCCATCTGGCCTATGGTCAGGGGGATGACCGCGTAAAAGTCACCGTAACCGGCACCCGTGATGAGGGCTACCAGCTCGTTTTAGAGCGTGCTACCAGCGGTGCGAAAGAGTCATACGTGGCTGGGCTTGCCGCTACAACGCTGGGCGGTGGTAGCGCCTGGAATGTGGAGGCTGCGCACGTAGCTGGGCAGCAAGCTACGGCTGGCAACGTGCTTGCCGGGATAGCAGAGCTGCGCAGCCTGGTTCTGCAGGAAAAAGAGGTTGGTGAACGGCTGGAAGCTGTGGAGTGACGCAGTGAAGTGGTTCAATCTTTCCCGCTACGCGGCCAAGCTCAGTGTGCTGCCAAAGTCCGATGCGCGCACGCGCACGGTACTGCGGCTGGAAATGCCGCATTCCAGGGATTGGGCTGCGCAGCGGGCCATTGCCCAGGTGCTGGACCCTACCGTCGCTGAGCGGTATACCCCTGATCGGTTCCGTGAAGCGCTGGCCGATATGGGGTTCAGCGCGATGGACAGTACGCGGCTCGCCTCCGGGACTGCTGCTGACTTCAATGCCCATGGCGCCGAGTACCCCACTTTCGCTGCGGAGGCCTTGCGCGATTCGATCAAGCTGTCCGATCTGCAGCGGTTGTTCCCAGGCCTCACGGTGAATGATGTTGAAGACATGCCACTTGAGCGTGTTCTGGTTGCGAGCGAGGACTTTCAAGGCTACGAGGCTCGATGGGAGCGACTGCGCAGGGCGATGGTGAATGACTCCATCGGTGTCTGGGTTCCCAATCAGCAGCCATGGGGTCAGAGTGACAAGCCAGTGCCACTGCGGGAGGCGCTGGAGACAGCCGGTTTGCTGGGTCAGGATCGGGATAGGACCATAGCGATAGCGCTTGCCCTCAAGGCATCGCAGCTTGGCTATCGTGATGATGCGCTGGCGGTCTACTACGTGAACGAGGAAGCCGCCCAGGCAGATGGGCTCAAGGAGGGGCAGTACCACCGCAGCGGCTTTGCTGCCAGTGTTCCCATTGCTGTGGTGGGGCAGGGCAAGGTCGTGGCGTTGCGCGACGTTTGGGCCATGCCCGATCTGCGGCGCACGATCTCTCCAGAAAACGCGCTGTGGCTGCGGCAGGACGCGGTGCCGCAATCACTCGTGGTTGATTACCTCCGGGACCGCATGGCCTACGCCGCTCTCTTGAAGACCGCGCTGGATCGCCTGGATAGCTGGATAGCCGATCCAAAGCAGCTCAAGGACGAGTCGCCAGATTTGGTGTGGGGTCAGGTGGCTGTATTCAACGAGGGCTACGCCCTGGTCGAGCGCCATTCGTCCCTGGCCGATTCGGTCTTTGGCGACACCGAGCCTGCCCTGGAGCGAAACGACGCCGGTAGCTGGCGTCTTCGCAAACTCAACAACATCGAGAACAGTGCTTACGAGTCCCTGGCGCTGAGTGCTGAGAAGCTGGGGATTGCTTCCAAAGACAAGGTGCTTGACACCCTGCTGGGCGCCCGCCTGCTGTGGCAGAAGATGGTCAATGCGGAGATCGCTGCAGAGCGGGATGCGGCCATGGCCGCAGCCAAGGCAGTTCAGGCAAAACCTGTGCAGCAACCGTTGGCGATAGATGCGCCCGACACGCGCAAGCATGTGGACGTGGGCGAGAAGATCGGTGGTGCGCGCAAGGACTATGCGAAGCGCGCGATGGCCCTTGACGATGTGTTGGCGATGAATGATCTTGAGATCAAGTTGCACGTCAACAAGCAGAACGTGTGGCCTCCGTTGAACTATGCGGCCATGAAAGAGGCGGGGGTGGAGCCGAAGGTGGCGATGGCCTTGAAGCTGTTCAAGGACAGCATCAACACCGTTCCCATGAAGTACAGCCCACTCAGTGATCGCGAGTGCGCCGACAATTTTGTGACGGCTGTTGGTCGGATGCGGGACTTCTTTGAAGGCGTGAAGACCGAGGCTGAATTCAGGAGCGCAGCGGTAGCTGCCGGTGAATATCTCTCGCAAGGAGATGACAGCGTGATCTACGGTGGTGCCTTGTGGCACCAAGTAGGCAGGGATACCTCCAAGTTCCTGCAGAGGGATTTTTTCTACGCTGCCGAGAGGAAGATCCAAAAGGCCACGCGGTCATGGAACTCTGCAACCCAGCGGATGGAGAACGCAGAGCCCTGGACAGCCCTGGTCAAGCCAGCCAAGACGGCGACCGAGGAAGAAGCTGCAGAGCGCAAGCGCCGCACGGAGATCGACAAGGAGCTGCATGTGCCGCACCTTGAGCACCTGCGCCGCAATGGAGAAGACTGGCGCGATGGCCGTGACGTGACGGCTGACGAGCTGCTTGAGCGCTTCGGGTTTCGGGCTATCGAGTATGGCGAGTGGCTTCCACAAAAGGAGCGGCAAGCAGTCATCAATACGGCGTTCGACAGCTTCGCCGATCTCGCCCAGGCGCTGAATCTCAGACCCCAGGACTTGAGCATGGGCGGTAAGCTGGCCGTTGCTTTCGGTGCTCGTGGAACTGGGGGCAGGGGGGCGGCACTTGCTCACTATGAGCCGGGGCGTACCGTCATCAACCTCACTCGGCTCAAGGGTGGCGGTTCGCTGGCGCACGAGATGGGGCATTTTCTGGATCACCAGATTGCGGCGCTTTCAGGTGGTGGAACGTATGCCTCCGAGATGACGAGTCCTCCCTTGGATTCGATGCGCACCCTGTCTACCCGGCTCAGTTGGCGCAACGCCACGGTCGAGGAGTTGACCGAGCTGGCGTCTCGCAATGCTGCGCGCAGCAAGTCCAATGCGGAATCCTGGCTGGGCAGCGTGCCCGTGGAGCAGCGGCCCGAGGCCCTTGCTGATCTGGGGCATGCGATGGATTCCATGCGCATGGAGATCACGCGGCGTGTAGAGGCACTGTTGCCCGATACCTTGGACAACAACCCGTACCGTGGTGTTCTGGGGGAGGCTGGCGTGATTTCGTTCTCTGTGCTGCACAGTCTTGCTGACGAGGTGCGCGATGAAATGAGTACGAAATGGCGCGGCAAGCTGGGCAAAGATGGCTTCAAGCACATGCGCGATAACTGTTGGCACATGGGCAAGGCTCTTGGGCTCGGTAGCACCTTGCAGGCCTATGCAGAGCGTGGCCTGCCGGTGCCCGAGGTGCTGCTGGGTCAAAGTAGTTTGCGCAAGCAATCGGTGTTCAGCCGTGATGCAGAAAAGCTGGACAACCTTCGGTCTGCGCCCTACTGGAACACCACTCGCGAGCTGTTTGCTCGCGCCTTTGCGGCTTATGTGCAGGACAAGATTGAAGAACAGGGCGGGCGCAGCGACTACCTCGTCCACGGCGCGGGCGATGGGCGAAAGGTGGCCGACATTGAGGCCAGCCCTAACCCATCGGGTGAGGATCGGAATGCGCTGCGGGCTTGCTTTGACAACCTGCTGGATGAGTACCGTGCAACGCTCACCAACGAATCAACACAGGACATGACACCATGAAAATTCAAGTGCAAGACTACAAGGACATGGTAGCCACACCGGAGGCTCACTTGGAATTTCTGCGGCACGCTACGCAGCTTGCCGAGGGCATCGAGGGTACGGGCCAGGACGTGGCGCGCAAGCTCAACACGGCGCTGCGCGAATCCATCGAAGTAGCGGGGCAACCGTTCACCCAGGCCCGTCATCTTGTGCAACTTGAAAGACACAGCGACGGCTGGGACTTGGAGGGGACGAAGCCCGAAGTGCTGCGCGAAGTGATCCAGTTGTCGGAAGGATTGAAGGCCGTAGATGCGGGTTTGGACATCCCTCATTTCACAACTGGATTCGAGTGGATGCGCGAGCTGGCTGGCGGTCCCGAGGTCGCTCCGTCGCGTTGAGCTGTACAACGGGACCAATTCTCTGCATCCGCGCGATCAAGAGCATGCCCCGCTATGCCCAGCATCACGACGCTCCCCCCTACGGGGTCTGCGCTGCAGGCCTGCAGCGCCTGGGCGCGTAGACGCAGCAAGGCCCACCGACTCGGATTGCTCCGAGATGCGGTGGGCCTGCCAAGGATCAGCAGCGGGTTACTCCAGACCTTCCAGATTCCCCTGACTGGCTTTGGCCGCGCGCTCCGATGCGCGGCTGCTGCGTTTTTCGGTGATCGACTCCAGGGCATCGTGTGCCTCTTTCAGCGCCAGGAGTGCCGCGGCGTCCACCTCGATTTTCTGCCCCTTCGGCATCCCGCTGGCTTCCCAGCGGGCAAGGCCTTCGAGAACACCGCCGCGCGTGCGTTTCCCGAAGAGTTCGCCAAAGGCGCCCGTCACGGTTCCTGCCACCTTGGGTGGGATGCCGGCGCCGCGCACAGCTCCGCGAGTGACCTTTCCACCCTTGTTGAGCGTGCTTTGCATGTATTCGCCAGCGGCCTCGCCATGCAAGCGGACAGCTTCGATGGCCGCGTCTGCGGACACCTTGCCACTCTTGACCAGTGCATGCACGTCGCTATTCGCCATGCCGAGCAGCAGCAACTGCTCCACGCGGGCCACGGTGCGGTGCATTTTCTGGGCGATCTCCTGATTGGTGTAGCCCTTCCGGTGCAGTCGCAGGTAGCCGATTGCTGTGTTCAGGGGGCGAAGCTGCAGACCATCTGCAGAGCGCAGCATCACTTCGATTCGTTCTGCATCGCTTCCCTTGAAGCCCACGCATTCAAGGTAGGGCAGGTCGTGGCCACGCTCGATGGCAAGCATTGCACCACGTCGCCGCAGGTGGCCTTCGACAGGGCTGATGCGGCCCTCATCGTCGGTCCACACGATGAGCGCAGGCACGTAGCGCCCCGCAGCGTATGCGTCTGCGAACGCCTCGATCTGAGCGATGACCTCCGGGTCGTCGTAGTCGCGCAAATTGAAGCCTTCGACTTCGACCAAGACGCGAGGATCGACTTTCCACAGGTCAGTCTTCTTCACCGCGTTGTTGTCTTTGTCGGCGGCCATTGCTTTCAGGGATTTACCGGACATTGCTGCGATCCTCCATGTGATTGTGCATGCATGTATTATGCGCCGCAAACATGGCGTATACGCCATGGTGCGCAGCAAAAAAGCAGCTTTAATTTGTATCTAAATGTGGCGTATGCGCCATGTTCATGGTGGAAAAGCTGCTTGAAGATGGCGTTTCGTCGTTATTCATGGCGTATGCGCCATGGGCGGGTGTTGGGTGGCTGCTATAGTCATTTGGATACATGGAAAGGATATGGCATGGCTACAGACAAATCGCCTGGGGACACCGCCCCATTGGAGCGATTGACACCCGCCGAATTTCGGGCCGAAGTCGTGCGCAAAGGATGGACCTTTGTGGCGATAGGTCGGCGCTGGGATATGTCAGCCAACTGGCTGCAGAAGGTGGCGGGGAACGCACAGCGGCCCAGGTACTGGGACGATGCAATTCGAGGTCTTCCCGACCGCGCGAAGGGGGAATGAAGTGCGTGTGACATCCCTCGATCTCTGATGTGCTGCGCACAGCCCGCTACATCATGAAGCAGAGTTTTTTGGGAAGTGGTCAGGAGGCCATCACTTGTCTGGCTGCGGCAAACAAAGCGTCTGCAGCCTATCAACGCAAGCTGCTTGAAGCCTTGCGCAAAGGGGAGCGAGGCTTTTCTGACGAGAAGATGCAGGCTGACATTGATAAGGCCAAGCAGAAAGCCATCGAAGCCTATACCGAGTATGTGACCGCGATTTCCACGGGGCGGGAGGTTGATGATCTGCTGCGCTATGACAGCACCGATGTGTTGAAAGGCGTGGTGGATCGGCTGGAGAACATGAATGCCATCGGGGTGTTCAAGCCGAAGCCACCGCCATTTGATCCGCAGGCATCGGTGTGGCGCTACGACATTCGCGCACTGGGCATGGAGGAGCGAAAGCTGTTCGTGTTGTTCAAGCTGCAGGAGCTGTTTGCGGAAGCTATCCAGTCAGGTGAGCAGGCGCAACCCAACACGGTGATCGTGCTCGATGAGGCGCATATTTTCTTTGATTCCGATCCAGAAAACATCCTGAATAGCATCGCGAAGGAGGCTAGAAAATTCGGTGTTGCGTTGATCTGCATTTCCCAGTCGCCAACGCACTTCTCGGAGGATTTCATTGCCGCTGTGTCCACCAAGGTCATCCTCGGCATTGACGAGCTGTACTGGCGCGGTGCTGCCACCAAGCTGCGCGTGGAAGAGCAGGCGCTTGCCTGGATCAAGCTGCAGAAGTCGATGCTGGTCCAGATCAAGTCTCGCGGCGCTCCCAAGAACGATTGGCATTGGGTGGTGATACCGGAGATGGCCCATGGTTGATGTTCACAGCCTGCTCGCGTCGCTGTGGGCGGCTGTGCTTGCCATGTCTCCAGTTGAGATGCTGGGTGCCGCTACGGGGATCTCCGGCGCGGTGTTGCTCGCTTGGCGGGGGCGGCTCGCCCCATGGGCTTGGGTGTTGTGGATCGTGTCCAGCATCGCCTGGATTGTTGCTGCATACCGACTGGGTTCTCACCCTCTGATAGCGCAGCAAACGATCTTTCTGTGTGCGAATCTGCTGGGTGTGTACCGATGGCTCATTCGCAAGGAATGCTGATGCTCGCGGAGCTGGCCGTGCGCTCTAGTGGAGGGGTGTGTGATGGGGGCATTTGATCCCAGCGCAATGCATGTCACCAGACTGGCCGAGGCCGATCTGGGGGAGTCAGTGGCGGACACCACGGCGCAGATCAGCTTGATCGCCGATGGTGACGTGCGGCAGCGATGTGCGAGCGCCAAGTTGGCTGCTCAGATCGTTTCGCGGGTGTACCACGTCAGTGCGGACCTGGGCGACGGGGAGATTCTTGGTGGGATGACGGATGTGCTCAAGCGGCTTGCTGCAGTCCGTCAGACATGCCTGTCAATTGCCGGAGTACCCGAAGACCATCCCGACTACGGCGCGGCCTTTTCGATGTGCACTGCTGTGGCTCTTGAAACCGTGACCGAAGAATTCAAGTGGCGTCAGATCGGGGGGCGCACGAAAGAATTGCCGATGGCACTCTTCGGGCGCCTGATTGAGGCGGTGAGCGCCAAGCAGCCCAGGTTGTTCCCGAAATCATCGGGGCAGTTGGACCTTGGCGCCGCGCGCAAGCTCGCCACACTGCACGCGGCTCCGGTGATGATGGGACTCGTGAACCTGTTCGACTTCTACGTGATGGACACGGAGGCGATGGCGTGCCGTCTGGTCTATGCCGTGGCAGCGCAAGCGGAATTTCACGCGCTACAGGGCGTGGACGGGATGACGGAATACGGGCAGGCCTTGATGATCCAGCGCGCTTACGGGGTGAGTGTGGATGTGATGGCCCAGGTCTACAACGCATGCGCACGCAAGGCGGTCGAGAAGCTGCAGGACATGCAGGAGATCGACCGAGCGTTTGCCATTGGCAACTACGAGCGCATCGGCGGCATGAACTACGAGCATGTGCTTGAAGAGCATGACCGGGTGATGCGCAAGACATACGAGGTTTGTGAGTTGATCGTCATTGCCCAGTCGGGCAGATCGGAGGGTAAAAATGTCTTTTGAGGAAAAGAACTGGGAGTCTTTGATGACCCTGGTGACGGGATTGGCTGAGCGTGAGCACGCGCAGGGCACGCAGTTTTTGTATGACAGGGCTCGCCTGTTCCCCGAGGACGTTGCGGACATGCTTCTGCCCTCGGTGATTTGCCTTGCACAGGGCGTCTCGCGCTATGTGGGTATGGGCGAGTTTGGCTACGACTACAAGCTCGATCCTGAGAGCAAAGAGGCCTTCCCCCTGGTCGCTGCGCGAAACATGGACAAGCTGGCTCCATTTCACCGCGTCGGCCCGTTCGTTGTCGAGGTGTTCGACTCCTATGTGCTCGAACACCGTGCGGATGTGGCTCGTGTTTTCGAGGCGGCTGCACAGTCCATCCATCCTGATTTCACCTTGGAGCGCAACACACGAGTGGGGCGTGAGGCAACGGCTTTCGGCAACCAACAACAGGGGCCACGGGTATGAGCACTTACGGGCAAGAGCGTGGCGCGGCCACGCGCAAGACAGTCCAGATCGCGCGGGAGCCGGTGCTGGAGAAGCTGGTCATCCCTGACCTGATTGCCATGGCCGATGCAGGCAAGCGTGTTGATCGCAATGTCCTGCTGTGGATGCAGGACTCGTGGGTCCAGCAGGCCATGGTCGAAAATATGCCGCTGCTGATTGACCTCATGCGCAAGGGGCGCGAGGACGGCAGCTCGCCGGAAGAGCAGCACCGTGATCGCATCCAACTGCTGGCGAAGCTGGCGAAGGAAACCTACTCATCCGAGAAGTCGCTGGGGCGCGGAGCGGACCTCAAGACCTATCTGGAAGCTGCGACCACCTTTTTCGAGGCCGAGTCCACCCGCTATGCGGGGCATCTCAAGGACATTTCGGAAGAGATCGCCAAGGCCATCGCCAACGGCGAGCGGCCTGACGTAGACCGGATCGCTCGCTCGATCTACGGCTCTACCTCGAAAATCCTGGGCGCCATGGACAGTTTGGAGCACCTGAACAAGGCCAGCGCGGACGCGGTGAAGAGGGCCATGGAGCAGGGCATGGAGCGGATCGGGATGATCGCGGCTACCAGCGGGCCGCTGGAGGTCAACCGCGTGTTGTTCCAGGCGATGGACCAGATCAGCAAGGAGCCGCAGCGCTACGTGCTGTTCACTGACCCGCAGCGCATCCAAATGCCCGACTACCAGCTCTGGGACTTCGAGCCTGAGCACCGGGCTCATTCGCTTTAACCAAAAAATTTCAATAATTGAAACGACGTTTTTTTGAACATAGTTCGAGAATGTGCGTTAGTATTGGTGCCATAATGGCATCGCGCCGCCATGGTGGCGCACATCGGAATGGAGTATGAGATGAGCAATCTGGAACAGTCGATCAAAGCACGCAGCCTCGCTTTCGGGAACTACATCGACCCGCAACGCGAGCTGTTCGATGCGCCTCAGCTCTCCCTGGTGCAAGTTGATTTGCCCGAATACGCCAATAGCGGATTGGGTCGGGCTCTGTTAAGCGTGATTCGCTACCAGTTCACCGATCTCGATGGCGCCTTTGGCGTCGAGGGTATGTCCGTGGGGGCAGACAGCAGCCGGGGCACGATGGTTTACAAGGACATGCAGCCCACGGTCGTGGCTGCAAGCCATGCCGAGTTGCATGCGAGCAATCCCGAATTGGCGGAATCACTGCGCAAGGTCAATTTGCCACCTGAGCTGATCTCCATCGGTGTGCTGCGCGCTGCACAGTCTGCAATGTCTTTCGAGGACTTGTATCGGTTCATTGAGGTGTACCACGCACGCGCTTCGTGGATTGAATCCCATCCTGTCGAGGTGAAGTTTGCGAATCTGGAGGCCATGTCCGGTGGTTCTGGCATCCAGTGGAGCCGTGTATTGCCCAATGGGCCATCCTTCGAGTAAGGGGTGATGATGGCGACCAGCTTCGCTGACGCAATTCGGGGCCGTGTCTACGGCTACCTGACCGCTGCAGGGGCGGAGTTGACGCGCGACGGCATTGAGCCGCTGCGCGTTTCTTGGCTCGTGTCTGGCGTTGAGCTGGATGGAGTCAGGGCCAGCTTCTCCGATGCGGATGGGGTGATCGAGTTTGGTGTGCTGTCCCGTGTGAACGGCGTGCCGACGAATGTCCTGAATGTCACCCTGAGCCTGGACGACGACGAGGCTCAGATTTACTGCCTCTCCGAGGAACGTGCAGACATGAATTTCACGGGGCCTGTGGGTGCGGAGCAGGCCTCCGATGGCCTGTTTCTCGCCTGCGACTACTTCGCTGAGGTGACGGGGTTGGCGGCGCGTTCCTGACGGGCGTCCCATGCCATGGCTGAGACGCTTGTCATCATTGAAGCACCCGGCAAGCGCGCGAGCTTGAAGGATGTGCTTTGGCGAGCGGGGATGCGTGGCTTCGAGGTGGAGGCAACCGCAGGCCACATCGCAGGCAACCCGGCGCGGTTGTCGCCACTGGGAATCACAAGCAGCTTTCGCGAGACAAACTATGCGATCCGGGAGGATCGCATAGCTACGTGCGAACGCATCCGAGAGGCTGCGCAAAGCACTACAGGCCGGATCGTCATCGCCACTGATGACGACCAAGAGGGCGACGTGATCGCCCGAGACGTGTGGCGTTTGGTCATTGCCCCCGAGGATCGCTCGCGGGTGGTGCGTGTACGGCTTCGTGCCCTGTCTCCGTCAGAGGTCCATGCTGCCTTCGAGGACGCCGCGCCCTTTGATCCGCTCTCGGCGGCAAAGGGCGATGCAAGGCGTGTGCTTGATCGCCTTGTCGGCGCACTGTCCAGTGCTGAGGGCGCGGTGGGGAGAGTGCAGGGCTCGCTGCTCCTGGCCTTGACCCAGCAAAAGCCCGTGGTGGGGGTTGCAACCTACACAGCTACCGCCGAGGACGGCTGCGAGCCTTGGATTGCGCAGCGGCCAGTGTTTGCGGGCGATGACATACCTGATCCCGTGATGCTGGATGTGCATTTGTCGGTGGGCAGTAGCGTTGAATCGACGGTCGGCGCCCGTCCCCTCAACTACGGTGAGATTGTCCTGCTGTCGAGCGTGGAGACTGGTGCCGAAGTTGCTGACGTGTCCAGGGCGATGCAGGACTTGTATGAGCGGGGACAGATGACCTACCCGCGATCAATGGCCCAGGCGATCAGCGTGGACGCAGCGCGGCGACTTGATGTGATCGCCCGCATGAACGGCGCCGCCTTCGACGCGGAGCGTTTCACCGCCGTGCGCGCACATGGGCTGCAGGTTGAGCACGGCCATGAGGCACCGAATCCCGCGACCTTCGAGGTGCCGTTGAACCGGGTGGCAGAACTGCTGTCCCTGCCGGAGCATGTGCTTGTGCTCGTCGCTCGCAATCTGGTGGATTGTGGAGTGCGTTGCACGCTGGAGCAGCCAGCGCTGCGCGATCTGCAGAGACTGCCTGATGAGCTTGCAGGTTTGCCTTGGCACCGAAAGACGGAAGCTGGGTTGCGGCTGTACCCAGTGGTTGTGCCGGAGGCAGGATTCAAACCTTGGACCCAGGAGCAGAGCCTGCTGCATCTCATGCACAAGAACGGCCTTGGCCGTCCTTCGACGCTGGTGGAGCATGTCAACAAATTCGCTGCGCGTGGGCTGGTGACAGAAGATTTTGAGTTGACGGCAAAGGGGCGGGACTGGAGTGCGAACGTTGGCCAACTGTTCCAGCACCGCAACCTCGCAAAAATGGTTGAGGATTACCTTGGATCGCACCGTGACCCAGCAGCCTTGATGGTTGCTGAGATGGTTGAGAAATTTGGCATTCCCGTTGTCACGGACGATGGAATGCCTTTAGCGCAGGAGCATGAATATGGACAAGCGAACGAAATATAGGCCCGCCACTTTTCTGGAGGTCGAAGACCTCTACGGTGGCCGCAAGACCGTCATGGTCGGCGCCGATGGCATCACATTCTGGGATGCCATTGACGCGGAGAAGATCACGCCGCTCGTGATCCACCCTGTCTTCAAGCCGGTGGAGATTGGGCCTTTGATCGAGTTTGCGCGCAAGAACGATCTGCTGGATGCACTCCGTGCCCTGACGCAGCACATCAACGAAACCCAAGGGGGGCGCAGTGAGCGCGATCCCCTGTATGTGATGCGTGTGCTGGTCGCTTACTCGAAAGGTGCTTGCGACGGCAGCGTCGCGGCAATTCGTGTCGCCGTGCTCGCGGCGAACGAAGAGGAAGCCCGCGCCATCAAGGCGCAAGAGATCGTTGAGCAGTTCATCAATAAGGCTGAGCAGGACGCAGCAGGCCAAGCGCACTGAGGGGATGGTGATGGGAAGAGTCTTGATCGTTGCCGAGAAGCCATCTGTTGCCGGTGACATTGCGAAGGCGTTGGGTGGATTCAGCAAGGGCGACGGCTGCTACGAGCGTAGCGACGCGATTGTGTCGAATGCACGCGGCCACCTGATCGAGATTTTCTCGAAGGAGGCCGACGAGGGTGGCAAGAGTCTGAATGACCTGCCGGTGATCCCCCAGCGGTTTGAGCTGCGTCCTACCAAGGACGCAGGCCCGCAGCTTCGGCAACTGGTCAAGCTGATGAAAGACCCATCGGTCACAGAGGTGGTGAATGCGTGCGACGCTGGGCGCGAAGGTGAGCTGATCTTCCGGCTCATCTTCGATTACGCCGGATGTCGCAAGCCCATGAGCCGCATGTGGCTGCAGTCGATGACGCACGACTCCATCCTTGAGGCCTGGAAGCACCGCAGCGACGGTGCGACATACCAGGGCCTTGCTGATGCCGCTTATTGCCGCAGCGAGGCCGATTGGGTCATGGGGATCAATGGCACCCGTGGTGTGACTCGCCTTCACGAGCGCCAGAATGGCGCCTACGAGCTGATGAGCGTAGGGCGGGTGCAAACGCCAACCCTGTCACTGGTGGTAGCGCGCGAGCGCGCTATCAAGGGGTTCGTGCCCAAGGATTTCTGGGAGGTGCGCGGCACATTTGGTGTCGCTGCTGGGAGCTACCAGGGGACTTGGTTTGATGCCAGCTCAAAGGCCGAGGCTGTTGATGAGGTGGACGACGACGAAGCTGGTGCCGAGCCCGAGGCCTCGTCGGGCCAGCGCATCTTCGACAAGGCCAGGGCTGATGCCCTGGTGGCGAAGTGCCACGGTGTCCCGCCCAGCAGCGTGACTGAGGAGGCGAAGCGCACCCAGGAAGCGCCGCAGCGTCTGTTCGATCTGACCACGCTGCAGCGCGAGGCGAACAAGCGTTTCAAGTTCTCCGCGAAGAAGACGCTGGACATTGCCCAGGCGCTGTACGAGACGCACAAGGTCACTACCTACCCTCGGACTGATGCAAAAGCGCTGCCGGAGGATTACGTGGCCCCTGCAGCAGCGCTGATGGGCCAATTTGGTGGGACTGCCTATGCCGCATTGGCGCAGGCCGTCATCGACGGCGGCTGGGTGAAGCCAAACAAGCGGATTTTCGACAACAACGAGATTTCCGATCACTTTGCGATCATTCCTACCGGCACGAGGCCTAGCGGTCTTTCCGACGACGAGCAGCGTGTCTACGACCTGATCGCGCGCCGGTTCATCGCGGCCTTCTACCCGGATGCGGTGTACCAGACCACCACCCGCATCACGGTGGTGGCTGACGAGCGTTTCCGCACCTCTGGCCGGGTGATGCTTGATGCAGGCTGGCGTGTGGTGTGGGGTGGCGACCGTCAAAAGGGTGATGCTCCAGGCCTTTGTGCCTACGAAAAGGGTGAGGCGGTACGCAACCAGGGTGTCCAGGCGGTTGGCAGCAAGACCAAGCCTCCAGCTCGCTACAACGAAAACACGTTGCTGGGAGCAATGGAGAAAGCCGGGAAGACCCTTGCGGACTCCGAGCTGCGCGCGGCGATCCGCGAAACTGGCCTGGGCACGCCCGCGACACGGGCGTCCATCATTGAAGGCTTGCTGAGCACGGGTAGCAGGGAGAAGCCCAAGCAGCCCTACATGACCCGTGAAGGCAAAGAGCAGTTTCTGGTTCCCACGGACAAGGGCGACGGTCTTTACGAGTTCCTGACCCGCAACAACCTGTCCGCTCTCACCTCTGCTGAAATGACGGCTTCGTGGGAGCACCGTCTGCAGGACGTGCAGCACGGGCGCCTTGCCCGCCATGAATTCATGTCCGGCATTGGCAAGAGTGCGCGCGGCATGATCGACGTGCTCAAGGGCAAGGCCTCGGCAATGCCAGAGCCTACCCAGCGGGTTTTTAAGACCCCATGCCCGAAGTGCGGCGGCGAGCTGCGCGGCAACCGCAAGCTCGAATGCAGTTGCGGTTTTGGGATCTGGACCACGGTGTCGGAGCGCGTGATAACGCCCGACGAGATGACCGAGCTGTTGACCAAGCGCCGAACGGGCTTGCTCAAGGGCTTCCACAGCAGCAAGACCAAGCGCAAATTCGACGCGATCCTCGTGCTCAAGGACGATTTCTCCATGGGCTTCGAGTTCGCCGATTCAGCGGAGGCCAGCGGCGCCGCTGCAGCCGCCAAGCCATTCGAGGCACCGTGTCCACGGTGCCAGGGTGAGTTGCGCCATCTGGGTGGCGACAAGCCCAGGTACTCGTGTGCAACAGGGGACTTCACGCTGTGGGCAAACATCGCTGGCCGAACGCTCTCTGAGCGTGAGGCCTTGACGCTGATCCGCACGGGCTCATTGGCTCCAGTGAGTGGGTTCACGTCTGCTGCCAAGAAGAAATTCGCCGCAGGCCTGCGCCTGGACCCAGCGGGCAAGGTTTCTTTCTTTTTCGAGGACAAGTGAGGATTCCATGAACGATGAAATCGACGTGACGATTGCCGAGCGCGAAGACGCGGTTCCCCTGGACTTTCTGGAAGAGATCGTTGCGGAGTACCAGCGCAACGTCATCTTCGACGGCCAGCAGCTCGTGGCTGCAGGAGGTTGAGGCATGGACGAAAAGAAGCCACGCCCGAATTTCACCCAGGACGTGACCAACAAGGTCATAGAGCTGATGGAAACGGAGGGCACGAAGCCGTGGGAGGCGAGCTGGGATCGAGGGTTGACCAAGGCCTTCAATCCCTACACGCCGCAGAAAGGCAAGCAGGGCCGCGAGTATCGCGGTGCCAATGCTGTGAACCTGCTCATGGGCCAGCTCGCACGCGACTCGGCTGACCCGCGCTGGCTGACGTTCAATCAGGCCAAGCAGGCAGGGCTTTCGATTCGCAAGGGAGCGGTGTCGGAGGCGGTGATGTTTTGGCAGTTTCCTGAGTCCAAGCCCAAGGATGTGGAGTGGTCTGCAGGGACAGACAAGCCTGCTGTCGAAGCTGTCTATCAGCTCAAGAGCGGCAAATATGCCGCCTACGGGCGCCTCGGCTGGATGAAGGAAGCGGACACCATTGAGGCGGCGCAGAATGCGCGCGTCACAGGTAGCAGGTTCCGTGGCCACGACTCGTACCAGTGGGCTCCGGTCGATGACTTGGAGGCCACGGCCAGGGTGGAGCGGCCAAAGCCCATCTATGCCCTGGTGTTCAACGGGGCCGATGTGGTGGGCATGCCGCCCATGAAAGAACGGCGCCCGTTCAATGCCAATGAGCATGCAGAGCGCCTGATCCAGGCAACCGGCGCCGTGATCGAACATCGTGAACTGACCCGAGCTGCCAAGGGCGCTTTGGTCAATAGAGCCTTCTACGATCCAGCGGGCGACGAAATCACGGTGCCGCCTCGCGGTCACTTCAAGACCCCAGGTGACTACTACCGCACTGTCATCCACGAGATCGCGCATTGGACGGGCCACGAGTCCCGGCTGAATCGTGGCGTTGAGGATGCCAAGCGCGACTCGCCCGAATATGTGTGGGAAGAACTGCGCGCCGAGATGGCGTCGGCCATGATCTGCGCCGCACTGGGCGTGGAGGGTGGTCTGCAAGACCACGCGGCCTACCTTGATGACTACATCAAGCTCTTGAAAGAGGACCGTTCTGCGATCTTCAAGGCGGCTCGCGACGCCGAGAAAATCTACAACGCAGTCTTTGACTTCGACCCAGAGCTACGCGCAATTGTTGAAGGGCACCTTTCCGACAACGCAATTGGCGCGGCTGACCCCAATGCGAAGCGTCAACAGGGCATTGACCTCAAAAAGATTATCAAGGGTGAGCTGCCGAATTTTGCGCCGATCAAGCCCGCAGTCACGCATGAGCCTGTTGCGGAACCGCCTGCTACTCCAGGGGGTGGGCATGTGGCGTGGCCGATGCCCGCTGCCGCTCCCGTTGCCACCCCGCCACCCGCGCCAGGGGGTGGTGGGGTGGTGTGGCCGATGCCGGTGCCTGTTTCCCCGTCACCGGCTGCTCAAGCTGCCGATGAGGATGTGGAGATTGACTTTGGAGGCCTCCGCTTGGGCGACGAAGCGACACAGCAGGTGAATGCGGGCGTCGCCCAGGACCAGGACGATGAGATCGCGCTGGACGGCTTCGAGCTGGATGTGGCGTTGGACGGCCAGTACAGCGACATTGAGGTAGGTGGACCAGCGCCGTAGGCGCTGCACTCGTGGAACAAAAAATGGCTTCTATCAAGGCAACAAGAGACGCGATCAAGGAACTTCCAGGGATGACTGCGCTGCACGCCGATGGCGAGTGGCGTGTCACCGTCAACCTGTACAGGCTTTCCGAGCGCTATCCCGACAAAGGCAGGGCATGGTGCGAGGAAAGGCAGGAAGCGATTGCGTACTACACAAACGACGCGGACGATGCGCTTGCAACGGCCAAGAGCATGTCCGCGAACTGGGAGAAGGAAAAGGCAATGACGACAGAGAAGAACACAACCCCCGCGCGTGAGGACGAGTTGCCCCAGGCATCGCCTGGGGGGTATGTAGTGCTTTCCATTGAAAGCACTGGCAACGCAGCCTTTGCGGACATGGGCCGCACTCATGAGATCGCCAGGATCGTTGGCGATGCAGCCGACAAGATCGAGGGCATGAGCCTGGACGATTGCTCTTTTCCACTGCGTGACGTGAACGGCAACCGGGTGGGAGAAATTGCGGTGCTTTCCCGCGTGCCCAGCGAGCCAATCCCCGATAGCGGGCTGCGTCTGGCTATCGAGCTGGGCAACCTTGCTTTTGAGGATGAGCCGCAGCAGGAGGTGTCGCGCATCCTGCGTGATGCCGCTGCCCGGATCGGCGATGGTGCAAACGACTTCCAGCTCCATGATGTGAACGGGCTGAACGTGGGCCGCTACCAGTTCGTACCCGTGGCCTCGCTGGTGAAAGATGGCCGCGTGGACATGAGTGAAGCGCTACAGAGCGGCAGCGTCTATCTTGCCGATGACGGCTACTCCGGCATCGCAGATGGCGAGTTCCGGTACGTGGTGCCAACCAAGGACTTCGAGCCGGGATACCACCAGGGCCAAGGCGATGCATGGCTGGTGAACGCCAAGGGTGAGCTGGCATCCGGCTACGACGAGCCACAGACGGTGCGTGAAACCTCCTTCCGTGAGCTGAAAGCGGTTGAGCTGAATGCCTTGCGCGAGGTGGTCGAGGGGCGCGTGACATTCGAGGATTTCGAGCGCAGCTTTGACGATGCCGACCCGGCACCATAAACCTCCAGCAATCAATCGCCGAGGGGATCAAAATGGATCATTCCAACAAGTCGCTTTCCAGTGATCTGGCGAAGATCGCCATGGGTGAGATGCACTCCGATCAGGTGCTCCGTGCGAGCGTGGAGCGCCTGGAAACGCTTCGGGATCAGCACGAGCATGCTGACCCGGCCATCACCAAAAACCGGATCGTTCAGGCGCTGGTGCATTGCAAGCTCGCGTTGCACGGTGTTCACGAGGCGCATCACAAGCTGCAAGACGCCTCGGTACTCTTGGCACTGGACGAGGGCCAGAAGGTCAGCAATAGCAAGCTACCGCCCGCCAACCAAGACCCGCGCTGGCAAGCGCAGATGCAGGCTCTGCGGGATGTGACGGCTTCCATCAATGAATCCATGGCACCTGAGATCATCAAAGCCGATTTCGCGTTGACCAAGCTCCGTGAATACGGCGAGGATGTTGAGCTGGAGTTTGGTGGCGCGGTCGAGACTCTTGCCGATGGCACTGAGCGGGCGGGATTCAAGCGAACCGACCCCGATGGGCTGACCTTGCACGTTGTGTTGGAGGCGCCCCCAGGTGCGTCCATGGTCCTGGCCTATGCGAAGCTGGGCAAAGGCGACGATGTGCTCGTTGAGGGTGAGGTCATGCCTCGTAAGTCAGTGATCGGCGCGCTTGATGCGGCCATAGCCTCATTCGACGCGCTGAAAGCCAAGATGCCCGTTACGGAGGCGCGGACCCAGCCCGAGGCGCAGGCTCTCGCGCAACGAGTGGCCGGTGCGATGGGCGCAACGCTGGGGGATTGGGTGCAGGCGCAGGCCAAGGAGTGGGTGCGTAGCACGATGACCACTCCCGATGGCAGGGCCATCCGCGTAAGTGCATCCACGGGCGGCGTGGTCAGCATCAACGGAGATCCATTTACCCCCGACGCCGACCGTATTCTGAACGTGTCTGACGCGGCGGTGGCCGTCTCCATGCGTGTTGCGATTGAGCGTACTCCGGCGCCGTCTTTTCCGATCAGGACTGATCGTGTGTTTGTCGATGCCCCTGGCGAGGTGGGTGCTGCCTGGGCCAACTTATGCGAGGAAGAGAATCGCCTTGCGGGCTACCTGTCCAGCCAGGAAGAGGGAACTGCCGTAGTGCTGGATGGTGATGCGTGGTATCTCGAACTGGACGAGAGCCAGCAGCTTGTCCTGATGCATGGCGAGGTGGTGGACGGCAAGATCAAGAACGCCAGTTCTCGGTTCGACTTCGATTTGGGCTGGGTAGACGTTGAGGGCGAGGAAGTGGTTGCGTACACGTCTCGCGTCAGCAGTGTCGCCGACGATTTCATGATCGACCGGGCTCTGTGGAAGACCATGAAGGTCGAACATTGCGATTCACCGACCCCTGGCATGTGACCGTTACACCGTACCCGTAAGGAACTATATGAGCACAAACTACACCGTTTCCATCACGTTCGAGGTGGTGACTGACGAGTCGGTCGAAGCTGGCGAAGTGGCGTACCGTGGCTACGAGCGCGAACGCGAAGACATGGATTTTGACGAGCTGAAACGGCTTGTTCAAGACTTCGGATTTTCCGAGCCTTCCTGCAGCCATCTGCAGGAGCGCATGTGGTTTTCCACCACCACGCCGAAAGAGGATCGGGCTTACTTTGAGGAAGGTGAGCGGCGCTTCTTTTCCCTGCACCTGCACTCGGTCAACGGCGAAGAGCCTACCCTGGACGACTACGCGGACATTGCACGCATGGCTAGGGTCAAGGTGAGCGGCCTTGAGACGGCTGGAACGCGCATTCAGCCAGAAGATGACGAGCTGTCGGCCAGCCCGAGCGCTTAGGCAGGAGCCCTTACCATTCCGGCACGGGCTTAGACCACCCGGTGGCTGGAGTGGGCGGGGGCGCAAGCAAGCGCAAAAAATCTTTATTAGTGTGTACTAAAAGGCCAATTAGTGCGCAATAATAGGGCCATCGCTTAATTCACAGGAATAGCATGGCCCACCAACGTATCTTGAATCAATCGCAGGCTGTGGCTGTCTGCAATGCGATGAGCCACATCAACAATGTCGCCATCGCCTACCGGGAAGGCTCCGGTCTGAGCATCAGCTTCTTCGGCAATGTCGAGGCTGCTGGCAACGAACCGAGGAAAATCGAGGTCGTTGAGGTGGATGGCGGATTGATCGTCAGCTACGGGTTGCTTGATCGCGAGCGTGAAACCTACCCCAGTCAAGCCGCTTTTGCTACGGCCTACGGCCTGGACTAGCGATGGCGCGCAGCACACAGGCCTCTCTGGAGGCCAGTCGCAAGAAGGCAGGGCTGGCTGCTGCAGCTAAGCTCGAAGCGGCGGCGGATGCTCTCAATGCGTACATGAGGAGGGCAAGCCGGGATAAAGCCAGTTTTGACTCATAAGCCTTTTGGTTATGTGAAATCGTTCCTTTATTCAAAATAGAAGCTCATTTGGTCACCTGTAGTGTTTCCAGCGGTTCAATCAGCTTCACCCATTCCTGCAGCGTAGCGATTGTTTGACGGATCTCTGAAGTTGCTTCAAAAGCCAGTTCGGGCAAGCTCTCTTGCGCAGAGCCTGACAATCCGGCCCCGTTGACCACAGCGTGCGCCATACCGTGAAGCCGCAGCAGTACGTCCCGAAGGCCGTCCTGGCCTCGTGCGTTGCCCACAACTCTGTCGAGCTGTTCGACTGCGCGCAGCAGTTTTGAGGTGTCGTAGGTGCTCTGTAGCCGTGTCAGCGAAGCCCTGTCCAGTCGACCATAGGCCGTGAGGACGGTGGTTTCTGGATCGCTCATGCTCCTGCTCCCTTTTGGCCGGCTCGCTGCCCCTCCGCTGCCACTGCAGCTGCAGCAGCCCGTGCACGCCTGGCCGCCTCACGAAACTGTGATTCCTTGACCCAGGGCTCCGGGGGCCGCTTCAGGTCGAGGTGATAGTTGCCAAAACGCTTGATGCCCGAGGTCATGTAGGGACTCAGGTACTCAACGTCGGCCGCAGAAACCGGCTCCCCATCTGCGTACATTTCCTGCAACACCCGCATCATGTGTTGGCGCCGATTCAAAATTGAGCCACCGTGCCGATTGAATTTTGAGCCAGGGCTAATGGCCAACCTGTGAAGGTCGGCTGTGGATAAGTGTAGTGCCTTGGGTCGGTTTTGGTCTCCTTGGTGATCGAGCTCGGTGGTCGTCCGTTGAGGGTAAGCCGCGCAGGGCGAAGCCCGTAGCGGCTTGCCCTTGAACCGCTCAGAACGGCTCAGCCTTCTTGGCCTGTTCGCGTGCCTTGATGCGTTTCTTGGCCACGGCTGTGCTGTGCATGAACCTGTGGGACTCGTTGCCCGTCTCGACGATGTGGCAGTGGTGCGTGAGTCGATCCAGCAGTGCCGTGGTCATCTTGGCATCGCCGAACACGCTGGACCATTCCTTGAAGTCCAGGTTGGTGGTGATCATCACGCTGGTCTGCTCGTAGAGCTTGCTCAGCAGGTGGAACAGCAAGGCGCCGCCTGCCTGGCTGAAGGGCAGGTAGCCCAGCTCATCAAGGATGACCAGGTCCATGCGCTGCAAGCTCGCTGCGATGCGGCCTGCCTTGCCTTGGGCCTTCTCCTGCTCCAGTGCGTTGACCAGGTCCACCGTGGAGTAAAACCGCACGCGTGAGCCATGGCGCGTGATGCCCGCCACGCCGATGGCCGTGGCCAGATGCGTCTTGCCCGTGCCGGGGCCACCCACCAGCACCACGTTGTGCGCCTGCTCGGTGAACGCCATGCTGGCCAACTGCTCGATGAGCTTTTTGTCCACGGGCGAGCATTCGAAGTCGAAGCCCGCCAGGTCGCGGTGCACGGGGAACTTCGCCGTGTGCATCTGGTAGCTCACTGAGCGCATGGCTCTGTCCGTGACTTCCGCTTGCAGCAGGTGCTCCAGCAGCCAGCGCGAGCTCTCCAGCGTGGCGTGGCCGCCTTGCTTGACCAGGTCCTCCCAGGCCCCGGCCATGCCGTACAGGCGCAGCTCTTTGAACTCCTTGTCCAGCTCACGCATGATCGGCCTCCTGCATGTCGCTGCCAGCGCGCAGGCTGTCATAGCGCGCCGTGTCGGCCAGGGGTGTCTGGCTCACTTGCAGGTTGGTCGCAACCGTCTCGGGCAGGGGCTGCGCTTGCAGGCGGCCGAGCACGTTGATGACGTGCTCGGTGCTCACCCGCCCCGATGGCGGCGCACTCTCCAGGGCCAACTCCACCGCCACCAGCACGGCGTCCAGCCCTTGCTTGGGCACCTCGGCCAGTACCTGCGCCATCACCCTGTCGCCGCCCTCCTGGTGCAGCAAGCCTTTGCGCATGCGCTGCAATGGCTCGGGCAGGTCTGCAAAGGGCGCGCCGTTGCGCAGCGCGCCCGGCTTGCGCTCGATCAGCGGCACGTAATGCTGCCAGTCGTAGCGGGTCTGGTTGCGATCGCTCAGGCGCTCGTGCGTGGCCACCATAGCATCGCCGGCCACCACCACGATCTGCGCCGGGTACAGGTGTGTGCTGACCATTTGCCCCGCCCATTCGCAGGGCACCGAGTAGCGGTTGCGCGCCACCGTCACCAGGCAGGTGCTGCTCACCTTGGCCGGGTTCTCAACATAGCCATCAAAGGCCACCGGCATCGGCATCAGGTGGCTTTGCTCCAGCTCCAGCATCTCGGCGATGCTGAACGCTTTGTGCTGCGGGTGGCGCAGCTCTCGCCACAGAGCCCGGCAGCGCTCGCCCAGCCACGCATTGAGCTCGGTAAAGCTGCCAAAGCGCCGTTGCCCCGCCTCCACCCAGATGCGACGGCGGCTGTCTTGCACATCCTTCTCCACGCGCCCCTTCTCCCAGCCGCTGGCACGGTTGCAAAAGTCAGGGTCGAACAGATAGTGCGCGCACATGGCTGCAAAGCGCGCGTTGACCACCCTGCCTTTGCCCTTCTTGACCTTGTCAACGGCCGTCTTCATGTTGTCGTAGATGCCCCGGCGTGCCACACCGCCCAGCGCTGCAAAGCTGCGCGTGTGCGCATCGAACAGCATCTCGTGGCCTTGGCTGGGGTAGGCCACCAGCCAGAAGGCCCCACTGGCACACAGCTTCATGTGCGAGACCTGCATGCGGTAGTACACCCCGCCCACCAGCAAGCCGTCTTCGCTCCAGTCGAACTGGAAGGCCTCGCCAAGCTCGAAGGTCAATGGCACGAAGGCCTTGCAGGCCGCCTGTTGGCCTTCACCTTGGCGCCACTTGCGGATGAAGTCCGTCACCCGCGTGTAGCCACCTTCGTAGCCCGCTGCCTTGATCTGCGTGAACAAGGCCTTGGCCGTGCGCCGCTCCTTCTTGGGCCGCTTGGCATCGGCCTTCAAGGCTTGCTTGAGCTCCGCCTCGTGCGCCGACAGCTTGGTCGCCTTCGCCGCCTCCCGGCGGTACTTGGGCTCGACCGGCTGCGCCTCGTCCAGCCACTTGGCCACCGTGTTGCGAGACAGGCCCGTGGTCCTCGATATCTCCCGCTTCGTCTTCTTGTCCCGGCGGTGCATCCGCCGTATCTTGCCAATCATGTCCATGGTGATCACCCTCTTCATTCCCTTGCTGCACAAAACAGCAGGGTAGGTAAAACACCTGGCTCAGTTTTAGGTCGGCATCACACCAAAAAGCGGCTCAGTTTTCGGTCGGCGTCAACACAATGAATGGCACTTTGGCATGAAGGCCCACATTGGCGTGGACGCGGAGTCAGGACTGGTGCATACCGTCATCGGAACCTCGGGCAACGTGGCCGACGTTGTAGAAGGCAACAGCTTGCTGCACGGGCAAGAAAAAGACGGGTTTGGTGACGCGGGCTATCAAGGCGTTCACAAGCGCCCGGATGCGAGGGCGGGCGTGACGTGGCACATAGCGATGCGCCCGGGCAAGCGCAAAGAGCTGGACAAAGAGAACAACCCCGTTGACGCGCTCATAGACCGGGTGGAGAAGATCAAGGCAAGCATCCGGGCCAAGGTGGAGCATCCCTTTCGGGTGATCAAGCGGCAGTTTGGATATGTGAAGGTGCGCTACCGGGGATTGAAGAAGAACACACTGCAGCTCAAGACGCTGTTTGCGCTGTCCAACCTGTGGATGGTGCGCCACCAATTGCTGGGGGCGAAGGGATGAGTGCGCCCGCAAACAGCCGTGCAGCCGCAGCGGCTGCGCAAGTGGCCCCCACAAGGGGCACCAAACAAGGCGGAACCGCTGGAAAGACGGTCTCCATTGCGCCAGATGAAAAACTCAGTCTCGTAGCACGCGCGAAACCGAGTTGTTCAGGACATCCCTAGGAATGCTTTATCGAATTCCGCACGGTGAACCACCAATTTGTCGTCGCCAACGAAATCGATGAAGGCCTGGGCAATATCAGCAAATGCGGGTTTGTCTGCCACCATGGCGTCGTTGATGCCGATAATCTCTGAAATCTCCTCGGAGATGGGGCACTCGGGGTTCAGCAAGTGGTGGAACTCCCGTCCGGTCAGCTTGCCGTCCAGCATTTCTACTGCGGCAATTTCCACAATGCGGCCTTCAGCAGGTGATAGGCCGGTGGTTTCGGTGTCAAGAATGATCAGTCGCATGGGTGTTTCGGGTGGTTGGGTGTGGGGCAAACGTCTGGTTCATGCTGCCCCGGCATCGTAGCCAGTGAGTTGCGCAGTCTGCGTTGGATGGGGTGTGGTGTGGTTTATCTGAAAGGGGTTAAGGAAATCCTGCAAAACCTCCCCCTTGTTTGGTAGGAGTCAGCAGGCAATGGCAACCTCACGGCCATGAAGCAAGGCAGCCTTGATCTGAACCTGAGTACCAAGAAGACCCGCAAGCAGGAACTGCTGGCCCAGATGGATCTGGTTGTTCCCTGGGCTGCGTTGGTCGAACTCATTGCGCCGTACTACCCCGAAGGCAAGAACGGTCGCCCACCCTTTGCACTGGAGACCATGCTGCGCATCCCCTGCATGCAGCAGTGGTTCACCTTGTCGGATCTGGCGATGGAAGAAGCCTTCTTTGACACCCCGATCTACCGGGAGT
>NZ_JAUXZE010000021.1 GCF_030694085.1 Tabrizicola sp. | reverse complement strand
CCCCGTGCGCCTGGAACACAGACTTGGCGATATCCAGACCAATGATGGTAACGTCTCCCATGGACGCCTCCCTTGAGTGAAGATCAACACCCTCACTCTGGCACGTAGATGCCGTCGGGGGGCGTCCACCCCATCACCCTTCTGAGGCCTTGGGAACGTCTGGTCTCGGCATCTAAAACAGGTGGCCCCAGCGGCGCATGATCGTCGCGGCGAACATGTTTTCAAAGGCGCTGTCCGCCTGGGCCCATGCCTCCACCAGGCGCTCCCGATTCCGCCCTCGCGGCCTGGGCTTTCCCTTGTCGGGCCATAGGCGCTTTTCGAGCCTGTGCGCGCGATCCCGCATCCGGTCGATCTGGTCGGCCGACTGCGATTGATAGGTCAGGCGGCCGGCCTGGCGGGACGCGAACACGCCGCCGACCATGGGCAGGACTTCACACCGGCGCCCGTGCTTGGGGCAGAGGAAATAGTACCGCCGGCCGCCGTAGCGCATGGGGCGGCTCTCGAGCTGGATCTCCTGCACGCGTGGATCGCCATTCAGATTGAACCGGACGGTCAAGAAACCGCTCACCGGGTCCGACAGATTGACCGTCACGCTGACGCTGCCGCTCTCCTGGCCCGTTGCCGCCAAATGCCACCGCTGAACCCCAGACGTAACTGCGCCAGGCACTAGGAAGCCCTGGCGGCGCATGACGCGAAGATCCAGGCGCAGCGCGCCCTCCACCGTTCCCCGGTTCCGCTCCCGGTATCGGCCTGAGCTGTATCCGCCCATATTTTCCGAAATCCTTTGGCTAAGGGCCTATTTAATCAACACCGACCGCCGGAGCCTGCAGGGGCCGCGGGTGGGCTCTGCGCGCCCTGGGCTCACGCGACATGGGAAGCCGCCGAAACCCCGCCAGCGCCGCTCTCTGCGGCTTTACGGGCCATGGGGCCTATGGAGTGGGCGATGCGCACCCTGGCGCCCTCAATCGTGCCTTGGCTCCGGCTCCACCTGTCTGGAACGTTGTATCGCTGGCGGACATCATCGGTCCCGGCCTTCATCAGGTAGGCGTGGCGCTCCCACCACTTCGGGCCGACCGGGCGAACATCAACCGCCGTGGGGCTGACGCTGGCGGACTGGCGCGCGACCAGGCGGTCAACGGCCTTGGCGAACCGCTCGCGAAGATGATCGGGGACATGGGCCACCAGGTGGACGTGCTCACCAAGGGTGCGGGTCTTTTCGCGGACTTCGATCCAGGCGAACGGGACGCCGGGGGCGTTGCGGTAGATCCAGGCTTTCAGGCCGTCGCGGAGAAGGCCGTTGCGATCTACCGGGTGGAGGTCTGCCGCTTTGGCCGGGGCGTGGCCCCAATGGACCGTGGCGAAGGTGTTGAGGGGCGCGTCATTGCGGATGGAGAACAACCACGCCTCCTTGGCGTTTTCCGCCTGCGCCATGGTGATCTGGCCGTGTTTGATCCTGGCGCGCTTCTCAGGGGGTCGGCGCACGCGCATCCGGTTTTCGAGCGCCACGACCGCACGCTCAATAATGGACCCGACCGCCTGGGCTTCCTCCACCATCGCCACAGCTGAACCTCCTGCGCTAACGACACCCCCGCCGCCGCCTGCCCGTTGGGCGGCTGCGCGTGCGCCGTCCCCTAGATCGAGTGCATCGGAGAGACCGAACATACTAGATAAAGTGTGCCGTCCCAAGGGGATACCGGCGTTTCGCTACCTAAGCCGTTGAAGTCACGCGGCGATTTCCGTTCTAGAGACGTTCCGCGACCGTCCGAAAAACTTCTGGTCAGCTGGCTTTGTCACAGGTAAACGTTCGTATGCGTGTGACGGGGCGTCAAAAATGGCCGACGGAAAGTTTGTCGCCTACTACCGGGTGAGCACGGCGCAACAGGGCCATTCGGGCTTGGGCCTGGACGCCCAACGCGAGGCCGTCATGCGGTATCTAAGCAATGGCGGATGGCCGCCGCTGGCCGAGTTCACCGAGGTTGAGACCGGAAAGGGCGCGAACGCCCTGGACCGCCGGCCCGAGCTGCAGGCCGCCCTCGCCTTCGCCCGCAAGCACAAGGCCACGCTGATCATCGCCAAGCTGGACCGGCTGGCGCGGAACGTGGCGTTCATTTCCGAGCTGATGGAGGCCAAGGTCGATTTCATCGCCGTGGACAATCCCCATGCGACCCGCCTGACCCTGCACATTCTCGCCGCCGTCGCCGAGCACGAGCGGGACATGATCTCGCAGCGGACCAAGGCCGCGCTTGCCGCCGCCAAGGCGCGCGGGCGGGTGCTGGGGGCGAATGGGCGCGTCCTGGCTGACCAGAACAAGGCCGAGGCCGTGGACCGGCTGGCGCTGATCGCCGATCGCCTCCGGGCTTTCAAGGCCGAGGGGCTGACGCTGCGGCGCATCGCCGAGGCTCTGAACGCCGATGGCGTCCCCTCTCCTGGCGGCGCGTCCTGGCATCCGGGGAACGTGCAGCGGGCCTTGGCGCGGGTCGCGGCCTGAGGCTGGGTTACACCATAATGGTGCGTCTTGACTTTACACCATAGTGGTGTCATTTGGCGGCATGACGGAAAAGCGGAAGCCCACCTACGATCTTGAGGGATTCAAGGCCGCATTTGCGAGCGTTGATCGCCTGAACGTCACTGGTGTCGCCTTACGCAACGCCGCCGGGCTTGGTTTCGGCCGGGATGAGATCGTTGCGACGATCCAGACGATGCAGCGCAGCCACTTCTACAAGTCGATGACCGCCTATGCCGATCACCGAGTTTGGCAGGATGTGTACCACGTCCCCTCCCCTGCCGGCGTGCTGTACGTGAAGTTCACGGCCGACCTGGTCACCGAGTTTTTGTTGCTGTCGTTCAAGGAGAAAGACAATGGCTGACAATCCAGTCTGTCCCGAAACCGGGGCGCCCATGCGCCGCGACGCGCGGCCGATGACCCTCAATTACAAAGGCCAGTCGATCACCTTCGACATGCCGGGCTGGTATTGCGACGCCTCGGATCAGAGCACCCACACCGGCGAGGATATGAAGGTCTCTGACCGGCTGCTGAACCTGCTCAAGGCCCGCAGCGAGGGGTTGATCGAGCCCGAAGGCATTCGTCGGATCCGCAAGAAGCTGGGCTTGAGCCAGGCCGCTGCTGGCGAGCTGATCGGCGGCGGGCCGCGCGCCTTTCAGAAATACGAGGCCGGCGACCTGTTGCCGAGCCGGGCGATTAGCAGCGCGCTCGCGCTTTTGGACAATGATCCCAAGGCCTTGCGGGTGCTTGAGGCCCGGTATCATCCGGCCGAAGGTCATCAGGATCTACAGGCCGCACACTAAGCGATTAATACGCTAAGCGATTATCCGATTGCGGAAATTAGCGACTAAGCCGTTAAGCTCGCTGAAACCATTAATCGCTTACAGGCTTAGTCATGCACACCTGGGCGATCATCAGTCAAAAAGGCGGGCAGGGGAAAACGACCCTGGCCACGGGCTTTGCCGTTGAGGCGGCCCGCGACGGCGCGGCCGTGGTGATCCTCGACACAGACGATCGGCAGGGCACGGCCAGCTATTGGGAAAACGCTCGCGCCACGGATGACGTGACCGTGGTCAACACCGGAATCGCCGTGCTGCCGCTGAACCTGGCCAAGGCCGAAAAGGGCCAGGCGGACCTGGTCATCATCGACACGCCCGCCAATTCCCGCGACATCGCCACAGAGGCCGCCCGCGCGGCCGACTTCGTGTTGATCCCCGTCGTTCCTCGCGCCTTCGACATCGCCTCGGTCCTGCAGACGGTCAAGCAGATCAAACAGGAGGGGACGCCCTTCGCCGTCGTGCTCTCTCAGGTGAAGCACACCGGCAGCGAGGCCGACGACACGGCCGCCTCTTTCGTCGATATGGGCGTCGTGGTGCTGGCGACCCGCCTTCATGACCGGAAGGATTTCAGCAACGCGGTCGGGCTTGGGCAGGCGGCCACCGAATACGATCCGAAGGGCAAGGCCGCCGCCGAGCTGCGGGCTGCGTTTGATGAAGTTAAGCGACTAAGCGATTTTGCGACTAAGCGAGCTAAGCGAGGGGCAACGTGAGCAAGCCAAAGCCAAATCTTCGGGCGATGTTCGAAGCGCCGGAGCCCCAGGCCGAACCGGCGTCGGCGTTGGCCGTGTCGCCGGCAGGAGCGAAGAAGGACAGCCATCCGGGCAAGAAGCCGGTGCTGATCCACATTCCCGAGACCATGCACAAGGATTTGCGGCGCCTGGCGCTAGAGGACGGGATTCCGCTCACGCAGATCACCGAGCGCCTGTTGAGGGAGTTCCTTGTCAAGAAGGGCTATACGCAGCACTCCGCCAAGTAGGGGCGCCGGGCGTAACGATCGCGCCGCGAAGCCCTCTTAGGCCGCCGCCGCCGTGACCTGCGCTGCCAAATCCGCGCGAGATCGAAGGATCACTTTCCCGCCAGCGAAGCCGCTATGCAGGTCCATGTGCGCCTGAAAGCCATTGGAGTTGGTTCGTGTTCGATACTCGCGAAGCCACTCGACGAGCGCATTGTGCGCCGCCTCGTCACCGCCTCGCCTCAGTCCGCGAGATTGCACGTTTGCGACACACTCATCATCAGGGATATCCAACAATATTAGTGCGCTAGCTCTAGGAAGCGCTTCCCGCGCTAGCCACCCGTAGACGCCTTCGATGATCCATCGATCTTCCATCGCAAGCTGACGAACAGCAGCACGAGCCTCATCGGGGTCGCGCCGATCATTGAAGCCGCCTGGCAGCCAATGGACTAGATCAAGATCTATGGCGCGCGAGCTAAGCTGTTCCGCAAGGCGTTCAGCAAGCCAACTCTTCCCAGAGCCACCGTTGCCCAGGATCACGGTACGAGAGAGGTCTGCTGGCGCGAGCATCACGTGTCCCGATCATTAACATCCGGAGAGCGCTAGCCGCGCGTTCTGCTTCCAGGCCAATAGCAGACCCTCCAGAGGTCTGACATGGGTCGATTTTCACCGTTGGCGGCGGTCCGGGAAGCGGGCGTTCGGCCTAACGGGCGGGGCCGTCGAAGCTGGGCTGAAAGGCAGATTCAGGACAATGGCGCATATACGGGTCGCGTGGGCTACACCCATCGACCCTACGGCCAAGGGCAAGCCCTTAGCGATCCGACAGCCATCGAAAGCTGACAGGTTTTGACCGGCGCGGCGGCCTGGTCTTGGCTGTCAGAGCCGCCGCCCAGGGCGTGAACGCCGCCGGGAAATCCTGCCTTCCCCGACTCGCCAAATCACCGCAGCCTTCGCCCCTTGCGGCGTGGAGAGTTACGCCGGTTCGTCGCGCTATGGATTCGGCTCTTTTGGCGAAGGGCAGGGGCCAAAAACGACGAAAGCCCGGCTTGGCGGCCGGGCTTGTCTAATCTTTGGGGCCTGGGTGAGGCCGTTCCTGCAAGTCCGAACCTCCCCCGATTTCCGGAGACCGTCAACTCAAAAACGCTGTTTTTGAGAGCGGGGGCGCTTGGCCCATCGACAGCCGCCGCCAGAAGGGCCGACCCAGCCACAGGGACGGCCATGGAGCCTCTATTCGCCTACGCCTACGCGGAACCTCCGCGAGAACCGATCCGCCGCCACAGCCGCCCACGAGGGCGCTGTGAGGGCATGTTCTGGCGCCCGTTCAATCCGAAGGATATTGGCCGCTATCTGCTGGCGGCCGAGCGGTTCGAGCGCGCCGGCCGACAGAAGGGCGAGCGAAACGGTCCCTTGGGCGCCGTGGCGCTCGAGGTGCTGCGCGAGCTGGTGCGGCTGATCGACTACCGCACCGGCCGCCTCGAGCCGGCGCTGACGACGATCATGCGCCGGGTGAAGCGATCGAAGGACGCGGTTGTGCGGGCGCTGGCCAACCTGCGGACCCACGGCTTTCTGGACTGGCTGCGCCGCTGGGAGGCGACGGGCGACACGCAGGGCGGCCCCCCGGTCAAACAGGCCACGAACGCCTATCGCCTGACAATGCCGCCGGCGGCCGAGAAGCTGCTAGGCCACCTGGCCAGCCCGCCGCCGGCGCCCGAGGACATCGAGCACGCCCGCGCCGCCCGGATGGTCGGCGTGGTCGCCATGGTGGACGGCCTGCCGCTGGATGAGCAGCCGGCCGCGGCCGGTCTTACCGGCCCCCTCGCGGCGGCGCTGAGCCGTCTTGGCCGGGGGTTGATGCGGAAGGAGTGTGAGTCCGCCGAGCGGTCTGAATCCTGATCTAGTTGTTAGTAAGAAGGATACGGAGCGGCCTACCGGCCGCAAGTCATTCTTAGGCGGTGTTCGGCGCATAGAACGCGCCGAACAAAGAGGCTCTTCGGGGTGGAGTGGCGGCTTTCGCCGGCGCCCAAACCCGAGACCAGGCGGCGGTTGAAACGGCGCGGGGGAAGCTGTGCGCCTGGAATCGCTAAGGGCAGGCCGTCGGGTGGGCGCAGCCCACGCGATGAGGATATGCGCCATTGTCCCCAAGTCGCCGGCGCCGTCTTTAGGGCCGCCTGGACGCGAGGCCACCAGGGTGTCGGGCGGGGCCTGACCGCAAGGGTCGGGTGGGGGTAGCCCATGCGACCCGTAACTGCGCCCTTGTGCCGAATGTGCCTTTTGGGGGGCTATGCGGGCTGGGTTGAACGTCCGCTTCCCGGACCGGCGCCAACGGTGAAAATCGACCCGTGGTGGACATTCCGCAAGCGTAGCGCCGGCCTACGTCATGCCCTCGCGCCTGATGCTGTCCAGCTCCGTGGCGGACATCACCCCCGCCCGGTAGAGCAGCAGGAACTCTTCCGAAAGGTCCGAGCCAAACATCAGCGGGTCGTCGCTGTTGACCGTCACGCGAACGCCGGCATCATACAGGCGGCGAATGGGGTGATCCTCGATGCGCTTCACGCGTCCGAGCTTCAGGTTCGACGTCGGGCAGATATTCAGGCGCACGCCGGCGTCGGCCAGGAAGCGCATCACCCGCGGACTTTCAGAAGCAGCGATCCCGTGCTGCACCTCGTCGAGTTCCAGCAGCTCGACAGCTCGGAAAACGTCGTCGGCGGTCCCCCACTCGCCGACGTGGCACTTGAGGATCAGTCCCGCCGACTTTAGGCGCCGATATACCGGCAGGAAGTCGTCGATAGGCCGGGCGAGCTCGTCCCCGTAGACGTCGAATGTCCTGAATACGCCGAGTTCTAGGAAGGGATCGAGCCATCGCAGGATGTTCTCGATCCGCGCTTTGCGATCCGCACCGAGCTGAGGAAGCCAATCCACCATGGGGGCTTCACGCAGGTGGATGTCTTTCAACCAGCGCCAGACGGCCGCAGCCGGCTTTTCCGAGCGTAGCGTCATGGTCTGGACGTCGACCCCCATGTCGATGCGGACGACGCCGTCGCGACGGCACTGGGCGAAGGTCGCCTCATAGGGCAGATCCTGCACGCCTGCCGGCGGCTTGAAGACGGGGCGCAGATATCTCTCGTTCCAGGCGTGCATCCCGTCCATGGAGGCGAGCACGCCTTCGAGAGGGACGACGTCATGTCCGGTGCGATCGCGGATAAAAGTGCGACAGCCGCCCATAATCGCGTGGACGTGCAGGTCGGCCTTCGGCACCTGGCGCAGACCCGGCAGGTCCCCGCGCTCAAGCGCGTCCATGAACCTTGCGCTATCCGCGTCGAGCGCCTCAGGGGCAGTTGTTGTGGCCATACGCCAATCTACCTGCCCGAGCATGACACGGCTATTTCAGCGAGACCGACGCGATCGACAAATGCCCTCAACGTCCGCTCCCCATCTGTGGACGCCCCCTTCAGCGCAAGAGCGGATTTGAGAGCTTCTGGTCGCTTGGTCGGATGCTGCCATCTGTCCGGCCTGTTGACGCACCCTTGACGGCGCTGGCCTGTATGGGAGTTCGCGGATC
>NZ_JAUXZE010000006.1 GCF_030694085.1 Tabrizicola sp. | reverse complement strand
CACGCCTGCATCTTTGGCCTTGTTCAGGATGGCGATGGCAAGCGGGTGGCTTGACCCCATCTCGACGCCAGCGGCAACGGCCAGAAGCTCGGCTTCGGTAGTGGCCCCGAACGGCACCACGTCCGTCACCTGCGGGCGGCCATGCGTCAGCGTCCCAGTCTTGTCGAAGGTCACGACATCGACCTTCGCCGCAGCCTCGATCACGGCGCCACCCTTCATCAAGAGCCCGCGCCGCGCCCCGGTGGACATGGCCGAAGCGATGGAGGCGGGGACCGAGATGACCAGCGCACAAGGGCAGCCGATCAGGAGCAAGGCAAGGCCGCGGTAAACCCAGGTGTCCCAGGGCTGACCAAAGGCCAGCGGCGGCACCAGCACCACCAGCGCCGCCACGGCAACGATGGCGGGCATATACCAGCGGCTGAAGCGGTCGATGAAGCGTTCGGTCGGCGCGCGGGCCTCCTCGGCCTCTTCGACAAGGCGGATGATGCGGGCGATGGTGTTGTCTTCGGGGCCCTTGGTCACCTTGACCCGCAAGGCGGCCTCGGTGTTGATCGAGCCTGCAAACACGGATTCCCCCGGCCCGCGCGTCTTGGGCACGCTTTCGCCGGTGACCGGGCTTTCGTCCACGCCCGAGGTGCCGTCGGTGATCTCGCCATCGGCCGGAATCCTGTCGCCGGGGCGCACCAGCACGGTCTGACCCACGGACAGGCTCGCGGCAGGTACTTCGCGCGTAGTGTCGCCGGTGACGAGTTGCGCTGTCTTGGGCACCAGATTGGCCAGCGCCCGGATGCCGTCGCGCGCTTTGCCTGCGGCCACACCTTCCAGCACTTCGCCTACGGCAAACAGGAAGACGACCAGGGCCGCCTCCTCGGCCGCGTCGATGAACAACGCACCAATCGCGGCGATGGTCATCAGGCTCTCGATGGTGAAAGGCTGACCCATCCGCAATGCCGCAAAGGCGCGCTGCGCAACAGGGGCCACCCCGATCAGACAGGCGGCAACGAAGGCCCATTTGCCGATCTCGGGCGCAAGATATTCGATGATCCAGGCCGCACCCAGAAGCAGGGCGGTGAAGATCACCAGCTTGCCCTTGCCTGTCTGATACCAGCGCTTGCCCCGGTCAGCTGGGTCGTCATGGACATGGCCAGGGCTGCCGTGACCGCTGTCGTCGCGCGCAGATGCCTTTGCGGTCTTTGGGGCAGCGTCACGGCCTGCATGATCGTGCTTGGTGTGATCTTCCCCGCTGTGATCGTGGCTCGAATGGTCTTGCCCGGCATCATCATGGCCATCGTCGTGGCTGTGGCCCTCGGCTTCGTCGTGGTCATCCTCGGGCACCGAACCCGGAAGCACGAAGTCCTTCTTGGCCCCCGCTTTCCGCGGCTCTATCTGATAACCAAGCGACCGCACGGTGCCTTCGATCTTTTCGCGCGGGGTGGTGCCATCGGCCAGCGTCAGCTTCAACCGTTCGGACATGATTGCCACATTCACATCGCTGACACCCGGCAGACGCCCGACCGCATTCTTGATCTTGGCCGCGCACGCGGCGCAATCCATGCCCGTCACGGTCCATTCAACCGTTGCTGTTGCGTTGGTCGTATCGGAACTCTTGTCAGCCATGATCGCTTCCCCCGCCCGAGCTGGGGCAGTTGCCATTATTGATTCGTAGACTTAATGTCTCTAGCAACTATAGCTTCAAGGGGAATCTGATGCTGACCATCGGAAAATTGGGCGAAGCCGCCAGGGTGAAGGTTCCGACCATCCGCTATTACGAACAGATCGGCCTCCTTCCCGAAGCCGAACGCAGCGCGGGCAACCAGCGGCTTTATGGCCGCAAGGCGATGGAACGGCTCGCCTTTATCCGGCATGCGCGCGATCTGGGCTTCACGCTGGAAGCGATCCGCGACCTTCTCAGCCTCTCGGACATACCCGACCAGTCGTGTGCCGCCGCCGATGCCATCGCAAGAGCGCAACTGGCCGAAGTTGAAAGCCGCCTTGCCCGCCTGACCGCGCTGAAAGCCGAACTCGAACGCATGGTCGTGCAATGCGCAGGCGGGAAGATCGCCGACTGCCGGGTCATCGAAGTGCTGGGAGACCATTCCCTCTGCGCGACCGATCACCGCCATCCGGAGACCGAGTTGGCGCAGTAATCAAGCTGGACACCGCGCGACTCAGTCGGCCAGCGTCCCGCGACTTGCCGGTCCGCAAGGGTCAAGGTCGCATTGAGCGTCTTCGGCTAAGTCCGGAACCCGCGCCTGTGTGCGTTTGCGTCGTAGCCTTAGCCAGACGGCACCCCGGGCCAGCGCAGCCAAGGCAATGCCTCCACACAAGATGGCATCAAGGCTGAGTTCGGCCAGCCAGCCGCCGCCGATCCATGTCGCCAAGGGCACGGGCTGCGAATGGTGCTCGGCCTGGGTGGAACACCTACGCACTGAAGGGTTCATTGTTACCGAAGACGAGCTCTACGGCATGCTGCTGATCAGCTACAAACTCGAGAACGGCATTCCGCAGCGCATGACGTCTTGCCACACCCGCAAGATCGACGGTTACATGATCGAGGGTCATGTTCCTGCCGTCGATATCCACCGCGTGTTGCAGGATCGCCCGGATGCCATCGGCCTTGTGGTGCCCGGCATGCTTTATCGCTTCCCGGGCATGGGGGATGAGACTGACCGCGATACCTACGGGGTTTTCCTTATCGTGCGCGACGGAGCGACATCGGTGTTCACGTCTTATCCCGGAGCTTGACTGCTTGCCTGGCGAGTAGTCAGCACCAAAGGATCCCTAGACCAGATGCGCGCGGCTGGTGAGGGACGTCCAGGCTGAATTGGCGTCCGTTTCAGCATCCGAACATGGGCAGGAGGCTATGGAAGACAGCCCCCTGCGCTCAATCCCTCACTGACCGCGTGCGGCCAGCCAGGCTTTCATCTGTGCAATCTCGCGCTCTTGTGCCGCGATGACCTCCTCGGCCAGGGCGCGCACTTCGGGGTCGGTGCCATGTTCCAGTGCCACACGCGCCATTGCGACCGCGGCTTCGTGATGCGGGATCATCCCCACCATGAAATCCACGTCCGGATCGCCGGTATAGGGCACCATCATATCGGCCATCATCTTGTCCATGGCGTCGGCATAGGCGTTCGTGGCCGGGTCATTGGCAAACTCGGGCGGGATCAGCGCGGAATGGTCCATCATGGCCATGCCTTCCATCGATCCGCCGGCCATGTTGGCGTGGTCCATGCCTTCCATCTGGGCGAAGGCAATGCCTCCTGCGACAACGAGGCTGGCAGCGGTCAGGGCAAGAACGGTCTTTTTCATTTTCTTCTCCTTTGGGTCGGTTACGCGGGTGCAAAGCCCGCTTCGGTCAGGGCGGCGACGATCCGGTCGCGCGGCGCAGTGGTGGTCACATCAACACGGCGGTTGGGCGGATCGGCCTGCACGGTTGCGGTGGCGTCGACGCTCTGGATCGCCTTGGTCACACCCCGGGCACAGCCGCCGCAGGTCATTGTTTCAATATGGAACTGCATCGCATCCTCGTTCGGTTGAACTTCGATGCATAGGACATGGGGCTTCCAAGCGTTGGAAGGTCAAGAGCACGTTTTTGTGTAATTTGACGCTTGACCTTCCAATGATGGGAAGGCCTATCTGTGAGTGCGACCCGACACTTTTCTGATCAGGACAGTCGCCATGAACGCTCCCTTTACCCCACCGGCCCCCGTCACTTTGAGCCTGCCCGTCGATGGCATGACCTGCGCCTCCTGCGTGGTACGGGTGGAACGCGCGCTGACGGCGGTGCCGGGCGTCACGTCCGCAACCGTCAATCTGGCAACGGAACGGGCGGAAGTTTTGTCAGCGGCGCCGATTGACCGCGCGGCTCTGGTCGCGGCGGTGGACCGGGTGGGCTATACCGTGCCTTCGCAGACTGTGGATATTGCCATCGAAGGCATGACCTGTGCCTCTTGTGTGGCGCGGGTAGAACGGGCCCTGACCGCAGTGCCGGGCGTTCAGTCGGCCAACGTCAATCTGGCCACCGAACGGGCTACCGTGACCGGGACGGCAGACGCCGCTCTGTTGCAAAATGCGGTCGAGACGGTCGGTTATGGCGCGCGGCTGGTTCAAGCCTCGGCCTCGGCCGCGGGCGATGCCGAAGGCGCGGCGCGCAAGGAGGTGGAGGAGGCCGTGTTGCGCCGCGACCTGATGATTGCGGCAATGCTGAGCCTGCCCGTCTTCGCGCTGGAAATGGGCTCGCATCTTTTTGCTCCCATCCACCACCTGATCATGACCACCATCGGGATGCAGACAAGCTGGGTCCTGCAGTTCGTGCTGACCTCGCTGGTCCTGCTGGGGCCGGGGCGGCGTTTTCATCTCAAGGGCTATCCCGCGCTGTGGCGGCTTGCCCCCGACATGAACAGTCTTGTCGCAGTGGGCACAACGGCGGCCTTTGCCTATTCGGTGGTGGCGACCTTCCTTCCAAGTCTGCTGCCGCCCGGGACGGTGAACGTCTATTTCGAAGCGGCGGCAGTCATCGTCACGCTGATCCTGCTGGGCCGGTTTCTGGAGGCGCAAGCCAAGGGCCGCACGTCGCAGGCGATCAGCCGATTGGTCGGCTTGCAGCCGCGCATGGCCCGTGTCCATCGGGGTGATACGGTGGTCGAGGTGCCGATTGCCGAGGTGCGGACAGGCGATCTTCTGGACCTGCGTCCCGGCGAACGCGTGCCGGTCGATGGTGAAGTGACAGCGGGCGACAGCTGGATCGACGAGTCCATGATCACCGGCGAACCCGCCCCGGTCGCCAAGGCCGCAGGGGCTGCGGTCACGGGCGGCACGGTCAACCAGACCGGCGCGCTCACATTCCGCGCGACGGCGGTGGGCGAGACGACGATGCTAGCGCAGATCATCCGCATGGTCGAGGCCGCGCAGGGCAGCAAGTTGCCCATCCAGGGCTTCGTGGACCGGATCACCCTGTGGTTCGTGCCGGTAGTGATGGGGCTGGCCGCGCTGACCTTTGCCGTCTGGCTGATCCTTGGTCCCGATCCGGCGTTGACCTTTGGTCTGGTCAATGCTGTGGCGGTTCTGATCATCGCCTGCCCCTGCGCGATGGGGCTGGCGACACCCACGTCGATCATGGTGGGCACCGGGCGGGGCGCGGAACTCGGCGTGCTGTTCCGCAAGGGCGAGGCGTTGCAGGCGCTGCAAACCGTCCGTGTCGTGGCGCTGGACAAGACCGGAACGCTGACCGCTGGCAAGCCAGCGCTGACCGACCTGATCCTGTCTCCCGGGTTTGACCGTGCCGAGGTGCTGGCGTTGGTCGCATCGGTCGAGGCCAGATCGGAACATCCCATTGCCCGCGCCATCGTAGCCGCAGCTGAAGCCGAGGGGGTGATTCTACCCGCCGTGACCGGCTTTGCCTCGGAAACTGGGTTCGGTGTGACCGCGACGGCGGGCGGAGTGCCTGTGCAGATTGGCGCGGACCGCTACATGGCCCGCTTGGGGCTGGACGTGACCCCATTTGCTGAAGGGGCCGCGCGAATGGGGGCAGAGGGCAAGTCCCCGCTTTATGCGGCCATCGGCGGGCGGCTGGCTGCTATGATGGCCGTGGCTGATCCGATCAAGCCGACCACCCCGGAGGCTATCAGGGCCTTGCACGATCTGGGCCTGAAGGTAGCGATGATCACTGGCGACAACGCCCGCACCGCGCAGGCCATCGCCCGCCAACTGGGCATTGATGCAGTCGTGGCCGAGGTCCTTCCGGGCGGCAAGGTCGAGGCAATCCAGCGGCTGCGCAGAGATCACGGCCCGCTGGCCTTCGTCGGAGACGGCATCAACGATGCTCCAGCTCTGGCCGAGGCGGATGTGGGCCTGGCCATTGGTACGGGCACCGACATTGCGATCGAGGCGGCGGATGTCGTGCTGATGTCGGGCCGGTTGACCGGCGTGCCCGATGCCATCGCCCTCAGCCGGGCGACGATGGGCAATATCCGGCAGAACCTGTTCTGGGCCTTTGTCTATAACGCGGCCCTGATCCCGGTGGCGGCAGGGGCGCTTTATCCACCCTTTGGCATCCTTCTGTCGCCCGTCTTTGCGGCGGGGGCCATGGCCTTGTCCAGCGTGTTCGTGCTGGGCAATGCCCTGCGCTTGCGCCGCTTCCAGCCAACGCAAACCAACGGAGAAACGGCATGAACATCGGAGAAGCCGCCAAGCATTCGGGCGTTTCAGCCAAAATGATCCGCTACTATGAGCAGACGGGCTTGATCCCTTCAGCCGGGCGCACCGCATCGGGCTATCGCACCTACACCGGCACCGATGTCCAGATGCTGCGGTTCATCCGCCGCGCCCGCGATCTGGGGTTTCAGGTTGAAGCAATTGGCGAACTTCTGGCCCTTTGGCGGGACCGCAGCCGCCACAGCGCGGACGTCAAGCAGCTGGCACAGGCCCAGATCGCTGGCCTGCGCCGCAAGATCGTGGAGATGGAAAGCATGGTCGCCACGCTTGACCATCTGGCGCAGGGTTGTTCCGGCGATGATCGGCCCGATTGCCCGATCCTGGCCGATCTGGAGGGGGATGCATCACTCGTTGCTCCCGCCTGCCACAACGGGCCGGGCTTCAATCGATAACCGCGACGTCCCAACCACTTGCCTTTCAGTGGCAGCGGGCCAAACTTCCTTTCAATTAATTACATTCGCTGGAGAGACCCAATGACCCTAACTCGTCGCCATGTCCTGTCCGCGGCCGCCAGTCTGATCAGCCTCGGCATTCTGCCTAACCAGACATTTGCCCAAGACTTGGAGACCATCGAAGTCTTCAAGACGGCCACTTGTGGATGTTGTCACGATTGGATCGCGCATTTGCAAGACGCAGACTTTGCCGTCACGGCACAGGATCTGGAGTATGACGCACTCGCTGACCTAAAGCAGACGGCGGGGGTGCCAGAGGGCCTTGTGTCCTGCCACACCGGCCGGATCGCTGGCTATGTCATCGAGGGCCATGTACCCGCCGCCGACATCCGCCGACTGCTGGTCGAAAGGCCCGAGGCCATTGGTCTGTCGGTCCCAGGCATGCCCATCGGCTCACCCGGAATGGGACCTGAAGACCAGCGCGAAGCCTATGACGTGATCCTGATCGGGCGCGATGGGGCGACCATGGTGTTCGCGTCCTATCCGGCTGCCTGAACACGGTCAGTTCCGAAGCAGGCAAGAAGCCGAACGATCCCAGCCAGCGGCCTTCCTGGAACGAAAACGCCAGCCCGAAGGCTGGGGGAGTGGACAGAACATGGGGGTCGTCGTCGTCGTTGTGGCCCGTGCTAAGGTGAGTTCTTTGCGAGGGGGGCTGCCATGGACGTTCGGATTACAATCGAAACGACCTTCGATAATGGGGAGAAGCGCATTCATCAGCTTG
>NZ_JAUXZE010000082.1 GCF_030694085.1 Tabrizicola sp. | reverse complement strand
GGCCCGATGATCCGCAGGGTCTCCCAGGTCAGGCGCACCGCGGGCAGGTGGAACATCGGCAGGGTCGAGGGCATCTGGCCCATGTCCCCCACCGTGCGCACGTCCACGCCGGTGAGCATCACGAAGGCGCTGAGCGCGATGATCGCCACCAGAGGCGCGGGGACCGCACGGGTGAGCCGCGGGAAGCCGTAGATGATCACCAGCCCGGCGCCCACCAGGGCGAAGGTCTGCCAGCTCGCCCCGATCAACTCCGGCAGTTGGGCCATGAAGATCAGGATCGCCAGGGAGTTCACGAACCCGGTCATCACCGAGCGCGACACGAACTTGTTGTATCGACCCAGCTTAAGCACTCCGACCAGGATCTGAAACACCCCGGTCAGGATCGAGGCGGCGAACAGATATTCCAGGCCGTGGTCGCGCACCAGGGTGACCATCAGCAGCGCCATGGCGCCGGTGGCGGCCGAGATCATCGCCGGCCGTCCGCCCACGAAGGCGATGGTCACGGCGATCACGAAGCTGGCGTAGAGACCTACCGCAGGATCGACCCCCGCGATGATCGAGAACGCGATGGCCTCGGGGATCAGGGCCAGGGCGACGACAAGGCCGGACAGAAGGTCGGGCTTGATGTTGCCGAACCACTGGTTGCGGTAGGCGTCGAGAGAAATCATGTGAATTCCGTTCCAGACCAATCCGCCGGTGGCTGACGGTTGGGGTCTTGCAGGGGTCTGTCTGACGGTTGTCCGGCGGATCGGCGGCCGGAAGAGCCAGCCAGGAATTGCACCCGGCTCCATGTTCGTTGGTGGCCTGATAGCGGAGAGTCAGGTCCTTGCCAAGCTTAGTCCAGCTGGCGTGCCTCGCTGACCAGCATGATCGGGATGCCGTCGCGGATCGGGAAGGCGAGGTGGGCGGCCTTGGAGATCAGTTCCTGCTTCTCGGCGTCATAGGTCAGGACGGCGTTGGTCACGGGGCAGACCAGGGCCTCCAGCATGCGGCGGTCGGCGGGTTCGCTCATTGCAGGATTTCCTCTTCGCCGCTGCCGCGGAGGGCGAATTCGATCAGGGTCACCATCGTTTCGCGGCGGGTGACAAGGGTGGGGGCTTCGAGAAGGGCCTGCTTGTCCTCGGGGGTGAAGGGGCAGAGCATCGAGAGCGAGTTGATCAGCAATTCGACCTCGGCCTCGCGCAGGCTGTTCCAGTCGGTCGAGAGGTCAAGCTTGGTGAAGTAGCGGCCAAGAAGGGCCATGAACTCTTCACGCCGGAAGCCGGGGTCATCCTCGGTCGGGCCAAGGTCGCGGGCGAAGGGCGTCCAATCCACCAGGCAGCGGCGGTAGGGGGTGAAGCCCTGGACCTCTTCCTTCACACGGTAGCGCGAGGCGCCGGAGAGGGTCACCATGTAGCGCCCGTCCTCGGTTTCCGAGAAGCCGGTCAGGCGACCCGCGCAGCCGATGGCCTGGAGACGTTTCTCGCCGCTGCGTTTTTCGCTTGGGGGCGTCTCGCGCGGCTGGATCATGCCGATCAGGCGGTGCTTGGTCTTCATGCAATCCTCGATCATCGCCAGGTAGCGCGGCTCGAAGATGTGCAGGGGAAGACGCGCCCGGGGGAGCATGAGTGCCCCTGGCAACGGGAAGATCGGAATGGTGTCCGGGAGGTCGGCTGCGCTGATCATGGACACCTAGGTAGCCCGCAGATGGGGTCAGGCAAATATCATCGACGAGAGGCGGCGGCGACCGGCCAGGACGATAGGGTCTTGCGGCTTCAGCGCGTCGAAGATGGTGAAGAGCTGGGTCTTGGCGGCACCGTCGTTCCATTCCCGGTCACGGCGGAAAAGTTCAAGCAACTGGTCGACGGCCTCTTGCGGGTTCCCGGCGGCAAGAAGGGCGGCGGCCAGGTCGTAGCGGGCCTGGTGGTCGTTCGGGTTGGCTTCGACGGCGGCGCGAAGCTCGGCCTCGGGGCCGGCACTTGCGGCCTGTTTCGCCAGCTCCAACTGGGCGCGGGCGGCGTCGAGTTCCTTGGACTTGGCGATGGCGGCGGGGGCGGCGGTGATGAAGGCTTCGGCCTGGTCAAGATTGCCCAGCGCAAGATGCGCGCGGACAAGGCCACCGTAGGCGATGGCGTTTTCGGGCTCTTCCTCGAGGATCGCGGCAAAGGTTTCGGCGGCGTCGACGGCGGCGCCTTCGGTCAGCATGTCTTCGGCCGCCTGGATCGCTTCGGCAAGTCCGCCGTCCCCGGCAAGCGCTGCTGCGCGGTCGATGAAGGCTTTCAGTTCCGAGGCCGGTACGGCACCCTGAAAGCCGTCGACGGGCTGGCCCTGCCAGAAGGCATAGACGGTGGGGATCGACTGGATGCGCAGCTGGGCCGCGATGCGCTGGTTCTGGTCGACGTCGACCTTGACCATCTTCACCTTGCCGCCCGCGGCCTTGACGGCAGTTTCCAGCATCGGACCAAGCGTCTTGCACGGGCCGCACCACGTGGCCCAGAAATCGACGATGACCGGCACCTCTCGGCTGGCTTCGATCACGTCGGCCATGAAACTGGCTTCGGTTGCGTCCTTGATCAGGTTCGCGTCGGCTTGCGGTTTTTCGCCCAGACCCAGCATGGTGGACCCCTTGATGGATGTTTGCCCCTATATGGCCGCTGGGGCGCAAAAGGCCAAGGGGGTCAGCCCCAGTCGCAGGCGGCAATATGGTCGTTGACCATGCCGGAGGCCTGCATGAAGGCGTAGGTGATGGTGGGACCGACGAAGTTGAATCCCTCGGACTTGAGCGCCCTGGACAGGGCCTGGGAGTGCGGGGTCTGCGCGGGGACCTGGGCAAGCGTGGCAGGCCTGGGGCGGGACGGCGGGGCGAAAGACCAGAGGAAGGGCGAGAAACCCTGACGCTCTTCGATCAGAAGGAATGCGCGGGCACCGCGGATCGTGCCCTCGATCTTGCCCCGGTGGCGGATGATGCCGGGGTCTTGCAGCAGGCGCAGGATATCGGGCTCGCCCCAGGTGGCGATCACTGCGGGGTCGAAACCCTGGAAGGCGGAGCGGAAGTGGTCGCGCTTGCGCAGGATGGTGATCCAGGAAAGCCCGGCCTGGAAGCTTTCGAGAATCAGCAGCTCGAACAGGCGGCGCGAGTCGCGCTCGGGGTGACCCCATTCGCGGTCGTGGTAGGCGACGTACAGCGGATCCGTGCCGCACCAGGGGCAACGCGTCGAATTGTCGGCATTTTGCATGTCGAAAGCCCTTCTGGCGCCGGCTCGGAGAATTGGAACAAAATGCGAATGTTGACCTTCCGTTTACCCATCCCGGCCTAGGGTGTCGAGCGTGAAGTCATCGGACGGGGGCAGGACATGAGCTATATGAAGGGACCGAAGGTGTCGAAGTTCGACCGCGACCCGCTGGTCTCTAGCCCCTTGAACGCAGCGATTTCGGCCCAGGACCGCGAGACCTTGTCGATGGTCGCTTCGGCACTGAAGGACGGGCGGATGCGACTGGCGTTTCAGCCGGTGGTCTATGCGGCCGATCCGACGGTCATCGGGTTTTTCGAAGGCTTCATCCGGTTGCTGAACCTGCGCGACCAGGTGATCCCGGCGCGCGACTTCATGCCCACGGTGGAACAGCGTCAGCTTGGACGCGAGATCGACTGTGCCTCGCTGCAGCTTGGCTTGCTGGCGATGCAGCGCAATCCGCAGATCCGGGTGTCGATCAACATGTCGGCGCGGTCCGTGGGCTACCGACCCTGGGTCGACATCCTTCGCCGTGCCCTTCAGGAAGCGCCGCGCCTGGGTAAGAACCTGATCCTCGAGATCAACGAAGCCTCGGCAATGCAGGTGCCCGACGTGCTGAAGCCCTTCATGGCCGACATGCGCGAGCATGGCATCGTGTTCGCGCTGGATGATTTCGGGGCCGGAATGACCTCTCTGCGGACTTTGCAGGAGCTGTCATTCGAGATTGCGAAGATAGACGGCAGCCTGATCAAGCACATCGACCGGACGCCGGAAGCCCAAAATGCGACCCGGGCGGCGATCGCGATGGCGCAAGAGCTGGGAATGTATGTTGTCGCCGAATCGGTCGAGACCGAGGGCGAGGCCCAATGGCTGCGCCAGGCGGGGGTGGGGTGCTTGCAGGGCTATCTCTTCGGCCCGCCTACTGTGACCCCCGATTTTCGCGCTTTCCGGCACGGGCGGCCCAATCTCAAAGCCTCCTGAACTGGCGCAGAGCGGGCGGCCCGTGTCTGTTTGCGACAAGCCGGACAGGAATCGGTCCGGCGGCGCCATCCTTCTTGCACTCGCAGCAAGATGCCCTTAGGGCATGACTTGATGCGGCGCGAGCCCCTCGTGCCGTGGCGCACCCTCAGGCGCTAGTGGGAGAGGAACCAGATGACCAATGTCGTAATCGTGTCGGCGGGCCGCACCGCCGTGGGCAGCTTCAACGGCGCGTTCGCCAATACTCCGGCGCATGACCTGGGTGCTGCAGTGATCGAGGCAGTCGTCGCACGCGCAGGGATCGACAAGGCCGAAGTCGAAGAGACGATCCTGGGGCAGGTGCTGACTGCGGGACAGGGCCAGAACCCGGCACGGCAGGCGCATATCAAGGCGGGTCTTGCGAAAGAGGCAAGCGCCTGGTCGCTGAACCAGGTCTGCGGGTCAGGTCTTCGCGCCGTGGCGCTGGGTGCGCAGCATGTGCAACTGGGCGATGCGAAGATCATCGTCGCGGGCGGGCAGGAATCGATGTCGCTTTCCCCCCATGTCGCGCACCTGCGCGCCGGGCAGAAAATGGGCGACATGAATTTCATCGATTCGATGATCAAGGACGGGCTCTGGGACGCCTTCAACGGCTACCACATGGGCCAGACCGCCGAGAACGTCGCGAACCAGTGGCAGATCAGCCGCGACATGCAGGACGAACTCGCGCTGGCCAGCCAGCTGAAGGCCGAAGCGGCGCAAAAGGCCGGCAAGTTCAAGGACGAGATCATCGGTTTCACCGTGAAGACCCGCAAGGGCGATATCGTGGTGGACCAGGACGAATACATTCGCCACGGCGCGACACTGGAAAGCATGCAGAAGCTGCGCCCGGCGTTTACCAAGGACGGCTCGGTCACGGCGGCGAACGCTTCCGGCCTGAACGACGGGGCTGCAGCCGTGGTGCTGATGACGGCCGAAGAGGCCGCCAAGCGCGGGCTGACCCCGCTGGCGCGTATCGCGTCCTACGCGACTGCGGGGCTTGATCCGTCGATCATGGGCGTCGGCCCGATCCATGCCTCGCGCAAGGCGCTGGCCAAGGCGGGCTGGAAGGTCGGCGATCTGGATCTGGTCGAGGCGAACGAGGCCTTTGCGGCCCAAGCCTGCGCGGTGAACAAGGACATGGGCTGGGACCCGTCGATCGTGAACGTGAACGGCGGCGCCATCGCCATCGGCCACCCGATCGGCGCCTCGGGGGCACGCATCCTGAACACGCTGCTGTTCGAGATGGCACGTCGGGATGCGAAGAAGGGTCTCGCGACGCTGTGCATCGGCGGCGGCATGGGTGTCGCCATGTGCCTGGAACGCGCCTGAGGTGCGGGCGGCTCTTGCGGCGGCTCTGATGCTTGTGGCCGGTTCGGTCGCGGCACAGGAGCCTCCACTCTGGGCCAACTTGGCGGAGTGCAGCGCGGTCTTTCGCGCTACGGCACTGGCTGGCGGCTATGGTGGCGTGACGGCGGAGCAGATCGCTGCAGCCCAGGCAGCAGCGACCGCGTTTCGCGCCCGCGCCGTCGAAGTTGCCGCCGAAATGGGCCAGACCGAGGCCGAGGCGGATGTCGCCTCGATCATGGTCTACCTTGAACCGCGCTGGGAAAACCGCATCGACCGGCTGTTTTCGGTCAAGTCCAACCTGGACTGGTTTGGCTATTGCGGACGGCTAGGCCGGGAACAGGGTGTACTCATTCCCGACCTCACCCCGTGATTTCTTGCCGATGTTTTCGCCCGCGGGCGCGCAATAATCTTGCGCGCCCGCTTTCGTTTCGGTAACAGGATTACAAGGAATACAACAGTATGCCGGAGGAGGGCAGAATGGCACGGGTTGCATTGGTCACGGGTGGATCGCGGGGAATCGGGGCGGCAATCTCGGTCGCGCTGAAGGCGGCGGGCTACACGGTCGCGGCGAACTATGCCGGCAACGACGAGGCGGCGGCGGCCTTCACCAAGGAGACCGGCATCCCGACCTACAAGTGGTCGGTCGCGGATTACGACGCCTGCGCGGCCGGGATTGCCAAGGTCGAGGCCGATCTGGGTCCGGTTGACGTGCTGGTGAACAACGCGGGCATCACGCGGGATGCGATGTTCCACAAGATGACTCCGGGCCAGTGGAAAGAGGTGATCGACACCAACCTGACGGGCCTGTTCAACATGACCCACCCCTTGTGGTCGGGGATGCGGGACCGGAAGTTCGGGCGGGTGGTCAACATCAGCTCGATCAACGGGCAGAAGGGCCAGGCCGGCCAGGCGAACTATTCGGCGGCCAAGTCGGGGGACCTTGGGTTCACCAAGGCGCTGGCGCAGGAAGGCGCGCGGGCCGGGATCACGGTCAATGCGATCTGCCCGGGCTATATCGGCACGGAAATGGTGCGGGCCATTGACGAGAAGGTGCTGAACGAGCGTATCATCCCGCAGATTCCGGTTGGCCGCCTGGGCGAGCCGGAGGAAATCGCGCGGATCGTGGTGTTCCTGGCCAGCGAGGATGCGGGCTTCATCACCGGGTCCACGATCAGCGCGAACGGCGGGCAGTTCTTCGTCTGACGTCTTCTCGTGCGACTTCGTCTTCTGGTCAGCAAGCGTCGCGACGAGAGACGAAGTCATCGAGGAGCATGGCGGGCCGTCCTTCGGGGCGGCCCTTTTCCTTTGCTGTGTCGGCGGTTATGCAAGCCGGACACAGGGGAGAGCGGCAAGTGACCAAGGGCAAGGCAACGCTGATCGGCTTTACCGCAGTGCTGATGTGGTCGCTGCTGGCGTTGTTCACAATTGGCAGTACGCCGGTCCCTCCGCTGCTGCTGAACGCGATCTGCTTCGGGATTGGCGGGCTGATCGGGCTGGTCTGGACGGCTCGGCAAGGGTTCGGGGTGCTGCGCGGCGTCAGCTGGAAGGTCTACGCGTTCGGCACGATCGGGCTGTTCGGCTATCACTTCCTGTATTTCACCGCCTTCCGTCTGTCGCCCACGGCGGAGACGGGGCTGATCGCCTATCTCTGGCCGCTGTTCATCGTGCTTCTGTCTGGTCTGCTGCCGGGTGAGCGGCTGCGGGCGCCGCATGTGATCGGGGCGGTGATCGCCTTCGCCGGGGCGGCAGTGATCGTCCTTGGGCGGGCGGAAGATGGGACCGGCTCGGCCCTCGGGCTGGCGCTGGCCTTCGTCTGTGCCCTGACCTGGGCGGGCTACTCGGTGATATCGCGCCGGCTGGGCGAAGTCCCGACAGAAAGTGTGACCGTGTTCTGCCTGGCGACGGCGGCTCTGTCGGTGGCCGCGCATCTGGCGTTGGAAGATACGGTCTGGCCTGAAAGTCCGCTGGGCTGGGCGGCGGTTCTGGCGCTGGGAATTGGGCCGGTCGGCGCGGCCTTCTTCACCTGGGACATCGGCATGAAACGCGGCGATATCCAGTTGCTGGGCGTCGCAAGCTACGCGGCCCCGCTATTGTCGACCTTGGCACTGGTCGTCGCCGGGATCACCAATCCAACCTGGGCGATCGCCCTGGCGGCGGTGTTGATCGCGGGCGGTGCGGCGCTGGCCGCGAAAGCCAGCGCCAAAAAGGATCAGTGAGCGCTGAGCCGGGTGATCTCCTCCTTCAGCTTCAGCTTCTGCTTCTTCAGTTCGGCGATCTTCAGATCATCCACTCCGGGGCTGCGCTGGGCCTTTTCGACCATTTCGGCGAGGGACTCGTGCTTTCTGCGCAGTTCCACCAGATGGGATTGGATCGTCATGGTCGTCCTCCTTGGTTGTTGCCTGCCAAGTGCACCACGAAACCCGAGTCGTGTCATCCCTTGTTACAGCCCTGTGACAGAATGATGCGTCCAATTCAGCGGAATGACGCGAGGAGGTCGGCGCCATCCCGCAACACGGCATTGGCGGCGGCCGTATAACTTTCGCGGTCGCCGTCATGGGCTGGGCCCTGATGGATGACCAAGGGCGCAAGCAGGCGGAAGGGCGCGCGGCCGCCTTTCCGCGCCTGGACGATGACGCGCAGGGCGGCACGGCCTTCACGCGCGGCCAGCGGCAGGACAGCGGCAGAGCCGAGCTTGGGCGACAGCGCCGCGAGGACTTCGGGCAGTCCGTCTGCGCCGCAGATCAGGGTAAGCCAGCCACCGGGACGCAGGCGGCGCGTTGCGGCTGAGACCCAGCCAGAAAGCGGGGTGTCCACCTGCATCGCGGTGGCGCGGGCCGCGACAGGCGAAGGGCTACCCCCCGCGTGATAGTAGGGCGGATTGGCGATCACGTGGTCGAAGTCGCGGCGCAGGGCTGCGGGGACGCGCCCAAGGTCGCCTTCGTGGACCTCCATCGGGATGCCGTTCCGGGCGGCGTTGCGGCGGGCAAGATCGGCGTAGGCCGGTTGCAGCTCCAGCCCTGCGAGCACGACGCCCGGTACGCGCTGGCCGAGACACAGCGCCGCAGCCCCTGCCCCGCAGCCAAGGTCGAGGACGGACTGTCCGGCTTCGGCCGGACAGGCGGCTGCCAGCAAGACGGGATCGGTCGCGGCGCGGTAACCCTTGACCGGTTGCAGCAAGCGCAGGCGGCCGCAGAGAAACTTGTCGTCCGAAAGCTGATCCTCGGCGAACATCAGGGGTCTACCGGGATGTCGTTGTCACGCAGGATCGCGGCGGCGCGGAAGTGGTCGCGGTCGGCCACCATCAATCGGCGTGGCAGTATGCCAAGGCTGCCGTCCAGGATGCTCATGTGGACGTCCAGCGGAAAGGCCGCTATACCCTCGCCCTCAAGAAGGACGGTGGCGAAGGCGATCATGGTGGGGTCGTTGGTGCGCAGAAGTTCCTTCATGGATTTCAGTTAATCCCGCCCTTCGCGCGGGGCAAGGGCGGCAGGCAGCATGGACGGTGCGGGCGAGACGGCGGTGGACAAGGCAATGGCGCCGCAGGACCGGCTGAGCGCCGTTTTGGTCGATGACATGGCCTCGGTGAATGTGCTGATCCGCGCGCGGATGGCCAGCGAGCACGCGCCCCGCATCCCCGAGGTCACGGCGCATCTGGTCGAGGCCGGGGGCAAGCGGTTGCGTCCGCTGCTGACCTTGGCTGCGGCGCGGATGCTGGGCTACGCAGGGCAGGACCATGTGAAGCTGGCCGCCACGGTGGAGTTCATCCATACCGCAACGCTGCTGCACGACGACGTGGTCGACGAAAGCCACCGGCGGCGCGGGCGTCCGACAGCGAACCTTCTTTGGGACAACAAGTCCTCGGTTCTGGTCGGGGACTACCTTTTTGCCCGCAGCTTCCAGCTGATGGTCGAGACCGGCAGCCTGCGCGTTCTTGACATCCTGGCCGACGCCTCGGCCACCATCGCCGAGGGAGAGGTGCTGCAACTGACCGCGGCGCAGGACCTGGCCACGGACGAGCGGATCTATCTGCAGGTGATCCGGGGCAAGACGGCGGCGCTGTTTGCGGCGGCGACCGAAGTGGGCGGCGTGATCGCAGGCGCAAGCGAAGCTCAAATCACGGCGCTGCGGAATTACGGGGATGCACTGGGAATTGCATTCCAGATTGTTGACGACATTCTGGATTATGGCGGCTCGACTGCCGTGATCGGCAAGAATACCGGCGACGACTTCCGGGAAAGGAAGTTGACCCTTCCCCTGATCAAGGCCGTGGCCAGGGCCAGCCTGGACGACCGGGCCTTCTGGACCCGGGTGATCGAGAAGGGCGACCAGCGCGAGGGTGACCTGGCACAGGCTTTGGTGATTCTTCAGCGGCACGACGCAATATCGGCCTGCCGGACCGATGCGCTGGCCTGGGCGGCGAAGGCCAAGGCGGCGCTTGACATCCTGCCCGAGCATGAGTTGCGTGACATTCTTTCACAGCTTGCGGATTTTGTGGTCAGCCGCGTGGCCTGACCGACCGGAAGGGCTTGATCCGTGAAATGACCGAATTAGGATCATTTTTTGGACAAAGTTCTTGACTAATCGGTGTTAAGTCGGGGTGGCCTGTCAGTCATTCCGTCCCAGGACTGCGGGGGCGGTCAAGGTTGGCGGATGGTGCGGTTTGTTTCTGGATAGGGCAGTATGGCAAAGGCAACCTTGGTCCGTTCAGGCCCTGGTAACCTGACCCGGGCAACATTGATGAAACTCCGGGCGATGTCCGGGGTGCGGGGTACGGACGATGAATATCTTCAGCTGGCTCTTTGGACGGTCGAAATCGAAGCGTGCAGCGCGCTTCGACGGCAGCGAGGCTGAGCAGATCGAGGCTACGAAAGCCGCAATCCAGTCGGTCGCGCAGGGCAACGGGCCCGCCGCCGGACGTTTCCCGAAGCTTGCCGACGGCGCCCCCGAGGTCCTTACCCAGACCCCGAACAGCGCGGTGGTGGCCAAGGAAGGCCCAACTCCGACCGTCAACATCTGGGAAATGGAGGAAGAGCCGGTTCCGGCGGCTCCGGTCCCGACCCCGGCGCGCGAGATTGCCGCCGATGCCGGCGCGCGGCGGCGGGCGACGCGGACGAAGACCCGAGTTCTGGGATTCGAGCCACAACCCGCAGCCGTGGTTCCGCTGTTCGACGAAGGCCGTATGGACGACTCGATCGAGCCTGGCGACAAGGCGGGCGTCGTGATGTATCCGACCGGCTGGCTGGTTATCGTTTCTGGGCCGGGCCGGGGTGCCGCGTTTCCGGTGATGCGGGGCATCTCGCAGATCGGGCGGGGCGCGGACCAGACCATCTCGCTTGATTTCGGTGACATGGCGATCTCGCGCCAGAACCACGCGGCCATCGCCTATGACCCGACGACGCACCAGTTCCACCTGGGGCACGGCGGCAAGTCGAACCTGGTGCGCCTGAACGGCAAGCCCCTGCTGACCACGTCGATGGTGGGGGATCGGGACGTGATCCAGATCGGTGAAACGACCCTTATGTTGAAAGTATTGTGTACGCCCGACTTCAACTGGTCGGCGGTTGAGTCCGAGGGAGACGGTAATGATATGGCGATCGCGTGAGCCACGGTATGATGTGGCGTCGGGCATCAGCCAGGGCGCGCGCGACTATCAGGAAGACGCGATCACCGCGGATTTCCCCGTCGGCGCCGAGGCAGGCTTCGTGGTGCTGGCAGATGGAATGGGCGGGCACGCGGCGGGCGACGTCGCATCAAAGATCATCCTGACGGAAGTCTTCAGCGAGCTGAAGTTCCATTTCGCCGATGTCGAGGCCTTCGAAGCGCGAGCGCCGGAGATTCTGCGCAGCGTCGCTGACCTGGCGAACGAGACCTTGCGGCAGCACACGCGCAGCCACCCGGAGACGGATGGGATGGGCGCGACACTGGTGGTGCCGGCCCTGGTGGAGAACCGGCTCTGGTGGATCTCGATCGGGGACTCGCCGCTGTTCCTGTTCCGCAACGGGCGACTGACGCAGCTGAACGAAGATCATTCGATGGCGCCGCAGATCGATTTCATGGTGAAGTCCGGGCTGATGGATCCGCAGGTCGGCGCCAACCATCCCGACCGAAACTGCCTGATCTCGGTCCTGATGGGGTCGCGGATTCCGAAGATCGACTGCCCCACGAAGCCGTTCGAGCTGAAGGCGGGCGACATCGTCGTCTGCGCCTCGGACGGGCTGCAATTCCTGACCAATGCGCAGATCGAGAAGGTGCTGAACAAGGCCCGCAAGACCCGGTCCACGGAAATCGCCGAGCGGCTTCTGGAAGAAATCACCCGGCTGGACGATCCCGACCAGGACAATATCAGCTTCACCGTGATCAAGGTGAACGACGCATCCGTTCGCGCGACGCAGGACCGGCCCAAGGGTCCGTCGACGGCGGTGGCCCGGCCGCGTCGGCTGACAACGGTTGCGCCCGAACATGTGCGCATGCCAAGTCCGAAGGCGGGTCCGACGCCAATGTCGGCCGCGGTCGCACCCCCCGTGACAACGGCGGCTCCGCTACCGGAAGCCAAGGTCGCGCGCGCGCCGCGCCCGGTCATCGAGGAGGTGCAAGAAAGCAACCAAGACCAGTCGGTGGAGGATTTGTCCCCTGTACGGTTGCGGCCACGTAGAGTCACCGTCATAAAGTAGGTCATGGCAGATACGGACGGAGAACTGACAGTCGCCCAGCGGCTGGGCCGTGCGCTTGATCGCGGGCTTCTGCCTGCCGGCGGTCCGGCGGAGGCTGCGGAACGGCTGATCGAACGGCTGGAGCGTCCGGCACGGATCGCGCTGCTGGGGCTGCCCGGCTCGGGCAAGTCGTCGATCCTGAACCTGCTGGTCGGGTCGGTGGTCGTCCCTGAAACGCTGCGCTTGCCGACCATCATCGTCCAGCACGGCGACGTGTCCCGGATGCTGTGCACGCTGACCGACGGGACCTCGAAGACCGTTCCCGGTGCCGACCTGGCCGAGGTGCTGCCGCTGGCCCCCGCCTTGGTGACACTGGAGATGGACCTGCCAGCCCTGCGGATCATCAGCCTGCTGGAAGTGTCCGCCGGCCCTATGGAGGCCGAACAGAAGCGGGCCGCGACCTGGGCCAGCAAGCGCGCCGACATCGTGATCTGGTGCACGACCTCGTACCTGCCAAAGGAGCAGTCGGTCTGGGAAAGCCTGCCGGACGCGGTCAAGGACAACAGCTTCATGTTCCTGACCAAGGTCGACCTACTTGGCAGCCGTGACGCGGCGCAGGCGATGCATGACCGCGTCGAGCTGCGCGCCAGTGAAGAATTCCGCCAGATCCTGTCAATCTCGGCCAAGCAGGCCCGTGCGGCGATGCCTCCTGGCGGTCAGGTGAATCGCGAGCTGTTCCGCGACAGTGGCGCCTCGGCGGTGATCACCGCAATCAAGACCCGGGTGCAATCGGGTCGCCGGGCAGACATGGACACGGCTGAACTGCTGCTGGCGCGGCATGTCGAGGCCAGCGAGCTGGTAGCCAAGCGCTTTGCCGACGCCGAGGAAAAGCCCGCGAAGGCCTGGACCCCACCGCCAGAGCCTGCGGTCGAACCGGCGCCCGAGCCGGAGGCTGTGCCCGAACCCGCGGGCTCCGCGCCCGTCGCAGAGCCGCCGCCAGAGGCCTCGGTCCCGGTCACGGAAGTCGAACCCGAACCGGACCTTTCCCCCAAGCCCGTGACCGAGCCGGAGGCTACCGCCCAGAAAGCCGCTGCGGTCGAGACGGCGCCTTCCCACGACCCCGTTCCAGCAACGCCGGAGTCGGAACAACCGGGAACGCGACGGCGCTTTGCCGACCGGATCAAGCGCGTGGCGACAGACGGAGATGCGGCGGCGGCTCCGGCCGTGCCTTTGCGCACGACCTGGAAGTCGAAGGCCGAAACCGAAGCGCCGCCCCCTGCACCCGAGCCGGACTCCGAGCCCGCGCGTGATGCTGTTCGGCGCCCACGGGCAAATGCGGCGCCGGTCCCGGATGAGCCGCTGCCCCCGGTGGCGGAAGAGGTCGCACCGGCCACCGAGGTTGCCGAGCCAACTGCGGCTGTCGAAGAGGCGGACTTGGGCGAAGGTGCGCCCGGTATGGAACTGTCATCCGAAGCGCCTGCATCCGAGGAACCCGCACCGCGCGAGCGTTCCATTGCGCGCGACCGAACTGCCCGGGCCGTGACACCTCGGCCCGAAGCCGGTGCAGAAGCCCCGCGGGTGGCGCGGCCTCAGCTGTTCGGCAGTCGCCGGCCTGGCACGACGAACCGTGACGTGCCGATGACCGACCTGTCGTCCTTGCGCGCCACGCCCGAAGAGATGGAATCGGCGATCGAGGAGAACCCCTTCAAGGTCGAGGATGTTGCGGAGGCCGAAGAGCCTGCCGCTGAACCGCCAGAGCCGAAGGATGCGGAACCGGCGCCAGAGCCAGAGGAACAGACTGCCCCGGCCAAACAGCCTGAGCGGTCGGTTGAGCGCCCGCGTCTTTTCGACCGAGAGCCCCGCGCGCGGCCCGTGGCTTCGGTCGAGCCACCCGCCGCTCCGCTTCGGACAACTCCGATCACTCGGTCTCCTCGGGCTGCGGTCCCGGCTCCAACACCCGCTCCTGCGACCGTTTCGGAAGACCAGTTCTCGCCTGCGGCAATCATGCGCCGGGAAACGCGGACGCCGGACGCCCCCCCGCCCCGCCGGGAACGGCCCCGCATCGCCCCGCGGGCCATGCCGGTTGCGACCGCACCGTCAGCCGCAGGGTCAGTGCCTTCGACCGAGCAGTCCCTGGTGGACGAGGCGGTCGGACTGATCGTCGTGCGGTCGACCGGACTTTCCGGCGTGGTCGATCCCGAAGGCAAGGTTCCGGTCGACTTGATTCTTGAACATGCCCGCGAAACCAGCGATCAATTGCAAAGCGTGGTGTCGCGCGGGCGGTCCGACGAAATGCTCAGGATCAGCAGTGACGTGGGGGAGGTCATGGACCTTATCATGTTGATGCAACTGGAGAAAGGGCACGCTCCCGCAGACGATGCGCTGACCCTTCTTCTGCAACTTAAACGCGAATTGGAAACATTACGCGTACAGTGACGCCATTGTGAGCGTAGAATCGTCAAGAATGTGCCCAATTGGGACCACTTTCCAAACTTATGACATGATTGCGGGGACTTGAGTCGATGTGCTTGCCAATCGGACGGATCAAGCCCGCAGGTATGAGGTGATCATGGGACTGGGTGCGGTAGCAGAGAACGAGGAAGAGCTGGACAGCGTGGCTGTGCAGGAACCTGACGTTGCGCTGAAGCGCAATTTCCCGGGTCTGACTCGCATTGCCGACGCCATCACGCAGTTCGAAGACGTGCTGCGCGATTTCGTGACCATGGCCGACCCCGACACCTCCAAAAAGGTGACGCGGATCATGAGCCAGGTTCGCGAGGTCGAACCTTCGGTGACCGTGATCGGCCAGATCAAGGCCGGCAAGACCTCGCTTCTGAACGCGATGATCGGTGCGCCGAACCTCTTGCCGACGGACGTGAACCCCTGGACATCGGTGGTGACGTCGCTGCACATCAACACGCCCTCGCCCGAGCTGAACGTGAAGGCGAAGTTCAAGTTCTTCGACAACGCCGAGTGGGAAAAGCTGGTGTCGAACGGCGGGCGGATCGGCCAGTTGGCGGCCCGCGCCGGGGCGGATGACGAGCTTGAGAAACTGCGCCTGCAAGTTGTGCAGATGCGCGAGAAGGCGCAGGCCCGACTGGGCCGCAAGTTCGAGATGCTCTTGGGCACCGAGCACCGCTATGGCACCGTCGATGACGCCCTTCTGCGCCGCTATGTCTGCGTCGGCGACGAGGAAACCGGCGGAGCCGAGCAGGGTCGCTTCACCGACATCACCAAGTCGGCCGACCTTTACATCGAGCGTGAGGATTTCCCGGTCCAGCTGTGCGTCCGCGACACGCCCGGCGTGAACGACACGTTCATGATGCGCGAGCAGATCACGATCAACGCCGTGCGTGACAGCCGGTCCTGTATCGTCGTGCTGTCTGCGCACCAGGCCCTGACGACGATGGACATGGCGCTGATCCGCCTGATCGCCCACCGCCAATCGCGCGAGATCATCATCTTCGTCAACCGGATCGACGAACTGCCGGACCCGGCCAATCAGGTCCCCGAAATCCACCGCTCGATCCTGGAGACGCTGGAAAAGAACAACGCGCCGCCGGATATCGACATCATCTACGGCTCGGCCCATTGGGCCAACGCGGTCTTGGAAGGCAAGATCGACGAGATGACCGAAGATTCGACCGAATCGGCGATCAACTGGACCCGTGCGGCCTTTGCCGACAAGATGGAAAGCTGGTCGGCTGAACAGCTGGTCTGGCATGCCTCGGGCGTACCGGCGCTGTTGGACGCGCTGGGTCAGCGGATGTACGAAGGCCCGGTCCGTGAGGCGCTGCAGAAGTCGTCGCGCCAGGCGCTGAACCTGGCGCAGTCGCTGGACGTGGTCGATCAGGTCCGCATCCTGGAATCCGACGGCCAGCTGAACCGAACCATGACCACCGACCAGCTGGACAGCGAGCTGCGCAAGATAGAGCTTGCTGCGGTCGAGAAGCTGACGCACATGACCAACAACGTGTGCAAGGACTTTACCCACCGCATCGACCAAAGCTACGAACGTTTCCTGGACCGCGCGACGAACAGCCTGATCGAGCATTTGCAGACCAATGGCGAGGATGCGACCTGGCACTACAGCCCATTGGGGCTACGGATGCTGCTCTCGTCCAGCTATCAGGTCGTGCTGAAGAAGATGCACGCCATTGCGGCCGAGGTGAACAACGAGACCGCGGTCAAGATTGCCGACCTGTACGGCAAGACCTTCTCGATCACGGTCGAAGGCTTCAAGATAGAGACTCCGGTCGTCAGCTACATCCCGCCGCCGATCAATCTGGGCCAGACCATCGCACTGGACCTGCAGGTCGGCTGGTGGAAGGGCTGGTGGCAGCGCCGCCGCGGCTACAAGGCCTTTGCACAGGACTTCAACAAGCTGATCCGCGCCGAAACCGACCCGATCATCAACGACCTGAAGACCATCCAGATCGGCCTGTTCCGGGAACGGACACAGGCGACGCTGAAGGACTTCCTTCAGGAACAGCGCGAACTTCTGATGAGCGCTCTGGCATCTTCCGAGATTTCGATGGAAGAGATGAAGGAACTTTTCGGCGTGAACGCCTGGGAGGACCGGCAGGAATGTCTGGCCTCGATCATGGATGAGCTTGCCATTTACGCCGACTGATAGGTCGAGGGTACGAAAGGACCTGTGGAATGCCGCTGACCCGCAAGCCCCGCATCGCCATCATGGGCGAATTCAGCTCGGGAAAGAGCACGCTTTGCAATGTGCTGATGGGGGCAAAGCCGCTGCTTGAGAAGGTGACGGCCACGCAGTTGCCGCCGGTCTGGCTGTCCTATGGCCCTGACGACGCCTATACGATGGGCCTGGACGGCCACGCCTATGACCTGGACCTGTCAGAACTGGAGCAGGTCAGCCTGGAGACGACGGAGCATATCCGTATCTTCATGAAAAGCGACATCCTGCGGTATTGCGACTTGGTCGACATGCCCGGGATCTCGGACCCGTCGATGTCGTCCGAAGTCTGGGAGCGGATGGCCTACCTCGCAGATGCGGTTCTGTGGTGCACCCATGCGACCCAGGCATGGCGGCAGTCCGAATCCGGCGTGTGGTCGACCTTCCCGCAGGAAATGCGGCAGAACAGCCTGCTTCTGGTCACCCGCTTCGACAAGATCGTCGGCGACAGCGACCGCGCCAAGGTGCTGAAGCGCGTCAAGCAGGAAACCGAGGGCTTGTTCGCAGAGGTCTTCCCCGTTTCGCTGTTGCAGGCGATGCGGGCTGGAGCCGATGAAGCGACGTGGCTGAACAGTGGCGTCGATGCCTTCTCGAAAGCGCTGTTCGACATCATCCATCGCATCATCGACGAAGGTCACCCCGAACCGGGCGACGAAGGCAAGCCGATGATCCGTCCCGACGCTGCGGACGAGGCCGAGGTGGGTCAGAGCCTTATCGCCCAGACGTTCGAGCGTCTCATGGCGGTCCGCAATACCCCGGTGCTGAAAGTCCTGCCGCGGCGCGTCGCTTCTGGGGAGCGCCTGCTGCGCACCGAACGACCGACGGATGAGTCCGGTCCGACCCTTGTTTCCTTCTCGGACCAGATCATGGGGGCGACCGAGACCCCGCCTCTGAGCCGACTGAAGGGCATTTAAGCCGAAAAGGATGCGACCTTGGGCGTGAACGAAAGCCTTGGCGCGGTGGTGAAGGCATTTCCGCAGGCCCGTCTGGTGGCCTTTGCGGACCTGTCGTCCCGCATGATCCTGTCCAGCATGGGGCCACTGTCGACGACGCAGGAATATCTGGACCGGCTGTGCGATCAGGCCCGCACCAGCTTTGACGACCCGCTGTTCTCACTTTCGGTCGAAGCATTTGGTGAACCCAACGCCGCCGTGGTCATGGGACCGGACACCGTTCGCGTCTTCCTTAGGTCCGACGTCGAACCGGCCGACGCATTGTGTTGCATCTGTGACCACAGCATTGACCTTCCGGCGTTTGTAGCGAAAATCCGTAGCACGCTTGAAAGCATCACTCATGCTGGGTGACGAGGGCCGGGCAAACCGTTGAACAGGGGCATGCTTCCCATCCTTGCGCGTCTGCAAAGCCTGCAGGCGGCCGCTCGCTTCGTGCCGGGCGGTGGCCGGGTGATTTCCGAAGCCACCGACCGCAACCCCGTGGCCCAGTTGCTGCGCGTCGTCAACGAGACGATGCTGGCCCGGTCTCTGCGCTTCGTCTCTTCTGCCGGGCCAAGCCTGACACTGGACGTCGCCGGACGTCGGATCCTGCGGGTGACCGACGCAGAAGGCCTGATCGGTGCCGAAAGCTGTCTTGGGACCGAAGTGCTTGAGGATGAGCACAAGGATGACCTGATCAAGCTGTTCCAGGGTGTCGCGGTCCTGCGCCACGAGTTGCATGTCGTCTCGGGCCCTGTTGGTCGTGGCGGTGAGGAGGTCAGCGTCGGACTGCCGGTCGCGCTTCTGGCGGATCTGCTGCTGGTTGACCTGAACGTAACTGAACCCGACGACGATCCAGTCGAAGTGCCCGAGGTGGTGGTCCCACCCACCCCCCAGGAGATCGCGGCCGGGGAAACCGGGCTGTCCGGTTTTGCGGCGGCGATGGGCCCGGCGCTGATCGCCTGGCTTATCGACGGCGGCGCAGAGAATGGTCGGACCGATGGCCCGGACGAGATGGTTTCACATCTGCAGGGCTTCCTTGCCGACGAACGCGACTCGCTCGAACGGCAGTTCGACCTCCTGTCTGCCGCGCCCGGCGATGCGATCTGCATGATCCTGGGCGCAATGCTGGTCGAGGGCCACAGCATCGTCGGTGCCCGCATTGGGCCAGCGATGCTACTGGGGGTCATCGAGGGCGACGCGACCACCTCGACCTTGGGTGCCTGGAAGACCGCGCTGCGTTAGCTTGGCAGCCGCGACCGTGGCAGAAATATGAAAACTCGCTAAAACCCAATAGGTTAAGCGCCTGTAAAGCCTACGGCTGCTATTCAGTGACTTGGGTGTAATACTTGGGTGATGTGGGATGGCTGCGCAAGGTAATGCGGCGCCGGTCATCATCAAGCGGAAGAAAGTAGTCAGTGGCGGGGGCCACCACGGCGGGGCATGGAAAGTCGCCTACGCTGACTTCGTGACCGCCATGATGGCGTTCTTTCTCTTGATGTGGCTGCTGAACGCGACGACAGAAAAGCAACGGAAGGGAATCTCGGATTACTTCAATCCGACGATCCCGGTGAACCGCATCTCGGGCGGCGGTGACGGCGCCTTCGGCGGCAACAGCGTGTTTGCCGAAGAGACGATGGCCCATACCGGCACCGGCGCGATGGATCGCAAGACCTCGGCCAGTTCGGCGGACGCCGCGGGCGACGACGCCGGCAAAGGTGCTGCGGGTGAAGGCAAGGCCCAGTCCGAGCTGGAGAATGTGGAAAAGGCGCTGCTGGCCCGCGGCGGCGAAAGCAACACGATGGAGCGGCTCTTGCGCCACGTCGTCACCAGGGTGACGGACGAAGGCCTGGTGATCGAGATCTTCGATTTGCCCGAAGCACCGCTGTTCGACACGGATACAGCCGAGCCGACCAAAGTCATGCTGGCTCTCGCCGACGTGCTGGCCGAGGTTCTGATCCTGACCACGAACGAGATTGCGGTATCGGGCCACCTGCGGGCGCATCCGGTGACGCTGATCGAAAACCCGGTCTGGGTGCTGTCGGCCGATCGCGCGCAACAAACCCGCAAGGTGCTGGAGGAGGCGGGACTCGACACCGCGCGGATGCAGCGCATCACGGGTTATGCCGACCGCAAACCCGCCGTTACCGACCCGGCGGCCGAACGCAACAACAGGATCGAGATCATCCTTCTGCGACGCGACCGATAATCCGTCGACTTTTAGCCATTAGGGCGATGTTAAGACGCCGTGCTGCAGGGTCGACCCACCAGAAGGTCGAAGCTGCAGAAAGGCGCTTACCCATGACTATTTCCTCCTCGCTCAGCGCGGGTGTGGCCGGGCTCAACGCGAATGCTACGCGGTTGGCCTCGATTTCCGACAACATCGCGAATTCGAGCACCTTTGGCTACAAACGCGCCTCGACCGACTTTACCAGCATGGTCATCACCGGGTCGCGCGGGTCCGGCACTTATTCCGCGGGCGGCGTCCGGGCTTCGACGATCCGGCTGATCGACGAACGCGGTGATCTTGTCGGCACTGGCAATCCGCTGGACCTGGCGATTGCCGGGCGCGGGATGCTGCCGGTGATCAACGAGGTGTCGCTGGGCAACGCCCTGTCCGACACGCCACTCTTGATGACGCGCACGGGCAGCTTCCGCACCGATGCGGACGGCGTCCTGAAGACCGACTCTGGCCTTGTCCTGCTGGGCTGGCCCGCGAACGCCGATGGGACAATCCCGTCGAACCCGAGGGATACGATCTCGGGTCTGGTGCCCATCGTGATCAACACCAACCAGACGGCTGGCGATCCGACGACCGCAATGAACCTTGGGGTCAACCTGCCCGCGACCTACACCGAAGCCGGATCGACCGCCACGCCACCGCCTCTGTCGGTGGAGTATTTCGGCAACCTCGGCACCTCGGAATCGCTGGAAGTCACCTTTATCCCGACCGTGCCGGCCACGGGTTCGTCAAACCAGTGGACGATGCAGATCCGTGACAGCGCGGGCGGCGGCAACCTGATCGGCGAATACAGCCTCACCTTCGACGACAGCCGGGGCGCTGGCGGCACGCTGGCCTCGGTCACTGTGGTGTCTGGTGGGGCCTACAACCCGGCCGATGGTACGCTGGCGCTGATGGTTGCGGGCGGCCCGCTGACCGTGGGCATCGGCCGCGCAGGAGATCCGAACGGACTGACGCAGCTTTCCGACAACTTCGCGCCGGTCTCGATCACCAAGAACGGCTCTCCGGTGGGCAACCTGACCACGGTCGAGGTTGACGAAAAGGGCTATGTCAACGCCACCTACGACACGGGCTTTACCCGGCGCCTGTTCCAGATCCCTCTGGTGGACGTGCCGAACCCCAACGGTCTTCTGTCACTCTCGAACCAGACCTACCAGGTATCGCCGGATTCCGGCTCGTTCTTCCTTTGGGACGCGGGTTCGGGACCGACGGGGTCGATCCAGGGCTATTCGCGCGAAGGGTCGAAGACCGACGTCGCGGCGGAACTCACCAGCCTGATCCAGACCCAGCGCGCCTATTCGTCCAACGCCAAGGTCATTCAGACGGTGGACGAGATGTTGCAGGAAACCACGAACATCAAGCGGTGATAGGCGATGAGCATCACCTCCGCCCTTGCCGGCGCCCTGTCGGGACTTTCGGCAACCTCGCGGCAGGCCGAGATCCTGTCGTCGAACGTGGCCAATGCAACGACTCCGGGCTATGCCCGCCGGCAGGTGGGCCTGGGCGCGGCGGTTCTGGCGGGGCACGGACAAGGTGTGCAGATTCTTGGCGTCACGCGCGACGTCGACCGGCATCTCCTGGGGGAACGGCGGATCGCCCAGGCCGGGGGCGGCGACCGCGATGTCCGGGCCGCATTCCTGAAGCGGGTCGAACAGACGCTGGGCACCGCCGACAATCCCTCATCCCTGGCGGCGCGCCTTGCCGCCTTTGACCAGGCCCTGGTCGAGTCGGCCGGGCGACCGGAATCGCAGGCGCGCCTGAACAGCGTCGCCACCACGGCCAAGTCCCTGATGGCCGGCCTTGCCGCCGCCACGACCGACATTCAGAACGCCCGCGCCAGCGCCGACCGCCGCATCGGAGAGGACGTCGGCAAGTTGAACTCCACGCTTCAGCAGCTGCACGAGCTGAACGTGAACCTGCGCTCTTTCACCGGGGCCGGGCGCGATGTCTCGGCACTTCTGGATGAACGGCAGCGGCTGGTCGACCAGATCTCGGCCATCGTCCCGGTTCGCGAGGTTCCGCGCGACCTGAACCAGATTGCCCTTTTCACCGTCGGGGGCGCCCCCCTGCTGGAAGGCTCGGCCGCGGTCATCGGCTTCACCCCGGTCCACACGATCACCCCGGAAATGACCCAGGCGCTTGGTGGGCTGTCGGGGATCACCATCAACGGGAGGCCCTACGACACGGCCGGTTCGTCCAGCCCGATCCTGGGCGGAACGCTTGGTGCGCTGTTCTCGGTTCGGGACGAACTGGCGGTCGGCGCTCAGGGAAAGCTGGACGCTGCTGCCCGCGACCTGTTGGAACGCTTTGCAGGCCTTGACCCCACCCTTGCGCCGGGAGCAGCCGGCCTCTTCACCGATGCTGGTGGTACGTTCGATCCGCTGAACGAGGTCGGCCTCGCGGGGCGGCTGCGGCTGAACCCTGCCGCCGACCCGGCCCAGGGCGGGGCGCTTTTCCGTCTGCGCGACGGGCTTGGGGCCGCGACCGAAGGTCCGCCGGGCAATGGCACCCTCTTGACCGCGCTGCATGCGGCCCTGACCGGCCCCCGTCCGCTGGCTTCTGCCGGCTTCACCGCCGGCGACCGCAGTTTTGCCGTCCTGACCTCGGACATTCTGTCGGACGCCTCGTCCATGCGGCTTTCGGCGCAGTCCGAGCAAAGCTTTTCGGCAGCCCGCCTGACTGCGCTGACCGACCTTGAGGCGCAGAACGGCATCGATACCGACCAGGAGATGCAAGAGCTGCTGGTGCTTGAGAAGAACTACGCCGCCAATGCCAAGGTGATCCAGGCGGTGGCGGACATGATCGACACCCTCATAAGGCTTGGCGGATGACCCGGATCTCGGTTGGCGATGCAAGTCTGACGAACATTCTGGCGCGCCAGGGGGCCGACCTGCGTGGGCAGGTTCAGCGAGCCGCGCAAGAGGTGGCGACAGGGCGACACGCGGACATCGGCAAGGTGATGCGTGGCGACGTCGCGCCCCTGCTTGCCGTCGACGCCAGCCTCGCCCGCCTTGCGGCTTACAGGACCAATACGACGGATGCCGCCTTCCAGACCGCGGCGCAGCAGTCCGCCATCGCGGGCCTGTCGCAACTGGCCGCAGGCATCACGATGACGTTGATGGGGTCCCGGGATTTCCCGACAGCAGCCCAGGTGAACGCCACGGCAGCCGACGCACGGGGCCGGCTTTCCTCGGCCATTGGGCTGATCAACACACAAGCCTCTGGTCGCGCTGTCTTTTCCGGCGTCGCGACCGACACCGTCCCGCTGGGTGGCTCCGAGGACCTTCTGGCTGCTCTGGAGACGGCGGCAGCCGGTGCAACGACGGCGGGTCAGGTCGAAGCTGCAGTCAACGGCTGGTTCGCCGACCCCCTGGGTTTCGCTACATTCTACCAGGGCGGCGCATCGCTCTCGGCGGCCCCGATCGCCCCCGGAGAGGCAGCAGACCTTTCGACCACGGCAATGGACCCAGCGATCCGCGACACGCTGGCGGGCTTCGCGATGGCAGCGCTGATGGACCGCGGGGTCCTGGCCGGAAATGCCGAGGAACGGGCACGGCTGGCACAGATCGCAGGCCAGACCCTGCACCGGACCGAAGACGCGCGGATCACGCTGGCGGCCCGGATCGGGACTGTCGAGGCGCAGATCGAAACCGCCCGCACCCGAAATGCCGCCGAGGAGACGACGCTTGGAATTCTGCGGTCGGACATCGGCTCGGCCGACCCCTACGAAGCGGCGACCCGGCTGGAGACTGTCCGCGCGCAGCTTGAATCCCTTTATCTCGTCACCGCCCGCGTCTCGCGGCTGAGCCTTACGGAGTACCTGCGATGATCCGCTTCCTTCTGGCCCTGTTCCTGACCGTCGGCGCTGCCGGTGCCGAATCGATCCGAATCAAGGATCTCGTCGAGTTCGACGGAGTGCGCGGCAACGACCTGGTAGGCTACGGTCTTGTGGTGGGACTGAACGGCACCGGCGACGGCCTGAGGAACGCGCCTTTCACCGAAGAGATCATGGCGAACCTGCTGGAACGGCTGGGGGCCAATGTAACGGGCGAGGAGTTCCGGCCGAAGAACGTGGCAGCGGTCTTCGTCACCGGGCAACTCCCGCCCTTTGCAAGGGCCGGGGGGCGGATCGACGTGACGGTCTCGGCCATTGGGGACGCGAAAAGTCTTTTGGGCGGGACGCTTGTGATGACGCCCCTGCACGGGGCGGACGGGCAGATCTATGCCGTGGCACAGGGGACGATCATCGCGGGCGGGATCACCGCCGAAGGCGATGCGGCGCGGGTGACCCAGGGCGTGCCGACGGCCGGGGTGATCCCCTCGGGCGCGCGGGTGGAGCGGGAGGTGGAGTTCGACTTCGCGGGTCTGCCTTCTTTGCGGCTTGCGTTGAAGTCGGCCGACTTCACCACCGCCGCCCGAATCGAGCAGGCGGTGAACTCGGAATTCGGGACCCGGGTGGCCGAGATGACCGACGCAGGGACCGTGGCGATCAACATCGGCGCGACGGGGATGCGGTCTCCGGCACATGTGCTGGCGCGGCTGGAGGGGATCCTGGTGGAACCCGAGACACGGGCGCGGGTGGTGGTGGACCAGCGGTCGGGGACGATCGTGATGGGGGCAGACGTGCGGATCAGCCGGGTTGCGGTGGCACAGGGCAACCTGACGTTGCGGGTCGAAGAAAGCCCCCTGGTGTCCCAGCCGAACCCTTTTGCCGAGGGCGAGACAGTGGTGGTGCCGCGGTCGAACGCCTCGATCACGAAGGACGGGACGGGGCTGGCCGAGGTGCGGGGCGGAACCGATCTGGCCGAGGTGGTGGCCGGGCTGAACGCCCTTGGAGTGGCGCCGCACGATATGATCGACATCCTGAAAAGCATCAATGCGGCCGGGGCGCTGCATGCTGAGTTCGTCGTGAACTGACGCGGATCGTCCTGCGTGGACAGGAGGGCAGGGCCAATGGAATCAGTAGTTTGCTTGTGGACGTTCATATCCTCTTAACCAGGTTGCGGACTTTCCTCCCGTCCTGAACGTCTCGCCCGACGGGATGGATGACGTAGGTGTCCTGGGATCACCCACTTGATTCAACCGCTCGTCGCGTGCGGTGTCGGGAGGGCCGCAGTTGACCCTTTGGGGCCGCAGGCGTAATCGGGAACCTGCACTCAGGAACAACGAGCACCCCCTTGGCCATTCACCTGCACAAGTCCGACCTTCCCGACGGCCTGATCCTTGGCCCCGTGGTTGCCATTGATACCGAGACGATGGGCCTTGACCCGCGCCGCGACCGGCTTTGCGTCGTGCAGCTTTCCGACGGTAGCGGGGACGCCCATCTGGTGCAGATCGCAAAGGGCCAGACCCGTGCCCCGAATCTGGAACGCCTGCTGACCGATCCTGCCACGCTCAAGCTTTTCCACTTCGGCCGCTTCGACATTGCGGTGATGAAGAAGGCATTCGGCGTCACCACCGCGCCGGTCTGGTGCACCAAGATCGCCTCGAAGCTGATCCGCACCTTCACCGACCGGCATGGTCTGAAATATCTGCTGGCTGACCTCGTCGGCGTGGATGTCTCTAAGCAGCAGCAGACCAGCGACTGGGGGGCCGAGATCCTGACCGACGCACAGAAGGATTACGCCGCCTCGGACGTCCTGTACCTGCACCAACTCAAGGCGGAACTGGAGGCACGGCTGATCCGCGAGGACCGGCTGGGCCTGGCACAGCGGCTGTTCGATTTCCTGCCAACGCGGGCCGAACTGGACCTGATGGGTTGGGAAGACACCAATGACATCTTCCTCCACTGACTTTCTCGCGACCGGACAACGCGTCATCCGCCGCGAGGCCGGGGCGCTGAAGACGCTTGCCGACGCCCTGGACGACAGCTTTGCGAAAGCCGTGGGCCTTCTGATGGCCGCAAAGGGGCGCGTCATCGTGTCGGGCATGGGGAAATCGGGGCATGTCGCCCGCAAGATCGCGGCGACCTTTGCCTCGACCGGCACGCCGGCGCACTTCGTCCATCCGGCAGAGGCCAGCCACGGTGACCTGGGTATGGTGGCTGCGGGCGACGTGCTGATCGTGCTGTCGAACTCTGGCGAGACGCCGGAACTGGCCGACATCCTAGCCCATGCCAAACGCTTCGGCATCCCGATGATCGGGATCACCAGTCGGGATGGATCGACCCTGATGCGGCAGGCGACGGTCGGCCTCTTGCTGCCCGATGTGCCCGAAGCCTGCGAGAAGGGCATCGTGCCCACCACCTCGACCACCATGACGCTGGCCCTGGGTGACGCCCTGGCAATCGCGCTGATGGAACACCGCGCCTTCACGCCCGAGCATTTCCGCATGTTCCATCCCGGGGGCAAGCTGGGGGCGAGGCTGCTGAAGGTCGGCGACCTGATGCACAAGGACCCGCCGCTGGTCGCCGCCGACCTGCCGATGGGCGAGACCCTGCTGGAGATCACCAAGCGCGGCTACGGCGTTGTGGGTGTGACCAACCGGCAAGGTGACCTGGCCGGAATCATCACCGACGGCGACCTGCGACGCCACCTGGAAGGGTTGATGCTGCATGTGGCGGGCGAAGTCATGACGCCAGACCCGCGCACCATTGGTCCCGACGCACTGGCGGGTGAGGCCTTGGCGCTGATGAACGACCGCAAGATCACCTGCCTTCTGGTGACGGCCCCCGAGAGCCGCAGCCCGATCGGCATCCTCCATGTCCACGACTGCCTGCGGGCAGGCGTCGTCTGAGAATGGCACAGGTCGACCGGCATACGCGGGTGGTGGTCTGGCTGAAGGTCGTCCTGCCGTTGGCCGCGCTGGCAATCCTGTCGACCTTGTTCCTGGTGGCCCGCCGGATCGACCCCGAGGCCGCCCTGCCCTATGCCGAGGTCGACGTCGAGGACCTGGCGCGCGAGCCCCGGATGACCGCTCCGACCTATGCCGGGACGACCGAGGACGGCTCGGCGCTGACGCTGTCCGCCGATGAGGCGCAACCTGCGGCCGAGGGTCAACCCGCGCAGGCGGCGGGGCTTCGGCTGGACCTTGCCACCCCGGATGGCGGAAGGACCGGACTGGTTGCGGCCGAGGCGCGGATGGACGACACCTCGCGCCAGGTGGTTCTGTCGGGCGGGGTCACCCTGACGACCTCGACCGGCTACCGGCTGGAGACGGCGGAAGTTGCCGCCAGGCTGGACCGGACGGGGTTGGAAAGTCGGGCGCCGGTGAAGGCGACGGGACCTGCGGGCGTTATCACGGCCGAAGGTATGGTGCTTAGTCAGGACAACCGCACCCCGGGAGCGTATGTTCTGGTTTTCAAGGGTAGCGTCCGGCTGGTATACCAACCGGGCAGCTGACCCCGCTGCAGAGGTTCGACGCATGACATTCCGGTTTGGTTTTCTGGTCCTGACCCTGGCGCTGGCGGCACAGGTCGCCCAGGCACAGCAGGAGATCGCCTTCGGCGAGCTGGATCAGGACACCACGCTTCCGGTGCAGGTCGCTGCGGATCAGCTTATGGTGAACAACGCCGACGGGACGGCGGTCTTCAGCGGCAACGTGGTTGTCACTCAGGGCGAAATGAAGCTGGCCGCAGGCGAGGTGAAGGTCACCTACGGCACCGAGCAGAACGACATCGCCAGCCTGATCGCTTCGGGCGGAGTCACGGTCACGAACCTTGGCGACGCGGCCGAGGCGCGGGAGGCGGTCTATACCATCGACTCGGGGGTGATCGTGCTGTCCGGCGATGTGCTGCTGACGCAAGGTGGATCGGCCATGGCGGGGCAGAAGCTGACCATCAACCTCAAGGACGGGACCGGCGTGATGGAGGGTCGGGTGACGACAACCTTCCAGCCGGGGGGCAACTGATGCCTCCTGAATTGAAGGTAACCGACGGCCAGGCCGGGTTGCAGATCCGGTCCTTGCGCAAAAGCTACAAGAAGCGCCCCGTGATCCGGGATGTGTCGATGACGCTGCGCCGGGGCGAGGTCGTGGCCCTGCTGGGCCCGAACGGTTCGGGCAAGACGACGTGTTTCTATTCCATCGCTGGCCTGGTGATGCCCGAGGGCGGGCAGGTGCTGATCGACGGCAAGGACGTGACCGCGCTGCCGATGTACCGCCGGGCACGGCTGGGAATCGGCTATCTGCCGCAGGAAGTCAGCATCTTCCGGGGCCTGTCGGTTGAGGACAACATCCTGGCCGTGCTGGAGATCGTGCAGCCGGACCGGCACAAGCGGCGTGAGCGGCTGGAGGAGCTGCTGAGCGAGTTTTCGATCACCCATCTGCGGCGGACCCCTGCTTTGGCGCTGTCGGGCGGCGAACGGCGGCGGGTCGAGATTGCGCGTTGTCTGGCGGCCGACCCGAAGTATCTGTTGCTGGACGAGCCCTTCGCGGGGGTGGACCCGATCGCGGTGGGGGAAATCCGCCACCTGGTTCATGACCTGAAAAGCCGGGGGATCGGGGTTCTGATCACCGACCACAACGTCCGCGAGACGCTGGAGATCGTGGATCGGGCCTATATCCTGCACGACGGCAAGGTGCTGATGAGCGGGACGACGGACGAGGTCGTGCGCGACGAAACAGTGCGTCGCGTGTACCTGGGCGAGAACTTCCGCATCGTCTGAAGTTGCGTCATCGATTCGGTTGACAACCGGGGGCAGGGCTGCGCCAAATACCCTCAATGCGAGCGTCATTTGCCCTCGGTTTGATCCGTCGTGCCGCGAAGTCTTCAGTCGGCGGTCCTTGCGTGACGCAACGTTCCTTCCATCTCTTGTGTAGGGGATCGGTTCGGTCGGGCTGACCCGGATCGTACCGGAATGCATGTGAAAGGAGAGGCCATGCGCTATCAGATCAGTGGGAAACAGATCGACGTCGGTGAGGCTCTTCAGACCCATGTGAAGGCCGAAATGGGCGAGGTGGTCGAGAAGTACGCCCAGCGCCCGACCGAATGTATCGTGGTTTTCTCGCGGGTTGCGCATGAGTTTGTCTGCGAGGCGGTGATCCACCTGTCCACCGGCCTGACCGCCCAGGCGAAAGGCCACGCCGCCGAGATCTATGCGGCATTCGAGTCCTGCCGCGAAAAGCTGGACAAGCAGCTGCGGCGCTACAAGCGGCGGATCCGCAACCATCATTCGAACCGTCCGGGACCGGTTGAATTCGGCGGGGCGTCCTCGTATATCCTCGCCGGAACCGAGGACGCCGAGGAAGCTGAGCCTGACAGCCTGCAGCCCGTGGTCATCGCCGAGATGGAGACGAAGATCCCTTCGATCACCGTCGGCGAGGCCGTGATGCAGATGGAGCTGGCAGGTCAGAAGATGCTGGTGTTCCGCAACGAAGGACATGGGGGCGTGAACGTCGTGTACCGTCGGGAAGACGGGAACATCGGTTGGATCGACCCTCGAAACGCAAAGTAACGCGCCCGGACTAGCGCAGGAACAACGCCCCCTCATGGAACTATCCAAGCTACTTGTGCCAGGCGCCGTTCGGGTTGTCGGGCAATTCACCTCCAAGAAGCGGCTGTTTCAGGAGCTGGGTGAGATCGCGTCGCAGGCCTATGGGCTGAGCGGGGCAGCGGCGATCGACGGGCTGCAGGAACGCGAGTCGCTGGGCCCGACCGGCGTGGGGCATGGCATCGCCCTGCCCCATGCACGGCTTGAGGACCTGAAAGGGATCATCGGCGTCTTCCTGCGGCTGGAAAAGCCGCTGGACTATGACAGCGTCGACCGGCAGCCGGTGGACCTGGTCTTCGGCCTTTTCGCGCCAAAGGATTCCGGGGTGGACCATCTGAAGGCTTTGGCCCTGGTCAGCCGGACGATGCGGGATCCGTCGGTGGTGACGAAGCTGCGGGCGAACTCGGACCCGGCGAAGCTGTATGCGATCCTGACCGAGGCGAGGGCTCCGCAGGCGGCGTGAGCCTGTCCACGGTGGACAATCGCTGATCCATCATTGAAATCAGATACTTGGCCTCGGGCGTTAGGAGTTTCTTAACCCGCGCCCAGGGATCGCTCGTCGATGACTTCGTCACTCCTCGCTGCGTTGCGACGAGAAGCCGAAGGCGAACGAGGAGCCGTCATTTGCGCCAGCGGGCGAAGCCGAAGCCCATGTAGTCGCGCTGGTAGGCCTCGGCCGCAGCGGTTTCGAGCGGTTCGTCCCAGATGGAGAGCAACGCTTCCGTCGCGGGGTCTGCCGACACAACCGGCGGCGCGACGCCCGCCCCGGCGGCCAGATGGGCGAGGCCCTCGGCCAAACGATCCTCGCGCAGCAGATGATCAAGCGGCTGAAAGCTGGCGACGCCCTGCACCAGAGCGGTCTGGCTGGCCAGACTGGGGTCCACGCGGGCGCCGGTCTGGCCGCCGACGGCAAGCCGGCAGTAGTTTAGGAAGATCAGGAAGGCCGCGCGTTCGGCCTCGACGCTTGCAAAGGGTTCGCCGGGGGGCTGCAACTCGGCAAGGAAGCCGTTGATGAGGATGCGGCGCAGGTCCTGCGCGTCGCCCATCACGATCTTGCGGCGAAAGGCGACGTAGGCGCGCAGCAAGGGATGCCGCAGCACGGTGAAGCTGCAATGGCCCGGGTGCTTGCGCTTCCATTGGCGAAGCGATTTCTGCTCGAAGCCTTCAGATACGGTGCCGAGGCTGGCGAACCAGTCGCGGATTGCGGTCTGCGGCCCCGAACGGATGGGGAAGAACAGCAGGCCCGCTTCGGATGCCAGTGCCGTGGGCACCCCTGCGGCGCGGCGCGGCTCGAAGCTGGGGGTGCGGCCAAGGTTGAAGACATCGACGGCGGCGATGGCTTCGGCCAGCGCCTCGGGGTTTTCCAGCTTGTCCTCCAGCGGGCCGGGGTTCTGCTTCTTCAGCGTGTCGTCCAGTTGCTTGACCCGCGCTTCGACGCCCAGAAAGGCGGCCAGGCCGTTCATCACTTCGACCGAGCCAAGGTCGTCATAGTCGAGGTAGAAGGCGGTCTGGCCCGTCGTCTGCAGGGCGTTCAGGATCAGAAGCTGGAAGGCCTGGATGTCCTGCAGGTGCGTGAGGAACTCGGGCACGTCGAAGCGGACCTTGGCGGACTTCAGCCGCTTGGGGTTGGTCAGCTTCCACTGGTCGGTCGCCTGCGCAATCTTCCAGCTGACGTAGCTTTCCAAAGGGTTGCGGGTCAGGATGACCTTGGCGCAGCCGGGGTCGGGCAGCACGTCGTCCAGGATGCGCAGGTCGTGGTCGTGGAAGAAGCGGAAACCGGGCAGGCCCTCGGTGTTTTCACGAAGCTTGCGAAGAAGGGGACGCGGGTCGCGGTCACGGTCCTCCATCGTGATGCCGAAAAGTTCGGTCCGGTCCTTCTTGCCCAGAATGTAGCGGTTGAAAACCTCGCCGTGGCTGTGGACGCCGGGCAGAGCGTTCAGGTTCGCCTCAAGCAGGTTCGACCCGGTGCGCATTTCGGCGAAGACGACAAAGGCGTGGAAGCGGCTCATCTGACGACGCGAGGCCGGGCGAAGGGGGGCGCGGGCAGCGCAAGCTCGGCGTCCGAGGGGAAGTCCCCCATGAGGACCGGGGCCATACCCTGATTGCGCAGGTCCTGCAGGAAGCCCCCGAAACCGTGCAGGTCCAGAAGCTGTGGCAGGTCCGTCATCCGATGGGCGCCGCGGGGGTTCAGAAGATCGACAAGCTGCTCCAGCGGCTCGGCCGGGTTCTCGATGAACTCGGTCAGCGACCAGATGCGGGTGCGGGCCTTGGTTTCCGGGCCCTTCAATAGGTGGATGAAGTCGCTTTCCACCTTCTGCAGGCGCGCGGCCTCGGCGCGGACTTCGGCGGCGCTGCGGCCCGATTGCCAGAGCGGGACGGCGAAGGCGCCCGAGATCACGAAGATCGAGGCGTTTTGATCGGAAGCGATCGTCGGGGCGATGTCCTGTTCATCCTCTGGGCCGAACTGGAAGCACTGGGTTTCGCCCCGGGTGTTCCAGATCAGGTTGGCAAGGAAGCTGCGCGGATTGTAGTCGCGCAGGGTCGGGCTGTCCGAGAGCCCGCCCTTGAAGACGGATTCTCCGCCCGCGAACTGGACGCGGTCGAATGCGAAGAGATGGCCGTGGACCCGCGCCTCCAGCGCGCGGGCAAGCCAGGGCTGAAACTCGGGGAACAGCGGCGCGAAGCCGGAGAAGACGCCGTAGGGTGCGGCGGACTGGGTGCCGCCGCGGGCCCGGATCGGGAAGCGGCTTTGCATGTAGAGGCCGGGGCGGCCGTTGACCCGGCGTTCGACGGCCTTGGCGAAGAGGCGGTTGATCTTGCCGGGGCTGGGTTCGGGCGCGTGGGCGCGGTCGCCGTCAGGGGTGAGGAAGGTCTGGTACAAGAGCCGAGCCTGCGGCCAGGCCTTGCGGGCGATGAAGGAGTCGGCCTGGCGCAGAAGGTGAAGGTGATCGTCGTAGAAGATATAGGGCCGACCTTGGTAGTCGAACTTTGACAGGGTCAGCGAGCGACTTTCGATGCGAGTCGATACCTAGCGCGCCAAGCTTTGAAAATAGCTTTCATCGGGGATCCAGACCCGTTTGAAGTAGCGGTCGATCCTGGCGCGGTCGGGGTGTTCGAGGATGGCCTGAAGCGTGGGGCGGGTCAGGCACCACCACTGGCTGCCAAGGTGCGGGACAAGACCTTTGGGCAGGCGGCGGCGGAACCGCAGGATGCGTTGCAGGCTGACGTAGCCGTCAAAGAGGCGGCGCTGGGTCTTCCATTTGAAGGGGAAACGCAGGGTGAAGCGTTCCTCGTTCAGCCCACCGATGGTCCAGCCGACATCCGCCGTGGTGACACTTTCGATGAAATCGGTGTCAGGGTGCTGGGCAAGGTGGGCCTGCAACGCGCGGACCGGCTTGATCGGCAGGCAAGAGCCGGAGGCGAGGAGAATGTGGCTGACCTGGGGAAAGTCGGCCAGCAACCGGGTCGCGGCGTCCTTGGTGGCCTGGACGATGCCAAAGGTGCCCCATTCGCAGGGCAGGCGCGGCGTGAAGCGGATGTCGGGCAGGTCCTTCAACGCGGCGCGGAGGCCGTCGAACTGCGGTTGCGGCGTGCGGGCGTCGACGTGGATCACCACCGGGCAGCCATGATCAGCCCAGTGCCGGGCCAGTTGCGCGGCCCGGTCCAGTGCTGCGTGGCACAGCATGACCACGCCCATTTTGACGCCAGGGAGGGTCACGCCCAGTTTCCTTTCGACATCAGGCCCAGGATTTCCAGTTGTCTCCAGTTGACATATTTCTCGCTCCAATTGCACCAAAGATCGCGTTCGCGGCTGATCCCTTCGCGGTAGGCGCGGTATTCGTCGCTTTGGGCGTAATGCTCGCCTCGGGCCAGTTCTTCGGCGGCCTTGGCGGCGAAGGTGTCCAGGAACTTGGCGTGGAGAAGAACGCCGGACGGTCTTTCGCCACCCTGGTCGTCGTAGACAAGGTTCAGGCGGCGCGGCAGCAGCATGTGGGTCGAGGAGACATAGGCGTAGGAGCGGTCCCATCTGACCAGGGGCGTCTTGTTCATTGCGGGGGCGCGTTTGGGGCGGTCGGTGAAGAAGAGGCGCGCGCGGGGGCCGCCCTGAATCCAGAGGTTGCGATACAGCGGGTTACGGCTGATGACGTAGTTGCCGCTGTCGAAATACTGGGCGATCTCGAAGGGGTTCTGCCCCTCGCGGTAGGGCTGTTCGTGCATCGCGCCCTTGGGATACATGTCCAGCATCATTGCGGCAAAGCTGGCGGTCTCGGCGCTGTCGAGCCAGTCGGTGAGGGCGCGCAGGGGGCGGGTCTCGCAGAACGGGTAGACCAGGAATTCGTCGACGTCCACGGTCAGGCACCAGCGGCCATGCCCGTGGCGACGCAAGAGGTGCATCATCCAGTCCATGCCGAAGCGGGACTGCTTGTAGCCGGCGGTGGCGGACCAGACCGACACATCAGGCTGGTCGGCCAGGTAGTCCCGAGTGCCGTCGGTCGAGCCGTTGTCGACGATCAGGAAGTGATCGACTCCAAGGCGGCGGTAGTAGGTCAGGAAATACGGCAGCCGCACACGTTCGTTGCGGACGGTCGAGAACAAGAGGATCGGCTGGGCGGGCAGGCTGGCGGTACGGTCTGCGACGGGGGTCAGCTGACGACCGCGGCGAAAAGCGCGCACCAGCAGGTACTGGCGCTTGCTGCGCAGCCGGGCGAGCGTCATCAGGCCCATTGCCTGCCTCCAGGGCTGGAGTCTGTTCCCGTCATATCCAGCCGCCCCGCGACATCAGGCCCAAAGCCTCCATCTGTCGCCAGCCGGTGTAGCGGGTCGACGCCTTCGTATGCAACACCGGGTTGGCGGTGAGGTGGTCGTAGTAGGCAGAGTACTGGGAACCGTTGCCGAAATGCTCGCCTCGGGCCTTCTCCTCGACGGAACGTTCGGTAATCCCCGGAAGAAATTTCGTGTGCAGGATGATACCAGACGTCAACTCTCCACCATCGGTTGCATAGACCTGGTTCAGCCGTGGTGGCAGCAGCGCGTGGGTCGAGTTCACATAGGCATATCGCCAATGCCAGCGGACGAGCGGGGTCTTGTTCAGCGTCGGCGCGCGGCGGGGGGCGTCGGCGAAGAACACCCGCGCGCGCGCGCCGCCCTGAATCCACAGGTTGCGCATCCGCGGCTGGACCTGAACCTGGTAGTTCCCGGCGTCGAACCAGCCCAGGTGGTCGGTCGGGTCGTCCTCTGGCCCCACCTTGCCTTCGGACACCGGACCCTTTGGATACATGTCCACCGTCAGCGCGCCAAAGCTGTCGCGGCCCTGGGTGCCCAGCCATCCGGTGAGGGCAGGCAGAGGACGGGTCTGCCAATAGGGGTAGATCAGCAGCTCATCTGCATCCAGCGTCAAGCACCAGTGGCCCGACCCGTGTCGCATCATCAGCCAGGTCAGCCAGTCCATCCCGAAGCGCGAGGCCTTGTAGCTGGCCTGGGTGTGCCAGAGCGACAGATCCGGCTGGTCGCGCAGTAGGTCCGACGAGCCGTCGGTGCTGGCGTTGTCCACCACCAGGAAGTGCCGGACCCCCAGCGCGCGATGGTGGCGCAGGAAATGCGGCAGGCGGTCGGCTTCGTTGCGGACGCAGAGAAAGCAGAGGATGTCGCCCGCCCCAATTTGCGCCGTCCGGTCCTGCACCACGGAAAGCTGGCGACGACGCTCCAGCGCCCGCAGCAGCAGGCGCTGGCGGCGGGTCCGAAGCTTCAGGGCCAGAAGCGCGCCCGCAATGCCGCCGGGCGGCGCGCCCAGCGTGCCGATGGGGCAGGCATGGGGCAGATCGGCGAGGCGCGTGACCGTTCCCCGACCTATTGCGCAGCTTTCTGCATCGCCACCATCTCGTGCAGGAAGCTGGCGAACTCTTCGCCAAACTCGGGCCGCGAAAGGCCGAAGGCGACGGTCGCCTGCAGGAACCCGATCTTCGAGCCGCAGTCATAACGCTGACCGCGGAAGCGCAGGCCGAAGACGCCGCCCTTTTTCTTTGTCTCTTGTGCGATGGCGTCGGTCAGCTGGATTTCCCCGCCCGCGCCCTGCTTTATCTTGTTCAGGTTGGTCAGCACCTGCGGCGTCAGGATGTAGCGGCCGATCACGGCCAGGTTCGAGGGCGCGTCCCCGGCCTTGGGCTTTTCGACCATGCCCTTGACCTTGACGATCTGGCCGTCGTCCTCGGCGATGTCGAGGATGCCGTAGCTGGAGGTCCGCTTTGGCGCGACCTCCATCGCTGCGACCATGCAGCCGCCGGTTTCGGCATGCGCCTCGACCATCTGTTGCAGGCAGGGCTTTTCGGCGGCGATCACGTCATCGGGCAGAAGGACGGCGAAGGGTTCGTTCCCGATCAGGCGACGGGCGCACCAGACGGCGTGGCCCAGACCCATCGGCCGGTTCTGCCGGACATAGGCGATGGCGCCCGAATCCATGTTGGTGTCCTTGAGGATCTCCAGAAGGTCGGTCTTGTTCTTGCGGCGGAGTTCGGATTCCAGTTCCGGCGCGTGGTCGAAATAGTCCTCAAGCGCGGACTTGCCGCGCGAGGTGACGAAGATGAATTCCTTGATCCCGGCGGCGCGGGCTTCGTCGATGGCGTACTGGATCAGCGGCCGGTCGACCAATGTCATGATCTCTTTCGGGATCGACTTGGTGGCCGGCAGAAATCGCGTGCCCAGACCGGCGACCGGAAACACTGCCTTGGTGATCTTCTTCGGTTTCATGACTCGTCCTAACCCCGTCTGGTCGTGATCAATAGCTTTGGTCCGAATGCATTGGCTGGCGAATCTGACCTTATGCGGGCAGAGCCGCGGCAATATTGGTAACCTGCCCGATGTGGCAAGGTTTCGCACCAAAAAACGTCGTCCCGATGACCGTTCGGACCTATGGCCGCAGGTCAAGTCAGGGATTCATCAGCCAGGTGCGGCGGAAAGCATCCTTTCGATTATCGCAACGTCAGAGGGGTTGTTCAGTTCCCAGAACTGGCGGCCGCGGGCCTCGACCTGAACGCAAAGCACGGGATGGCCGTTTTCCAGGAACCGAAGCTGCTCCAGGCCTTCAAGCTGCTCCAGCGTGCCCAGCGGCCATGTGGGGTAGGCTGCCAGCGCGGCGGGTCGGTAGGCGTAGACGCCGACGTGGTGGAAGACCGGGGTGGGGGCTTCGGGCGCGTAGGGGGCAGAGGTGAAGGGGATGACTTCCTTGGAGAAATATAGCCCGTGGTGGTGTGTGTCGAAGACCGCCGTGGTGCCGCCGACGCGGCCCGCCTTGCGGTCGGCCAGCAGGCTGGCAAGCGCCTGCCCGTCGCAGCGCAGAACCGGGGTGGCGATCTGGGCCTGCGGGTCGGCGTCAAGGCCCGCGATCAGGTCTTCGACGAACCAGGGGGGTGTCAGCGGCGCGTCGCCTTGAAGGTTCACGATGATGTCGAAGCCGGGAAGCTGCGCGGCCACCTCGGCGCAGCGTTCGGTGCCGTTGCGCGCGCCCTGCGAGGTCATCACCACTTCGGCGCCGAAGGCGGAGGCATGGTCGGCGATTCGGGCGTCGTCCGTAGCGACGACGACCCGGTCCGCGCCTCGGACGGCCATCGCTGCCTCCCAGCTGCGACGGATCAGGGTCTTGTCGCCGTCGGGGCCGCGCAGGGTGACCAGCGGCTTGCCGGGGTAGCGCGTGCTGGCATAGCGGGCGGGGATGGCGATCAGGGTGCTCATTTCAGCACCACCCCCGGCGCGTAGGCGATGAAGAACGGGTTGTCCCAGCCAGGCTTGCCATAGCCGAGCGGTGTGTGGTCGTCGAAGCGGACGACATGGCCCCCTGCCCCGCGCAGGACGGCGTCCCCGGCGGCGGTGTCCCATTCCATCGTGCGGCCAAGGCGGGGGTAAAGGTCGGCCTCGCCCGTCGCCACCAGGCAGAACTTGAGGCTGGACCCGGCCGAGGTCATGTCCTTGACCGCGTAGCGTGCGATGTAGTCGTCGGTCGCCTGGTCGCGGTGGGACTTGGAGGCGACGACCATCAGCGCGGCGTTGTCGGGGGTGGAAACCCGAAGCGGCGTCTGGGGGCCGGGTTCGGGGCCGAAGGGGCCGGTTTCCTCGACCGAAGTGCCGTCGGGCAGGGTGTAGAACAGCCGCCCCTTGGCGGGGGCGTAGACGACACCCAGGGTGGGGATACCGTCGCGCACGTAAGCGATGTTGACGGTGAAGTCGCCGCGCCGCTGGACGAACTCCTTGGTGCCGTCCAGGGGGTCGACGATGAAGAAGGTGGTGGCGGTCAGCGCGTGGCTGGCGGCCTGTTCCTCGGTGATCAGGGGCACATCGGGGAAGGCGGCCCGCAGACCGGCCGAGATGACCGCATCCGCCGCCTCGTCGGCTTCGGTCACTGGCGAGGCGTCGCCCTTGGCGCGGACCTCGAAGTCCGGGCCGTGGTAGACCTCAAGGATACGTGCGCCCGCGTCCAGCGCCAGTCGGCGGAAAAGCGGCACTGCCTGGGTAAAATCCATCACGTCTCCTGCGGCGATTGATCATCGATTTCGCGGCCCTTATCCTTCGGCGTCAACGGAACGGCAAGATTTCCTGATGCAGGATGCCGCCGGAAGGAGTCTGGGCCGCATGTTCCGACACAAGCCGCAAGAGCGTTCATGGATCGGCCTGGGGTTCGAAACCCTGGAGCTGATCTATCATGTCGGCGTGCGGAACCTGCGCAAGACGCACAACAATGCGGTTCTGGGCCTGTTGATGTCGATGGTCCAGGCATTGCTGATGCTTCTGATCATGTACTTCATGATGAGGTTGTTCGGCCTGCGCCGAATCGCGGTGCGCGGCGATTTCATGCTGTATGTGATGTCGGGCGTCTTCATGTTCATGACGCATATCAAGGCGATCGGCGCGGTGTCGGGCGCGGACGGGCCGACCTCGCAGATGATGATGCACGCGCCGATGAACCCGATCATCTCGATCATGGGGGCGGCACTGGGGTCACTTTACCAGCAGACGCTTTCCGCGGCGGTGATTCTTTTCGTCTACCATGCGATCTGGAACCCGATAACCATAGACCAGCCTGTCGGGATGTTGGGCATGTTCCTGTTGTCCTGGTTCGCCGGCGTCGGGATCGGGATGGTGTTCCTGTCGGCAAAGCCCTGGCAGCCCGAAGCGGTGGGGATCATCGTCACGCTTTACACGCGGGCAAACGTGATCGCCTCGGGCAAGATGGTCCTGGCCAACAACCTGGCGCGCGAAAGGCGTGACTGGTTCGACTGGAACCCGCTGTTTCACACCATCGACCAGGCGCGAGGATTCATCTTCCTGAACTACACGTCGCGCTATACCGACTATCACTATGCGATCTATTATGCGCTGATCTGCATGATGATCGGTCTCATGGCGGAATTCTTCACCCGGCAGCATGCCTCGGCCAGTTGGAACAAACGGCGATGATGCGGATTCTGATCCTTTTCCTTCTCTTGTCGCACCCCCTCCAGGCCGAAGAGTTTCCGGCGCTGTTCGCGGTCACCGGCGTCGCAGACGACGATGTGCTGAACATTCGCGCCCGGCCGGACGCCGGTTCGCCCATCATCGGCAGCCTCGCGCCCGATGCGACGGGGGTCGAGGTGATTGCAACCCGGGGCAACTGGGCGCTGGTCAACGGCGGCGAGGGGTCGGGCTACGCCTCGATGCGCTTTCTGACGCGGGAACCCGGACCGGCATGGAACGCATTGCAGGCCCCGCTGATCTGCCGGGGGACGGAACCCTTCTGGTCGCTTGAGATCGATCCGCAGAGTCGCGCGACCCGTTTCCTGACGCCGGAAGATCAGGCGCCCGCCCCTGAATCGATGACCGGTGTCTGGCCCGCCGAACCCTGGGCGCGATCGGCGGCCATCGGACTGCCGGATGGCCTTGCCGTGCTGACCGGGGCGGAGTGTTCCGATGGCATGTCCGACCGCAGCTACGGCATCGTCGTCGATATCTTCCGCACCGGACCGGCAGACGAGCGCCGGTTGTCGGGATGCTGTCTGCTGGCCCGACCCTAAGGCCGCGGCAAGGTGCCCGGTTTTTGCGCATCATCGCAGAAGATTCACGGGTCTGCCTGCGTGGCAAGAGTTGCAGGCCCGAAACCGCCTGCCTATATACGCCTCACACGGGTGTCAGGCCGCCAGATCTGACCTCCATCCAGGGCGGGGATGCCTGCTTGCAAGGGTCCTTGCCGGAACATCGCCTGAAGTAAAGGGATACACATATGGCCAAAGTCATCGGTATTGACCTCGGAACCACGAACTCCTGCGTCGCCATCATGGATGGTTCGCAGCCTCGGGTCATCGAGAACTCGGAAGGCGCGCGCACGACGCCGTCTATCGTCGGTTTCACGGAAAGCGAACGCCTGGTCGGCCAACCCGCCAAGCGCCAGGCCGTGACCAACCCCACCAACACCGTTTTCGCCGTCAAGCGCCTGATCGGCCGCCGCCTTGGCGACGCCGAGGTGGAGAAGGACAAGAAGCTGGTCCCCTACAAGATCGTCGACGGTGGCAACGGCGACGCCTGGGTCGAAGTGCGTGGCGAGAAGTATTCGCCCAGCCAGGTTTCCGCCTTCATCCTGCAGAAGATGAAGGAAACGGCGGAATCCTATCTGGGTGAAACCGTCACTCAGGCCGTGATCACGGTGCCCGCCTACTTCAACGACGCCCAGCGTCAGGCCACCAAGGATGCTGGCAAGATCGCCGGTCTTGAGGTGCTGCGCATCATCAACGAACCGACGGCCGCCGCACTTGCCTATGGCCTGGACAAGAAGGAATCGCGCACGATCGCCGTCTATGACCTTGGCGGCGGTACCTTCGACATCACCATCCTGGAAATCGACGACGGTCTTTTCGAGGTGAAGTCGACCAACGGCGACACCTTCCTGGGCGGCGAAGACTTCGACATGCGCATCGTTCAGTACCTGGCCGATGAGTTCAAGAAAGAGCATGGCGTCGACCTGACCCTGGACAAGATGGCGCTGCAGCGTCTGAAGGAGGCCAGTGAAAAGGCCAAGATCGAGCTGTCGTCGTCCCAGCAGACCGAGATCAACCAGCCGTTCATCAGCATGGACAAGAACACCGGGCAGCCCTTGCACCTGGTGGTCAAGCTGACCCGGTCCAAGCTGGAAAGCCTGGTCGAGGACCTGATCAAGAAGTCGATCAAGCCCTGCATGGCCGCGCTGAAGGATGCTGGCGTCTCCAAGGACGACATCGACGAGGTCGTGCTGGTCGGCGGTATGACCCGCATGCCGCGCGTGATCGAGGAAGTGACCAAGTACTTCGGCAAGGAACCCCACAAGGGCGTGAACCCGGATGAAGTCGTGGCGCTGGGCGCGGCCATCCAGGCCGGCGTTCTGCAGGGCGACGTCAAGGATGTGGTCCTTCTGGACGTGACCCCGCTGTCCCTGGGCATTGAGACCCTGGGTGGCGTCTTCACCCGCCTGATCGACCGCAACACGACGATCCCGACCAAGAAGTCCCAGGTCTTCTCGACCGCCGAGGACAACCAGAACGCGGTGACGATCCGCGTGTTCCAGGGCGAACGGGAAATGGCCGCCGACAACAAGATGCTGGGCCAGTTCAACCTGGAACAGATCCCGCCCGCCCCGCGTGGCGTGCCGCAGATCGAGGTGACCTTCGACATCGACGCCAACGGCATCGTGTCGGTGAAAGCCAAGGACAAGGGCACGAACAAGGAGCAGGCGATCACCATCCAGGCCTCGGGTGGTCTGTCGGATGCCGACATCGAACAGATGATTCGGGACGCCGAGGCCAACGCCGAAGCGGACAAGGCCCGCAAGGAACTGGTCGAGACCAAGAACCAGGGCGAAAGCCTGCTGCACTCGACCAAGAAGAGCCTGGCCGAGCATGGCGACAAGGTCGACCCCTCGACCGTCGAGGCGATCGAGTTGGCGATGAGCCCGCTGGAAGACGCGCTTAAGGGTGAAGACCCCGGCAAGATCAAGGGTGCGATCCAGAACCTGACGGAAGCCGCGATGAAGCTGGGCGAGGCAATCTACAAGGCTTCGCAGACCGAGGGTGGTCCGTCCGAAGATGAGCCGCGGCCGGTGGACGATGACGATATCGTCGACGCCGACTTCGAGGACCTGGGCAACAACAAGCGGAAGTAAGCCGCAGGAAACGGGAAAGGGGGCGGTCTGGCAACGGACCGCCCCCCTCCGGTTCCACATGGGGGTTTTGCCGTGGCAAAGCGTGACTATTACGATGTTCTTGGGGCGAAAAAGGGCGCTTCGGCCGACGAGCTGAAGAAGGCCTATCGGGCGAAGGCGAAAGAGCTGCACCCCGACCGCAACTCCGACAACCCGCAGGCCGAGGCCCAGTTCAAGGAAGTGAACGAGGCCTACGAGGTCCTGAAGGACGAACAGAAGAAGGCGGCCTATGACCGGTTCGGCCATGCCGCCTTTGAAAACGGCATGGGCGGCGGCCCGCGTCCTGGCAGCTACGGCGGACAGCAGGGCGATTTCGCGTCGGCGTTCTCGGACGTGTTCGAGGACCTCTTCGGCGACTTCATGGGTCGGGGCGGCGGCGGCGGCGGTGGCCGGTCTCGCGCCCAGCGCGGGTCAGACCTCCGCTACAACATGCGGATCTCGCTTGAGGAAGCCTATGCCGGCATCCAGAAGACGATTCAGGTGCCGACTTCGATCACCTGTGACACCTGTCATGGATCGGGTGCAGAAGGCGGGGCGGAGCCCGTCACCTGCCCGACCTGCAACGGCATGGGCAAGGTCCGGGCGCAGCAGGGCTTCTTCACCATCGAGCGGACCTGTCACCAGTGCAACGGCATGGGCCAGATCATCAAGAACCCGTGCAAGACCTGTGGCGGCCAGGGCCGGATGCAGCGCGAAAAGCAGCTGTCGGTCAACATCCCGCAGGGGGTGGAGACGGGCACTCGTATCCGTCTGGCCGGTGAGGGCGAGGCGGGCCTGCGCGGCGGGCCGAATGGCGACCTTTACATCTTCATCGAGGTGAAAGAGCACGCGCTCTTCCAGCGCGATGGGGTGCACCTGTTCTGCAGGGTGCCGGTGTCGATGCCGACAGCGGCCCTGGGCGGTGAGATCGAGGTGCCGACGATCGACGGCGGCAAGGCGCGGGTGAAGGTCCCGGCCGGGGCGCAGTCGGGCAAGCAGATGCGCCTGCGGATGAAGGGGATGCCGGCGTTGCGGTCCAGCAATACCGGGGACATGGTCATCGAGCTGGCGGTGGAAACCCCGGTCAACCTGACTTCCCGCCAGCGGGAGTTGCTTAAGGAATTCGAGAAGCTGAGCGAGGAGAACAACCCCGAAAGTTCCAGCTTTTTCAGCAAGGTCAAGGGCTTCTGGGACGGAATGAAAGGCTGACGCGGGCGTAGGGTGGGCAGTATTGCCCACCCTACTCTTGCGCTTCGCCATTAACCGTTTCTCAACCATGTCGCGGCAGGCTTGCCCGCATGGTCCAATCGTTCCGCGAACCCTTTCTACCCTTGGTCGCGCCTGCTGGGGATGCCGATGAGGCCGAACCGAAGGCGCTGACCGGGCGACTGCCCTCCTACATTTCCGACCACCGCCAGCGCCTGCGCGACCGCTTCCTTCAAGCCGGGGGCACGGCCCTGCCGGACTACGAGCTTCTGGAACTTGTCCTCTTTCGTGCGATCCCGCGACAGGACGTCAAGCCGCTGGCCCGGCTTCTTCTGGACACGTTCGGGGACTTCAACCGCGTCATCACCGCCTCCCCCGCCCGGCTGCAGATGGTCAAGGGTGCCGGTCCCGCGGTGGTGCTGGAGCTGAAGCTGGTCGAGGCCGCCGCGCAACGGATGATGCGGGCGCGGGTGATGCAGAAGCCTATCCTGTCCAGCTGGGACGCCCTTCTGGACTACTGCCACACCACGATGTCCCACCGCGAGACGGAGCAATTCCGGGTGCTGTTCCTGGACCGCAAGAACGTCCTGATCGCCGACGAAGAACAGGCCAAGGGCACCGTCGACCATGTTCCGGTCTATCCGCGCGAAATCGTCAAGCGGGCGCTGGAGCTGAACGCCTCAGCGCTTATCCTGGTGCACAACCACCCCTCGGGCGACCCGACGCCGTCGGACGCGGACCTTTCCATGACCCATCAGGTCAAGGACGCCTGCGAGGCGCTTGGCCTGACGCTGCACGACCACCTGATCATCGGCAAAAGCCGCGAGCTGAGCTTTCGCTCAACGGGCTACCTTTAGCTCAGCCTTTGCGCTACCGATAGCGCATGAGCGGATTCGACCTTGTCATCTTCGACTGCGACGGCGTGCTGATCGACAGCGAGATCATCAGCGCACGCATGCTGGTGGCCGAGCTGTCACGGCTGGGCCTGACCATCGACCTGGCTTACGTGGAGCGCAATTTCCTTGGCCGGAGCTACCCCGTGGTGATGGAGACGATCCGGCGCGAGTTTGGCCTGGACCTGCCGCCCGACTTCGAGGCGCAGTATCGCGAGGCGCTTTTGGCCGCTTTCCAGCAGGACCTGAAGGTCGTCCCGCATGTGCATGAGGTGCTGGAAAGCATCGGCGTGCCCTATTGCGTCGCCACCTCGTCCAGTCCGCGCCGGGTCGAGATGTCGCTGAAGCTGGTGGGCCTGAGCGAGTTGGTCGGCGACAGGGTCTTCACGTCGACCCTGGTCGCCCGCGGCAAGCCCGCGCCGGACCTGTTCCTTTATGCCGCCGACCGTATGGGCGCACGACCGGACCGGACTCTGGTGATCGAGGACAGCCTGACCGGCATCCGCGCCGGGCTTGCGGCGGGGATGACGGTCTGGCGCTTTGTCGGGGGCAGCCACCTGGGCGCGGACGCTCCGGCAGAGCCCGAGGATGCGCGACCGCACCGCAGGCTTGTCAGCTTTGCGGAATTTTTCCAGATTGCGCCGACCCTGAAATCGACCAGGCAACCGGCATGAGCAACGAACCCTCCCTTCAGGACGAGGCCGCACGGGCGGGCTGGCTGTATTACGTCGCCGGGATGACGCAGGACCAGATCGCGGCGGAACTGGGTGTCAGCCGGCAGCGGGCGCAGCGGCTGGTCAGCCGGGCGATGGCCGAGGGGCTGATCCATGTCCGCCTGAACCACCGAATCGGCGCTTGCCTGGACCTGGAGGCCGCCTTGCGCGACCGCTTCGGGCTGGACCGGGTGCGGGTCGCGCCGGGCCTTGGTGCCGGGGCCGATCCGGTGCGCGCAATCGCCCCGGCCGCAGCGGCGGAACTGGAGCGCTTCCTGCGGATGCCGGAACCCTTGGTCATCGCGCTGGGGACCGGCCGGGCGATGCGCGGGATGGTGGACGCGATGGTCGAGATGGAGGCGCCGCAGCATCGGCTGGTGTCCCTGATCGGCAACATCGCCCCCGACGGCTCGGCCAGCTTTTTCGACGTGGTGATGCGGATCGCCGACAAGGTCCGCGCGCCGCATTACCCGATGCCGGTCCCGGTGATCAGCCCGACGCCCGAAGAGAACGAAGCCTTCCATCGGCTTGGCCCGGTGCAGAAGGTCGTGAGCCTGGCGCAGGCGGCGGATGTGATCTTCGTGGGCGTCGGCCAGATGTCGAACGACGCGCCCCTGCTGGCCGATGGTTTCGTCAGCCGCGACGAGTTGGACGAGATGCAGGCCGCCGGAGCCTCGGGTGAAGTGGCGGGCTGGGTCTTCGATTCGGAGGGGCGCTATCTGGACCTTGGGACCAATCGCAGGACCGGCGGGGTTCGGGTTGCGCAGAATTTGGACCGGCCTTCGATCGGGATTGCTGCGGGTGCATCCAAGGTTCCGGCGATCCACGCGGCGATAAAATCCAGGATCATCAACGGTCTCGTCACCGACGAGCCCAGCGCAAGGGCGCTGCTGGCCCGCCCCTGAACCGTGCAGGTGCGGCGGAAGAGGGGGCTTGACGACTCTGGGTCAACTGTGAGCATTTACCCACCATGCGATGATTTGCTCATACGCTTATCCAGGGAGGATACCATGACCAAGACGCTTCGCGCCCTTATGGGTGCAACGGCTCTTGTCGCGCTTTCGGGCGTGGCGATGGCCGAGACGACGATCACCGTCGCCACCGTGAACAACGGCGACATGGTCCGCATGCAGGGCCTGATGGACGACTTCAACGCCAAGCACCCCGACATCAAGGTCGAGTGGGTCACGCTGGAAGAGAACGTCCTGCGCCAGAACGTGACGACCGACATCGCCACCGGCGGCGGTCAGTATGACGTGATCACCATCGGCACCTACGAGGTTCCGATCTGGGGCAAGCAGGGCTGGCTGGAAAGCCTGAACGACCTGCCCGCCGACTATGATGTCGATGACCTTCTGCCCGCGATCCGCGGCGGCCTGACCGTGGACGGCAACCTTTACGCCTCGCCCTTCTACGGCGAATCCTCGATGGTGATGTACCGCACCGACCTGATGGAAGCCGCCGGGATGGCGATGCCCGAGGCGCCGACCTGGGCCGACATCGAAAAGGCCGCGGCGGCGATGACGAACAAGGACGCCGGCATCTACGGCGTCTGCCTGCGCGGCAAGGCCGGCTGGGGCGAGAACATGGCCTTCCTGACCGCCATGTCCAACAGCTTTGGCGCGCGCTGGTTCGATGAAAACTGGGTGCCGCAGTTCGACAGCCCGGAGTGGAAGGCGACGCTCGACTTCTACCTTGGCCTGATGAACAACTATGGCCCGCCCGGCGCATCGAACAACGGCTTCAACGAAAACCTGACGCTGTTCAACCAGGGCAAGTGCGGCATGTGGATCGACGCCACGGTTGCGGCGTCCTTCGTGACCGGCAAGGATTCGACCGTGGCCGACAAGGTCGGTTTCGCACTGGCCCCCGACAATGGTCTGGGCAAGCGCGGCAACTGGCTTTGGGCGTGGTCGCTGGCAGTTCCGGCATCGTCGGATGCCAAGGACGCGGCCAAGACCTTCATCAACTGGGCGACCAACAAGGACTACCTGGCGCTTGTCGCGTCGAAGGAAGGCTGGGCCAACGTTCCTCCGGGCACGCGGACTTCGCTGTATTCCAACGAGGAATACGCCAAGGTGCCCTTCGCCAAGATGACCATCGACAGCATCAACTCGGCTGACCCGACCGCTCCGTCCGTGCAGCCGGTGCCCTATGTCGGCGTCCAGTTCGTCGCGATCCCCGAGTTTGCGGGCGTGGCAACCACCGTGGGCGAGATCTTCTCGGCCGCGCTGGCTGGATCGAAGTCGGCTGACCAGGCGCTGTCGGAGGCACAGGCCTTCGTCGCAGACGAAATGAAAGCCGCCGGCTACAACTGACAAGACACGTCCCGGGGGATACCTCCCAACACCTCCGGGACGACCTTGGCTTGCGGACCTCGTGGTGGACCGCAAGCCGCCCTTCAAAGCCGAAGCCCTGCCTCTTCGCTTGCGTGGCCCCCGCCTGGGCCGCACGATTTCCCCAACGTCAACCGAGTTTCGGGAGACCACCCCATGTCCACTCATTCCAGCCGCCTTGCCGCCCGCATGATGGTCGCGCCTTCGGTCGTCCTGCTCTTGATCTGGATGATCGTGCCGCTGGCGATGACGCTGTACTATTCCTTCCGGTTCTACCGGCTTCTGTCGCCGGACCGGACGGGCTGGACCGGGTTCACCAACTACGTCTGGTTCTTCAATTCGCCCGACTTCTGGCTGGCGCTGTTCAACACGCTGGCGCTGGTGGGCGGAGTGCTGATCATCACCGTGGTGCTGGGCATCCTGATCGCGCTTCTGATCGACCAGCCGGTCAAGGGACAGGGCTTCCTGCGCATCCTGGTGATCGCGCCCTTCTTCGTCATGCCGCCGGTCGCCGCGTCGATCTGGGAGAACCTGTTCATGCACCCGCAGAACGGCTTGTTCGCCGCCGTGGCACAAGGGTTCGGGGCACAGCCGATCCTGTTTCTGGAACAGTATCCGATGTGGTCGGTCATCGGCATCGTCAGTTGGGAATGGCTGCCCTTCGCCACGCTGATCCTGCTGACTGCGCTGCAATCGCTGTCGTCCGAGCAGATCGAAGCCGCCGAGATGGACGGGGCCAGCGCCTTTGCCCGCTTTCGCTATATCGTCCTGCCACACATGACCCGGGCGATCACCGTGGTGATCCTGATCCAGACGATCTTTCTTCTGGGCATCTTCGGCGAGATCTTCACCACCACGCAAGGCGGCCCCGGCTCGGCCTCGACCACGCTGCCTTACATGATCTTCAAGCAGGCCATCGCCGCCAAGGACATCGGCCGCGCGGCGGCGGGCGGGATCATCGCGGTGATCCTGGCGAATATCGTCGCCTATTTCCTGATGCGCGGCCTTGGCCGCAACCTGGACAACTGAGGTTCCCATGGCCCGCGCCCTTTCCCCCCGCCGCAAGCTGATCACCACCCTGGCCGCCTGGTCGGTCGCGCTGATCATCTTCTTCCCCGTCCTCTGGATGATCCTGACCAGCTTCAAGACCGAAGCCAGCGCCGTCGCCATGCCGCCGCAGTTCCTGTCGGCCTCGTGGACGCTGGAGAACTACGCCGATGTCTGGGCGCGGTCGGACTATCCCCGGTTCTTCCTGAACTCGGTCGTCATCGCCGTCGGATCTACCCTGCTGGGTCTGGTGATCGCGATCCCCTCGGCCTGGGCGATGGCCTTCGTGCCGGGGCGGAAGACCAAGGATCTGCTGATGTGGATGCTGTCCACCAAGATGATGCCCGCCGTCGCGGTGATGATCCCGCTGTACCTGATCTTCCAGCGGCTTGGCCTGATCGACACCAAGCTGGGCCTTGTCCTGGTCCTGATGCTGATGAACCTGCCGATCATCATCTGGATGCTTTACACCTACTTCAAGGAAATCCCCGGCGAGATCCTGGAGGCCGCCCGGATGGACGGGGCCGGTCTCTGGAACGAGATCGTCTATGTCCTGACCCCGATGGCGCTGCCCGGCATCGCCTCGACCATGCTGTTGAACATCATCCTCGCCTGGAACGAGGCGTTCTGGACCATCGTCCTGACCACGACCAAGGCAGCCCCCCTGTCGGCTTTCATCGCCAGCTTCTCGGCGCCGCAGGGCCTGTTCTACGCGAAACTTTCGGCGGCATCGGCGATGGCGATCCTGCCGATCCTGATCCTTGGCTGGTTCAGCCAGAAGCAACTCGTCCGTGGCCTGACCTTTGGCGCGGTGAAGTGAGGAAATCATGGGCAAGATCCAACTGACGCAAGTCCGCAAGTCCTTTGGCGAGGTCGACGTCATCCCCGGCATCGACCTGACCATCGAAAACGGCGAGTTCGTCGTCTTCGTCGGCCCCTCGGGCTGCGGGAAATCCACGCTTCTGCGGCTGATCGCGGGGCTGGAGGATACCACCTCGGGCGTGATCGACATCGACGGCAAGGATGCGACCAACCTGCCGCCCGCCAAGCGGGGTCTGGCGATGGTGTTCCAAAGCTACGCTTTGTATCCCCACATGACGGTTCGGAAGAACATCGCCTTTCCGCTGAAGATGGCGGGGATGGACCAGGCGGAACAGGAAAAGCGCGTCGAACGCGCGGCCAAGGTGCTGAACCTGTCGAACTACCTTGACCGCCGTCCGGGCCAGCTGTCGGGCGGCCAGCGCCAGCGGGTTGCCATCGGGCGCGCCATCGTGCGGGAACCGGCAGCGTTCCTTTTCGATGAGCCGCTCTCGAACCTTGACGCCGCCTTGCGCGTCGGGATGCGGCAGGAGATTTCGGAACTGCACCAAAGCCTTCAGACCACGATGATCTATGTGACGCACGACCAGGTCGAAGCCATGACCATGGCCGACAAGATCGTCGTCCTGAACGCGGGCCGCATCGAACAGGTCGGCGCGCCGCTGGAACTGTACAACTTCCCGCGCAATGTCTTCGTCGCAAGCTTTATCGGCAGCCCGAAGATGAACCTGATCGAAGGCGCCGAGGCCGCGAAGCACAACGCCCACACCATCGGCATCCGGCCCGAGCATATCACGGTCGGCGATGGACCGTGGGAGGGTGTCGTGGGCCTGTCGGAACACCTTGGGTCCGACAGCTTCCTGAAGGTCGCGGTCGAGGGCCTGGGCACGATGACCGTGCGCGCGCCGGGTGAAGTGCATGCCCGCCACGGCGACCGCATCCGGCTGGCTCCGGCCGGGAAAATTCACCGCTTTGACACGAATGGACTGGCGATATGAGACTTGCAGGCAAAACGGCGCTGATCACGGGTGGGGCGCGGGGCATCGGGCTGGCCTTTGTGGAGGCCTATTTGCGCGAAGGCGCGCGGGTGGCGATTGCCGATATCGGCGGGGCTGAAGACGCGGCGGCGCAGCTGGGCGACCGGACTATCGGCATCACGATGGACGTGACCGACCAGGCCTCGATCGACGCCGGCGTCAAGGCGGCGGCGGATTGGGGCGGGGGGATCGATATCCTTCTGAACAACGCCGCCATCTTCGATCTGGCGCCTATCGTGGATATTACCCGGGCCAGCTATGACAAGCTTTTCGCCGTCAACGTCGCGGGGACGCTGTTTCCGTTGCAGGCAGTGGCTAAGGTGATGATCGCGCAGGGCCGGGGCGGCAAGATCATCAACATGGCGTCACAGGCCGGACGGCGGGGTGAGGCGCTGGTGGGGGTCTACTGCGCCTCCAAAGCCGCCGTCATCAGTCTGACGCAATCGGCGGGGCTGGACCTGATCAGGCACAAGATCAACGTGAACGGCATTGCGCCAGGTGTCGTCGATACCCCGATGTGGGACGCGGTGGATGCCTTGTTCGCCAAGTACGAGGGCAAGCCCAAGGGCCAGAAGAAGCGCGAGGTCGGCGAGGCCGTCCCCTATGGCCGCATGGGGCGTCCTGAAGACATGACTGGCGCGGCGGTGTTCCTGGCCTCGTCCGAATCCGATTACATCGTCGCCCAGACGTTCAACGTCGACGGCGGAAACTGGATGAGCTGAGCCATGACTGTCCATCTCCCCGCCTATGATCGTTCCAAGCTGACCCCCGGCATCGTCCATATCGGGCTGGGGAATTTCCACCGGGCGCATATGGCCGTCTACCTAGACGACCTTTTCGGCATGGGACTGAACCACGACTGGGCAATCCTGGGCGCAGGGGTGCGCGAGGGCGATGCCCGGATGCGGGACGCCTTGCGAGCACAGGATTGCCTGTCCACGGTGATCGAGCTGGACCCCAAGGGCAAATCGGCGCGGCGGGTGGGGTCGATGATCGACTTCCTGCCAGTAGAACCCGACAATGCGGCCCTGATCGCGGCGATGGCGCGGCCAGAGATCCGCATCGTAAGCTTGACCGTGACCGAAGGCGGTTATTTCATCAACCCGGCGACCGGAGAGTTCGATCCCGACCACCCCGAAATCATGGCCGATGCTGCGGACCCGCACCGGACCGCCTTCGGGGCGATCATCGCGGCACTGAAGGCTCGGAAGGCGGCGGGGGTGCCGCCATTCACGGTGATGAGCTGCGACAACCTACCGGGCAACGGGCAGGTGACGATGGCTGCGGTGACGGGCCTTGCCGCGATCAAGGACCCTGCGCTGGCCGACTGGATCAAGGCGAACGTCGCCTTCCCGAACGGCATGGTGGACCGGATCACGCCCGCCACCGGCCCGCGGGAACGGGCAATGGCGGCGGCGTTCGGTCTGGGCGACGATCCGGTGCCGGTGACCTGTGAGCCGTTCCGGCAGTGGGTGCTGGAGGACAACTTCCCCTCAGGTCGTCCGGCGTTCGAAAAGGCGGGGGTGACGCTGACGCCCCACGTCCACAATTTCGAGATGATGAAGATCCGCATCCTGAACGGCGGACATGCGACCATCGCCTATCCCGGCGGATTGATGGACATCGAGTATGTCCACGAAGCGATGGCGGACCCGCTGATCCGGGGCCTGCTCGACAAGGTCGAGATGGATGAGATCATCCCCTATATCCCGCCCGTCCCCGACACCAACCTGGGTGACTACTACCGCCTGATCGTCGAGCGTTTCAGCAATCCCGAGGTCGCGGATACCGAGCGGCGGCTTTGCCTGGACGGGTCGAACCGGCAGCCGAAATTCATCGTCCCCTCGATCCGCGATGCGCTGGCGGCGGGCGGATCGGTCGAGGGGCTGGCCTTGGTCAGCGCGATGTGGTGCCGGTATTGCTTTGGCGAAACGGACAGCGGGACGGTAATCCCGCCGAACGACCCGGACTGGGACGCGCTGGTCGTCCGGGCCAAGGCGGCGAAGGCGCGTCCGGCGGCATGGCTGGAGATGGCGGCGGTCTACGGCGATCTGGGGCAGGATGCGCGGTTTGCGCAGGCCTTCGAGCGGCAGCTGAACCGGCTTTGGGCGGTCGGTACGGCGCAGACACTGACCGAGTATCTCGCCTAAGGAGCGGGGGCCTCGGCGGGCGCGAAGTCGGGCACGACCCACAGCTCCACCCTCCGGTTCAGCTGGCGGCCGATTGCCGTCTCGTCGCAGGCCATCGGCAGCGCCTCGCCGAAGCCTTCGACCACCGGCAGGTCCGTGGGCGACAGGTCCGGGGCCACCGCCGCCAGCTCTTGTGCGACCTTCGCCGCGCGTTCCACTGACAGCGCAAGATTCGCCCCCGCCGCGCCGGAGCCATCCGAGAACCCGGCCAGCACCAGCTTCTGGTTGCGGAACTGCCCTGCCGCGATCAACTGGGCAAGGTCGGCCAGGTTGTCCTGCGACTGCGCATCCAGCGTCGAGGAGCCGTCCTCGAAGCGGAAGGTCAGCGACACCCGGTCCGCCCCGTCCATGATCTCGGCCAGCCGCTTGAGGTCGGCCAAAGTCACGTCCTCGCCTGCACCCTTGATCGCGTTGAGCAGCCGCAATCCGTCCGCCGTCATCGGCTGGCGGCTTGCCGAACGATCGACGAAGCCCGCCGCCGCGACGGCCGCCTGTGCTGCGGGCGTACGCAGGAAATCCAGAAACTCACGCGTCAGTAGCGGCAAGCGGCGCTTGGGCGTCAGCAGCAGCACCGGAAGCGCCAGGGGATAATCCTCGGCCTTGATCGCCAGCGGCGTCGGCAAGAGCGGGAAGCCGCAGCTGTCGGTGAGCGGCATCCGCCGCGCCGGAGCAATCGCAGATCGGCCCGAAATCGCGACAGCCCAGGGGTCTTTCGCCACCGCCGTGGCCAGCGTTGCAAGATCGTTGTGCAGCACCGCGGCCGTTGCCTGGGTGCCAAGCCTTTCGCCCAGCGCGCGCTGCAGGTCGGTTTCACCCGCAAGGGCGTGCAGCACCACCGGCATGTCCGGCCCGCCGATCTGCGCCCAGTTGCCGACCTCTCCTCCAAGGATCTTCGCCAACTCGATCGTGGAAATCTCGGGCGTGGGATTGTCCGGGGCCACCAGCACCACCAGCGCGTCCATTGCGACAGAGTGGCTGCCCAGGTCCGGCTGGGCGCGGAAGGCAAGCTTCAGGTCTGCCGCCCCGTCCTGTACAGCAGCTGTGGCAAGATCCGGCGCCATCGGTGTGAACGAAACCTCGGCCAGATCCTTGCGGCTTTCCGGGTCCAGGATGCGAGCCTGGTAACCCTCGCCCTCCCCGGTCTCGTAGATCAGGCCCCGCGCCTGGGCGAAGGCCAGGAACAGTGCGGGCAAGAGTCCCGCGGCGTCTGGCGAGCCAACGATCCGCATCACCGCCTTGGGTGCAATCAGGTCCGGGCAGGCCGGGCCTTCGCAGATCACCCCCTGACCATCCACGGTCAGCGCCCCATAGGCCGTGTCGATGCGGTAGAATTCGCCGTCATAACCCCGCAAGGTGCCGGTCAGCACGATCCCACCCTCACGGGCAACCAGGGTGACATCCTGGGCAAAGGCCGAGCCCGAAAAACACAGCGCAGCGCAAAGCGCCGCGAGTCCTGCCTTCACACCCATCGACCGTTCCGAACCTTACTTAGGAGCGGCGAGTTTCAGGGGAGGCGCAAGATTCTTCAACACCAGAATGTCACCTGCGGTCCCGCACATCGGCACGGCAATGCTATGCTCGGCGGTAAAGGCGACGCCGCCGCTGGAATGTGCCGTCTCGACCCGCAGGGTCCGGCCGCAGGTCGCAGGCGTGATCCGCAGCTCGCCGGTGATGTCCGCCTTGCCCAGGTCTTTGCCGGGGACCGAATAGACCCGGGCCAGAACCGGCGAAGGAAGATTGGTCTGTCCCAGCGCGATCACACCCTGTTCCAGCCCTGACAGAGCCGCGCTGCCGATCAGCACACGGTCGCCTTCGGTGACCCGCAGCTCCATTTCGACCGGGCTGTCCCAGCTGATGGCATAGCGGGCGTAAGTTGCGGCATCCGGGACGGTGAGCCGACCCAGGACCAGGCGCGAATCCTGCAGGTAGACTGCAACCATCGCATCGGACCGCAGTGCCGGAAGGATCACCGTCGCCCGCCCGTCGGCCTGGGTCTGCGCCGAGAAGGACAGGCCGGAATGTCGGACCACGAAACGTTCACCCCGGTTGCAGGGCGCGGTCAGCCTTGCTTCGATCATCGCGCCGGGAAGGGGAAGAAGCGACAGCCGCGCCTGACATCCCTCTCCGACCAGGCCCGGTGCTGCAGCCGCGACGGTGGTTATGCCAGTGACCTGACCCAGTCCCGTGTCGGTGGGGCTGCTCAGCGAGGCGGATTGCGGGACGGCGGGATTTTCCGACTGAACGCTAGGCGTGCGTGGCGCGCGCACTACATCGGCTGCGGTCAGCAAAAGCGAATGCTGGGCCGCAGGGGCCTTCAGTTTCTCCGCTGTGTGGGCGGCCCCGAATGCAACCGCCAGGACGGCGGAAACCTGAAGAACCTTTTTGCCCCAAAGCATGGCAGTGCCCCGGTGAGAATCGTTACCGTTTCCGGGTTAGAGCCGAATAGGGGCGGAGAAATGGCATTAATTGGGAAGGGTTACGGATTGCTGCCCTGATCGGCCGGGAATCACCCCGGCCGGGGGCCGCCTTAAGCAAGGCGACCGTGGCAGTGCTTGAACTTCTCGCCCGAACCGCAGGGACACATGTCGTTGCGCCCAGGGTTGCCCCAGGTCGTCGGATCGGCCTCGTCGAAGTCGGCCAGCCGGGTTGCGGCTTCAGCGGCCGGGGCTGCCGCCAGCGCTGCGGCGGGTGCCGCAGCCGCAGCGGCTTCGACCACGGTCGGAGCTTGGGCAGCGGCCTGGGCGGCGGCCATCTGACGCACCATTTCGTCCTGCTCTTCCTTGGTCACCGGACGGATGCGCGACAGTTGCTGCGTCGTCTGCTCGCGCAGCGAGTTGAGGAGGTTGCCGAACAGCTGGAAGGCCTCGGTCTTGTATTCGTTCAGCGGGTCGCGCTGCGCATAACCGCGGAAGTTCACCACCGAGCGCAGGTGCTCCAGCCGCAAGAGATGCTCACGCCATTTGCTGTCGATGGCCTGCAGCAGAACCTGCTTCTCGATGGTTTGCATGGTCGAGTCACCGAACTTCTCGGTCTTCTCGGCCATCATCTTGTCCGAGGCCTCGATGATGCGCTCCTGGATCACGGCCTGGTCGACGCCTTCTTCGGCGGCCCAATCGGCAATCGGCAGGTCCAGGTTCAACATGTCGCGGACCGAAGTGGTCAGGGCATCGGTGTCCCAGGCGTCCGGGTAGGACTTGGGCGGCATCGCCAGGTCAACGAGGTCCTCGATCACCTGGTGGCGCATGTCGGCGGCGACGTCGGCGACGTGGTCAGCCTGCATGATCTCCATCCGCTGCGAGAAGATCGCCTTGCGCTGGTCGTTCATCACGTCATCGAACTTGAGCAGTTGCTTGCGGATGTCGAAGTTGCGGCCTTCGACCTTGGCCTGCGCCTTTTCCAGGCTCTTGTTGACCCAGGGGTGAACGATGGATTCGCCTTCCTTCATGCCCAGCGTCGACAGGATCTTGTCCAGCCGTTCCGAGCCGAAGATACGCATAAGGTCGTCTTCCAGCGACAGGAAGAAGGCCGAACGACCGGGGTCGCCCTGACGGCCCGACCGACCGCGCAGCTGGTTGTCGATCCGGCGGCTTTCGTGGCGTTCGGTGCCCAGGACAAACAGGCCCCCTGCCTGCTTGACGGCCTCTTCCTCGCCGGTGTGCTCGGCCTCGATCCGGGCGCGGATGGCGACGTGATCCCCCTCGGGGTCGGCCGCGATGGCCTCCATCACCTTGAACTCGACGTTGCCGCCCAGCTTGATGTCGGTGCCGCGGCCGGCCATGTTCGTCGCGATGGTGACCGAGCCCAGCTTGCCGGCATCGGCGACGATCTTGGCTTCCATCTCGTGCTGGCGGGCGTTCAGGACGCTGTGCGGGATGTCGGCGCCCTTCAGAAGCGCGGACAGCTGTTCGGATTTCTCGATGGACGTCGTGCCGACCAGGATCGGCTGGCCCTTCGCATGGGCTTCCTTGATGGCGACCAGGATGCCGTCATACTTTTCGCGCGCGGTGCGGAAGACCTGGTCATGTTCGTCGATCCGGGCGACGGGGCGGTTGGTCGGGACCTCGACCACGCCCAGACCGTAAATCTCGCGGAATTCCTCGGCTTCGGTCACCGCGGTGCCGGTCATGCCGCCCAACTTTTCGTACAGGCGGAAGTAGTTCTGGAAGGTCACGCTGGCGTAGGTCACGTTCTCGGGGTTGATCTTGACCCCTTCCTTCGCCTCGATTGCCTGGTGCAGGCCTTCCGACAACCGGCGACCCTTCATCATCCGGCCGGTGAATTCGTCGATCAGCATCACCTCGCCGTCGCGGACGATGTACTGCTGGTCCTTGAAGAACAGCTTGTGCGCCCGCAGGGCCTGGTTGACGTGGTGGACGATGGTGGTGCTTTCCGCCGCATAGAGGTTCTGCCCTTCCGGCAGGATGCCCTCCTTGCGCAGAAGGTCTTCGATGACGTCGTTGCCCTCTTCCGTCAGGGTCACGCCGCGGGTCTTTTCATCCACCGCATAGTGTTCCGGCGTCAGATGCGGGATCACCTTGTCCACCGCCGTGTACAGCGGGCTGCGGTCCTGGCTGGGACCCGAGATGATCAGCGGCGTCCGCGCTTCGTCGATCAGGATCGAGTCCACTTCGTCGACGATCGCATAGTTGTGGCCGCGCTGCGCCATGTCCTCCAGCGAGGCTTTCATGTTGTCACGCAGGTAATCGAAGCCCAGCTCGTTGTTCGTGGCATAGGTGATGTCGGCGCGGTAGGCGGCCTTCTTCTCGGCATCGGGCTGCTGCGAATAGACGACACCCGTGGTCATCCCCAGCGCGGCATAGACCTTGCCCATCCATTCCGCGTCGCGCTTGGCCAGGTAGTCGTTCACCGTGACCACATGCACGCCCTTACCCGTCAGCGCGTTCAGATAGGCCGCAAAGGTGGCGACCAGCGTCTTGCCTTCGCCCGTCTTCATCTCGGAAATGTTGCCCTGGTGCAGGAACATCCCGCCCTTCAGCTGCACGTCAAAGGCCCGCAGGCCCAAGGCCCGCCGAGCGCCTTCGCGGCAGTTGGCGAACGCCTCGGGCAGGATCGACTCCAGACTTTCGCCGCCCTCTTGCACCCGCTTCTGAAACTCGCGCGTCTTGGCGATGATGCCGTCGTCGGTCAGCGCCTGGAACTCTGGCTCCAGCGCGTTGATCTGCGCCACCACCGGGCGGACGGACTTTACCTTGCGGTCGTTCGGGGTCCCGAACACCTTCCGCGCAATCGATCCAAGTCCCAGCATGTTTTCTCCGTGGGGCGGCTTCTCTGACATCATCGTGTGGCCGTTGGGCTTGCCCGCCCCCACGGCCTTCCCTAGAAGGTCCAGAGCATGACCGGATGGGCCCGTTCCACGCGACTGTCGCGATGTAAGGGGAAGCACCGGCATAGTCAACTTAAGCGGGCCGGCGGACCCGATCAGGAGTAGGTGAATATGAAGAAACGCTTAAAGTTCTGGTCGGTTCTTGCGATGACGGCGGCGCTGTCGGGCCCTGCACTGGCCGAGGGCGAGACCGCCGAGACCGTGGTCGCGACCGTGAACGGGGTGAACATCACGCTTGGTCACATGATCGCGCTGCGCGAGACGCTGCCGCCAGAATACCAGCAGCTGCCGGACGACGTGCTGTTCAAGGGCATCTACAACCAGCTGATCCAGCAGGAAGTCCTGGCCCAGTCGGTGGGCGAGCTTGGCCCCCGCGTGGTCGTCACCCTGGACAACGACAAGCGCGGCCTTGTGTCCGGCATCGCGATCGAGAACATCGTTGCCGCCGCCGTCACCGATGAGGCGCTCCAGGCCGCCTATGATGCCCGCTTCAAGGATGCCGCCCCGCAGACCGAATACAACGCCTCGCATATCCTGGTCGCCACCCAGGAAGAGGCCGACGCGATCAAGGCCGAACTTGCCGGCGGCGCGGACTTCGCGGAAATCGCCAAGGCCAAGTCGACCGATACCGGGTCGGGCGCCAACGGCGGCGATCTGGGCTGGTTCGGCCTGGGGATGATGGTGAAGCCCTTCGAGGATGCCGTCGTTGCCGCCAAGGTTGGCGAAGTCTCTGGCCCGATCCAGACCGATTTCGGCTTCCACCTGATCCTGGTCAGGGAAACCCGCGTGGCCGAAAAGCCGACGCTGGACCAGCTGCGCGACGAACTGGCCGCCGAGGTTGAAAACGCCGCGATCAATGCGAAGATCGAAGAGCTGACCAAGGGCGCGACGGTGACTCGGGATGGCGAAGGTCTGGACCCGGCGCTGCTGAAGAATTCGGCGTTGATCGACTGAAGCGGCGCTAACCGGGGGGACGGTGATGGCAAAGACTGACTGGAAGGCCGAAGCAAAGGCGCTCAAGAAGAAGGTTCGCAAGCTGAAGGACAGCATCACCGCCGCCGCCGGTCCGGTGGCCGAGGCGGTGCAGGATGCCGTCGGCGATGTGGTCGCAGCGGCGAAGAAGGCGATGAAGCCGGTCTCGCCGCTGGCCCCGGCCAGTTTTCCAGTGCTGCCCGCGATCAAGGGCGCCGAATTCGCTGCCGTGGAAGCGGGCGTGCGCTACCAGAACCGCAAGGACGTGATGCTGGTCCGCCTCGCCCCGGGCACCACGATGGCCGGGGTCTTCACCAGGTCCTCCACCCGGTCTGCTTGCGTGCGCGACTGCCAGGCGAAGCTTGCGATGAAGGTTCCCGAAGGCGCTGGGGCGGCGATCATCGTCAACTCCGGCAATTCCAACGCCTTCACCGGGCGCGTGGGCGATGAGGCCGTTACTGCCGTCACCGGCGCCGTGGCCGAGGTGCTGGGTGTTCCGGCCTCGCGCGTCTTCTCGTCGTCAACCGGCGTGATCGGCGAGCCGCTGCCGCATGAGAAGATCACCGCCAAGGTCCCGGATCTGGTTGCCGCTCTGAAAGAAGACGCCGTGGACATGGCAGCGCAGGCGATCATGACCACCGACACTTTTCCCAAGGGCGCCGCTGCGACGGTGCAGGGCGAGGGCGGGGTTATTCATATCGCAGGGATAGCCAAGGGTTCGGGGATGATCGCGCCCGACATGGCAACCATGCTGGTCTACATCTTTACCGACGCGAAGATTTCGGCGGCGGCATTGCAGAAGCTTGTGTCCCGCAATGTGGACGCCACCTTCAACTCGATCACCGTGGACAGCGACACTTCCACCTCGGACACCCTTCTGATCGCTGCGACCGGACAGTCCCCGGCCGCCGAGCTGAAGGGTCCGACGCTCAAGGCCTTCGAGACCGCCCTGACCGGCGTCATGCGCGACCTTGCACTGCAAGTCGTCCGCGACGGCGAGGGTGCCACCAAGCTGGTCGAGGTCCGCGTGACCGGGGCCGCCTCGGACGAAGACGCGGCCAGGGTCGCCTTCGCCATCGCCAACTCGCCGCTGGTCAAGACCGCCGTTGCGGGTCAGGACCCGAACTGGGGCCGCATCGTCGCTGCCGTCGGCAAGTCGGGTGCGCAGGCCGACCGCGACAAGCTGACGATCCGCTTCGGTGACATCCTCGTCGCCCGGAACGGTTGGCGGAACCCGGATTACCAGGAAGACGACGGCGCCGCCTACATGCAGGGCCAGGAACTGGTCTTCGCCGTCGACCTTGGTCTTGGCCGCGCAAAGCGGTCGGTTTGGACCTGCGACCTGACCTCCCGCTACATCGAGATCAACGCCGACTACCGCTCCTGATTTCATCTGTCTGAAAATATCCCGGGGGTCCGGGGGCTGGCCCCCGGGGCGTCCACAAAGGACCACCCATGAAGATCGTCCTCGTCTCCGCCGTCGCCCTGATCGACCCCGACGGCCGCGTCCTCTTGGCCCAACGCCCCGAGGGCAAGTCGCTTGCGGGCCTCTGGGAATTCCCCGGCGGCAAGGTCGAACCTGGAGAATCGCCCGAAACCGCGCTGATCCGTGAGTTGAAGGAAGAGCTCGACATCGACACCTGGTCGTCCTGCCTCGCGCCCCTGACCTTCGCCAGTCATGCCTATGACGACTTTCACCTGCTGATGCCGCTTTTCGCCTGCCGCAAATGGCAAGGAACGGTCCGGTCGCTGGAGGGGCAGCAGCTCGCCTGGGTCAGGCCGAACCAGCTTCGGGACTACCCGATGCCCCCTGCAGACCTGCCGCTGATCCCGATCCTGCGCGACTGGCTCTGATCCGTCGCTCATCGTTGGACTTCGCCTCCTCTTTGCTGGCAACGCGCGTGAGCGAGGAGACGACGAAGTCGTACGACGAGCAGTCCCGCGGAAGAAAAGCGCCGGACCAATGGCCCGGCGCTTTTCTTAAGATTTCCTGAACGCCCGCGGCTAACCCTTTGGCAAGTCTGGCTTGGCCGGGGTTGTCCACGGTGGACAGTGCAGGTCACTCCAGCGTGCGCTGGACCTCTTCCCGCTCGAAGATCTCGATGACATCGCTCGCGCGGATGTCCTCGTAGTTCTCGAAAGCCATGCCACATTCCTGGCCAGAGATGACTTCCTTCACCTCGTCCTTGAATCGCTTCAGCGTCTTCAGCGTGCCCTCGTGGATCACCACGTTATCGCGCAGCAAACGGACGCCAGCCGACCGGCGAGCGACACCCTCGGTAACCAGACAACCGGCCACCTTGCCAACGTTCGACACCTTGAAGACCTCCAGGATCTTCGCGTAGCCGATGAAGGTCTCGCGGACCTCGGCCTTGAGAAGACCCGACGCGGCGGCTTTGATGTCGTCGACCAGATCGTAGATGATCGAGTAATAGCGGATCTCGACCCCCTTCTGGGTCGCGGAAGCACGGGCCGTCGCGTTGGCACGGACGTTGAAGCCGATGATCGGGGCCTTGGACGCCTCGGCCAGGGCCACGTCGGTGTCGGTGATCGCCCCGACGCCCGAGTGGAGAACCCGGACGCGGACTTCCTCGTTCCCGATCTTCTCCATCGCCTGCACGATCGCCTCGGCCGAGCCTTGGACGTCGGCCTTGATCAGGATCGGCAGCTCGGCAACGGACTGGTCGGCCTTGGCCTTCGCCATCAGCTGTTCCAGCGTGGTCGCAGCACCCGCCGCGGCGCGCTTGTCCTTGGCGGTCTTGATCCGGTAGTCGGCGATTTCACGGGCTTGCGCCTCGGTCTCGACGACGTTCAGCGTGTCACCTGCCGAGGGCGTGCCCGACAGGCCCAGCACTTCGACGGGAACCGACGGACCGGCTTCCGCCACCGTCTCGCCCTGATCGTTGATCAGCGCGCGGACTTTACCCCACTGCTCGCCGACGACGAAGATGTCGCCCTTGCGCAGGGTGCCGTTCTGAACCAGCACTGTCGCGACCGGACCGCGGCCCACGTCAAGCTTGGCTTCAATCACCGCACCCGAGGCCGCCCGGTTCGGGTTGGCACGCAGTTCCAGAAGTTCGGCCTGCAGCGCGATGGCTTCCAGAAGGTCGTCCAGGCCCAAACCTGTCTTGGCCGAAACCTCGACGTCCTGCACGTCGCCCGACATCGCTTCCACCACGATCTCGTGCTGGAGAAGGTCGGTGCGGACCTTTTGCGGGTTCGCCTCGTGCTTGTCGATCTTGTTGATCGCCACGATCATCGGGACCTTGGCGGCCTTGGCGTGGTTGATCGCCTCGATCGTCTGCGGCATCACGGCGTCGTCGGCTGCGACCACCAGCACCACGATGTCCGTCACCTGAGCCCCGCGGGAGCGCATGGAGGTGAAGGCCGCGTGGCCGGGGGTGTCGAGGAAGGTGACGAGCTGCCCGTTGGGCGTCTTGACCTGGTAGGCGCCGATATGCTGGGTGATCCCGCCGGCCTCGCCCGAGACCACGTTGGCCTTGCGGATAGCGTCCAGAAGCGAGGTCTTGCCGTGGTCGACGTGGCCCATGATCGTGACGATCGCGGGACGCGGCTGCAGGCTTTCGTCAGAGTCCTTCACGGTGTCGATGACCTGTTCCACGTCGGCGTCCGAAACGCGGACCGCCTTGTGACCAAACTCCTCGATCACCAGTTCGGCGGTGTCGGCGTCGATGGCCTGGTTCATCGTGACCATCATGCCCATCTTCATCAGGCTCTTGACCACATCGGCGGCCCGTTCGGCCATCCGGTTGGCAAGTTCCGAGACCACGATGGTTTCCGGCAGCTGCACGTCGCGCACCTGCTTTTCGGCCTTCTGCCCCAGACCCAGCGCCTTGGCGCGGGCCTTTTCCTGCTTGCGCTTCATCGCGGCCAGACTGCGCTGGCGGCCACCTTCACCCGCCATTGCGTCGCTGAGCGTCAGCTTGCCCGAGCGACGGCCTTCGTCGCCGGTGCCACGCTTGGCACCACGGTCGCCACGGTCGTCCTTTTCGCGGTCGGTCTTGCGCGGCGAAAGGCCCGGCTTGGCCCCGGCAGGGCCGCGCGGATCTTCGGTCGAGGCGGGCGCAGCCGGGGCGGCACGGTCGGCCGGTTTGGCCGCAGCAGCCGGAGGCGGCGTCGTCGAGCGGGCACGGGTGCCCAGAACATCGGCCTTGCGAGCCTCGGCCGCAGCGACCTTGGCGGCAGCTTCGGCCTTGGCAGCGCGCTCCTCTTCCTCGGCCTTCAGGCGAAGGGCTTCGGTACGTTCACGATCCTCACGCTCTTTCGCCTCGATCTCGGCGCGGCGCAGGGCGCGGTCTTCTTCGCGGACCCGATCCTCTTCGGCGCGGCGGACGGCATCTTCCGCCTCACGCGCTTTGGCAGCGCGGAGGGCGCTGAGACGCCGTTCCATTTCCGCATCGGAGATGCCAGCAGGCCGCTTCGACGGATCACCGTAGTTCGTTGGCGCAGCCGATTGGCCCGCGCCGGGCGTGCCAGGCTTCGGAGCGGCGGTGGGAACCACCACGCGCTTGCGTTTCGTTTCGACCACGACGCTCTTGGTCCGGCCGTGGCTGAAGCTTTGCTTCACCTGTCCGGAACGGGGGGCGCCCCCAAGGCCAAGAGGTTTCTTGCCGTCAGTATCGCTCATGCGTTCTTCGTATCCTTCATGGCGGTCTCGCCGCCGTCATCCCCACCGGCCTGCCCACGCAAGCCAGCGAGTTTTGCCGCTTCCTCTACAACACGGGACCTGAGTCCACCAGCGGCAAGCGCGGCGTGTATCGCACGTTCGCGCCCGAATGCCAAACCGATTTCCCCGGCCGAAAGACAACCGATAAAGCCTTTGTCGCCTTCCGGCGCGTGCAGCTTCGTCTTGCCCCGTTCCGACCCGTCACTGGCCTGGATCAGCGTCACCGCAGTGCCCTTGATCAGCCAGTCCTTCACCTTCTCGTAGCCGGTGACCGCGTCACCGGCCTTGCGGGCCATCGACAAGAGTTCGATGGTGCGCTGCAGAACCAGCGTCTCGACCAGATCGGCCAGACCGTCGGCGGTTTTCGCCGGCTGGCGGGCTGCGCGGGTGAAGAGATTCTTCGTCACCGCTTTTTCAATGGCCGCCCGATCCGCCGAGACATAGATCCCCCGGCCGGGCAGCTTGCCCATGACATCGGGCACGATCTGACCGTCAGGACCCAAACAAAAGCGGATCAGACCCGCTTTCGGCTGGCTTTCCCCGGTCGCAATGCACTTGCGTTCCGGTTCGTCCCTGTCTTTTTCCCGGCCGCCGCGCGTCATGCGCTAGGTTCCCGAGGCCTGAGATCAGGCCTCGGCCTCCTCGTCTTCGGCAACCTCGTCGGCGGGCTGCTCCAGTTCGGTCGGGTCGACCCAGCCCAGCATCACGCGGGCGGTCATGATCAGCGTCTGCGCTTCCTCAAGCGACATTTCAAACTTTTCCAGAACGCCTTCGTCCTTCTTGCGCTGGCCGTTTTCCGTGGTCCAGCCACCGGCCAGTTCCCAGTCGGCGCAGGTGGCGAAGTCTTCCAGCGTCTTGATGCCGTCCTGGGCCAGCGCTTCCAGCATTTGCGGCGTCAGGCCTTCGAAGTTCACGAGGCTGTCTTCCACACCCATCGCGCGGGCGTTTTCCATCGCCTTGGCGTTGGCGGCTTCCAGATAGTCGCGAGCACGGGCCTGCAACTCGCCTGCGGTGCCTTCGTCAAAGCCGTCGATGGACAGAAGTTCGTCCAGGTCGACATAGGCGACTTCTTCCAGGTTGGTGAACCCTTCGGCGACCAGCAGTTGCGCCATCATCTCGTCTACATCCAGCGCCTCCATGAACAGCTTGGTGCGTTCGGCGAATTCGGCCTGGCGACGCTGCGATTCTTCGGCTTCGGTCAGGATGTCGATATCAAGGCCCGTCAACTGGCTGGCAAGACGGACGTTCTGGCCACGGCGACCGATGGCGAGCGACAGCTGCTCATCGGGAACGACGACTTCGATCTTGCCGGCCTCTTCGTCAAACACGACCTTCGAGACTTCGGCAGGCTGCAGCGCGTTGACCAGGAACGTCGCGGTGTCCTGGTTCCACGGGATGATGTCGATTTTTTCGCCCTGAAGTTCATTCACCACGGCCTGCACACGCGAACCACGCATACCGACGCAAGCACCCACCGGGTCGATGGAGTTGTCGTAGGAGATCACGGCGATCTTGGCGCGGCTGCCCGGGTCACGGGCGACGGCCTTGATCTCGATGATGCCGTCATAAATCTCCGGCACTTCCATCTTGAAGAGTTCAGCCATGAACTGCGGGTCGGTGCGCGACAGGAAGACCTGCGGGCCGCGCGGTTCGCGGCGCACGTCCTTGATGAAGCAGCGGATGCGGTCGCCGATGCGGTAGGCTTCGCGGCCGATCTTCTCGTTCCGGCGCAGGATGCCTTCGCCACGACCGATGTCGACGATGACGTTGCCGTATTCCTCGCGCTTGACGGCGCCGTTGATGATCGTGCCCTTGCGGTCCTTGAATTCCTCGAACTGGCGGTCCCGCTCGGCTTCGCGGACCTTTTGCAGGATCACCTGCTTGGCCGACTGCGCGGCGATTCGGCCCAGGTCGACCGGGGGCACTTCGTCAATGACTTCATCGCCAAGCTGCGGGTCGGCCAGGTAGGACTTGGCCTGCTTGACGGTGATCTGGGCGTGGTGATTCTCGACCGCGTCATCCTCGACCACGGTGCGAACGCGTGTGAAGGAGGCGCGGCCGGTCTTGCGGTCGATCTTCACGCGGATGTCCATCTCGGCGCCGTAGCGGGATTTGGCGGCCCGGGCGAGGCTGTCCTCCATCGCCTGAATCACCAGATCCGGGTCGATCATCTTTTCGCGCGCCACGGCTTCGGCGGTCTGCAGAAGCTCCAGCTGGTTGGCAGAGGTGATGGCCATGCGGGTCTCTCCCTAGTGTTTGGTTTCCGGGGCGGGCTCGTCGTCCTCATCCCCGTCAATTTCTTCGATCTCGTCGAACTGGCCGTCGGTGGGCTCGGCCACTTTCCGTTGGCGCAGCATTTCGGCGATCAGCGCGTCGGTCAGGATCAACTTGGCGTCGGAGAGCCAGTCGAACTTCAGCCCGATGGTAACCTCTTCGCCCGACTCCTCGATGGTGATCAGGACCTCGTCCCCTTCCACCCCCGCCAGATCGCCCTTGAACCGGCGGCGGCCGTCGATCAGTTCGGTCGTCTCGATCCGGGCTTCCCAGCCCTTCCACATCTCGAAATCCTTCAGCCGGGTCAGCGGCCGGTCGATGCCGGGGGACGAGACTTCAAGGACGTAGTTGTCCTCAAGCGGGTCTTCCACGTCCATCACAGCCGAAACGGCGGTAGAGATGTCGCCACATTCATCGACGCCGATCCCGCCATCGGGACGGTCGGCCATGATCTGCAACACGCGCGTCTTGCCACCCATCAGACGGATGCGGACCAGTTCGAAGCCAAGACCTTCGATCACCGGGCCGACAATGTCAGCCAGGCGGCGGTCGATGGCAGTCTTGGCGATCAGATCGGACATTGGATTCCAGAAACAAAAAAGCGGACCCAGCGGCCCGCCCGTGACTTTCGGTAGCTTCAGGTTTGGACCCCGAAGCAGCTGTTGAGGGGGATATACGCGCCCGACCCCGAGTCTGCAAGGGCCAATGGATCAGACCCGGCGGAACACCATGACAAGCCCACGGTCATCCTTGTGGGGATGGTCGGCGCCTTCGTAGATCGGGATGTCGCGCCAGGCGACAGGCGTGATCCGGCCCTGCGCCACCAGCCGCGCCAGCTCTGATCCGAAGCCAGCCCCGTCCAGCACCGGGCCGATGGTCCCGCAGGCGAAGACCGCGCCGGGGCGGGTGATGCGGAGGAGTTCAGGGAAGCACTCCGGCCCGACATGGCCGTGGGTGAAGGTGCCGCAGCTGATCACCGCGTCGTAAGTCGCGTCGGGGATGTCCAGCGCCTTGGTCAGGTCGCCCAGCATCAGATTGCGGTAGACGCCTTTGGGGCGGGCGATCTCCAGCATCTCGGGCGTGATATCCAGCGCGTCAACAGTGCGTCCGCGCAAGTGTTCGGCCACCAGACCGGTGCCCGCGCCGATGTCCAGGATCTCGGCTTGCGTGCCAACCTCGGCGGCAAGGATCGCGGCAATCTCGCGCGGGGCGATGTAGCCCCAGGCCGCGCCAAAGCTGTCGTCATAGGTTGGAGCCCAGTCGCCATACATGCGGCGGGCACCGTCGGGACCATCGATCTGATAGGCCTCGTCCAGATCATAGCCGTCGTCGGTCATGTGCAATTCTCCTGCCTTGGCGCAGTGATGCAGCCTGCGTGTCACAGATGAATGACGGAGCAAGCGGGAACCCAACTTCGCCCAATCGGTTTCCTTGGATTGAAGGGGTCGGCACAAGCTGCGATAGTCCGCAAGAAGCTGCCGATGAGGGTCATTCACGTGTTTTCCGATCGTCATGTGCTGCGGGTCCGAGGGGCTGTCGCTGCGGTCCTGCTGGGCCTTGGCGCGGCGTCGGCCAATGCGCTGGACCGGCTGGACATCGTGGTCGCGGGCGGGTCCGGGGACCTGACCCAGGCGGTGCAGGACGCATCGCAAGTGCGGTCGCTGCAGGCGCAGGGGCAGACCGCGCCACAGGACCTGCTGGCCGCCGCCAGAGCGGATTATGCGCGGATCCTGGCGGCGATGTATGCCAAGGGCCATTACTCGGTCGTGATCCGCATCCGCATCGACGGGCGCGAGGCGGCAGCCATCCCGGCCTTGGAGGCCCCGACGGCGATTTCGGCGATCCGTATCGACGTGGACCCCGGTGATCCGTTCCGGTTTGGCGTCGCACGTGTCGCCCCGCTGGCACGCGAGACCGAACTGCCCGAAGGGTTCCGCTCGGGCGCCGTGGCGGCAAGTGGGGCCGTGGCCTCTGCCGTCGACGTAGCGATCAAGGCCTGGCGCGAGACGGGGCACGCCAAGGCCTTCGTCACGCGCCAAGACGTCGTGGCCGACCATGCAGCGCGGCGTCTGAACGCCGATGTGGGCCTGTCGCCGGGTCCGAAACTGCGCTTTGGACGGCTGGAGATCACTGGCGAGGAACGGATGCGCGAGCGTCGCATCGCCAAGATCGCCGGCCTGCCCGAGGGGGAGACCTTCAGCGAGACCGAGCTGCGCCGCGCCGAAACCCGGTTGCGGCGGACCGGCATCTTTTCCTCCGTGGCGCTGACCGAGGACGAGCAGGTCACGGCACCCGACCTGCTGGGGATCACCGCGACCGTGGTTGAACAGAAGCCGCGCCGCTATTCTTTTGGCGCGGAAATCGCCAGCCTGGACGGGGTGTCGCTGTCTGCCTCGTGGCTGCACCGCAATTTGCTGGGCGGGGGCGAACGGCTGGGCATCGCAGCGGACGCGACGAACATCGGGTCGGGCGAAAGCGGCATCGACTACGGGCTGACGGTGACACTGGACCGGCCGGCGACCCTGACGCCAGACACCACGGCGGGCCTGATGCTGGGCTATTCGCATGAAGACGAGATCGACTATGCGCTGGATTCGGTCACGTTCGGGCTGAAGTTCTCGCACACGTTTTCCGAGACTCTGACGGCGCGGGTCGGTCTGACCTACGACTATCTCGACGGCCGCGACCCTGGCGGCAGCTTCACCTTCCGCAATCTGTCGCTGCCCATCGGCGTGAACTGGGACAAGAGGGACGTGGCAAACAGCCCGACCAAGGGTTTCTACCTGGACGCCGAGGCCAAACCCTTTGCCGGGTTCGGCACCACGGGTTCGGGCCTGCGGGCGACGATGGACGGAAGGGTCTACCGCAGCCTTGGCGAGCCTGGGCGCTTTGTCATCGCCGCACGGGCACAAGCTGGGGCTGTCTTCGGCTCGACCCTGCTGGAAACCCCGCGGAACGATCTTTTCTTCTCGGGTGGGGGCGGCACGGTCCGGGGGCAGCCCTACCGGTCGCTGGGCATCGCCGTGACGCGCGGGTTCGGGCCGCAGTTCCTGATCGGCGGCAAGTATTTCCTGGCCGGATCGCTGGAGGCACGGGCCAAGGTCAGCGACAAGATCGGCGTGGTCGGGTTCGTGGATTGGGGCAGCATCGGGCTGGACGGTTTCACGGGAGGATTTTCAAGTTCGCACGCCGGGGCGGGCCTTGGGCTGCGCTACGAGACCGGCCTTGGACCGATCCGGCTGGATGTCGCCTCGCCCATCAGCGGCACGACCGGCGACGGGGTGCAGATCTATGTCGGCCTGGGGCAATCCTTCTGATGCGGCGGCTACTTCTGATCGCCTGCCTGACCGCCGCGCCTGCCTTCGCGCAGGAGGGTGACCGCGATTACCTGACGGCCTTCCTGGAGGACACGTTGTCGGATGCCGGGCGTCGGGTGACTGTGACGGGCTTTGCGGGCGCGCTGTCGTCGCAGGCGACCATCCAGCAGCTGACCATAGCCGACGACAAGGGCATCTGGATCACGCTGAATGGCGTGGTGCTGGACTGGAGCCGTTCGGCGCTGTTCTCGGGGGAACTGAACGTCAGCGAGCTTTCGGCGCAAGAGATCATCATCGCGCGGCTACCCGAGACGGACGATGGCACGCCAAAGGTCGAAGCTTCGGGTTTCAGCCTGCCAGAGCTGCCGGTGTCGATCAGCGTCGACCGGGTGGCGGCCGAGCGGATCGAGCTTGCGCCCGAAGTGCTGGGCCAGGCCGTCTCGGGGACGCTGGAAGCCTCGATGCAGCTGTCGGGCGGCGAGGGACGAGCGAACCTGGACCTTCTGCGCACAGGCGAAGGGCCACAGGGCGAGATCACGCTGGACGCGTCCTATTCCAACGCGACGCGGGTGCTTGGGCTGGATCTGGTGGCGGAAGAGGATGCCGAGGGGATCTTCGTGAACCTGCTGGGCGTGCCGGGACGACCCTCGGCCTCGCTTCGGGTGCAGGGCGAAGGGACGATCGACGATTTCCTTGCGGATGTGACCCTGGCAACGGACGGGGCCGAGCGGCTGCAGGGCAGCGTGCAGCTTCAAGCTGCCGAGCCGTCGGGGTATCGCCTGCTGGCGGACTTGTCCGGCGACCTTGCTCCGGTCCTTGCGCCGGATCAGGTGGCGTTCTTCGGCAACGAGGTCGCGCTGAAGCTGGATGCGCGGCGGTCCGAGGCTGGACGGACCACGGTTGACCGCTTTGACCTCACGGCGCGGTCGCTGACGCTGGGCGGCACGGCCGAGATCGCGGCGGACGGGTTGCCCGAGTGGTTCGACGTGACCGGAACGCTTGCCGCGCCGGATGGCGAACCCGTGGCTCTTCCGTTCGCAGCCGATACCCGACTTGCGCGGGCGGATTTCCGTCTGAAGACGCTGACCGGACGGGAAGGCTGGTCGGGCGAGGTCGTGATACAGGGCCTTGACCGCCCAGACCTGAAGCTGGCACGGGCAGAGTTGAGCGGTTCGGGGCGGATCGGACGGTCGACCGCCGGGAACAGCTTTGGCGGGACCCTGACCCTTGCGGCCTCAGGGATCGCGCCGACCGATCCCGCTTTGGCCCGCGCCTTGGGAACCGAGATCGAAGGCTCGCTGCGAATGTTCGTCCGGGAAGGCGCCGGGGCGTTGCAGCTGTCGGACATCCGGTTGAACGGTGCCGGGTTGACCGCGCTGGGGGCGGTCAAGGTCGAAGGGCTGAAGGATGCCTTCCTGGCCAGCGGCAAACTGACGGTGCAGGCTGAGGACTTCGCCCGGTTCTCGGGGCTGGCGGGGCGACCGCTTGGCGGGTCCGGGACCTTGGTCACCAGTGGTTCGGCCAGCCGGTTGTCGGGGTTCTTCGATCTGGACCTTGCCTTCGACGGCATCGGCCTTAGCCTTGACGTGCCACAGGTCGACCGACTTCTGGCCGGGCGCTCGACGCTTGTCGCCTCGATCCGCCGGGACGAAAGCGGAACCCTGTTGCGCAACCTTGACCTTGTTGCGGGGGGGCTGGTGGCGAAGGCCGACGGCACGCTGTCGAACGAAGGATCTAACCTTTCGGGAACGGTCCGCCTGGACGACTTGTCAGTGTTGGGACCGGGCTATGGTGGGGCTCTGGCGCTGAAGGGCAGCTTCACCGGCCAGCCCAGGGACGGGCAGATACAACTGTCGGGGACCGGGCAGTCGCTGCGGCTGGGCAGCCCACAGGCCGACAGGCTTCTGGCGGGGGAAAGCTGGCTGGAGCTGGACCTGGGCTTGAAGGATGGTGTCTTGCAGGTGCGCATGGCCCGGCTGGCCAACCCGCAGCTTTCGGGCACCGCACGGGGCGAGATTGCGGACGATGTGCGGCGGATAGATCTGGAAGCGCGGCTGGCGAACCTGGGCCTGTTCGTCCCTGAACTTGAGGGTCCGCTCACATTTGCGGGCACTGCCACGCAAGATGCCACAGGCTATGCGATAGACTTGACCGGCGCGGGGCCAGGCCAGATCCGAGCCACGGTGGAGGGGCGCATCGCGAATGGGTTCGGCTCGGCGGACCTGGCGATCCGGGGGTCCGGGGCGGCGGGGCTGGCGAACCTGTTCATTGCGCCAAGGTCCGCCTCGGGGGACATCGGCTATGATCTGCGGCTGGACGGGCCGCTGACGTTGGCATCGTTGTCGGGACGCGTCACCTTGTCGGGTGGGCGCATCGTCGATCCGAACCTCGGCCTTTCGCTGCAGGGGGTCGAGGCGATCGGCACGCTGCAAGGTGGGTCGCTGCAGCTTCAGGCGACGTCGGGCCTGTCGTCCGGCGGGCGGCTGCGGGTGGATGGGCCGATCCGGTTGACCGGCGCGCGCGACGCCGACCTTGCTCTGACGCTGGACGCGCTGCGTCTGTACGACCCGGAGCTTTTCGACACCCGGGTCAGCGGCACCCTGGCCTTGCGTGGTCCGCTGCTGGGCGGGGCGCTTCTGTCCGGCACGCTCAGCCTGTCCGAGACCGAGGTCCGGGTCCCCGCCTCGGGCTTCAGTTCGGCGGCCGCACTGCTGGACATCGACCATGCGCGCGAACCCGCTCCGGTCCGCGAGACGCGCCGCAAGGCGGGCCTGCTGGGTGACACCGGCGGACGCGGGAACCGCGAGCAGGCCCGGCCCATCGCACTGGACATTACCATCCTTGCCCCCTCGCAAGTCTTCATCCGAGGACGGGGGATCGACGCAGAACTGGGGGGAGAGCTGCGCCTTCTGGGGACGACCGCCAATGTCCTTCCGGCTGGCAGCTTCCAGCTGATCCGGGGTCGGCTGGAGATCCTGGGCCGAAGGCTCGTCCTGTCGCGCGCGGACCTAAGCCTGGAGGGCAGTCTCATCCCGCAGATCAGTGTGGCAGCCAGCACGGACAGCGGCGGGATCACCAGCACGGTGACGGTGGAGGGCCCGGCGAATGACCCGGTCGTCCGTTTCACCTCATCGCCAGAGCTGCCGCAGGAAGAGGTGCTGGCCCAGCTTCTGTTCGGTCGTGGGCTGGACAAGATCTCGGCCTTGCAAGCCGCACAGCTGGCCAATGCCGTGGCCGTTCTGGCGGGCCGGAGCGGCGAGGGGCTGGTGGGCAACCTGCGCCGGAACTTCGGGCTGGATGACCTGGACGTGACCACGTCCGAGGACGGGTCGGCGGCGCTGAAGGCGGGAAAATACATCTCGGAGAACGTCTATACCGAGGTCGAGATCGACCAGGACGGCAAAAGCCAGATCAACTTGAACCTGGACCTGCGCGAAGGCGTGACGGTCAAGGGGCGCGTGGGCGCCGATGGCGAAACCGGGATCGGTGTCTTCCTGGAAAAGGACTACTAGGCGGTCAATCCGCCTCGTCGTCCGCGCCGCACATCACGATGCAAAGAACCAGGGGCACCATCAGCCAGGGCAGAAGACCCTTGCTGGAAGCAGCTCCCTCCTCGACCACGACGGGCGGTTCTTCCACCACGACGACCGGGCCACCGGCCTGAAGCGGGGCCGCAAGCACCAAGGATAGCGCGACTGCGATCAGCGATTTCATCCGGCCCTCCTGTCAGCGTGTCCGTATCGGCGTCAGTTTCCAAGGATAGGCGTCCGGCCTGTCCATTGCATGGGTTCTGAACCGGATCGGTAAAGATTACCCTAAACTGCGCGCAAACTGCAGCAGTTTCGGCACGAAACGCCGGGCTTGGGTCGAATTAAGTGCAGAAGGTCAGTCGATCACGCGGGCGAAGTCGATGTAGCCCAGACCGGCGCTGACCCATTGGCGCGACTGCCGAATCATCGCGCCGTCGATCCAGAACTCGTTGGTGACCTTGCCGCCGCCGGAACTGCGGGTGCAGGTCTCGGTCAGACGGGTGGTCGCATGGGTGCGGCCCAGGACCTCGATGCTTTCGGTACCGACGCTGGCGGTCACGCAATCATAGGTGCGCCGCGTCCCCTGGTCGTCGGGGCCCAGGAAGAAGTAGACGCGCTGGTAGGGCGTTCCGACCTGCCGAAGCTGCCCGACCGAGGGGACCTGGGCCGACATCAGGTCGAAGCCAAGGCCGCGGGTCTGGATCAGCACGCCATCACGCTGCGAGAAGGTCGCACCGTCGGGGGTGGCCCAGGTCAGCACGCCGCCCTTCGCGTCGCTGACGGTCAGGAACCCGGTCTGACCCAGCGCCGTTGACGACACCAGCAGGATCGGTTGGCCCGCTTTCGCCAGCTCTGCCCGCAGGTCTTTCGGCGATGCGGGTTGGGCGGCGGGGGCGGCCTCAGCTGACTGCCCCTTCAGCTTCGCCATGCCGGTCTTCGCCACGGCTCCGACGGCCGCGGCCATCGGATTGGGGGTCTTGTCGTTGCCGCACCCCGCCAGCACGGAAAAAGCCGCCAGCCCGGCCAACGCCAGTTTCAGATGCTTCACCGCCAGACCCTTCCCCAGTCGGGGTCAAGCCCGTCCGTGTGATACTCCCGGATCGACTGGTAGAGCCGGTCGTCGACGTTAAGCCGCGCGCCGCCGTCGCCGCCGTTGGGTCGGAAGTTCAGGTCGAAGCCGCGGCGGGTATCGGTGCCCAGCGCCCAGTTGAACGGGATGGTAAGACGGATGCCCTTGTCGAACCCGCCCTCGCCGAAATCCTCGGCGCTGACATCGGTGACCGTGGCAAAGGCGCCGACGCGCCAACCGTTGGCGAAAACGCGGTCGACCGACATGGTCGCGCCCACATCGCCCGCCAGGTAGCGGCCCACGTCCAGCTGGCCAAGGTAGCCGTTACCGAAATCATAGTAGGCCGAGACATGGCCGGTGACGATGTCATAGTCGTATTCGCCGAAACCAAGGCCCCCATCGGTGTCGCGCTGCTTGGTATAGTTCACCTCGGCCCCCAGCGCGAGCTGGCTGTCTACCGGCTTCCACAGAAGCTCGCCCGAGACCCCGGCGTGCATCCGCTCCAGATAGCCGACAGATACCCGGGAATACAGGCTGTCGGCCGGGCGGGCGAACCAGGCCAGCGTCAGCTTCTCCAGCGCCGGATCGCCGAACTCGTTGTAGCGCGACCCATCGGTGCGGACATGCGGCAAGGTCGAGGTCGAGGCAGATGCCTCGCGGTTGCTGACGAGTTCCTTGTAGATCGACCCCGAAAGCACCCAGCCCGGTGCCATGTCATAGTTCGCCGACAGTCGTAGTCCGATGTCGCCCTCCATCGGTTCGGACAGGCGGACGACGGGGCGAAGGCTCCAGCGGAACTTCGGGTAAAGATCTTCGTCGCCCAACGACCAGGCCGGGGCGGGTCCGGCATCGGTGACCGTCACGCGCTCACGCAGCAGGGTCGCGTTGTCGGCGGTGTATTCCAGCGCCTCCAGGTCGCTGCGGCGGATGGTGACCTTGGACGCGCCGATTCCGTTCACCACCGGCACGATTTCGAACACCTCGACCGAGGCGGGCATCACATGGCTAAGCGCCCGTGCCGTGCGGCCGATGGCCTGCGATCCGGCGTCGATCCGGCCGTTGCGGATGCGAACCTGCACGGTGTCCGCCGTATAGGCCAGATTCTCGACCGCGATCCCATCCTTGGCCAGCCGCTTTGCCAGGTTCTGCCGCAGGATCGGTCCGGCGTCGGGCTGGCTGACCCAGCCGCTGTCATAGGCCTCGGGGTCTGCGGCACGAGCGGGCCGCGCCTTGACCGGGACGGGGGCCTTGCCGACGATACCGCCTGTGGCCCGGCTTTTCGGGTCCAGGATGATGTGGAAGGCCAAGGCAAACTCGGACCCGTACAGCGAATAGGCGCCGAAGCGCATATAGGGGTTGCGCTGGTATTCGACGCCAAAGTTGAACGGGCTGTCGCGTTCGATCAACCCGCGCTCGGCGTCCTCCAGCACATAGGCGTCCGAGGAGTATTCCGCCTTCAAGGTCCAGTTATCGTTGACCTTGTATTCTACGCCCGCAAACGGAGCCGCCTCGCCGCGGAACCACTGGTCGGCATTGGGCACCCCTGTCGGATCGACCGGAGGCCGACTGCCGAAGGGCGATCCGATGCCGCCATCGCTGCCAAGCCGCCCCCAACCCAGACCCGCCGTCACCTTGACCTTGTCACCGAAGGTTTTCGTCGCCGCGACATACTCCGATGCGAACAGCCCTTGCCCCGTCAGGTCCTGCAACCCGATGGTCAGTGCCGGGGCGATCTTGCCTTCCTTCAGCACCTGATACCGCAAGTCGATGCTGCGGTCGCTTTCCTCACTGTCGCCCGGGATCAGCGTGTCCCAGTCGCGCCAGGTCTGGAAGCGGAACGACCCCGACAGCCTTTCGCTGAACTGAAAGCTCAGCGTCGCCCGGCTGACCGGCCCGATCAGCGCGGTCGAGAACGAAAACGTCGCATCCTTCTGCGCATCGCCCGAGGGCATGTCGATCAGGCCCGTCGCACCGTTCAGGTTCAGCGTGCCCGACATTTCGGCCAGAGCGGGGGCGCTGACCAGCGCGGTGCCAAGGGCAAGCAAGGCGAAAAGGCGGGACGTAGGCTGCATGGCGACCGGTTCTTGGGATTATGGCCCAATCTATGCGAAGATACAGCGGACAGGGCAAGGGATATAAGGCTACGGCCGAGTGGAACCCGTAGAGCTATGGCTTTTCGGACATGCCCCAAGATCAGCCGTCTTCAAGCTTGATCCGCAGCTCGCGCAGGACCGGGAGCAGCGCCCGCACCCGGTCGGCGCCGATGGCCTGCACGACCTCGGCAATCAGGGGGACGACGCTGGCCAGGGCTGACTCACGCGCGGACCGGCCCGAGGGGCTGATCGCCACGAATTTCTGCCGGGCATCCTCCCAATCCGGGCGGATGTGGACGTGTCCCGCCCATTCAAGCTTGGTCAGCGTGTTGGTCATCGCTCCGCGCGTGACATGGAACGACTTCGCCAGCTGGGCCGGGGTCCGTTCGTCGTTGATCCGCGCCAGATGGTTCAGCACGCTGAAATGCGACAGCTCCATCCCCTTCGGCAGGACCTTCGAGATGCGGTTGCGCGCCAGCTGGTCGGCCATGAACAGCTCGCCGAACAGGGCTACCGCGATGTCGTCGGCCTTTTCCGCGCTCATGGCCCGTCGAAGTCCCGGTCATGCGTCAGCGAGGGCACCCTGCCCCGCGCTTCGGCCACGCGGCCCAGGTCCAGGTCCACCAGCGTCACGCCCGGTTCGGTCCCTGCGTCCGCCAGCATTTCCCCCCAGGGCGCGATGGCAAGCGAATGGCCGTGGGTCTTGCGACCCTTCCCCTGCGTTTCGGGATGGAAGCCGGTCTGTGCCGGAGCCAGGACAAAGCAGCCCGTCTCGATCGCTCGGGCGCGCAACAGGGTTTCCCAATGCGCCGCACCGGTGATGTGGTTGAAGGCTGCAGGAACCGTGATCACCTGCGCCCCGCCCTGCGCCAGCCGCCGATACAGCGTCGGAAAGCGGACATCATAGCAGACCGTCATCCCGATCCTGGCAAAAGGGGTCTCTGCCACCACCGCCTTCGACCCCGGCCGATAGCCCTCGCTTTCGCGGTAGACCTCGGTCGCCGAGACATTGACGTCGAACATGTGGATCTTGTCGTAGCGCGCGGCGATGCCGCCGTCCGGCGCGATCAGGAAGCTGCGGTTGGCAAAGCGACCGTCGGCGTCATGGGTCAGCACACCCAGAGAGCCGATCAGCAGCCAGATCCCCGCCGTCTTCGCCTCGGCGCGCAGGGTGGCCAGCGTCTCATCGTCCTCCTCATGCCGGAAGACGTTGCGCTGGTGGGCGCGGCTGGAGGACAGGCCGTTGGTCAGTTCGGGCGTCAGGACAAAACCCGCGCCCTGTGTAACGGCCTGCCGGATATAGCCCAAGGTCACCGGCAGGTTCGCCGCCGGGTCGTCGGTGACCGTCAACTGGATCAGACCGACGCGCATCAATCGGCCAGCATCGGGTCAAGCTTCCCGGCATGATCCAGTGCGTGCAGATCGTCCGAGCCGCCGACATGCTGCCCGCCAATGAAAATCTGCGGCACCGTCCGCCGGCCATTCGCCCGCTGGGTCATCTTGGCGCGCAGGTCGGAGTCCTGGCTGACGTCGATTTCAGAGTAATTGACCCCCTTCTTCTGCAAGAGCCGCTTGGCGGCGTGGCAGTAGGGGCAGAACGGAGTGGTGTAGATTTCGACCGGGCGCATCGCGGATTCCTCTTTGCGCGCCAGTCTACAGGGGTTCAGCCGCCTTTCGCAACGCGCGCCAGCCCCAGTACCGAAACCGAGCGCGCGCCTGCCGCAAAAAGCGCCTCACTTGCCGCTGCAAAGGTCGCACCCGAAGTCATTACATCATCGACCACCAGCACGTCGCGGTCGCGAACCTGCTTCTCCCGGCTCTTGGGAACAGCGAACGCCTCGATCAGATTGGCAAAGCGGGCGTCCCGGGTCTTTCCATCCTGGTTGCCCGTTGACCGTCTGCGGATCAGGGCGTCCGGGCAATGGTCCAGCCCCGCCGCCTTGGCGATGTTTCGAGACAGCAGGGCCGCCTGGTTGAAACGCCTTCGGAACAGCCGCATCCAGTGCAGCGGTACCGGCACGACCAGCATGTCGGGCTTCAGGATCGGCTGTGCCGCTCTCAGCATCCAGCCCGCGGCGGGCCGCGCAAGGTCCATCCGATCGCCGTGCTTCAGCGCAAGGACCAGACGCCGCCCGTTCTCGTCATACATCAGCGCAGCGCGGCCCCGGTCCCAGGGGCGCGCGATGGTCAAGCAGTCGTCACAAAGCGCGCGCTCGCTGGCGTCCTGGCCCGGCAGCGGCACGCCGCACTGGTCGCAGACCAGGCCGCTGATGAAAGGCGTTTCGCGCCAGCAGTCGGCGCACAGACCGAAGTCGCTTTGCACGGGGGCCGAACAGGAAATGCACTGCGGCGGGTAAAGTAGCTGCAGCGCGCCTTGCAATCCCATTCTCCGCTCCTAAAGTCCCGCCGATGACCCAGCCGCCCATCCTGACCGACCGAACGGCCTTGGCCCGCCACCGTGCCCGTGCCCGCGCATTGCCCGGCCATGACGATGCGCTGTTCCTGCACCGCCTGGCCCTTGATGACCTGCAGGAGAGACTCAGCGAAGTTAACAAAAGGTTTACGTCGCCCGCCGTGGTGACGGCTTATCCCCAGATTTTCACCGGCTTTCCGACCTCGGCAATGGTTCCCGACGCTGATCTGATCGCGCTGGAACCAGGCGCGCACGATCTTGTCGTGCACTTCATGGCGCTACATTGGGCGAATGACCCCGTGGGCCAGTTGGTCCAGTGCCGCCGGGCGTTGCAGCCTGACGGTCTGTGCCTGGTGGTTCTGCCAGGGGGCCGCAGCCTGCAGGAACTCCGCGCCTGCCTGGCCGAGGCCGAGGCGGCAGTGACCGGCGGTCTCTCGCCCCGCGTGGTGCCGATGGGCGAGATTCGGGATCTGGGCGGGCTCATGCAGCGGGCTGGCTTTGCCCTGCCGGTGGCCGACAGCCTGGTCCAGACGGTCCAGTATCGCAGTTTTCCGGGACTGTTGTCCGACCTTCGTGCTGCGGGCGAGACGAACGCCCTGGCCGGCCGCCTGCGCCGCTTTACCCGCCGCGCGGTTCTGGCCGAGGCTGGGCGTATCTACGCGGGAAGCTACGGCACCTCCGAGGGTCGGCTGGCGGCTACGGCAGAGCTGGTCGTGCTGACCGGCTGGGTCCCGCATGAAAGCCAGCAGCAGCCCTTGCGGCCTGGATCGGCGCGGTCGCGGCTGGCAGATGCGCTGGGTGTGCCCGAGAAGCCCCTCAAAGACGGTTGACCCTGCCGACCAACCCCTTATGTCCCCCCATGAACCATTGGGAAGAACACCATGCTGGATGCCCGGACCGGAGCCGTGACTGGGACCGACGTCGCCCCAGGCGAAGGCCGCCTTGCACACGCCCCCGCCGACCACCCCCGCGTCCGCAAGGCGCGGATCGGGATCCTTTTGGCCAACCTGGGAACGCCGGACGCCTATGACTACTGGTCGATGCGGCGCTATCTTAACGAATTTCTGTCGGACAAGCGGGTGGTCGATATTCCCAGCTGGAAGTGGCAGCCGCTGCTTCAGCTGATCATCCTGACGAAGCGGCCCTTCACCTCGGGAGCCAACTACAAGCTCATCTGGAACGAAGACCTGGACGAAAGCCCGCTACTGACCATCACCAAAGCCCAAACCGCGGCGATTGCCGAGATGATCGCGGAACGGCACGGGGCTGACATCATGGTCGACTTCTGCATGCGCTATGGCAATCCCTCGACCGACGAGAAGGTGAGGGCGATGGTGGCCGCAGGGTGCGAGAAGGTGCTGTTCTTCCCGCTTTACCCCCACTACGCCGGGGCGACTTCGGCCACTGCGAACGACCAGTTCTTCCGCGCTCTGATGAAGGAGAAGCGGCAGCCTGCGGTGCGGACCGTGGCCGAGTATTTCGACCATCCCCTGTATATCGACGCGCTCGCAAAGTCGGTCGAGGCGGTCTATGCCGGGCTGGACCACCGGCCCGATGTGCTGGTCGCCAGTTACCACGGGATGCCAAAGCGCTACCTGATGGAGGGCGACCCCTACCACTGCCAGTGCGCCAAGACGACACGTCTGCTGCGGGAGAGGCTGGGGTGGGAGAAAGGGGCGATCGACACGACCTTCCAGTCCGTCTTCGGGCGTGAGGAGTGGCTGAAACCCTACACGGTCGAGCATGTGGCGGAACTGGCGAAGGCGGGGAAGAAGCGGATCGCGGTGATGGCTCCGGCTTTCTCGGCCGACTGCATCGAGACGCTGGAAGAGATCAACGGCGAGATCCGGGAAGCTTTCGAACATGCGGGTGGGGAGAGCTTCACGTACATTCCCTGCCTGAACGATGATACGGCCCATATCGAGGCGCTGGTGGCGGTGATCGAGGAAAACCTGGGCGGGTGGCTGCGACAGGCCTGAATTGTCCACGGTGGACACTTCCAATATTCTTATAAATATCAATAATATACCAGAATCCGTTAGGGTGGCCTTAACCTTGGTGGAGCCCTCAGCTGTCGCGCTTTTTCGGCAAGATTCTGGTCCGCACTTATTGTTTGATATTTTAAGCTTTGAAGCTATAGTGATTTGAATCAACCCGAACGGCGTTCTCTGCTGGTAGGATTGGCGTAGCGATTTCGGAGGAGACATGCATGGCGGGTTCATCCCCTTTCACGACACGGCGCGGGTTCCTTAGCCTTGCCGCAGCCGGAGCGGCCGCAACGGTGACAGGGGGGGCGGCCTATGGGAACCGCCTGGCCACCAAGGCGCGCATCGTAATCATCGGCGCGGGTGCCGGTGGCACCGCAATGGCCAACCGGCTTGTCAAGCGCCTGGACGGCGCGACGATAACCATCGTCGACCCACGCGCTGAGCATCTTTACCAGCCTGGTCTGTCGCTGGTCGCCGCCGGGCTGAAGCCCGCATCCTATGTCGTCTCGAAGACGACGGATTGGCTACCCGCAGGTGTGACGCTGGTGCCGGAAGCTGCGGCTGCAATCGATCCCCTGGTCAAGACCGTAACGACAGCGGGCGGAACAAAACTGGAGTACGACTTCCTCGTTGTGGCGCCCGGTCTTGTGCTTGATCACGATGCCATTCCGGGCTTCTCGCTTGACATGGTGGGCCAGAACGGAATCGGGGCGCTTTATGCCGGCCCCGAGCATGCGGCGCGAACCTGGGAGGCCGCCCGCAAGTTCACCGAAGAGGGCGGGGTGGCCGTGATGACGCGGCCCTCGACAGAGATGAAATGCGCTGGGGCCCCCCTGAAACATGCATTTCTGCTTGAGGACATCGCCAGCCGCACTGTCGGCGCCGGGAAGTTCGAAGTGCACTACACCGCCCCGCAAGGCGCGCTTTTCGGCGTGCCGATTGTAGCGGAAAAGGTGCGCATGCTGATGGGCCAACGCGGAATCAAGACCCATCTGCAGCACAAGCTTGTCTCGATCGAACCGGGCCAGAAGCGTGCGATGTTCGAGAAGTCCGAGATCGATACGACGACCAAGGAAGAGATCAAGACGACGGTTGAAATGCCCTACGACTATCTGCACGTCATCCCGCCGCAGCGCGCGCCCGAGGTGATCCGCCAGTCGGGATTGAGCTGGGCAGACAAGTGGACCGATCAGGGCTGGGTCGAATGTGACCAGAAGACGATGCGCCACCTGCGCTATCCCGAGATCTTCGCATTGGGCGATGTCGCGGGCGTCCCAAAAGGCAAGACCGCGGCAAGCGTGAAGTGGCAGGTTCCGGTGATCGAAGACCATCTGGTCGCCGCGCTGCAGGGCAAAGAGGGAACCGAGGTCTATGACGGCTATACCTCTTGCCCGCTGATCACCCGTGTGGGTAGCGCCATGCTGATCGAATTCGACTACAGCAACAACCTGGTGCCCAGTTTCCCCGGCCTGATCGCCCCGCTGGAAGAACTGTGGATCAGCTGGCTGATGAAAGAGGTGGCGCTGAAGGCCACCTACAACGCGATGCTGCGCGGCAAGGCATAAGGAGCCAAGACCATGAAGGAACTGACCCTTGAAACTCTGGTCGCGGTCTTTGAAGAAATCTTCGGACGCGGACTATTCTGGGCGATGGTCGCCGCGGCGCTGATCGTGACGGCCTTGTATCTTTATGTCCTGATTCGGGACCGCGCCATGTCGATGCGCAAGTTCCTGGTGGCGCAACTGTCCATGCCCATCGGGGCGATCCTGGCCGTCCTGTTCATGCTTGAGGTGACAAGCTCGGGCCTTGGTGACATGGGTGGCCCGATCGACGCGATTGTCCTTCTTGCCGTTGCCGCCGTTGGCGCAATCGGAATGGCAATACTGGTCTATACAGCGCAGTCCTTGGTCCGCGGAAACCAGAACTGACCTGCGCGCCTGCGCGGGGCGTCCACTGAAAACAAATGGGCCGCCTGGCTAAAATGCCGGGCGGCCCATTGATCATTCACGCCGTGAATGGTCAGATCAGGCGGACCTGGGTGCCGATCCTGGCGAATTCGAACAGCTCTTCGATGTGTTCGTTGTAAAGCCCGATGCAGCCGTTCGAGGAGCGGCGGCCGATCTTGCGGGTGTCGTGGGTGCCGTGGACGCGGTAAGCCTCCCAGCCGAGATAGAGCGCGCGCGACCCCAGCGGATTGTCAGGCGCCCCGCCTTCGACAACATCGGGCCAATCAGGGTTGCGCTGTTTCATCGAGACTGTGGGCCGCCAGGTCGGATTGACGACCTTCTGGATGACCGAAGTCATGCCGCGGCGCGTCAGCTCTTCGGACAGCGGGACCGAGGTCGGGTAGAGACGGTAGATCGACTGGTCTTCCGACCAGTAGTGCAAAGCGCGCGACGTGGTGTCAGCCAGGATCACACCGTTGCGGGTGTTGTCGAAGTAGTCCTGCCAACGCAGCATGCGGAAGCTGGAGACATTGTTGCGCACCGAAGCCGACGCCGGCTGGGTAAATTCGGTGCTGCCATCCTGTGCAAAGGCGGGCAAGGCTGCCAGACTGGCGGCACCAACCACACCACCCAGAACCGCGCGACGGTTGATCGGACCGTTCGACATGGCTGATACTCCTGCAAGACCGTGTTTCGCGCTGCGTATAGCTGCTTTGCGGTGCAGGCGCAAATCAAAGACCTGTTAGCAACCGCCTATCGCCAAGATGCCCGTTTGAACCTGCCGCAACCTTCGGCTAAGGAGAGCCCGAATGGCCGCTTCGCGCGGCTCTGATCTGGTGGACAGAATGGATAGACGCGTTTTCCTGGCGCAGGGCCTGTTCCTGGCGCTTGCGGCCTGTGCGACGACGGGCGAGCCTCAGCTGGGTGCGGACGGCAAGCCGCTGCCGCGGGTCTACCGGATCGCCGATGAGCGGGAGGTATCTTTCCGCTTCCTGGATGCGATGAATACGTTGCGGGCTGCGAAGGCGCTGCCTCCGGTGTCGTTCGACGCAAACCTGACAGCCGCTGCGGCAACCCATGCGCGGGACATGTCGGTGCAGAACCGGCCGTGGCATTTCGGGTCCGACGGCTCTTCGCCGCTGGTCCGGGCGCAGCGCGCGGGGTTCACCGGGCGGCTTCTGGGCGAGAACATCTCGGAGACCTACGAGACCGAGCTGGAGACGCTGTCGTCCTGGATGCAGCGCGACGATACCCGCGTGGTGATCATGGACCCGATGGCGACCCGGCTGGGCTTCTCTTGGTTCCAAGAGCCGAACGGGAAGATCTGGTGGACGATGGTAACGGGGAGCTGATCCCCCGTCATACTGCGGATCGGGGGCCTTCGGGCCCCTTTTTCATGGCAGGATGAAGATCGGAGTGCCGGGTTTGACCATGGAATAGACCCGCTCCATTTCCTTGTCGGTCAGGGCGATGCAGCCCCAGGTCCAGTCGCGGCTGGTGACCGGCTTCTTCGGGCCGCCGTGGATGAAGATGTCACCACCGGGGGATTTGCCCTGGGCTTCGGCGAAGGCGATGTCGGCCTGGTTCGGGTAGGAAATGCCGAGCGAGAGGTGGAAGTTGGACTCCGGGTTCTTGTGGCTGATGAAGTACTGGCCTTCGGGCGTCCTGCCGTCGCCTTCGAACTGCTTGTGACCCTGGGGCGCGAAGCCAAGGGCGATGTCGTAGGTTTTCAGAATCTTGTCGTGGTGGAACAGGTACATCTTGCGGTCGGCCTTGTGGACCTGGACCTGGGTCACTTCCGGACCGTTGTACCGTTTGAATTTCGAACCACAGCCCGAAAGGCCGATCACCGCCACCAGGATCGCCAGCCAACCGATAAACCGCATGCCCTTGCCCGCCCGTATTTTTTTCCCATGGGTACATGAAACCGGGCGATTTGCCTAGTGCGGCAAAGGGCCGGGGGCTTCACGGATGTGTCAGGGACGCGACAGGCGGGCCACCAACTCGATATGGGTGGACCAGCGGAATTGGTCGACGACCCGGACCCAGTCGAGGCGGTAGCCTTGCCCGATCAGCGCCTTGGCATCGCGGGCGAAGGTGACCGGGTTGCAGGAGACGGCGGCGATCACCGGGATTTTGGAGGCGGCCAGAGTTTGCGTCTGCGCCTCGGCCCCGGCGCGCGGGGGGTCGATGACGGCTCCGGTAAAGATGAGCAGCTCGTCAGGTTCCAGCGGGCGGCGGAAGAGATCGCGGGTCTCAACGCTGATCCGGTGCAGGTTCGGGGTGTTGCGGGCGGCAAGGTCGAGGGCCTTGGTCATGGCCGGGTCGCCCTCGACGGCGTGAACCTCCATCGTTTCGGCAAGCGGCAGGGTGAAGGTGCCGACGCCGGAGAAGAGGTCAACCACACGTTTCTGTGGGCCGAGGGCTTGGCGGACAGCTGCCAGAAGGGCGGCTTCACCTTCGGCGGTGGCTTGCAGGAAGGCACCGGGCGGGGGGACCACAGTTGCTGTGCCCATCGTCAGGGCCGGGCGGTCGCGGAGGGCGACGGTCTCGCCGTCCCAGGTCAGGCGGGAAAAGGCGTGGGTTTCGACCAGGCGAGCGAGGTCCATCCGAAGGGCGCTGTCTAGCGGCTTGCCGCCAGTGACCACAACATCTGGTCCCCCACGGGTCAATGTCACCTGCAAGGAGAGTTCGGTCGTGCGCGATCCTCCGGTCATGACCATCGCTTTCAGGCCAGGGAAGGCGGCAAGGATGCCGGGGTGGAGGAGCTGGCAGTCGGGAATCTCGGCGATGGTGTCCGAGGCGCGGGCGTGAAAGCCGATAAGCGCCCCGGACTTGGTGCGGCGGGCCGAGAGCGTCGCGCGGCGGCGAGAGTTCGGGGGCGAGGTGATGAGGGGCAGGAAGTCAGCGGTCAGGCCTTGGCCAGACAGGGCGGTTTCCACGACCTGTTGCTTCCACCGGGCCACGAAGGCCTCGGAGGCGTGCTGCAACTGACAGCCTCCGCAAGCGCGGGCGTGGCGGCAAGGAGGCTTCACCCGGTCGGGCGAGGGGGTGATGATCTTCGGCTCAAGGAGGCGGTCGCCCTCTGGTGTGCCTTCGACGACCTCTCCGGGTAGGGTGCCGGGTACAAAAATGGAGCCTGTGCCCGGATTGGCCGCGATGCCGTGTCCAAGGTGACCCAGTCGGTCAATGGTGACGATCACTCTGCCGCTTCCGCTTCTTCGTCTTCAACGCCGATGAAGCCGCCTGATTGCCGCTTCCAGTAGCGCGCGTAAAGCCCATCCTTGGCCAGCAACTCGTCATGGCTGCCGATTTCGACGATCCGGCCACGGTCCAGGACGATGATCCTGTCCATTGCGGCGATGGTCGACAGGCGGTGGGCGATGGCAAGGACGGTCTTGCCCTGCATCACGCGGCCGAGCGCCTGTTGGATGCTGGCCTCGACTTCGCTGTCCAGCGCAGAGGTGGCTTCGTCCAGAACCAGGATCGGCGCATCTTTCAGGAAGGCGCGGGCAAGGGCGATGCGCTGGCGCTGACCACCCGACAACTTGACCCCGCGTTCGCCAAGGAAGGCGTCGTAGCCTTTGCGGCCGTTGTGGTCGAGCATGGTCGAGATGAACTCATCCGCCTCGGCGGCCCTTGCGGCGGCGACGATCTCGTCCTGGCTGGCCTCGGGTCGGCCGTAGGCGATATTGTCGCGTGCGCTGCGATTGAACATCGCGGTTTCCTGCGTGACCATGCCGATCTGACGGCGGAGAGACTCTTGCGTCACGCTTCGCACGTCCTGACCGTCGATGGTGATGCGGCCCTGTTCGGGGTCGTAGAGGCGCAGGAGGAGGGAGACGAGCGAAGATTTCCCGGCCCCGCTTGCCCCGACGATGCCCAGTTTTTCCCCGGCCCGGATGGTCAGGTCGATGTCCTGGACGCCGCCACGCTGACGGCCGTAGGCGAAGGTCACGTGATCAAAGCGGATCTCGCCCTTGATGCGCGGCATCGGCGTGGCATCCGGCGCATCTGCAAGCGTGTGGGGAACCGAGAGCGTCCGCATCCCGTCCTCGACCTCGCCCACCGAGGTATAGATCGACATCAGCGTGAAGCTGACCCAGCCCGACATCTGCGCGATGCGCAGCGCGATGGCCCCGGCCGCGGCGATGTCGCCTGCGGTGGCGCTGCCCTGTTGCCAGAGCATGACGGTGCCGCCGATCAGAAGGACGGGAAGGACACCCGCCAGCAGCATCAGCGCAAAGCGGAACCAGGTGGAGATGACGCCGAATTCGAGGGAGCGTTCGCGGAACACCTCCATCGCGTCAAGGGCGACGCGGTCCTCGAAGGCATGGTGGGCGAAAAGCTTGACGGTCTTGATATTGGTGATCGTGTCGACGACCTGCCCCGACACCATCGCGCGCGACGAGGCGCGGGCGGCAGAGTTCTTGCGCACCATCGGCATGAAGAAGCGGATCAACCAGACATAGGCGATCAGCCAGACAAGAAGGGCGACGGCAACCTTGGCGTCGACCGCGATCAGGAAGGCGACCGAGCCGATGACCGAGGCCAGGGCAAAGCAGACGGTGTTGATGACTTCGGTCGCCACGTCGGTGACGGCGCGGGCGGCCTGCATCTGCTTTTGCGCGATGCGACCGGCGAAGTCGTTGTCGAAGAAGGTGACGGCCTGGCCCAGGGTCCAGCGGTGCAGGCGGGACAGGACGAGGGGCATCACGTTCGGACCGATGATGATGCTGTTTGAGGCCGAGGAGACGGCGAAGGCGAGGGGTCGCAGGAGGATGTAGAAGACCAGGAACCAGACCACCAGCGACCAGTGGGCGGCGAAGAAGTCGGTCGGGCCGGAGTTGACGGCGGCGTCGATCACCCAGCCGAGAATGAGGGCGCTGACGACTTCGGTGACGCCTGCCAGTGACGACAGGAAGCCCGCCACCACCAGCATCGGCCAGCTGCCCGCCAGCGACCAGCGCATGAACGCGCCCAGCCGTTGCGGCGGGGGGCCGTCGGCGGGGCGGAAGGCGTCGATAAGGGAGCCGAGGCTTTGAAGGGCGCTCATGGAGCTGAGGTAGGCCGGTCCTTGGGGTGAAGCAAGGGTTTACGCTTCGAAGGGGGGATCAGTTCCGTTAGAAAGCGGCGGATCACTCCGCCGCTTCCTCTTCCAGACCGATAAAGCCGCCCGACTGCCGCGCCCAGAAGCGGGCATAGAGGCCGCGCTTGCGGAGAAGCTCTGCGTGGGGGCCGTCCTCGACCACTTCGCCGTCCTCCAGCACCACGATCCGGTCCATCGCTGCGATGGTGGACAGGCGGTGGGCGATGGCGATCACCGTCTTGCCCTCCATCACGCCGTAGAGGGCGCCCTGGATGGCGGCCTCGGCCTCGGAGTCCAAGGCGCTGGTCGCTTCATCCAGGATCAGGATCGGAGCGTCCTTCAGGATCACGCGGGCGATGGCGACGCGCTGGCGCTGGCCGCCCGACAGTTTCACCCCGCGTTCGCCGACATGGGCGTCGTAGCCCTGGCGGCCCTGGGGATCCTCCAGCGTCAGGATGAAGTCATGCGCCTCGGCCTTCTTGGCGGCAGCGATCATATCGGCTTCCGACGCCTCGGAGCGGCCATACAGGATGTTGTCGCGGACGGAACGGTGAAGAAGGCTGCTGTCCTGCTGGACCATGCCGATCTTCTGGCGGAGCGACTCTTGCGTCACGTCGCCAATGTTCTGGCCGTCGATCAGGATCGCGCCGCTTTCGGTGTCGTAGAAGCGCAGGATCAGCTTGACCAGGGTGGATTTCCCCGCGCCCGACCGGCCGACGACGCCGATCTTTTCGCCGGGACGGATGGTGAGGGTGACGTTCTTCAGCCCACCGAACCCGCGCCCATAGTGGTGCGAGACGTCTTTCAGTTCCAGAAGACCCTGCTGGAAATTCAAGGGCTGTGCGCCGGGTTTGTCGACCAGTGTGACGGGCTGGGCAATCGTCTCCATCCCTTCGGCCAGGGTGCCGAGGTTCTGCACCAACTGGGTCGAGGCCCACATGATCCAGTAGGTCATGGAGTGAAGGCGCAGGACCAGTGCGACGGCCCCGGCGACGACGCCGACGGTGGCAAGGTCATGGGTCCAGAGCCACATCGCCAGGCTGGAGACGCCGAGGATCATCAGCCCGTTGATGAAGGTCAGGGCGATGTCCATCCGGGTGACGATCCGCATTTCCTTCTGAAAGGTGGTGCGGGCGTTTTCGATGGATTCCTTGGCGTAGTTCAGCTCGGAATCCTGATGGGCGAACAGCTTGACCGAGTGGATGTTGGTGTAGCTGTCCACCACGCGGCCCGTGACGGCGCTGCGCGCGTCGCTGGAGGCCGTGGCGGCGGGACCGGCGCGGCGGATTGTCCAGCGCATCAGGGCGATGTAGGCGACCAGCCAGATCAAAAGCGGGATCATCAGCCGGGGATCGGCATCGGCCAGCATCAGCAGCGCGCCGATGAAGGTCGCGGCGGCGAAGGCGGCCATGTCGAAGACCTGGAACACCGCATCCCCGGCCGCGGGCGGGGCCTGCATGATCCGGTTGGCGATGCGCCCGGCGAAATCGCTTTCGAACCAGCCGACGGGCTGACGCAGCACATGCCGGTGCGCCCGCCAGCGCATCATCGTGCCGAAGTTGGTCAGGATCGTATTGTGCAACAGGCCCACCGAGCCGCCCGCGACCAGCGGCCGGACGACCAGGATCACCAGCGCGGCGATCAGGATCTCGCCCCAGTGGTTTTCCAGGAAGGCCTGCGGGGACTGGCCCGTCATCAGGTCCACAAGGCGGCTGAGATACCAGATCATGCCCACATCCAGCACCGCGTTGCCGACCGAAAACAGGGCGGTGACCGCGAAGACGCCTTTGAACGGGCGGATGTAGTCCTTCAGGAAGGGCCACAGCCTTGTGGGAGGGGCGTCCTGTTCGACATAGGGCTGATAGGGATCGACGAGGTTTTCGAGGAAACGGAACATGGGGAGGACCCGAAGAAAAGTGCGGCAATGGAGTGAAGCGGTGCCTGCAGGCGGCCGCCACGACGGGATCGGCCAACTCAGGTGAGTCTTGGCGAGGTCCCGTTGTCCATGCTGGTCTCCGTTCTTGGGTGGGCCATGCGTAGCCGAGTCGCGGCGTTTTGTCACGCCTCTTTCAGCAGCGCCTCACGGGTGGCGGTAAGGTTCGATGCAAGCCATTGCGCTTCAAGGGTTTTCAGCCGTGCGCCCAGGGCCTCGCCCTGCAAGGCGGGCATCAGGTCGGCGGCGGCGACAGGGAAACGGGCCTGGGCGCCGCGCTGGATTTCGTCGGTCCAGCCAGGCGGCGGCGGGGTCTCGAACATCGCGGCGCGGGCCAGGACGGCATCGGTCGCCAGTGCCTTTCCCAGGCGCCAACCCAGTGCGGCGGGGGTGTCGAGGGTGCCCAATGTGGTGCGAAGGGCGGCCAGATCACGCGACTCGGCTTTGGAAAGGCGGAGGTGGTCGGTGTCTCCTCCGATGATGGAAAGACGGCGAAGCCAGCGCGGGGGTTCGGCTGCGTCGAGGTGGACCAGCGGGGCCAGCGCGCGCGGGTCGGCTCCGGGCAGGATGCGAGCCAGGACGCCAGAGCGGGACATGGCCGCGACAGATGGGGCGGGATCGCGGGCGGTAAGGAGTTTGCGCAACTCGGCGGTGATACGCTCTTTCGAGATGCCCTCCAGCCCTTCCGACAGTCCGGCGCAGGCGGCCAGGCCCTCGGGGTCGATCCCGCCGTCGGGATCGCCATAGGCGGCGTGGAAGCGGAAGAAACGGAGGATGCGAAGGTAATCTTCACGGATGCGGGTTTCAGCGTCGCCGACAAAGCGGACGCGGCGGGCTTGCAGATCGGGAAGGCCACCCAAGGGGTCGATGACGGCGCCGTGGCGGTCGGCATACAGCGCGTTCATCGTGAAGTCGCGACGCTGGGCGTCTTCCTCGATTCGGGTGGAGAAGGCTACGACGGCGCGGCGGCCATCGGTTTCGACGTCGCGGCGGAAAGTCGTGACTTCATGCGGTTTACCCTGCACGACGACCGTGACGGTGCCGTGGTCGATGCCGGTGGGAACGGGTTTGAAGCCCGCCTTTCCGGCGATGTCAGAGACGGTGTCGGGCGTCGCGTCGGTGGAGATGTCGACATCGCCGACGGGTTCATGCAGCAGGGCGTTGCGCACGCAACCGCCGACGAAAAGCGCCGTGTGGCCCGCCGCTTCCAGCGCCTGCATCAGGGCTTGCGTGCCTGGATGGTCCAGCCAGTCGCCCGAGACTTTGCCTTCAGCCTTCATGTCCCCGCCCGGTCCGCCAACCCCCGCAGGATACGCGCGGTGGCGCCCCAGATGTAATAGGGGCCGTAGGGGACGGCGTAGTAGCGGCGCCAGGCGCCCATCCATTGCCGCCGCTCGATGGCAAATCGGGCAGCGGTCAGGACGTGGGACAGGGGGACGGTGAAGACCTCGTCGACTTCGCCAACCTCAGGCGTGGGGGTGAAAGGGCCACGGATCAGGCCGACAAAGGGTGTGATGGCAAAGCCGGTGACGGTTTCGTGGACGGGAAGCGTGCCGATGATCTGCACGCGGTCGGGGGGGAGGCCGATCTCTTCCTGCGTTTCGCGGAGGGCGGCGGCTTCGGGGCTGGTGTCGGTCGGGTCGACCTTGCCGCCGGGAAAGGCGATCTGGCCGGGGTGGTGCTTCAGATGCGATGAGCGCTTGGTCAGGATCAGCCGGGGACCCAGGCGGGGCCCATCGTCCCGCAGCCAGACCGGAACCAGGACGGCGGCGGGGCGAAGAGGTTTGTCGGCGGGAGGCCGGATGCTGGGGTTGAGGTCGAAATCCGAGGACGGCCCGGCGGGGCGGGAAAGCGCCGCGCGAAGCATGTCCTCGGTTTCGGTCATTCCGGCTTGACCGCTTCGAAGCCCAGTGTCTTGGGGTCCATCTCGTAATGCGCGCCGCAGAACTGACAGTCGGCGGTGACGATCCCCGCCTCGGTGGTCATCTTGGCGATGTCCTTCTGGCTGTAGATCGACATCGTGCTGCGGACCTTGTCCTCGCTGCACGAACAGCCGAAACGCACCGGCTGGGCGTCGAAGACGCGGGGGCCTTCCTCGTGAAAAAGGCGGACCAGAAGGTCGGTGGGGGGGACCGAGGGGCCGATCATCTCCAGCTCTTCGACGGTGTCGAGCAGGATGTTGGCGCGGTTCCAGTTGTCGGAATCGGCACCCCCCAGGATGTCGGCATGGGTCAGAAGGCCGCCCTCGCCGCTGCCCTGTTCGGCCGCGACGCCGCCCACGGCGGGCATGTGTTGCAGCATGATGCCGCCGCCGCGCCAGTGCAGCGGACGACCCGGCTCGGCGCTTTCGCCATAGGCAAGCTGGAAGCGGGTTGGGATCTGTTCTGACTGGGCGAAGTAGGTCTGCGCGCAGTCCGACAGGCTTTTGCCAGCGATGGGGGTGAATCCCTGGTAGGGAACCATGCCCTCGCCCTGATCGATCATGACGGCAAAGTAGCCTTCGCCAATCTGGCTGAACGGATCGGCCTTCAGGTCCAGTCGGTCGGGGTCATAGCTGGCATAGGCGCGGATGCGGGCGGGTTCGCCATCCGCGGTCGGGCCGTAGTAGTCGGTGGCGATCAGGCGGGCGGGGCCCTTGCCGCGCACTTGCAGCGAGAGCTTCCAACGCAGCTTGACGGCCTGGCCGATCAGCGCGGTCAGAAGCGCGGTCTCGGCCACCAGCGCCTCGATCACGGACGGGTAGGCGTGCTGCTTGAGGACCTGGTCCAGCACGCCGTCAAGGCGCACGACCCGGCCACGGATGCCCGAGGCGTCAAGCTGGAATGGCAGGACGGTATCGTCCCAGGCGATTTGCGAACCGGTGGTCATTCGGGGATTTCCTGATGGTGCCAGTGCTGGCATATCGCGCCTATATAGGCAGAGCAACCGCAGGTCCAAGGGGGCAGGATGATCCGACGCTATGGCGAGCCGGTGAAGGCGGGGCAGCGGTATACGCGGCGGCCGGGGGTCTACGCGGTGCTGCTGCAGGGGGAACATATCCTTGCGACGCATCAGGCCGAGCCCATCCCGGAGTTCCAGTTGCCGGGGGGTGGTATCGACCGGGGTGAGCACCCGCTGGCAGCGCTGCACCGCGAAGTCCTTGAGGAAACCGGCTGGAAGATCGCGGTCCGCCGACAATTGGGGGTGTTCCGTCGGTTCACCTACATGCCGGAGTACGACATGTGGGCCGAGAAGCTGTGCAAGGTGTATCTTGCGCGTCCGGTGCGTCGGCTGGGCCCGCCGTCCGAGGCGGGGCATACGGCGGTGTGGCTGCCAGTCGAGACGGCACTGACACGGCTGGGAAACGAAGGCGACCGGGCGATGCTGGGACGGCTACTGGGCTAGAAGGTCCAGCACGATCCCCGAGACGTCGTCGGGAAACGAATCGGTCCCGGCCTTGGCGGTCAGGTCCCAGACCATCGCCTCCAACAGGTCGGCGCCGCTGAGGTGGGCCGAGCTTTTCAGGCTTTCGACCAGCCCATCCTCGCCGAAGTCGCGGCCTTCGGGCAGCGGACATTCGGTAAACCCGTCCGAGACCAGGATCAGACGGTCGCCCGGCGCCACCTGCACGGTGATCTGGTCGTAGGTCGCGCCGTCGATCAGGCCGATGGGCATGCCGCCCTGCCCCAGCCGCTGCACGCGTCCGTCGCGGCGGATCAACATCGGGTGGGGGTGCCCTGCCTGCACCAGGTCCAGACGGCCTGTGCGGCGGTCCACCACGGCATAGGCCATCGTAAAGTACTGTTCGGCCTGGATTTCATCCAGCATCAGGCGGTTGAAACGATCGACGACCGCGGCGGGGGGCAGCAGGATATGCTCGCCCTCCGGCCCGGTCTGGAACGCAAGGTTCTGTTCGGGCGAGGAGCCGGTAAGAAACCCGGCAAGCCGTGCGGTCATCATCGCCGAGGCGACGCCGTGACCAGAGACGTCGATGGAATAGACGACCACCCGATCCTCATCCACCCGGAAGCTGCCGACAAGGTCGCCGCCAACCCGCCCGGAGTTGCGCAGGATCAGTGCAACCTTGGCCCAGCCATAGTCGCGGACCCGGTCGCGGATCAGGGTCTGCTGCAGCTTCCGCGCCTCGATCAGGTCGCGGTCGAGCGAATCGTAGAGTTTTTGCAGTTCGACAAGCGTCGAGACGATGACCCTGTTCTTCGCCAGAAGCTCGGCCTGCGTGGCAAGCATCCGCTCTCCGGCCCGCAGGCGCGCGCGAAGTTCGTTTGATGCGACGGGTTTGGTCAGGAAGTCGTCGGCCCCGGCTTCCAGCCCGTCGGCAATTTCGGTCGTTTCCGACTTGGAGGTAAGAAGGACGAAATAGCCATAGTTCTCGCGGTCCAAGGCCCTGAATTCGCGGCAGAATTCCAGACCTGTCATGCCTGGCATCATCCAGTCGCTGATGATGATGTCGATATCGGCGCTGCGGCACAGGTCCAGCGCGGCCAGGGCGGATTCACTTTCGCTGACCCGGTAGCCCCAGCGGCGCAGGTGCATCGATACCATGTGCCGTTGCGCCCGGCTGTCATCGACGACAAGCACGTGACGCGGAACCTCGACCGCGGACATTCCATCCTGAAGCTTCATGGGGCTGACAAACACAAATCACCTCCGTTGCGGCCAGACTGACGCCCGGGCCTTAACGGCGTGTGAATGTTAGAATTCGACGAACTTCGGCCTCGGTCGGCCACGATTTGTTAAGGCCGATGGCGGCAGATTGCAGGCTTGGGTGTGGCGTAACAGGGTGTGGTGCCATGATTGACTGGAAACGGGTTGCTGAATTGCGGGAGGAGATCGGCGCCGACGGCTTTGTCGAGGTCGCCGACATGTTCCTGGATGAGGCGGAGGGCGCAGTTAAGGCGCTGATCTCGGGCCTTCCTGACAGCGAGGTCGAAGGCCAGCTGCATTTCCTGAAGGGAAGCGCGCTGAACCTGGGATTGTCCGAGCTTGCCGCGATCTGCCAGGAATGTGAGCGCAAGGCCGCCGTCGGCCACGCCGCGCTGATCGACATGATGCAGCTGGCGGCGATCTGGCGGGCATCGCGAGCGGGCCTTCTGGGCGGCTTGTCGACGGACCGGGCGGGCGCGGCCTAGATCAGGAACTCGGACAGCGTCTCGTCGTTGGTGATGTCGCGGAAGGCAAGGCCCGCAGCCTCCATCCGGCGGCGGAAGTCATCGAAGTGGCCGGCGGTCTTGGTCTCGATCCCGATCAGGACCGAGCCGAAGTTGCGCGCCGATTTCTTCAGGTATTCGAACCGGGTGATGTCATCATCCGGGCCGAGCAGGTTAAGGAATTCGCGCAGGGCGCCCGGACGCTGCGGCATGCGCAGGATGAAGTATTTCTTCAGACCTGCATAGCGCTGCGCACGTTCCTTTACTTCGGGCAGCCTTTCAAAATCGAAGTTGCCGCCCGAGGTGACGCAGACCACCGTCTTGCCACGGATTTCTTGTGCCAGTTCCGGCAGAACATCCACCGAGAGGGCGCCAGCCGGTTCCAGAACGATGCCTTCATGGTTCAGCATTTCCAGCATCGTCACGCAGATGCGATCCTCGGGGGCCAGCAGCACGTCATTGTGGTCGACCCAAGACAGCATCCGAAACGTGTTGTCTCCAACCCGCGCCACAGCCGCGCCATCGACGAAGCTGTTGACGCGCGGCAGCTTGGTTGGTGCGCCTTCCTGCAGGGCGGCCGTCAGGCTTGCCCCGCCCAACGGCTCGACGAAGCGGAAGTCGGTGTCTGGCGCGACCTCGCGCAGGTAGCCTGTGACGCCCGAGGACAGGCCACCTCCACCGACCGGCAGGACCACCAGGTCGGGGGCGCGGCCAAGCTGTTCCAGCAACTCGACTGCGACCGAGGCCTGGCCCTCGATCACGTCGGGGTCGTCGAACGGCGACAGGAAATGCGCCTGCTGCAGGGCGCAGAAGGTCTGCGCGGCGGCAAGCGTCTGGTCGAAATAGTCACCCGTCAGCTCGATTCGGATGTTGTCCCCGCCGAAGACGCGGGTCTTGTCGATCTTCTGCTGCGGCGTGGTGACCGGCATGAAAATGACGCCCTGAACCCCGAAGTGGCGGCAGGCAAAGGCCACCCCTTGCGCGTGGTTTCCGGCGCTGGCGCAGACGAACTGGTGCTGGTCCGGCTGACGGGCGCGCACCTTGCGCATGGCGTTGAACGCGCCACGCAGCTTGTAACTGCGGACAGGCGAAAGGTCCTCACGCTTCAGCCAGATCTCGGCATCGTAGCGCGCCGAGAGGAAGTCGTTCCGCTGCAAGGGCGTTTCGGGGAAAAGCTCGCGCAGGGCGGCGGTGGCTTTGCGGGCCTGGGTGGGGAAATCGGTCATGCCCTTTGGCATGACCGATGCCGTGGCGTGGTGCAAGCATTAGACAAGCGGGCGCTTCTCGACGTAGTGGCCGTAAAGCGTGGTCAGAATCGAGGCGCCGACCAGGGCGATGACCCATTGCTTGACCAGTTCGTAGATCAGAGAAGGGATGGACATCGGATCACCGAAGACCCGCATCCCTATGAACTCCAGCACAAGGGCGAAGCCGACGGACAGGACCACGACCCCCAGTATGGTGAGGGTCACGCCGCGGGTGGCCTCCCAGCCGCTGAAGACAGGCACGCCCGGTTCAAGCGCGGCGCCAGGCAGCATGGTGCCAAGGCGCATGCCCACGACCGCGAGCGGCACGTAGACGAACAGGCCCATCACGACGAGGGCGGGGATCACATTGCCGCCGCCATGCACCAGGCCCGAAGCGATGCCACCACCGATGAAGCCCAGGATCAGCGCCAGCGGCAGAATGATCAGGCCGATGAGGAGGGATTTGCCGAAGTAGCCCAGCATCCGGTCGAACCGGAAGGCGGGCACCAGCTTTGGCCGTTCGCCCAGAAGGATGTACCGGTGCCAGCCCACGACGATCCAGAGCCAGAGCACGGTGCTGACCAGCGCGCCAAGGACGATCCGGCCCCAGGGCATGTCCCCCTGCATCATCATCTGGCGCATCCCGGCCTCGTCCGTCGGCATCGAGCGGCCAAGGGTCAGAAGCACGGCGAACTGCACAAGCATCAAAACGCCCGAGACCTGCAGGGCCCCGGAGAGGTTGCCGAAGACCTGGCGAATGGAGTGGAGGAAAATGCGCAAACTCATGATGGGCTCCGATTGGGGAATGTCGGGGCACTGGAATTCGGATTTGGACATCCGTCAAGCGTCGCGGCGTTCTTGCCCTTGCTGGTGTTTCGTTCTAAGCGCCAGCTAAACCGCGCCAGAAATTCATGAGGGAGCCTTCCCGATGCTGAAGCCCAAGAAAGTCGTCCTTGCCTATTCGGGCGGCCTTGATACCTCGATCATCCTCAAGTGGCTGCAGACCGAATATGGCTGCGAGGTGGTGACCTTCACCGCCGACCTGGGCCAGGGCGAAGAGCTTGAGCCGGCGCGGCAGAAGGCCCTGCTGATGGGAATCAAGCCCGAGAACATCCACATCGTCGATGTGCGCGAGGAGTTCGTGCGGGACTTCGTGTTCCCGATGTTCCGGGCGAACGCGCTGTACGAGGGGCTGTATCTGCTGGGGACCTCCATCGCCCGGCCGCTGATCAGCCAGCATCTTGTGCGGATCGCGCATGAGACCGGGGCCGATGCGGTGGCGCATGGGGCGACGGGCAAGGGGAACGATCAAGTGCGGTTCGAGCTGTCCGCCGCCGCCCTGGACCCTGCGATCAAGGTGATCGCGCCGTGGCGGTTGTGGGACCTGACCAGCCGGACGAAACTGCTGGAGTTTGCCGAGGCGAACCAGATTCCGATCGCCAAGGACAAGCGGGGCGAGGCGCCGTTCTCGGTCGATGCGAACCTTCTGCACACCTCGTCGGAAGGCCGCGTGCTGGAGGACCCGGCAGAGGAGTTCCCGAATTACGTGCTGCAGCGCGTGGTGCCGGTCGAGGAGGCCCCCGATCAGGCCGAGATGGTGGAAATCACCTTCGACAAGGGCGATGCGGTGGCGATCAACGGCGAGGCGATGAGCCCCGCCACGATCCTGACCCGGTTGAACGAACTGGGCGGCAAGCATGGCGTGGGTGTGCTGGACCTGGTGGAGAACCGCTTTGTCGGGATGAAGTCGCGGGGGGTCTATGAGACCCCGGGCGGCACGATCCTGCTGGAGGCGCACCGGGGGATCGAGCAGATCACGCTGGATGCGGGAGCGGGGCATCTCAAGGACAGCATCATGCCGCGCTATGCCGAGCTGATCTACAACGGGTTCTGGTTCAGCCCCGAACGCGAGGCGCTGCAGGCGCTGATCGACAAGACGCAGGAACACGTGACCGGAACGGTGCGGGTCAAGCTGTACAAGGGGTCCGCCCGGACGGTGGCGCGGTGGTCGGATCACTCGTTGTACTCGGAGAAGCATGTGACCTTCGAAGAGGACGCGGGGGCCTACGATCAGAAGGACGCCGAGGGCTTCATCCGGCTGAACGCGCTGCGGCTGCGGCTGATCGCCAGCCGGAACGCCCGGGTCGCTAAGTAGGGCTGTCCACCGTGGACAGACTTGTCCACCAAGGAAAATCAAGGCGTTGCAGGGGGCGGTTTACGCCCCCTTAACTTTTGCAACAGTGGCTTCCTCGGCTTCGATCAGGGCCTTGGCAAGGGTCAGCGGCACCGTCAGGTCGTGCATGGCGTCGCGGACATCGCGGAACAGGGTGCTCTCGTCGGGAAAGAGCCCGCCGATGTGGAAAAGATTGCGCCGGTGGGTCAGCGCGATGTGCATCTCGACCCCGTTCGAGGTCGCTGCATAAAGCTCGGCAGCGGGACCGACGAGATCCTCGATCCGGGTGAGGATGGCGACGACCTCGGACAGAGCGGGCGGCTCTTGCTGGCTGATCGACGACGTCCAGATGCCGTAACTGCGCCCCCTGCCGCCGGTGACGGTGCGAAGCTTGAACAACCCCTCGGTGGTCAGATCGCCCCCGAAGAAGAAGCCGGGGCGGGTCGTGTCTTCCTGGGCGATGAAGAAGGCAGGCATCGTCGCTCGATTGGGAAACTGGGCGACGATGCCCCTGAACAGCGTGCGGGAGTTCTTGCCGCCGGATTCGACGTGGATCTCGGCCATGTGGATTCCGTGCGCGCCGATACTGCCGTGGACGTGGTCCTCCCCCGTTCGGATGCCGCGCGCCGGCAGGAGCCGCTTGGGCAGCGCCTGCAGGAAGGTCTTGGCGTCCTTGGAGTAGGTCAGGCCGATCGCGCTGGCGAGGATCGGCATGACCTGGGCTTGCTGGCTGCGGATCGTGGAGCGGTAGATCCACGCCACCACGACAAATCCGGCAATGCCTGCCAGCCCGGCCATTTTCCAGCGATCCTTGTCCTCCATCCCCGAATTGAGGATCAGAAGCGCCCCGACGACGGTGGCCCCGATGGCAAGGGCGATGAACAGGTTTGCGCCCATGGCCTGACGTCGAAGGGCGGGCATCAGGGCGCGGACGGCCTGCTCTACCTGGTCAGAAGAGTCGGGGGGCGGGGCGTCCTGGGGCATGGCAGGCTCCTGTCGGTCAGGGCTGGCGGGGTAGCGATGCGGGTTGGCCGTTCCAGATTCCGCTCAGGCTGTAGGACTGATCGGTGGTGCGATGCAGATAGACAAGATCGCCAATCTGCGCGCCGCTGATCTTGAGGTCCATCGTGATCCCGTCGTCGGGATCGTCCATGCTGACCTCGGCAGCCGTGCCGCTGAAGGTCAGGGCGGGCCAGAAGCGGCAACCCGTGAAGGTGAAATCGGTCCCCCGGTCGCCAGGTTCGGCCAGGATCGTGCCGCCCAAGGGGCAGCCGAAGGATGTGGGGTGATCGCCCGGCCAGGTGACGAGGGGGATGTAGTGCATCAGTTCGGTCTCGATGGCGCGGGCCACGGTGAAGGCGTCGGCGCGGGTGGGGTCGGTCAGGGTCAGGGGCGTGTAGTCGGCGATGGGCTCCTGCTCGCAAAGCTGCTCACGCGCGGGGGGCAGGGTGCCGTCGAACAGAAGTGCCTGCACTATGGCGTCGGGGCAGGCCAGGCCGCGGCCCCAGATCACGTGCGGGCCGCCTTGCATGAAGACGCCGTAAGCGTTCTGCGCGTCATCGAGGACGGAATAGGCCATCGAGATCGGGGTGATCGGGTCATTGCTGCCATTCAGGATCAGCGTGGGCCAGTCGCCCCCGGCATAGGCTTGCGGGCGGGCCGCGGGTCCCTGCTGCGGCCAGTAGGCGCAGGCGAGGCGCTCGATGTAATAGGAGCGGAGGAGGCGCGGGGCTTCGGGCGCAAGGGCGCGGGCCTGATCCAGGATGCGGCGGGCGCGGTCCTCTGCGGTGCCGGGGCCGCTGTCATAATCGGTGCAGGTGATCGCGTAATAGGCGGCGCCGAACCAGGCGGGGTCCTCCATGCCGATTTCGGTCTCGGGGTCGATGAAGAGGTTTGAGTAGCCAAGCTGAAGAAGCGGCACGAGATTGCCCCGACCCGCAGCGGCGAGCGTACGGAGGAACTCGGCCCGGCCCTCGGGGGCGTAAAGCGCATAGAAGGCGCTGGATTCCAGGTGGCTTGCGGTGAGAGTGCGGTCGACGCGGGTGCCATCGGCCAGCGTGTAGGGCACGGTGACAGGGCCAGCGGCAAGGCGGGCGGCAAGGTCGTCGTAGACCTGGGAGGGGTCGGCGGGGAAGTCGGCCTTGCAGGCCGGGATGCCGAAGCAAAGCGCGAATGTGTCGGACAGAAGCCGTTCGGCGGTAAGGGTGTAGCGGCGGTAGAACCCCTCGGCGTCGAGGGTAAGGTCGACGACTCCGTCCAGCATCACGCCCTTCACGGCCTGGGGGACCTGGGTGGCATAGGCCTGCACCAATTGGGTGCCGTAGCTTTCACCGTAGAGCCAGACCTTGGGCGCGCCGATAGCCTGGCGGAACGCCTCGGAATCGCGGATCGCCTGGTCGGTGTTCACCACGGGCAGCAGATGGTCGGCCCCCATTTCGGCGGTGCAATCGCTGACGTAGGCGCGGGCGGTGGCGAGGACGGCGTCGGTATCGGACAGCGGCGCGGCAGAGCTGTCGAAGCGGGCCTGGGCCACGGGACAAGACAGGCCGTGGACCGCGCCGATGCCGCGCTGGTCGACGAAGACGATGTCCAGGTTTTCGATCAGCGCGGGGTCGAAGGAGGAGAGGTAGCTGTCAGCCGAGGCGAGGCCGGAGCCTCCGGGACCACCGACGAAGTAGAACAGGATACCCAGGCTTTCGTTGGTGGCGAAGGACAGGGCGAAGGTGATGTCCAGCGTCTGCGAGGGGTCGTTGGCGCGGTGATCAAGCGGCACCGTCAGCGTGGTGCAGGTGAGGCCGCCAAGTTCGCACGGGAAGAGGTCGAGGCCAGAGGCAGCGTCGGAGAGGGAGGTCTCGGCCAGGGCGGGGGAGGCGAGGAGGCCAAGGGCGAAGAGGGCGTGGCGCATGCGGGACTTTCGGTCGGTTCGGTTCGGCGGGTGGGCCCGCATGGTCGGTCGCAGGCTATTGTGGGACGCGGGGCAGGCCAAGGAGTTTCGGTGCGGCGCAATAGTTGGGCGGCGCTTCACCTTCCGGTGATCCACGGATCGGTGATTGGAGTTGCCGGGGCGCGCGCGACAGGCTGCGGCCTTGAACGGTGGAGGTGCGGATGCTTCGGATGGCTTTGGTGGTGCTGCTGGGTCTGGCAGGGATGGCGCGGGCCGAGACGGCCATCGTCGCGGGCGGCTGCTTTTGGTGCGTGGAGTCGGATTTCGAGGGGGTCGACGGGGTCAGCGATGTCGTCTCGGGCTATACCGGGGGCGCGTTGCAGAACCCGACCTATCGCAATCACGCGGGGCATTTCGAGGCAGTGCAGATCACCTTCGATCCGGCGGTGATCTCGTATTCTGACGTGATCGCCAAGTTCCTGCGGTCGGTGGATGTGCTGGATGCGGGCGGACAGTTCTGCGACCGGGGGGATGCCTACCGGACGGCGATCTTCGTGCAGGATGCGTCACAGAAGAAGGCCGCGCTGGCGGCGGTGGCCGAGGCCGAGGCGGTTCTGGGCGCGACGATCGTGACTCCGGTGCGGGAGGCGGGGACGTTCTGGATCGCCGAGGACTATCATCAGGACTATTACAAGTCGTCCGAGATCGTGCTGACCCGCGCCGGTCCGAAAAAGAAGGCGAACGCCTACAAGTTCTACCGCGAGGCCTGCGGACGCGATGCCCGGGTGCGGGAGCTGTGGGGCGCGCAGGCGTTCCCCGGTTAATCGAGCTGCGGCAACCCGGCTGCTGCGCGCAGGTCGGGAGAGCGGACGTCAAGCTCTTGCCCGGCAAGGGTGTCGGCGGCGGGGGTGCAGAGCCAGGCGATGGCCTGGGCGGGTTCCTGCGCCGGGGCCAGGTTTTCGCGGGGGATTTTGGAGACAGGGTTGATGCCCGAAGCGCGGATGGCGACCTGCATGTCGGTATCGACGACTCCGGGTGCGAAGCCGAAGATGCGGATGCCCTGGTCGACGTATTCCAGGTGGACCGACCGGGTCAGCATGGCGAGGCCGGCCTTTCCCGCGCAGTAGGCCGACCAGCCCTCTTGCGGCCGGTGCGCCGCGCCGGAGGAGATATTGACGATGGTGCCGCCGCCCTTGGCGACCATGTGCGCAAGGGCGCGTTGGGTGGCGTGGAAGACCGATGTCAGGTTGACGTCGATGCTGTGCGCCCAATCCTCGGCCGAGATGTCAAGGATGCGGCCGATGGGGGCGATGACGGCGGCGTTGTTCACCAGGATGTCGAAGTTCTGGTCCAAGAGGGTCGCCATCGCGATGCGGTCGGTCATGTTCGCCAGGTGGCCGGTGGCGGGGATATCTCCAAGCTCGCGCTGGGCCGCGGCGATGTTGGCCGCGCTGCGGGCGGTGAAGTGCACCGTTGCGCCCGCTTTCGCAAGCGCGCGGACGGTGGCGAGGCCGATGCCACGGTTGCCGCCGGTGACGAGAGCGATTTTGCCGGAAAGTGTCATGCGAGCCTCCTGTCTTGCCGGGGTCAAGTGTGCGGCGGCAGCGCGCTGCTGTCCACGGTCGATGGCTTGACGCTGCGTTGCGCGCGGGCCAAGGGTCAGGGAAAGTGTGGAGGTGCCGGTGCGCAAGCTGTTGATGGTTCTGCTACTGGCCGGCTGTGCTGCGCGCGGCGATTTCACGATGGCCCCGGATGGGCTGGCGGGGGGCACGCCAGAGACGATCTTCGTGGGCACGACGCGGGAAAAGGACGGCGAAGCCTATGCTTTCACGCGGTCGGGCGAGCCAGGCTTCCTGCGCTATGACATCGCGATCCCGCCGGACCGCGAACCGGGTGAGGTCAACTGGCCACCGAAGACGCGGAAGCCGGATGGCAAGCGGGACTTCCTGACGCTGGACGCGCGGGCTTTTGCATCGGGAGACGATTTCAGCGCGGCGCTAAAGGCGGCGATGAAGCTGCGCGGGCAGCGGGATGCGGTGGTCTATGTCCACGGTTTCAACAACACGATGGCCGAAGGCGTCTACCGGGTGGCACAGATGCATCACGACCTGGAGGTGCCGGGGGTGGCGGTGCATTACGCCTGGCCCTCACGCGGGTCGGCGCTGGGGTATGTCTATGACCGCGATTCCGTGCTGTTTGCACGATCGGGCTTCGTATCGCTTCTGAACGAAGTCGAACAGGCCGGGGCGCGGGACATCATCATCGTGGCACATTCGATGGGGGCCTTCCTGACGATGGAGGGACTTCGGCAGATGGTGCTGAAGGACGGTCCGGGCGCGCTGGACCGGATCAAGGGCGTGGTGCTGATCTCGCCGGACCTGGACCTGGACGTGTTCCGGGCGCAGGCGCGCGATATCGGCCAGCTACCCGAACCCTTCGTGATTTTCGGCAGCTCGCGGGATCGCGTCCTGAACATTTCGGCCACGCTGTCGGGGACAGGGGACCGGCTGGGAAACATGGAGAGCGTAGCGCAGGTCGCGGACCTGAACGTGATCTACCTGGACACGGCGGCCTACACGACCGGGGACGGCCACCTGAACCTGGGCGAAAATCCCGCCCTTCTGAAGCTGTTCGGTGGGCTTGTGGGGATCGCGGACGCCTTCACCTCGGACGCCCGTGCCCGGGTCGGCCTGCTGCCGGGGCTGGTCCTGACGGTGCGCAATGCGACGGAAGTCGTGCTGGCTCCGGTCGGGGCGATTGCCGAGGGGCGGGCGGGGGTGGCCCCACGCTGATCCTGCCGGGACCCTCCTCGTGCGCCTTCGGCTTCTCGTCGGGGGCACAGCGAGGAGCGACGCAGTCGACGACGAGCGGGCGGTCAGCGGCGCCGCAGATAGACGTAGTAGGCCCCGCCACCACCGTGTTTCAGGTGTGCCTCGGACACCTGGAGCACAACCGGGCCGAGCGGAGGCAGGTGGAGCCAGTGCGGGACCTGGTGGCGAAGCGCGCCGATGCGCTGGGGGATCGCGCCGGTATCGTCGCGCCGCTTGCCCTTGCCGGTGATGACAAGGACCAGACGCAGCCCTGCAGAGTGGGCGTTCAGGATGAAGCGGATGAGTTCCGGGTGCGCTTCCGCCAGTGTCATTCCATGCAGGTCGATCCGCGCCTCGGGTTGCAGTTTGCCCCGTGTCATCTTGGCGTGGGTGCCTGCATCCATGCGCAGGGGGGCCTGACCGATGCGGTCGGGCAGGCTAGGCGCGAGGTCGCGCTTTTCCATTGCCCGGTGCTTTTCGCCCAGGACGAACGGCGACAGGCGCGGCTTGGCATGGGCCATCGGCGGCGGTTCGGTCACGGGGGGCGGTTCGGGCAAGTGAAGCTTTGGCCCATGCATCGGTCGTGCGGTCCGTGCAACGCTGCGCCACAGGTCGGCCTCTTCGGGTGAAAGGGGACGGCGGCGGGCCATCAGTCTTCCAGCATGGCGAAGGCGCGGTCGATGGGCAGCAGCAGGACCATGCGCCCTGGGTCCTTGACCGTGCCTGCGGCTTCACCCGCATCCGCGCCGGTGCCATAGAAGATGTCGGCGCGCTGCATTCCCTTGATCGCGCCGCCGGTATCCTGCGCGATCATCAGGCTGCGGATCGGGCGCCGACCGTCCTTTTCGATCCAGACAGGCGCGCCGAGGGGGGTGAACTTCGGGTCGATGGCGATGGAGCGCAGTGTCGTGATCGAGCGGCCCATCGCGCCGATCGGGCCGTCCTGGGGCCTAAGAGAGCCGATCTTGCGGAAGAAGACATAAGAGGGGTTGGTGTACAGCAGGTCCTGCCCGGCGCCGGGATTGGACCGAACGTAGTTGGCGATCTCGGGCGCGGAAACCTGGTCGATGCTATGCGTGCCACGGCGGACCATTTCCTGCCCAACGGATCGGTAGGCGTGGCCGTTCTTACCGGCATAGCCGACGCGCACGACCGAGCCGTCCGTCATGCGGATGCGGCCCGATCCCTGGACCTGCAGGAAGTAGACGTCGACGGCATCGTCCAGCCAGGCGATCTCCAATCCGCGTCCGGCCAGCGCGCCGTTCTCGATGGCCTGCCGGGTGTGGTAGGCAACGCCTTCGCGCAGGTCGGGGGGGCGGGCATAGATCGGGAAGCGGAAGCGTCCGCTGCGGGTGGGAGAGCCTTGGAGTTCGGGCTCGAAGTAGCCGGTGAACAGGGCGGGGGGCTGACCGACGACCACGGGCTTGAAGAAAAGCTCGAAGAAGCTGCGGGCCGAGGCGTCGTCCTTGGGGACATCGGCGGCGACGGCGCAGATCGGCTGCCAGTCGGGCTTGCCGATCAGGTCGCATGTGCCAAGGAAGCTTTGCAGCGCGGCAAGGTGGTTGTCGTCGCGCCACCCGTCCAGGGCTTCGAAATCAAGGACTTCGCTGGAAGCAGGAACGGCGGCCATCAGGGCCGCCGTCAGAGTGCAGAGGTGGAGCGCACGGCGCATCCTGGCCGGATCAATCGCCGGTCGCGACCAGTTGCCAGTTCGGGTCGTCGGACCCCATCTGGCGGGCGAAGGTCCAGATGTCGCGGGATTTCTTCACCTCACGCGGGGAGCCTTCGACGATCTCGCCGACCTTGTTGCGCACGACGTAGTTCTGTTCTCCGACGAAGCGCACGGTGATTTCACCGAAGCGGGTTTCCGGGGCGAAGGTGGCGTCGTGCAGCACAAGTTCCTTGATGCCAAGGAAGCTGGCCTCGACCGTCAGGCCCTGCGCTTCGCGTGCGGCGATGGCTTCGGCGAAACTCGCCTCGACATCGTCGGAAAGGAAGGGGCGGATGCGGTCAAGCTCGCCTTTTTCGAAGGCCATCAGGATCATCTCGTAGGCGCCGCGGGCGCCTTGCAGGAAGGGGCCGACGGTGAAGGATGGCTCGGCCTTCTTCATCTCGGCCAAAGCCTTGGCGGCGTCAGAGCCTTCGGCGACGTGGTCGATGATGTCGCGGTCGGGGCCGCCTTCGATCACCTCGAAGTCGCGGCGGACGCGGGGGCGAACGTCATCCAGCGGGATCGGCGGCTTTTCGAAGCCGTCGCGGGTGCCAAGGACGGAACGGAGCTTCAGGATGAGGAAGATCGCGATCCCGGCAAGGACCAGGAGTTGGATCAGGGATCCGTTCATGAGTAACCTCGGACTTTCCGTTTAAAACCTTTGGGCTCGCCCTTATGTAGGGTGGGGTCGCGGCGAAGTCTACCATGTGACCGAAGAACGCAGGCGGAGAATGAAGATGTGGGTCGTGCTGGGTGTATTGGCTCTGCCGCTGGTGGAGATCGCGCTGTTCGTGACGCTGGGGGCAGCGCTGGGGTTATGGCTGACGCTGGCCTGGGTGCTGCTGACCGGGGTCGCAGGGGTGCTGATGCTGAAGGGACTGGCGCTGTCGGGTGGGCAAAAGCTGCGCGAGGGGCTGCAGGAAGGGTTGCATGATCCGCTGTCGCCTCTTGCGCACAAGGCGCTGATGGGGGTGGCGGCGGTGCTCTTGATCCTGCCGGGGTTCTTCACCGATACGATGGGACTGATCCTGCTGTTGCCCCCGGTGCGCAACCTGATGATCCGACAGATGGGCCGCCGGATGCGGGGCGTGATGGTCGTCCGGCGCGGGGCAAATCGTGAAGACGACGTCTATGAGCACCAGCCCCAGGACGATCGGCTGAACTGAATTCAGCGCGCTAACCACCGGATTGTGAAGGGAACCGCGGCAGCTTCGGGACGTTGGTCTGGCACATCCAGAAACCAATGCCGAAGCGAGGTTGCCGTGTCCGTCACCCCCGAACTGAACCATACCGTCGCGATTGTTCTGGCTGGCGGTCAGGGCACAAGACTGTTCGAGCTGACCGGGCGCGACTGCAAGCCGGCGCTGCCCTTCGCCCGTTTTCATCGCATCGTGGACTTCACGATGGCCGCTCTGGCGCGGTCCGGCGTGGGTCGGGTGATGGTCGGAACGCAGTACCGGCCCGAGACGCTGACGGCGCATCTGCGCGAGGTCTGGGACCCGGTATGGCCAGAGGGCGGGCTTATGCTGCGCGACGGGGCTGCGGCAGGACCGGCGGGCTATCGCGGGACGGCAGATGTGCTGCGCGCCAATGCGGCCGAACTGGACGCGATGGGCGCGCGCGAGGTGCTGGTCGTGGCGGCGGACCATGTCTATTCGATGGACTACCGGGGCTTCATCGACGCCCACCGCGAGAGTGGCGCCAAGCTGACGCTGGCGGCTATGCCCGTCCCGCGTGAGGACGCCGGGCGGTTCGGCATCGTGACCGATGGTCCGGGCCACCGGATCGCGGGCTTTGCCGAGAAACCGGCCAAACCGACCGCGATCTACGGCGATCCGAAACAGTCGCTGGCATCGCTGGGGATCTACGTCATTGACTGGCCCTGGCTGCGCGAGATGCTGGCCGATCCGAAGGTGCTGGACTTCGGCGAGGACGTGATCCCGCTGGCGGTGCACAGCGGCGAGGCAGCGGTCTGGCGCTGGGATGGCTACTGGCGCGATGTGGGCACGCTGGACGGGTTGCGCGAAAGCTGGCTGGATTTCGAAGCTGGACCGCCGCCGTGCCGGAGGCCGCTGGTCCCCGGAATGAAGGTTCGGATGCAGGCGGCGACGCTGCCGCGGGATGCCTTCAACTCGAGCGTGAACATGGGCGGGCTGCGGCTGATGTCGCCGATGGTGGGCAGCGGCAATCCCGACCGCTGGACCGCGCTGGACCGGTCGGTCCTGATGCCGGGGGCGCGCGTCTCGCCCGGGGTGCGGTTGACCAACGTGATCGTCGCGCCGAACACGGTAATCCCACACGGGCTGCACATCGGCGACGACCCCGAGGAGGACGCGCGGTGGTTCCGGGTCTCGGGCGATACCACGCTGGTCAATTCGGCCATGTTGGCACGGCGCGGCGCGTTGCGGACGCCGGTCTTCTCGCTGTTTCATGGCGGGCCTACGCTGCACCGCAAAGTGCAGAGGGCGCAATGATCCACGAGAAACCCATGACCCCCGCTTTCGATGCAACCAAAGGCCGCCCCGACACGATCGGGGCGGTTTGTGATGCAGAGGGCACGAACTTCGCCTTGTTCTCCGAGAACGCGACGCGGGTCGAACTGTGTCTGTATGACAATGAAGGCAAGGTCGAGACAGCGCGGTTGGACTTGCCGGACATGCAAGGCGGGATCTGGTTCGGCTATCTGCCGGGCGTCGGTCCGGGACAGGTCTACGGCTACCGCGTCCACGGTCCCTGGGCACCCGAGGAAGGGCACCGGTTCAATCCGGCGAAGCTGCTTCTGGACCCCTATGCCCGCGAGTTGCGGGGCGAGCTGACCTGGGACCCAGCGGTTTTCGGGCATACCGGCGATGATCTGACGCGGGATGACCGCGACTCGGCCCCCTTCGTGCCAAAGGCCGTCGTGGTGGACCCCGATTTCGACTGGAACGCCGACGAGGCGCTGCGCCATCGCTGGGAAGAAACGCTGATCTGGGAAGCCCATCCCAGGGGCGCGACGATGCGGCATCCCGGTGTGCCGGAGGATGACCGGGGGTCGCTGTGCGGTCTGGCCTCGGACGCAATGATCGCGCATTTGCAGCGCGTCGGCGTGACGGCGGTGGAGCTTTTGCCGATGCACGGCTTCCTGCATGACCAGTTCCTGCTGGACAAGGGGCTGAAGAATTACTGGGGCTACAACACGTTATCCTTCTTTGCCCCGCACCGGGCCTATCTGAAGACGGGCCGGGCGGACGAGGTGAAAGAAGTCGTCCGCAAGCTGCACAAGGCGGGGATCGAGGTGATCCTGGACGTGGTCTACAACCACACGGCGGAAGGGTCCGAGCTGGGGCCGACCCTGTCGTTCCGGGGGATCGACAATGCCTCTTACTATCTGCTTGCCGAGAACAAGCGGCACTGTTTCGACACCACGGGCTGCGGCAACACGCTGAACGTGGCCCATCCGATGGTGCTGCGGATGGTGATCGACAGCCTTCGCTACTGGGTGCAGGTAATGCACGTCGACGGGTTCCGCTTCGACCTTGCGTCCACTCTGGGGCGCGAGGCCGAAGGGTTCGAGCGGGAGGGGTCGTTCTTCTCGGCGATCCGGCAGGACCCGGTGCTGAGCCAGGTCAAGTTGATCGCCGAGCCGTGGGACATCGGCGAGGGCGGCTATCAGGTCGGTGGCTTTCCGTTCCCGTTCCGCGAATGGAACGACAAGGCGCGCGACGACATGCGGGCCTTCTGGCGGCGCGATCCGGGGCTGAAGGGCGATCTTGCGCAACGTCTGTTGGGCTCTCCGATCCAGTTCGACCATTCGCAGCGACCGGCGACATCCTCGATCAACTTCCTGGCGGCGCATGACGGGTTCACGCTGCGCGATGTGGTCAGCTATGACGGCAAGCACAACGACGCCAACGGCGAGGACAATCGCGACGGCCACGACCACAACATCAGCCACAACCTTGGCGCCGAGGGGCCGTCGGATGATCCCGGTATACTGGAGGCGCGGCACCGGCGGTCGAAGGCGATGCTGGCGACGCTGCTCTTGTCTCAGGGCGTGCCGATGCTGCTGGCGGGTGACGAGTTCGGACAGACCCAGGGCGGAAACAACAACACCTATGCCCAGGACAGCGAGATTTCCTGGCTGCACTGGGACGCGGCGGATGGCCGGCTGGTGGCGGCGGTGGCGGCCCTTGTCGCCTTCCGGCGCGAGGTGGGGCTGGCGGATTCCCGCTTTGCCCGCGGTCCGGGCGAGGGTGAGGGACCCGAGATCACCTGGCATGGACCGGATGGCCCGCTGGCTGAGGACGGCTGGGGGCAAGAGGCACCGCTGGGATTGCGCTATCACCGGGCGGAAAGCGATCTTCTGATCGTGCTGAACCCGGGGGATGAGGCGGAGTTCCAGTTGCCCGAGGGGACTTGGCGGCGGCGGATCGACAGTTCGGGCGATCCGGTCGTGTGCGATACAATCGAAAGCGGCGGGATTTCGCTGGCCTGGCAATCGGTGTCGGTCTGGCAGGAGGCGGCGGGGTAGCGGCCGGAACCCGCAGCCGTGCCGGGGCGTTGGGGTCAGGACTTCCCCCTCAAGACTTCCCCCATTGCAACGGAGACGAAAGATGGCACTGGTCAGCGACCATGAGAACACCCAGAACCCGCCCGCAATCCAGCCGATCGAGGCGGAACGGGTCTGGGAGATGCTGAAGGCGATCGACATCACCATGCTGGTCACCCGCAGCGCCGACGGTCTGCGCGGGCGACCGATGTCGACGATCCCCACGCCAGAGAAGGGCGTGATCTACATCCTGACGGAAAGCGACAGTTCGGCGGCGCGGGATATCCGGGTCGATGGCTCGGTCTTTCTGGGCTACCAGGGGCGCGGCGATCATGTGGCGCTGGTCGGACAGGCCACGGTCGACCCGGACAAGGGTCTGGTCAAGGACCTGTGGAACCCCGGCGCGCAGGTGTTCTGGCCGCAAGGACCCGAGGCGCATGACGTGGTGACGTTGGTGATCGACCCCGGACACGCCGATGTATGGGACGGGCCCGGCATCTTGCGCGGCATTGCCGAGATCGTCGCCGGGGCGGTGAAGGGCAAATCACCGGACCTGGGCACGCGCGGCGAGGCCGAGCTGTAGGGCTTCAGGCCGCAGCGTCGGCGGACCTTTTGTCGAAGGCATGGGAGAACAGCTCTTCCATGCCCGAGACGGCAAAGTCGGCCGCGCCCTTGCCGGGTTTTGCGGGCTTGGTTTCCGATGGGTCCGGCCAAAGCGCGACCCCAAGCTTCACACCCGGCAGGCGGCGGCGGAGCAGGCGCATCTGCAGGTCCACCGCTGCCCCCCGGGTCGGGTCCAACGACACCACCACCACGGTCTCGGGCTTGAAGTCGGCCAGCATCCTGGCCACCGAAGCGCGCGGCGGCAGCGTCACCACTTCCGCCCCTTCGGCGGTGAGCGCCTGAGCCACCATCCGGGCAGCGGATTCGTCCAGCCGGGTCAGCGCGCCCATCACCAGGATCTTGCGGTCGATCCCGTCAAGAAGACCGTTGGTAACCAGAGTCATGTCCCCTTCGGTCTGAGGCTGCGGGCCTTCGGCGGCAAGGGCAAGCTCTTCCTCGACGACCGAATCCAGTTCGTCGGTCAGCGTCCAGGCGGCGCTGGCGATACGCTGGGTCTGGTAGTCCGACAGGAGGCCCGCCGAATGATCGGCCTGTGCCAGAGCCAGTGCCGGTATTGCGGTCTTGTCGTAGTAGTCCGCCAGAAAGTGTTTGGCGGTCGAAGTCGTAGCGGCCTCGGTGAATTCGATGATGCGGCCCGCGAGAAGGCGGTCGTAAAGCCGGGCCGAGTCGGCCAGGACGGGCTGGTCGCCGAACATGATCGGGAAAAGCCGCAGGCTGGGGACGTGGTGGCCGATCACGACCAGGCAGACGGTCAGCGGCGTGGCGATGATCAGCCCCATCGGCCCCCAAAGCCAGGTCCAGAACATCGCCGACACGATGACGGCCAGCGGGGAGACTCCGGTCCGGTGGCCGTAGAACCAGGGTTCGATGATGTTCGAGGTGACGAACTCGACCACCAGGAACAGCGCCCCGGTCCACAGGACCAGAGACCAGTCGGGCGAGACGGCGAAGGCCATCAGCAGCGGCAGAATCGCCGAGATTGCCGAGCCGATATAGGGCACAAAGCGCAGGACCAGGGTGACCAGACCGAAGAAGAGCGCATTTGGAACGCCAATCATCCAGAGGCCAAGCCAGATCGGTATGGCATAGATGACGTTCACCAGAAGCTGTGCGAGGAGATAGGTCGAGACGCGGCCCCCGGCCTCGGCCAAAAGGCGGGATGTGGCCAGGATGTTCGCGCCACCGATCAGCTGCACCAGTCGGTCGCGCAGGGTCGCGCGTTCCAGAAGCGCGAAGATGACCACGACGAAGATCAGGCCGAAGATCCCCACGGGCGCAAGCGCGGGAAGGATGATCTCGGTCAGCCATTCGCGGACACCCGGCTGTTCGACGACCTCGACCTTCATGGTCGGGTTCGAAGCCTCGGGGTCGGCGGAGATACGTTCGGAAATGCGCTCGACCATGCCTTGCAGGTGGGCGATGATCCGGCTGTCGGCACCCGCGTCGAGGATGGTGTCGACCTTGGTCAGAACATTGCCCTGGTACTGCGGCAGGTTCATGCCGATCTGGCTGATCTGGTAGGCCAGAACCAGGACAAAGGCGGCCACCATCGCCCCGGCGGCCAGCACGGTGACGATCACGGCGGGGGTGTCGCGCAGCCCCCAGTGGCGCAGGTAATTGACCACGGGCGTCAGGATGAAGGCGAACAGCATCCCAAGTGCCAGCGGCAGGAACAGGTCCTGCGCGACGTAAAGGATGGCGACGACGGCCGTGATGGTGGCGAGCGTGGTCAGCGAGACGATGGAGTGGCCAGTGCCGGACCAGAGATCTGCACGATCCTTCTGCGTCATTGCGACGTCATCGGTCTTTGACATTCTGTCCCCCGGCTGAACCGCAAGGAGAACGCCCCCAGACATCGGCGGTTCCCTTTCGGCTTGTCATGGCCGGGAACTTCGGGGGGAACTTCGCGGGCAGTTGGGCGTTTCGGCAGGGTAGAGTGCGAGGAGATCCCAGATGGCGTTACTGGAAACCGGGCGGAAGGTCATCCTGATCAATGACGCGGTGCTTGGCCTGCCACGTGAGACTTTGGCCCTGGACCAAGACGCAAGGGTCTTTGTCGCAGGTCGGTCGCTGGTGCAGATGACCCTGGCAGAGTTGGCAGTGCCGGACGCGCAGATGATCCTGACGGATTTCCGGCAGAGCGCCTCGCTGAGTGCGCTGAACAGCACGTTACAGGCGGCGGGCGGGCTGGACCGACTTGTCCTTGCCGCCAATGGCGATGAAAGCGAGACGGTGTTCTCGCTGATGTGCGCCGTGCTGACCTTCCGGCCCGCGTTGCGGCGTCGGCGCGGGCGTATCGATCTGATCCTGGAGGACGGTCGGGCGGTCGGGTCGCTGGTGGAGTTTCTGCAACGCATCGGTGGTACGCTTGACCTGGACGGCATCTCGACCGAGCTGCGTATCAGCGACGTGCGGGCGGTTCCTGCCGTCGCCTGACCGATCATCAACTCCTTACATTTCTCTGGCAAAGACCACGTCTGCCCAAGAAAAAAGGGCTGCGAGGACATCGCAGCCCAGTAAAGGGAAGGCGGCAGGGAAGGACCGCTTCCTCAGGGGACAGAGGTCACCGGGTCATCATTCCGCGGACCAGCGAGATGACAAACAGGATGATGAAGATGACGAACAGGATCTGGGCGATCCCGGCCGAGGTGCCAGCGATGCCACCAAAGCCAAGGACACCGGCGATGATCGCGATGATCAGGAAAGTCACGGCCCAACCAAGCATGGGTTTTCTCCTTTGATTACATAAAGCCCCGCAGGGCGCAGCGTCAGATTGCGGAAAGAACACCGCGCTGGCCGGATCGGTTCCCTTGTGCCGGCAAGATTTCGGGCAGGCCGACAAGATTTCGGGGGCGACCGCGCCCTGGGAACGCGCCCTGGGAACCGGATCGGCGTTTCGGGACTTGTATTCCCAGAGTGACGGCGCCGCGACGCGGGGCTGTGCGAAGCATCCCAAACGGATTTCAGGAGAAGTGCGATGAACGCGAGCGACAAGGACACCTCACACCGCGGCCAGATGCAGTCGGGTTCGATGGGCGAGATGGGGCGAAAGGTCCAGGACGCGGGCAAGACCGCGATGGATGCGGCCGAGACTGCGGCGGGAACCGTGAAGCATAACGTCGACCAGTTCGGCAAGTCGGTGCGAGACACGGCCTCGTCGATGAAGGACGCGGCGTCGGATGCAGCCGACGAAGGCCGGTCGCGCGTGGGCAACATCGTGGGCAAGGCCCAGGACATCGCTCAGGACACGAAGGAGGCCATTGTCAGCGGCGCCGGTTCGACCCTTTCGGCGGTGAAGGATGTCGCTGTCGAGAAGGCGGACATGGCCCGCGAAAGCCTGTCTGACGTTGGCGAGCGGCTTGCGGCAACGCTGGAGCGCGCCTCGGCTGACAGCGACAGCGATGCGCTGAAGTCGCGGGTGATGACCTCGGTCGCGCAGGGGCTGCATACGGCTTCGGATGCGCTGCGGCAGCGGTCGGTCTCGGATCTGACGGCGGACGTCAAGACGCTGGCCAAGCGTCATCCCGGGGCCTTCATGGCGGCGGCGGCCATCGCCGGTTTCGCGGCGGCACGCTTCATCCGGTCGTCCAGCAAGCGCCGGCTGGCCGAGCGTGACTCTGATTACGGCCAGGGACCGCGGGTCTGATGCGCGGAACCGAACCAGAGACAGAGGGAATTCGGACGCTCATGTCCGAGGTGATTGCCAGCCTCAGCCGTCTGGTCCGGGGCGAGCTGATGCTGGCGAAGGCCGAAGCGACCGAGGGCGTGAAACACGCCGTCGGCGGGTTGGTGAAGATTGTCGTCGCGGCGATCTTTGCCCTGGTAGGTCTGAATGTGCTGGCCGGTGGCGCCGTGGCGGCGCTGGCGGCGACGGGGCTTGGCCCGGCCTGGGCTGCGCTGATTGTCGGCGTGGCGCTGTGCCTGCTGGCGGTGATGCTGGTGCTGGCCGGACGGGCGGCGCTGCGGCTGCGCGGTATCTGGCCGGACCGGGCGCTGCGTGGCGTCCGGCGTGACGCGGAAGCAGTGCAGGCCGGCCTTAACGAGACGGGAGCACGACATGTCTGAACGAAACATGCATGAAATCGAACAGTCCCTGGAGCGAGACCGGCAGGCGCTGGCACAGGCGCTTGTGGCGCTGCGTCATCGTCTGGACCCGGCGACCCTGATTGCCGAAGGCAAGGCTGCTCTGATGTCGCAGGCGTCGCCGCTGGTGTCACGGGTTGACGGCGCGGTGCGCTCGCATCCGGTGGCGGCGGCGGCAGCCGGGGTGGCTCTGGCGGCCCTGATCTTCGGGCGAAAGGCGATGAGCGACCGGGGCGGGCCAATGGTGGTTCCGGTGACGGCCGGCACGCGTTTCGAGGCGCTGACGCGCTGGGAAGACGAAGGCGGGCCGCCGGCACCCGAACCGGTGGACCCGGAAGAGGACTGGCTGACCGAAGCGCGGGGATTGCGGCAGAACGCCAAGGAGATGCTGCGGCAGATTGACGACGCCGCGCGGCGCGGTCTGGCCCCGGCGGCGCAACTGGCGAAGCACCGGGCCGAGGTGATGTCGGCGCTGGCCGTCGAGACGCGCAACGCGCTGGGCAGGGGGCTGGAGTCCTTGACTGGTGCCGCGCGCGACCAGGCCCTGCAGACCCGCGAGCGGATCTATCTCGGTCGGATCGCGCTGGCAGAGAAGGGCCGTGAGCAGGTGGAACAGCATCCGCTGATGACGGGCGCTCTGGTGGCGGCAGCGGGGGCAGCACTGGCCTTCCTGTTTCCACAGACCGAGACCGAGGATCGGCTGATGGGTGAAGCGCGGGACCGGCTGATGGATGACGCCTTTACCGCCGCAAAGACCGAAGCGATGAAGGCCAGTGAACTGGCACAGACGCTGGGTTCGGCCTTGAAGAGCGACATCGAAAGCGCGGCCTCGGTCTTTACGCCGTCCGGGCATCCGCAGACGACGGTGCGGCACCACTGACCCATGACCTGCGCAGATTGGACCGGCCCCGTTGCGGGCCGGTTCTTTCATGTCCGCCGCAGCGGATTGCGCCGGGGAAACACAAGATCGACCGTCGCGCGGCCCTCGTCCAGCCGGATGCTGACCGTCCCGGAAAGCTGTGCGGCAAACTGTTTGAGCATCCGTTGTGGCAGCGAAACGAGGCCGTCCGTCAACTGCGGTCGAAGCTCGGCCACCTCGGGCCCTTCGACGCTAAGGTGTATGGTGCCGTCGCTTTCGCTGAGGGCGACCGAAACTTCGTCCTTGCCCAGTCCCCCGCGCGAGAAGTAGCAGCCGATCGCCTCGGCCAGGGCGAGGGCCAGGGGCACGGCGGCCTCGGCATCGATGCGGACGGGCTGCAGCCGCTTGGAGGCAACGCCCAGCGCCACACCGTGAATTTCCTTCAGACGCTTGATCACATTGGACAAAATCTCGTCGACCGAGACATCCCGCTGGCCCGAAAGCGTGTACAGGCTGGTGTGGGTGGACGACAACGCGATCACCCGGTTGATCAGCCCGTCCAGGACCGTGCGCAGCTTCTGGTCCGCTGCCTCACGCCGATACATTCGCATGATCGAGGCGATGATCTGCAGGCTGTTGCCGCTGCGGTGGTTGACCTCGCGGATCAGAACGTCCTTGTCGACGACAAGGTTCTGCAGCTCGGCTTCTTCCTGTTCGATCGTTCGGATCATCAGCTCGTAAGCAGCGTGAAGGCGCTGGATCTCGTCCGGGGCGCCGTCCATGTCGGGGATCTGCAGGCGCTGGCGCGACGAAACGTAGTCGGTCATCGACCGCGACAAGGCGCGGACGTGGCGGACGACCAGACGGTTGGAGGCGAAGGCGGCTGCGACCAGGGCGGCGACCCAGGTCAGCGCAGGCATCAGGTAGGGAACTGCCACGTTGGTCCAGAAACTGGCGCTGTCCGGCCGCCAGACCGAGACGAGGAACAGGTTCCGCGCCACCGAGACGACCGACAGGATATGCCGGGAACTTCCTTCGTCGACGAAAAAGGACGTATCGGACAATCCTGCAAGCTCGGTGACGGTATGGTTGCCCGGAATTGCTTCTTCGGGCGGCAGGTCCGGCTTGGAGGACACCAGGACCTTTCCGTCGCCGGTGAATGAGGCGAAGTAAACCGGGTTCCACATCGACACCGAATCGTCATAGGTCCCGGGGGACAGGGCGCTGTAGGCCAGCGAGATCACCACAAAACCCATAAAGCTTCCATCAGTGGCGAAGACCGGGTGTCTGACGCCAACCACCGCCTGCTGCGAGAGCTGCCCTTGCGCATCGTAGATCAGGCTGGGCAGGGGAAGCTCCAGCATCTTCTGAAACTCGGAATTGTCGGAAAGATCATAGACCTTGCCCGTCGATGCACAGGTCACGAGGCCGCTTTTCGGGACGTAGGCGACCACCGTGGCCTGGGCGATCTCGCGCTTGATCGAGGTGACCTGCTGAACGCAGGACGGGCCGCCCCCGGTTGGGCGACCAACCACGGATGCCAGCACGCGGGCCGAGACCTGCGCCTCCTTTATGACCTCGATCTGGTCACGCATCGCCTGCAAGGCAGCCCCGCCGACGCCTTTCAGCGTCGACGCATCCACCTGGTGCAGCGCGTCGCGGGTCTGGACGACCGACAGCACGCCAAGCGGCATCAGTGCAAGGATGATGGTCGAGCCAAGGCGCACGCCAAGGCTGCTGAACGAGAAAAGTGCTTTCAGGCGGCGGATCAAAATCCGGCTGCAGCCGTGCGCATCACGACTGCCTGGGTTGCGCCATCGGTGCCGGAAAACATGTCCTCTCCGTCTTTCAGATGCAGCAGTTCTGCCAGACGTTTGCGGGCGCGGCTAGCGCGGCTTTTCACTGTCCCGATGGCAACACCCATCATTTCGGACGCCTCTTCGCAGGAAAAGCCCGATGCGCCGACGAGGATCAGCACCTCGCGGTGTTCGGGGCTAAGTTTGTCGAAGGCCTTCTGGAATTCCCGCATCGCCATGTGACCGTCGTGGTCCGGCTTCACAGACAGGCTTGCGGCATGAACACCGTCGCTGTCCTGCACTTCGCGGCGAGTCTTGCGCAGCGACGAATAGAAGGTGTTGCGCAGGATGGTGAACAGCCAGGCGTCCAGGTTGGTCGCGGGGTCGAATTTCTCGATGTTGGACCAGGCCTTCAGGATGGTGTCCTGCACCAGGTCGTCGGCCATCGTCGCGTCACGCGCCAGGCTGATCGCGAAAGCGCGCAGCTTCGGGATGGCGCCGGCAAGCCGATCGCGGGGATCGGCATGAGGAACAGGAAAACCTGCGGTCATTCCGGTCCGCCCTTGCCGGCGGCCTTGCTCTTGAGCTGGTCGAGCAGGTCGCGAAACCTGTCCGGCAACTCTTCGTTCAGCGTGGCCGCATAGACCCTTTTCAGATTCTCGTCGATCTGCGCGCGGATTGCCTGCCGGTTTGACACATCCTCTTCCTTATCCTTCTTCATGACATTCCATTCCCAATACCTGCGTCACCAACGCGTCCTACCATGTCCGGTTCCGGTCCATCATGATGCCGGAGAAAATTCTCTCAGTGACGGGAACTGAACGTGGGTTTGCGCGTTTGGTTCCCGACGAATTATGCATCAGGGAGAAAATTTGATGTTCGCACAGGAAGCGGTCGATCATTCCGCAACGGTGGCCCGGCACCTTCCCTATCTGCGCCGCTATGCGCGGGCTTTGACGGGAAGCCAGTCCAGCGGGGACAAGTATGCCATCGCTGTCCTGGAATCGATCATCGCCGATCCTACCCTGCTGGGCGCGCATCCTGACCCGAAGGTCTCGATGTTTTCGGTCTTCCATTCGATCTGGTCCACTGCAGGTGCGCCTGTCACCGATGCCGATGACCATCTGTCCAGCGCGGCGCAGGCACATATGGCGGGGTTGACCCTGAACTCACGCGAGGCGCTGCTTTTGAACACGGTCGAAGGGTTCGACCACGACCAGGTCGCGGCGATCATGGGCAGTGACGCCTCGGAGGCGCGGCACCTGATCGACGTGGCCGTGCAGGAGATGGAGCGGTCGGTCCGCGGCTCGGTCCTGGTGATCGAGGACGAGGCGATCATCGCGATGGACATCGTGGCGATCGTCGAGGGAATGGGCCACCGGGTCACCTCGAACGCGCGGACGCACAGCGAGGCGGTCGAGATGGCCGCAGCCGAGAAGCCCGATCTGATTCTTGCCGACATCCAGCTTGCGGACAATTCCTCGGGCGTCGAGGCGGTCAACGAGATCCTGGCGCAGTTCGGCAATATCCCGGTGATCTTCATCACCGCCTTCCCCGAGCGTCTGCTGACCGGCGAACGGCCCGAACCGGCGTTCCTGATCAACAAGCCCTACACGGAAGAGCAGGTGCGGTCCGCTGTCAGCCAGGCGATGTTCTTTTCGTCGACCGCGACCTTGCGGGCATAGGCACACGGGAACCGGGGCGGCGGGGCGGGGTTGATCCCGGTCGCAACCTTGGAAGCCGTCGTGCCGCAGGCCGCCATCCTCCGCCATCCAGCAACCCTGCCGCCGGTCGAGATCTTCGTCACGGCGGCCGAGGCCTATCCGGCACTGGAGCGCGCCTTCCTGTCGGCCAAGCACGAGATCGTGGCGGGGTTCCGGGTCTTCGACCTGAAGACCAGGCTAAGGTCCCCCGAGGCGCAGGCCATCGGGACGACCTGGTTCGATCTGATGATCCACACGCTGCGACGCGGGGTCGAGGTGCGGATCGTGCTGTCGGACTTCGATCCGGTGGCGCGGCCCCGGTTGCACCGGGCAACCTGGCGCACCGTAAGAATGTTCTGGGCTGCGGCGGAAATGGCCGGGCCGGGGGCAAGGCTGGTCGTCGTGCCCTCGATGCATTCGGCGGTGGCAGGCATCTGGCCGCGCCTGCTGTTCTGGCCCGTAGTGAAGACGCGGCTGGGTCGGGTGGCGGGGTGGCTGCGGCGGCAGGTCACGTCACACCGGCTGACCGCGCTGCGCGAGATGCCGGGGGTCGGGCGGATGCTGGTGGCCAAGGATGCGATGCCAAGGCCCCGGCTGTTCCAGGTGCCGCCGCTGTATCCCGCGACCCATCACCAGAAACTCGCAGTTTTCGACGGGCGGCGCCTTTACATCGGCGGGCTGGATCTGGACGAACGCTTCTACGACACGCCCGAGCACCGGCAACCGGGCCACGACACCTGGCATGACGTGCAGCTGATGCTGGAAGGTCCCGTTGCGGACGACGCGCGTCAGCACCTGCTAGGGTTCCTTGACGTCATCGCGGGCAAGGTTTCGCAAGGCCAGCCTGCGCCGGACCGCACCGGGCTGCGGTTTGTCCGCACCCTGTCACGGCGGCGCGGACGGGGGGCCTGGCGCTTTCTCTCTCCCGAACCGGCGGTGGCGGAAATCGACGCAGCGCACCGCGAGGCAATCAGCCGGGCCAAGCGGCTGATCTATGTCGAGACGCAATATTTCCGGGATCGGCGGCTGGCGCGGCGTCTGGCCGAGGCGGCGCGGCAAAATCCTGATCTGCGGATGATCCTGATCCTGCCTGCTGCACCGGACGACGTGGCGTTCGAAGGCTCCACCGGCCTTGACGCAAGGCTGGGCGAGTTCCTGCAGGCCAAGTGCCTGCGCATCCTGCGCCGGGGCTTCGGGCGGCGGCTGTTCGTGGGCGGGGCGGCGCAACCGCGCCGGACGCGGGCGAAGGGTCGGGCGCAGCTGCGGGGCGCGCCGCTGGTCTACATCCATGCCAAGGTCAGCATTTTCGACGATGCGCAAGCCATCGTGTCGTCAGCCAATCTGAACGGGCGTTCGCTGCGCTGGGACACCGAGGCAGGCGTGGTGCTGACACGTCCGGCCGAAGTCGCGCGACTGCGGCAGCGGCTGATGGCGCATTGGTTGCCGAGCGGCGCTGCCGCCGATTTTTTCGCTCCCGAGCGGGCGATTCCCGCCTGGTGGGGCCTGGCGGCGCGCAACGCAAAACTGCCGCCAGACCTGCGGCGCGGGTTTCTGCTGCCCTACGACCTTAAGTCGGCCGAGGATTTTGGCCGCGCCTTTCCCCTGGTCCCGGACGAGATGGTCTGATGCGCGGGTTTTTGCCAAGCCCGTGATCATTGGGCAACTTGGGTCGGAACTCATCCCGGATCAGCGACGTTGGGGGGACACAAGCGGCCTGGAGCCGCATCAACGATCGCAATCCAAGGAGATTCACGTGAAAGCTCTGCTACTTACAACCGCTCTGGCGGCAGGCTTCGCATTGCCTGCGATGGCCCAAGACGCCGCCTCTCCGTTCCAGACCGAAGCTGCCGGTCCGTCGCTGGCCGCGTCGGAAGTCATCGGCGCGCGCGTCTATGCCAGCGAAGGCGCCCTTGACGCCGACGCCTATGCGGGCGTGCAGGACGGCTGGGAAGACATCGGCGAAGTGAACGACATCATCCTGGGCCGTGACGGCACCGTCGACGCCGTCCTGGTCGATATCGGAGGCTTCCTGGGCATGGGCGAACGGCAGGTTGCCGTCGACATGGCCGCACTGAAGGTCGTGCAGGACGACGCGACGGATGCCGACGACTGGTTCCTGGTGCTGCAATCCGACCGCGCGACGCTGGAAGGCGCGCCGGAATACATGATCCCGGGCATGGCAACGGACGTCGATGCCAATGCTGACGTCAATGCGGATGCAACTGCGACCGACACGACGCAGCAGGGCACCGCGACCGACGAGGCGGTGGCCGAGTCGACCACGGCCGAAGGCACTGAGGGCGTCGGGAACGCTACCGACACCGAAATGCCGGCGGATGGCGCGGTGGCCGAAGGAACCGAGACCGAAGCTGTATCCGAAACCGCCCCGACCGTGGCTTCGGACGGCACGATGACTTTGCCCGAGGGGTATACCGCAGTCGAGCGTGACACCCTGACGGCCGAGCTTCTGACCGGCGCCGATGTCCGCGGTTCGGACGACGCCTCGATCGCCGAAGTCTCGGACCTTGTCCTGACGGGCGAGGGCCAGGTGACCGACGTGATCCTGGATGTCGGCGGGTTCCTTGGCATCGGTGCGCGGTCGGTGGCCATCCCGATGGACCGACTGACCGTGGCGCAGACCGAAGGTGGCGCTGTCCGGCTCTGGGTCAACATGACCAAGGAAGAGCTGGAGGCCCTGCCCGAGTACAAGGTGCAGTAAGCAACGGTCGACCGCTGTAACCGAGCCCTTTCGCAGCGGAAGGCCCGGCCCGTGCCCACCCTGGTGGGTGCGGGCCTCTTTTTATGTGCTGGTTCGGTTCAGCGCGGGGTCCAGGGGGAAGGAAATGCGGATCTGCAGCCCTTCGGGTCCGTAGTCGCGGGTCAGGCTGCCTTGCAGTTCGCCTTTCAGGCTGGCCTCGATCAGGCGGGACCCGAAGCCGGAGCCGGTCTCTGGCGGCGCTGAAAGCCCGCTGATCCGTTCGGTCCAGTGCAGCTGGATCCGGGGCGAACCACCGGCTTCGGTCTGGACCGACCAGCGGATCTCCAGCCCCTGCCCGCCCACCGAAAGCCCGCCGTACTTCATCGCGTTCGTGACCAGTTCGTGCACGACCAGGGCAAAGGCATGGGCCTGGCGTTCATCCAGGCGGACAGGGGGACCGTCGATCAGGTGCTGAACCTCGGTCGCGTCCAGGCTTTGCTGCAGTTCCTTCACCAGGACGGCCCGGACGTCGGCCTGGGCCACGGCGCTGCCCGCCAGAATCTCCTGTACCGCAGACATCGCTTGCAGACGTGCGTCGAAGGCAGTGGTGAAGGCCTTGACGTCCGTCGCCCCCCGGGCGCTTTGCCGCGAGATCGACTGGATGCGGGCGATGTGGTTCTTGATCCGATGCTTCATCTCTTGCAGCAGAAGCTCACGGTATTCGGCCTCGCGCGCGGCGGCGGCGGCGACGGCCCGGGCTTGCAGCGCCTCTTTCTGCCGGGCGACGACCGCATAGGCGGCCGCGGCGGCAAAGAGGAAGCTGGTCAGCCCCAGCAGAACGCTGCTGAGGTGCCGAACCTGCCCGATGTTCGCCTTGTCGGACCAGACGTCAAAGCGCCATTGCCGACCCAGGATATCCAGACTGCGGTTGTGGTGGAGCGGTCGGGCCGCTGCGTCCGAGCTGTCATCGAACAACGGGGTGCCAGGGGCTTCGACATCGACAATGCGCAGAGCGACGGGCAGCGGTGCACCCACCGACAGCGCCGCGCGGATCAGGTCGCCACCGCGGAACGGAGCGTAGACGAAGCCCTCGACCGGCCGGGACTGGCTGCCTGCGGGCTGCGCGGTGCTTTGGAAGGGCAAATAGACAAGGAAGCCGGTCTGCTTGTCGCTGGTGATCTCTTGCACCAGCTGCACCGGGGCGGTCATCCGGGCCTCGCCGGTCAAGATCGCCAGGTTCATCGCCAGTCGCCGGACGGGCTCGGAGAACATGTCATAGCCCAGGGCGGCGCTGTTGCGGGGATTCTGGGGTTCCAGCAGCACGATCGGCGTGCGCCAGGACTGGTCCGTCTGCGGGTGGACGTCGATGTCCAGACCGTAGTGGGTGCGAACCTCGTCTTCCGCCAGAGCAGTGTCGGTGGTGGCGATCATCCGGGCAAAGCCGATGCCCTGGACCCCCGACAACTCGGTCACGATGTCGACCGAGGAGAGGAAGCGCAGGAATTCATCGCGAACGATTCCGCCGCGGGTGGCAGACAGAAGCCCGCGGGCGGCGCGCAGGACCACGACATGCTGCTGCAGCCGGGACACCACCCGGTCGATAGCAAGGTCGGCGACGCGCACGAACTCGGCCTCGATCCGGCGTTCGGCGCCAGTGTAGACCGCAACGGTCACCGCCAGGCCGGGAAGGAAGGCCAGGAGGAAGACCAGCTTCGGAAGCTGTGCGGCAAGAAACTGCCTCACCGCAGGGTGTTTCCGTCAAAGGATCGGCCGCACATCTTCCTTCTCCATGTCCATGAGTGCCAGCCTGGAAAGGCGGGGATGATCCAGCATTTCCAGGCGTCGGCCCGCAATGCGCGCCAGCCCGTCGTTACGCAGCGCGACGATCACCCGGTTGGTATGAACGACCGACAGGCCCAGCGCGTCAGACAGGTCCTGCTGCCGGAAGGGAAACGGCACCGAGCCGCCATCGTTCATACCGATTGCGACAAGTCGACGCCAGATGCGGACCAGCGCCCAGGCGATACGTTGCGTTGCGTCACGCTGGCCCAGGGTGGCCACCGTCTCGCCCAGGAAATGCTCTTCCATTGCGGCGATCCAGGTCAGGTCATAGGCGCGCGCAGGCTGGTTGCGGAACAGCTTCCAGACCCTTTCGCGGGGGAAGGTGCAAAGCAGGGTGTCCGTCACGGCGGTGACACTGTGCTGCGCTTCGCCCATGATCCCCGACTGCAATCCGATCAGGTCACCGGGGAAGACAAAGCTGATGACCTGGCGCTGCCCGCTTTCCAGCATGACCGACCGGACGGCCATGCCAGACAGCACGGTGTACAGCGACGAGGACTTCTGGCCCTGCAAGATGATGTCGCCTCCGGCTGGAATGAACCGCTCTCCGGCCTTGAAGCGGCGCTGGAAGGCAAGTTCGCTTTCGGTCATCGGGACGAACAGCGGTCGGCTTCGCAGCGGGCAGTCCAGGCAATCCGTGACTTTGGTCATCGGTTTCAACCCTTGGTTCATCACAGGTTAATGCGGCTGCTGGGATATACCTTCAAGGTGAGGCGGCGGAACGTCAATGATCCAAGGGCAAATCAGTGAAAAATCGGTACTTCGTCATCGACCCCGACCAGATCGTCGCGGACGATCTTGCCCATGCGATCCGGGTGAATGACCCTGCTGCAGAGGTCATTGTGTTCCCCACTCCCGAGGCGGCTTTGGGCGAGCTGGCCATCAGGCCCCCGCGAGCCGTGCTGATCCACCATGAACCGAAGGGGTTCCAGCGGACTCCGGCTGGCAGGGCGCTGCAAAGCCTGGAGGTGCCTTATGCCTTCCGCGGCATGGTCAGCGAGGCCGAGGCCGAAGGCGCACATGTCCTTGCCTCGCCCTTCAACGAAAATACCGTGGCCGATCTGCTGCGGCAGTTGCTCGGCGACAGCCAGGGCTAGGGCCGGGAGATGTCGCTTGTGATGGGCGTGAGGTCGGCCACGGACTGAAGGCGTCGCAGAGGGGCATTGCGGTGTGCCTCTTGGTGCAGCAAAGTCGGGTTCAATCGGCGACGACGGAACGCCTGCCAGAAGGTCAGGGAGACGACATGCGATACCATACACCTACCAGCTTTGCGGATGCGGCGGCCATTGCGGCCGGGGCGACCGGGACCCTGCGCTTTCTGGCCGGGGGGACTGATGTCCTGGTGCAGATGCGCGCCGGGATGGTGCAGCCGGATGATCTGATTGATCTCAAGCACATTCCGGGCGTCGACCAGGTTGTGCAGACGCCCGACGGTGGCTGGAAGATCGGGATCGCGGTGCCGGGGATCGTGCTGGGCGGTCATGAAGGTCTGGTACGCGACTGGCCCGGTGTGGTCGAGGGGATGAGCCTTGTCGGCTCGACCCAGGTGCAGGGCCGGGCGACTTTGGCCGGCAACCTGTGCAATGGCTCTCCCGCCGCCGATTCGGTGCCTGGGCTGATTGCCGCTGGTGCGATGGTCACGGTGACGGGGCCGAAGGGGTCGCGCGACATTCCGGTTGAGGCGGTTCCGGCGGGGCCGGGGAAGACGACGCTGGCGAAGGGCGAGGTGGTGTCGTCGATCACGCTGCCGCCACGGGGCAAGAACGGCGGCGACTGCTACCTGCGCTTCATTCCACGGACCGAGATGGATATCGCCGTGGTCGGCTGCGCCGTGAGCCTGCGTCTGGATGGCGACAAGATCGTCGAGGCGCGGGTGGCACTGGGCGCGGTGGCGCCGACAGTGATCCTATCGGAAGCGGCAGCGCAGGCGATCATCGGCACGACCCTGGACGACGCGGCGACGGCTGCGCTGGCCAAGGCGGCGGAGGGCGCGGCGAAACCGATCTCGGACAAGCGCGGGACCAAGGAGTTCCGCATCGACGTGGCAGGCGTGTTGGCCCGCCGGGCGGCACAGATCGCCTATGACCGGGCGAAAGGCCCATCGAAAGGGTCCCAAGCATGAGCAAGATTCACGTCACCACCACCGTCAACGGCGACCCGGTCGAGTTTCTGGCCGACCCGCGTGAGACGCTGCTGGATGCGCTGCGAAACCAGCTGGACCTGACCGGCACCAAGGAAGGCTGCGGCACTGGCGACTGCGGGGCCTGTTCGGTCACGGTGGACGGGACCTTGGTCTGTTCCTGCCTGATGCTGGCGGCGGAGGCCAACGGCAAGCGGGTGGAAACCATCGAGGGCATGGCGAAGGAAGAGCTGCACCCCTTGCAGCGCAAGTTCATCGAACATGCGGCGCTTCAGTGCGGCTATTGCACCCCCGGTATCCTTGTGGCCGCGAAGGCTTTGCTGGAGCGGAACCCGGACCCGACGGATACCGAGGTGCGCTACTGGCTGGCGGGCAACCTGTGCCGCTGCACGGGGTACGACAAGATCATCCGAGCCGTACAGGACGCGGCTGCGGAAATGCGTCAGGACCATCGGGGGGCTGCGTGATGGCACGGGATGATGTGAAGACCGGATACAAGCTGATCGGCACCCGCCCCAACCGCCCGGACGGGCTGGACAAGGTGACGGGCCGCGCGCGGTATGGCGCGGATTTCTCGTTGCCGGGGATGCTGCATGCCGCCGTGGTGCGGTCGCCCCACGCCCATGCGCGGATCGTGAAGATCGACGCCTCGAAAGCCTTGGCGCTGGATGGCGTGAAGGCCGTGGTGACTCGGGCGGACCTGCCGACCGGACTGACGGGCGAAGACTTGAACCTGCAAGACAACACTCTGGCAGGAGACAGGGCTCTCTATGACGGGCATGCGGTGGCGGCGGTCGCAGCGACCTCGGCCCTTCTGGCGCAGGACGCGGCGCGGCTGATTGAAGTGACCTACGAGGTCCTGCCGCATGTGACCGACGTCGATGCGGCGATGGCTCCGGGCGCTCCGGTGATCCGCGAAGGCGTGGCGGACTATTCCGTGCCGGAAGGCATGCACGGCAACGTCGCCCGCTATATGGAATTCGGGCATGGTGACGTCGAGGCGGGCTTTGCCGCTGCCGACATCGTGCGCGAGCATACGTACAAGACCGAGGCGACCCATCAGGGCTATATCGAACCGCACGCCTGCGTCGGCCAGATGGGCGAGGACGGGCGCGGCGAGATGTGGGTCTGCACGCAAGGGCACTGGTACATCCGCCGGATGAGCGCGGCTGTCCTCGGGATCGACGCGGCGAACCTGCGCGTCACCCCGTCCGAGATTGGTGGCGGTTTCGGCGGCAAGACCACGATCTTCATGGAACCCTTGTCGCTGGCTCTTTCCAGGAAGGCGGGCGGGCGTCCGGTCAAGCTGGTGATGAGCCGGTCCGAAGTGCTGCGAGCGACGGGACCGACAGCCAGTGCCTCGATGGACGTCAAGCTGGGCATGAAGAAGGACGGCACGATCACCGCTGGTCAGGTCTACTTCCGCATGCAGGGCGGGGCGTTCCCGGGGATGTCGCCCATCGGTGAGGCGCTGCCTTGCGCGTTCGCCTGCTACGACATTGCCGCGCTGAAGCATGAGGCGGTGGAGGTTATCGCCAACCGCCCGAAGGCTGCCGCCTATCGCGCGCCGGGGTCGCCGATGGCGGCTTTCGCGGTGGAAAGCCTGGTCGACGAGATGTGCCGCGAGTTGAAGCTGGACCCGATCGAGGTGCGGCTGAAGAACGGTGCGACCAACGGGTCGAAGTCGTCATACGGCCCGGTCTACAACGTGATCGGCCTGAAAGAGACGCTTGAGGCAGCAAAGGACCACCCCAACTACGCCATCCCGCTTGGCCCCAATCAGGGCCGGGGCGTCGCCTCGGGCTTCTGGTTCAACCACGGCGGCGAGACCTCGGTTTCGCTGGCGGTGGGTGAGGACGGGACGGCCACGGTGATGATCGGCACGCCGGACATCGGCGGCAGCCGCGCCTCCATCGGGTTGATGGTCGCAGAGACGCTGGGGATTCCCTATGAAGACGTCCGGGTCAACGTGGTGGAAACCGGCGCGCTTGGGGTGAACGAACCGACCCACGGCAGCCGCGCAACCTTTGCCAGCGGCAAGGCGGCGGTCGAGGCCGCGCGGCAGGCGATTGCCGAGATGTGCCGCCGGGCTGCGGCGGACTGGGGCATCGACGCCGAAGCGGTGGAATGGAAGGACGGGGCAGCACACCCGGCCGGGCCGAACGCGGGCAAGCACCCGCCGATGACCATTGGCGAGATCGGATCGAAGATGGGCTCGACCGGCGGGCCGATTTCAGGCCACCACGAGGTGACGGCGGAAGGTGTGGGCGCAAGCTTTGGCACCCATGTCGTCGACGTCGAGGTTGATCCTGAAACCGGCAGAACCACGGTGCTGCGCTATCTGGTGGTGCAGGACGCAGGCACGGCAATCCATCCGGCCTATGTCGAAGGCCAGTATCAGGGCGGGGCCGCGCAGGGCATCGGCTGGGCACTGAACGAGGAATATGTCTACGGCGCCGATGGGCGGCTGCAGAACCCGGTGTTCCTGGACTACCGCATCCCGGTCGCCAGCGACCTGCCGATGATCGACACGGTGATCATCGAGGTCCCGAACCCCGGCCACCCCTACGGCGTCCGCGGCGTGGGTGAGACGGGGATCACCCCGCCCCTGCCCGCCGTCGCTTCGGCCATCGCGGGGGCCACGGGTGCGCGCATCCGCAGCCTGCCCTGCTCTCCGCCGAAGGTGCTGGCGGCGATCAAGGCGGCGAAGGGCTAACTCATGGCGAGGGTCCATCTATGGGCCAGCTTGCGGCGGTTCGCCGAGGGCCAGGAGGTGGTGGAGGTCGACGCCACGACCGTAGGGCAGATGCTGGATGCGCTGGAAAAGGCGCATCCGAGTCTGGGACCGGCTATCAAGGCGGGGCTTTCCGTGGCGGTCGATGGCGAGGTGATCGCCAACAACCGCGCCGCTCCGGTCGGGCCGCAGAGTGAGGTCTTTCTGTTGCAGCGGTTGAAGGGGGGTTAGCGACCCCGCCCCGGATCAGGCCGGGGCCGGCTCACCTTACGCTGCCGGACCCAACGAGACGAAGGGCGCGTCTTTCAGATAGTTCTGCGTCATGTAGCTGATGAAGTTGTCGCGGAACTGCCGGGTATGGGCATGGGCAAGCGCATCGGCCCGCACCACGTCGCGGTCACGGATTGCCGCAAGCATCTCGTCATGCTCATCGGTCAGAAGGACCTCGCCGTCGCCCTGTTCCAGATAGGCGAAGTGCAGGTGAAGCATCCGGCGGCCCTGGTTCAGCAGGCGTTCGTAAAAGGCCGCCAGGTAGGGATTCCGGCCCGCATGGGCGATGGCCATGTGGAAGTTCTTGTTGGCCTCGGACATCGCCAGGTGTTCGCCCTTGTGGACGGACGCCACGAATTCCTTCTGGCGGCGGGCAATGGCCTTGAGATCAATCTCAGTCCGCAACTCGGCCGCAAGTCGGGTGTTCATCCTTTGCGCGACATCCAGCGCCTCGACATATTTCGGGAAGCTTTGCAGGTCGATGGGTGCCACCACGGTAGATCGGTTCGACAGCGTCACCACCAGATCATCGCCCGCCAGCCGGATCAGCGCCTCGCGCACGGGGGAGCGGGACATGCCGAAACGTTCCGCCAGCGAAGTTTCGTCCAGCACCGCGCCGGGTTCCAGGTCCAAGGCCAGGATCTCATCCCGCAGGGTCTCGTAGGCGAACTTTACGCCGGTGCCTTTGAGCCGTTTCGGTTCCGTCTCGTCGCGCATGGCGGGCCCCCTGGCAGATGTTGCGGAAGCATATCCGATGGGGTGCATCAAGTCGACACGGTACATTCTGGATTTGACATGTCGTCACACTGTCGCCATGTTGCGCGGGAAACGCCGCACCAGGAGGAATCCCAAATGCTGAAGCTGTCCGGCGTCATGCCTGCGCTTGTCACGCCGTTCGATACCAAGGGGCAGATTGACTTCAAGGCCTTCGAAGCGCACCTGACCATGCTGCGCGCAGCGGGGGTTTCGGGCTGGGTGCCCTGCGGGTCTTCTGGCGAATACAATCTGATGAGCGACGATGAACGCGACCAGGTGCTGCGGTTCGTGAAGGACTTCGCCAAGCCGGGCGAGACGCTGATTGCCGGGACCAATGCGCCGTCCACCGCCGGGGTGATCGCCAACACGCAGCGCGCCAAGGACTTGGGCTACCATGCCGTCCTGCTGGCGGTGCCGTTCTACACCAAGCCGACGCAGGCCGAAATCATCCGTCATTTCAACGCGGTGATCGATGCGACGGACATGAGCATCGTGCTCTACTCCTACCCAGGCAAGGACGGGGTCGAAATCGAGTATGAGGCTCTGGATGCCTTGGCGGACAATCCGCGGATCATCGGGATCAAGGAAAGCTCGGGCGTCCTGCAGCGCGCCATCGGGATTTCCATGCGCTATACGGGGCGGATTCAGCTGGTGTCGGGTTCCGACGATATCGCCTGGGACTTCATGCACTGGGGGGCGGAGTCCTGGATCTGCGGTCCGGCGAACTGCATGGCCAAGCCGGTGTGCGAGATGGACGCGGCCTTCCGGGCGGGCGACCATGCACGTGCGAAAGAGATCATGCAGGCGGTCTGGCCCGCGATGAACGTGCTGGAATCAGGCAAGTTCGTGCAGAAGCTGAAGTACGGCTGCGAGTTGCAAGGGAGTCCGGTGGGCGAGTGCCGGATGCCGTTCGGCCCGCTGACCGAAGCCGAGAAGGCCGAGTTTGCAGCGGCGATGCAGCCGATCCTGAACTGGAAGTAAGCCGTGGCCACTGTTGTCGTGGGTGCCGGGATCATCGGCACGGCCATCGCCCATGATCTGCAGAAGCGCGGCCGTCAGGTGCTGCTGATCGACCGGGAGGCGCCCGGAAAGGGCGCTTCCTTCGGCAACATGGCCTCTATCGCCGTGACCGAGTTCATGCCGGCGTCGCGCCCGTCGGTCTGGAAGCAGATCCCGGGTTGGATGCTGGACCCGGAAGGCCCAGTGCGGGTGCGGCCCGGTTACATGCCAAAGCTGGTTCCGTGGTTCCTGCGTTTCATTGCAGCCAGCCGACCGTCCAAGCTGCGGGAGCTGGAGGCTCAGGGAGCGGCGCTGTGTTCGCGGGCGCTGGGGGACACGCTGGACCTGCTGCGCGAGATGGGGCTTTCGGACCAGATCAGTCAAGAAGGCTGCCTGTCGCTGTACGCCGACGAGGCAGAGTTCAAGGCGGACCACGAACATATCGAAATCCTGGAGCGCTTCGGCTTCCCGCATGAGGTGATCGGGCGGCAGGCGATCAAGGCGTTGGAGCCCGAGTTGTCGGACCGGATCGGGATGGCGGTGCTGTTCCCGCAGAACCGATCGATGAAGGACCCCTACAAGCTGGTGCTGGCTTTGGCCGAGCGGTTTATGGCTCTGGGTGGCCGGATCGAAAGCGGCGAAGTCGTGGGCTTTGTGCGATCGGCGCGCATCCGCGAGGTCGTGCTGAAGGATGGCCGGAAGCTGCCCGCCGATGAGGTGGTGATCTGCGCGGGGGCCTTTTCGGCCAAGCTGGCGAAGGGTCTGGGCGAGCCGATCCCGCTGGAGACAGAGCGGGGATATCACACGCAGATCATGGCTCCGGGCATTTCGATGAGACATTCCATCATCTGGCCCGCCAAGGCGTTCATGGTGACGCCGACGGCGGGTGGCATCCGGGTGGGTGGCACGGTGGAGATGGCGGGGCTGGACGCAGCGCCGGACTATCGGCGGGCGAGAGTGACGGTGAAGCGGGCGCGGGAGGCTTTGCCGAACCTGCGGTGCCAGGACTTCACCGAATGGATGGGTCACCGCCCTGCCCTGCCGGATACGGTGCCGATCCTGTCGGCCAGCGCACGGACGAAGGGGTTGTTCTATGCGACCGGCCACGGGCATCTTGGGCTGACCTATGCGGCAACCACGGCCCGGCTGATGGGAGAGTTGATCACCGGCGGGACACCCTCGGTCGATCTGCGTCCCTACCGGGTCAACAGGTTCTAAGGGGGAAAACGATGCGGTTCAGCCGGACGATACAGACGGTGGATGTCCACTGCGAGGGCGAGATCGGGCGGGTGATCACCGGGGGGGTGTTGAACATCCCGGGTGCCACGATAGCCGAGAAGCTGCGCCACCTGAACAGCGTCGATGACGGATTGCGGCGGTGGCTGTGTTCCGAGCCCCGGTCGGGTCCGGCGGGGTCGTTCTGTCTGCTGACCCCGGCCTGCGATCCGCGGGCGGATGTGGGGTTCATCGTCCTGCAACCCGATCAGGCACACGCGATGTCGGGGTCGAACGCGATCTGCGCGACGACGGCGCTTCTGGAGACCGGGATGGTGCCGATGGTGGAGCCGGTCAGTGTGGTGACGCTGGATACGGCGGCGGGGCTGGTGGTGGCGACGGCGGAGTGTGAGGGCGGCAAGGTGGTGCGGGTCACGCTGGACATGCCACCGTCGTTCCTGGCCAAGCACGGGGTGATCGAGACGGCGGAGTGGGGGGCGGTGGCGTATGACCTCTGCTTTGGTGGGGTCTTCTATGCCTTGATCGACGTGGATCAGGTGGGGCTGACCATCGTGCCGGAGAAGGCGCGGGAGCTGGCGGTGACGGGGGTGGAGCTGCGGCGGCGGATTGCCGAGGTGGAACCGGCTGTGCATCCGGTGGAGCCTGCGTTGAACGGGCTTTCCTATGTGATGTTCCGGTCGGACGAGGCGGATGGGGCGGTGCGGACCTGCACGACGCTGCGGCCGGGGCGGGTGGATCGGTCGCCGTGCGGGACGGGGTCGAATTCGAACATGGCAGTGCTGCACTCGAGGGGGTTGGTCAGGCCGGGGGACCGGGTCGTCTCGCGGTCGACCATCGGCGGGGAGTTCGTGACGGAGTTCGTCGAGGAAACCAGGGTGGGGCCTTACAGGGCCACCATGAACCGGGTTTCGGGGCGGGGGTGGATCTATGGGATCAGCCAGATCGGACTGGACCCGAGCGATCCGTTTCCGTCAGGATTCCGGCTTTCCGATACTTGGGGCGGGTAAAGTGTCCACGGTGGACAGTTGGCTGTTTTCCTTTTGCGTCCAGAGACTTGCTCGTGGGCGTTAAGGATTTCGAAAGGTTTGAGAATCAGCGGGTAAGGACGGCCATTTGTGCCGCCGCCGTGTCGCCGTCGCCGCGTTCGATGGCGCGGACAAGGGCCTCGTAACCTGCCGCATGCGCTTCGGCGAGGCCGCGGGGCGGGGCGGAGAGACCGTCACCAAGTTGCGCCATGACAGAGACAGCCACACCGAATTCCATGATGGCCGAGGCGGCGCGGAGGAAGGGGTTGCCCGAGGCCTCGGCCACAACGCGGTGAATCTCGAATTCGGCCATCGCGAAGGGTTCGGGCTGGTGGGACATCGCGGCGCGCTGGTTGAGCCAGTAGTTGAGAAGGCGCACGTGTTCGGCCTCGCGGTGCTGGGCGGCAAGCTTTGCGGCCTGAACCTCCAGGCTTTCGCGGATGGTCTGGAACGAGGCGAGGAAGGCGGGCGAGGGGCCGCTTTCCAGCTTCCAGGCGAGAATCTGGCGGTCAAAGAGGTTCCAGCGCGACTGCGGCAGGACGCGGGTTCCGACCTTGGCACGGGCTTCCACCAACCCCTTGGCTTCCAGCGTCTTCAGCGCCTCACGCAGCACGGTGCGGGAAACGCCGAAACGATCCATCATCTCGGCGTCACCGGGCAGGCCTGACCCCACCGGCATCGCACCGGAGACGATGGCGCGACCCACCTCGTTGATGACATAGGAGTGATAGTTCCGCGCTGCTGGCCGCCCGGAGAGCGTTCGGATCAGGCTCCCCGGTTCGCTCATGATACTGGTCCAGGTTCCTTAGGTTCGGCGTGGCGCGGCCCTGAAGACCAGCCGTTGCAGCAGGATGAACATAAACAAAAGCACGCCGACGACAATCTTGGTCCACCAGCTTGAGAGCGTTCCGTCAAAGACGATGTAGGTTTGCACCAATCCTTGCAGCATGACGCCGATGAAGGTGCCCGCAACGAAGCCATAACCGCCAGTCAGGAGGGTACCGCCGATGACGACGGCGGCGATGGCGTCAAGTTCGACGCCCAGCGCATTCAGGCTGTATCCGGCAGAGGTATAAAGCGAGAAGACGACCCCGGCGAGGCCCGCGAGGAAGCTGGAAAGCGCGTAGATCGAGATCGTGGTGCGGGCGACCGGGACGCCCATGAGGGCGGCAGAGGTCTCGGACCCGCCCAGCGCATAGACGTTCGAGCCGAAGCGGGTGCGGTGGGCGAGGAGGATCGCGACGGCGAAGACGGCCAGCATGATCATGCCCACGACCGTCAGGCGGCCGCCCCCCGGGAGAAGGATGTAACTTTTCTGGACCGCGCTGAAGAACGGGTGGTTGATGCCAATGGAGTCGGGGGAGAGGACGGAGGCCCCGCCACGGGCAAGGAACATCCCCGCAAGGGTGACGATGAAGCTTGGCACCTTCAGGTAGTGGATCGCGGCCCCCATGACGGCCCCAAAGGCGGTGGCGACGATCAGGGCGATGGCGAAGGCCACCAGCGGGTGCAGTTGCAGCCACATGATCAGGACGGCGACAAGGACCGTGGTGAAGCCGATCACCGCTCCGACGGAAAGGTCGATGCCGCCCGACAGGATGACGAAAGTCATGCCCACCGCCGCTATTCCAAGGAAGGCGTTGTCGGTCAGGAAGTTGCCGAGCACCCTGGTCGAAAGCATGGCGGGCTGCTGAGACACGGCCAGCATGTAGGCAAAGAGGAAGATCAGGGTCGTCGCCAGAAGCGGTCGGAGGCTGCGGTTCATTTTTGCGCTCCGGGAAGGCGGCGGAAGAGGCGGGACGAGAGGGGGGATTGCAGCACGAGGATCACGATGATGACGGCGGATTTGACCACGAGGTTGAATTCGGGAGAGAAGCCCGAGATCAGGATGCCGGTGTTCATCGCCTGGATGATCATCGCGCCAAGGACAGCCATCGGGATCGAGAAGCGTCCGCCCATCAGCGAGGTGCCGCCGATGACGACGGCGAGGATGGCGTCGAGTTCAAGCCAGAGGCCGGCGTTGTTGGCGTCGGCACCGCGGATGTCCCCAGCGACGATCAGGCCCGAGATGGCGGCGCAGAAGCCGGCGAAGGTGTAGACGATCAGGAGAAGTGCGTTCGCGGAAAGCCCTGCGAAACGGGCGGCGGAGCGGTTCACGCCCACCGCCTCGATCAGGAGGCCAAGCGCGGTGCGGCGGACGATCAGGGTGGCGAGGATCATCAGCACGGCGGCGATGATCACGGGCATCGGCAGGCCGAGGAACGATCCGGTGCCGATGAAGATCAGGAGCGGGTCTGAGAAGGTGACGATGTAGCCCTCGGTGATCAGCTGGGCGAGGCCGCGACCGGCGACCATCAGGACCAAGGTGGCGATGATGGGCTGGATTTCGAGGACGGTGACAAGGATGCCGTTCCAGAATCCGCAGAGCAGGCCGGTGCCCAAGGCGGCGAGGACGGCCACCGGCGCGGGGATGCCGTTGGTGACGAGGGTGGCGGCGGTGGCCCCAGAGATCGCCATGACCGCGCCGACCGAGAGGTCCACGCCCTTGGTGGCGATGACCATCGTCATGCCGATGGCCAGGATCGCGACGGGCGCGCCACGGTTGAGGACGTCGATCAGGCTGCCGAAGAAGCGGCCATCCTGCCAGGTGACGGTGAAGAAGCCGGGGAAAAGGAGCCAGTTGACCAGAAGCACGGCGGCAAGCGCGATGACCTGGGGTCGGGTGAAGAAGTGAGCCAGCGGTCTGGGGCGCGGAAGGGGCGGCTGGGTCGGGCGGAGGTCGACGGTCGGGCGGGTCACGGGCGGGCCTCCCGAGTCTCATGCGGCGGCGTTCCGGCGATGGCTTGCACGATGGCATCGGGGGCTATGGAGTCGCCGTCGAGTTCGGCCACCATCTCGCGGTCGCGCATGACGACGATCCGGTTGGAGTAGGCGACGACCTCGTCCAGTTCCGAGGAAATGACGAAAAGGGCCAGACCTTCCTCGCGCAGGCGGTTGATGGTGCGGACGATCTCGGCGTGGGCGCCGACGTCGATGCCGCGGGTGGGCTCGTCCAGGATGAGGAAGGTCGGGTCGATGGCCAGCCAGCGGGCGAGGATCACCTTCTGCTGGTTGCCACCGGACAGGAGTTTGACGGGCATATCATGGTTGGCGGCGCGGATGTCCAGGGCCTCGGCGTAGCGGCCGGCGAGTTCGACCTGATCGTCGCGGTTCAGGGCCTTGAACCAGCCAAGCTTGGCTTGCAGGGCGATGATGATGTTTTCGCGGACGGAAAGGTCGCCGAAGATGCCGTCAAGCTTGCGGTCCTCGGGGCAGAAGCCGAAACCAGCGGCAACGGCCTGGGCGGGGTTGCGGATGGTGACCGGGTGGCCATCAACGGTGATCTGGCCGCCGTCGCTGGTGTCAACGCCGAACATCAGGCGGGCGACCTCGGTGCGGCCGGAGCCGAGGAGGCCGGCGACGCCGACGACCTCGCCTTCATGGACGGAGAGGTCGAAGGGAGAGAGGCCCTTGCGGCTGAGGCCCTGGAACTGCACGCGGACGGCGCCCTTGGGACCGCCGGTCAGGGCGGTGGGATGGTGGTCGAAGGCGACATCCTTGCCCAGCATCATGCGGACAACGTCGGTGGTGTTCAGGGTGTTGAGGGCCTGGGTGGCGACCTTCCTGCCGTTGCGCAGGATGGTCACGCGGTCGGCGAGGTCGAAGACCTGGTCGAGAAAGTGGGTGATGAAGATGATGGCGAGGCCCTTGGCTTTCAGGCCGCGCACGACGTCGAACAGGCGCTGGACCTCGTTGCGGTCGAGGCTGGCAGTGGGTTCGTCCAGGACCAGGACCTTGCCGGAGAGCTCGACTGCACGGGCGATGGCGACGATCTGCTGGACGGCGACGGAGTATTCGGACAGCTCGGCGCGGACGTCGATGTTCAGGCCGTAGCGGGAGAGCAGGTCCTTGGCGGCAGCGTCGATGCGCTTGCGGTCGACCATGCCGAAGCGGGTGGGCTGGCGGCCGAGGAACAGGTTCTCGGACACGGAGCGGTTGGGGAGCAGGTTGACCTCCTGGTAGACGGTGCCGATGCCGTAAGTCTGGCCATGCAGCGGGTCGCGAAGGTGGATGGGTTGGCCTTCCAGCAGGAGTTCCCCGCCATCGGGCTGGTATGCTCCGGTCAGGATCTTGATCAGGGTGGATTTGCCCGCGCCGTTTTCGCCCAGGAGTGCATGGACCTCGCCCGCGTGGGCGGCGAAATCCACCGTGTCCAGGGCACGATGCTGCCCGAAGACCTTGTCGATCCCCCGCGCCTCCAGGACTGGCTGCTGTGCTGTCATCGCGTCTTCCCCCCTGCCCCGCAACTGTCCGCCGAACCGGCGGATAAAGCAATTCCGCCGGGCGAAGCCCCTCAGCTTCGCCCGGCGGCGCCTTGGCGAGGAAACCTAGTAGCCAAGGCCTTTGCGGCGGTCGTATTCGCCCTGCGGATCATCCGCGGGGGTATAAAGCTTCGACTCGGTGATGATGAACTTCTGCGGCTCGGTGCCTGCGTCCCAATAGGCTTGCAGCGCATCGAAGGCGGGGCCGGCCATGTTGGGGGTCAGTTCGACCGTGGCGTTCGCCTCACCGGCGACCATTGCGGCGAAGATGTCGGGCACGGCGTCGATCGACACGACCAGGATGTCGCTGCCCGGCTTCAGGCCTGCGTCCTTGATCGCCTGGATCGCGCCCACGGCCATGTCGTCGTTGTGGGCATAGACCGCGCAGATGTTCTTGCCGCCGTCTTCGGCCTTGATGAAGCCTTCCATGACTTCCTTGCCCTTGGAGCGGGTGAAGTCGCCGGTCTGGCTGCGGGTGAGGGTGAGGTTCGCCTTGCCCGCCAGTGCCTCTTCGAAGCCCTGCTTGCGGTTGATCGCGGGCGAGGAGCCGACAGTCCCTTGCAGCTCGACCACGTTGCACTGCTTGTCACCGACGTTGGCGACCAGCCATTCACCAGCAACGCGACCCTCCTTGACCTGGTCCGATGCGACCGAAGTCAGATACAGATCTTCCGGCGCCTCGATGCCACGGTCCAGAAGCACGACGGGGATGCCCGCTTCCTTGGCTTCGGTCAGGACCTCTTCCCAACCCGTCGCGACCACCGGGGCCACCAGGATCGCGTCGACGCCCTGGGCGATGAAGCCACGGATCGCCTTGATCTGGTTTTCCTGCTTCTGCTGCGCGTCGGCAAATTTCAGGTCGATGCCACGAGCCTCGGCTTCGGCCTTGGTCACCGAAGTCTCGGCGGCGCGCCAGCCGGATTCAGAGCCGATCTGCGAGAAGCCGATGACTTTGCCTTGCAGGCCCTCGGCATAGGCAGCCGAAAGCAACAAGCTGGCCAGTCCCGCGCCAAGCGCGAGAGTCTTGATAACGTTCATGATTTCCTCCCAGTGGAAACTTTGGCCACTCTCCTCGGGTGGCTGAGCAGACGTTAGCAAAAGTATTACTATATGCAAGAAGTCCGTTCACGGAGGCGTGTGGGCATGCTGCGCGTGCGCGGGTGGGCGGTCGAAACTGTTCCTTCTCAAGGTGTTCTGGCAGGTTCGGACCTGCTGCGCTGCGGCAGCAAAGCCCAATGGTCAAGCCGGACTGAAATCGAAGTGCATCACGTGACGGTAGCGGTAGCCCGGATCAAGCCGCGCGGAGGGAAACTGCGGGCGATTCGGCGAATCAGGGAAGCGTTGGGTTTCGGCCGCAAAGCCTGCGAAGCGGGGGTAGCGCGCGCCGCCCTTGCCCGGCGTCTGGTCGAAATGCGCGCCTGTGTAGAACTGCAGGCCGGGTTCCGTGGTGGAGAGCCGCATCCGTCGACCCGAGGCGGGATCGTAAGCTTGCAGGCAACGGCGGAGGCCGTTGGTGCCCAAGGGGCCAGAGAGGCAAAGATTGTGATCGAAGCCCCCCTGCCCCGGCAGGTCCTGCCCGATGGGCCTTGTCGCACGGAAGTCGAAGGGCGTTCCGGTGACGGTCAGAACCTCACCCGTCGGGATAAGGCGGTCGTCGACGGGCAGATAGAACCCGGCCTCGACCTGTAGCTGCTGCCCAAGGATGTCGCCCGAGCCGTGGCCCGCAAGGTTGAAGTAGGCGTGGTTCACCAGGTTGACGATGGTGGGGGCGTCAGTGGTCGCCTCCATCTCGATCTGTAGTCCCTGGTCGATCCGGTAGGTCGTCCGGGCGGTCAAGGTGCCGGGATAGCCCATGTCGCCATCCGGGGAGGTGGTGGTGAAGGTGACGTGGCGGTCGGACTGGCTTTCGATGTCCCAGACCTTCAGGTCGAGGCCCTTTGAGCCGCCGTGCAGGTGCTGGGCGGATTCGTTCTGGTCCAGCTGCACCACGCGCCCGTCAAGGGTGAAGCGGCCCCCGGCGATGCGGTTGCCGTAGCGACCGCAGGTGGCGCCGATATAGGTGCCGTGGGTCTGCCAGTTCTCCATGCTGTCCTGACCGAGGACGATGTCGGCCAGGGTCCCCTGGCGGTCGGGAACCCAAAGCTCGGCCAGGCGGGCACCCCAGGTCAGGAGCTTCAGGCTGAGGCCGTCGCTTTTCAGGGTGACCGCGTGGACCTCGCGGCCTTCGATCTGGCCGATGGCGGTGGGGGCAGTCATCTCACTTGGCCCAGTCTAGCGGAAGAAGGGCGTCGGGCATGTTCTGGTAAGCCACCGGGCGCAGCCAGCGGCGGATCGACATGGTGCCCACGGAGGTCGCGCCGAAGTTGGTCGAGGCCGGGTACGGGCCGCCGTGAACCTGGGAGTCGACGACTTCCACCCCCGTGGGGAAGCCGTTGGCAAGGAGGCGGCCGGCTTTGCGTTCGAGGATCGGCATCAGGGCGCGGCCAAGGTCGGTGTCGGCGTCGTCGAGGTGCAGTGTGCAGGTGAGCTGGCCTTGCAGGCTGCGGGCGATGTCCTGCATTTCCGATGCGTGGCGGACCCGGACGATCAGGCCGAGGGGGCCGAAGACCTCTTCGGCGAGGGCGTGGTTTGCGAGCCAGTCTTGCCCTGAGACCTCGAAGAGGTAGGGGGTGGCATTGCGCAGATCGCAAGTGGTGGTCAGGACAGAGCGGACCCCGTTGCCTGCGGCCACGCGGTCGCGGCCCTGGCGGTAGGCGTCAGCGATGCCGTCGGTCAGCATGGTTTGCGGGCCGATGGCGCTGACGGCGGTCTTTGAGGTTTCAACAAAGGCGTCCGCTTCGGGTCCGTCGATCAGGACGGCAATGCCGGGGTTGGTGCAGAACTGGCCTGCGCCCATCGTCAGCGACCCGGCCCAGCCTTTGGCGATGGCCTCGCCCCGTGCAGCAAGGGCGGCGGGAAGGAGGAACATGGGGTTCACGCTGCCCAGTTCGCCGAAGAAGGGGATCGGTTCGGGGCGGGCGGCGCAGAGGTTGAAGAGGGCGCGGCCCCCCGCCAGCGATCCGGTGAAGCCGACGGCCTTGATGCAGGGGTGCTGGACGAGCGCCTCGCCGACGTCGCGCTTGCCGCCCTGGACCAGGGAGAAGGTGCCGGGTGGCATGTCGCAGGCCTTTATCGCCGCATCGATTGCCTGGGCGACGATTTCTCCGGTGCCGGGGTGGGCGGAGTGGCCTTTGACCACCACGGGGCAGCCGGCGGCGAGGGCCGAGGCGGTGTCACCCCCGGCGGTGGAGAAGGCGAGCGGGAAGTTGGATGCTCCGAAGACGGCGACGGGGCCGATGGGGCGCTGCAGAAGTTTGATGTCCGGGCGAGGGGCGGGTTGGCGGTCGGGCAGCGCGGCGTCGTGGCGGCGGTCGAGCCAGTCGTCCTTGAGGATATGGGTCGCGAAGAGGCGCAGCTGCATGGTCGTGCGGCCGCGTTCGCCTTCGAGGCGCGCCGTGGGGAGGCCGGTTTCCTGGGTGCCGATTTCGGTGATCTCGGCCCCGCGCGCTTCGATCTCGTCAGCGATGCGATTCAGGAAGGCGGCGCGATCGGCGCGGGTCTTTGCGGAATAGGCAGGGAAGGCGGCCTCGGCGGCGTCACAGGCGGCGGTCACGTGGGCCGGGGTGCCGACGGAGAAGTCGTGCGAGGGGCCGTGGGCGGGGGAGGAGGCGAAGGTCTGGTCGTTCCCGACCCAGTTGCCCGCGATCAGGTGTTTTCCGGTCAGCATGGTGGTCTCCTTTAGAAGTCGAAGGCGTCGGTGGTGAGCCGTTCGCCAAGGGTCAGGGCGTCGGCGACGTGGACCATCGGGGAGAGGTCGACGTCCGAGGTGCCGGTGCGGACGAGGTCGGCCATCCGGGCGTAGAGGGCGGGGTATTCGCCCATGATGGTGTTTTCGCCAGCGGAGGGTTTGCCGTCGATCTCCAGCACATTGCCGCCCATGCGGAGGGCGAGGTGGCCCCGGTCGGTCTGGATGTCGATGTCCCAGGTCTGGGGGCCTTCCTGGCGCCAGTCGAAATCGGCGGTGACGTTGCCAGAGAAGGTGAGCTGGGCGGCGATGGGGGTCTGGCGGTTCGACGGGAATTCGAGCGTGGCGCGGGTCAGGTGGACGGGGCGCGGGAGGATCTCGGTCAGGATCGAGAGGGCGTTGATGCCGGGGTCGAAGACGCCCATGCCGCCGGGCTGGAAGACCCAGTCCTGGCCAGGGTGCCATTTGCGGACGTCCTCGCGCCAGGTAATGTGGGCTTGTCGGATGGTCTTGTCGGCAAGCCAGGCTTTCGCGGGGGCGACGGCGTGGGCCATGCGGCTGTGCCAGGTGGCGTAGAGAGTGAGACCTTTGGATATGGCCATCGCTTCGAGGGCGTGGACTTCGGCGAGGGTGGCGCCCGGGGGTTTTTCCAGCATGACGTGTCGGCCGGCTGCGAGCGCCGCTTCGGCATAGGCGTAGCGCGGGACGGGGGGCATGCAGAGCGAGACGACGGGGATGTCGGGACGCTCGGCCAGGAAGGTGGCGAAGTCGGTAAAAGCGGGGATGCCGTCAACCTTGCCGCTGCGGCTGACGGTGGCGGCAAGCTCCCAGTCGGAGGAGGCGTTCAACGCGGGGACGTGCTGGTCGAGGGCGATTTTGCCGATGCCGACGAGGGCGACTTTGGTGCGGGTCATGGGGTCGCCTTTCCTTTGGCGGAGTTAGTGGGCTTGGGCGGGTTCCCCCTCACCCCATCCTTCTCCCCCCAGGGGAGAGGGGGGGCCTGGGCGCAGCGGCAGTCGTGGTGACCGACGCTGCGCGTGTCATCAGTGGCTTTCGCGGGCCACCGCGTTGCCCCGGCAGCCGATCAGGAAGTCCATGTCGGCCCCCTTGTCGGCACCCTGGACGTGGTCGTGGTAAAGCTTGGCATAACCCCCGCTGGGCGGTTCGACGGCCGGCTTCCACGCAGCGAGGCGGGCGGCGAGTTCCTCGTCCGGGATGTCGAGGTGCAGGCGGCGATTGGCGACGTCCAGCTCGATGAAGTCACCGGAACGGACCACGGCCAGCGGGCCACCGCGCGCGGCCTCGGGCGAGGTGTGCAGGACCACCGTGCCATAGGCGGTGCCCGACATGCGGGCGTCCGAGATGCGGACCATGTCGGTGATGCCCTTGCGCAGGACCTTGGGCGGCAGGCCCATGTTTCCGACCTCGGCCATTCCCGGGTATCCGCGCGGGCCGCAGTTCTTCAGGACCATGACGCAGGTTTCGTCGATATCCAGCGCCTCATCCTCGATCCGGGCCTTGTAGTCGTCGATATCCTCGAACACGACGGCGCGGCCACGGTGCTGCATCAGGGCCGGGGTGGCGGCAGATGGCTTCAGGACCGCCCCGTCCGGCGCAAGGTTGCCCTTCACGACGACGATGCCGCCCGACTGGGTCAGCGCCTTGTCGGCGGGCAGGATCACGTCGTCGTTGTGGCTGCGGACATCCTTCACCTCGTCCCAGACGCCGCCGCCCGAGACGGTCAGCGCGTCCTTGTTCAGAAGGCCCGCCTCGCCCAGCCGCTTCATGACGGCGGGAAGGCCACCGGCGTAGAAGAATTCCTCCATCAGGTATTTGCCCGACGGCATCAGGTTGACGATCGTGGGCACGTCGCGGCCCCATTCGTCCCAGTCGTTCAGCGTCAGGTCGATGCCGCAGCGACCGGCGATGGCAAGAAGGTGGATCACGGCGTTGGTCGATCCGCCAATGGCGGCGTTGGCGCGGATGGCGTTCTGGAACGCCTCGCGCGTCAGGATGTCGGAGGGTTTGAGGTCGTCCTTGACCATCTGCACGATGCGGCGGCCGGTGAGGTGCGCCATCACGCGGCGGCGGCTGTCGACAGCGGGGATCGCGGCGTTGCCGGAGAGGGTCATGCCGAGGGCTTCGACCATGCTGGCCATCGTGGAGGCGGTACCCATCGTGTTGCAGGAGCCTGGCGAGCGGGACATCGAAGCTTCGGCCTCGACGAACTCCTCGGCGGTCATTTCCCCGGCTTTGACAGCCTCGGAGAACTTCCAGAGATGGGTGCCAGAGCCGACGCGTTCGCCGCGGAAGTAGCCGTTCAGCATCGGACCGCCGGAGACCATGATGGTGGGCAGGTCGCAGGATGCCGCGCCCATCAGGAGCGACGGCGTGGTCTTGTCGCAACCGACAAGGCAGACGACACCGTCCATCTGCTGGCCACGGATGGTTTCCTCGACCGCCATCGCGGCGAGGTTGCGGAACATCATCGCGGTGGGGCGGAAGCCGGATTCGCTGACGCTGAAGACCGGGACGATGACGGGGAAACCGCCAGCCTCATAGACTCCGTGTTTGACGCGTTCGGCGAGGTCGTTGAGGTGGGCGTTGCAGGGGTTGAGCTCGGAGAAGGTGTTGAGGATGCCGATCACCGGGCGGCCGTCGAAAAGGTCGGCGGGCAGGCCCTGGTTCTTCATCCAGCTGCGGTGGTAGATCGCGTCCTTCGAAGTGCCGGCGAACCATTCCTGCGAACGCAGCTTGCGGGGCCAGGGGGCGGGTTTGAACTTGGTCATCTCTGGCCTCTTACAGCGGGTGAACTTTGGTCGCGCCCTGGGTCTTCGGCGCGAAGGCCAGGGTGTTGCGCAGGGGCTGGCCGAAGTCGGGGACCTCGATCTCGAACGTGTCGCCGGGTTGGGTCTTGATGCCGTCGGCGAAGGACAGCGTGGCGGTGCCGAAGTAGTGGACATGCAGGTCGCCTGGCTGGCGGAAGATGTCGTACTTGAAGTGGTGATGTTCCAGGTTGGCGAGGGTGTGGGACATGTTGGCTTCGCCCGAAAGGAAGGGCTTTTCCCACAGGGTCCTGCCGTCGCGGAGGATGCGGGAGTGGCCGCGCACGTCGGCGGGGAGTTCGCCGACGAGGATTTCCGGTCCGTAGGATGCGACGCGGAGTTTGGAGTGGGCAAGCCAGAGGTAGTTCACCCGTTCGGTGATGTGGTCGGAAAACTCGTTGCCCAGCGCCCAGCCGATGCGGTGCGGGGTGCCGTCGGGACCGATCAGGTAGATGCCGGCGATTTCCGGTTCCTCGCCGCCGTCCTCGGCAAAGCCGGGGGCTTCCAGGGCCGCACCGGGGGCGACAGCGGCATGGCCGTTGCCCTTGTAGAACCATTCGGGCTGCGCGCCCACTTCCCCGGCGCCAGGGCGGCCACCTTCAAGGCCCATGCGGAACATCTTCATGCTGTCGGTCAGGGTTTCCGCAGATTCAGAGTTTGCGTGCTGCGCAGCGCTGGCCAGCTTGGCGTGCATCGCGTCACGGGCAGAGGCAGAGCCGAGGTGCGTCAGGCCGGTCCCGGTCAGGTGCAGGTGCGCCGGGTCGGGGTGGCTGACCGGAAGGTCGAAGGTCGCGCGGGTCAGGTCCACGGTTTCGCCGAGGCCGCGACGGGCGATTTCCCCTTGAAGCCCGTTCCCCGCGATGGCAGCGGACGCCAGTTCGTAGATCGAGGCGGTGTTGCGCACGATCCGGGCTTCGGAGCCTTCACGGACGACAGGGCCGACGCCCTTGACGGTGGAGAGATGCATGGCGAGGCTCACTTGTTCTTGTTGTAGACGTCGAAGATGACGGCGGCGAGGAGGACCAGGCCCTTGATCATCTGCTGGTAGTCGATGCCAACCCCAAGGATCGACATGCCCATGTTCATCACGCCCATGATCAGCGCTCCGATCACGACGCCGATGATCTTGCCCGAGCCACCAGCCATCGATGCCCCGCCGATGAAGACGGCGGCGATGGCGTCAAGCTCGAACCCGGTGCCGGCCTTGGGGGTCGCAGAGTTCAGGCGGGCGGTGACCATCATCCCGGCCAGCGCGGCGAGGACGCCCATGTTGACGAAGCAGAAGAAGACCAGCCGTTCGGTCTGGATGCCCGACAGCTTGGCAGCCTTGTAGTTGCCGCCGACGGCATAGATCCGGCGGCCCTGGACGGTGTTCTCGGTGAAGAAGGCGTAAAGGATGGTCAGAGCGGCCAGCACGATCAACACGTTCGGCAGACCCCGGAAGCTGGCGAGTTGCCATCCGACGAAGGCCATCGCGGCAGCGATGATCAGGGTGCGGCCCCAGAACAGGCCGGTGGGTTCCGGGGCGATCCCGAACTCGGCGTCGCGGGCGCGGGAACGCAGGCCGATCCAGATCACCACGGCGATGGCGATGGCGGTGACGATCAGGGTCAGGCCGTGGGGTTTGCCGATGCCGGTCAGGTCAGGGATGAAACCCGAGGACATGGCCTGGAAGGCCTTTGGGAACGGGCCGATGTTCTGCCCGCCCAGAAGCCACAGCGTTGCGCCGCGAAAGACCAGCATCCCTGCGAGGGTGACGATGAACGACGGGATGCGCCAATAGGCGACCCAGTAACCCTGGGCGGCGCCGATCAACCCGCCGACGATCAGGGTCAGGGGGATGACGACGGAGATCGGGAGTTTGAGTACGACGGTAAGATAGGCGGCAACGGCCCCGGTGAAGGCGGCAACAGAACCGACCGACAGGTCGATGTGGCCGGCGACGATGATGAGAAGCATCCCGAGGGCCAGGATGATGACGTGGCCGTTCTGCAGGAAGATGTTGGTGATGTTCGGGGCCTGCAGGAACATCGGTTTGCCCTGCATCGACACCAGAACGGAAAACAGCGCCACGATGGCGACAAGCGCCAGAAGCATCCCGTTTTCGCGCAGGTGCCCGCCGAGTGAGCTTTGATTGTCAGCCATTTACGCCACCTTCCCTGTGGTCTTGCCGTTGTCTTTCACGATCAGCGCCATGATCTTTTCCTGGCTCGCCTCGTCGCGGGTCAGTTCGCCCACGATCCGGCCTTCGTTCATCACGTAGATGCGGTCGCACATTCCCAGAAGCTCGGGCATCTCGGACGAAATCATCAGGACGCCCCGGCCCTGTTCGGCGAGGTCCTTCATGATCGTGTAGATTTCAAACTTTGCACCGACGTCGATACCGCGGGTCGGTTCGTCAAGGATCAGCAGCTGAGGCTCGGTGAAAAGCCATTTCGACAGCACCACCTTCTGCTGGTTGCCGCCCGAGAGGTTCACCACCTTCTGCTGCACGCCGGGAGTGCGGATCGCAAGCTGCTTCCTGTACCCCTCGGCCACCTGCGCCTCGCGGCGTTTGTCGAGGACGTGACGGCGGGCGATACCCATCAGGTTCGCCAGGCTGATGTTCTTCAGGATCGGCTCTTCCAGGATCAGGCCCAGCGCCTTGCGGTCTTCGGTCACGTAGGAGATGCCGGCTGCGATGGCCTTGGTCACGGTCGAGACATCCACCGGCTTGCCATTCATTTTCACGGTGCCCGCATGGCCCTTGCCGTAGCTGCGTCCGAAGATCGACATGGCAAGCTCGGTGCGCCCGGTGCCCATCAGGCCCGCTATGCCGACGATCTCGCCCTTGCGCACGTTCAGCGAGACGCCCTTGATCATCTGCCGACCGGCCTGTTCCGGGTGCATGCAGGACCAGTTTTCCACCTGAAACAGCATCTCACCGGGGGCCGGGGTCCGTTCGGGATAGCGGTGGGCCATGTCACGGCCGACCATGTCGCGGATGATGCGGTCTTCCGAGATTTCCTCTTTCGTCAGCGTCGAGACCGAGGTGCCGTCCCGGATCACGGTGATGCGGTCGGCGACGCGTCCGATTTCGTTCAGCTTGTGGCTGATAATGATCTGGGTGACGCCCTGCGCCTTCAGCTCCAGCATCAGGTCAAGCAGGCGGTCGGCGTCGGCTTCCTGCAAGGCCGCAGTGGGCTCGTCCAGGATCAGAAGGCGGACGTTCTTTGACAGGGCCTTGGCGATTTCGATCAGCTGCTGCTTGCCGACGCCCAGCTTGCCGACGACGGCGCTGGGGGGTTCGTTAAGGCCGACCTGGCGGAGAAGCTCGCCCGTCTTCTGCATCGCAAGCGGCCAGGAGATCACGCCGTTGGTGGCGACCTCGTTGCCCATGAACAGGTTCTCGGCGATCGACAGCAAGGGGATCAGCGCAAGTTCCTGGTGGATGATGATGATGCCCTTTTCCTCAGAATCGCGGATGCTGCGATTGTGCAAAGGCTGGCCGTCATAGATGATTTCGCCGTCGTAGGTGCCGTGCGGGTAGACCCCCGACAGGACCTTCATCAGCGTGGATTTCCCCGCACCGTTTTCGCCGCAGATGGCGTGGATTTCCCCCGCCTCGACAGTCAGGCTGACCCGGTCTAGCGCCTTGACGCCCGGGAAGACCTTGGTGATCCCCCGCATTTCCAGAAGTGTGGTCATGGTCCCTCCCCCAAGGGAACCTGCCCGCGCGGGAGCGGCGCGGGCAGGCCCTTCGGATCAGCTTACTGCAGCTGGTCCGCGGTGTAGTAGCCCGAACCGACGAGGATCTCTTCGTAGTTCGTGAGGTTCACCGAGACCGGCTCCAAAAGGTAGGACGGAACCACCTTGACCCCGTTGTTGTAGGTTTCGGTGTCGTTGATTTCCGGCTCGCCACCGGCAAGGACAGCGTCGACCATCGTGACGGTGACCTTGGCCAGTTCGCGGGTGTCCTTGAAGACGGTCGAGTACTGCTCGCCCGCGATCATCGACTTGACGCTGGGGATCTCGGCGTCCTGGCCGGTGACGATCGGCATCGGCAGATCGCCCGAACCGTAGCCGACGCCCTTGACCGACGACAGGATGCCGATGGACAGGCCGTCATACGGGGACAGCGCGCCGTGCAGCTGCTTGTCGCCGTAGTTCGAGGACAGAAGGTTGTCCATCCGCGCCTGGGCAACCGCGCCATCCCAGCGCAGGGTGCCGACGACGTCCATGCCCATCTGGCCCGACGGAATGGCGATGTCGCCCGAAGCGATCAGCGGGTCCAGCACGCTCATCGCGCCGTTGTAGAAGAAGAAGGCGTTGTTGTCGTCGGGCGAGCCGCCGAAGAGTTCGACGTTCCACGGCTTCACGTCGGGGAAACGCTCTTTCAGGCCCGCAACCAGCGATTCCGCCTGCTGCACGCCGACCTTGAAGTTGTCGAAGGTGGCGTAATAGTCGACCGAACCGGAATCGCGGATCAGGCGGTCATAGGCGATGATCTTGATGCCTTGGGCAGCCGCATTGTCCAGCGCGTTCGACAGCGTGGTGCCGTCGATGGCCGCGATCACCAGCGCCTTGACGCCCGAGGTGATCATGTTCTCGATCTGGTTCAGCTGGGTCGGGATGTCATCTTCGGCATACTGCAGGTCGGTGGCATAGCCAGCGTCCTGGAACGCCTTGACCATCGACTCGCCGTCCGAGATCCAGCGCGACGAGGATTTGGTGGGCATGGCAATGCCTACGGAGCCCTTGTCCTGGGCGAAGGCAGGCAGCGCCGACAGGGCAGCGGTGGCGCCGGTAAGGGCCATAAGGCCGCGGCGGGTCAAGATCATCTTGTTTCCTCCCGATGATTCTTCGTTTGCATCCGCTTTGGGCACGCAAATGCGACCCCTGCACACGGACGAGGCGCAGATTGCGCAGGTGACCTATGCATGTCAAATAGGGTCTGGTGACTGAAACATGACATTTTTGATATGAGTGCGACCGAATCCAGCCTTGCCATCCAACTCCGACGCTTGAAGCCGGTGCAGCTGCGGCTGCTGGCCGAACTCAGCCATGTCGGCGCCCTTGGGGTGGCTGCGGCCCGGATCGGCGTGGCGCAGCCTGCCGCCTCGCGCCTCTTGGCCGATATGGAAGAACTTCTGGGTCTGCCGCTGCACGAACGGCAGGGGCGCGGGTTAAGGCTGACCGAAGTCGGGCTGTCACTGGCACGGCGTGCGGCCCGGATCGAGATCGAGCTGGCCGATGCCGCCCGCGAGCTGACCGAGGCGGCGACGGGTCGGGCGGGTGTCGTGCGGGTCGGCGCGGTGACGGGTCCGGCGCTGAGCCTAGTGATGCCGGTGCTGATCGCCTTGCAGCGCGACCTGCCGGAATTCCGCGCCGAGGTTACGGTCGCGACTTCTGTCAACCTGTGCGACCAGTTGCGCGACGGGAGGCTGGATTTTGCGCTGGCACGGCTTTCGCCCGGTGAAACCCAGCTGGAGGCGCGCGTTCTGGCAGTCGAGCCGTTGTCGCTGGTGGTCCGGCGCGGCCATCCGCTTCTGGTCCGGCCGATCCTGTCGCTGGACGACCTGATGTCCTACGACTGGGTGATGGGCGACGACGAGACGCTTTTGACGCAGACGGTGGTAAGCCGGCTGGCCGAGTTGGGGTTGCCCCTGCCGCAGAGGAGGATATCGACCTCGTCCTTCCTGTTCACGCTGGCGCTGCTGAACCAGACCGATGCGATTGCGCCGTTGGCGACTCCGGTCGTCGACAGCTTTGCGGGGAACCCTTCGGTCCCCTTTGTGTCGCTGCCCATCGACCTGGGATTGTCGGTGGCGCCGTTCAGCCTGGTGACGCGGGCCGGGGCGCAGATGACGCCCCCGGCACAGCGATTGATCGACGCGATCCTGGAGGTCTAGGCGTTCTGGTCGAGCCAGTCGGCGAAGTCCGAGACGACCTGGGGGTCGCAGTCCACCAGATGCTGTGGAGCGGGATAATCGCCGTCGTGGACGTCCTTGGCAAACCGGCTCATCGCGTCAACGCGCATCGCCTGCAAACGGTCGTACTCGGCGGCAAAGTCGGCATAGACCTTGGCGTGGCGGGGGATGCGACCGCGATTCTGGCCAAGAACGTCATCCGAGAAGAGGTACTGCGCGTGACCGCCCGCGCCTGCGCCCATCGAGATCAAGAAGAGGTTGGTCTTTTCGGCGATCAAGCGGGTGACGGAATGAGGGACGACCTCGATTTCCACAGCGAAGGCTCCCGCCGCCTCCAGCGCCTTGCACTGGTTCCAGACAAGCTGCGCGGTTTCCAGCGTCTTGCCCACGGCCTTGAAGCCGCCGGTCCAGGTGCGCTTGGAGGGGATCAGGCCGACATGGCCGCAAACCGGCAGACCGTGGTCGGTCATCGCGCGGACCGTGGCGAGAGAGCCGGAGCAGTAGAAGGCGTCGGCACCGTGCTTGAAGAGCGGGAAGGCCCAGCGCAGGAAGTCATCGGTCGCGCCGATTTCGTAGAAGTTGTCGCCCGGGAAGGCGAAGGCATCGGGTGCGACGTCGCGGAAGCGGCGGTCCATCAGCATGGCGGGGGGGATAGAGAGGAGTTCGACCCCGGCTTTCGCGGCGGCTTCGGCTTCCTCCAGCGTCTCGACGCGGAGCATGGCAAACTGGTGATTGCCGCGCGCGTCGAGCAGGTCCTTGACGGTGGGCGGCGCCATCACGCGACCTCGACGAACACGCGGTCGCCTTCGACCTTCACCGGGAAGGTGCGAAGGTTGACGCAGACCGGGGCGCGCATCGCCTCACCCGTGCGATAGTCGAACTGGCCATTGTGCTTGGGACATTCGATCAGGTTGCCCATCACCAAGCCGTCGCAGAGGTGGACGTTTTCGTGGGTGCATAGACCGGCGGTCGCGAAGAAAGCGCCGTCGGGTGAGTGATAGATCGCGAAGGTCTGGCCCGCATGGTCCCAGCGGATCAGGTCTTCTTCGTCGATGTCGTCGGTCGAACAGGCGTCGATCCAGGGCATGTGCGTGTCCTTATTCTGCGGCGGCGGGGGGCATCATGCCCGGAACGTACCGGTGGAAGTCCTCTCGGTAGGGCTTGGCTGTCGGCGGCAGGTCACGCCTGACAAAGTAATCCTCGTTCATCACCTGGCGCTTGATCGCGGGCCACATTTCGCGGAACGCCTCGGCGATGGAGCGGTTCGGCGGCGGCAGGTCGGCCTTGATGACCTCATGCAGGCGCGGCAGGGCGTGGTAGGGCACCATCGGGAACATGTGATGTTCGACGTGGTAGTTCATGTTCCAGTAGATGAAGCGACTGACCGGGTTCATGTAGACGGTGCGGCTGTTCAGCCGGTGATCGATGACGTTATCGGCCAGGCCGCCGTGCTGAAGAAGGCCGGTCATGACGTGGTGCCAGGCGCCGTACATCCGGGGCAGGCCGATGACCATGAGAGGCAGGATGGAGCCCAGCCAGACGGCCAGCGCGATGGTCGCCGCGTAGATCGACACGTGGACGAAGGCGACGTGCTGCACCTTGTCCCATTCGCTTTGCGGGACGTAGGTGCGTTCTTCGGGCGTGGGGCCGGAAATGGCGTTGCGCAGGAGCCGGGGGACGAAGGCGATGACGTCCAGGATGCCGAAGAAGTTCAGGATCAGCTTCGCCACTTCCGGCGGGCGCATCACGGCGATTTCCGGGTCGCGACCGACAAAGTAGGTCTCGGAATGGTGGCGGGCGTGGCTCCAGCGCCAGGTGGCCGCGTTGCGCATGATCATGAAGCTGGCGATCTGATAGACCACGTTGTTCATCCACGGCGTCTTGAAGGCAGTGCCGTGGCCACATTCATGCCAGCGCGAATCTGAGGCCGAGCCGTAAAGGACGCCGTAGGCTAGCCAGAACGGGGCAGACCACAGCGACGGCCACAGCGCGATGCCGATTCCGGCAAACAGGATCATGCTGCCGTAAAGGATGATGGTGTCGCGGATCGCCGGGGCGTCGCTGCGTGCCATCAGGTCCTTCATCACCTTGCGCGGCACCTCGGTGTGATACCATTCGGCCGCGGTAAGCCCGCTGTCGACGGCGCGCTTGGCGTCGGGTCCGAAAAGGCTGTAGTCCCGCTTACCCATCTTTGACCTCCGCTGACGTTTCATGAGTCGTGGATAAGTCGGTCTTGACCCAATCGCCAATAGTATTGCTTGCAGGTTTCGTCATGATCCATCATGTTCCGGCAACATCCTGATGGGATTTCGTCAGAAAGAATGGCCAACCGTCCCACGATCCACGACGTCGCCCGCGAGGCCGGAGTGTCCAGCGCCACTGTCGACCGGGTTCTGAACGGCCGCGAGAAGGTGCGGGAAGAGACTGCGCGCAAGGTCTATGAGGCCGCGCGTCTGATCGGTTATCACGCGGCACCCCTGATCGGGCAGAGGGTGCACGCCGACCTGCCGCGGTTGCGGCTGGGGTTGGTGCTGCACAAGGAACGCCAGTCCTTCTACCAGCAGTTCAGGGTCGAAGCGGAACGGGCGGTGACAGCGGCGATGGGTGTCCGCGCCTCGCTGCAGGTGGCCTTCGCGGCGTCGCAGTCGCCCAAGGATTTCACCGAGCTGATGGAGGCGATGGCCGGGCGCGTCGATGCCATTGCGGCCACGGCTGTCACCCACCCAGAGGTGACCGAGGCGGTGATGCGGTTGAACGCAAAGGGCATCCCCTGCTTTTCTCTGCTGAACGATTTCGGCCAGGGTGTGCGGCAAAATTATTTGGGACTCAATAACTTGAAGGTTGGACGCATTGCGGCGCACATGATCGCGACCTCGTCCCACCATGCCGGAAAGATCGCGGTCTTCGTCGGAGGCTACCGCTGGCACGGGCACGAGCTGCGCGAGACCGGGGTGCGCAGCTACTTCCGCGAACATGCGCCACAGTTCCAGATCCTTGATACGCTGATCAATCTGGAAACCCGGCAGCTGACGTATGAGGCGACGCTGGATTTGCTGTCGCGTCACCCGGACCTGCGCGGGATCTACTGCGCGGGCGGCGGGATGGAGGGCGCCATTGCCGCTGTGCGCGAGGCGCGGCAACCGGGCGAGGTTGCACTGGTCGTCAACGAACTGACGCCGGAAAGTCGGGCAGCGCTGATCGGACGGCAAGTGACGATGGTCATTGCAACGCCGTTGCAGCGGCTGTGCGATGATCTGGTCCGCCTGGCGACAGAGGCGGTGACCGACGGGATGGCCCCCGTCCAGGGGCAGCATTTCCTGCCGCCAGACCTGTACCTTCCAGAAAGCGTTTGACGAAAAGCAATCAACCTTCTGCTTGTCCATTCGTCAGAAATGATGCGTTCGAGGCGCGACGGATTGACGCGACAGCGGTCTGTCCCGATGGTCCTTCCAACCAGATTGCCACGGTTGGGAGGCCGGGAATGATCCAGTTCGCTTTGAACCACATGACGGTGGCCCGGCTTGCCTTCCGTGAACTTGTCGCGCTGTCCAAGCAGTTGGGTTGTGTGGGGATCGAGGTTCGCAACGACCTGCCGCAGCCGCTGTTCGACGGGTTGGACCCGGCCGAGGGCGGAACTTTTGTCCGTGAAAGCGGGCTGCGCCTGCTGGCTGTCGCCGAGGTCAAGCGCTTCAACGACTGGTCCGACGACAAGGAGGCCGAGGCACTGGCGCTGATGAAGATCGCCAAGGCCGCCGGGGCCGAGGCGGTCAGCCTGATCCCGCGAAATGATAACATGGGCATGGGCAATGGCGAGCGGCAGGCAAACCTGCGTGTGGCGCTGAAGGCGCTGAAACCGATGCTGGAGGACCACAACCTGATCGGGATGGTCGAGCCTTTGGGCTTCGAGATCTGCGCGCTGCGTTACAAATCGGAAGCGGTCGAGGGGATCGAAGCCGTCGGCGGCAAGGGCCGGTTCAAGCTGGTGCACGACACGTTCCACCACACGCTTGCACACGGCGGCCCCCTGTTCCCCGAACATACCGGCATCGTCCATGTGTCGGGCGTAGTGGACCAGGAGGTCGGGATCGCCGACATGCGCGACCCTCACCGGGTGCTGGTGACGCCGGGCGACCGGCTGGGCAATGTGGAACAGATCGCGGCGCTGCAGGCGGCGGGCTGGAACGGGCCCGTCAGCTTCGAGGCGTTCTCGCCGGAGATCCACGCTCTGCAAGACCCGGCGACGGCGCTGCGGACCAGCATGGATCACATGGCGCGGGTTCCCGCGTGAACAGCTTTTGCAACCGGTTGCAAGAATCGGTTGACGCAAGGAAGGCAACTCCTCAGTCTGCGGTATCGGGACTGACGAGTTCATCCGTGGCGCGCAGGGAGGCGACGTCACGGCAATCAGAATTGAACCGCTGTATGGACAGCGGGCAATAACCGGGAGGAGTGACCCATGAAGAAGACCCTTATCGCTGCAGGCCTTGCCTCGCTGATGAGCACCACCGCGATGGCCGAAGGTATCGGCGTGTCGATGGCGCTTTTCGACGACAACTTCCTGACCGTGCTGCGCAACGGCATCCAGGAACAGGCCGATTCGGCCGGCCTGTCGGTGCAGATCCAGGATGCCCAGAACGATGTCGCCAAACAGCTGGACCAGATCAACAACTTCATCGCCTCGGGCGTCGATGCGATCATCGTGAACCCGGTCGACACCTCGGCCACGCAAGCCATGTCGGATGCGGCAGCTGCTGCGGGCGTGCCGCTGGTCTATGTGAACCGCCAGCCGATCAACGTCGACACGCTGCCGGACAACCAGGCCTTCGTCGCCTCGAACGAATCCGAATCGTCGCGCCAGGGTTTCATCGAGCAGTGCAACCAGTGGAAGGCGGCCGGCAAGGACGAGGTCAGCGTCTACGTCATGCAGGGCGAGTTGTCGAACCAGGCCGCAGTGCAGCGCACGCAGAACTACTATGATGTGATGGAAGCCGGCGAATGTGCGGTGAAGGTCAACATCATCGACCAGCAGACCGCCAACTGGTCGCGGGACCAGGCCCAGTCGCTGATGACCAACTGGCTGTCGACCGGCGCAGCCTTCGACGGCGTGCTGGCCAACAATGACGAGATGGCGCTGGGCGCGATCCAGGCGATGAAGGCCGCTGGCATCGGCATGGACGCGGTCATCGTGTCGGGCGTCGATGCGACGCAGGACGCGCTGGCCTCGATGCAGGCGGGGGAACTGGACATCACCGTGTTCCAGAATGCGGCGGCCCAGGGCGGCGGCGCGCTGGACGCGGCGGTCAAGCTGGCTGCGGGCGAGGCGGTCGACCAGAAGGTCTACGTCCCGTTCGAACTGGTGACGCCCGCGAACATCGACGGCTACCTGTCGAAGAACTAAGCCCCTTCCGGGCACCTATGGGGCGGCTGGCAGCAGTCGCCCCGTTTTTACTGGCGCAGATCGGTTAGCATCGGCCAGCCTTATTGCATCCTGGGGGAGGAGGGCGACGTGGCAGAAGCAACGCATGGCCTTGGCGGCTTGAAGTACGATCCGGCTAAGCGCACCCGCGCACCGGAGTGGAACGTGTTCGGTGCCCTGGTCCTGATCGTCCTGATCTTCGAGATCCTGAACCGCATGCAGGGCGGGTCCTTCCTGTTCAACATGCGCGACAACGTGGATGCGATCTTCAACCAGCAGCGACTGGACATCATGATCCTGCAGGTCGCGATCATCGGAATCATCGCTTTGGGGGTGACGCAGGTCATCATCATCGGCGGGATCGACCTTTCGTCGGGGTCCGTGGTGGGCGCGACGGCGATGGTAACGATGAGCTTTGCCCAGACCGCGCTGGTCAATGGCAACCCCAACCCCAAGGCCATCTTTGGCGACTGGGCGATGGACCTGCCGGTCATCGTGCCCATCGTGATCGGCCTGGCCTGCGGGCTGCTTGCCGGACTTATCAACGGGTTGCTGGTCGCCTACACCAAGATCCCACCTTTCATTGCCACTCTGGGGATGATGGTCTCGGCCCGCGGGGCAGCGCGTTGGTGGTCGAACGGTCAGCCGGTCAGCTTTCCGACGGCTGAATATGGCTCTCTTGCCAATGGGGACCTTCTGGGAGGCATGACCTTCGGTCTCTTGTCGTGGCCAGGCCAGAACCCCGCCGTGGTTTTCGTCCTGCTGGCGGTCCTGTTCCACGTCATCATGACCTACACGCTGTATGGCAAGCGGTCCTATGCCATCGGATCGAACGAGGCTGCGGCACGGATGTCGGGGATCAACACCGACCGGCACAAGGTGCTGGTCTATGCCATCGCCGGGGTCCTGGCGGCGGTTGCGGCGGTGCTGCTGACCTCGAAAAACCTGACCGCGCAGGCTGGCATGGGGGTGATGTATGAACTCGACGCCATTGCGATGGCGGTGATCGGGGGCGTCTCATTGGCCGGGGGTCGGGGGTCGATCCTGGGGACGGTGCTTGGGGCGGCGATCTTTTCGGTGATCATCTCGGGCTTCACCTCGATCAAGCTGGACGCCTACTATCAAGAGATGGTCAAGGGCGCGATCATCGTCGGCGCGGTGGTGCTGGACCAGTGGCGTCAACGCAAACGGACCCGGGGGTAACGGCCATGTCGAAAGTCATTCTGGAAACCCGTGGCCTGACCAAGCACTACGGCGGCGTGCATGCGCTGGACGACGCGAACTTCATCCTGCACGAGGGCGAGCATGTCGCCGTGGTGGGCGACAACGGGGCGGGAAAATCCACCTTTGTCCGCCAGGTGACGGCGGTGGAACAGCGGACTTCTGGCGACGTCATCTTTGACGGTCAGCCGGTCAGTTTCTCCGGCCCGCTGGAGGCGCGGCAGGCCGGGATCGAGACGGTGTTTCAGACTCTGGCACTGGCCGACGATCTGGACGTGCCTTCGAACCTGTTCCTCGGGCGTGAGTTGTTCAAGTTCAAGCTGGGGCCGTTCTCCTGGCTCGACCGCAAGACGATGCGCGACCGGACGATGGAGGCTTTGGCGACCACGGCGGTCAAGATCCCCAACGTCGACAACCCGATCCGCAACATGAGCGGCGGCCAGCGGCAATGCGTGTCGATCGCCCGGACGGCGGCCTTTGCGTCGAAGCTGGTGATCATGGACGAACCGACGGCTGCGCTTGGGGTGCAGGAAACGGCTCAAGTCGAGAACATCATCCGGGGCCTGAAGGACCGGGGCATCCCGATGATCCTGATCAGCCACAATCTGCGGCAGGTGTTCGATCTGGTGGACCGGATCGTGGTTTTCCGTCGCGGCCGTATCGTCGCCTCCTTGCGGAAGGACGAGACCGACGGCAATGACATCGTGAGCTATATCACGGGCGTGAAGGGCGGCACGGACGCCACTTACGCCTGACATTCGAAAGCCGGGGTCAGCCCGGGACAAGGAGAGACTATGACGATCAGGTTCGGGCTTCTGGGTGCGGGGCGCATCGGGAAGGTTCATGCGAAGGCAGTTTCCGGCAACTCTGGGGCAAAGCTGGTGGCGGTGAGCGATGCGGTGCCGGCGGCGGCGCAGGCGATTGCGGACCAGTATGGCTGCGAGGTGCGTTCGATTGATGCGATCTGCGCGGCCAAGGATATCGACGCGGTGGTGATCTGCACGCCGACCGACACCCACGCCGACCTGATCGAGCAGTTCGTGAAGGCCGGCAAGGCCGTGTTCTGTGAAAAGCCCATCGACCTGTCGCTGGCCCGGGTGAAGCAGTGTCTGGAGGTCGTCCGCGCCAACAGGGGCACGCTGATGGTCGGCTTCAACCGCCGCTTCGATCCGCATTTCATGGCGGTGCGGGGCGAGATCGACAATGGGACCATCGGGACCGTCGAGATGGTGACGATCACCAGTCGCGACCCCGGCGCGCCTCCGGTCGATTATATCAAGCGGTCGGGTGGGATCTTCCGGGACATGACGATCCATGACTTCGACATGGCGCGGTTCCTGTTGGGCGAGGAAGTCGCCGAAGTCTCGGCGATGGCGGCGGTTCTGGTGGACCCGGCGATTGGCGCGGCGGGGGACAGCGATTCCGTCCAGGTGATGCTGAAGACGGCCACGGGGAAGATGGCGGTGATCTCGAACTCGCGCCGGGCGACCTATGGCTACGACCAGCGGATCGAGGTGCACGGGTCGGCGGGGTCGGTCGCGGCCGAGAACCAGCGGCCGGTTTCCATCGAGGTCGCGACGGGGGCGGGCTATACCCGGCCGCCGCTGCATGACTTCTTCATGACCCGATATACCGAGGCCTATGCAGCCGAGATCGCGGCCTTTATCGACGCGATGGCGGGCAAAGCGAAGGCTTCGCCGTCGGGTGAGGATGGGCTGCTGGCCCTGGCCCTGGCCGAGGCGGCGCTGATGTCGGTCGCGGAAGGTCGCGTCGTCAAGATGGGCGAGATTCTGTAAGGCCGTCCACCGTGGACAGTTTTGCGGACCGCGTAATTTCAGTGGCTTGCGCGCGCTGATTCAGGAACGGTTAAGGAATGGCCGACCTTCGGGGTCGGCCATTTCGGTTTGGAGAATCCGCAGGATTGAGGGCCGCACCCTGACCTGATAGAAGGCGGCAAGTCCGCTGAGGAGTGACCCGATATGGCAGAAGAAACCCCGGCCGGGAACGGCGCAGCCGCTACGCAGCCGCAAGTCAAGATGCAGGTTCTGGCGCAGTATGTGCGCGACCTGTCCTTTGAGAACGTGGTGGTCCAGAAGGGCCTGACGGCAGGAGAGGTCCAGCCGGACATCCAGGTCGCGGTCAGCCTGGACGCCCGCAAGCGCCCGGTGGCGAACCAGTACGAGGTGATCACCAAGTTCAAGGTCACCTCGAAGAACAAGGTGAATGGCGACGTGCTGTTCATGCTGGAGCTGGAATATGGCGGCACTTTCCATATCGAAGGCGTGACGGACGAGCAGATCCATCCATTCCTGCTGATCGAATGTCCGCGGCTGTTGTTCCCCTTCGTGCGCCGGATCATCTCGGACGTGACGCGCGACGGTGGGTTCCCGCCGCTGAACGTCGATACCGTCGACTTCATGGCGCTGTACCGGCAAGAGCTGGCCCGTCGGGCGCAGGCGCAGGCGGCCTCGGCTGCACCGGCACAGCAGGTCAACTGACGGTTCCCCCCCTCACCTCGCCCCTCTCCCCCTGGGGAGAGGGGCGCCAGGTGGACCGGCGGTTCCCGGAACGCCGTATTCAGGCTTCCTTCTTCCAGATCGCGGCATCGCCAAGCTTGGCGAGCATCGCGGCATGGGCGGCAAGCTCTTCCCCGGTGATGCGGGGCGGCAGGGGTTCAGGACGCGGGCGGGGGCGCCAGGTGATGGCTTCGCCCGAGGCGTTGCGGGCGGGGGCCGGGGCAACACTGGCGAGAACAAGGTCAGGCTGGCGGCCGCCGATCAGCTCCAGATAGACTTCGGCAAGGATTTCGCTGTCCAGAAGCGCGCCGTGCTTTTCGCGCATCGAGTTGTCGATGTTGAAGCGGCGGCAAAGCGCATCGAGCGAGGCCGGGGTGCCGGGGAATTTCGACCGGGCAATCATCAGGGTGTCGGTTGCGCGCGAAAATGGCACGCCGGGCAGGCCGCAACGTTCCAGTTCGTGATTCAGGAACTTCATGTCGAAGGCGGCGTTGTGGATCACCAGCTGCGCATCGCCGATGAAATCTAGAAAAGCCTGACCGATCCGGGCAAAAACCGGCTTGTCGCGCAGCGTGACACCGCCGGGGACGGGTTTCCCGGGGGTTTCCAGGATGTCATGGCCGATCCCGTGAACCTCGAACGCGCCCATCGGCATCCCGCGTTCGGGGTTGATGTACTGGTGATAGGTCCGGCCCGTCGGCAGGTGGTTGTAAAGCTCGACCGCGCCGATTTCGACGATGCGGTGGCCCTCGGCGGGTTCAAAGCCGGTGGTTTCGGTGTCGAGGACGATTTCACGCATCTTGGGTCCGCCGGATGTCTGCCAGCACATCTTTCACCGCCTGTCGGGCGGCTTCAAGGCTGGTCGTGGGGATGATGTAGTCGGCCCGCGCGCGTTTTTCCGCGTCGGGAAGCTGGCGGGCGAGGATGGTCTGGAACTCGGCTTCCGTCATCGCGCCACGGGATAGCACGCGGTCGCGCTGGATGTCAGGTGGGGCGGAAACGACGGCGACGGCGTCACAGGCGCCATCGAGGGCGATCTCATAGAGCAGCGGCACGTCGAGGAGGACGATTTCGGCGGCTGCGTTGGCCGTTAGGAACCGGGCGCGGTCCGCAGCGACAAGGGGATGGACGGCGGCGTTCAGGCGGTCGAGGACTGTGGCGTCGGCCTGGATCAGGGTGCGGAGCGTGGCCCGGTTCACACTTCCATCTGCGTCGATGGCGGTGGGAAAAAGGGCGCCGATGGCAAGTGCTGCGGGCTCGCCGGGTTGGTAAAGGCGGTGGACCGTCGCGTCGGCGTCCCAGACGGGGACACCCTCGTCAGCGAACATCTGCGCCGTGGTCGATTTGCCCATGCCGATGGAGCCGGTCAGGCCAAGGACGAAGGTCATGCCGAAAGGACAGCCTTGCGGGTGGCCTCGTCCACCTCGGGGCGCTGACCGAACCACCGTTCAAAGCCGGGGGCAGCCTGGTGCAGAAGCATGCCAAGGCCGTCGACGATGGTGGCACCGCGTTCTTCGGCCTCGATCAGGAACTGGGTCTTGAGCGGGGTGTAAACGAGGTCATTGCAGAGCGCGTTCGGGTTAAGCTTGTCAAGGTTGATGCGAAAATCGGCCTTGCCGGTCATCCCAAGCGAGGTGGTGTTGATGACGGTTGCGGCGTCGTCCAGTAGATTGCCGGCCTGAACCCATTCATGAACGTGAATCTTCGCGCCGAAATCGGAGCGGATGGCGTCGGCGCGGGCTCGGGTGCGGTTGGCGAGGCGGATTTCGGGGACACCGACCTCGATCAAGGCGGCAACGACAGCACGGGCCGCACCACCGGCTCCCAGCACGACGGCGGGGCCGGAGCCGGGGGCCCAGTGCGGCGCGTTCTGGCGCAGGTTGGCGATGAAGCCGGACCCGTCGGTGTTGTCGGCATGGATCTTGCCGTCCTTGCGGAAGATCAGCGTATTGGCCGCCCCGATCAGCGCGGCGCGGTCAGTGACGACATCGGCGATCTGAAGAATTGCCTCCTTGTGCGGGATCGTGACGTTGCAGCCGACGAAGCCAAGCTCGGGCAGGGTGCGCAGAAGGCGGGAAAGGTCCAGGGGGGCGATGTCGATCGGGATGTAGTGACCTTTGATCCCATACCGCTTGAGCCAGTAGCCGTGCAGCGCGGGGCTGCGGCTGTGGGCTATGGGATGGCCCAGGACAGCAGCAAGCGGGATGCGGGGGTGGTCGGTCATGTGGCGATCATGCCCCGGTTCCCAAGCCATGCCAACAGCGGCAAAAGCGGTAGGCCAAGAATGGTGAAATGGTCGCCGTGGATGGCAGAGAACAGGCGGACGCCTTCCTCCTCGACCTTGTAGCAGCCGACAGAGTGGCGGATGCTGTCCCAGTTTCTGGTGACGTAGTCGTCGAGGTAGGCGTCGGAGAACTGGTGCATCGTCAGGCGGGCTTCGACGATGGTGCGCCAGACAGGTTCGGCGTTTTCGTAGACGACGACGGCAGAGAGGAGCTTGTGGGTCTTGCCTCTCAGTTGGCGAAGCTGGGCGCGGGCGTCGTCGGGGGTTTGGGGCTTGGCGAAGGTCTCGCGGTCCAGGGCGAGAACCTGGTCGCAGCCAAGGACAAGGTCGGCCGGGTGCTTCTCGGCGACCTTGCGGGCCTTCATCTCGGCCAGGGCGTCGGCGATGTCGCGCGGGGTTGCGCCTTCGGCGACAAGGGCATCGCGGATCGTGGCTTCGTCGACGCGGGGGGCGATGGCAGTGGGGTCCAGGCCGGCGGCGCGGAGCATCTGCAGGCGGGTCGGAGAGGTGGAGGCGAGGATCATGGGGGCTGTGGATATCCGCGGTTTGTTCCTGGGCCCATTTCGGGCGGGAAAGGGGTTGTGGCGGTGGTCTGTGGGTATCGAGGGTGGTCCGGGACGATCCGGCCAGAGATATCCCGCTGTGCACGGGCTTGTCACGCCGGACGGGAGAAATGGTTGTCAGGGGGTCGGGACAGAGCGAGGTTGTGGATGAAGCGCGGGTACGGTTCATTTTAACCATATGAAATAAATCGACAATGTGGAAACAGTCCGAAGGGGGTGGGGGTTTTCCCGAACTTGTCCCCAGGGCCCTCCCTGTGGATGGGTCTGGGGGCGAGTGGGACAATCCCGTTCTGCACAGGCCCTACATCAACAACATTCCTTCTTTCATTCTTTCTTTATAGAAGAAGAACGAACGCGCTTTTGGTGGACAAGATGCTAGAGACGATCACGGATTTCCTGGCCGACTGGTATCTGGTGACAAAGTCGCTGCATGTGGTGTCGGTGATCTCGTGGATGGCGGGGATCTTTTACCTGCCCAGGTTGTTCGTCTATCACGTCGAGCAGGTGCAGGCCGGGTCGGCCACCGACACGATGTTTCAGACGATGGAACGGCGGTTGCTGCGCGGGATCATGAACCCGGCGATGATCGCGACCTGGGTTTTCGGGCTGGCGCTGGTGTTCACGCCGGGGGTGGTGGACTGGTCTTTCGTCTGGCCCTGGTTCAAGGCGGGGGCGGTGCTGGGGATGACCTGGTTCCACCATTGGCTTGGCTTGCGCCGCAAAGAGTTCCTCTCGGGCACCAACAGCCGGGCCGGGCGGACCTACCGGCTGATGAACGAGGTTCCAACCATCCTGATGCTTGTCATCGTCTTCTCGGTGATCATGAGATGGTAAGGCTCGCCTGCCTTCTGGTGCTTTGTGCATCACCGGGTTTCGCGCAACTGTTGTCCGATGGACGGGACCGGCGCGAGATCCCCTTTGTGGTCGTCGATGGCAAGCCCATGCTGGAGGTGACGGTCAATGGTCAGCCCGGCCAGATGATGCTGGACAACGGCACGCCCGAGACAGTGATGCTGAACCGCGAAGCGGCCGACCTGGCACCGGGACAAGAGGTGGCGCGGGGCAATGCCGCCTCGGGTCAGCCGATCATTGTCATGCTGCACGATGCGCCAGTGCTAGCGGTGGACGGGCAAGCGATGGAACTGCCTGCGAAGGTGGTCAGTGGCGATTTTGGTTTTGTCGAGGCCGGGTTTGGTGCGGGCTTTATGGGGTTCCTTGGCTCTCCTTTCGTCGAGCCGCATCCGTTCCTGCTGGATTATGCGCGAAAGCGGCTGGTGGTGCTGCGGGCCGGGACCTTTGCCCTGAGCCCGCAGGACGTGCGGGGCGAGATCGTCTTTTCCTACTGGAAGGGCGAGCAGCCCACTGCGGCGGTGCGGATCGGTGAGGAGGCGATGCTGGTGGACTTCGATACGGGCGACAACGGGACGCTCTACCTGCGCCCCGCAACGCAGGCGGCGCTGGCACGGGCCGGACTGCTGACCGGCGGACCAGACCTGTGGAAACTGAAGTCGATCCGCCTGGGGGATATGGAGTTCGGCCCGCTTACGGTCACGCTGGTGCAGGCAGGTGGCCCCAAGGATTTTCGTCGCAGCGGCCCGGCCGATTTCCTGCGACTTGGCGCAATCTTCCTGGCCGATACGCCGACGCTGTGGGATTTTCCGCGAAATCGGCTGATCTTCCTGGCCCCGGCGGCCGCGTTGTTTGCCGATCCGGCTTTGCCAGATTGACTTGGCACTCCGCCGCGGTATAAACGGGCGCCGCAGGGCCGTCCGGTCCATCGCATCTCCCGTTCCAAATCCGCCGAGACCCCCCGCGAGAGGGCGTGGTCCGCCCAAAGGTATTCCATGACTGTCGAACGCTTGAACCTTTCTGAACTCAAGGCCAAGACCCCGGCCGACCTTCTGGCGATGGCCGAGGAGTGGGAGATCGAGAACGCCCCCAGCATGCGCAAGGGCGAGATGATGTTCTCGCTTCTGAAAGAGCACGCCGAGGAAGGTTGGGAGATCGGCGGAGATGGCGTGCTGGAAGTGCTGCAGGATGGGTTCGGGTTCCTGCGCAGCCCGTCCGCAAACTATCTACCTGGCCCGGATGACATCTATGTCGGACCCGAGATCCTGCGCCAGTTCTCGTTGCGCACAGGCGATACCATCGAAGGACTGATGCAGGCCCCGAAGGACAACGAGAAGTATTTCAGCATGACCAAGGTCACGCGGATCAACTTCGACGACCCGGAAAAGGCGCGCCACAAGGTCCACTTCGACAACCTCACGCCGCTTTACCCCGATGAGCGGCTGAAGATGGAAGTCGAGGATCCGACGATCAAGGACCGTTCGGCCCGGATCATCGACCTGGTGGCCCCCATCGGCAAAGGCCAGCGCGGGCTGATCGTGGCCCCGCCGCGCACGGGCAAGACGGTGCTTCTACAGAACATCGCCAACTCCATCGCGATGAATCACCCGGAGTGCTATCTGATCGTCCTTCTGATTGACGAACGCCCCGAGGAAGTCACCGACATGCAGCGCACGGTGAAGGGGGAGGTTGTCGCCTCGACCTTCGACGAACCGGCGACGCGGCACGTGGCAGTGGCCGAGATGGTGATCGAAAAGGCCAAGCGTCTGGTCGAACACAAGCGCGATGTGGTGATCCTGCTCGACTCGATCACCCGTCTGGGCCGCGCATTCAACACGGTTGTTCCAAGCTCGGGCAAGGTGCTGACCGGCGGTGTGGACGCCAACGCCCTGCAGCGGCCGAAACGCTTCTTTGGTGCCGCCCGGAACATCGAGGAAGGTGGGTCGCTGACCATCATCGCCACCGCGCTGATCGACACCGGCAGCCGGATGGACGAAGTGATCTTCGAAGAATTCAAGGGCACGGGGAACTCGGAAATCGTGCTGGACCGCAAGGTCGCCGACAAACGCGTGTTCCCGGCGATGGACATCCTGAAATCCGGCACCCGGAAAGAGGACCTTCTGGTCGACAAGATGGACCTTCAGAAGACCTACGTCCTGCGTCGCATCCTGAACCCGATGGGGACGACGGATGCGATCGAATTCCTGATCTCGAAGCTGAAGCAGACCAAGTCGAACAGCGAATTCTTCGAGTCGATGAACACCTGACAGGCGGCTGGCGATGGACACGATCTATGCCCTCGCCACGGCGCGGGGTCGGTCGGGCCTCGCCGTGGTACGGATCTCGGGACCGGCGGCGTTTGCAGCCGGTCTTGCGCTTTGCGGGTCGTTGCCTGCTGCGCGCGTTGCGGGGCTGCGGCGGGTGACTTGGGGCGGCGAACTGCTGGATGAGGCGCTGGTGCTGTGCTTTGCCGAGCGCGCGAGCTTCACCGGCGAGGCGGTGGTGGAGCTGCATTGTCATGGCGGGCCGGCGGTCGTGGGCGCGGTGCTGCGAGCCTTGTCTGCGCAACCGGGCCTGCGGCTGGCAGAGCCGGGGGAGTTCACGCGGCGCGCTCTGGATAATGGCGTCCTGGACCTGGCGCAGGTCGAAGGGTTGGCCGATCTGATCGACGCCGAGACCGAGGCGCAGCGGCGGCAGGCCGTGCGGGTGCTGTCGGGGTCGGTCGGGCAAAAGGTGGAAGGCTGGCGGCGCGATCTGATCCGGGCAGGGGCCTTGCTGGAGGCCACGATCGACTTTGCGGACGAGGACGTTCCGGTGGACGTCTCGCCCGAAGTGCTGACGCTGATCGACGGGCTGATGGCCGACCTGGGGCGCGAAGCGGCCGGGGTGACCGCAGCGGAACGCATCCGCGACGGGTTCGAGGTGGCCATCGTGGGCGCGCCCAACGCGGGAAAGTCGACGCTGCTGAATCAGCTGGCGGGGCGCGAGGCGGCGATTACCAGCGAGATTGCCGGGACGACGCGCGATGTGATCGAAGTTCGAATGGAGATTGCCGGGCTGCCGGTAACTTTCCTTGATACGGCGGGCCTACGTGAGACCGGGGATCGGCTGGAACGCGCCGGGATCGAGCGGGCCCTGGCCCGGGCCGAAGCGGCGGATTTGCGGCTTTTCCTGTCGGATGGCTCACGCCTGCTGTTGGAGCCGACTGGTGATGATCTTGTGGTCTGGGGCAAGGCGGATACCATATCTGGTCAGCTTGGCCTTGCGGTCTCGGGCAAGACTGGGCAAGGCGTCCCCGAATTGATGGCCCGGATCGGTGAAATCCTTGGGGACAGGGTGGGCTCTGCGGGCGCCTTAGTGCGCGAACGTCATCGCGTGGCTGTTACAACGGCGATTGCTTCTCTGGCCGAGTCACGGGCGGAAGTGGTAAGACCCGACTCGCGCGTCGAGCTGGCGGCGGAACATCTGCGGCAGGCTGTGCGAGCGTTGGATGCGCTTGTCGGCCGCGTAGATGTGGACGATCTGCTCGGCGAGATTTTCGCCAGCTTCTGCATCGGCAAGTAGGGAGTGTTCCCAAGGATGTTCCACGTGAAACACTACGATGTCATCGTGATCGGCGGCGGCCATGCGGGCGCCGAGGCGGCAGCGGCAGCGGCCCGGATGGGTGTGTCGGTTGCGCTGGTGACCCTGCGCGTGGAAACACTGGGCGCGATGTCCTGCAATCCGGCGATTGGTGGCCTGGGCAAGGGTCACCTTGTGCGCGAGATCGATGCGCTGGACGGCTTGATGGGCCGGATGGCGGACCGCGCGGGTATCCAGTTTCGCCTGTTGAACCGCCGGAAGGGACCGGCCGTGCAGGGACCGCGGGCCCAGATTGACCGGCGTTTGTATCGTGAAGCGATGCGGGCGGAACTGCTGGCGACGCCGGGCCTGGACGTCATCGAGGGCGAAGTCGCCGGGTTGCGGCTAAGCGGCGGTGCTGTGGCCGGGGTCGTTCTGGCCTCGGGGGTGGATCTGGCCTCGGGTCGAGTGGTGCTGACAGCGGGAACTTTCCTGAACGGCGTCATCCACATCGGCGACCGGCGGATGTCGGGGGGTCGGATGGGCGATTCGCCTTCGCGTCTGCTGGCCTCGCAACTTGCCGAGTTGGCGCTTCCGGTGGGGCGGCTGAAGACGGGCACACCGCCGCGGCTGGATGGGCGGACGATCGATTGGGCGCAGCTGGAAAGCCAGCCCGGGGATGAGGTGCCGTCGGTTTTCTCGTTCCTGAACCGGGTCCCGGAAGCACGTCAGATTTCGTGCGGAATCACACATACTTCCGAGGCGACACACCAGATCGTGCGAGACAACCTGGGTCGATCTGCCATGTATGGGGGGCATATCGAGGGTGTTGGCCCGCGTTATTGCCCATCCATCGAGGACAAAGTCGTGCGCTTTGCCGACAAGACCTCGCATCAGGTGTTCCTGGAGCCGGAGGGGCTGGACGATCATACGGTCTATCCGAACGGGCTTTCGTCCTCGCTGCCCGAAGAGGTCCAGCACGCCTATATCCGAACGATCCCGGGGCTGGAGGAGACGGTAATCCTGCAGCCAGGCTATGCGATCGAGTATGACTACTTCGACCCGCGCGGATTGCACAGGACGCTGGAAACCCGGGCCGTACAGGGGCTTTACTTCGCCGGCCAGATCAACGGAACAACGGGGTATGAGGAAGCGGGAGCGCAAGGGATTGTAGCCGGGCTGAACGCTGCCGCTGCATCTAGCGGTCGGGAGCCGGTCGAGTTCAGTCGGACCGACAGCTACATTGGCGTGATGATCGATGACCTGACGTCGCGTGGTGTGACGGAGCCCTATCGGATGTTCACCTCTCGCGCCGAGTTCCGGCTGACAGTCCGCGCGGACAACGCAGACCGGCGGCTCACGCCAATCGGGCTGGACCTCGAGTGTGTCTCTGCGGCGCGGCGCGATGCGTTTCTGAAGAAACTGGAAGCCCTGGAAACGGGACGGGACATGCTGTCCGGTGTGACGATGGGACCCAAGGCTCTGAACGAGGCGGGAATTGCAGTGAGCAGGGACGGGGGAAAGCGGACAGCCTATGACGTTCTGTCGCTTCCCGGAGTGGAGGTCGATGGCATTGTGAAGGCGTTTCCCGTCTACAATATGTTGGGCCGAGAGGTTCTTGAACTGCTACAGATTGACTCTACCTATAATCAGTATGCCGATCGGCAGGCGAGGGAAGTCGCTGACTTGCGGCGCCAGGAGACACAACGTATTCCCGACGGCTTCGACTACAGCCGCATTTCAGGCCTCTCCAACGAGCTGAAGCAAAAGCTTACGCGTGTCGCACCGGACACAATCCTGCAGGCATCGCGCATAGAGGGCGTTACTCCAGCAGCGCTGCTTCTGATCCTTGCGCATTTGCGCAAGCCCGGCGAAAAGCTTGCAGGATGACGGCTTCGACTGATTTTGCTGTGGCCGGAGTCAATGTTTCACGTGAAACATTCGAGGCTCTGCGGGCGTACGAAGCGCTTGTGCTGCGCTGGAATCCAGCGATAAATCTCGTCAGCAAGAAGTCTCTGCCGGAGCTGTGGGATAGGCACATCGCAGATTCTGCACAAGTATTCGCACTTTGTCCACACGACGCCACATCCTGGGCGGACCTTGGATCGGGTGGCGGCTTCCCGGGGCTTGTTGTGGCTGTGCTTGCTAAAGAGCTACAGCCAAAGCTTCACGTAACGCTTGTCGAATCAGACCTGCGAAAAGCCACTTTCCTTCGACAGGCTGCACAAGCCCTAGCTTTGGACGTGACTGTCAGAAGCGAACGAATCGAATCGCTAAAGCCTTTGGATGTCGACGTTCTGTCCGCGCGTGCGCTCGCTCCTCTGTCCGAGCTTCTTGGCTTTGCCAAACTGCACTTATGCCGCGCCGGCGTCGCGATCTTCCCTAAAGGCGCACGATATCAGGACGAGATCTCTCAAGCTCGCAAGGCCTGGGACTTTGAAGTTGACACGCAGCCAAGCTTGTCCGAAGGCGAAGCCGCACTTCTTGTGATCAGGAATATTCACCGCCATGTCTGACCACCCCCATATCCTTGCATTGGCCAACCAGAAGGGCGGCGTTGGCAAGACGACGACCGCGATCAACCTGGCTGCCGGACTTGCCGAGCTGGGCAAGAAGGTCCTGTTGGTGGACATTGATCCGCAGGGAAACTCTTCGACCGGGCTTGGTGTGCGGCCGGATGCGCGCAAGAAGACAAGCTATGACTTGATCGTCGATGGTGTCGATCTACTGGATGTTGTTATGGAAACCAACATTCCAGAGATCATGATCATTCCAGCGAATGCAGATCTGTCTTCGGCGGACCTGGACATCGTTTCCAACGAAAAGCGCAGCTACTTGCTGCATGATGCGCTTCGTCGGCCAGAAATGGACGGATACGGCTTCGACTACATCCTGATCGACTGCCCGCCAGCCTTAAGCCTGCTGACAGTGAATGCGCTTGTTGCTGCCCATTCCGTGCTTGTGCCCCTGCAGTGCGAGTTCTTTGCGCTGGAAGGCCTTTCGCAGCTGATGCTGACGATTCGCGATGTGCGGCGATCAGCAAACCCGGACCTGCGGATCGAAGGTATTGTGTTGACCATGCATGATCGCCGCAACAGGTTGACGGCGCAGGTTGAAGCCGACGCCCGCGCGAATATGGGCGACCTGGTGATGAGGACGACGATTCCCCGGAACGTGCGAATCAGCGAAGCGCCTTCCTATGCACTGCCCGTGCTGACCTATGATACCGGCTCCAAAGGAGCCGAGGCCTATCGAGCCCTGGCGAAGGAAATCGCCGACCGCCGTAAAACTCCAGAAGTTTCAGAGGCCTGAGCATGTCCAGCAAGAACGAGAAGCGCGGTCTTGGCCGTGGTCTATCGGCCCTGATGGCCGATGTGCATCTGGCGGGCCCCGAGCAGATGGCTATGGCGCGAAAAGCAGAACTGCACGTGCCGGTCGACAAACTGGAGCCGAACCCCCAGCAGCCCCGCATGGATTTCCGCAAGGAAGACCTGGATAGCCTGGCCGATTCGATTCGGCAGAAGGGGGTGATTCAGCCCCTTATCGTGCGGCGGAAGCCGGGCCGCGACGTGTACGAGATCGTTGCCGGTGAGCGGCGGTGGCGGGCCGCGCAGTTGGCGCAACTGCACGAAGTTCCTGTTGTCGTGCGGGACCTTAACGATACCGAGGTCCTCGAAGTTGCGATCATCGAGAACATACAACGAGCCGACTTGAACGCGATCGAAGAGGCGCTGGGCTTCCGGCAGTTGATGACTCGATTCGGGCACACGCAAGAGAAACTGGCCGAAGCACTGAGCCGGAGCCGCAGCCACGTGGCGAACTTGCTGCGGTTGCTGACGTTGCCGACAGACGTGCAGGACATGGTGCGCGACGGGGCGCTGTCGGCCGGTCACGCTCGGGCGCTGATCGGTAGCGCGAAAGCGGCTGAACTGGCAGCGCAGATCGTTGCCAAGGGGCTGTCGGTTCGGGAAACCGAACGCCTGGTGAAGGTGCAGGAAAGCGCGAAGCCCTTGACGTCGAAGGCCCGGAATGTGCCCGAAAAGGATGCGGATACCCGGGCGTTGGAGGCGGATCTGGCGGCTAACCTGAAGCTGCCGGTGCGGATCGACCATTCTACCGGCAGCGAAAGTGGAGAGCTGACGATCCGCTACGCTTCGCTTGAGGATCTCGACAGGTTGTGTCGGATTCTGTCGCAGCTACCAGATGAAGATTGATCAGCCAGCGCTTTGCCGACCCGCCAGCAGCGCCCGCAGGATGCCGTTCAGCATCATGACGCCGGTTTCGGTCGTGTGGATGCGGTCGCCGTCCTGGTGAAGGAAGCCCAGGGCAGTCACCTCGGACAGCGCTGCGGCTGACAGCGGCGCACCGGCCAATGCGGCGAAGCGGCTGAGGGAAGCACCCTCTTTCAGGCGCAGCGCGAACATCAGGTATTCCGAGGCGCGATCCTCGGCCGACAGCCGGTCCGTCGCCTCGGCACTTCCGGGCAGGGACAGGGTTCGGTTGAGCCAGGGGGTCGGCTGGCGTTCCGCCTCGGTCGCGAACCGGGCTGATTCGAGGGTCAGGCGGCCGTGAGCGCCGGGGCCGATTCCCACATAGTCGCCCATCCGCCAGTAGATCAGGTTGTGGCGTGATTCGTCGCCGGGGCGGGCGTGATTCGACACCTCGTAGGCGGGGAGACCGGCGTTGCGGGTGATCTCTTGCGTCAGTTCGAACATGTCGGCGGAGAGGTCCTCTTCCGGCAGGCCCTTGAGGAGGTTCTTGGCATGCATCTGGCCGAAGACCGTCCCGTCCTCGATGGTCAGCTGGTAAAGCGAGAGGTGTGAGGTGCCGAAGTCCAGCGCGCGGAGGAGTTCGTCGCGCCAGGCCGGAAGCGTCTGGTTCTGGCGGGCATAGATCAGGTCGATCGAGACTCGGTCGAAGGCGGACTGAGCGATGGCGATGGCACTAGCTGCCTCATCAACCGTGTGCATCCGGCCGAGGCGGCGGAGGTCTTCGGGGTCAAGGGACTGGATTCCAAGGGAAACCCGGTTCACCCCGGCTTTGGCGTATCCTTCGAAGCGGGCGGCCTCGACGCTGCCTGGGTTGGCTTCCAGGGTGATCTCGATGTCGTTCGCGAGGGTCCAGGTCGCGCGGGTGCGGTCGAGGATGCCTTGCAAGGTGGCGGCTTCCATCAGGGACGGGGTGCCGCCGCCGAAGAAGACGGTGTTCAGGATGCGGCCTTCGGTCAGGGCGCCGATACGGTCGATTTCGGCTTCGAACGCCTGAAGCCAGCGGGATTGATCGATCCGTGCCGAAACGTGGCTGTTGAAGTCGCAGTAGGGGCATTTCGACTGGCAGAAGGGCCAGTGTATATACAGGCCAAATCCGGCGTGGCGCCAATCTTCATAAGCCGGGGCAGCCATCAGGGAAACAGGGCCGTGACAAGCTTCTGGAAAGCATCGGCGCGGTGGGAGAGGCGGTTTTTCTCCCAGCGGTCCATCTCGCCGAAGGTCTGGGTATAGCCGTCGGGCATGAAGATGGGGTCAAAGCCGTGGCCCTGTTCGCCGCGACCCGGCCAGACGAGGCGGCCGGGGGATTTTCCTTCAAAGACAAGGTCTTGGCTGTCCGGGTGGGCAAGGACGAGCGTGCAGCAGAATTGGGCGGTGCGGGGTTCGGGGGCGTGGATGGCCTCAAGCTCGCGCCAGACGCGGGTCATTCCCACGGCGAAGTCGCGGCCTTTCGAGGTGGTGGCCCAATCGGCGGTGAAGACACCCGGCGCGCCATTCAGCGCATCGACAGCGAGGCCGGAATCGTCGGCCAGCGCGACCAGACCGGAGGCCCTTGCGGCGGCGTGGGCCTTGAGGCGCGCGTTGCCAACGAAAGTGGTCTCTGTCTCTTCGGGTTCGGGCAGGCCTAGGTCCCCAGCCCCGACGACGGTTACATCGAAAGGGGCCAGAAGATCGGCGATCTCTTCCAGCTTGCCACGGTTGTGCGTGGCGACCAAAAGGCGATCCCCGCGCTTCAGCATCACAGACCCAGGGCGGCCCGCTGTGCCGAAACCAGCGCCGCGTTGCCCGCACGGGCGAGGTCGAGGAGTTGCAGAAGTTCGTCCTGGCTGAAGGCTGACCCTTCGGCGGACATCTGCACCTCGATCAGCTTGCCGGCGCCGGTCATGACAAAGTTGCCGTCGGTCCCGGCTGCGGAATCCTCGGGGTAGTCGAGGTCAAGCAAGGGTTGGCCGGCGTAGATGCCGCAGGACACAGCGGAAACGTGATCCAGCATCGGATCCGACACGATCACGCCCGAGGTCAAAAGCTTGTTCACCGCCAGACGCAGCGCAACCCAACCGCCGGTGATCGAGGCGCAGCGGGTGCCGCCGTCGGCCTGGATCACGTCGCAATCGACGACGATCTGCCGTTCACCCATGGCCTGACGGTCCACGCCCGCGCGCAGGGACCTGCCGATAAGGCGTTGAATTTCCTGCGTCCGGCCCGATTGCTTGCCCGCCGCCGCTTCCCGGCGCGTCCGGGAGTTCGTGGCGCGGGGCAGCATCCCGTATTCCGCAGTCACCCAACCCTGGCCGGTGTTCTTCAGGAACGGGGGTGCCTTGTCCTCGATCGTGGCGGAGCAAAGGACATGCGTGTCGCCCATCTTGATCAGGCAAGAGCCTTCGGCGTGCCGCATCACGTTGGTTTCGATTGAAACCGCCCGTAGATCGCTTAATTTTCTGCCTGACGGGCGCATTGCTGGACCTTTCGCTGGAATGCGGCCACATATGCAACCACGGGCACCGGATGCAAGGCCGATTGCTGAACCGATGACAACGCCGCAACCAATCCTCAGCGACATGAACGATCGGACACGTGAGGTCTTCCGCCGCGTGGTCGAAGGCTATCTCACCTCTGGCGAACCCGTGGGGTCCCGCACCCTGACGCGGTCGTTGTCCGAAAAGGTCTCGGCCGCGACGGTTCGGAATGTCATGCAGGACCTGGAGTATCTGGGGCTGCTGGACAGCCCGCACATCTCGGCCGGGCGAGTTCCGACCCAGATGGGGCTGCGGATGTTCGTCGACAGTCTTCTGGAAGTGGGCCAGGTCGCCCCCGAGGATCAGGAAAAGATCGACGCCACGCTGGGGGTTAACGACCAGGATGTGACCTCGTTGCTGGACGAAGTCGGCGCGGCGCTGTCGGTGATTACGCGCGGCGCAAGCGTGGTTCTGGCCCCGAAGCGTGAAGCGGCGATCCGGCATATCGAGTTTGTCAGCCTGGCCGCCGACCGGGCGCTGGTGGTGCTGGTCTTTGCAGATGGTCAGGTGGAGAACCGGGTTTTCGTGCCGCCGCCGGGGCAGACGCCCTCGTCGATGCGCGAGGCGGCGAATTTCCTGAATGTGCTGGCCGAGGGACGGACCCTGTCCGAACTGCGGGCGAACATCGTGTCGGAAATCGGCAAACGGCGACAAGAGATCGATTCGCTGGCGCGCGAGATGGTGGAAAGCGGCTTTGCCCTGTGGGAGAACGCGGGCGAGCCTTCGGAGCGGTTGATCGTGCGCGGCAGGTCCAATCTGATCGGCGAAGCGGCGGATCAGTCCGAGATCGACCGAATCCGCGTCCTGTTCGATGATCTTGAACGCAAGCGCGACATCGCCGAATTCCTGAACCTTACCGAGGCGGGCGAAGGCGTGCGCATTTTTATCGGTTCAGAGAACAAGCTTTTCTCACTTTCCGGTTCAAGTCTGGTGGTTTCTCCCTATATGAACGCTGATCGAAAGATCATCGGCGCGGTGGGCGTCATCGGACCGACCAGGCTGAACTATGGCCGCATCGTTCCGATCGTCGACTACACCGCCCAGCTGGTGGGCCGCCTGGTCAGTGACCGCGGCAAGGGCTGAAGAAGGACGTTGCGAATGTCGCAGGAAGAAACCGCCTCTCCGCAGGTGGACGTAGAAGAGTTTGAAGCCCAGGACGCTGGTGAGCTTGAGGCCCTGAGGGCTGAACGCGACGAGCTGCGGGACAAGTTCATGCGGGTGCTGGCCGACGCCGAAAACTCGCGCAAGCGGGCCGAGCGGGACCGGAAAGAGGCCGAGATGTACGGCGGGACGCGTCTGGCACGCGACCTGCTGCCGGTCTACGACAACCTGAACCGGGCGATCCAGGCGATCCCCGAGGAAAGCCGGGCAACTTCGGCGGCGCTTATCGAAGGGGTCGAGCTTACGTTGCGCGAGCTGACCAATGTGATGACCAAGCACGGGATCACGATGATCTCGCCTGCCGTGGGCGACCAGTTCGACCCGCAGTTGCATCAGGCGATGTTCGAAGCTCCGCTGCCGGGGACGAAGGCCGGTCAGATCATCCAGGTGGCGACCGAAGGCTTCATGCTGTTCGACCGCCTGCTGCGCCCGGCGCAGGTCGGGGTGTCTTCGAACACGGCAGGGTAAGATCGTAGGGTGCGCTACAGCGCACCAACCGACGGTGCGCTGTAGCGCACCCTACGACAACCCCTTGATTTCATAGATCAGTTTCAGGGCCTCCATTGGTGTCAATTCGTCCGGGTGGATGTCCTTCAGCCGCTCTTCCACCGCTGAGGTCTTCTGCTTCGGCGGTGGGGGCGCAGGCGGTGCGGCGCGGAACAGCGGCAGGTCGTCGATCAGCGTGGCCTGCTTGCCACCCTCTCGTTCGCCCTTCTCCAGCGCCTCAAGCACGACTTTGGCCCGTTCGATGACCGTGTGCGGCAGGCCCGCAAGACGCGCGACCTGCACGCCATAGCTGCGGTCGGCGGCACCTTCGCGGACCTCGTGCAGGAAGATGACGTCGCCTTCCCATTCCTTCACCGTGACGGTGGCATTCTTCACGCCCGGCAGCTTGCCAGCCAGGGCGGTCATCTCGTGGTAATGCGTGGCGAAGAGGGCGCGGGAGCGGTTGACCTCGTGCAGATGTTCGAGGGTCGCCCAGGCGATGGAGAGGCCGTCATAGGTCGCGGTGCCGCGTCCGATCTCGTCCAGGATCACAAGCGCGCGGTCGTCTGCCTGGTTCAGGATCGCGGCGGTTTCGACCATCTCGACCATGAAGGTTGACCGGCCCCGCGCAAGGTCATCGGAGGCCCCGACCCGGCTGAAAAGCTGGGAGACAAGGCCGATGCGGGCTTGGGTGGCCGGGACGTGGGAGCCTGCCTGCGCGAGGAGGGCGATCAGGGCGTTCTGTCTAAGGAAGGTGGATTTCCCGGCCATGTTTGGTCCGGTCAGCAGCCAGATCGCGGGTGTGTCCTTGTCGGTCAGGGCGCAGTCGTTGGCGACGAAGGGCTGGCCCTGTAGCCGAAGGGCGCGCTCCACCACCGGGTGCCTCCCCCCGATGATCTGGAAGGCGCGGCTGTCGTCGACCGTGGGCGCGCACCAGTTTTCCTCGGCGGAAAGGTCGGCGAAGGCGGCGGCGACGTCGATCTCGGCCAGGGCGCGGGCGGCCAGCGCGATGGGGGCGGAGTGGTCGAGGATTTCGGCTTTCAGGGCGGTGTAGTGGCGCTTTTCGATTTCGAGGGCGTGGTTGGCAGAGTTGAGGATGCGCGTTTCGAGGTCGGAGAGGGCGAGGGTGGTGAAGCGGACCTGTCCGGCGGTGGTCTGGCGGTGGATGAAAAGCTCCGGCATGGCGCGCATGCGGTCTTCGTGGGTGGTGGTGGTTTCGATGAAGTAGCCCAGCACGTTGTTATGCTTGATCTTGAGGCTCTGGACCCCGGTAGCCTCGATGTACTCGGCTTGCATCCGGGCGATGACGCCTCGGCCCTCGTCGCGTAGGCGCCGGGTGTCGTCGAGCTCGGGGTCGTAGCCGGGGGCGATGTAGCCGCCGTCGCGGGTGAGGAGCGGGGGTTCTGCGACGAGGGCTTGGGTGAGGAGTTGGACGAGGGCGTCATGGCCGACAAGGGCTTGCGCCGCCTCGGTCAGGAGGGGCGGGGCGTCGGTCAGGAGTTGGGCGATGCGGCCGGATTGTTCCAGACCGGCGCGGATGGCGGTCATGTCGCGGGGGCCGTCGCGGTCGAGGGCCATGCGCGAGAGGGCGCGGTCTATGTCGGGGACACGACGGAGGGCTTCCCGGAGTTGGTCGCGGAGGCTGGGGACTTCGAGGAGGTAGTCGAGGGCGGCCTGGCGTGCGTGGATGATGTGGAGGTCGAGCGAGGGCGAGGAGAGGCGGCGCTCGAGGAGGCGCGCCCCGCCTGCTGTGACGGTGCGGTCGATGGCGGCAAGGAGTGAGCCTTCGCGGCCTCCTGACAGGGCTTGGGTCAGTTCCAGATTGCGGCGGGTTGCGGCGTCGATCTGCATCGTGCCGCCTGCGGGTTCGCGGACCGGCGGTCGCAGGAGCGGCATCTTTCCGCGCTGGGTGAGGTGGAGGTAGTCGACGAGGGCGCCCATTGCCGAAACTTCGGCGCGGTCGAAGGTGCCGAAAGCGTCGAGGGAGGCGACGTGGAAGAGGTCGCAGAGGCGTTTTTCGGCGTTGGTGGAATCGAAGCTGCCGCGGCTGAGGGGGGTGATGGCGAGGCCGGGGTCAAGGGCCGCGGTGATCTCGGTTTCGCGGGCCTCGGACAGGAGAAGCTCACGCGGGGCGATGCGGGCGAGGTCGGGGGACAGGCGGGTGAGCGAGGAGGGCATCACCCGGAATTCACCCGTCGAGATGTCGGCCCAGGCGAGGGCGGCCTGGTCGCGGACTTCCGAATAGGCGGCGAGGAAGTTGTGGCGGCGGGCTTCGAGGAGCGAATCCTCAGTCAGCGTGCCGGGGGTGACGAGGCGGACGACGTCGCGCTTCACGACGGATTTGGAGCCGCGTTTCTTGGCCTCGGCGGGGTCTTCCAGCTGTTCGGCGATGGCGACGCGGAAGCCCTTGCGGATCAGGGTGAGGAGGTAGCCTTCGGCGGAGTGGACCGGGACGCCGCACATGGCGATGGGTTCGCCCTGGTGAAAGCCGCGCTTGGTGAGGGCGATGTCGAGGGCGGCGCTGGCGCTGGCGGCGTCGTCGAAGAACATCTCGTAGAAGTCGCCCATCCGGTAGAAGAGGAGCGCGCCAGGGTTCTGGGCCTTGATGTCCAGATACTGCGCCATCATCGGCGTGACGGTGTCTTCGGTCATTTTTCCCCCTGCTGCGGGGCAGAGTATCGGTTTGGTGGGGGTCGGGGAAGGGGGGTGTCCACGGTGGACAAAGCTTGGATGTCCTTTGTTTTCAGTCACTTGGTCGCAGCCGTTTACCGGATGTTAGGATTTTGATTTCCGGCGTCTCCGTCCGGCACCACGAAGGGAGAGGCGAGGGCCTGCGGCTGCAGCGCGTGCAATCGTGGCTGGCGCACCCGGTTGCGTCGAAGGGCGCCTCCGGCGGGGATATTTGGGCAAAGATGAAAGGCTGTCTGCGATCGTTGCTGCCTGTGCCAAGGCGGGACAGGCGGTTGGGTCAGCGCCAGCGGTCAGGTGCCGGACCAGTCGGACACCCGAAGTTTGATGGAGAGCCCGGTTGGTGTGCGGGTTTCGCAATCCACCACCCACCTGGTCCGGTGCCGGAGATGCCGCGATCCGGGAGAGTGGTGGGCCGGTTACAGCACGTAGCGCGAGATGTCGGCAGAGCGGGACAGGGCGCCGAGGTTGGTTTCGACGAAACCGGCGTCGACGGTCACCGACTGGCCGGAGCGGTCGGGGGCGTGGAAGCTGAGTTCCTCGAACACCCGCTCCATCACGGTGTAGAGGCGGCGGGCGCCGATGTTTTCGACACTGCGGTTCACGTCCGCCGCGATGCGGGCAAGCGCCGCGATCCCGTCGGGAGTGAAAGTGACGGTCACCCCTTCGGTCGCCATCAGGGCGGTGTATTGCCGCGTCAGGGCGTTATCGGTTTCGGTCAGGATGCGAACGAAGTCGTCTTCGGTGAGAGGCGAAAGCTCGACGCGGATCGGCAGGCGGCCTTGCAGTTCGGGCAAGAGGTCCGAGGGCTTGGCGATGTGGAAGGCGCCAGAGGCGATGAAGAGGATGTGGTCGGTCTTCACCGGACCATGCTTGGTCGAAACCGTCGTGCCCTCGATCAGCGGCAACAGGTCGCGCTGCACGCCTTCGCGGGAGACGTCGGCCCCGCGCGCGTCACTGCGGGCGCAGATCTTGTCGATCTCGTCCAAAAAGACGATGCCGTTTTCCTGCACCGCCTCCAGTGCTGTGGCGCGGACGGCTTCATCGTCGAGAAGCTTGTCTGCCTCTTGTCCGATCAGGATGTCATAGCTTTGCAGCACGGTCATGCGCTTGCGCGTCGAGCGGCCACCGAAGGCCTTGAACAGGTCCTGCAAGCCCTGCATCTGGGTGTCCATGCCGGGCATGCCGAAGCCAAGCGGCATGGCGGGAGCCGCATCGGCGACGTCGATTTCGATCATCGTGTCGTCCAGTTCGCCGCGCTTGAGTTTGCCCCGGAACATCTCGCGCGTTTGTTCGCGGGCCTCCTTTCCGGCAAGGGCTTCGACGACACGGTCCTCGGCGGCCTTGTGGGCGCGGGCTTTGACTTCCTCCCGCATCGCGGCGCGGGTGTCGTTTATCGCGACGTCGACAAGATCGCGCACGATGGAGTCCACATCGCGACCGACGTAGCCGACTTCGGTGAATTTTGTCGCCTCGACCTTGAGGAAGGGCGCGCGGGCCAGTTTGGCGAGGCGGCGGCTGATCTCGGTCTTGCCGACGCCGGTGGGGCCGATCATCAGGATGTTCTTCGGATAGACCTCATCCCGCAGATCGTCGCCAAGGCGCTTGCGGCGCCAGCGGTTGCGCAGGGCGACGGCGACGGCGCGCTTGGCTTCCTTCTGGCCGATGATGAAGCGGTCAAGTTCCGAGACGATTTCGCGGGGAGTGAGGTCGGTCATTCGGTCGATCCATAGGGCGGCAGGCGGGACTTGCCGGGGAAATCGGGAAGCAGTTCCATCACCCTGGCGCGCAGCTGCACCCACCAGGTGCCGATGGCGGTGATGAAGGCGCCGAGGACCAGTAGCGTGAAGATCCAACTGGTGCCGCCGTTGTCGCCCATTACCCAAGTGATGACGATGGCGATATAGACGATGGCAGCGGTGAGGAAGCTGCGACGGTCGATCACCAGCGCAAGCAGGGTGATGAACACCAGCGCCACGGCAAGAAACCCGGTCCCGCCGCCGTTCAGAAGGGTGAGGGCAACGGTATTGACCAGGGCGGGGGCGGCGAGAAGGTGGCACCAGAAGGCTGTGGCAGCGTGCCGACCCAGGCGGTAAGGGTCACGGGTGTCGAACCACATGCCAGTCAGGAAGGCGGCCATGCCGAAGAGCAGCGTGGCGGTCGCAAAGGCCGGACTTTCGGTCAGGTCGAAAAAGGTGCTGAAATCGTCGCCGCCCGTGACCAGACCAATCAGGTTTTCTGCCGAGGCGGTGATGGCATAGACCGCGCCCAGGGCGAAGGCGCCGGTCAGGAAGGCCGAAAAGGGCAGGCGGAACCGGCGATACCAGGCGATCATGCCAAGGGCAGAGGCGGTGAAGCCAAGGATGGCGATCGTGCGCTCACCCAGGTTGGCCTGGGCCAGGACGGTGAAGGTGAAGATGACGATGCCGATCCCGTAGGCGCTGGCAAGGACCATCGAGGGCAGCGTCATCCGGCGCTTGAGGGTGAAGTAGCCGGCCCACCACCAGGCGATGCCGGCGGTTGCAAGCGGCACCAGCGTCAGAAGTGCGAAGCCGCCGAACGCGGTGAGGAGCGCCGTCGCTCCGATCAGCAGGATGACCAGGCCGATGGAAATGAAGATCTCCGAGAAGCCGCGGAAGAATTCGAAGGGTTCGTCTTCCTGGGGCAGGCTGGCCCGCTTGCCGGCCCGGTCAGTGGCCAGAACCTGAACCGAGGCTGCCTGCGACTCGGTCAGGATGCCTGCAGCGACGGCAGCGCGAAGGTCTTCTGGGGTCATTCCGGGCAATCCTAAGCGGGAAACTGTCGGGGGAGAGATAAGGGGTTTGTCGGCGCAAACCAAGTGAGGTAAATTGTACTTGGCAGTCGGTATATACAATCGGGCGTTGCATATATACGGTTCGTATATATCGCAGTGGCGTGCAACCGTTTGAACAACAAAGAAAACGAGGCAGTGTTGAACGCTGTTGTTGAAGAGGGACGAGTGTATGGATGACGAAGCTCCCAAGCGGCTGAGTATCGCAGAGAAGCGCGCTTTGGCGGGTCCGCTGGTGTTGTCGCCGACCGAGCAGGTGCGGGAACTCCAGGTCGAGGCGTTGAGGACGGAGGGCTGGGCAGACGCCGAGCTGCCGGAGCAGACGCGGAAGAAACTGATCTCGCTGCGCGTGGATCCCGAAGTGCTGGACTTCTTCAAGGCGCAGGGGCCGGGGTATCAGACGCGGATGAACGCGGTGCTGACGGCCTATATGCAGGTCAAGAAAGAGTACGGCCAGTCTTGATCACATTGGTTGGTCACCGGTGCCTTGCGCCGTTGGCGCAGGGCCTATGACGTCGAAGGCAATCGTCCTGGGGATCACGGCAGACCTTGCCTTTGCGGCGGGGACGCTTCTGGCATCGATCCGGGCGCAGGACCCGGCGTGTGATGCGACAGTGCTGATCCTGCACGATGGCCTGGACATGGACCAGCAGGAGGCGCTTGGTCGGGTATGGCCGGGCTGTCGATTCCGGGTTTTCGACACAGAGGCGGCAGTGGCGCGGCTGGGCACGGCTTCGGAGCAGGTCGCGGGGTTCCTGAAGCACTATAGCGCCCTGGTGCTGGCCAAGCTGGACCTGCCCGAACTGCTGGCGGAGTTTGACAAGGTTCTGTGGCTGGATGCCGATATCCTGGTCCGGGGCCGGTTGGATGGGCTGTGGGACTTCGACTGCCTGGCCTGGCGCAGCCTGCCTGACGGAGCGTTCAAGCGGCGCGAAAAGGCGCTGGGGGTCTTTGCCGACCTGAAGCTGGACCCTTCCGTCCCGTTGCTGAATGGCGGCGTGATCGGTCTGTCGCGCCGGTTTGTGGAACTTGGCGGCTCATCGACGATGCTGCGCGGCTTTGCCAGGCGACTGGCGGGTCACGCGCCGAGCTCGCAGATTGATGAGCTGCCCTGGTATCTGGCGGCGGCGAGCCGGGCCATGCCGGTCACTGTGCTGCCGATGGCTTTGAATCATCCGGTCGGGGCGAAGGGGGCGGATGCGGCGGTTGTGGTGCATGCCATCGGAGCGCACAAGTTCTGGAACTGCACGCCGCTTCTTCAGCTGTTTCCCGACTGGTCACGACACCAGGAGACCTGGGTTGCGCAGGGCGGGCGGCCCTATGCGGGAGAGGTGCTGCTGGCCGAAGTGCATCCAGTGGAGCCGCATGAGGTGTTTCGTGCGGCCCAGGCGCGGGCGCACTGGTTGGCGGTGTTCGAGGATCTGAGGCCGGTGCTGCCGAGAGGCATGGTGGTGGATCTTCGGCACGACCAGAAGCACCTGCGCATCTTCCTGCATGCGCGGCCCGAGACCGAGCATCTCCGCCTGCACCGGCATGCGAATGAAAAGCGCATCGGTCTGGAGGCGATCCTGCCGCCCGACCTTCAGGCTCGGACAGTCGAGGCGGTCTGCAGTGGCGTCAAAGGGGCACGGCACGAGAAGGGTGCGTTGGTGAGCGTTCCGCTGACACAGATCGGCGCTGCGCTTGCGGCGACGGACGCCGTCCTGGAGCTGTCGGTCAGCCCTTGATCCGCTCGACCGTGAGGTTGCCGTTCGTGTAGACGCAGATGTCGGCGGCAATCGCCATCGCCTTGCGCGCGATGTCTTCCGCAGAAAGGTCGGTCGCCATCAGGCCCCGTGCCGCGGCAAGGGCGAAGTTTCCGCCCGATCCGATCGCGGCCACGTCATGTTCTGGTTCCAGCACGTCTCCGGCGCCAGTGATGACGAAAAGTTCAGAGCCATCGGTGACGATCAGCATGGCTTCCAGGTTGCGCAGATACTTGTCCATCCGCCAGTCCTTCGCCAGGTCGACGCAGGCCCGGGCAAGCTGACCCGGGGCGGATTCCAGCTTTTTCTCCAGCCGTTCCAGCAGGGTGAAGGCGTCAGCCGTCGATCCGGCAAAGCCGCAGACAACATCGTGACCGCCTGGCGACAGGCGGCGGACCTTGCGGGCGGTGCCCTTGATCACGGTCTGGCCAAGCGAGACCTGGCCGTCGCCCGCGACCACCACCTCACCACCGCGACGGACCGCGAGGATCGTGGTGCCGTGCCAGCCTGGGAACTTGTCGTCTGCCATGATGCGCTCCGTTTGGGTCTATATGGTGGGACGAAGGCCCAAGAGCAACGCAAAACGCCCGCGCCTTTCGGGCACGGGCGTTCCGTAAGCTGGTGCCGGGATTAGCGGCGCAGGCCGAGGCGGGCGATCAGCGAGGTATACCGCGCTTCGTCCGTCTTCTTGAGGTAGTCCAAGAGCTTGCGGCGCTTGGCAACCATCATCAGAAGACCACGACGCGAGTGGTTGTCCTTCTTGTGACCCTTGAAGTGCTCGGTCAGGGTGGCGATGCGCGACGACAGGATCGCAACCTGAACTTCCGGCGAGCCGGTGTCGTGTTCCTTGGTCGCGTAGTCCTTGATCAGGCGGGCTTTTTCTTCGACGGTGATCGACATCGGGGTCTCCTTGGCTAAGGTGATGGCGCAAGCCGGGATGTCGTCCAGCAGGGCCCTTGGAGGGTCCACCTTGCGGGTGGATGCGGGCGTATAGGCGGAAACCGGCGGCAAGAAAAGCGGATTCGCGCGAGCCGAGAGCAGGAAGTCCTTAACCTAGAGTCGCAGCCGCGCTTTGGACTGGGTGCAAAACGTGGTATCCCTTGGAAAGTTTTGTTGCGTTACCAGATAGTTAACGCAGATCTTCCTCCAGCCCGACAGGGGTCGGCTTGTGCAGTAGGGGTGTCCGGGGTGTTCGCATTGCTTGGTGTGTTTGGTGTGCTGATGGCCGGCCTTGCGGCCGACGCGTTGTTCTCCGGTCGACCGGATGAGCAAGAGGCGGAAGATCCCTATCCTGACGAGGATGAGGCGCAGCCTGAAGGCAACCTGCTGGATGACCTGGTTGGTGACCCCACTATCCCTACGTCAGACGATCTACCCGACGCGCCCGAGCAATCGCTGTATGTCAAGGGCGGGCAAGGTGCCGACCTGCTTGACGGCAGTCAGTCCTCGGACGAGATCTGGGGAAATGACGGTGCCGATCAGATCAATGCGCGCGGGGGTGACGACTGGATCGATGCGGGAGCCGGAAACGACATGGTCTGGGCGGGCGCGGGCGATGACAGCGTCAGCGGCGGCGATGGCAACGATACGCTTTATGGCGACGCGGGCGCGGACACGCTGCTGGGCGGCGCCGGGGCGGATTTGCTTGCGGGATGTGAAGACAATGACAGTCTGTCCGGTGGGGCCGGGTCCGACACCCTGATCGGAGGCGAGGGCGACGACTGGTTGTCCGGCGATGAGGATGCAGACTGGCTGGTCGGCGGGCTTGGCAACGACACACTTATCGGCGGCAGTGGCTCGGACGAGATGGATGGCGGCGCTGGCAACGACGTCATCTCGGGCGTCGAGGATGGTCCGCAGGAAAGCGACTTTCTGAACGGTCAGGAAGGCAATGACACGCTGATCGTCGGGGCTGGGGATTATGCAACCGGCGGTGAGGGCCAGGACGTCTTCGTGCTGCAGGAATGGATGTCCGAAAGCTCGATCGCCAATATCATGGATTATGATCCCAGCCAGGATCAACTGGTGGTGGTCTACGATGCGGAAATTCATCCCGATCCCGTTCTGACGATCGAGCAGAACGCCGGCGGGACCGGGCAGACGATCCTGCTTGATGGGGCGAAGGTTGCGGTGGTGAATGGCGCGCCGGTCAACCTGTCGGACATCCGGCTGGTTCCGGGCTGAACGGTCTACCAGGGCTGTGGCTGCTGGTCGTAGCCGACGTAAAGCGGGTGGCGCGGCTGGCCCTGGCCGGTCAGGCCCAGGTGCAGAAGCGTTGCCCCGGTTGCGCGCAGCAGCTGCGCGACCTGATTGCCCCGGTCAAGATGCAGGCCGTGGTTGCCCCAGGCACAGACGATTGTGTCGGCCCAGCCCACGCTGCCCAGGATGGAGGCGTCATTGTCCGGCCCAACCGGGTCCGCTACGGCCCGCATCACCTTGGGATCGGTCGCGCGGTAGGCGAAGATATTGGTCACTCGGAATGCTCCGAACCCCAGGGCGCGGGCGCGGCGTTCGCAGCGTTCGACCGTGGGGTCGTTCTGGAATTCGGTGGCGGTCGAAGGGTTCAGCATCAGGAACAAGGCCCTGGGACCTGGCCCCCAGACCCGGGTCAGAAGGTAGCGATACCGTTCGCAGTCGGAATAGACCGCTTCGGACAGGGCATCGCCCTTGGTGAAGCTGCGCGAGATCATCGGACAGGCCCCTTGATGAGAAGTGTGGCAGTCTCCCAGGTCGGACTGGGCAGCTTTCGTCGTATCAAGCGCGCGAGGAGCAGACCAGCCATGCAGCCAACCAGGTCCATCCTGGTGCTAGTGTCCAGGTGCAGAAACGGCAGTGCTTCGCCAGGCCGGGGCAGGCTTGACGCCGCCGGGCGATTCCGCTTGTTGCGCATTTGCTGTCGCGCCTAGATTAAAGGGCAGACTGAACCGGCGGTGGAGCCCTACGTGTCCGACCTGATCATAGCTGCATATCCCAGTCCGACCGCAGCTTTCGTGGCGGGCGAGGGCTTGGCGTCCCTGCAGCAGGAGGCGGGTGTCGAGCCGGAGGACATTGTTGTGGTGACCCGGACCGCCGCTGGACGGGTGTCGCTGAACCAGTCGATCGACCTCGCGACAGGCAAGCCCCTGGGGGGCGGGCGCTGGGCCGCGCTGATCGGGATGCTGTTCCTGGATGATCGCAAGCCCAGCGGCTCGGGCCGAGGTCTGGCCGAGCAGTTGCTGGCCGCCGGCCTCGACGCCGGCTTTCTGAATGAGGTTTCGCGGTCGCTGACCACGGGTGGTGCGGCACTGGGCATCCACGTCCGGCTACTGGGCGTCGATCGGGTGCGCGCGCGGCTGGCTGAGCTGAAGGGACACCCGACGGTCCTGCATGCCCGGTTGACTGCCGAGACGGAAGAGGCGCTGCATGACCTGCAGGCACAGATCCCGTCGTCCGTTCTGAACCAACCGGACGGGCTGATCTGATGCCCAGGCCTGCCGTTCGGCAATGACCGACAAAGCCAGCGACACGACAGAGACGCCGGCCCGGCGCAAGCGCAAGGCAAAGGCCGTCCCGCCGCCCCGTCGCCCGCTTTGGCGCGTCGGGCTGACATGGCTGGTCCGCGGACTGGGCGCAGTGGCGGCGCTGTATGCGTTTCTGGTATTGCTGTTCAGCTTCGTGCCGCCGCCGATCAACTTCTACCAGATGGGTGAAATCTGGCGGCTGGGCGGGATCGACAAGGATTGGGTCAGCTATGAAGAGATCGCCCCGGTGATGGGCCGGTCGGCGGTGGCGGCGGAGGACGCGAACTTCTGCAACCATTGGGGCTTCGACATGGCCGCGATCCGCGCGGCCATCGAAGCAGGCAGCAACCGTGGCGCCAGCACGATCAGTCAGCAGGTGGTGAAGAACGTCTTCCTCTGGCACGGCCGCAGCTGGATCAGGAAGGCGATGGAGGCAGCGCTGACCCCCGTTGTCGAGCTGGTCTGGTCGAAGGAACGGATCCTGGAGGTCTATCTGAACGTGGCCGAATTCGACGAGGGGGTCTTTGGGGTCCAGGCTGCGGCGCAGCATCATTTCGGGGTCGACGCGAAGGACCTGACGGCGCTGCAGGCGGCGCGGTTGGCGGCGGTGCTGCCCGATCCGCAAGGTCGCAGCGCCAGCGAGCCGTCCAGCTTTGTCCGCAGCCGGACCCGCGCGATCATCTCGGGCGCCGAGACCATTGCAGCGGACGGTCGTTCCGCCTGTTTCGAGGATTGATCCCGGCGCGGGGATTGAAATCCGGCCCCCGGCGCGGCAAGAGGGAGGGAAGACCGGAGGCCGCCGCCCGATGAACCGCCCCAGCAATCGACTTTACCACGTCCCCCTTTCCCCGTTTTGCCGCAAGGTGCGCCTGACCCTGGCGGAAAAGAGGATCGAGGTGGAACTGGTCGAAGAACGGTACTGGGAGCCCTCGCCCGACTTCCTGCGCCGCAACCCGGCGGGGAAGGTGCCGATCCTGAAGATGGGCACCCGGGTGATGAGCGAGAGCCAGGCAATCTGCGAGTATATCGAGGAGCTTGCCCCGGACCCGCCGCTTATGCCGAAGGGGGCCGAGGGGCGCTACGAGGTGCGGCGGCTCTGCGCCTGGTTCGACGACAAGTTCCACAATGAGGTGACGTCGAAGCTGCTGTACGAGCGGGTGAACAAGAAGGTCACCGGCCAGGGCTACCCGGATTCGAAGAACGTCAAGCTGGGCTCGACCCGGATCAAGTATCACCTGGACTACATGGCCTGGCTTCTGGACCAGCGACGCTGGCTGGCCGGGGACGCGATGACGCTGGCGGATTTCACGGCGGCGGCGCATCTGAGCTGCCTGGACTACATCAGCGACGTCGACTGGAACCGGCATGCGGTGCTGAAGGACTGGTACGCGAAGATCAAGTCGCGGCCGTCGTTCCGGCCTTTGCTGGCTGACCAGATCTCAGGCTTTCCGCCCTCGGCACATTATGCCGACCTGGATTTCTGATCCCTGCCCCCGGGGCGCTGCCCCGGACCCCGGGATACTTGTGCAAAGATGAAAGGGCTGACGAAAGAACAGCTGGTGGCGCGGGCCCTGGAGGAGGGATTCGTGAGGGTGGGCGTCTGCCGGCCAGATGCGGTGCCAGAGGCGGCGGGGCGGCTGCGGGCCTTTCTTGCCGAGGGGCGGCACGGGCAGATGGGCTGGATGGCCGAGCGGGAGGCATGGCGCGGCAATGCGGCGGCGCTGTGGCCAGAGGCGCGGTCGGTGATCATGCTGGCCGAGGCCTATACGCCAGACGGTGATCCGATGGCGGGCTTGGGACAGCGGGACCGGGGGGTGATCTCGGTCTATGCGCAGGGGAAGGACTATCATGACCTGGTGAAACGGCGGCTGAAGCGGCTGGGGCGGTGGCTGGTTGATGTCGCGGGATGCGAGATCAAGGTCTTCGTGGACACGGCCCCGGTGATGGAGAAACCGCTGGCACAGGCGGCGGGGCTGGGGTGGCAGGGGAAGCACACGAACCTGTTGGGGCGAGATCTGGGGAACTGGGTGTTTCTGGGGGCGATCTTCACGACGCTGGAGCTGGAGCCGGATACGCCGGAAGTCAGCCATTGCGGCACCTGTACCGCCTGTCTGGACATCTGCCCGACGAAGGCGTTTCCCGCGCCTTATCAGCTGGATGCGCGGCGCTGCATCTCGTATCTCACCATCGAGCACAAGGGTCCTGTAGATACGGAGCTGCGGGAGCGTATAGGCAATCGTATATACGGTTGCGATGACTGTCTTGCGGTCTGCCCGTGGAACAAGTTCGCGGTCGCGGCCCGGGAGATGGGGTATCAACCGAAGCACGCGCTGCCAGAGCTGGCAGAACTGGCCAGATTGGACGATTCGGCGTTCCGTGCGCACTTTGCCGGAAGTCCGATAAAAAGGATCGGGCGCGACAGGTTCGTGCGCAATGTATTGTATGCCATTGGAAACTCTGGGCTTCCAGCGTTGCGGCCTGTTGCTGCGGGTCTGACAGGAGATCCTGATCCGACGGTGGCCGATGCCGCGCGCTGGGCGGTTGCGCGGCTGGGCTAGTCCGCGATGGCCCGGTCAAGGTGGGTGTAACCGCCGTCGGGGAAGAGCCATTGGCCGGTGGTGTGTGAGCTGCGCGACGACAGAAGGAAGACGACGGTATCTGCGATCTCGCGCGGGGTGGTCATGCGGTGGCCAAGCGGGATGCGGCGGGTGATCCCGGCCAGGCGCTCTTCAGGGTTGTCGAAGGTTTTCAGCCAGTTGGCGTAGAGCGGCGTCATCACTTCGGCCGGGATCACGGCGTTGACACGGATGCCGTCCTTGAGGAAATCGGCGGCCCATTCGCGGGTCAGCCCCAGCTGGGCGGCTTTGGCGGCGACATAGGCCGACGTGCCGCCCTGCCCGGTCAGCGCGGTCTTGGAGGCGACGTTGACGATTGCGCCCTTCGTGGCGCGGAGGTCCTCGGCAAGGAGGTGGACGAGGGTGTAATAGTGGACGAGGTTGCGGTCGAGGCTTTGTCGGAAGGCTTTCGGTCCCGCCTCGATGCCGACGGAATCGTTGGCCCCAGCGTTGTTCACGAGACCGTCGATCTTCCCGTGTCTGGAACGGATCTCGGCGACGGCGCGGCGGCATTGGTCGTCATCCGAGAGGTCGGCGAGGACCACATCCGCCCGTGCGACCCCGGCCAACCACGCAGCATCGGGCGCGCGGCGGGTCAGGATCACGGGGATCGCGCCTTCTTCGGCCAAGACTTCGCTGACGGCAGCGCCGATGCCGGAGCCCCCGCCGGTAACAATGACGACCTTGTCCGTGAGCCGCAGGTCCATGTCAGGTCTTCACGACGCGCTGCGTCTGCTCGCCCAGGTTTTCGATCCCCAGGCGCACCACTTCGCCGCCCTTAAGATAAACCGGGGGCTTCTGGCCAAGGCCGACCCCGGGCGGAGTGCCGGTGGAGATCACGTCGCCCGGCTCCAGCGACATGAAGTGCGACAGGTACGAGACGATGTGGGCGACGCCAAAGATCATAGTGGCGGTGGAGCCGTTCTGGTAGCGGTGGCCGTCGACGTCGAGCCACATCTTCAGGTTGCCGATGTCGCCGGCCTCGTCCTTAGTCACAAGCCATGGGCCGGTGGGGCCGAAGGTGTCGCAGCCCTTGCCCTTGTCCCAGGTGCCGCCGCGTTCGTTCTGGTATTCGCGCTCCGAGACGTCGTTGATGACGCAGTACCCGGCGACATGGTCCAGGGCATTGGCCTCATCGATGTACTTGCCGCCGGTGCCGATGACGACGCCGAGTTCAACCTCCCAGTCGGTCTTGACCGAGCCACGGGGGATTTCGACGTCGTCGTCGGGGCCGCACATGGCGGTGATCCATTTGTTGAAGACGACAGGCTCTTTCGGGATCGCAGCGCCGGTTTCGGCGGCGTGGTCGGCGTAGTTGAGGCCGATGCAGATGAATTTGCGTGTGCCACCGACGCACGCGCCGAGACGGAGGTCTTTTTGCGGGGTGCCGGCGACGAGGGGGAGCGAGGCCGGGTCGAGCGCGGCAAGGCGTTTCAGGCTGTCGGGCGACAAGGCAGCGCCGCCGATGTCAGGGATATGGGCGGAAAGGTCGCGGACCTGGCCGTCTGCATCAAGGAGGCCAGGCTTCTCGGCGCCCTTCGGCCCGTAGCGGAGGAGTTTCATCGGGAGGTCCTTTGCTTAGATCGTGACGCCGCCGTCGACCAGGCAGGCCTGGCCAGAAACGAAGCGACTTTCGTCGGAGAGGAGGAAGACGACCATCGGGGTGATGTCGTCGGTGGTGGCAAGGCGCCCCATCGGCTGTCGGGAGATGAAGTCCTTCTCGGCCTGGACCGGATCAGTTGCGGCTGCGATGCGGCCTCGCAAGCTGGGCGTGTCGACGGTGCCGGGGCAGAGGGCGTTGCAGCGCAGGCCGGTTTTCACGAAATCCGCTGCGATGGCCTTGGTCAGGCCGATGACGGCGGCCTTTGTCGCCCCGTATGCGGTACGGTTCGGAAAGCCTTTGATCGACGAGGCCATGGAGGCCATGTTCAGGACCGAGGCTGTGCCGGTCTTGGTCGCCCGCTCCAGCATGCCGGGGATGAATGTGCGGCAGGTGTGGAACATCGACTTCACGTTCAGGTCGAAGGAAAAGTCCCAGTCCCGCTCGGTGACATCAAGGATGGTGCCGTTCGCGACGAAGCCTGCACAGTTGAACAGGCCGTCAAGTGGCGGGAGGCGGTCGCGGAGGGCGACGATCGCGGCGACGTCGGTGACGTCTAGGGGGTGGGTTTCCATATCCAGGCCGGAAAGCAACCCTGCGTCGCGGTCGGTGGCGATCACGGTGGCACCTTCCTTGGCGCAGGCCAGCGCGCTGGCGCGGCCGATGCCCTGGCCGGCGGCCGTGATCAGGATGGTCTTGCCTTGCAGTCGCATCATCTCCCCCCATTTCCTGGGGCGAGACTAGTCGGGGGGCGCGAGGAAGGGCAAGCGGTTCTCGGCCGGTTCTTGCTGGTTGGGCAGGCCAAGGGGGTTGGCGGATCGGCGATTCGGGTGCAGGATCATCGACCTGATGCAGCCTGGGAGGAAAGCATGAGCCGCCATCTTGCCGATCATCGCAGCCGGACCACCGGGAGTCGGGTGAAGCATTTCCTGCGTCTGGCCCGGACGCCTCGGGAAACCTGGCAGCGTCCGCGGGGCAAATCGGGGGCGACCCGGCTGATCCATTTCCTGCGCATCGAACGGGGCCGGACGGCCTGACTGTCCACGCTGGGCATCGCCCCAAGAACAAATAAAAACAACCGCTTGGATGTGGGCGTTAACGGCTTGTCAAGCTTTGGCCGGTTTCAACCGGTCGCGCAATGCAGCCAGGATGTCGCGCAGGTCGGCGAGGTCAGACATCGGCACGCCGGTCTTTTCCGCGAAGGCGCGCGGCAGGTCCGATGTACGGTCGGCAAGGGCACGGCCTTCGGCGGTGAGAGACAAGCGCACCTGGCGTTCGTCCTTGCCGTCACGACTGCGGCGGACCCAGCCAGCACCTTCCATCCGCTTGAGGAGAGGGGTCAGGGTGTTCGATTCCAGTCGCAGCTCGGACCCCATCTGCCCGACAGTCTGGCCGTCCAGCGTCGCCAGCGAGGCGAGCACCAGATATTGCGGGTAGGTCAGGCCCAGTGGCTGCAACAGAGGCGCATAGGCCGCGTGCACCGCATGGGCGGTCGAATGTAGCGCAAAGCAGAGCATATCGGCTGGGGCCAGGGTCATCGGCCCATATTATATCGCCCACGATTAAAATGCAAGTGATTGACGTCGGGCCGATTCTCGCCCATTTAAATCGTGCACGATTTAACTCTCAGCAGGAGACGGAATGTCAGTAGATACAAAGTATTGGACCGAGGCCAAGGCGACGGGTGGCGGGCGCAATGGGACTTCAGGCCTGGTGAACGGTCAGCTGACCGTGACGATGACCAGCCCGAAAGAGCTGGGAGGCTCGGGTCTTGGGCACAACCCGGAAGAACTTTTCGCGGTGGGCTATGCCGCCTGCTATCTGGGCGCGATGCGGTTTGCCGCCACCAGCGAGAAGCTGGGAACGGTGCCGGACAATGCGACGGTCAATGCCCATGTCGGCATCGGCGGTCGGTCGGAGGGCGGCTTCGGTCTGAAGGTCAGGCTGGTTGTGACGATGCCGGGTGTCGACCGCTCGGTGGCCGAAAAGATCGCCGAGCGCGGCCATTTCATCTGCCCCTACTCGCACGCGACCAAAGGCAATATCGAGGTCGTGACCGAGGTTGTCTGACCTTGAACCGAAACTGAAAAGGCCGGGCGAAAGGCCCCGGCCTTTTGCTTTTCACACAGCAGTCTTAGGACCGGACCAGCTTTTCATATTCGGTGGCCACACGGCGGGTCAGCTCGCCCACTTCAAACTTGAAGTCGCCGATCTGGCCGACAGGCGTGACTTCGGCGGCGGTGCCGGTCAGCCAGCACTGTTCGAAGGTCGCCAGTTCCTCGGGCATGATGTAGCGTTCGTGGACCTTGATCTGCATGTCCTTGAGCATCCCGATGATGGTCTGCCGGGTGATGCCGTTCAGGATGCAGTCGGGGTTCGGGGTGTGAACCTCGCCGTCCTTGACGAAGAAGATGTTGGCGCCGGTCGCCTCGGCGACGTAGCCGCGGTAATCGTAGAACAGCGCGTCCGAGCAGCCCTTGGCCATCGCGGCGTGCTTCGACATGGTGCAGATCATGTACAGGCCCGCGGCCTTGGCGGCGGTAGGGATGGTTTCGGGCGAGGGACGCTTCCACTTGGCGATGTCGAGTTTCGCGCCCTGCATCTTGGCGTCGCCGTAGTAGGCCCCCCAGGACCAGCAGGCGATGGCAAGGCGGACCGGGTTGCCGAGGGAGGCGACGCCCATCTCGTCCCCCGCGCCGCGGAAGGCGATGGCGCGGACATAGGCGTCGGTCAGGCCATTGGCCTTCAGGACCTCGACCTTGGCGGCGTCGATCTCATCGGCAGTGTAGGGGATCGGCATGTCCAGAAGACGGCCGGACTCCAAGAGGCGCAGCGAATGTTCGTGGCTTTTGAAGATCTTGCCGTTGTAGCAGCGTTCGCCTTCGAAGACCGAGGAGGCGTAGTGGAGCGCGTGGGTCAGGATGTGGACGTTCGCCGAACGCCATTCCACCAGCTTGCCATCCATCCAGATGAACCCGTCCCGATCGTCGTAGCCTGCCATTTCCGCCTCCAGCTTTGCGAAAGTTGCGCCTGAAAGGTCCGCTTCGGACAGATTCTTGCGCGAAATCGAACAGGAATTATGGGTTCGTGCTTGGAAAGTCAACAAGGCTGACGTAAATTCCGGCAAAACGGAGGTGGCGATGGCGGAAACACCGGGCGGCGAGAACCTGCTGTTCCTGACCGACGAGCAGTTGCGCAAGGGCATCGAGGCGATGTTCTTCGCCTATCGCGGTTTCACGGCCGACCCGGACCGTATTCTGGAAGGGATGGACTATGGTCGCGCGCATCACCGGGCGATCCATTTCATCCATCGGTCCCCCGGCACGACGGTTTCCAATCTGCTGGCGATCCTTGGTGTTACAAAGCAGTCGTTGAATCGTGTGTTGCGGACCCTGATCGAGGATGGCCTTGTTCGCAGTGAAAAGGGCAAGGTGGATGCGCGGGAACGGCATCTGCATTTGACGGACAAGGGACAGATGCTGGAACGGGAATTGTCGGACGCGCAACGGGCGCGGATGCGGGCGGCGTACCGGGCGGTGGGGCCGCAGGCGGTGCAGGGTTTCCGGCAGGTGCTGGAGGCGATGATGGACCCCGAGATGCGGCGCCAATACAACCGCCTGAAGGAGGGCGGCTGATGGTCCCGGACGCGCATCTGCTGATCGTCGATGACGACGAACGGATCAGAGGGCTTTTGCAAAAGTTCCTGATGCGGAACGGTTTTCTGGTTTCAATCGCGCGCGATGCTTCGCAGGCCCGGAAGATCCTCGCCGGGTTGGAGTTCGACCTGATCGTGATGGATGTCATGATGCCGGGCGAGGATGGTGTCAGCCTGACGCGGGATCTGCGCAAGCGGATGGGGACTCCGATCCTTCTGCTGACCGCGCGGGGCGAGGCAGCAAACCGGATCGAGGGGCTGGAGGCCGGGGCGGATGACTATCTGGTCAAACCGTTCGAACCGAAGGAGCTGCTTCTGCGGATCAACGCGATCCTGCGGCGGGTCCCTCAGGTCAAGCCGGCCGAGCCGGTGCGCCAGATCCTCCATCTGGGCGCGGTGCGCTATGATCTGGACCGGGGCGAGATGTGGCGCGGGGAGGTTCCGGTGCGCCTGACGGCGACCGAGGCGCAGCTGATGCGGGTGTTCGCGGCGGCCCCCGGCGTGGCGATCAGCCGGGAGAAGCTGGTGAGCGAGACCGGCGGCGAGGACGCGGCGCAGGAGCGGGCAGTGGATGTGCAGATCACACGCCTGCGGCGGAAGATCGAGGACGACCCGAAAGTGCCGCGCTATCTGCAGACGGTGCGGGGCGAGGGGTATATGCTGCAACCGGATTGAACTGGTGGCTGGCGTCGGACCGGGGGCCAGCCCCCCAGTCCATTGGTTTCTTGCCCGAATGGCGAAACCAAAGGACTACCCCGGGATACTTCTGCAAAGATGAAAGGGTTAACGCGTGCTTGTCTTCACACACGAGGCGTTTCGCGGCCACGCGACTCCACCAGGGCATCCCGAACGGGTCGAGCGGTTGGACGCGGTGGAGCGCGGGCTTGCCGGTTTGGTGGTGGAGCGGCGGGACTGCCCGTTGGGGGATGAGGCGGAGGTGCTGCGCTGCCATCCGGCGGGGTATCTGGCGCGGGTGAAGGCGGCGGTTCCGGTCGAGGGTTGGGCGCAGCTGGATGGGGATACGTTTCTGTCGCCGGGTTCGTATCAGGCCGCGCTGCGGGCGGTCGGGGGGATCTGTGCAGCAGTCGATTCGGTGGTTTCAGGCGCGGCGAAGACGGCCTTTGTGGCAGGGCGGCCCCCGGGGCATCACGCCGAGCGCGAGACGGCGATGGGGTTCTGTCTGTTCGGGACGGTCGCCATCGGCGCGAAGCGGGCGCTGGATCATCACGGGTTGAAGCGCGTAGCGGTGGTGGACTTCGACGTGCATCACGGGAACGGGACGCAGGATCTGCTGTGGGAAGAAGGTCGGTGTCTGTTCATCTCCAGCCATCAGATGCCGCTGTATCCGGGTTCAGGGCGGCCGGAGGAGCGGGGCGCGCATGGGCAGATCGTGAATGTCCCTTTGCGGGCCGGGTCCGGCGGGAGGGCGATGCGGGAAGTGTATGACGGCGTGGTCTTTCCGGCGTTGGCGGCATGGGAACCTGAGTTGCTGCTCATATCGGCGGGGTTCGATGCGCATGCGGATGATCCGCTGGCGGGGCTGGAGTGGCAGGCGGAGGACTATCGCTGGCTGACCGAGCGCCTGTGCGATTTTGCCGGGGGGCGGGTGGTATCGTCCCTGGAGGGTGGCTATGATCTGGATGCGTTAGCGGCATCCGTTGCCGCGCATGTTGGGGTGCTGGAGGAGCGGGGTCGATGACTGACAAAGCGGTGGATACGATGAGCTTCGAGGAGGCGATGGCCGCCCTGGAGCAGGTCGTGGGGGCGCTGGAGCGGGGCGAAGTGCCGCTGGAGCAGTCGATTGCGTTGTATGAGCGGGGGGCCGCGTTGAAAGCGCATTGCGCCAAGAAGCTGGCCGAAGCCGAGGAGAAGGTGGAACTGATCCGGGCTCAGGAAGGTCGGGCGGTGGGCACGACTCCGGCGGAGGGGATGTGAGTTTTTCGCAGCGGTTGGCGGCAGATGCCAGGCTGGTCGAGGCTCGGCTGCTGAGCGCGCTGGAGAACCGGGCGGATCAGCCGGTGACGCAGGCGATGCGCTATGCGCTGCGCGGAGGCAAGCGGTTGCGCGGGTTTCTGGTGCTGGAAAGCGCGCGGATGCTGGGGGTCGCGGAGACACGCGCGGCAAGTGCGGCGGCAGCGATCGAGGCGCTGCATGCCTATTCCCTTGTGCATGATGATTTGCCCTGCATGGACGATGACGACCTGCGGCGGGGACAGCCGACAGTACACAAGAAATGGGACGAGGCGACGGCGGTTCTGGCAGGGGATGCCTTGCAGACGCTGGCGTTCGAATTGCTGTGCGACCCGGCGCTGGGGTCCTCGGACGTGCGGATGGAGCTTGTTGCCGGATTGGCCAAGGTCTCCGGGATCGACGGGATGGTCCTGGGTCAGGCGCTGGACATCGCGGCGGAGACGGCGGGGCGGTCGTTGACGCTGGAGGAGATCACGGTCTTGCAGGCGGGGAAGACCGGGGCGCTGATCGGCTTTGCGGCCGAGGCGGGCGCGGTGATCGCGGGGGCGGATCGCGCGCCCTTGCGGCGCTATGCCGCTGCGCTGGGGCTGGCGTTTCAGATCGCGGACGACATCTTGGACGTGGCGGGCGATGAGGCCAAGACCGGCAAGCGGCTGCACAAGGATGCAGATGCCGGAAAGGCAACTTTCGTCTCTCTGCTTGGGCTGGACGGAGCCAGGGCGCGGGCGGCGGAGTTGGTGGCCGAGGCCGAGGCGGCGCTGGCCGGGTATGGAAATGGTGCGGCCAACTTGATTGCCGCAGCGCGCTTCGTTATCGCGCGGGACAGTTGACCCGGCAAAGGCAGGCATGATGACCGACCGACCCGCTACTCCGCTGCTTGACCGGGTGACGTTGCCCTCGGACCTGAAGACCTTGAGTGATCGGGAGCTGCACCAGCTGGCCGGTGAACTGCGGGCCGAGACGATCTCGGCGGTGTCGGTTACGGGCGGACATCTGGGTGCTGGGCTGGGTGTGGTGGAGTTGACGGTGGCTTTGCATGCCGTCTTTGATACCCCCCGTGACAAGCTGATCTGGGATGTGGGCCACCAGTGCTATCCGCACAAGATTCTGACCGGGCGGCGGGACCGGATTCGCAGCTTGCGGATGGAGGGCGGTCTGTCAGGCTTCACGAAGCGGTCGGAAAGCCCCTATGACCCGTTCGGCGCGGCACACTCGTCGACGTCGATCAGCGCGGCGCTGGGCTTTGCGATGGCGTCAGACCTTGGCGGCGATCCGGGCGACGCGATTGCAGTGATCGGCGATGGGGCGATGTCGGCGGGCATGGCGTTCGAGGCGATGAACAACGCAGGCCACCTGGGCAAGCGGCTGTTTGTCATCCTGAACGACAACGAAATGTCGATTGCCCCGCCCGTGGGGGCAATGTCGGCCTATCTGAGCGGGCTTTACGCGGCTGCGCCGATGCAGGACCTGAAGCAGGTGGCAAAGGGGATCGTCGGCCTCTTGCCCTCGCCGTTCCAGGAGGGGGCGAAGCGGGCAAAGGACATGCTGAAAGGCATGGCCGTGGGCGGGACCTTGTTTGAATCGCTGGGGTTCGAATATGTCGGGCCGATTGACGGGCATGACCTGGACCAGTTGCTGCCAGTGCTGCGGACAGTGAAGGCGCGGGCGACGGGGCCGGTCTTGCTGCATGTGCTGACCAAGAAGGGCAAGGGCTACGCTCCGGCCGAGGCGGCGCGGGACAAGGGACACGCGACAGGCAAGTTCGACGTGGTGACCGGGGTGCAGGTGAAGGCGGCGTCCAATGCTCCGGCCTACACCAAGGTCTTTGCACAGTCGCTGGTGGCGGAAGCCGAGCGGGATGAGAAGATCGTCGCGGTGACGGCGGCGATGCCGGACGGGACGGGGCTGGACCTGTTCGCAGGACGGTTCCCGAAGCGGTGCTTCGACGTGGGGATCGCCGAGCAGCACGCGGTGACCTTCAGCGCCGGGCTGGCGGCGGGCGGAATGAAGCCGTTCTGCGCGATTTACTCGACATTCTTGCAGCGCGGGTACGATCAGGTCGTGCACGATGTAGCCATCCAGCGGCTGCCGGTGCGTTTTGCCATCGACCGCGCGGGGTTGGTGGGCGCCGACGGGGCCACCCATGCGGGGGCTTTTGACATCGGGTTCCTCGCGAACCTGCCGGGGTTCGTGGTGATGGCCGCCGCGGACGAGGCGGAACTGGTGCACATGGTCGCCACGGCGGCGGCGCATGACGCGGGGCCGATTGCGTTCCGCTATCCGCGCGGTGAGGGTGTGGGGGTAGAGATGCCAGCGCGCGGCGTGCCGCTGGAGATCGGCAAGGGCCGGGTTCTGCGGGAGGGCTCGCGGGTGGCTTTGCTGTCATTCGGCACGCGGCTGGCGGAAAGCCTGACGGCGGCCGAGGCCCTGGCGGCGCGCGGCGTTTCGGTGACCGTGGCGGATGCGCGCTTCGCCAAGCCGCTGGACCGGGAGCTGGTATTGCGGCTGGCGCGGGAGCATGAGGCGCTGGTGACGGTCGAGGAAGGCGCAGTCGGCGGCTTCGGGTCGCATGTGGCGCAGTTGCTGGCCGAGGAAGGGGTGTTCGACCGGGGGCTGAAGTTCCGGTCTTTGGTCCTGCCGGACATCTTCATCGACCAGGCCTCACCCGAGGCGATGTACCGCGTCGCAGGCCTGGATGCGGGGCATATCGAGGCCAAGGTGCTGGCGGCGCTGGGCGTCGCGGTAGTGGGGAAGCGGGCCTAGGTGTCGACACGGGTTGGGTGCGGCCACTTGAGTTCCAAGGGAGCTGCCAAGGGCTTCGGCCTCGTCGCCTGCAATTTTCAGAACGCCTAATTCCTGTGCAGACTGTTCCCTGGGGAACAGCGGCGGCTGTGACGATGTCTCTACTGTCGGTCAAACACCGATAGTTGAGGGTCCTGCGATGACTGATCATGCCGTTTCGTTGAAAGCGGAACTTGCCCAGCGCCTGAGCGGTCCGGGCGGCCTTTACAACATGGGCAATGCGTTGGGGCTGCTGGGCGGTCTGTCGTTCCATGTTGCCGCCGCGATGGCGGTCAGCGGGTCCGGGCTTGGACATGGACTGGATGCCTTTGCCGACTACTTTGCCGGCAGTCTGGGTGCCACGGCGATCACATTGGCGATGCTGATCTTTTTCTGGTCGGGTGAGCAGTACCACCGGGCCTGGGCTCTGGGCGCGCCGCCTGATGCCGCGTTGAACCGGATGGGCGATCTTTCGTCCGGCTGGGGCGCGCTGGCCCTGGGGTTGGGCCTGTTCCTGTTGGGTCAGCCTGTGCTGGCCGCGACGTCGGGCCTGATGCACGCCGCCGGAAAGTTCGGCAGTGCACTTCCCGAATGGGTGCAGTCGCGGTTGCCCTTCGGGCCCCGGACCTTTCGCCTGACCGTCGTGGCAAGCCGCCTTCCGGCGCTGGTTGCGGTGCTGATTCAGGCCCAGTCGGCTGGTGCGGCGGGGCAGACACAGCCGCTGGCGGCAAGCGGACTGCTTTTGCTGTGCTATGGTCTGTGGCTGAAGGCGGACGTCGCGCTGATGCGGAGTTGATCAGCCTGCGGGCTGTGCGTGGCGCAGGGAAACCCGGGCTGAAGCCCGACCTACGACCGCAAACCGTCCATCACCCGAACCAGCGCTTCGGAGATCCCCGGCTCGGACAGGGCATGGCCCGCCATCGGGACCATCTTCAACTCGCAGGCTTTCCAGCCCTGCGCCAGCGACCAGGCCGAGTGCGGCGGGCAGATCATGTCGTAGCGGCCCTGGATGATGGTGGCGGGGATATGCTCGATCCGCTTGCGTTCGCGCAGGATCCAGCCGTCACATTCCAGAAAGCCCGCGTTCTGGAAATAATGGTTTTCCAACCGGGCAAAGGCGCGGGCGTAGTCGGATGGGCTTTCGCCAAGCGCGCCCTCGTTCTGGATCGATGCAAGGGCATTTTCCCAGTTGGCCCAGATGCGACCGTAGCGGGTTTCCTCGACCAGATTGCCGGAGAAGAGGCGGCGGTGGTAGGCGGCGATCAGGTCGCCACGCTCGGCCTCGGGGATGACCTCGACGAAGCGCGACCAGAGATCGGGGAAGAAGGCCCCTGCCCCACCGCCGTAGAACCAGGTCAGCTCGGCCCTGGTGGCGAGGAAGACGCCACGCAGGACAAGGTGCGAGACGCGTTCGGGATGGGTAATGGCGTAGATCAACGCCAGCGTCGCGCCCCAGCTGCCGCCGAAGCAGACGAGGCGGTCGATGCCCAATGTCTGCCGGATCGTCTCGACATCCTGGACCAGATGCCAGGTGGTGTTCGCGGTGACGCTGGCATGGGGGCGCGAGCGGCCGCAGCCGCGCTGGTCGAACAGAACGACACGGAACACGCGGGGATCGAAATAGCGGCGCATCGCCGGGGAACAGCCGCCCCCCGGTCCGCCGTGGAAGACCATGACGGGGATACCGTCGGGTCGACCGCACTGTTCGACATAGACCCGGTGCCCGTCGCCCATGTCGATCACGCGCTGATCGAACGGATCGATCGGCGGGTAAAGGTATTCGACTGCGCGCTTTTGACCTGATCTCTGATCCATATGCACACTATATACGCCGGGACAGCCCGGAGTCGAAAGGGCAAAGAGGAGGCAGCGATGGCGGTTGATACGGTTGACCCCGCGGAAGTGGCCAAGTTCGAACGCATGGCGGCGGAATGGTGGGACCCGAACGGGAAGTTCAAGCCTTTGCACATGCTGAACCCTTGCCGGTTGGACTATATCACCAACCAGATCGCGGCAGAGTTCGGGCGCGACCTGACGGGTGCATTGCCGTTCACGGGGCTGCGGATTCTGGACATCGGCTGCGGCGGGGGTCTTCTGTCCGAGCCGATGGCGCGGCTGGGGGCCGAGGTCGTGGGTGCCGATGCAGCCGAGCGGAATATTCCGGTAGCCCAGGCACATGCCAAGCAGTCGGGGCTGGCGATCGACTACCGCCATACGACGGCCGAGGCGCTTGCGGCTGCGGGTGAGCAGTTCGACGTGGTGCTGAACATGGAAGTGGTCGAGCATGTCGCCGACCCGCAGGCTTATCTGACCGCCTGCCAGCAGTTGCTGAAGCCCGGCGGGTTGATGATCTGTTCGACGCTGAACCGGAACCCGAAAAGCTTCATGATGGCGATCATCGGGGCGGAATGGGTGATGCGCTGGCTGCCGAAGGGCACCCATGACTGGGCAAAGTTCATTACACCGGACGAATTGTACGCGCTGATCGGGAAGGCGGGCCTGCGCCCGGTCGACCGCAAGGGGATGGTCTTCAACCCGGTCACCTGGCGTTGGAGCCTGTCGGACCGGGATCTGAGCTGCAATTATGTGACCGCTTCGGTCAAGGGCTGACGTCTGGACCAGGCCGCCAGAAGCGGCCAGACTGCGGGCCAAAGAGGTGCCCCATGACCGAGTGCAACTATTTCCGCGACTATCCGGCCCGGACCGGCGACCGGATGCTCTTCAAGATGGAGCACTATCTGGAGCAATATGATGCTCTTCTGGGGTCCTGGCAGGGGCGGGACATCAGCTTTCTGGAGATCGGGGTCTACAAGGGCGGGTCGCTGCCGATGTGGCAAGGGTTTTTCGGACCTGCGTCCCGGCTGGTGTTCCTGGACATCGACCCGGCGTGTCGCGCTCTGGCGCTGCCGGGGACGGTGGTGGAGATCGGGGATCAGGCGGACCCGGATTTTCTTGGCCGGGTGGGCGCTGCCCACGGGCCGTTCGACCTGATTGTCGATGATGGTGGGCACAAGATGCACCAGCAGATCACCAGCTTCCGCCATCTCTGGCCCCGGCTGGCCGACCGGGGGCTGTATATCGTCGAGGACGTGCATACGAGCTATTGGCCGGGCTTTGGCGGCGGGTTCCGCGAGCCTGACAGCTTCGTCGAGTTCGCCAAGGACCTGATTGACCGGATGCATTCCTGGTACACCGAGGACGACGCCGGGTTTCCGCTTCACCCGCTGGCACGGGAAATCGGGGGGATCAGGTTCCATGACAGCCTTGTGGTGATCGAAAAGCGGTTGAAAGAGGCTCCGGTGGCGTTGACGGCGCAGAACGGCAAGGTGGGGCGGTCGCGGCGGATGCTGGAGGTGCGGGGGCGGCGGTCGATCTTCTGACTTCTTGCATCGGGGGGCCTTCGCCATTAGCAGGGAAGCCGATTTGCAGGAGACCAGTGATGGACGGGATCGACACGCTGAAGGCCAAATATCTGGCGGCGGTGGCCGGTGCGGCGGATGAGGCCGGGCTGGAAGAGGTCCGCGTCGGCGCGCTGGGCAAGAAGGGCGAGATTTCAGGCCTGATGGCTGGGCTGGGGAAGATGGACCCCGAGCAGCGCAAGGCCGCGGGGGCCAGCCTGAACGCGCTGAAGGACGAGATTGATGCGGCCTTGCGGGCGCGCAAGGTCGCGCTGGGCGATGCCGCGCTGGACGAGCGGCTGAAGACCGAGTGGCTGGACGTGACCTTGCCGGGGCGGCCCAGACCGCGCGGGACCGTGCATCCGGTGTCCCAGGTCATGGACGAACTGACGGCGATCTTTGCCGACATGGGGTTTTCGGTGGCCGAGGGGCCGCAGGTCGAAAGCGACTGGTACAACTTCGACGCGCTGAACATCCCCCCAGAGCACCCCGCGCGGCAAGAGCATGACACGTTCTTCATGGCGCGGGCCGAGGGCGACAACCGCCCGCCGAATGTGCTGCGGACCCATACGTCTCCGGTCCAGATCCGGGCGATGATGGCCCAGGGCGCGCCGATCCGGGTGATCGCTCCCGGGCGCGTGTACCGGATGGACATGGACCAGACGCACACGCCGATGTTCCACCAGGTCGAGGGGCTGGCGATTGACCGGGCCATCAGCATGGCGAACCTGAAATGGTGCCTGGAGGAGTTCTGCCGCGCCTTTTTCGAGGTGGATAAGGTGGAGCTGCGGTTCCGCGCCAGTCACTTCCCGTTCACCGAGCCTTCGGCTGAGGTCGACATCCGTTATTCCAACGTCGGCGGTCAGTTGAAGATCGGCGAGGGCGACAAGTGGATGGAGATTCTTGGGTCGGGGATGGTGCATCCGAAGGTGCTGGCGGCGGCGGGGGTGGACCCGACCCAGTGGCAGGGCTTTGCCTTCGGCATGGGGATCGACCGGATCGCGATGCTGAAATACGGCATCCCGGACCTGCGGGCGTTCTTCGAGGCCGACCTGCGCTGGCTGCGGCACTATGGGTTCAGCGCGCTGGACGTGCCGGATCTGGCGGGCGGGCTGTCGGCCTGAATGGACGACCCGGACCTTTCCGCGCGCAAGCATCTGGCCGGGAGTGACCCGGCCTTTCCGGCGCGGCGGGAAGAGGCCTGGGGGCGGATCGTTGCGGCTTTGGACGGGCTTCTGGTTCCGGCTGGGTATACGCTTGCAAAGACGACCTGGAGCAGGGTGACCGGAGCGGGGAAGTCGGCCGTGCATCTGCAGCGCAACCGCTATGGCTGGGACGTGCAGATCATCCTGCGCTTCGTGACCCCGGACGGCGGCTTGCCCGATCACGCGGACTGGCCGGGCGGCGAGGATGTCACGCTGGCCGAGTTTTTTGAACGGGCGGAAACCGATCCGGGGACTCTTGCCTTCGTCGATGTGCTGGACCGGCCAGAGTGTCTGGACCTGGCGGTGGAGATCCTGCGCGAACAGGCGCTGCCGTGGTTCGAGGCGCTGCACCAGGATCTGCCACCGATGATGTGATCCGTGGTCTCGCCCAGACGCCCGAGGCCCCGGATCACGTCCGGGGCGGGGACGCTTGTTGCAGGCGTCGCACCGCAGCCTGACCCGCCCAGCGGCCTGTGGCCCAGCAGGCGGTGAGGAGATAGCCCCCGGTTGGTGCCTCCCAGTCCAGCATTTCTCCGGCAACGAAGGTGTTGGGGAGCGCTTTCAGTTCCAGGTCGGGGGTGACGGCTTCCCACGCGACGCCCCCAGCCACCGAGATGGCTTCGTCCAGAGGGTTCGGGCCTTGCAGGGGAATCGGCAGGTGCTTGAGCCTGGCGAAGGGTTCGGTTCGAGAGAACTCCATCACCAAAGCGATCTGGGTGCGGTCGAGGCCAAGCTTGCGCAGGCGGTTCGTGGTGCTTTCGCCGGGTTTCATCTTCGCCAGGCGGCGGGTGATCTCGTCCTCGTCCAGATCGGGAAGAAGGTCGAGCGTCAGTGTATATGCATCGCGTAGATACTTGTATATACTGTATATTCCGCCGCCTTCCACGCCCTTGGCCGAAATCACGAACTCTCCACGTTCGCGGTGGTTGCCTGCCAGCAGGGCGGTGCCCTTGACTGGTTGGCCGAAGACCGGGGTCATGTGGGAAGACCAGTCCACGCGGAAGCCCATGTTGGCGGGCCGCCAGTCGGTGATCTGGACGCCCTTGTCGCGCAGCCACGAAACCCAGGCGCCGTCGGAGCCGAGGCGGGACCAGCTGGCGCCGCCCAAGGCGAGGATGGTGACTTTTGGGGTCAGGGTCTGGGGGCCGGAGGGGGTGTCGAAGGTGAGGGCGCTGCCGTCAACGCCGGTCCAACGCCAGCGGGTGCGGATTTCGACGCCTTGGGCGGTCAGACGCTGAACCCAAGCCCGCAAAAGGGGCGAAGCCTTCATCGCCACGGGGAAGACCCGGCCTGAGGAGCCGGTGTAAAGGTCTTGGCCCAGGCTGCGGCACCAGTCCTGAACGTCTTGCGGGCCGAAGTCGGCGAGGATCGGACGCAGGTGGGGGGTGTCGTAGCGGGAGACGAAGGACTCCTCGGCTTCGTCTTTGGTAACGTTCAGACCGGATTTTCCCGCCATGAGGAACTTGCGTGCGACGGTGGGTTTGGCCTCGACGACAAGAGTTTGCACGCCTGCCTTCGCCAGTTCCTCGGCCGCCATCAGTCCGGCGGGGCCTGCTCCGATGACGAGGGCTTGGGGGGCCTCAGGCTGCGGGGGCATTGCGGAGTTCGACGACGCGGTGGGGGTAGGGCATCTGAATACCAGCCTCTTTCAGCGCGTTCCAGATGGCGAAAAGGACGGGGGAGCCGTACTTGTTCTTGCCGTCGTCGATGCCCGCGACCCAGTATTCGACTGCGAAGTCGACGCTGCTTTCGCCAAAGCCCCGCAACTCGCAGTCCGGGCCGTCGGGGGCTTTCAGGACAAAGGGGAGTTTGGATACAGCGCGTTCGATTATATCGGGAACGATGTTTATGTCGGTGTGGTATGTCACTGAAAACAAGGCCTCGTAGCGATTTGCGCTGCCCTGGTCAGAGTAGTTGACGACGCGGGTGGTGATGAAGTGTTCGTTCGGGACGACGATCCACTTGCCGTCGAAGGTCTCTAGTATGCAGGCGCGGGCAGTCATCTTGACGATGGTGCCCGCCTCGCCGCCATCGAGTTCGACGTAGTCGCCGACGGTAGTTTGTCCCTCCAGAAGCAGGATGATGCCCGACACGAAGTTCGCGGCGATCTGTTGCAGGCCAAGGCCGATGCCGACACCCAAGGCGCCGCCAAGCACGGCGACGGCGGTCAAGTCGATCCCCATGATCGACATCAGAAGCAGGAAGGCCGCGCCAAAGATCGCGATTTCACTGGCCTTGATTGCCAGTTCGCGGGTGGCAGGGCGCAGGTCGGGCTGCGATTTGATGTAGCCAGAGCTTTGTCGGTTCGACCAGGCACCGAGCCAGAACAGCAGCGCCCCGGCAATGGCGCCCCGGATCAGGCCAAGGGCGGTGAAGCGGATTTCGCCAAGATTGACCTGCGCGGCGTCAAGGTAGGCCGTGACCTCATCCAAGACGCCCAGCGCGTTCAGCGCCATGACGGGCAGAAGGATGTAGCGACCCATCAGCTTCAGGAGGCCGGGGGGCAGGATACGGCGGACCACTTCAAGCGCCGCCAGGAGAAGGAAGACCCGCTTGCCGAAGGCGATGACCTCGCCGCTGCCGAAGGTGGCACGGGTCAGGCCCTCGCCCACCGCCGTCAGGGAATAGGCCAGCAAGGGCAGCAGCAACGGCAGGAATTGCAGGGCAAAGCGGCGCAGGCGGGCAATGATGTGCGTGGATTCAAGCTTTGGAGTCAGGCTGCGTTCGATCGCGGGCGTGAACCGGCGCGCCAGCAGGCGGGCGGCAATGTAGGCAAGGATCAGGAGTGCGAACTGCGACAGGGCGGCGGGCGACGAAAGCCAGCCCATCCCAATGTCGATTGCGTCTTGAAGCCAGGCTTGCAGCTGCTCCACGCCTTACCTCCGGTTATGGGCGATGCGCCCGATGGTGTTGAGGAGGATCTGCGCGGCAAGGATCGTGGTGGTGCCGGAATGGTCGTAATCGGGCGCGACTTCGACAAGGTCGATGCCGATGATGTTGCCTTGTTTGGTGAGGCCGTCGATCAGCTCCAGCACCTCGTAATACAGGAACCCGCCGTGCGAGGGGGTGCCGGTGCCGGGGGCGATAGAGGGGTCGAAGCCGTCGATGTCAATGGTCAGGTAGTAGTCCACGCCCTTGGGGATGCGGGCGAGGGTCGCATCCACCCCCAGTTTGCGGATCTGGCGCACCGACAGGATGTCGTCGCCCATCGCGCGGGCGGCGTCGTAGCCGTCCTTGGCAGTGGAACTGACGTTGCGGATGCCAAGGGCGGTGATGCCCTTGACGTGATCCTGTTCCGCCGCGCGGCGCATCGGGTTGCCGTGGCCGTGGCGAACGCCGTGGCGGACATCGACGAAATCGAGGTGGGCGTCGATCTGGACGATGTGCAGCGGGCGGCCTGCAAAGGCGCGGATGCAGGGGATGTTGATCGAGTGATCGCCGCCGAGGACCACGGGAACAGCACCAGAGGCGAGGATGGCGCGGACGCCCTTTTCGATGTTGGCGTGGCTGGTTTCGGTGTCGGTGTGGACGATGTCGGCGTCGCCGATGTCCAGGATGCGGACGCCCTCCAGGTAGGTCACGTCGTCTTCGTGGTCATAGGCCCCGGCGTGGCCGAAGGAGAACAGGGTCGACGCTTCGCGGATGCCGCGGGGGCCAAAGCGGGCCCCGGCGCGGAACTGGGTGCCGAAGTCGAAGGGCGCGCCAAGGATGGCGAAGTCGGCCTCGATTGCGGACCAGTCGGGCTGGTAGGGGTTCTTGCCAAAGGTCGCAATGCCGACGAAAGGCAGGTTCAGGCGGCCCTTGTCATAGCTGTTCGTCATGGCGTGTCCCCGTTGGTCATGCGTTTCAGGGCGGCAACATGCCCCGGATCAGCGGCAAGCGCCTGTTCGGCCAGCGACATCGCGGTGTCGGTGAGGGCCTCGGGTGCGCAGATGCGGTCGACCAGCCCCCAGGCGAGAGCAGTTTCGGAGTCGATCCGCTGCCCTGCGAGGAGGATCATTTTCGCACGAGCCGGACCGACGAGCGCGGCGAGGCGGGCAGGGTCCGAGGGTTGCGGGCGGTAGCCCAACCGCATCACCGGATAGAAGAACGTCGCCAAAGGCACGGCGATGCGCAGGTCGCAGGCCAGGGCCACACCCATTGCTCCGCCCGCCAGGGTGCCGTTCAGCGCGGCGATGCTCAGGCCGGGAAAAGCGGCGATGGCGCCCGAGGCGGCCTCCCACGCAGGCGACAGGCCAAGCCCCTGCTTCATGCCGTCAAGGTCGGCCCCGGCAGAGAAGACTTTCCCCTCGGCCGTCAGGATCAGGACTTTGGCGGAAGTCTCTCTGACGACAGCGGCCAGGCCTTCCAGCATCGTTTCTGTAAGCGCATTGGCCTTTTCCGGGCGGGAAAGGGTGATCGTGCAGCAGTCAGCCGCGTTGTGAACCCTGATCATCGCAGCACCATAAGACATTCCCCACCTGCACCGGGGGAATCCCTTGACGCCCCCAGGACGAGATAGAAAGGTTGCGGCAGCGAATTCAACCCGAAAGGCATAGGCCATGATCCGTTCCCTGACCTCATCTTCTGCAATTGCCCTCGTATTTCTTGCCACCGGCGCCAGTGCCGACGTCACCCCGCAGGAGGTTTGGGCCAGCTGGCAGGCGATGGCCACGGCGGCGGGGCAGGAGCTGACGGTCGGCAATACCTCGGATACCGGCTCGGCCATCGAGGCGACGGAAGTGGTGATCGCCTACAAGGACGATCTGGGTGGCAGCGCGTCGGTTTCCTTCGACAGGCTGACCTTCACCGACAATGGCGACGGCACGGTCAAGGTGACGATGCCGGACAGCTATCCGATCCAGCTGGCCTTCCCCGACCAGGGCGAGGGGCCGGGGTCGATGAAGCTGACGGTCAGCCAGCCGGGACTGCAGATGACGGCTGGCGGCAGTGCGACCGAGACGAGCTATGACATTTCGGCCCCGTCGACCACGGTGACGCTGGATGAGGTGACGGACGAGACTGGCAAGGTGCTGGACACTCAGGCAGAGCTGGCGATGACCGAACTCGCGGCGAAGTACTCGGTATCGCAGAACGGCGAGGGGACGGTGCTGGACAGCAGCTTTTCGTCCGGCTCGATGGTGCTGAAGCTCACCGGCAAGGATGCGGAGGGTGCTGGTGGTGGCACGGTGGAGGTCAGCTTTGCCGATGTCACCGGGGCGACCAAGGGCAACTTCCTGTCGGCCGAGCTGATGGCGAACATGGCGGCGGCGCTGAACTCGGGCTTCACGATGGACACCAGCCTGAACTTCGGCGCGATGACGATGACTGCCGACATCACCGACGAGGCCGGGCCCAGCAAGCTGGCGGCCACGGCGACGGGGGGCGGCTTCTTGGTGGCAATGGACAAGACGCGGCTGAACTATGGCACCTCGCTGAACGGCGCGAAGTTCACCGTCTCGGGCGCGGACATCCCCTTCCCGCAGGTCGAGGTGGCCTTTGCGGAAAGCGGGTTCAACGTCGTGATGCCGGTGTCCAAGTCCGACGTGGCGCAGGATTTCAGCTTCCTGACCAAGGTCGTGGACTTCACCGTGTCCGAGGATATCTGGGGCCTCTTTGACCCCGCAGGGTCGCTGTCGCGTGAGCCCGCGACGGTCATCGTCGACCTGAAGGGCCTGGGCTATTGGGAGCAGGACCTGATGGACCCGTCGCTGCAGATGGAGGGCGCGCAGCCACCCGGCAAGCTGGAAAGCCTGGACCTGACGCAGGTGCTGGCCAAGGCGGCGGGGGCCGAGGTTTCGGCTATCGGAGGGTTGACCTTCGACAACACCGACCTTGCGACCTTTGGCGGCGTTCCGCGGCCGGATGGGAAAATCACGATCAACATCAAGGGCGTGAACCAGCTGGTCGACAACCTGATCGCGCTGGGCATCCTGACCAATGACGATGCGATGGGCTTCCGCATGGGCCTGGGCATGTTCGCGCGTCCAGGTGCGGGGCCAGATGAGCTGGTCTCGGAGATCGAGTTCAAGGACGGCGGACTGTTCGCAAACGGGATGCAGCTGCAATAAGGCGTGACGGCCTGGCGTGACGGCCCGGCCTTGCACCCGGCGACGGGCAGGACTACCTCCTGCACCTGACCAGAGGTGGACCCATGACACGCAGCCTTTCCGATCTGAGCCACGCCCTTCTGGATGCCGCCCGCAAGGCGGGGGCCGAAAGCGCCGACGCGATGGCGGTCGCGGGGACTGCGGTTTCGATCGAGATCCGCAAGGGCGCGTTAGAGACGGCAGAGCGGTCGGAAGGCGTCGAGATCGGGCTTCGGGTGCTGATCGGGCGGCGGCAGGCCTGCGTCTCGGCCTCGGATACCTCGGACGCGACGATCCGGGCCCTTGCGGAACGCGGCGTTGCGATGGCCCGCGAGGCGCCCGAGGACGCGACGGCGGGGCTGGCAGATGTGTCGCAACTCGCGTCAGGTTGGGACCTGGCGGCGCTGGACCTGGCGGACCCGGCAGGGGAGCCGGGGGCAGCGGTGCTGGAAGCCTCGGCCCGGGCCGTGGAAGCGGCGGCTTTGGAGGCAAAGGGGATCACGCAGGTCGAAGCCTCGGCGGCCTATAGCCAGCGGGCCCTGCATCTGGCGGCGTCGAACGGGTTCTCGGGTGGTTATGGGCGGACGTCGACGTCCCTCTCGGCGGTAGCCTTCACTGGCAGTGGCACGGACATGCAGCGCGATTATGCGGGCGAGGGGCGTATATACGCCTTGGATATGCCGTCTCCGGTCGACATCGGGCGACTGGCGGCGGAACGGACACTGGCGCGGGTCGGGTCGGTGAAGCCGAAGACCGGGACCTTTGCAGTGGTCTACGACGAACGGGTTGCCGCGTCCCTGGTTGGGCACCTGTTGTCGGCGATCAACGGGTCGTCGATTGCGCGCGGGTCAAGTTGGGCGCGCGACCTTCTGGGCAAGCAGGTGCTGCCTGCGGGGCTTTCGCTGGTCGAAGACCCGCATCGGGCGCGAATCGGGTCCTCACGGCCCTTTGACGGAGAAGGGCTGGCGACAAAGCGGCGCGAGATCGTTGTGGATGGGGTGCTGACCGGCTGGGTGCTGGACCTGGCGACCGGACGAAAGCTGGGGATGGCCTCGACCGCGAATGCGTCGCGGGGGACTTCGGCACCTCCGTCACCGTCAACGACGAACATCGACCTGACGCAGGGGTCTGTTGGCCGTGACGACCTGCTGAAGCAGATGGGCACAGGGCTGCTGGTGACTTCGATGATCGGGTCCACGATCAACCCGACGACGGGGGATTATTCGCGCGGGGCCTCGGGGTTTTGGGTCGAGAACGGGCAGCTGGCCTATCCGGTGCATGAATGCACCATCGCGGGGAACCTGAAGGACATGCTGCTGCGGATCGTGCCCGCGAACGACGCGCGGCCGCATCTGTCGACGCGGGTGCCATCCATCCTGATCGACGGGATGACCCTTGCCGGCGCGTGATCTGGCCCTGCTGACCGACGCCGCGCGCGAGGCGGGGCGGATCGCCATGCGCTATTGGCGCAAGGACCCGCAAGTCTGGGACAAGGGCGGCGAGCATGGGCCGGTGACCGAGGCTGACCTTGCGGTCAACGACATGCTGAAGGCGAAGCTTCTGGCCGCGCGGCCGGACTATGGCTGGCTGTCCGAGGAGACGCCTGATTCGGCGGAGCGGCTGGCTGTAGATACAGTGTTCATCATCGACCCGATCGACGGCACGCGGGCCTTCGTGGCGGGCGAAGAGACCTGGGCTCATTCGCTGGCGGTGGCGCACAAGGGGCGCGTGACAGCGGGGGTCGTGTATCTGCCGGCAATCGACCGTATATACGTGGCGTCCGAGACCTCGGCCCCGCTGCGGGACGGTGAGGTGATCCGGGCCAGCGGGCGCGAACGGCTGGAGGGTTCCAACATCCTGACCACCAAGGCGAACATGGCGCCCGAGAAGTGGCCGGGCGGGGTGCCCGAGATCACGCGGAGCTTCCGCGCCTCCTTGGCCTACCGGATGTGTCTGGCGGCGGAGGGGCGATTCGACGGGATGCTGACGCTGCGCGATGCCTGGGAATGGGATATCGCGGCGGGCTCATTGATCGCGGAAAAGGCGGGCGCCGTGGTCACGGATCGGCAAGGCAAGCATCTGCGGTTCAACGCGCCTACCGCTTTGGCCGAAGGCGTTCTGGCCTTGCCGCCGAAGCTGCACGCTGAGGCGATGGTGCGGCTCGTGGGGACGTAAAGGCCTATACACCAGGGCCGGTTTCGTTTACTGGCCCCGAACGGTCGAGATTCCGGGACTGTGGGCGAGGAGGCCCGCACCAAGGGGACAGAGGCCGTTTGGCTTTGATGGGCGCATGGCTTCGCCCCCCTTTGGAAAGACATCATGACGATTGAAAACGTGGCCGCGCCGCTGGCGCAGGCTTTGGCCCTCAAGGGCTATGAAGCGCTGACCTCGGTGCAGGACGCTGTTCTGGCCGAAGGCGTCGCGGGGCGCGACCTTCTGGTCTCGGCGCAGACCGGGTCGGGCAAGACGGTGGCCTTTGGCCTGGCCATCGCGCCGGAAGTGCTGAACGGGCAGGACGCGCTGCTGTATGCCGATCACCCGCTGGCGCTGGTCATTGCACCGACGCGCGAACTGGCGCTGCAAGTCGCGCGTGAGCTGGAGTGGCTCTACGCCGGAGCCGGGGCCAAGATCGCGACCTGTGTCGGCGGCATGGACTACCGCACCGAAAAGCGCGCGCTGGAGCGTGGCGCACATATTGTCGTCGGCACTCCCGGCCGGTTGCGCGACCATATCGAACGCCGAAGCCTTGACCTGTCGGGTCTGAAGGCGGCGGTGCTGGACGAAGCGGACGAGATGCTGGACCTCGGGTTCGCCGAGGATCTGGAGTTCATCCTGGCGGCGGCCCCGGAAGAGCGGCGGACGCTGATGTTCTCGGCCACGGTGCCGAAGGAAATCGAGAAGCTGGCGGGGACCTTCCAGAAGGACGCGCTGCGGATTCAGGCGCAGGGTGAGGCCAAGCAGCACGTCGACATCGAATATCAGGCACTTAGCGTGGCGGTCCGCGACCGTGAGCATGCGATTTTCAACGTGCTGCGCTACTATGATGCGCGGACGGCCATCGTTTTCTGCAAGACGCGGGTGAACGTGAACCACCTGCTCGCCCGCATGGGCAACCGGGGGTTCCAGGTCGTGGCGCTGTCGGGTGAGCTGAGCCAGCAGGAACGGACCCATGCGCTGCAGGCGCTGCGGGACGGGCGGGCTCGGGTCTGTATCGCCACCGACGTCGCGGCCCGGGGCATCGACCTGCCGGGTCTGGAGCTGGTGATCCATGCCGATCTGCCGTCGAACTCGGAGACCCTGCTGCACCGGTCGGGTCGGACGGGGCGGGCTGGCAAGAAGGGCGTCTCGGCGCTGATCGTGACGCCGGCGGAATACAAGAAGGCGCAGCGGTTGCTGGCTGGGGCGAAGGTCGTGGCCGAATGGGGCTCGGCCCCCGGGGCGGACGATGTGCAGGCCAAGGACGACCTGCGGATTCTGGAGCATCCGTCGCTGACCATGCCCATCGGCGACGATTTGGGCATTGCCACGGACCTGCTGGAGCAGTTCGGGGCGGAGGCGTTGGCGGCTGCCTTCGTGCGGCTGTGGCGTGAGGGGCGGTCTGCCCCGGAAGTGCTTTCGACCGACCTTCCGGTCCCGCCGCCGTCTGCCCCGCGCGAACGGGGTGAGTTCGGACCGTCGGTCTGGTTCCGCATTTCTGTTGGTCGCGCTGGCCGTGCCGAGGCACGCTGGTTGCTGCCGAAAATCTGCGATGCGGGCAGCATCGCCAAGGATGGCATCGGCGCGATCCGGGTGCGTGAGGATGAAACCTTTGTGCAGATCTCCGAAGCCTTGGCCAGCCGGTTTGGTGGCACGGTCGAGCTGGACAAGGGCCTGACGATGGAGCGGATCGAGGGCGAGCCTGATCTGGACAAGCCACGCTTCGTCAAGCCCGAGCGTGCAGAACGTCCCGAACGCCGGGAGAAGCCGGCCTATGTTCCGAAGCCGCCGCGTGTGGTCGAGGAGGGGGAAGCCGATGCTCTGGCGCGCGAATACACCCCGAAGCCGAAGCCGAAGTATGAGCCGCGCGTTGCGGCCAGCGAGGCGCGGCCCGAGTGGAAGGACAAGCGGCAGGACGACCGCCCGGCCCGCCCGGCCTATTCGGATCGCGCCCCGCGTGCTGAAGGGGTGGACGAAGCTCCGAAGAAGCCGCGTTGGTCTCCTGACCAGAAGTCGGCCCCGCGTTCGACCGGGTTCAAGAGCCACGGTGGCGCGGCGGATCGACCGGCCCGTGCCGTGGGCTACAAGAGCCATGCCAGCGAAGGTGGTGGCTACAAGGGCAAGCCGGAAAACTACAAGCCGCGAGATGAAGGTGCTGCCCCGAGGGCCGAGGGGGATCGCCCGGCCCGCAAGCCCTATGCTGCGAAGACCGAAGGCTACAAGCCGCGTGGAGATTATGCTCCGCGTGCGGAAGGCGACCGTCCGGCCCGCAAGCCTTATGCCGCGAAGACCGAAGGCTACAAGCCTCGCAGCGAGGGGTTCAAACCGCGTGAGGATGGGGACCGTCCGGCGCGCAAGCCCTATGCGGCAAAGCCCGAAGGCTTCCGTCCGCGTGAGGACGGCGACCGGCCGAAGAAGACCTATGCGCCGAAGGGCGACGATGCGCGGCCCTATGTGAAGCGCGAAGGTGCCGGCAAGCCGGGTGGCCCGAAAAGCTTTGGGACCAAGAAACCGTTCGACCGGGCTGGCGCGTCCGACCGCCCGGCCAAGCCGCGCGCGGATGCCAAGGACACCTCCAAGCGGTTCGTGCCGCCAAAAGGTCCGAAGCGCTGAAGCCTGAAAAACAGCAAAGCCGCCGGACCGAAGGGTCTGGCGGCTTTTGCTTCTGTCGCGGTGGCCTGAGAGAAGAATGGTGCCGGAGAAGGGACTCGAACCCCCGACCCCATCATTACGAATGACGTGCTCTACCAGCTGAGCTACACCGGCACTCTTCTCTGCGCGGGGCTATTAGCACCGCCCATCCGCAGTGTGTAGCCCTAATTTGCGCGGCGGGCAATCTCGTCCAGGGGAAGCTGCGCTTCCGGTGGGGGTTCGGGGGCTGGTTCCGGCTCGGGTCGTGCGTCCATCAGGGGCAGAAGCTCGGCCAGGGCAGGTGAGGTGCTGGTCGCGGGGGGCGTCTTCCAGGACAGGGTGTCGAAACTGCCGCAGTTGTCGCAGACCGGCTGCCAACCATCGTGGATGGCGTGACACTTGTCGCAGACCCATTGCGGACCACGGGGGGCTGCGATGGCGCGCGCGACCAGATCGCGGACGATGGAATCTTCTGCTCCCTCGCCCCGTGCGACTGCGGCCAGAATGGCCAATGCCCGCTGCGTCGGCGCCCGGGTCGCGACGTCGTCCAGCGCGCGGCGGGCGCCGGGGAAGTCTTCTGCGGCCAGCAGAAGCTCGGCCAGCAGCATTTTCGATTCGTCGGCGTCCGGGCGGGCATTGGTCAGGGTGCGGAAGCGTTTCAGGCGCTCCTGCGGCGTCTCATCCGGCTCGATCTCGGAAAAGGCGCTGGCCAGGTCGGGGTGCGGCAGGACTTCCCAGGCTTTCTTCAGCACGCGGGTCGCATGCTTGCGGTCGCCCTTGGAGATGTAGCCGCGCGCGGCCATTGCTGCGGCGGGGATCAGGTCGGGCGACAGGCGGTTCGCTTCGATGGCGGCCTCGCGCGCCTCGATGCTGGCGGCGTCGTCAAAGACCGTGCGGGCCTGCTGCAACGCCAGAACGGCATCGCGGCGGCGGTAGACGTCCTTGGGCAGCGCGCCGGTCTTGAGTTTTGCGCCCAAGGTGGCACGGGCCCCCGACCAATCACCTGCATCGGATTGCAGATGCAGCAGAATGTCCTGCGTTTCGGCATGCTTGGGGCGCAGCTCGAAGGCCTTTTCTGCCAGCTTCAGTGCCACTTCGCGGTCACCCTCGGCCAACTTCTGCTGGAGGAGGCCGCGCACGCCGACAAACCGGGTCGCGTCGTCCTTGAGCAGGGTCTTGTACGCCTCGGTCGCACGCCGATGGTCGCCCGAGGCCTCGGCGGCCTGGGCAACAAGCAGGGTGGTCAGCTCGGGCTTTCCGAGCAAACGCTCGGCATTCTGGGCGCGGGTCAGGGCAAGGCGCGGCTCGCCCGAAGCCAGCGCCATCATGCCTTCGGACAGCGCCTTGTAGCCCTTGCGTTCACGATTGCGGTCGAAATAGCGGGAAATCGCGGTTTCGTCGCCGTTCAGGAAACGGAACGTCGCGCCCAGCAGGCCAAGTATCTTCAACGTCAGCCAGACGGCGATGAAGAGGACGACACCCAGAATGACGGCCTGCACCGGGCCGATGGTGAACTCCCACCCGGCGACAATGATCCGCAGCGCCTGGCCCGTTTCGGACAGAAGGCCCGCGCCCAGAGCCAGCGCGGCGATGATGACGACGAAGAGGACGACCTTTGTCAGCGACCAGAGCATCATTCCCCCCTAGCGGACTGCAGCGCCGCAGCAGCCAAGAGATGCGCCTGCGCCTGCGCCAGCCACGGGTCCAACGCGGCCTTTACGGTGGGGTCCAGCGGTTGCAGTTCGGCCACGGCATCGGCGACGCGGCCGTCGGTCAGGGCGAAATCTGCGCGGGAGAGGATCGCGTCGGGCGTGTCGCCCTCCATCGGCGTGAGTGGACGCGCGCCGGTCTGAGAGGCCAGGAAATCGACCAGACGACCGCCCCAGCCGTCTTTCGCGCCAGTCTCGCGCGCGATCCGCAGGGCCTCGCGGGCGGCATCGGGGAAAGCGTCTTGCAGCTGAGCCAGGGTCGGGATGCCGGTTTCGGCAAGGGGAGCAAGCACTTGCGAAACGGCCGGATCGTCGAGTGCCTGCAACTCGGCTCCGAAAGCCTCACCAGCCGACAGCCGTGCTGCCAACGCATCCAGGGCCTGCGTCCGCTGGGCGGCAGCAGTGGCAACGGCGGCCTCTTCCGCGCGGGCGGTGGCGGTGGCCTCTGCCTCGTCCAGACGCGCAAGGGCGGCGTCGAGCTGCTGTTGCAGTTCGGCCGAGGCGCCCTGCGGCACGGCGGCCAATCGCCTTTCAAGCTCTGCAAGCTTGGCAGTCACGGCGGCGGTCGAAGCGGCGCCGTCGGTCGGCATCGCCTCGATTGCCGCAAGACGCTGGTCGAAGGCGTCCAGGCGCGAGAGGTCGGGGGTTTGGGGCGCGGGGGCGGTCTCCAGCTGCGCCACCCGTTGGGAAAGCGCCGCAAGGTCGTGGGACTGGCTTTCCAGGCCAGAGATTTGGGTTCGGACGTCAGTCAGTTGCGTGGTCAGGCCGGCCACCTCAGCCGTCGAGTCGGCCGGACGCAGGTCCAGCACGTCGAAGTGCGACAGGGCAAAGCCGCCGATGGCTGCCAGAGCACCGCCGATCAGGGGGGCTATGACACTGCTACGGCGGACGATCACCTGCGACGGGGGTGGGGGCAACGGTGCGTCGGGCGGTGCTGGGGCCGGATCGACCGGATCGGTCACCACGAAGGGCTCGTTGGCGACGGTCTCGACCGGGGGCGTGTCCTGTGGCGGCACGGCCTCAGGCTGGGGGTCCTTGCGTCTGGTCATGCTGCGGCCCTTTCCGTCCCTGGGCCTAACCTAAGCACTCGCCGCCCGCAGGTTCAAGGCGGGGGGAGGCCGACAAGCAAGGTTTCGACCGCATCCAGCATGGCGGGGCCGTCGGGGTGGCTGGCAATGGTCAGCACGACGCAAGACAGGTCACCCAAGGCATCGGCGACGGTGCCGCTCATCGCTGCGATGTGCAGCCGCGCGCTGGTGTCGTCGGGAAGCGCTGCGCGGAAAAGCCGGGCGGTGCGGGGGGAAAAGAGCGGAACGATGACGTCTACCGGTTCGCGCAGCAGGGCAAGTGCCTGCGGTGCCAGAGACTGCGGTTCCTGTACATACACGACCGCCTCATCAGTGTGGAACCCAATATTACGCAGATTTGACAATATGTTGGAGGCCGTATCTACACCACGTAGATACAAAATCGAACCATCAGGAGGATCGGCAGTGATGGCCGCAACAAGCGCTTTTGCATCCCCGTCGGCGGACTTGGCCCGAAACCCGGCGGCAGTGGCGGCTTCGGCGGTCTTGCGCCCTACGCACCATGCAAGAGAGGGCAGGCGCGCTGTCATCGCACGCGAGGCCGGAACGGCTTGCGCCGAAGTAAAGATGACTGCCGCATAGTCACGGTCAGGTAACGGGGGCGTCAGGTTGCGTGGCACAAGAAGCGGAGAGAGGACCGGCTGCACTCTTGCACCGAAACGGGTCGTCAGGGCCTTGGCGAAGGCCTGCCCTTCATCCGGCGGGCGGGTCACGAGGACGGGTGCGGATTGTGTCGCCATGTCCAAGGTGTTACCTGCCTGGGACCCTTCACGCAACGGCGGGCATGGACCGGACCCTTACCCTTCTTGGCATCGAATCAAGCTGCGACGATACGGCGGCTGCGGTGGTGCGTCTTGGGAAGACGGGGCCGGAAATCCTGGCATCGCAGGTCCTGAGTCAGACGGCCCTTCACGAAGCCTTTGGTGGCGTAGTGCCCGAGATCGCCGCGCGGGCGCATGCCGAGCGGCTGGACGGCGTGGTCGAGGATGCCTTAGCGGCTGCGGGCGTCTCGCTGGACCAGATCGACGGGATCGCAGTCACGGCCGGGCCGGGGCTGATCGGTGGCGTATTGTCGGGTGTGATGCTGGCCCGTGGGCTGGCCGCAGCGCGAGGTTTGCCGCTGGTGCCGGTGAATCACCTTGCAGGTCATGCCCTTACGCCCCGTCTGACCGACGGGGTCGAATTTCCCTACCTGATGCTTCTGGTTTCGGGTGGCCATTGCCAGTTCCTTCTGGTGCAGGGGGTGGACCGCTTTGTACGCCTGGGCGGAACCATCGACGACGCCCCGGGCGAGGCCTTTGACAAGACGGCGAAACTGCTGGGCTTGCCGCAGCCGGGCGGGCCATCGGTCGAGGCCGAGGCGGCGCGGGGCGATGCAAAGCGCTTCACCTTCCCGCGCCCCCTGATGGACCGAGAGGGCTGCGACATGTCCTTTTCTGGCCTGAAGACCGCATTGCTGCGCGCGCGGGATGCCTTGGTGGCCGAGAAGGGCGGGATAACGGTGCAGGACCGCCGCGACCTTTGTGCCGGGTTCCAGGCGGCGGTCGCCGATGTGCTGGGAATGAAAACATCGCGCGCGATTGATATGGTGGGGGCGCGGCCCACGGCCTTGGCGGTGGCAGGGGGCGTTGCTGCAAACAAGGCCATTCGGTCCGTGTTGGAGACGGTTTCAGCCAAGGCCGGGGTGCCATTCCTTGCACCGCCGCTGCGGCTTTGCACCGACAACGCCGCGATGATCGCCTGGGCCGGGATCGAGCGTCTGAGGGCCGGTCTGTCGCCCACGATGGATTTTGTCGCCCGCCCGCGTTGGCCGCTGGACGATCGCTCTCCGGCCTTGCTTGGCTCGGGGAAGAAGGGGGCCAAGGCATGATCGGGATCGCGGGGGCAGGGGCTTTCGGAACGGCCCTGGCGCTGGCTCTGGCCAAAAGGGGGCATGAGGTCCGGCTTTGGGCGCGCAACCCGGATCAAGTGCGGCTCATGCGCGAGACGGGGCGCAACGACACTGCGCTGCCTGGGGTGGAGCTGCCGGGGACTGTCTCGGCTCACGAGGACATCGGGGAAGTCTGCGGCGGGGATGCTTTGCTCCTGACCATGCCGATGCAGGCTTTGGGCGGTGCCTTGGACGCCTGGCCGCAGATCGACGGCCGGCAACCGCTGGTCGCCTGCTGCAAGGGCGTGGACCTGACAACCCTGCGCGGGCCGGTGGCGGTGATCGAAGCGCGGCGCCCCGGCGCACAGGCGGCAATCCTGACCGGGCCAAGTTTCGCGGCCGACATCGCGAGGGGGCTGCCGACGGCGCTGACGCTGGCGACGCGGGATGGCGGGGCGTTGCAAGAGCTGCTTTCGACTCCGACCCTGCGTATATACAGGACCGATGATGTGATCGGGGCCGAACTTGGCGGGGCGTTGAAGAACGTGGTCGCCATTGCCGCCGGAACAGTGATCGGTGCCGGGCTGGGTGACAGCGCGCGGGCGGCATTGATGACGCGGGGCTATGCCGAGATGGTGCGGCTGGCTGGGGCCTTGGGCGGCAGGGCCGAGACGCTGGCGGGCCTGTCCGGCTTTGGCGACCTGGTGCTGACCTGTACGTCGGCGCAGTCACGCAACTTCCGCTTCGGCTGTGCGTTGGGAAAGGGCGAAGCCTTCGACCCCCGCCTGACGGTCGAGGGCGTGGCGACCGCCCGCGCCGTAGTCGAACTGGCCGCTGGGCGGGGGATCGAGATGCCGGTGACGGCGATGGTCAACGCGCTTGCCCTTGGAAGAATCGCATTGAATGATGCCATCGAGCAGCTGATGAGCCGCCCTCTGAAACAGGAATGACCATGCGTTACGCCTTGATTTGTCTGGACAAACCCAACGCTCTGCAAACCCGCGTCGAAAATCGCGCGGCGCATCTTGCGTATATACAAGAGACTGGCGTGGTCGAGCAGGCCGGACCCTTCATCGACGCCGCGGGGCAGATGTGCGGCAGCCTTCTGATCCTGGGCGTTGGCTCTTTAGCTGAAGCCGAGGCCTGGGCGGAAAGCGACCCCTACGCCAAGGCGGGGCTGTTCCAGTCGGTGATGGTGCAGGAATGGAAGCGGGTGATCGGATGAATTACTGGCTGTTCAAGTCCGAACCCGACGTGTGGGGCTGGGACCACCAGGTCGCTAAGGGCGACGAGGGCGAAGAATGGCACGGTGTGCGCAACTATCAAGCGCGCAACAACATGCGGGCGATGAAGCTTGGCGACCGTGGGTTCTTCTATCACTCGAACATCGGGAAAGAGGTCGTCGGCATCGTCGAGGTCTGCCGCGAAAGCAGCCCCGACAGCACTACGGATGACCCGCGCTGGGACTGCGTCTGGATCAAGGCCGTCAAACCGATGCAGCGGGCGATCACGCTGGACGAATGTAAGGTCATCCCCGGGCTGGAAAAGATGGTGCTGGTCAACAACACGCGCCTGTCCGTCCAGCCGGTCAGCCCCGAGGAATGGGCAATCCTTTGCCGCATCGGCGTGGTCGAGCCTTAAAAGCTCCCACGCGGGATGAGGGTTGGCTCGATCAGGATGTGTTCGGCGACCCGCCTGCCGTTCATCCGGGTGAACACAGCTTCGGCCGCCAGTTTTCCAAGCCGCGGACCGTCCTGGTCAACCGACGTAAGGTTGATCATTGCGAGGCCCGCCATCGGTGAGTTGTCATAGCCGATCAGCGCAAGGTCTTCAGGCACGCGCAGGCCCAGGCGAAGTGCCTCGCTGAGAAGCGGGATTGCGTCCAGGTCGGACCAGCAGAAGATCGCCCGGGGTCGGTCAGGGGCTGTCAGCATCTGGTGAATCTGATGGTCCCGGGGCGCGCCGTGCTGCGGCAGGGCCAGGATGCGAGGCGCAAGGTTCGCGGCCAGGATTGCGGTGCGGTAGCCGATCTCGCGCTGCGGGGCGACGTCGGCCAGGTGATCGTCCTGGTCGGTCTGGGTCAGGTAGGCAATGTCTTGGTAGCCCCGGTCGATCAGGGCCTGCACGGCAAGGCGAGCCCCCATCTGGTCGTCGTTGTTGATCGTGTCATAGCCTTGCGCGGCAGGTTCATGGTGGCCGACGACCACGATGGGGATCTGACGGGCGAAATGCTCCAGCGTCTCACCGGCAATCTGGCTGGCGACCAGGATCAGGCCGTCCATCCGGTTGTCGATCATCTGCTCGATCAGCGAAACCTCGGTTCGGGCGCGGGCGGCACCGACGCCGACCATGATCTTGTAACCGGCTGATTCCGTGACGCTTTCGATGCCCTGATAGATGCCGGGCAGGAAAGGGTTGTCGATCCCTACCAGAAGGACGCCCAGCGTGAAGGTGCGGCCTCGCATCCCCCGTGCGGCAACCGAGGGGCGGTAGCCAAGCCGTTCGATGCTGGCTTCGACCTTGAGCCGAAGGGCATCCGACACGCCATAGGCATTGCGCATGACCTTGGAGACGGCGGCGACAGACACGCCCGCATCCGCCGCGACGGTGCGGATCGTGACGCGGGTTTCTGTATCGCCATCGGCCATGCTGGTCTCCTTTCGGCACCCTAGCAAAAAACTGTTGCAAGGCAAATCGGCTTGTAGAATGATTTACGTAGAACGGTGCACGAAACGGGAGGAGACCTGATTCGGCACCCTTGGGAGGATGTCTGAATGGGCCTTGAGGGGCAGGTGCGGGCTTTGTCCGCAGCCGGTATCGGTTTGTCAAAGAACACTTTCACGGCGGAAATGATTGCTCCGACCTGCGACGCGGGCACGGGCGGGCCAGGGAGTTACGTCGCGCGCGATTTTTCATTGGAGCAGCTGGAACCGGGGACGGTCCTGCATCTCTCGGCTCAAGGTCTGTACCGCGCCTTTCTTAACGGACAGCGCGTGGGCGACGACCTCTTGACCCCCGGCTGGACCTGCTATGACGACCGGATCGCCTATCAGTCCTATGACGTCACCTCTCTTCTGCAACCGGGGCAGAACCGGCTGGAGATCTGGCTGGGTGACGGCTGGTATCGCTCGCGCCTGATGTGGGCGCTGAACCCGATCCCGAACACCTGGGGCGACCGGATCGGCGCCTTTGCCGAGTTGATGGCGGGCGGCAAGACGGTTCTGAAGACGGATGCTTCGTGGCGGTCGGGGCTGACGCCGGTGACGGGGAATGGCATCTACCACGGCGAGGACTACGACGCCCGGATTGCGGTTGTAGATACACATGGCGTCGAGGTGCTGCCCTTCGACCGCGCCCTACTGGTGCCGCATGAAACCGATCCGGTGAAGGAGATGGAGCCGGTTGCCCCGCTGGAAAGCTGGCAAGATGGCGAGACGGTGGTCTACGACTTCGGCCAGAATTGCGGCGCCTATGCGCGGATTGCGGTCCAGGGCCCGGCAGGCGCGCATGTGCGGGTGGAGTTCTCCGAGGTGCTGGGGCCGAACCGCGCCTTCGACAACCGGAACTTCCGATCGGCCCGGGCGGAGCAGCACTATACCCTGAAAGGCGCTGGCATCGAGACATACGCGCCGATGTTCACGTTCTTCGGTTTCCGCTACGCCCGCGTCACTCTGACCGGCGGGGCAAATATGGTGTCGATCCACCAGATCCCGGTGACCTCGGTCCCCGAACAGGCGGGCGGCTTCACCTGTGGCGAACCTTCGGTCAACCGGCTGGTCCTGAACACGATCTGGTCGCAGCGGTCGAACTTCATCGAGATTCCAACGGACTGCCCCCAGCGGGACGAACGCCTTGGCTGGACCGGCGACGCGCAGGTCTTTGCCGGGACTGCCTGCTGGCTGGCGGATTGCGAGAGCTTCCTGAAGAAGTATCTCCGCGATGTGCGACACGACATGCGACCCAACGGGGCGGTGCCGCATTTCTCGCCGGACCCGACCCGACTGCACCCGATCGAGGGGCGCGGCGACTGGGCTGGCTCAACCGGATGGGGCGACGCCATCGTCATTATCCCGTGGCAGTTGTATCTACACTATGGAGATACAGGTGTATTGACAGAAAACTTTCCGGCCATGCTTAAGTGGTTGGATTATCTGTGGAATATCTCCAACGGCCCGATCATCCGTCCGTCGGCGGAATGGGGCGGGCCTGGCTTTACCTTCGGCGACTGGATTCAGCCGGTTGGCGACAACCGCAAGCCGCGGCCGACCATCGCCGACGACTGCGCGGCGACAATCTACCACTTCATCTCGACCGACCTGGCGGCGAAAATTGCCGGACTGATTGGTGAGGAAGATCAGGCCAAGGCGCTGCGCGAGCGGGCGGAGGCGATCCGGGTCGCGTTCAAGAACGAGTTCTTTTCCCCCTCGGGCCGGATCGCGCACAACGACCAGACGTCCTGGAGCCTGGCGTTCCTCTATGGTCTGGTCCCGCCGGAATACCACGAGGCCGGGAAGGCCTATTTCCGCCGGGTGGTCGAGGATGCCGATGGGCTGATCGGAACGGGGTTCATCGGCACCCCGGCGATCCTGCCCGCGCTGACGATGCACGGGATGGCCGACCTGGCCGAGAAGATCTTCCTGAACCGCAAGGTGCCGGGCTGGCTGTATCAGGTGGACCGGGGCGCGACTTCGATATGGGAACGCTGGGACGCGCTGGGTGAGGATGGCACGATCTACGACCCCGACATGAACAGCTACAACCACTACGCCTACGGCGCGGTGTGCCAATGGCTGTTCGAGGGGGTGGCCGGTGTCGCTCCGGTACCTGGCAAGCCGGGCTTTGACGAAGTCACGCTGAACCCGCTGATCCTGCCCGCCCTCAACCCGGTGCAGGCCTGGCACGACTGCCGCCACGGCCGGATCGAGGCTGGCTGGGTGCTGGAGGGCAGCCGCGTGACCTATCGCGTGACCTTGCCGGAAGGCTGCACCGGGCGGCTGACCGCCAGCGACCAGCGCAAGGCTCTGACCCTGGACGGAAAGCCCGTCGAGGTGCCGGACACTGGCCTTCCCGTTCCCGCAGGAACGCACGAGATCACTTTTGACCTGACGACCTGACAATAACTCTGGGAGGAGACCCACCATGAAGACATTGCGTCACAGCGCGGCGCTTGCCGCCGCGATCACCCTCACCTCGGGCATGGCCCAGGCCGAAGTGACCCTGAACCTGCTTCTCGACGGCAACGCCGACACGATCACCATGATGGAGGCGCTGACCGCGGCCTACACTGCGGCGAACCCGGACGTCACCTTCGAGATGGAAAACCGCCCAGGCGGGTCCGAGGGCGACAACATGGTCAAGACCCGGCTTGCCACCGGCGAAGCGGGTGACATCATCCAGTACAATTCTGGCTCGCTGTTCCAGGCGCTGCGCCCCGCAGATACCTTGGCCGACCTGACCGACCTGCCGGGACAAGCGAACGTCATCGACAGCTTCAAGCCGGTCGTGACCGCCCCGGACGGGACCGTGCGCGGGGTGCCCTTCGGCGCGGCGATGGGCGGCGGAGTCTACTACAACCGCAAGCTTTATGAAGAGCTTGGCCTGAGTGTGCCCAAGACCTGGGACGAGTTCATGGCCAACAATGCCAAGATCAAAGAGGCAGGCAAGGTCCCGGTCGCCACGACCTTCGGTGATACCTGGACCAGCCAGCTTTTCGTGCTGGGCGACTTCTTCAACGTGCAGGCCGAGGTGCCGACCTTTGCCGACGACTACACCGCGAACAAGGCAAAGTATGCCAACACTCCGGCAGCGGCGCGGGGCTTCCAGTATCTTGAGGACGTGTTCAAGGCGGGCTACATGAACGAAGACTTCGGCGTGGCGAAGTTCGAGGACGGGATGCGCATGGTCGCCACCGGCGAGGCGGCGCATTATCCGATGCTGACCTTCGCGATGGCGACGGTGAAGCAGAACACGCCGGACAACATCAACGACCTGGGCTACTTCGCTCTTCCCGGACCGACCGCCGACAAGAACGGTCTGACCGTGTGGATGCCCTCGGCGCTGTACATCCCGGCGGCCTCGGCCAATGTCGATGCCGCGAAGGACTTCCTGAACTTCGTCGCATCGGTTGAAGGCTGCCAGGCGATGATCGGGGCCATCGGTGCGACCGGCCCCTACCTGATCAAGGATTGCGCCCTCCCCGCAGACGTGCCGCCCTCGGTCGCCGACATGCTGCCCTACTTCCAGACCGAAGGCGCTACCGCCCCGGCGCTGGAGTTCCTGTCGCCGATCAAGGGGCCGGCGCTGGAGCAGATCACGGTCGAGGTCGGGTCCGGCATCCGTCCGGCGGCAGAAGCGACGGCGCTTTACGACCAGGACGTCGAAAAGCAGGCCAAGCAGTTGGGCCTGCCGAACTGGTAACCTCCCGACACCAGTTCCGCCCCCGCCCACCCCAGACGGGCGGGGGCTTCCTTCAATCGAGACGATGATGGCCTCCAGACGCCCCTCGCCCTATCCCTACTGGTTCGTGCTGCCGGCAGCAGTGGTCTTCGTGACCCTGTTCCTGGTGCCGACCATCGCGAGCTTCTGGTTCAGCCTGACCCGCTGGGACCTGTTCGCTGCCGAGTTCATTGGCTGGGACAACTACCGCCAGTTCTTCAAGGAGCCGTTCCTGATCCAGGGCCTGACCAACACCCTGATCTACGCCGTGGTAACCTCGGGCGCGAAGACTGTGCTTGGGCTGATGCTGGCTGTCCTGCTTACCAGCGGGATCTGGATGCAGGGGTTCCTGCGGTCCGTCGTGTTCTTCCCGGTGCTGGTATCCACGATCGGCGTTGGCATCACCTTTGCCGCGCTGATGCACCCGACACGGGGGGTCATCAACCTGGGGCTGGAGTCGATCGGCATCGACGGCCCGGCCTGGCTATCGGACCCGGCGCTGGCGCTGTACTCGGTCGCGATGATCGACATCTGGAAGGGTGTGGGCCTGGCAACGCTGATCTACATCGCCGGTCTGGCGGCGATTTCCCCCGAATACTACGAAGCCAGCCGGATCGACGGCGCAACGCGGTGGCAGCAGTTCTGGCGCGTGACCGTGCCGCTGGTACGCCCCGCGACCGTGACGGTCGTCACCCTGTCGCTGATCGGCGGCCTGCGGTCCTTTGACATCATCTGGGCCACGACGCGCGGGGGACCTGGGTTCGCATCGGACGTCCTCGCCTCGGTGATCTACAAGCAGTATCAGGCAGGCTTCTATGGGCTGGCGACGGCCGGGAACGTGATCCTGTTCCTGCTCATCGCCGTCATCATCCTGCCCCTGACCTACTGGTTCAACAAGCGCGAGGTCGACCTGTGAGCCTGCGCCGCGACGCTACCCGCCGCCGCACCATCGGCATCCTCGCGCTGCTGGTCGCGACAGTCGTGTTCATTCTTCCCTTCATCTTCATCCTGTTCATGGCGGTGAAGACCAAGCAGGAGGCGGCGCTTTTCCTGTTCTCCTGGCCGTCGGAATGGCACTTCTGGCAGAACCTGGTCGACGTCGTGCAGACCCGCAACTACATGCTCATGCTGGCGTATTTCAACTCTATCGTCATCACCGTTGGGGCCGTCACCCTGCTTGTGATCTTCGGCGCGATGGTGGGCTATGTGCTGCAGCGCCGCCCCTCGGGCTGGAACAAGTTGATCTACGCCTGCATCCTGATCGGCTTGATGGTTCCCCCGGCTATCGTGCCGACGATCTGGGTCCTGCAGGCCATCGGCCTCTTCAAGACGATCCACGGAATGATCCTCATCCAGGTCGCCTATGGCCTGGCCTTCTCGGTCCTGCTCTACCGCAGCTTCATCGGCACCATCCCCCGGGATCTGGACGAAGCCGCCATCATCGACGGCGCGAAGTCCTGGCAGGTGTTCTTCAAGGTGATCCTGCCGCTTCTGAAACCCGTGACCGTCACGCTGATCGTCGTGCAGTCCATCGCCATCTTCAACGATTTCACCAACCCGCTGTATTACCTGCCCGGGAAAGAGAACGTCACCGTCCAGCTGACGCTCTTCAACTTCCAGAGCCAGTTCCAAAGCCAGTACAACCTTCTGTTCATGAACATCCTGCTGGTGACCATCCCGCCGCTTTTCGTGTTCATCTTCTTCAACCGCCAGATCGTCGCCGGAATGACCTCCGGCGCGGTGAAAGGGTAGCGCATGACGTCCACCTCATCCGTTGTCCTGAGAGGCATCCGCAAGAGTTTTGGCGCCGTGGACGTGATAAAGGGCGTCGACCTGACAGTTGAACCCGGCGAGTTCTGCGTCTTTGTCGGGCCGTCGGGCTGCGGGAAGTCCACGCTCCTCCGCCTGATCTCGGGGCTGGAAGAGGCGACATCGGGCGTTATCGAGATTGGCGGCGCCGATGTGACCGATGCCGAACCGTCAGCCCGCGGAATTGCGATGGTTTTTCAAAGCTATGCGCTGTATCCACATTTAAGCGTGCGCGATAATATCGGATTCGGCCTATCGCTTGCCAAGCTGCCCAAGGCAGAAATCAAGGCCAAGGTCGAAGCCGCCGCCGCCGCGCTGAAGCTGACCGATTACCTGGACCGAAAGCCCAAGGCCCTGTCGGGTGGTCAGCGCCAGCGCGTCGCGATCGGCCGGGCTATCGTGCGCGATCCCAAGGTCTTTCTCTTCGACGAGCCGCTCTCCAATCTTGACGCCGCTTTGCGCGCACAGATGCGGATCGAACTCAGCGATCTTCACCGCAAGCTGGGTGCCACCATGATCTACGTGACCCACGACCAGGTCGAGGCGATGACGATGGCGGACAAGATCGTGGTTCTGAACGGCGGGAAGATCGAGCAGGTCGGCAGCCCGATGGAGCTTTACAATGCCCCCGTTTCGCCCTTTGTCGCCGGTTTCATCGGCAGCCCGAAGATGAACCTCTATCCTGGCAAGGCGGCGGGGGAACCGTGCGGCACCTATGGCATCCGCCCCGAACATCTGCGCCTGACCAGCGATGCGCCCCGCTGGACCGGAACTGTCCGCCATGTCGAACGGCTGGGGGCCGACACAGTGATCTACCTTGAGGTACCGGGCTTGGGCGAGATGGTGGTTCGCGCCGACGGCGACAGCAATCCGCAGATCGGAGCGACGCAGGGCGTGACACCGGTTCCGGGCCGCGATTTTTGCTACGCCTGAGGCCGCGACCGTTGTATGCCTCTTGTCGACAAGAGGAATGGCCATGTCCGAAGAAGACCCACAAGAACGCAAGCGCGGCACCGGCGCGCGGTTCGTCTACGATACCCTGCGCGACGAAATCCTGAATCTGACCCTGCAACCGGGTGAGCCGGTTGACGAAATCGGCCTGGCCGATCGGCTGTCGATGTCGCGCACTCCCATCCGCGAGGCGCTGGTACGGCTGGCAGGCGATGGGTTGGTGACGTTGCTGCCGAACCGCTCCACCGTGGTCTCGCAGATCGATTTCCCGAACCTGCATCACTTCTTCGACGCGCTGACCCTGATGTATCGTGTCACCACCCGCCTCGCGGCCCAATTCCATGATGCTGCCGATCTGGCCGAGATCCGGTCCAGGCAAAGCGCCTTCGCCCGGGTTGTTCTGGCTGGGGATACTGCCGGAATGATTCAACTGAACCGCGACTTCCACGTCGCCATCGCCGAGGCGGGACGCAACCCCTACTACCTTCAGCTTTTCTCGCGCCTTCTGGATGAGGGCCGCCGTATCCTGCGGCTGTATTACTATCCCACCTTCGAGCCGCGCCTGCCGCACCCGTATATACAAGAACACGAAGCGATCATCACCGCCATCGCCGCGCGCGATATCGCGACTTGCGACCGGCTGGCGAAGGACCACGCCGACAAGATCGTCCAACAGATCCAGCAGATGATGGCACGCGATCTGCGAGTAGACATCGCGCTTTGAAAATCTTGTCGACAAATAAAATGCAAAGTATATCCTGCAATCACACACCTGCGGATTCGCCCGCCTATAGAAGGATTGAAGCATGAAATCGGATATCTTCTCGGGCACCATCCCGGCCCTGATGACCCCTTGCAACGCGGACCGGAGCCCGGACTTCGACACGCTTGTCGCCAAGGCGAAAGAGCTTGTGGGTCTGGGCATGGCCGCCGTCGTCTATTGCGGCTCGATGGGCGACTGGCCCTTGCTCACCACCGAACAACGGATGGAGGGTGTCGAGCGGCTGGTGAAAGCCGGGATCAAGGTCGTCGTCGGCACGGGTGCTGTAAATACAGCCACCTCAGCCGCCATTGCCGCCCATGCCCAGAAGGTCGGCGCACATGGCCTTATGGTCATCCCCCGTCTCTTGTCGCGCGGCACAGTCGTCGCGGCGCAGCGGCTGCATTTCAAGGCGGTGCTGTCGGCGGCGCCGAAGCTGCCCGCCGTGATCTACAACAGCCCCTACTATGGCTATTCCACCAAGGCCGACCTCTTCTTCCAGATCCGGGCCGAGCATCCGAACCTTGTCGGCTTCAAGGAATTCGGCGGCTATGACGATCTGTCCTATGCCGCGAATGCGATCACCGGGGCGGACGCTGACCTGAAGCTTATGATCGGTGTCGATACAGCCGTCTACCACGGCTACGTCAACTGCAACGCCGACGGCGCGATCACCGGGATTGGCAACGTGCTGCCGCGTGAGGTGCTGCATCTGGTCTCGCTGTGCAAGGCCGCGCAGAACGGCGATGCCGAGGCAAGGCGGCTGGCCTATGAGCTGGACCAGGCGATGCAGGTCCTGTCCGAGGTCGACGCTGGCCCCGATTTGGTGTTGTTCTTCAAGCACATGATGGTCCTGCGCGGCGAAGCGGCCTATACCCACCACTTCACCGAGGGCGATGAGCTGTCGGCCAGCCAGAAGGGCTTCATCGAAGCCCAGCTGCGCATGTTCGACGCCTGGTATGCCGATTGGGCCAAGCAGCCCGAGGCTCGGAAATACGCCGCCTGACATGAAGGTCATCGTCATCGGGGCCGGGGTCATCGGCCTGTCCGCCGCCCTGATGGTGCAAGCGCGGGGTCTGACTGTCACGGTGGTGGACCGCGAAGGCCCCGCCGCCGGGGCCTCGGCAGGCAATGCCGGGGCGTTTGCGTTTACCGACATCCTGCCGCTGGCCTCGCCCGGTATCTTGCGCAAGGCGCCGAAGTGGTTGCTGGACCCCCTCGGCCCGCTGACCATCCCGCCTGCCTACGCGCTGCAGATCGCCCCCTGGCTTTACCGCTTCTGGCGGGCCTGTTCGCCACGCGCGGTGGCGGCCTCAACCGCTGCGCAAACGGCGATGATGGACCTGTCGCGGGCCGAGCTAGAGCCTTTTCTGGCCGCGACCGGCACGCTGGGGATGCTGCGCAAGGATGGCAACCTTCAGGTCTATGAGACCGAAGCCGAGTTCCGCGCCTCGCTTCCCGGCTGGGAGGCCAGGACGGCCCACGGGATCGACTTCCGCCACCTGAACGCGGAAGAGATGACCGAGGTGCAACCCGGCCTTTCCCCCCGTTTCACGCGTGGCACCTTCACCCCCGGCTGGTGGTCCATAGCCGACCCGATGGATTATGTGCTGGCACTGGCGGCGCGGTTCCAGGCCCAAGGCGGGACGATCCTGCGGGCCGAGGTCACGGGGCTGACGCCGCAGGACGGGAGGGTGTATATACCGACCAAGGCCGAGCCATTGATCGCCGACAAGGTCGTGCTGAGCGCCGGGGCCTTTTCGCACCGGATCGCCGCGACGCTGGGTGAGCGTATCCCGCTGGAAACCGAACGCGGCTATAACACCACGCTTCCGACGGACGCGTTTGACCTGCGCTGCCAGGTCACGTTTGGCGGGCACGGCTTCGTCGTCTCGCGCCTGTCGACCGGCGTCAGGGTCGGCGGGGCGGTGGAGCTGGGCGGGTTGTCCCTGCCGCCGAACTTCAAGCGATCCGAGGCGATGTTGCGGAAGGCAAAGACTTTTCTGCCCTCCCTGAAGACCGAGGGCGGGCGGCAATGGATGGGCTTCCGGCCGTCGCTGCCGGACAGTCTGCCGGCCATCGGGCGGGCCAAGGCCTCCCCGCATGTTGTATATGCATTCGGCCACGGTCACCTTGGTCTGACCCAAAGCGCCGGGACGGCAAGGATCGTGGCGGACCTGCTGACCGATGCCGCACCGCCGATCAACCTGACCCCTTTCAGCCCGCAAAGGTTCTGACATGGCCGTATATACGTTCTCTTGCCTGGACGGGCACACCTGCGGCAATCCGGTGCGGCTGGTCTCGGGCGGAGGCCCCCGGCTGGAGGGGGCAACGATGCTGGAACGGCGCGCGCATTTCCTGAAGGATTACGATTGGATACGGACCGGACTGATGTTCGAACCCCGGGGGCACGACATGATGTCGGGGTCGATCCTGTATCCGCCGACACGCCCGGATTGCGACGTTGGGGTGCTGTTCATCGAGACCTCTGGCTGCCTGCCGATGTGTGGTCATGGGTTGATCGGAACGGTGACAATGGGGATCGAGAATGGGCTGATTACCCCGCGCGAACCGGGGCGGCTGGCGGTGGATGCTCCCGCCGGAAGGGTCGAGGTTTCGTATATACAGGACGGGCGGTTTGTCGAAGAGGTTCGGCTGACCAACGTGCCGGGTTTCCTTTATGCAGAAGGGCTTACGGCGGACGTTGAAGGTCTGGGCGAGGTCGTTGTCGACGTGGCCTATGGCGGCAACTTCTATGCCATCGTCGAGCCGCAGAAGTGTTTCCGCGACATGGCGGACCATACGGCGGGGGAGCTGGTGGGGTGGTCGCCGAAGCTGCGGGCGGCGCTGAATGCGAAGTATGAGTTTGTGCATCCCGAGCATCCGGCGATCCGGGGGCTGAGCCACATCCTGTGGACTGGGAAGCCCACGGTGCCGGGGGCGCATGCCCGTAACGCCGTGTTTTATGGGGAAAAAGCGATTGATCGCAGCCCGTGCGGGACCGGAACCTCGGCCCGGATGGCGCAGCTGGCGGCCAAGGGTAAGCTGCGCGTGGGGGACGAGTTCCACCATGAGAGCATCATCGGGTCGATCTTCAAGGGTCGGGTCGAGGCGGCGGCGACGGTGGCGGGGCGGGAGGCGATTGTACCGTCCATCGCCGGGTGGGCGCGGCAGACGGGGATCAACACGATCTTCATCGACGACCGGGATCCGTTTGCGCATGGGTTCGTGGTGAAGTAGCCGCTGGGGCGGCGTTCGCTGTGTTAGATCAAGGGGTTGGCTGTAGATACGGGGTCTTCCTTGTGTCTTGCTTGCGTCTTCCTTCCGTCTCTACGCGCGTATCTTTGAGGGCCCGTTAACCATCCGTCGCGAATCGGTGTTGGCCGGGTACCCCCCACCCCCGGCCCCTCCCCACGTTGGGGGAGGGGAGGCGCTTGCTGCTTCTGGTGCGCTGAGGGGGTTGGGGAGCGCCTGGGGTGGGCGGCGGATACCCCGGCGGGGATATTTGAGGACATGAAATGGTCTGGGGTTTCGGAGGGGGCCGCCGGGCGTTGGTGTGGTAGGGTGAGGCGGTGCGGTGGAGGTTGGGTGATGTGGGAGAAGAAGGTTCTGGTCGTTGCTGCTGTGGTGGCTGCGCTGACTTGGGTGGTCGTGTCGCAGGGGCGGTACAGCTGGCACCAGAAGCTGACCATCACGGTAGAGACCCCGGCGGGCGAGCTTTCGGCGTCTGCGGTCAGCGCGGTCAGTTGGCGCAAGCATTGGATCCGTTGGGATGGCATGGGCTGGAGCTGGGACCTGACCGGCGAGGCGGTGGTAATTGAGGTCATGCCGGGGCGCTACCTCTTTGCGCTGCTGAAGGGGGCGGGGACGACGGAATACATGGGCTCGGTCGCCGCCGCCTCTATCGCCGGTCGCGAGGGGCGGGTGCTCGATCAGGCGCTTTTCAGCGAGGTGCATTACCGGAGCAACCGGGCACGGGGCGTGATCATGGTGCCGGAGTATCAGTATCCGATGCTGGTGACCTTTGACGACATCACCAACCCCGAGACGGTGCAGGAGGTGAACCCGGAGGACCTTGCAGCGGTGTTTGGTGAGGGGGTGCGGTTGAAGGCGGTGACGCTGGAGATCACGGAGGAGGCGGTGACGGAGGGGCGGGTTGAGGGGGTTTTGGGGTGGATGTGTAGCTATAAGAGTCCGTACAGGCGATTGAGCGGAAAGAGCGGGGCAATCGCCGACAATGAGTTGTCAAACAATCTTGGCCCCGGAAGTTTCTCAATTGGAGAGTGCAAATGATCTTGTCATCCCCGCGAAGGCGGGGATCCATCACGCGCCAAATGGGTCCCCGCCTTCGCGGGGATGACAGGGTGGAAGGAGTCGGGGTGAACCCCGACCTACGGGTCACCCCTTCGCCGAGAAGTAGTCCGCGATTGTCCTGGCCATCGCTTCGGAAATCCCGTCCACGGCCTGCAAATCCGACAGCCCCGCACGGGCGACCGCCTTTGCGCTGCCGAAGTGTTGCAGGAGGGCGCGTTTGCGGGTGGCTCCGATGCCAGGGATGTCGTCGAGGGGGGTCAGGCTGACGGCCTTCGCCCGTTTGGCGCGGTGGGCGCCGATGGCCCAGCGGTGGGCCTCATCCCGCAGGCGCTGGATGAAGTAGAGGACGGGGTCGTTGCGTTGCAGGGCGAAGGGGCGCTCATTGGGGCGGTGGAATTCTTCCTTCCCGGCGTCGCGGTCGATGCCTTTGGCGACGCCGACCATTGGGATGTCCTCCACCCCGAGTTCGTTCATGATCTCGGCCACGGCCGACACCTGCCCTGCCCCGCCATCGATCAGGAGGAGGTCGGGCCACATGTCGGTCTTGCGCTCGGGGTCTTCCTTCAGCAGGCGCTCGAAGCGGCGGGTCAGGACTTCCTTCATCATGCCGAAGTCGTCGGAGTTGGCCCCGGCCTCGGACCGGATGTTGAACTTGCGGTATTGCGATTTCAGGAACCCCTCGGCCCCCGCCACGATCATCCCGCCGACGGCATTGGTGCCCTGGATGTGCGAGTTGTCGTAGACCTCGATCCGCTGCGGCGGGGCGTCGAGGTCGAAGGCTTCGGCGAGGCCCTGGAGGAGCTTGTTCTGCGTGGTGGACTCGGCCATCCGGCGGGCGAGGCTTTCGCGGGCGTTGCGGGTCGCGTTTTCGACGAGTTCCGCCTTTTCGCCGCGCTGGGGGACGGCGAGTTCGACGCGGCGGTTGGCGCGGGCGGTCAGGGCCTCGGTCACCAGATCGGGGTTGTCGACGGGGTGGGAGAGGAGGATCAGCCGGGGCGGGTCCTTGTCGTCGTAGAACTGGGTGAGGAAAGCCTCCATGATCTCGGGCTCTTCGGCCCCGGCGCCAGTCTTGGGGTAGAAGTCGCGGTTGCCCCAGGACTGGTTGGCGCGGATGAAGAAGACCTGCACGCAGGCCTGCCCGTGTTCAAGGTGGAGCGCGACGACGTCGGCTTCCGCGACGCCTTGCGGGTTGATGCCCTGGGTCTGCTGGACCTGGGTCAGCGCCTTGATCCGGTCGCGGAGGGCGGCGGCGCGTTCGAATTCCATCGCCTGCGACGCCTCGGTCATCGCCTTGGCGAGATCGGCCTGGACCGAGGTTGTCTTGCCTTCCAGAAACCGCGTGGCGTCGGCGACAAGGGTGGCGTAGCCTTCGGGGGAGATCTTGCCGACGCAGGGGGCGGAGCAACGCTTGATCTGGTATTGCAGGCAGGGGCGGGTGCGGCTGTCGAAGATGGAGTCGGAGCAGTTGCGGAGGAGGAAGACCTTTTGCAACTGGTTCAGGGTGCGGTTCACCGCGCCCGCGCTGGCGAAGGGGCCGAAGTAGGCACCCTTTTCCGACTTCTTGCCGCGGTGCTTCTTGATCTGCGGATAGGGGTGTTCCGAGGAGATCAGGATGTTCGGGAACGACTTGTCATCGCGCAGAAGCACGTTGTAGCGCGGCTTCAGCTGCTTGATCAGGTTCTGTTCCAGAAGCAGCGCCTCAAGTTCCGTCCGGGTGGTCAGGAACATCATCGAGGCGGTTTCATGGATCATCCGGGCGATGCGGCCGGAATGGCCCGAGGGGCGCGCGTAGTTCGACACGCGGGCTTTGAGGTTGCGCGCCTTGCCGACATACAGCACTTCGGAGGCCGCGTTCAGCATCCGGTAGACGCCGGGACTGCCGTCGAGAGTCTTCAGGTAATCCTGGATCACCTCATGTCCGCTGCGGGGTTTTGGGTCTAAGGACTCGGGCATGGTTTACACTATGTCGATTCTCGCTCTGGGCTGCCACCGAACAGGGGGACTAGGCAAGAGCAAAGCTGTCCACGGAATCTGGGGATAAGTCAGAGGACAAGATTTCGGGAGAGCGGAATTTCCCTTGTTTTCGGCCCGTTTCGTGAGGATGCTCATTTTTTGTGCAGATTTGTAACCATATGAAAAGACAGAAAAGATTTTCTTCTTTGGCGCAAATCCCTGAATTTCCAAGTGAATTGTGACGGACACGTGACGCTGTCGTGAGAAGTGGACAAGTTGACACGGGGGCTGTCTGGAAGGGCTATTCCACGCCTAGAACGTCCGGCGTTTTCCAACCGAGATGCTGGCCCCCATCGACGGCGATGAACTGGCCCGTGACGCCCGGACTGTCCAGAAAGAACCTCAGTGCTGCAGTGATGTCCTGCGGGTTCGCTCCGCGCTTCAGCACGGTGGCGGCGCGCTGCCGGGCGAAATGGTCTTCGGTCTGCCGGGCACCCTTCAGGGTCGGGCCAGGACCGATGCCATTGACGCGGACGTGCGGGGCAAGGCCCTGAGCGGCGGTCTGGGTCAGCGCCCAGAGGCCCATCTTGGCGATGGTGTAGGTGCTGAACTCGGGCGTCAGTTTCAGGATGCGCTGGTCGATCATGTTGATGACCAGGCCCTGAGCCAGGGGTTCGCCGTTGGCATCGGTCGTGGCTTCAGGACACTGGCGGGCGAAGGCCTGGGTCAGGACATAGGGCGCGCGAAGGTTGGATTCCATATGCCGGTCCCAGCTTTGGCGGGTGGCGGTGTCGATCCGGTCGTATTCGAAGATCGAGGCGTTGTTCACCAGCACGGTCAGCGGGCCAAGCGCGGCGGTCACGGCCGGGACAAGGCCCTGAACCTGCGCTTCATCAAGCAGATCGGCCTGGAACGCCTCTGCCTTGCGGCCCATTGCGCGGATCTCGGCGACGACGGCCTTGGCCTCGTCAGCCGACGACGCATAGTGCACCGCCACGTCATGCCCTCGCCCCGCCAGATACAGCGCCATCGCGCGGCCAAGCCGCTTGCCTGCGCCCGTCACCAGTGCCGTCATTTCGCCTTGCCCCCGCAGTCACACGTCTTGGTGCCGATCAGGTAGCGCCCGCATGTGCCGCAGACAGGGGCGCCCTTGCGTTTCCGAATAACGCGGGGCAGCGCGCCGGGAAAGAGGGCTCGGCCGACCAGGGCGATCAGCACCATCGCCAGCAGGAAGACGAGGATGATCTTGAACAGCATCTAGAGGCCGTACCTTGCCCAAAGTGCGCGGTCCTCGACCGCACCCAGGGTCTCGTCCACCAGTGACAGGCCAAGCCGCTGGAACAGGCTGCGCCTGCGCCCGAGCGGCAAGAGCCGGACCTTGTCGCCGTAAAGCTGTTTCAACTTCGGGACCATGTGCGCGACTCCGTCGGTCAGGCCGAGGTCCACCGCCTGCTGGCCGACCCAGATGTCGGCATTGAAGAGGTCGGCGCTGTCGTCCAGCCTTATGCCCCGGCTGCGGCGGACGTGGTCGATGAAGGCCTGATGGATCGGTCCTTGCAGGGCCTTGAGGCGTTCGATGTCTTCCGGCTTTTGCGGCAGGAAGGGGTCGGCGAAGCTTTTCGACCGGCCCGCCGTGACCACCCGACGCTCGACCCCTTGCCGGGCCATCAGTTCGGGGAAGCCGAAGCTGGCGAAGATCACGCCGATCGACCCGACAAGGCTGCTGGGGTCCACCCAGATGTCGTCCGCCGCACAGGCCAGCCAGTAGCCGCCCGAGGCTGCAACGTCTTCGACAAATGCATGGACTGGGACCTTCTTCTCTTCGGCCAGCCTTCGGATTCGTGCCGCGATCAGCGACGACTGGACTGCCGACCCTCCGGGTGAGTTGACCTGAAGCGCGACGGCGACGGGCTTCATCTTGAACGCCTTCTCGATCAGTGGGGCCAGCGCCTCGTCGTTCAGGGCGCGGGTGCCGGTGCCGATGGTCCCACCAAGGCGGATCACCGGGACGAAGGCGGGTTTGGGCAGGAAGGGGATGAACCGTCTCATGCGCCAGAGGTAAGCCCCCGACCTGCAACCGGCAAGGGGCTTGCGGGCAAGGGCAGGGCGCGGCAGGGTCAGGCCATGATCGACAAGCTGGAAATGTTCATCGCGCTGGCGAAGGAGCGGCATTTTGGCCGAGCGGCAGAAGCTTGCGGGGTGACCCAGCCGTCGCTTTCTTCCGCGATCCGGCAACTGGAGGATCAACTGGGCGTGCAGCTGGTGTTCCGGGGCAGCCGGTTCCAGGGGCTGACGCCCGAGGGCCAGCGGGTTCTGGACCGCGCGCTGGGGATCGTTGGCGACGTGCGGGCCTTGAAGGACGAGATGCGGGTGGTCCGCACCGGGTTGTCGGGAAACCTGCGCCTTGGGGTGATCCCGACGGCCCTGCCGATGGTGGCCGACCTGACCGGCCCTTTCACCCAGAAACATCCGAACGTCCGCGTGTCGATCCTGTCCCGGACCAGCGTCGAGATCCTGACCGGGATCGAGGCCCTGGACCTTGAGGCCGGGATCACCTACCTGGACAACGAGCCGCTTGGCCGGGTGTCGCAAGTCCCGCTCTATACCGAATTCTACCGGCTGCTGATCGCGCCTGGGTCGGAACTGGCCTCACGGCGTCATGTCAGCTGGAACGAGCTGTCGTCGGTGCCGCTGTGCCTGCTGACCTCGGACATGCAGAACCGCCGGATCGTCAACCAGCATCTCGGCGAGGCGGGGGTCGATGCGGTGCCGATGATCGAATCGAACTCGACGATGGCCCTGGTGTCGCATGTGCTGACCGGGCGTTGGGCGTCGGTTGTTCCGAAGAAGCTTGCCGACATGTTCGTCGCCGATGGCCGATTACATTCGATTCCGATCGTGGAGCCGGAGGCCGAGCATACCGTCGGCCTGATCGCGGCGCGCCGGGACCCGCAGACTCCGGTTCTTCAGGCCCTGGTCGATGAGGCTGTGCGCCTGTTTCGATAGACGTTGTCTATCGTTTGACGGTATATCGACATTGAAAATCCTATCAATGCGCGTATACCTCTGTATGCCAGCCAGAGGTTTGCCCGCATGCTCGATTCCCACGTCCAATCCGACCGGATCACCGAGATTCTTGAAGCGCACAAAGGGTTGGAGGGGCCGCTGCTCCCCATTCTTCATGCGATTCAAGAAGCGTTCGGATATGTCCCCGACACCGCCATCCCGCAGATCGCGGCGGCCTTGATGCTGTCCAAGGCGGAGGTGCATGGGGTGATCAGCTTCTACCACGATTTCCGCTCGGCCCCGGCGGGTCGGCATGTGCTGAAGCTGTGCCGGGCAGAGGCCTGTCAGACTGTGGGCGCGGATGCGGTGGCGGACCGGATCAAGGCGGCGCTTGGCATCGACTGGCACGAGACGACCGCCGATGGGCGGGTCACGCTGGAGCCGGTGTTCTGCCTGGGCCTCTGCGCCTGCGGACCGGCGGCGATGGTCGACGGGCGGCTGGTGGGCCGTTGTGACGAAGGCGTGCTGGCTGAGGTGGCGAAATGAAGCTTTACGTTCCACTGGATAGCGCCGCCGTCGCCGTTGGGGCCGACAGGATCGCCGATGCGATTGCCGCTGAGGCTGCTTCGCGTGGAGTAGAGGTGGAGATCATCCGCAACGGGTCGCGCGGGATGGTCTGGCTGGAGCCGCTGGTCGAAGTCGTCACAGATGCGGGCCGGGTGGGCTTTGGTCCGATGACCGTTGCCGATGTGCCGGGCCTGTTCGGCGACCTGTCGGCGCATCCCAAGGCGCTGGGGCTGGTGGATCAACTGCCCTGGATGAAGGGTCAAACCCGGTTGACCTTTGCCCGGGTTGGCGTGATCGATCCGCTGTCGCTGGAGGATTACGTCGCGCATGGCGGTCTGGTGGGGCTGGAACGTGCGGCCAAGATGACCAGGGCGCAGATCGTCGCGGAAGTCACCGAGTCCGGCCTGCGCGGGCGCGGTGGTGCCGGCTTCCCGACGGGGATCAAGTGGAAGACGGTCTCCGAGGCTCCGGGTGAGCAGAAATACATCGTCTGCAACGCGGATGAGGGCGACAGCGCCACTTTCGCCGACCGGATGCTGATGGAGGGCGACCCCTTCACGTTGATCGAAGGCATGGCGATTGCCGGATTGGCCTGCGGGGCGACCAAGGGCTACGTCTACATCCGCAGCGAATATCCGGTGGCGATCCGGGTGATGGACGCTGCGGTGAGGATCGCGCGAGACGCCAAGGTGCTGGGCCCGGCCTTCGACATGGAGGTGCGCGTCGGCGCGGGGGCCTATGTCTGCGGCGAGGAGACGTCGCTGCTGAACAGCCTGGAGGGCAAGCGCGGCGTGGTGCGCGCCAAGCCGCCGCTGCCGGCGCTGCAAGGCTTCCTGGGCCGTCCGACGGTGGTCAACAACGTGATCTCGCTGGCCTCGGTGCCGGTGATCATGGCCAGGGGCGCGGCGCACTATAAGGACTTCGGCCTGGGGCGGTCTCGCGGGACGATCCCGCTGCAGATTGCCGGGAACGTGCGTTTCGGCGGGCTTTACGAGGTGGCCTTCGGTCTGACCCTTGGCCAGATCGTCAACGAGATCGGCGGCGGCACCGCCTCGGGTCGCCCGGTCAAGGCGGTGCAGGTCGGTGGACCGCTGGGCGCCTGGTTCCCGCCGTCGCTGTTCGACACGCCCTTCGGGTACGAGGAGTTTGGTGCCAAGGACGGGTTGATCGGCCACGCCGGTCTGACCATCGCCGACGACAGCACCGACATGCTGGCCATGGCCCGTTTCGCGATGGAGTTCTGCGCGATTGAATCCTGCGGCAAGTGCACCCCCTGCCGCATCGGCGCGGTGCGCGGCGTCGAAACGCTGGACCGTCTGGCCGCTGGCGATGCCAGCGCCATCCCGCTGATCACGGACCTTTGCAACACGATGAAGTCCGGGTCGCTTTGCGCATTGGGCGGCTTCACCCCATATCCGGTGATGAGCGCCCTCACCCATTTCCCCGATGACTTCGCCCGCGCGAAAGAGGCTGCAGAATGAAAGACTTCATCATCCCCGACCGCGACTTCGGCACCCCGGCCGCCAAGTCCAAGACGATGGTCACCCTGACCATCGATGGTTTTGACGTGACCGTGCCGGAGGGCACCAGCATCATGCGCGCGGCGGCAGAGGCGGGCATTCAGGTGCCGAAGCTGTGCGCGACGGACTCGGTTGACGCCTTCGGGTCCTGCCGTCTGTGCCTGGTCGAGATCGAGGGGCGCAACGGCACCCCGGCGTCCTGCACCACTCCGGTTGCCCCCGGCCTGAAGGTCCACACCCAGAACGCCAAGCTGAAACAGCTGCGGCGCGGGGTGATGGAGCTTTACATCTCGGACCACCCGCTCGAATGCCTGACCTGTTCAGCGAACGGCGATTGCGAGCTGCAGGACATGGCGGGCGCGGTCGGCCTGCGCGATGTGCGGTATGAGGCTGTAGATACGCACTTCAAGGTGAAGAATACCAGCGGTGAGGCGAACCCGCTGTATATACCGCGCGACGATTCCAATCCCTATTTCAGCTACGATCCGCAGAAGTGCATCGTCTGCTCGCGCTGCGTCCGTGCCTGTGAAGAAGTGCAGGGCACCTTCGCCCTGACGATCGAGGGCCGGGGCTTTGACAGCCGCGTGTCGTTTGGCGCCAAGACCGATGATGCGCTGGCCAGCGACTGCGTCAGCTGCGGCGCCTGCGTGCAGGCCTGCCCGACGGCGACATTGCAGGAAAAGTCGATCATCGAGATCGGCACGCCATCCCATTCGGTCATCACCACCTGCGCCTATTGCGGCGTCGGGTGCAGCTTCAAGGCCGAAATGCGCGGCGATGAGCTGGTGCGGATGACCCCCTACAAGCACGGCAAGGCCAACCGGGGCCATTCCTGCGTCAAGGGCCGCTTTGCCTATGGCTATGCCACGCACCAGGACCGCATCCTGAAGCCGATGATCCGCGACAGCATCGACCAGCCGTGGCAGGAAGTGTCCTGGGCCGAGGCGATGGAGTTTGCCGCCGCCAAGATGAAGGGCATCCAGGCCAAGTACGGGCGCAATTCGGTGGGGGTGATCACCTCCAGCCGCTGCACGAACGAGGAAACCTACCTTGTTCAGAAGCTGACCCGTGCGGTGTTCATGAACAACAACACCGACACCTGCGCGCGGGTGTGCCATTCGCCGACCGGCTATGGGCTGGGGCAGACCTTCGGCACCAGCGCCGGGACGCAGGACTTTGACTCGGTCGAAGAGTCGGACGTGATCATGGTGATCGGCGCGAACCCTTCGGCCGCGCACCCGGTCTTTGCGTCGCGGATGAAGAAGCGTCTGCGGCAGGGTGCGAAGCTGATCGTCGTCGACCCGCGCCGCACGGAAACCGTGGAAGGCCCGCACTACAAGGCCGCGCATCACCTGGCGCTGACGCCGGGGACGAACGTGGCCGTCGTCAGCGCGCTGGCGCATGTGATCGTCACCGAAAAGCTGTACGACGAAGAGTTCATCCGCACGCGCTGCGACTGGGATGAGTTCCAGGATTATGCCGAGTTCATCAGCCTGCCGAACCACTCACCCGAGGCGACGGAAATCCTGACCGGCGTCCCGGCCGAGGAGCTGCGCAGGGCGGCACGGCTGTACGCGACCGGCGGGAACGGGGCGATCTACTACGGGCTGGGCGTGACCGAGCACAGCCAGGGGTCCACCACCGTCATCGGCATCGCGAACCTTGCCATGCTGACCGGAAACATCGGTCGCAAGGGCGTGGGCGTGAACCCGCTGCGGGGGCAGAACAACGTGCAGGGTTCCTGCGACATGGGGTCGTTCCCGCATGAGCTGCCGGGCTACCGCCATGTGAAGAACCCGGAAGTGCGGGCGATCTATGAAAACCTCTGGGGCGTGACCATCGACCCGGAACCCGGCCTGCGCATCCCGAACATGCTGGACGCGGCAGTCGAGGGCACGTTCAAGGGCCTGTATTGCCAGGGCGAGGACATCCTGCAATCCGACCCCGACACCCACCATGTCGCGGCGGGTCTGGCGGCGATGGAATGTGTGATCGTCCACGACCTGTTCCTGAACGAGACCGCGAACTACGCGCATGTGTTCTTCCCCGGCTCGTCCTTCCTGGAAAAGGACGGCACCTTCACCAACGCCGAGCGGCGGATCAACATGGTCCGCAAGGTGATGGCACCGAAGCAGGGCTATGCCGACTGGGAAGTGACCCAGCTGTTCGCCAACGCGATGCTGAAGGATTCCGGGGGCGCGAACTGGAACTACACCCATCCGTCGCAGATCATGGAAGAGATTGCCATGACCACGCCGTCGTTCGCCGGGGTGAGCTATGAGAAGATCGAGACGATGGGCAGCGTCCAGTGGCCCTGCAATGACAAGGCACCGGAAGGCACTCCGCTGATGCACATCGACGGCTTCGTGCGGGGCAAAGGCAAGTTCATCCGCACCGAATACGTGGCGACGGATGAAAAGACCGGCCCGCGCTTCCCGCTGCTGCTGACGACCGGGCGTATCCTGTCGCAGTACAACGTCGGCGCGCAGACGCGGCGGACGGCGAACGTGGTCTGGCATGACGAGGACGTGCTGGAAATCCACCCGCACGACGCCGAAAACCGGGGTGTGCATGAGGGCGACTGGGTCCGTCTGGCCAGCCGGTCGGGGGAAACGACGCTGCGGGCGACGATCACCGACAAGGTGGCGCCGGGGGTTGTGTATACGACCTTCCACCACCCGGACACGCAGGCCAACGTCATCACCACCGATTTCAGCGACTGGGCCACCAACTGCCCGGAATACAAGGTGACGGCGGTGCAGGTCAGCCCCTCGAACGGTCCGTCCGAATGGCAAGAGGAGTACGCGGCACAGGCGGCCCTGTCGCGGCGGATTCTGGCAGCGGAATGAAAGGCGCGCGGCCAACCCCTCGGCTGGTGTTCGGTCCCTCGGTCCAGCCGGGGGAACGGGTATTGCCCGAGGAAGTGGCCGTCGCGCTGTCGTTCAACGGGACCACGCAGGCGGTGATGATGGCGACGCCTGCCGACCTTGAGGATTTCGGGGTTGGGTTTGCGCTGACGGAAGGGATCGCCGCGCTGGACGAGATCCTTTCGGTCGAGGTCGAGCCGGTGCCGCGCGGGGTGGACGTGCAGATCTGGCTCCACCCGGAAGCCGAGGCGCGACTGTCCGACCGCCGCCGCACCATGTCCGGCCCGGTGGGCTGCGGGCTGTGCGGGATCGACTCGATCGAGCAGGCGTTGCGGGATGTGCCGGTGGTGGCTCCGTCGCGATTTCGGATGACGCCGTCCGAGGTGAAAGCGGCAGTGGCGGCCCTGCCGGGGGAACAGCGGCTGCACGACGCGACGCGGGCGGTGCATGGCGCGGCGTTCTGGAACGGGCGGGTGCTGTTGGCGCGGGAAGACGTGGGCCGACACAACGCGCTGGACAAGCTGGTGGGCGGGATGGTTCGGCAGGGGATCAGGCCAGAAGGCGCGGTGGTGCTGACCAGCCGCGTCTCGACCGACATGGTCCAGAAGGTCGCCATGCTGGGTGCGCCGATGATCATTGCTGTCTCGGCCCCCACGGTCGAGGCGGTGGAGCTGGCTGAACGCGCAGGGATCACCCTGATCGCGCTGGCAAGGGGGGACCGGTTCGAGGTCTTTTCGCATACGGATCGTTTGAAGATGGAGCAGGCCCATGTCGGCTGAAAAGATCACGCGGATGGCGAACCAGATCTCGCAGTTCATGGAATCCAAACCACGCGCCGAGGGCGTCGCCCTACTGGCGTCCCACATCAACGACTTCTGGGACCCCCGGATGCGGCGGCAGTTCTTCGAGATCGTCGATGCCGGAGGCACGGGGCTGCGGCCTCTGGTACTTGATGCCGCCAAGTCCATCCGCCGTCCGCCCGTGGAAGAAGCAGCCTGACAGGTCCAAGCGCCTGATCTAGGTGGCCAGGTCGCCCCAGCCGCGCCAATGGCCCCAGGCAACGACGACCAGAAGACCCAGCGTTGCGACAAGCGCCATGTCCTGCGGCACACCCAATAGTACGCTGGCCGAGCCGCCGATGGCCGCCCAGAGTCCCGGAATGACCAGCAGCCACCGCACCTCGCGCCACTGTCCTTGCAAAAGCACTCCGACCGTGAAGATCGTGGTGGGGCAGGGCGCTACGCCGAACATCGGGACCGCCGGGTAGCGGTGGCCCGCCAGCCAGCCCAGTGCCGGATAGATCAGGATCGCAAAACCGATGCAGGCGAGCCCCAGGATCGAGACCAGGCCTCGGCCCGGTGTCAGGCGCAGAGCAGGCCGATCCAGCGCGGCCCAGATCAGCAGCAGGGCCTGGGCCACAAAGGCCGCAGCAAACAACCGGGCGACAGGGTTGATGGGAGCGAAGTGCAGCCAGTGGTATCCGATCCCGTTAAGCAGCCACATCGCCGCCAGCACCACCAGCACACCCGAGGTCGCCTGACGCGTATCTTGCCAAAGCAGGACGACCGCCAGCACTCCGGCCAGAACAGCGATGATCTGCCACGGGAAGATCGCCTGGTTGTAGCGGGCGAACACCTCGAAGAACTGCTCGGTCGTGAAGGGCATCGCGGTCTTCTCCCGGTGCCATGTCAGTTTTGCCCGAAACCGGCACCGCTGCCTTGACCGGGATCAAGCGGCGATTGCCGACAGGCTTGCATCTGCTATGACGGCGGCCAGCCGTCGCCCCCGCAGGTCCATGCCCAGTCTTCGTCAGACCGTCCTGATCGTTGCCGCTCTCAACCTTGCCTACTTCGGGGTCGAGTTCGTGGTGGCCCTGAGCGCAGGGTCGGTTGCGCTGTTGGCCGATAGCGCGGATTTCCTGGAAGACGCGGCCGTCAATATCCTGATCTTCTTCGCACTGGCCTGGACTGCCACCCGCCGAGCCAAGGTTGGCAAGGTCCTTGCGGCGCTTCTTCTCGTGCCAGCCGTCGCCTTTCTCTGGACACTTGGCGCAAAGCTCCTTGACCCCAACCCACCCAGCGCCGAAGCCCTTACCCTTGTTGGCCTGGGTGCGCTTGCGGTGAACCTGACCGCCGCCCTTCTTCTTGCGCGTCACCGCCGGGCCGAAGGCTCTCTGACCCGCGCCGCTTTCCTGTCGGCCCGCAACGATGCCTTTGCCAATGTCGGGATCATCGGTGCGGGCCTGGTCACTGCAGCCTACCCCTCGATCTGGCCGGACATTCTGGTCGGTCTGGTCATCGCCGTGATGAACCTCGACGCCGCAAAGGAGGTCTGGGAAGCCGCCCACGACGAGGCGAAAGTGGCAGAAACCTAAGGGTTTGCAGGCGCTGGACAGCCTGCTATGTGGGCAGCGGACTTCCGGGGGCGACGATGGACCACTTCCAGTACAGAAACGGCACCCTTCATGCCGAGGATGTCGCGATTGCCGATATCGCCGCCGAGGTGGGCACCCCGTTCTACGTCTATTCCACCGCCACCCTGACCCGGCACTACAAGCTTTTCACCGAGGCCCTCAGCCCGCTGCCGCACCTCGTCTGCTTCGCCATCAAGTCGCTGTCGAACGTCGCCGTCCTGAAGACGCTGGGCAACCTCGGTGCCGGGATGGACGTCGTTTCGGGCGGCGAATACCTGCGCGCCAAGGCGGCTGGCGTCCCCGGCGACCGCATCGTCTTTTCCGGCGTCGGCAAGACGCGGGACGAGATGCGGCTCGCCCTGACCGGCGGCATCCGCCAGTTCAACGTCGAATCCGAACCCGAGATGCGGGCGCTGTCCGAAGTGGCCACATCCCTTGGCGTCACCGCCCCGATCACCATCCGCATCAACCCCGACGTCGATGCCAAGACCCATGAGAAGATCGCGACCGGCAAGAAGGAAAACAAGTTCGGCATCCCCATCGCCCGCGCGTCCGAAGTCTACGCCGAAGCCGCCCGCCTTCCCGGCCTGCAGGTCATCGGCATCGACGTCCACATCGGCAGCCAGCTGACCGAGCTGGAACCCTTTGAACAGGCCTACCTCAAGGTCGCCGACCTGACCCGCCGCCTGCGGTCCGAAGGCCACACGATCACCCGCCTCGACCTTGGTGGCGGCCTTGGCATCCCCTACACGCGCTCGAACGAGGCCCCGCCGCTGCCCACTGACTACGGCGCCCTCATCAAGCGCACGGTGGGCGATCTGGGCTGCGAGATCGAGATTGAACCCGGCCGCCTGATCAGCGGCAACGCGGGCATCCTTGTGGCGCAAGTCATCTACATCAAGAACGGCGAGGGCCGGGATTTCCTTATCCTCGACGCCGCGATGAACGACCTTGTCCGCCCCTCGATGTACGGCGCGCACCACGACATCGTTCCCGTGGCCGAACCCCCGGTTGCTGCCCCGACGCAAGAGTTCGATGTCGTCGGCCCGGTCTGCGAAACCGGCGACACCTTCGCCAAGGGCCGCGACCTGCCCTTGGTGGCGGAAGGGGACCTGGTGGCCTTCCGCAGCGCAGGTGCTTATGGGGCCGTCATGGCATCGGAATACAACACCCGCCCGCTTATTCCCGAGGTGCTGGTCAACGGGGATCACTTCGCTGTCATCCGGGCGCGACCGACCTTTGACGAAATCCTCAACCGCGATACCATCCCTGTGTGGCTGTGACACCCGGCGTCTCCGGTTGGCCGGTCCTTGGCAGGTGACATGACCGGACAGACGCCCCAACCGCCGCTGAAATCGCTCGTCTGGCCGATGCGCCTGACGCTGGCGGGGCTTTGGGCGGAACGGCTGGCGCGGGCCTTCTGGCCGTTGTGGTCGCTGGCCCTCGTCACGCTTTCGGCCCTTGCTTTCGGCCTTCAGGACCTGGGTCCGCTGCTCTGGGCACAGATCGGTGGGGCGATCATCGGCCTTCTTGCGCTGGCCCTGCTGGCCTACGGGCTGAAGCGGTTCCGCAAGCCGACCGCCCTTGATGCCCTTGACCGGCTGGACGCCACGATGCCCGGCCGCCCCATCGCCGCTCTGCGCGACACCCAGGCCATCGGGACCGCGGACGCGGCGTCGCTGGCCGTATGGCGGGTCCACCAGGAACGGATGGCCGCCCGCGCCGCCGGCGCGCGCCCCGTGCAGCCCGATCTTAGACTGTCGTCGCGCGACCGCTTCTCCCTGCGCTATGTCGCGCTGACCGCTTTCGTGATGGCCGCGCTCTTCGGATCCTTCTGGAAGGCTGGCACCGTCGCTGGCCTGGCCCCCGGTGCGGCCGTCGCGATGCCCGGCGGGCCCAGCTGGGAAGCCTGGGCCCAGCCCCCGGCCTACACCGGCAAACCGTCGCTCTACCTCAACGACATCACCGACCCCGCGCTGGAAGTCCCCACCGGCACCCGCCTTCAGATCCGCCTTTACGGCCCCGAGGGCGACCTGACCCTTACCCAGACCGTCGCCGATGTCCCGCCGCCCCCGGCGCCCGACGCGCAGGCCACTCGCGCCGCCGCCGTCCCGAACGCGGTGGCCGGGGTCCATGACCTGACCATCACCCGCTCGGGCGAGCTTGCCATCGAAGGCCAGGGCGGTCGCGAATGGCAGATCACTGCCACCCCCGACAACGCCCCCACCATCGAGATCACCGGCGCGATGGTGCGCGAGGCCGACGGCCGCTTCAAACAGGATTTCAAGGCAGCCGACGATTACGGAGTGACCGCGGGCCGCGTGACGATCAGCCTCGACCTTGCCAAGGTCGACCGCCGCCACGGGTTGACGGTCGACCCCGAGGCGGTCGAACCTGTCACCCTCGACCTGCCGATGCCACGCAAGGGCAAACGCACCGACCTGACCTCGACCCTGGTCGACGACCTGTCGAAGCACCTCTTCGCCAACCTGCCGGTAACGATGGTCTTTGCGGTGGTCGATGCGGCGGGAAACGAGGGGGTTTCGGCGCCATACCAAGTCACGCTTCACGGCAAGCGATTCTTCGACCCCCTCGCCGCCGCCCTGATCGAGATGCGCCGCGATATCCTGTGGAACCGCATCAATGCCCCCCGCGCCGGCGAGATCCTCAAGGCCGTCACCAACCGCCCCGAAGGCTTCATCCGCCACGACCGCGCCTTCCTGCACCTGCGCGTCCTGATGCGTGACCTTGCGGCCAAGGAGGCCAGCCTGACGGTCGAAGACCGCGACGCCATCGCCGAAAAGCTGTGGACCATCGCCCTGATGGTCGAACAGGGGAACCTGCAATCCGCGCTGGACCGGCTGCAGCGCGCCCAGGACCGGCTGCAGGAAGCGATCGAGAATGGCGCCTCGCCCGAGGAAATCGACCAGCTGATGAAGGAAATGCAGCAGGCGCTGAACGAATACATGCGCGAGCTTGCCGAAGAGGCGCAGCGCAACCCCGGCGACCAGCAGCAGCAGCAGATGATGCAGGGCCAGATGATGTCCGGCGACCAGCTGCAGGAAATGCTGGACCGCCTTCAGCAGCTGATGGAGGAAGGCAAGACCGCCGAAGCCGCCGAGCTGATGGAGCAGCTTCGTCAGCTGATGGAGAACATGCAGGTCGTGCAGGGCCAGGGTCAAGGCCAGGGCCAGGGTCAGAACGGCCCGATGGGCGACCTTGGCGAGACGCTGCGCGACCAGCAGAACCTGTCGGACGACGCTTTCCGCGATTTGCAGGGCGTGCCGCGCAACGGCGAGCAGCCGGGCGAGGGTCAGCAGCAGGGACAAGAGCAGGGCGATGGCCAGCAGCCGGGTGATCAGCAAGGCCAGGGCAGTGACCAGGCGCAGAATCAGGATGGCAATGGCCAGGGTGGCTCGCTCACCGATCGCCAGCGCGAACTGCGGCAGCGGCTGAACGAACTCCAGCAGGGCCAGCTTCCCGGCGACGGCACCGAGCAGGGCGAGGAGGGGCGCCGCAACCTCGACCGTGCTGGCCGCGCGATGGAAGAGGCCGAGGATGCCCTGCGCGACGGCGACCTTGACGGCGCTCTCGACCGTCAGGCCGAAGCGATGGAGGCGCTCCGCGACGGGATGCGTGACTTCGGCGAGGCGCTGGCCGACGAACAGCGCCAGAACCGCGACGGCCAGGGTGAGCGCGACATGGGCTCGGCCGATCCGCAGGGCACCGATCCGCTGGGCCGCCGCCCGGGCGAGACTGCCCGCATCGGCTCGGACGAGAACATGGTGCAGAACACCCCGGACGAACGCGCGCAGGAACTCCTGGACGAAATCCGCCGCCGGTCGGGCGAAATGACCCGCCCGCTTGAAGAACTGGATTACCTCAAGCGCCTGTTGCAGATGTTCTAGCGCGGGCGGCCGATCCCGATCGGCCCCCCACCTCTGCCAAGGTGTCTGACGATCTGCTCACGCTCGCCCCGATCCTGTCGGTGAACTGCGCGACCCTTCACCTTAGGCACATCCCAGCCTGCCCGAACCTGCAGAAGCCCCGTCCCGGCCGGAAACCAGATCCCTTTCACCTGGCTCCAAGTATCCCCGCCGGAGGCATCCCCGAGCCCTTGCGCGTTCTTCACGTGCAAGGGCGAGACAAAAGACTTGCGCGTCAGCGCTCCGCTCGGAAACCGCCCCTACCCGGTGCGCCGCCGGATGTTCCACTGGGCCCCTTATCACACCACTGGTTAAGGGATCCCGAAAGCCTACCTTCAAGCTATTGATTAACAAGCTTTTCTTCTGCCTTCACTGCGGACACTCCGCGTCCTGCTTGCGAGCCCCGGCAATCCACGCCACTCTGCCTTCATGACCGGCAGCCGCCTCATCGCCCTCGACCTTGCCCGGACCCTGGCCCTGGTCTGCATGGTGGTCTTCCACTTCACCTTCGACCTTGCCCTCTTCGGCTTCATCGATCCCGGAACGATGTCCCAGCCGTTCTGGTACTACTTTGCCCGCCTGATCGCCGGCAGCTTCCTGTTTCTCGTCGGCGTCAGCCTCTGGCTGGCCCACGGCCGGGGCATCCGCTGGTCCGCCTTCTGGACCCGTTTTGCCAAGGTCGCTGCCGCCGCTGCGCTTGTCACCCTCGCAAGCCTCTGGCTGGTGCCGGGGGGGCCGATCTGGTTCGGCATCCTCCACGCCATCGCTGCCGCCAGCCTTCTGGGCCTGATCGCCCTTCGCCTGCCCTGGCCGGTCACCCTCGCCCTCGCCGCCGCGATCTTCGCCGCCGCCTGGGGCCCGCGCTTCCCGACCTTTGACCCGCTCTGGCTGGTCTGGACCGGCCTTGCCGAAACCCGCCCGATGATGGGCGACTATACGCCCCTGATCCCCTGGGCCGCCCCCGCCCTTGCCGGAGTGGGTCTGGCCAAGGCACTTCGGATCGACACCTGGCGCGGCAGTCCGCCCTCGCCCGTTCTCCACACCCTCACCTTCCCCGGACGACACTCGCTGATCATCTACCTGATCCATCAGCCGATCCTGATCGGACTCTTCAACCTCTACATCTGGGCGAACTCCTGACGCTTCCCCTCGCCCCCGCTTTCCGCTAATCGGAAGCCCGAGTTTGGAGGCCCGCCGATGAAGTTCACCCTGTCCTGGCTGAAAGATCACCTTGACACCGAGGCCACCGTCGAGGCGCTGGCCGAGGCGCTGACCGATCTTGGCCTTGAAGTCGAAGGCATCGAGGACCCGACCGCGCAACTTGGCGCCTTCCGCATCTGCCGCGTGATCGAGGCCGTCCAGCACCCCAACGCCGACCGCCTCCGCGTCTGCCGGGTGGAAACCTGGCCCGACGGCCCGCAAGGCCGGACCGAGGAAGTCCAGGTCGTCTGCGGCGCGCCCAACGCCAAGACCGGCCTTGTCGGCGTCTTCGCCCCCCCCGGAACCCATGTTCCGGGTACCGGCGTCGACCTGAAACCCGGCAACATCCGGGGCGTCGATTCGAACGGGATGCTCTGCTCGGAACGTGAACTCATGCTGTCGGACAACCACGACGGCATCATCGAACTGCCCGCCGACGCGCCGATGGGCGTGCGCTATATCGACTGGAAGGGCCTGAACGACCCGGTGATCGAGATCAAGGTCACCCCCAACCGCCCCGACGCGCTGGGCATCCACGGCGTCGCCCGTGATCTGGCGGCCCGAGGCTTGGGCAAACTGAAACCCGTCACCGCCAACCCAATCAAGGGCAGCTTCCCCACCCCTATCGGCATCCACATCGCGCCCGCGCTGAAAACCAAAGGCTGCCCGCACTTCGCCGGCCGCCTGATCCGTGGCGTGACGAACGGCCCCTCGCCCGACTGGATGCAGGCCCGCCTCAAGGCCATCGGGTTGCGCCCGATCTCGGCGCTGGTCGACATCACCAACTACTTCACCTTCGGCCTGAACCGGCCGCTCCACGTCTTCGACGCCGCCAAGGTCAAGGGCGACCTGACGATCCGCCCCGCCCGCGAAGGCGAGACGCTGCTGGCGCTCGACGGCAAGACCTACACGCTGGCCCCCGGCCAGATGGTAATCGCCGACGACCACGGCCCGGAATCGCTGGCCGGGATCATGGGCGGCGATGCTTCGGGCTGCACGCCGGAAACCACCGACGTCTTCCTGGAGTCGGCCTACTGGGACCCGATCACCATCGCCGCAACAGGGCGCGCGCTGAAGATCAACTCCGACGCGCGCTACCGCTTTGAACGCGGCGTGGACCCGGCCTTCACCCTGCCAGGCCTGGAACTCGCCACCCAGATGATTCTTGACCTCTGCGGCGGTGAGGCCGGGACCGTGGTGCAGGACGGCGCCCCCATCGACCCGACCCGGATTTACCGGCTGAACCCCGCCCGCGTGGTCAGCCTGGTCGGCATGGACATACCCGAACCCACCCAGCGCGCCACGCTTCAGGCGCTTGGCTTCACCCTGAACGGCAACGCCGTGACCCCGCCGACCTGGCGCCCCGACATCCTTGGCGACGCCGACCTGATCGAGGAAGTCGCCCGCATCGCCAGCTTGACCAAGCTGCAAGGCGCGCCGATGGCCCGCCAGCTTCCCGGTGTCCCCCGCCCGATCCTGACCCCGCTGCAGGTCCGCGAACGCACCGCCCGCCGCACCATCGCCGCCCTGGGCTACAATGAGGCCGTCACTTACAGCTTCATCGACGCCAAGGCCGCCGCCCTCTTCGGCGGTGGAACCGAGGCCGTGCGCGTCGAAAACCCGATCTCGTCCGAGATGACGCACCTCCGCCCCGACCTCCTCCCCGGCCTCCTCGCTGCCGCCGCCCGCAACCAGGCGCGCGGCTTCATGGACCTGTCCCTGTTCGAGATCGGCCCCGCCTTCCAGGGCGGCGAACCCGGCGACCAGCACTTGCAAGCCGCAGGCCTGTTGGTCGGGGCCGCCGCCCAGCGCGACCCCCACGGCAGCCGCCGCATGGTCGACGTCTTCGACGCCAGGGCCGATGCCGAGGCGGTGCTGGCGGCGCTTGGTGCCCCGGCTCGTGTGCAGATCACCCGCAAGGTGGCCGGTTGGTGGCACCCCGGCCGCTCGGGCGTTATCGGCCTTGGGCCAAACACCTTGGCGACCTTTGGCGAGGTCCACCCGCGCATCCTGCAAGCCATGGACGTGAAAGGCCCCGCCGTGGCCTTCACCGTGCTTGTCGCCAACGTCCCCGCGCCCAAGGTCAAGACCCCGACGCGCCCGGCGCTGGCGATCAGCGACCTGCAGGCGGTGGACCGCGACTTCGCCTTCGTGGTGGACGCCCGCGTCGAGGCCCTGACCGCCGTCAACGCCGCCCTTGGTGCCGACAAGGCCCTGATCGAAAGCGTCCGCGTCTTCGACCAGTTCACCGGCGACAAGGCCGAGGCGCAGATGGGCCCCGGAAAGAAATCCATCGCCCTGACCGTCCGGCTTCAACCGCAGGACAAGACCCTGACCGAAGCCGAGATCGAGACCGTTTCGGCGAAGATCATCGAGAAGGTCGCCAAGGCCACGGGCGGCGCCCTGCGGACCTAAGCGCCGCTCATCGCTTGTCTTCGATGCTCTTGCCTGGGTGCAGACCCAGCGAGGAGCGCACGGAGTGCGACGACGAGCGGTCCGTTACTTCTTCGCCCGCCAGGTGTTCAACCAGGCCCCGATCCGCCCGAAGAAGCCGCGCGCCTCTTTCCGGGCGTTCTCGGCCCGCGCCTCGACCGAATCCCAGGCTTCGCCCGCATCCGCCAGCGCCGGATCGACCATCCGCTCGCGGAACTGCAGCCACATCATGCGGATCATCACGATCAGGAACACCAGAAAGCCCAGGATGATGATGTTGACCCAGGGGATCAGCGTCACATCCGGGCCCTCGACCGGGCGGATCGACACGGCGTTCGGGAAGATCGAGAAGATCGGCAACCGCCAGCCGTAATGCGTCACCGCCACCCATTGCCCCGGCGTGCGGGCGGCGTTGGTCGCCTCGGCCTGCAAGGTGCTGGAATCCCACTTGAAATAGGGCGGCCAGAACCAGCCCGTATCCTCGTTCCGATAGGTCATCGTGCTGCCACCCTCATAGACCGCGTCGATGAAGCGGATGTCGCGGGTGGTCGAGGTTTCGGCCCCGGTGCCGGTGTCCTCGATGGAATAGAACATCCAGTTGCCGCCGATCTGCGTCACCCGGTTGTAGGTGTTGATGACCTGCACCACGTCGCGCTGCGGCAGCGTATAGTGCAGGAACAACCCGACGATCAGCACCAACAGGATGCGGATGCCCCACTTGATCTTGGTCCACATGGGCGCGTCCTTTCAGTACCAGTTGACGAAGTAGATCGTGACCAGAAAGCCGATGGTCGGCAGGATGTAGATAAGCCACAACAGCCGCTTTTTCAGCCCCTTGTCGTAATGGACCATCCCGGCCTCGATGAAGGCGGACCGCTCCTGCGCGCTCAGCCCCTCGCGCGCGGGGTCGGTGTCCCATTCCTTCTCCAGCTTTTCCCGCCGGACCGACCGCGAATAGATGCCGGTGACGAAATAGGCGATCGTCAGGCCGACATACATGAAGAACGCAAGCCTTAGCCAACCCATCTAGCGTCTCCCTCCCCAAGGCCCCGCGACCGGCCCGCGACCGGATGAACGGGTCGGCTTCGGCCCCTCGGCCATCTGCGGGCGGTGCAACTCGTCCATCGACGGCTCCGGCCCGAACAGCGCCGTCCGCGCGCCTTCACGGTCCACCTGATACTCCCGCGCCAGGAAATCCGCCACATAGGTCTTCTTGGTGTCCGACCAGGTCATGTATTGCGCGTAGAACAGCTCCTTGTGGGTGATGAACATCTGCCGCACGTCCATCGGCGACAGTTCCGACAAGAGCATGTTCACCAGATCCCGCTCCGGCCCTGCCTTGCCCCGCAGCGTGTAGAAATACGCCGGATGCTCGCTGGTGATCTTCGGCCAGGCCCCCCCTGCCTCCACCCAGCGCAAAAGGGCCGCCAGCCCCAGAAACTCCTCGGGCAGCGAGGTGCCCAGCTTGTAGGCCACCTTCCGCAATTCGGTCCGCCGCGCGTCGCCAACCTCGATCCCCAGCCGGTCCGCCGCATCGACCAGGATGAAATCCATCTTCTGCCGCAGGATCGCCGAGGCATCCGCCCCCCGCGCCTGCACGATGGGCTCCACCAGCCCGTTCCGCTCCAGCCAGTCGGCGATCTGGTTGCGATGCGTCAGGTCCATCACCTGCGCCACCGGCACCTCGCCCAATGACCGCCAGTCGAGGCTGGAAATCGCCGCGGGATAGCGCACGCCCTGAAAGATGTAGACCCCGCCGAAATGGCTGGTCCAGAAGTTCGACTGCTGGAACGTCATCGCCGGCAGATGGATCGGCACCCGCGTCACATCGCCCGTCTTCTTCGCCAGCCCGATCATCTCGGCCACCAGCACATCGTCGCGCCATCCGTCGGGTTCCTGCCGGAACCGCTCGATCAGCTTGGCCAGCTTCCCGGCATCCGCCACATGCCCGCCAATCGTATCCGCCTCGACCGTCACCTGCCTTATGTCGAACAGCTTGGCCGGCGTGTCGAACGCGTAGACCGAGTTCTGCAACTCCCCCGCCACCGCATCCCGCGCGGTCAGGGCAAACAACTGCGCCTCGTTCTTCTCGATGAACTGCGTCAGGATCCCCCGGCTGGTCGAGAACTTGATGTTGAGCAAAGGCGCATCCTTCTGCGCCGTGGTCAGAAGGATGAACTGCCGGTTCGCCCCGTTGGGGTTGAGGTAGAGGTCGTCGCCCAGCTCATCCCCGATCTCGGGCGAATAGCCGGACAGGTCGATGTGGAAATCGTCCAACTTCGTGGTCTTGCCGGTCAGATGCTTGAGCGCCCGGTTGTAGCGCTCGACAAGGGCGGGAGAGGAGACCTCGATCAGGTTCCCGAACATGAGACCGCGTTGGATGAGGCGTTTCATCGCGACTTTCTCTTTGCCTTAACAAGCGCCCAGAAATCCTCTTCGGTCAGGATGGAAATTTCTTGACCTTTGCCAGCGAGACTCTCCGCTTTCCTATGCTTGGACGACTTATTGTAGCCGCCAAGCTTATCGGCATCCTGCGTCCCAACGACCAAGAAAGTTGTGTCAGCCGTTACTGTGTCGCGGACGTTAAACCCAAGAAGTCCCGCTGCTTCTGCTGCAACCGCTCGAACTTCACGCAGGCTTCCAGTGAAGACGAGCGTTTCTCCGTTGAACAACGCTCCTTCGACACCATCAACGGCAATTCGCTTCTTCAGGCCTGAAATCGTAGACCGGCTGTTGACGACTTCGAGCCATTGCTCAACCGAGTTTCCGGTGTGTTCCGAGGCCAATGCAAATATTTTGCCTGCGGCGCGTGCGTCTGACAAAGCGTCATGGTGATCCAGTGGAATTTCAAAGTGCTTGACTAGGTTTGCAAGACCGTAGCCCTTCTTCGAGAACTGTTCCCACGTTCGCCGAACGACCTTCGTATTGTCGATCCATTCGCTCTTTAGCGGTTCCAACCCATAAATTTCGTATGCGGAAGTGAACGCCGTTCTGTCGAAGTGGCCATGATGAACGACGAAGCCGCCGCTAAGGATGCCTTCAAGTTGTGGATAGATGGCCGCAAGTGATGGCGACTTTGCTACATCGGTTTCGTCGATGCCGTGAATGGAAACGTTGTAGGGATCGAAGAACGTCAATGGGTTGATCTGCGAGGCCCATTCATCGACCACCTGATGGTCTCTAAAGTGAACAATACCGATCTGGCAGATGCTGGCAGCACTCGCATTAGCTGTCTCAACGTCAAGCGCAAAATACTCGCTCATCACCCCTTCCCCCCCTCATCCACCATCCGCATCCCCAACCGCCGGTTCAGCTCCTGCGCCTTCACCAGCCAGACGAAGCCCAGCAATGGCCCCCACAGCAGCGCGAACAGCGCCGAGCGGCCCAGGAAGAACCCCGTGCGCTCCAGCGGAGCCGCCAGGACCCCCGCCCAGACCCCCTCGTTGATCGCCGCATAGAGCCCGGCCGCCAGCATGGCCCCCACGACCAAGGCCACCACAGCCGTCACCCCCACCGCCCGCGAAAGCGCTCCCTGAGACAGGTTCCCCCGCCCCACCAGCCACCCCGGCAACCACGCCACCAGCGCGCACAACCCCGCCAGCGGCAGGATGGAGTTCCACAGCGTAAGGGTCAGCGGCTCGTTCACGCGGCTTGCTCCACGGCTCTCCCGCCCCGGACCTGATCCGGGGCCTCCCTCAAGCCGAGACCCCGGGTCAAGCCCGGGGTGGCGCCCGATGGTCCCATCACCCCTTCTTCTCCAGATACCGCCGCTTCGCCTCTTCCGTCCGGCCAAAGTCGCGCACCATCGCGTCGATGGCCACCTCATCCGACTTGTCGGCATAGCGGAATTCGCTGTCGGCGTAGCGGTTGATCTCCTGGATCACCATCTCGACCGAGATCGGCGTCATCAGCCCCCGGATCATCGCCAGCTTCTCGTCATAGGGCTTGAAGAGGAAGAGGTCCGGCTCCGCCATCCACTCGTCCGGCAATTCAAAGTCCATCGCCCGGACCTTCACCGCATCGGTAATGTTCTTGATCGCCCGCCCCGTGAACCGCTCATCCGCCTGCTGGATCGCCTTGAGGTAGGCCCCCATCTTCGCCAGCGTATCAAGCTTGCCGATCTCGCCCGAGACCCGGTCCCAGACCTTCAAGAGCCCCTCCTCATGCGGCTTCGAATGGCCCTCAAAGCTGGCAGCGACGGCCTTCTTGATCTCCTGCGCCGCGAACAACTCATGCTCGCCGACCGGGATCGCATGGTTCTTGCCCAAGAGGAGGCTCAAGATATCAATGTAATCCTCCTTCGACTGCGGCCCGTCGACCAGAAACCGCGCCCCGGCCCGCTGCCGCAAGGCGTCGTCCACATTCTCCGGGTAGTTACTGAACATGCCAAACGTGCAGTTCCCCCGCACCACCGTCCCCGCACCGGCAAAGGCCTGCATGAAGACCGCCGTCACCTCCTGCTGCCCTGCCGAGGACTGCCGGTCCCCCCGCTTCCCCGCCACCTGGTCGATATCGTCGATGGTCCCAAAGCCGATGACCGAGGGGTCAAGCACCGCATCGATAAACGCCTTCGCGTTCTGCCCCGACTTGCCCTGATAGCTGTCGATCTGGTCGATGCTGAAGTTCTGATACCGGAACGGATACCCCGCCACCTTGCAGTAATCGTTGAGCAATCCCGCCATCATCTGGATCAGCGTGGTCTTCCCCGTCCCCGGTTTCCCATCCCCCATGAAGGTAAAGATGAACCCGCCCAGTTCCGCAAACGGGTTCAGCCGCCGCTCGAAATCATAGGCCATCAGCATCTTCGACAAGCGCAGGCTTTGGTACTTGGCGATGTGGTTCCCCACCACCTCATGCGGCTTCTTGAAGGCCATGGCGATCATGCCGCCCTTCGCCGCCTTGGCCGGCTTGAACCCGGACAGCGTCAGCCCATCCGCCTCGACCTTCCAGCTACCGGAGGTAAACACCGACGTCCGAGCCCCATTCTCCGCCCGGATCTGCACCTTCTTCATCAAGGCCTCGGCAAAGGCCGACACCACCGCCACCAGCTTCACATCATCCGTCGCCAGCGCGCCGATGTCCTGATCCAGCTCCCACAAGGCCCCCTGCAACGCAAGCGGAGCATTGTCGGTCAGAACCTCCTCCACCTCACCAAGCTCGACGGTCGAAGACCCCACATGCGGCGCGATCAGATAGGCCAGCGCGTTCCCAAAGGTGAACAGCACCACCAGCGCCTCGCCCGCCAGCAACTCCCCGAACTCCCCCCGACGCGGCTCCGGCACCCGCCCCTCCAGGTTCGCCCGCTTCAACTCCGCCAACCCGGACTGCGCCGAAAACGTCTCCCCCATCGCCAGCGCAATCGCCAAGGACCGCCGCAGTGCATTCAGACAAGCCGCCTGCACCGGCGACACCAGCCCATCCCCCAGCCCCTCGATCCGCTCCGCCAGTCGCACCCCCCCGGGCCGGGCTGTCGACCGAGTCGCCATCCCCGGCACCGTCGAGCGGAACGTTGGCCGCGTGCCAATGCCCGCAGACCTCTCCACTACCGGCGCAACAACCAAAGGCTTCGCCAAGCGCGGCGCATGATCGAACCCGAAGACCATCCCCAAGGCCGCCTCATACTGCGCCCGGATCGTCTCTTCCTTCAGCTCCATCGTGTCGCGCGTGCTCATCCGGCAAACCCTTTCATCTGTCCGAAAATATCCCGGGGCCCGGGGCAGCGCCCCGGACGCATCCACCAATCACAACGTCGGAATAAGCCGCCCCCCGGCCCCAACCACGAACTTCCGATAGGCCCGCAGCCCCGTGGGGTTCTGCTCCACCAACACCTGATAGGGCTTCTCGGGCAGGATGATCATCCGGTCCTGCCGCGTGGCCCCCAACTCTGCCCCTGCCACCGGGTCCAGCTTGTAGACCTGCCTTGCCGAGGACGAGAACCAGCCGTCCTTCACCGCCTCCTCGCGGTCCGAGATCAGGTCCTCCACCGTCCAGACCAGCGCCCAATCCTCGCCTTCAGGTGCCTTCGCCCCCTCCAGCACCTTCGAGATCGGCCCTGACTGCAAAGTGAAGCTCGCCGAATACATCGGCCCCAGGATGATCCGCCGCAGCCGCTTGGGGTGTAAATCGGCAAAATCCTTGTCGAACCCGGTGGCAATCGTCAGCAGCTTCAGCCCGCCCACCGACTGCGCCATCAGCGCCGCCTGAGCCTGCGGCCAGCGATAAGCATCGTTCAGGATCGGGCGTTTGCCGCTGTCCTCCAGGTCCATCAGGTACACCACCGGCAGGTTGACCTGAGTGTCCCAGACCGCCCAATGCACCAGGAAATGGCGTCGGGCGCCAAGGTCTTCGATCCATTGCGCGTCAGGATCGTTCCGAGCCCAGAACATGCCCCCCGCCGCCAAGGCCTCATAGTAATACCGCTGCGACAAGGCGAACTGCAGTGCGGTGGGGATTGTCTGATCGCCGACGATCTGCCGGACCATCCGGTCCTTGAGTTCCGTCTCGGACGGCATCCCGGCCAGATGCTTCTCGGCCTGCTGGGCATCCACGGCCATCGTCATCAGCTCTTGCGCGACGGGAAACCCGCTCTCATGCCGGTCGATGGTCAGTCTGGGGGCCGTCTCGCCCCGCCCCGTCATCAGGTACTTGTGGTTCAACGCCCGAAACGTCGCCGCCACCGCCGTCAGGTACTTCCCCAGCACCCGAGCCTCGGTCCGCGTCAGCCGCCCCTCTGTCTCCATCTCCGCCGCCACCCGGCCCAGATGCCCGCTGATCCGGTCAAACTTGGCAAAGTAGCGCCGGGCAACGAGCGTGTCGTAAAGCTCGTGATGGTCCGAGGTCAGCTGGTCCTTGACGATTACCTCAGTCATCGCGCGCGCGTCCCGCTCCATCGACCCAATACCAGCGCCGCAGCAGATTGCTGCCAAGGATCACGTCGCGCAGCCGCCCCGCTGGCAGACCATGTAGAAGCGCCCATCTCTGCGCCGGCCGGGCCAAACCGCCCAGCAGGGCCAGGAACGTCCCGCTCGAGATCAGGAATACCGTTAGCAACCCGGTAACCTGCTGCGCAATCCGGTAGCCATAGAGCTCGAAGACGATGGTGACAAAGGCGAGAGCCGCCCCGACCACCACCGCCGCAATCCCCCGGGTCAGCGCCCAGCGCACCTGACCCCGGAAGGTCATTCCCCATACGCGTTCTTGTCGTGCTTCTCGACAATCGCCGCGAACCGGCGGGCGAAGCGTTCATCCGCCTTCGCCTTCTGCTCCAGGATGGCCCTCGCGAAGACCATATGCCCCTCATGCGCTTCCAGCATGTCGGCCATCTTGTCGTTTGTCGCAGCCCCAATGGCCGCCATCGCGGTCTGGGCTTCCTGGTCGGTCTTCACCCCGATCTCGTTGATCCGGTGCGCGACGTCCTGCTGCTGGGCGGTCTTCAACGAACTGGTCAGCGCGTCATACAGCACCACCCGCTGCTTGGTGTCCGTCTGCAGCTTGTTGATCAGCACCAGCTGCGTCGCCGCCTGGTTCTGCAGGCTGTCGACCCAGGTCTTGCCCTTCTCGATGTACCGCTCCAGCGTCTGCGACTTTGCCAGCTTCACCTGCTCATCCTGCACCAGCGCGTTGTACTGCGCGTTGAGGTTGGCCAGCTCCGTCTCCAGCTTGGTCCGCGCCGCCGCGTCCTGTTCGACGCTGATCCTGTTCTCCAGCTCGATGATCCTTGGGTCGAGGCTGGCGACTTCCTTCCGCACCGCTTCCAGCGCGCCCACGGTTTCTTCTCGCTCGGTCAGGGTCGAGGCGAGGTTCCCCTCTACCCGCGTTTTCTGCACGTTCAGAAGGTCAAGCTGGCCTTGCAGCAGCCGCACGATCACGTCCGATTTCGCGATCAGGTCCTGCAGCTTGTCGTCGATGGTCGCGGCGCGCATCCGTTCCTGGCGCATCGATTCCGCCTTGGCCGAGGAGAAGATGCCGATGAAGGTCTCCATCCCGGTTTTCGACCGCATCTCGGCGAACTCGGCTGAAAAGCCAGCGGTGACGTCGTCGAGGCCCATGATGAGTTCGGCGATGTTCGCGTTCATCAGATCGGTGTGCTTCGACACATCCTCCAGCGTGGCGTTTTCGACGTCCAGCTGCACGCCCTGGTCAAGCTTGGACCGCGCCGCCTCGATCCGGCTGGTGATCGCACTGATCTTTGCCTGCGCCTCGGCGACCTGAGCCTGGCTTTCCTTGATCTGCGTTTCGAAATCGGCCATCCGACCCTCCGTTGAACATCGTTTGCATCACATAGTGATGTAACAGTGAATTACATCCTTCCGGCACCGAATAATCGGCGCATCTCGGGGGGAAGTCTTGCAGCAACTTCCCCCATCCGCCAAGTGCGGAATGGTGGCGCGGGTCGGACCGGCAGGATGCCTCCGGCGGGGATATTTCGGCAAAGATGAAAGGCCTAGACCGGGATGTTGTCGATCAGGCGCACGCCGTCGACCCAGGCGGCGGCCAGCATCCGGCGCGGGCGGCGGGGGTCGTCCGAGGGCATCAGCGTCTCGGCATCGCGAAGTTCAATGTATTCGACGCGCTCGAAGCCCGCTTCGCGCATGGTTTCCGCTGCTTCGCGGATCGCCATGCGGTCGGCGTGGCCGACGCGGATGTCCTGCGCGGCGCGGGTGATCGCAGCGTAAAGGACCGGGGCTTTGGCGCGGCCTTCGGGGGTCAGGCGGACGTTGCGCGAGGACATGGCCAGACCGTCGGCCTCACGGATCGTCTCGCAGCCGACGACCTGGACGGGCAGGTTCAGGTCGCGCACCAGCCGCAGGACAACCTGCAGCTGCTGCCAGTCCTTCTGGCCGAAGTAGCCGTTGTCAGCCAGCGTCATGCCGAAGAGCTTGGTCACCACGGTCGCCACGCCGTCGAAGTGACCGGGGCGCATGTAGCCTTCCAAGGGCTGCGCCACGCCCTGCATGGTGACATTGGTGATGAAGCCGTCGGGGTAGACCTCTTCGACCGGGGGGGCGAAGATCGCGTCGACCGGGACCGTGGCCAGAAGGGTGGCGTCGGCCTCTTCGCTGCGGGGGTATTTCTTCAGGTCCTCGGGGTTGTTGAACTGCTTGGGGTTCACGAAGATCGTCGTGATCACCCGGTCACATTCCGCCCGCGCCCGGTGGGCGAGCGAGAGGTGCCCGTCATGCAGCGCGCCCATCGTCGGCACCACGCCCACGGTTTCGCCCTGCGCCTTCCATCCGCGCGCCAGGGAACGAAGGTCGGCCACCGTTCGGATGATCGGGGTCATGTCTTGTCTTTCGCGGGCAGGACATCGGGAAAGGAATGTTCGGCTGCCGGGAAGCTGCGGGACCGGACCTCGGCGGCATAGGCGGCGATGGCGGCGTTGGCGTCTTTCCCAAGCTCGGCATAGCGTTTGACGAACTTGGGGCGGAAGTCGGTGAAAAGGCCCAGCATGTCGTCGACCACCAGCACCTGCCCGTCGCAGTCCACGCCCGCACCGATGCCGATCGTCGGGATTGCCAGCGCCTTGGTGATCCGACCCGCCAGACCTTCCGGCACCTTCTCCAGCACGACCGAGAACGCCCCGGCAGCCTCGACCGCGCGGGCGTCGGCCATGACCTTGTCGGCCTCGTCGGCGCGACCCACGACCTTGTAGCCGCCCAGGGTGTTCACCGACTGCGGTGTCAGGCCGATATGCGCCATCACCGGCACGCCCCGGGCCGTCAGGAAGGCAATCGTTTCGGCCATGTGCTGCCCGCCCTCCAGCTTGACCGAAGGGGCGCCGGTTTCGGCCATCAGGCGCGACGCATTGCGGAAGGCCTGTTGCGGGCTTTCTTCATAGGACCCGAAGGGCATGTCGATCACCGGCATCGCCTTCTGGGAGCCGCGGACCACGGCGCGGCCATGCAGGATCATCATCTCCATCGTCACGCCCAGCGTGGATGGCAGTCCGTGAATCACCATCCCGACCGAGTCGCCGACCAGAGTGATGTCGCAATGCGCATCGACCAGTCTGGCAACGGGAGTGGAATAGGCGGTCAGCACCACAAGTGGAGCCCCACCCTTGCGGGCGCGGATATCGGGGGGAAGCACCGGCCGGACGGGGGAAGTGGCGCTCATCTTCGGGCCTCGCAGCGTGGGGGCGCTTTCGCAATCTGCCTGTCATATGGGCACAACCGAAACGCGTCCGCAACATAATTGCGCCGCAGCGCAGCACCGCCGACCGCAGCGTCACGGGGTTGACCCTTCAGGTGCAGGAGTCATGACTGTGCGGTCAAAGGAGAGCATCATGACCCTCATCCAGCGCGTCAGCCGCGACGGCACGGCACCAGAGATCGGCGGACCCGAGCCTGACCGGCTGATTTCCGGCAACCCGGTCCACAGCACCTGGAACCTGGAGGACCGCGACGGCCTGTACTGCGGTCTCTGGCAGTCCACGCCCGGCAAGTGGCGGGTGAAGTATGGCGAGTGGGAGTATTTCCGCATCCTGTCGGGCTATTCCCTGCTGACCAGCGCGGATGGCACTGTCACCCAGCTTCACCCGGGCGACAGCATGATCATCCGCCCGGGCTTTGAAGGGACGTGGGAGGTCGTGCAGACCACCCTCAAGGACTACGTCATCCGGCTATAGAGCTGTCCGAGGTGCCGACCGTTACGACTGCGGCCGGGGCATTGGGGCGCGGACATTCTTCGGCGGCGATGCCGCGACGCTCGCAGGCGGCCAGACGCTTCTTCTCGGCCTTTTCGGAAGCGACCCTGTCCTTCGCCTCTTTCTTGGCGATGGCAGCGGCTTCCTTTTCCTTCAGGGCGATGTTCTCGGGCGTCTCGGGAACCAGGCGGCCATAGGCATCGACCATCTGCGGGCCTTCCAGCGCCAGGCTTTCCGCTTCGCTGCGCACCTTCACGCGGGAGCCGTTCGGCACGCGGTTGTACAGGTCGATGGCGTCCTGGTTGAACAGACGGATGCAGCCCGCACTGGTCGCATGGCCGATCGAGGCCGCATCCGCCGTACCGTGGATGCGGAACATCGTGTCGCGGTTGCCGCGGTACAGATAGAGCGCCCGCGCGCCGAGCGGGTTGGTCAGCCCGCCGGGCAGGCCACCGGCGTAGGCCGCGTAAAGGTCGGGCCGGGTGCGGACCATGTTCGCCGTGGGTGTCCACGACGGCCATTCGGCCTTGCGCCCGATGACTCCCGTGCCACGGAATGACAGCCCCTCTCGCCCCACGGCGATGGGATAGCGCGTGGCCGTCCCGCCGTCATTCACCAGGTAAAGCTTGCGGGCGAAGGTATCGACGACCACCGTTCCAGGGGCCTCGGGCCCGGTATAGGCCACTTCGACCTTCCGGTTGCCCTCGTAAAGGTACTGCGCGGGCACCGGCTCGATGAAGAACTCACCGTCCTGGATGCCTTCGTAGCCAGCAACGACGTCGGGTTGCTTCTGGGTGGTGCCTGCGCAGGCGGCAAGCAAGGGAAGGGCGAGGATCGCGAAGATCCGGGCTAGGGATTGGGTCACGGGTGCAGACTCATCTTTGGGCAGCTATGGTCACCTTGCGCCATGCGACCGGCCATGCGTCAAGCCTAAAAGCACAAGCTTTTCCGAATCTTCGCGGGCAAAGCTGGTTCGAAGCCGGATTCACTTGGGATTCCCGCGCGGGGGTTCGTTTTCTTCAGTTCCGCCCCTGAATGTGGCCCCAACCGCGACCCCGACAGACAGGTCGATTCGTTTGGTCGCCAGACAATCACGCAGACAAGCGCGCCAAGCCGGCTTCTGTGATATGCTGCCTTTGCCCCCTTCCGGGGCATTTGGAAGGACTGACATGGGTTTGGACTCGTTGATCATAATTCTGATCATCGGCGCAGTGGCCGGCTGGCTTGCTGGACTGATCGTCAAGGGCTACGGCTTCGGCCTGATCGGCAACATCGTCGTCGGGATCGTTGGGGCGGTGATCGGAGGCTATCTTCTGCCGCGCGCCGGTCTTTCGATGGGTGGCGGACTGCCGGGCGCGATCATCTCGGCCACGATCGGAGCGGTGATCCTGCTGTTCCTGATCCGCCTGATCAAACGCGCCTGAAAGAAAAGGGCCGGGGTTTCCCCCGGCCCGATCCCGTTACGCCACCACGTTGAACGCGGGGCCATAGGGGTAATGCGTGATGTCCTCGGGCTCGTCCTCGGTCACGACGAAGATGTCGTGTTCGCGGTAGCCACCGGCACCCGGCATGCCTTCCGGGATCGTCAGCATCGGCTCCATGCTGATGACCATCCCCGGTTCCAGCACCGTGTCGATGTCCTCGCGCAGCTCCAGCGCCGCCTCGCGGCCATAGTAGTGCGACAGGATGCCGAACGAGTGGCCATAGCCGAAGGTCCGGTATTGCAGCATCTGCCGCTCGGCCAGGAACTCGTTGATCTTCATGGTGATCTCGGCACACGAGGCGCCGGGACGCAGCAGTTTCATCCCGAATTCGTGGCTGTCGATGTTGGTCTGCCAGACCTTCATGCTGGCATCATCCACCTCGCCCACGAACAGCGTCCGCTCCAGCGCGGTGTAGTAGCCGCTGATCATCGGGAAGCAGTTGAGGCTGAGAATATCGCCATGCTGCAGCTTGCGGTTCGTCACCGGGTTGTGTGCGCCGTCAGTGTTGATCCCCGACTGGAACCAGACCCAGGTGTCGCGGTATTCCGCATCCGGGAAGCGCTTGGCAATCTCGCGCTCCATCGCATCCCGCCCGGCGATGGACACCTCAAGCTCGGTCGCGCCGACCTTGATCGCCTCGCGGATCGCATAGCCGCCGACGTCGGCGACGTTCGCGCCGTGCTTGATCATGGTGATCTCGGCGGGGGATTTCTTCATCCGCTGGAACATGGTCGCCGGGGCGATATCCATGCCGCGCTTGGGCTTCAGGAAGGTGTTCAGCTTCTCCATCCGCTCCACCGTCAGGTGATCCGCCTCGCAGCCGATGGCCTTGCCCTCACCCGTGACCGAAACCACCGCGCGCCACATGTTGTCGCGCGTCCAGTCGGTGTAAGTGATGTTGTCGGCGATCGACCGGCGCCAGGGCTGGCCCGCGTCGATCCCCGCGGAAATCGTCACACACTCGGTCTTGGTCACCACGCAGGCATAGGGACGCCCGAACGAACAGTACAGGAAGCCCGAATAATACGAGACGTTGTGCATCGAGGTCAGGACGACGGCGTCCAGGTCGTGCAACTCCATGATCTCGCGCAGACCCTGCAGGCGATCATGATATTCCTGATCGGCGAAGGGGAGGGTGTCTTTCTTCCCGCCATTGTGGAAGCGGTACATATCGGGACGGTTCAACGACATTTCCTAGACCTCATTTCCAGGGGTCAGGACATATGCCCAAGGGACCCCGAAAGGTCCCGGCGTACAGGACGGAAGCGGGGATGTCCCCACAAGCGTCGGGGCTCCGTTCTTTCGAAACCGGCCCCTGTGGCGACGCCATCGCCACGGCTCCCCCCATCCATGCGCCTTCGCGACAATTCGCGCAAGTCCGTTTTCGACCCTTGCTTGGCCGGTTTGCGACCCCATCTAAAGCCGGTGAACATGAATGGGAGTTGCAAATGCGCTGTCCGGTCGACAACGAAACCCTGGTGATGGCGGATCGTGGCGGGGTCGAGATCGACTATTGCCCCAAGTGCCGTGGCGTCTGGCTTGACCGGGGCGAGCTGGACAAGATCATCGACCGCTCGCTCGGCGGCCCCGCTGCAGCGCCAGCGCCGACCCCGCAGCAGGCGATCCAGCAGCATGCAGCCCCCCATCCGGCCCCCGTCTACCAGCCGGAACCGCGCGCCCCGCAAGGCTACCGTGAGGATGACCGTCGCCGTTACAAGGATGATGACGACGATTACCGCCGCGGCTACAAGAAGAAACGCAAGGACAGCTTCCTGAGCGATATCTTCGACTTCTGACTCCCCCCGCTCCTCTATGACTTCGTCACTCGTCGCTGACCCTAGCGACGAGAAGACGAAGTCGCGCGAGGAGCAGCCACATACGACCTGCAACCCGCACTGGTCGCAGGCCCCGACACCCGCTACACTGATCGCACCACGATCACCGGGATGCAGCCTTCGCATGTCCAGCCTCTCGCAGGGTGAAACCGCCGAGCCAAAGGTAAAGGCGACGACCGCCTGGATCATGGCAGCCCTTGTCGGCGCGGCTGCCGCCTGGGTCGGCTGGATGCTGGGCTGGCCCTGGATCGTCGACATCAACCACCCCGATTTCAACCCGATCATCCTGGTCGAGGGATTGCTGCTTGCAGTCCTTGCCGTGAACATCGTTCAGGCCCTGCGCTGGACCCGGCGGGCCAGGGATTTCGGCGCCTCGCTGATCGACATCGACGGCCGCACCCCCGTGCCGCTGGGCACGCCCTTTTCCGGCAAGGTCCGTACCGCCCAAACGATCCGCGCCAGCGGAGAGTTCCGCCTGGTGCTGACCTGCCTCGACGTCCACGAGCGGCGGAACATGGCCAGTTCCTCCTCCTCCTCACCGCACAGCACCGAGGCCTACACGGTCTGGACCGCAGAACAGACGCTTCCCGCCACGACCGACAGCGCCCGTGGGCTGCCGTTCCGCTTCGACCTCCCCGCCTCGGTCGGCGCAAAGCCCGTCCCGGCGATCCGGGCCCAGCGCAACCCCTATTTCAGCGGCAGCATCTCGATCAACATTCCCGGGCTGCGCCGGATCTTCACACACAACAAACCCCCCGTCGCGCGCTACTGGACGCTGGTCGTCACCGCCACAACCGACGGCCCGGACTATCTGGCCGAATTCACCGTGCCGCTGGCGGATCATTGACCGGCCCCGTAAGCTTGAGCCCATGCGCCCCGGTCTCCTGAACCTCATCACCGATGTCCCCGGCCTGCGCGTCGGCAATGCCGATGACGCGCAGTTGAGATCCGGCGTCACCGTCCTGACCGCCGACCGGCCCTTTGTGGCCGCCGTTCATGTGATGGGCGGCTCTCCCGGCACGCGGGAGACCGATCTTCTTGCCCCAGACCGCATGGTGCAAGAGGTCGACGCGATCTTCCTCGCGGGGGGGTCGGCTTTTGGTCTGGATGCCGGGCAAGGCGTGATGCAGGGTCTGCGCGCGGCCGGGCGGGGCTTTGCCGTCGGTCCGGTCCGTGTCCCCATCGTGCCGGGGGCCATCGTTTTCGACCTTCTGAACGGAGGCGACAAGGGGTGGGGGGACAGCCCTTACCCTGACCTTGGTCGCCGCGCCTTTGACAGTGCGACCCGCACTTTCGCCCTTGGCACTGCTGGCGCAGGGTTCGGAGCCATGACCGGCACATTGAAGGGCGGCCTCGGCTCGGCCTCCTGTGTCCTGACGTCCGGTCTGACTGTGGGGGCGCTGGTCGTCGTCAACGCCCTTGGCCAGGCGACCGTGGGGGAAACGCCGCATTTCTGGGCCGCCCCGTGGGAGGAAGGCACCGAGTTCGGCGGCTTTGGCCCGGCCCCGATGATCCCGCAGGACGCGCCACTGCCCCGCAAGCGGCTGGGCGAGGCGACGACCATCGCCATCGTCGCGACCGATGCCACCCTCACCAAGGCGCAGGCGCAGCGCATGGCCGTGGCAGCCCATGATGGCATGGCCCGCGCGCTGGTTCCCTCGCACACGCCGTTGGACGGCGACCTGGTTTTCAGCGTCGCAACCGGGGCAAGACCGCTGCAAGACCCCGTGACCGACCCGTTCCAGCTTGGCCATGCCGCTGCCACCTGCCTGGCACGGGCCATTGCCCGCGCGGTCTACCTTGCGCAGGCACAGCCGCTGGATTTGCAGCCGACCTGGCAGTCCCGCTTCGGCTGACAGGGCGCTGTCGGCTGACCAGGGCCTCACCTCTCTGCAAGTGCAGATGTTAAGAAACCCTGAACGCCCGCAGGCAAGCTATTGATCCCGAAGGACAAGCAGAGTTTGTCCACCGTGGACACTACCAGCGCTTCAGGGCGTCCTCATCGGCGTCCTTCGCCGCGACCCAGGCCTCGCCCCCGACCCCCAGCTCTTTCTTCCAGAACGGAGCCCGCGATTTCAGGTAGTCCATCAGGAACTCCGCCGCCGCGAAAGCATCCGCCCGGTGCGGCGCGGCGGTGGCAACCATCATGATCGCCTCCCCAGGAGCCAGCTTCCCATGCCGGTGGATCACCAGGGCATCGACCAGCGACCAACGGGACACGGCTTCTTCGACAATCCCCCGGATCGCCTTTTCGGTCATGCCGGGATAATGCTCGATCTCCATCCCGGACAGGTTCCCGCCCTCGTCCCGCACGAGGCCGGTGAAGCTGACCACTGCCCCGGCCCCCCGGACCTTCGCCGTGAAGCCCGACACCTCTGCCCCCACATCGAACGGCTGGGACTGGACCGCGACCCGCATGTCAGCCCCCGGTCATCGGCGGGAAGAAGGCGATCTCGCGCACCCCGGCCAGCGGCGCATCGAAAGAGGACAGCTCTTGATCCAGCGCCACCCGCAGCGATGAAAGGTCGGCAAAGGCGGCCTCATACCGTTCTTCCCGGGCGCGCAGCTCGGCGACCAGTTCGGCCACTGTCGTTGCCGAAGTCTCGATCCGCTCGCGCGGCAGCCCGATCCGTTCCCGGACCCAGGCAAAGTAAAGCACGTCGATCACTTGTCTTCCCGCAAGAAAGGCAGCGACTTCGAAAAATACTCCCATCCGGTGACCACCGTCAGAAGCGCTGCAAGCCACAACAACCAGATGCCGACAAGGTTCGCATAGGATGCGCAGTCCCGGTTGCCGCAGGTTCGGATCGCTTCGGCCTCGCCTGCCGCAACGGCGGCCATGTGCTGTTCGGGGGTCATGCCCTCGAGCGCCAGAGCGTTCTGGTAGTCGAGACCCGTCCCAAGAAACAGCACCGCAATCGCGATCATCTGCGCGGTCGTCTTCCACTTGGCCAGCTTGGTAACCTTCAGAAGTCCGCTTTTGTCGCCCAGGTATTCCCGCAACCCGCCCACGAAAACCTCGCGGAACAGGATCAGCGTGGCGGGCAGGATCAGCCAGGGGTTCATCCCGTTGTAGCCGGTCAGGATCATGATCGCGATCACCACCATCGCCTTGTCGGCAATCGGGTCCATCATCGCGCCGAACTTCGATTCCTGCTTCCAGAGCCGGGCAAGGTAGCCGTCGAACCAGTCGGTCGCCGCCGCGCTGACGAACAGGGCCAGGGCGAACCAGTCGGCCCAGGGGCGATGGAAATAGAGGAACATGATGGCGACGCCGGGGGCGGCAATCAGGCGAAGCACGGTCAGCGTGTTCGGAATGGTCCAGATCATGGGAAAGTCGTAGACCAAGGGTCTTGCAGGGGGAAGGGGATAGTTTCCCGGTAAACCCGCGGAACCAATGCCACCTACAGGTCGCCTGGCTGGCCCACCACCACGAATTGCAGCGCGTCGGGGTCGAAGAGGGATGCGGCGACGCGCTTGATGTCCTCTAGCGTAACCGCCTCGACCTTGGAGTTGCGGGTGATGACATAGTCCATCGGCATTCCGTCCATCTGCATGCCGACCAGGATGCTGGCAATCGGCCCGTTGCCGTCGAAGCGCAGAGGGTAGGACCCGGTAAGGTAGGTCTTGGTCGCCTCCAGCTCTTGCGGCGTCACACCTTCGCGTCCGATGCGGCCCCATTCGGTCTTCACCACGTCGATGGCCTCGGCGACCTTTTCGTTCGAGGCCGAGAATTGCCCCAGAAGCATGTCGGCGTGGTCCATGTTCACGATGTACGTGCCAATGCCGTAGGTCAGGCCGCGTTTTTCGCGGACCTCGGTCATCAGCCGTGCAGTGAATCGTCCGCCGCCCAGCATCTCGTTCAGGACGAAGGCCGGGAAGAAATCGGGGTCATCACGGGGAATTCCCCGCTGACCGAAGAAGACGGTGGACTGCGGCGAGGGGAAGTCCTGCACCGTGACGCCTGCGGGAAGAAGCCAGGGCGCCTCGGTCAGTTGCGGCGCGCCGGTGGCGGGCAGATCGCCCAGAAGCCGGTCCAGAAGAAGGCCCAGTTCCTCGGCGGTGATGTCGCCCGCCGCGGCGACGAAGACCCGGTCGCGCGCCAGCGACGCCTTGTGCGCGGCCACCACGTCGTCACGGGTCAGCGCGGTCACCGTTTCAATGGTGCCGTCCCCCGACGAGCCGTAGGGATGGTCGCCGAAAGCCAAGAGGTCGAAGCGGTCCGAGGCGATGGTCCTGGGGTCCTTCTCGTTCGAGCGCAGGTTCGAGAGGACCTGCCCCCGTACCCGGTCGACCGCATCCTGGTCGAAGCGCGGGGTGACCAGCGCCTGGCGCAGAAGGTCGATAGCCTGATCGCGGTTCTCGGTGAGGAACTGTGCGGACACGCCGACCGAATCCGTCCTTGCGTCAAAGCTGAAGCTGGCCGCAAGCGCATCACGCGCCTCGGCGAAGCCCCGGCTGTCCATCTCGCCCGAACCTTCCTCCAACGTGGCGGTCATCAGGTTGACCACGCCGCGCTTGTCGGGCGCCTCAAGCGAGGTGCCGCCGCGGAACTGGATCTCCAGCGCGGTGAAGGGGATATTGTGATCCTCGACCAGCCAGGCGGTGATGCCGCCGGGCGAGGTGACCTCCTTGATCGGAATCTGGGCCTGAACGGGCAGGGCAAGTGCCAGGAGGGCGGCAAAGACGGCGCGGATCATTCCTGGATCTCCGGTGCGACGACGGGGGTGGCGGCTGCAGCGGGAGTGGCTTCGACCGGGGCGGTTTCGGGCTGTGTCAGCCAGCCGGTGACTGCGTTCCGGCGATCCAGCACCTTGCGTGCTGCGGTCAGGATATCGGCTTCGGTCACTTCCGACAGCGCCTCGTCCCAACCTTCGATGTCCGCAAGGGTCAGACCGATGCTGAACCCTTCACCATAGCGCCGCGCGAGGGCTTCCACATCATCGCGGGCATAGATCTCGCCGGCCCGGACCTGGGTGCGAATACGCTCAAGCGCGGCCGGATCAGGTCCGTTTTCCACAAACTCGGCCAGCACGCGGTCAAGCTCGGCCTCTGCCTTTTCAAGGCTGACCCCCGGGGCGGGGACCACGGCCACGCCGAACGTCGCGTCGTCGATCGAGGTGCCGCTGTAGAAGGCGCTGGTATAGACCGCCACCTGGGCGTCGAACTGCAGCGCCCGCGCCAGGACCGAGGTCTGGCCATTGCCGCCCAGAAGCTCGGCCAGCACTGTCAGGGCCGCAGCCTCGGCCTGGTCGCCGGGGTCGCGCTCGGGGGCGATGTAGGTGCGGAAGACATAGGGGTCCGAGACCCGCTCATCGGCCAGCGTCAGGCGACGCTCGGCCAGTTGCGGCGGTTCCTGCGCGCGGTCGCGCGGCACGATCGCGTCCGAAGGCTTGAGCGGACCGTAATGCTGTTCGGCAAGCGCCCTGACGGCCTTGGGCTCGACATCCCCGGCGATGACCAGCGTCGCGTTGTTCGGGGCGTAGAAGCGTTGGTAGTAGTCCAGGGCATCTTCGCGGTCGAGCTGCTCCATCTCGTGCCGCCAACCGATGATCGGGATGCCGTAGGGGTGGTTCAGGAACTGGGCGGCGCGCATCTGCTCCATCAGCAGGGCACCGGGGTCGCTGTCGGTGCGCTGCGCGCGTTCTTCCAGGATGACCTGGCGTTCGGTCGTCACATCGTCTTCGGTCAGGCGCAGGTTGCGCATCCGGTCGGCTTCCATCTCCATCACCAGGTCCAGCCGGTCGGCGGCGATGCGCTGGAAATAGGCGGTGTAGTCCCAGGAGGTGAAGGCGTTGTCATCGCCGCCCTGCGCCTCGACAATGCCGGAAAAGGCGTTGGGGGCCACCTTTTCGGTGCCCTTGAACATCAGATGTTCCAGGAAATGCGCGATGCCGGAATGGCCGCGCGGTTCATCCGCAGCACCGACACGGTACCAGATCATCTGCACGACGACCGGGGCACGGTGATCCTCGATCACCACGACGTTCAACCCGTTGTCCAGGGTGAAGGTGGTGACCGGCTCTTCGGCAAAGGCGGGCAGCGTCAGTGTCAGCAGAACGGCAGCACCAAGTCGTCCGAGCATTGGCTTCCTCACCCTTGATTTTCAGGGAAACTGCGGCGCAGGGCCCGGACATTCAAGTCCTGGCAGGCCAAGGCACGCGCTTGTTACTCTTCGTCAGGTTTGCGTGGTGGCGCGGACGAGGTCCGCACGCCCGCCGCACGCCAGCGGGCCAGTTCCGCCTGCTGGTCCAGCCGCTGCTTGCGGTAGGCCTTGTAGTAGACGTTCACGTTGAACAGGCGTTCCAGGATGCGGCCGTTGTTGTCGCGCCGCCAGTCCAGATCTTCCGAAGCCAGCGTCGCGCGGATGCCACCCTCGACCCCGAAGCGGGCCGCGTGGCTATACAGGGCCGAGTCACCCGACGGGATTCCGCCTGCCGCGCCCGGATTGCCGCCCAGAGCAATGACGGCATCGGCTTCGGGGTTCTGGTCGGTGCGGTTGAACCCACCGGGGGCGGGTTCGGGAAGTTCGGCCAGGTTCTCCGGCAATTCCAGCGGCTTCGGCGGCACGATGGCAAATTCGTCCGGCCCTTGGCCGGAACGCAGGTTCATCAGCTGCGGGTCACGATCCCCGGCGCAGGCCGCCAGCGTGACCATCGCCGCAACCGCGATGACCGCCCTGCCTTTCGCTGCCTGCATGTATGCCTCCGAACCGTCTTTGTGCCGTCTTAGCCTAAAGCATCGCGGGCGTCACGGGTGTTTAGCGACTGCGACGGGGGGGTTTTCCGCCGGTCGGCTTGTCGCCATCGCTGCCCTTGGCGAAGATCACCAAGCCCAGCGCACCGGCGAAGATCGCAATGTCGGCCACGTTGAAGGCATAGGGGTTCTCGATCCCGCAACAGGACATGTTCAGAAAGTCCGCCACCGCACCATAGGCGATTCGGTCGATGATGTTGCCCAAGGCCCCGCCGACCAGCAGGCCGCCCGACAGTTCGGCCTTCCAGTTTCCCTTTTCGCGCCGCATCCACCAGACCACCCAGGCCGAGATGGCCAAGGCCAGCACGATCAAACCCCAGCGCGCCCAGTCCGAGCCGTTGGACAGAAGGCCGAAGTTGATTCCGTAGTTCCAGGCCATGCGGAAGGTCAGATAGGGCGGAAAGACGTCGATCTCACCCCGGTTGATGAGGTCCAGGCCATGCACCACGGCCAGCTTGGTCAGCTGGTCCAGCACGAAGACAACGGCCGCGATGATCCAGAAACGGCGCATCATCAGTGCCGGAAATGCCGCTGGCCGGTGAACACCATCGCGAGACCCCGCTCGTCGGCCGCTGCGATCACCTCGTCATCACGCATGGAGCCTCCAGGCTGGATGATTGCCGTAGCACCCGCTTCGGCGGCGGTGATCAGGCCATCAGCGAAGGGGAAGAAGGCGTCCGAGGCGACCACGGAGCCCTTGGTCAAGGAACCGGGCAGGCCCAGCGCCTCGGCCATGTCTTCGGCTTTCCGTGCGGCGATGCGGGTGGAATCCACGCGGCTCATCTGCCCGGCGCCAACGCCGACGGTCGCTCCGTCCTTCACATAGATGATCGCGTTCGATTTGACGTGCTTGGCCACAGTCCAGGCAAACATCATGTCGCGCATCTCGGCATCCGAAGGCGCGCGCTTGGTCACGACCTTGAGGTCCGAGGCCGAGACATGCCCGGCGTCCCGGTCCTGCACCAGAAAGCCCCCGGCCACCTGCTTGAAGGCCAGCCCCTTCTCCTTGGGGTCCGGCAAGGCTTTCGTCGTCAGAAGCCGCAGGTTCTTCTTGCCCGCAAAGACGGCCCGCGCCTCGTCCGTGGCGTCGGGGGCAATGACGACCTCGGTGAAGATCTTCACGATCTCTTCCGCCGTCGCCCCGTCCAGCACCTGATTCAGCGCCACGATCCCGCCAAAGGCCGAAGTCTGGTCGCACTGGTAGGCGCGCAGGTAGGCCTCTGTCAGAGTGCTGGCCGTCGCCACTCCACAAGGGTTGGCGTGCTTGATGATCGCGCAGGCCGGGGCACCACCGGCAAACTCGGCCACCAGCTCGAAGGCCGCGTCGGTGTCGTTGATGTTGTTGTAGCTGAGTTCCTTGCCCTGCCACTGCCGCGCGGTCGCAACGCCGGGGCGGCGCGAGCCGTCGACGTAGAATGCCGCCGCCTGATGCGGGTTCTCGCCATAGCGCAGCGTCTGGGCCAGCTTGCCCGCAAAGCTGCGGTACCGCGGGGCGGGTTCCTTGATCTCGCCCGCCAGCCAGGTGCTGACCGCCGTGTCATAGGCGGCCGTCCGGGCATAGGCCGTCAGTGCCATCTTCTGTCGACAGGTCATGGTCGTTGCCCCGTCGTGTGCCCGCAGCTGGTCCAGTAGCGCGCTGTAATCCGCCGGGTCGGTCACCACCGTCACGAAGCGATGGTTCTTCGCTGCCGCGCGGATCATCGCCGGGCCGCCGATGTCGATGTTCTCGATGCAGTCATCATAGGGCTTTGCGGCCGCGACCGTCGCCTCGAAGGGGTAGAGGTTGACGACGAGCAGGTCGATCGGCGCGATGCCGTGGCCGAGCATCGAGGCCTGGTGCTCGGGATGGGAGCGGATCGCCAGCAGGCCGCCATGGACCTTGGGGTGCAGGGTCTTGACGCGGCCATCCATCATTTCCGGGAAGCCGGTGAGGTCGGAGACGTCGGTGACGGGCAGGCCGGCCTCGGCCAGGGCCTTCGCCGTGCCGCCCGTCGAAACCAGGGCGATGCCCATGTGGTTCAGGGCGCGCGCGAACTCGACCAGGCCGGTCTTGTCGGAAACGGAAAGGAGCGCGCGTTCGACGCGGCGAAGCTCGGTCGGCATCGGGAAGGGTCCAGGAACATCGAGACGGTCGGCGCGAGCTATCATGCTGCGGCGCGCAAAGCAAAGCGCGCGGTGGTGGCCGGCTCAGGCGTCGGGCGCGGATCCCGGTGCGGAGGGATCCGCCCCTGGCGGCGGGCGGAAGCGGGCGGTGGCGGGGGCGGCTGCACCCACCCGGCTGAAGCGCCAGCTGATCCGGGGCATGACGGCGGCGTCGAAGGCGACGCTGAGCTGTTCGGTACGCCGTCCACCCGCGGCTCCGGCAAGGAAAATGCTTTCCTCGATCGAGACCGTCAGCCCCGAGGCCTCGAAAGCCCAGACCTCGCCATTGGGGAGCGCCAGCATCGCGCCCTGGCCCTCGCGGATCAGGCTCGGCTTGACGTCGGGATGCAGATGGAAGCGCGCCAGAGACGGCAGGGCCGCGCGGGCCCCGTCGAGCGCGATTTCGTCCTCGCCCGTCAGGGTGGCGCCGTCGCGGGCCAGCAGCAGGCGGCGCGTATGCACCGCGCCGAGCGTACGGCCGTAGCCGTCATGGCTGCCGACCCATTCCTGTCCCTCCTCGCGCTCCTGCCGGGCGACGCGGACATCGGTGGGCCCGGCGACGACGCGCATCTCGCCGAGCACCCGGCCGAAGGTCGCGCTGGAGCGGTCGTCGAGCGTCAGCGTCGAATGCGCCGCCGTGCTCCGGGCCGCCAGGCGCAAGGCGTCGGAGCCGAAGCGGCTGATGCCGCAATTGACCACGAGGCGCTGTGCGCCGCTGGAGAATTCGAAGGACAGGCAGCCCGCATGGGCTTCGACCGAATGGGCGCCGCGCGGCGGTGCGCCGGCGTCGATCACGACGATGCCGCGCTCTCCGGTGAGGCGGCTATAGCCCGAATAGGCGGCCTGCTCGATCGGGCGCGCCCGGGCGTCGTCATAGGCGGCGAGCGTCGCCATCACGTCCGGCGGGGTCGTCCCCATGCCGTTGAACAGAGCGAGTGCACCGTCGCCGTGCCGGAACAGGCGCAAATGCGGCATCATCCGCTCGATCGCCATCAGCACGCCGCGCGGCGGCTCGATCCCGCGGGCGAGGAAGGTCTCGCGCAGCGGCAGCAGGTCGAGCAGCAGCTCGATCAGGATGCGTGGATTGCGGCTGAGGTGGCCACCATCGGGCAGGATCTGGCGGTCGAGCTCGTCGGAGAGCGCGTAGTCCAGCCGGCGCCGCCGGCCGTCGGGCGCATCGAGGCAGATCGCCGCCAAGGTGACCGCGATCAGGCCGTTGAGCCGCGCGCTGCCCTCGACCGCTCCCGCCAATGCCAGGTCTAGCCGCTCCGCCAGCCGCGAGAGATGTCGCAGGAAACGCTCGTAGAAAGCATGGTCGGCGCCTTCGAGCAGCAGCGGCGAATGCGAGAGCAGCGAGATCAGCCGCCGTGCCGCCACGGCGGGCCGGCGGGCGATCTCGCTGCGTTCGCGCTTGCGGCCGATGAAATCCTCGACGAGGGCGCGGGCATTGGCCCGGGCGATGGCCGTGTCGGCGGCGTGCATGTGGCGCAGCCAGCCGAAACCATGCAGCGCCTCGGCCCAGGCCTCGCTCGGGGGGGCGCTGTCGAAGGGCGACTCGCCGTGGGTGCGCAGCGTGCGCCCGGCGAAGGCATAGTAGCCGGCATAGATGTCGCCGGCCGTGGTCGGATCGGCGGTGCGCAGGTCATGCGGGGCGAAGAGCAGGCGGGTGGCCGCAGAGCGGCCGAACGGCCAGAGGCGACGCACGATGCCGACGAGCTGACCCCGGGTTCGCCGGGCCGCCCGTCCGATCGCCGCCTGCGCCAGACCCCTGCGCTCAGACCAGCCGTTCAATGCCCCGATACGCCCCGTACCCATGACGCCCGGCGTGACACGCCTTTGCGATTCCCCGTGACGTCATAGCCTGATCAGGCGGCTTGCGTAAAATCCGCTCCATCCCGAGAGCCGCGGCGTCTCGTTGCGCAGCTGGTGCGGCAGAGTCCTGAGGTCGCCGTTGCGGTCGATCGCCTCACCGAGGCCACCGATCTCGTCGGCCTCGACCGGCTTGCGCGCGAAGTCGGGATGGGACTTCAGGAAGGCCTCGATCTGCGCCTCGCCCTCCTGGGGTTCGAGCGAACAGGTGCAGTAGACCAGCCGGCCGCCGGGCCTTGTCAGCCGGGCGGCGGCCTCGAGCAGCCGCGCCTGGAGGGCGACGAGCTTGTCACGATCCTCCGGCGACTTGGTCCAGGCGACGTCGGGGTGGCGGCGGATGGTCCCGGTGGCACTGCAGGGGGCGTCGAGCAGCACGGCGTCGAAGGGATCGGCGTCCCAGAGAGTCGCATCCTTGGTGACGATCTCCGCAGACAGGGCGAGCCGCTCCAGATTGGCGCGCAGCCGGCGCAGGCGCGGGCCCGAGCGGTCGACGGCAGTGACCGAGGCTCCCATTGCCGCGAGCTGTGCGGTCTTGCCGCCGGGTGCGGCGCAGAGATCGGCGATCCGCTCACCCGGCTGTGGCGCGAGCAGGCGCACCGGCAGGGCGGCGGCAGCGTCCTGCACCCACCAGGCGCCTTCGTCGAAGCCTGCCAGGCCGGTGATGCCGCCGCGCTCGCGCAGGCGGACCGAGCCCGTCGGCAACAGTAGGCCGTCGAGCCTCTCGGTCCAACCCTCGGGATCCGATTTCACGGAGATATCGAGCGGCGGCTCGTCGCGGTGGCTTTCGGCAATGGCGGCGGCGGTTTCCTCGCCATAGCTCTCCATCCAGCTCTCGGCGAGCCATTCGGGCGTGTCGAGGAAAGGGTCGACGGCCTCGGCGAGGATCGCCTCGCGCTCGCGGGCAAGCCGGCGCAGCAACGCATTGCCGAGCGAGACATAGCGCGAGGAGCGCGCATCCTCGTGGAGCTGGCGGATGGCGAGATCGACGGCGGCATGGTCGGGCACGTCGAGAAAGAGGATCTGCGCCGCGGCCGCCACCATGATCGGCTCGAACGGCCCGGAATTGCGCGGGCTGCCGCGCTCCAGCCGGGCGTTGATCGCCTCCTGGATCGTGCCAAGCCGGCGAAAGGCGGTGATCGCGATGGCGCGCGCCAAAGCGCTGTCGGCGGCATCGAGCCGATAGGCCGGTGCCAGCCGCTCATGGGTGTCGTCGAGCGACAGCTTCGCCCGCAGCACCTCGTCGATGACGGCCGCTGCGAGCTTGCGCGCCGGCAGGCCCGGCGCCGGTCCGCCGCCGCCCTCGACAGGCTCGCTGGTGTCGTCGTGGAGATCGTCCGCCTTGTGTCCCTTTGCCACCGGATCAGCCCCAGGGGCCGGGCTGGGGGCCGGCTCCGCCGCTCCAGGGGCTCTGGGCCGCCTGGCTCATGAAGCCGCCGGCGCTGCGGCCGATGCCCATGGCGCGGGCCTGCTCCATCAGCGCGGCAATGCGGTTGCCGGTGTCGGGGTGGGTCGAGAACAGGGAATCCATGCCGCCAGCCGTGAGGGGATTGATGATGAACATGTGCGCCGTAGCAGGCTTCGCCTCCGCCGTCTCGTTCGGCGTATGGGCGACGCCGGCGGCGATTTTCGCCAGCGCATCGGCGAGCCAGATCGGATTGCCGCAGATCTCGGCCCCAAGCTTGTCGGCCTCGTATTCGCGCGAGCGCGAGATCGCCATCTGGATTATCATCGCGGCCATCGGCGCCAGGATCGAGAGCAGGATCTGCACGATCAGGTTGGGCCGGTTTTCGCGCGAGCCGAACATCATGCCAAAGGTCACGAGCGAGGAGATCGCGCCGGCCATGGTGGCGGTGATCGTCATCGTCAGCGTGTCGTGGTTCTTGATGTGGGCGAGCTCATGCGCCATCACGCCCGCCAGCTCCTCATAGCTCAGCGTCCGCAGAATGCCCGTGGTGGCCGCCACCGCCGCGTTTTCCGGGTTGCGGCCGGTGGCGAAGGCGTTGGGCTGGTCCTCGTCGATCAGGTAGACGCGCGGCATCGGCATGTTGGCCCTCGCCGCGAGGTCGCGCACCATGCCGTAGAGCTCCGGCGCGGTTCGTTCGTCGACCTCATGGGCGTTGTGGGCGGCAAGCGCGAGCCGATCCGAGTTCCAGTAGCTGAACAGGTTGGTGACGGCGGCGAAGCCCAGCGCCATCAGCATGCCGCCGCCGCCGCCGAGCAGATAGCCGACCGCGCCGAAGAGCGCGGTGAGACCGGCCATCAGCATGCCGGTGCGGACATAGTTCATCGTCATCCCCATCATGCGCCATCACGGCTCGTGGCGACATGCCACTCCCCGGATGCGGTTTCGAGGCTTATGTGGTGAAGGTGACGGCGATCCTGCAAGGGAACAGCCTGCAAGAGAATCGGCCCCAACAGAGCTGGAACGAGAGAATGCGGCGATGAGCGAGGCAAACGATCCCAAGCCGATCGGTTTGGACAGCAGCGAGGACGCGCCGCGGGTGCTGCCGCCGGCGGCGCAGCGCGCACTCGCCGAGGCGCAGGCGAGACGGGCCGAGATCGATGCGCGCGCGGCCGATCTCGCCAGCCGCAAGGAAGTCGACGGCCGCGGCGGGCTCGAGCCGGTGCGCTACAACGACTGGGAGGTGAAGGGCCTGACCAGCGACTTCTGACGGCGGGATGTTTGCACCGCGTCGGACTGCGCCGCTAGCCGGGTAGGAAAGCGATACGGCCATCGCCGTCCCGCACGGTCTCGATGCCGACGCCGTAGAGGCGCTGCAGTCGTTCGGGCGTGAGCAGATCCATGGCGCCCCCGCTGGCGATGGCCTGCCCGTCGCGGATCATCATGACGCGGTCGGCATGGCGCAAAGCCTGGTTGGGATCATGCGTCGTGAACAGCACGCCGAGGCCTTCCGCCGCGAGCCGGCGGATCTCCTGCATCACCCGGCCCTGATTGCCGAAGTCGAGGCTCGCGGTCGGCTCGTCCAGGACGACATAGGCCGGCTCCTGCGCCAAGGCGCGGGCGATCAGCACGAGCTGGCGCTCCCCGCCCGAAATCTCCGTATAGGGCCGCTGCGCCAGGCGCGCGATGCCGAGTCGCTCCAGCATCGCGAAGGCAACCGTGTGGTCGCGGGCTGAGGGGGCGGTGAAGAGCCCGGCATGGGCGCTGCGCCCCATCAGCACCACGGTCTCGACGGTGAAGGCGAAGGTTCCGGCATGGGCCTGGGGCACATAGCCGAGCGACCGCGCCCGTTCTGGCGGCGACAGCGCAGCGAGGGGGCGGTCGTCGAGCAGCAGCGTCCCGCTCCGAGCCGGCAGGAGCCCGAGCAGGGTTTTCAACAGCGTGGTCTTGCCGCTGCCATTGGGGCCGAGCAGGGCCAGGACCTCGCCACGGGCAAGCGACACGACGATATCGCGACCAATGACGCGTTCGCGGTAGCCGTAAACCAGATCGGAGGCGGTAAGGCTCACCGATCAGACCAGGTCATCGAGTTTCACGCGCAGCGCCCCGGCGATCTTCTTCATCGTCTGCAGCGTGCCCTCGCGCTTGCCGGTCTCGATCTGCGAGAGATAGGGCTGGGCGATGCCCGCCATCTCGGCCAATGCGCTGACGGTCAGCCCGCGATGCTCGCGCCAGACCCGCACCAGGTTCTCGCCCGCGAGAATGCGATCGACGATGGCGGAGGGGACGAACTCCTCCTCGCCCGCGGCGAGACGCTGCTCGAAGCGGGCGATGGCCGCGGAGTCGGCCGCATCCTCGGCCGCCTCGATAAGGCGGTCATAGGCATCGCGCGACAGTGCGACGTAGTCCTCGCCGTCGATCGTCAGTTTCAGTCGCTCCTTCATGGCCAGGTCCTTTCAATCATAGGCAGACCCGCGCGCCGCGACGCGGACGATCAGCACGACCGAGCCGTCCTCGCGGAAGATGACCCGCCAGTCTCCGACGCGGAGCCTCAAATAGCCCTTTTCGCCCTGCAGCGCCTTGACGTTGTTGGACTGCGAGGCAGGGTCGGCGACGTACTGCTCGACCTTGCCGCGGATGCGATCAGCGACGTTCGTGGGCAGGCCCCGCAAGGTCTTCAGTGCGTCTCTGCTGTAGATCGTCACCTTCACGAAACGAATATAGCATAATGCAATGCGACGTCGAGGGCGCCATAGCGATCCGACAACAATGCCGACCTTGCCTTCGCGCCGCCCCTGCGGCACACGGGCCTCCCGCACAGGAGACGCCATCATGGCCGGCAAGGATGTTCCCGTTTCCCCGCTCGCGCCGAAGCGCCAGCCCAAGGTTCCGCCGGTCCCCGGCGTGCGCTTCGCCACCGCCGAGGCGGGCATCAAGTACAAGGACCGCACCGATGTCTGGCTCGCTTTGCTCGACGAGGGCACGCAGGTCGCCGGCGTCTTCACCCGCTCGAAATGCCCCTCCGCGCCCGTCGACTGGTGCCGCGAGAACCTGAAGCAGGGCTCGGCCCGGGCCGTCGTGGTCAACTCCGGCAATGCCAACGCCTTCACCGGGCTCAAGGGCCGCGATTCCGTCGCGCTGACGGCGAAGATCGCGGCCAAGGCCGCGGGCTGCAAACCGCAGGAGGTCTTCATCGCCTCGACCGGCGTGATCGGCGAGCCGCTCGACGCGAGCAAGTTCGAGGGCGTGCTCGAGGATTGCGCCAAGCGCGTCGCGGACGGCCCCTGGATCGACGCCGCCCGGGCGATCATGACCACCGACACCTTCCCCAAGGCGTTGTCGCGCAGGGCGAAGATCGACGGCCGTGAGGTCGTGCTCGCCGGCATCGCCAAGGGCGCCGGCATGATCGCGCCCGACATGGCGACGATGCTCTCCTTCGTCTTCACGGATGCGCCGATCGCCGCGCCCGTGCTGCAGGCGCTGCTCTCCAAGGGCGTGAAGGGCTCCTTCAACGCAGTCACCGTCGACAGCGACACCTCGACCTCGGACACGCTGATGTTGTTCGCGACGGGCAAGGCTGCGGCCCGCGGCGTCCCGGCGATCACCGAGATCGGCGATGCCCGGCTCTCGGGCTTCAAGCGCGCGCTGAATTCGCTGCTGCTCGAACTCGCCCATCTCGTCTGCAAGGATGGTGAGGGCGCGCGCAAGTTCGTCGAGGTCAGGGTCGCAGGCGCGGTCTCCTCGCGTTCGGCCAAGCGGGTCGCGCTCTCGATCGCCAATTCGCCGCTGGTCAAGACCGCGATCGCCGGCGAGGACGCCAACTGGGGCCGCGTGGTCATGGCGGTCGGCAAGGCCGGCGAGCCCGCCGACCGCGACCGGCTCGACATCTCCTTCGGCGACATCATGGTGGCGCAGCAGGGCGCCCGCGCCGCTTCCTATGACGAGGACGCTGTCACGACCTATATGCAGGGCGAGCACATCGTCATCACCGCCGATCTCGGCCTCGGCCGCGGCAAGTCCACCGTCTGGACCTGCGACTTGACCAAGGCCTATGTCGAGATCAACGGCGACTACCGGTCCTGATCGCCGGGATTGCTGTTCGAGGCTTCATCCTGAGGAGCCGCGAAGCGGCGTCTCGAAGGATGCTCCTGGAGGCGCCGGTGACATCTGGACCATCCTTCGAGACGGCCCTGCGGGCCTCCTCAGGATGAGGGCTCGCAGCATATGACGCCGGGGCTCGCAGGTTCACCCACCGGCCCCAGCCGCGCCTTCGTCCTCGCGCATCTGCTGGTCTGCTCGTTCTTCTGGGGCTCGAGCTTCCTGTTCATCAAGCTGACGGGCGGCGCGATCTCGCCGCTTGCGCTCGCCGCCGGGCGCGGGCTGATCGGGGCGGCGGCGCTCGCGGCCTATGTCGTCTGGCTGCGCCAGAGCCCGCTGCCGCGGCGCGACGAGATCCGCCACTGGCTCGTGCTCGGCACCACCAATGGCTGGGTGCCGAACGTGCTGGTGGCCTACGCGCTGGTCCAGCTCGCCAGCGGGCCGGCCGCGATGATCCAGGCCGGCGGGCCGCTGGTGACGGCGGTCTTTGCGCATTTCCTGTTCGCCGAGGAGCGGATGGGGCCGCGCCGCCTGATCGGCATCTTGCTCGGCATGGCCGGCGTCGCGCTGCTGATCGGCCCGCGCCTGGTCGAGGGCGGCGGCACGGCGCTCGGCGTGCTCGCCATGGTCGGTGTCATGCTGGGCTACAGCATCGGCAATCTCTATGCCCGTGTCATTCCCGCCTCGGCCGGTGATCCGGCGCGGCTGGCGCTCGGTCAGCAGGTGGTCTCCGGCCTCGTCGCGCTGGTGCTGACGCTGGTCTTCGCCGGCCCCGCCGCATTCGCGCCGATGGCGGACCATGTCCCGGCGATGCTGGCGCTCGGCCTGCTCGCCACGGCCGTTCCGATGGCGGTGTTCATGCGGCTGATCCGAGCCGCGGGACCGACGAAGGCGGCGATGACGGGCTATCTCGTGCCGACGGTGGCGACGATCCTCGGCATCGTCGTGCTCGGGGAAACGCTGGAGTTGCGGCAGATCATCGGCGGTTGCATCATCCTCGCTGGCGTCTTCCTGGTGACGACGTCGCAGCGTGCGGCCAGGTCTGCCTGAGGGGGCGAGCGGCATGAGGATCGGGCTGGGGATCGTTCTCGCCTTGGCGTTGTCCGCTTGCGTCGAACGCAAGCCGGCGACCGTCGCGTTTTCGGTCGAGGAAGCGGCCTTCATCAGGAAGACCGGCACGACCACGATCACCGGCCACGCCTTCCGCACCAAGCCGAGCGGTGCGGTCGTGAACGCGGCCGGGCAGCTGGTGCGCCTCGTGCCGGCCACGGGCTACTCGCGCGAGCGCTTCGCCAACTTCTATGGCCCGCGCAAATTCGTGCCGCATCGCGGCTATCCCCGCGACGACAACCCCGATCCCGCCTATGGCGAGTACACCCGCACCACCAAGGCGGAGTCGAATGGCCGCTTCGTCTTCGAGAAGGTGGCGCCGGGCGACTACTTCGTGACGACGCAGGTGATCTGGGGCGACGAGGATGCGCTCACGCGCGAGGGCGGCTCGGTCTATGACAGCGTCACCGTGACGGGTAAGGAGACGCAACCCCTGCACGTCATCCTCTCCGGCTACTGAGTCCATCCGTGAAGCTTCTCCTCGTCGTCGCCTGCGCCCTGATCGATTCCGACAACCGCGTGCTGGTGGCCCAGCGGCCGCAGGGCAAGGCGCTGGCCGGGCTGTGGGAGTTTCCGGGCGGCAAGCTGGAGGCGGGCGAGCGGCCGGAGCCGGCGCTGATCCGTGAGCTGTCCGAAGAGCTCGGCATCACGGTCAAGGAGGAGTGCCTGGCGCCGCTGACCTTCGCCAGTTTCGCCTATCCCGAGTTCCACCTGCTGATGCCGCTCTATATCTGCCGTCGCTGGGAAGGGCAGGTCGCCTCCCGCGAGGCGCAGGCGCTGAAATGGGTCCGTCCGGCCAAGCTGCGGGAGCTCGCCATGCCGCCTGCCGACGAGCCGCTGATCCCGCATCTGATCGATCTGCTGGGGGCGTGAGCGCGGCTCAGTACCGCTCCGGCAGACCGAGCTTCGCCCATTGGCTGCGCGGCACGGGCTCGCCGACGCGAAAGGCGAAGGCGACGACCGCCGCCTGATCGGGGCTGAGTTCGCAGCGGAAGTGCAGATCGTACCAGCGGCGCTTGCTGCGGAACGCCGCGCCGTCGGCGATGAGGGCGCGGCCGGCCAGCTTTGTCGCGCCCTTCGCATAGGCCGTCACCCGGTCCGGCTCGAAGTCGCTTTTCCAGGCATGGATCTGGCTCATCGCCTCCAGGCCGCAGAGCTGCTCGGCGCGCTCATCCGCCGCCAGAAGCGGCAGCATCTCCCGCGCCTGCCGGCTCAGGGGGTGAGCGAGCGCCTCCGCTGCCATCAGCCGGCTCGCTTTGACCATGCCGCCCGGCTCGGTGGGCGGGGCGGCTTTGGCGCTCGGCGGCTGCTCGGGCAGCCCGCCCGGCGGCGCCTCGATCGGCCCAGGCTGGGTCATCGCCTCGAACGCGCCTGGTGTCAGCAGTTCGACCTCGACGCTGGTCTCGGCTTGAGGCGCCACATCGAGCAATGGCCGGATCGACAGCGACCCGAGCGCCGCCAGCAGCAGGAGATGCAACAGGGTCGCGCCGGCCAGGGCTGGGCGCAGGTCCGTGATGCGTGCCCGCCTCGCCTGCATTCACCCTGCCGATCCGGTGAGGGCGGCCAGCGTCGCGAGATCATACCTCGTCACCCGACGGCTCCATTGTGCTTGCCGTTCGGCGGGACGAAAGGCACTCCAGAAATGGACGATTTTGCGGCGGGCGTGTCTGAGCGGGGGCTTCTCGGTCATTGCGAGCGCAGCGAAGCAATCCAGGGGCCGTCGAGCGAGCCGATCTGGATTGCTTCGCTGCGCTCGCAATGACGGTCAGGCATCGTCTGACCCGACAGGAACGGCGACGTCCTTGGCCAGCTGAAACCGCTCGAACCGCGCCAGTTCCGCCTCGATCAGCGCCTTCCGCTCCGGGCTCTCCTGCCTGTCGAGCCACGTCCATTGCTGGATCAGCAGCCGCCCCGCCTGGCGGTCGGTCTTGAGGTCGAGCACCGCCACGACCCTGTCGCCGATCAGCACGGGCAGGCCGAAATAGCCGAAGACGCGCTTCTCCTTCGGCAGATAGGCCTCGAACGCGTGGGCATAGCCGAAAAACAGCTTCAGCCGCTTGCGCTGGATGATCAGCGGATCGAAGGGCGAGAGAATGTGGACGAGGTCGGGCTGCGGCGCCGCGGCTTCCATCCCCTCGCGCGGCATCCAGTGCGGCACGGTCGAGTCTTCGATTCCGACCGGCATCAGTTCGCGCCGCTTCACGCGGGCGTCGATCAGCTCCGCCACCGCCGCCTTGGCGGGCGCATCGAGATGGCAGATCGAATCGAGGCTGACGACGCCTT